>NZ_SMDC01000005.1 GCF_004343155.1 Marichromatium gracile
CCAGCCTCCAGCCTCCAGCCTCCAGCCTCCAGCCTCCAGCCTCCAGCCTCCAGCCTCCAGCCTCCAGCCTCCAGCCTCCAGCCTCCAGCCTCCAGGTTGGCCTGATGTTTGCTTTGTCTTTGGCAAGTCAATGCCACAGGCGTGTTCCACATGAGTCTTTCACTCGACAAGGCACTGGGGATCCAGCCCGCGGCGGTACGGGTGCGGGCACAGCGTCTGGAGCTGCTGGCCTCGAACCTCGCCAACGCGGACACCCCGAACTACAAGGCACAGGACATCGATTTCAGGTCTGCGCTCGCCACCCAGGTCGAGCGTGACGATCTGTTGCCACTGGAGCAGACCCGGCAGGGCCATCTGCCGCTGCCGCGCGCGGATCTGGACTCGGCGATGGCGCCGCTCTATCGCATCCCGTCGCAGCCGTCGCTCGATGGCAACACCGTCGACCCGCAGTTCGAGCGCGCCGCCTTCGCCGAGAACGCCATGCAGTTCCAGAGCAGCCTCGAGTTCCTCAATCGTCGGGTTTCCGGCATCCGCTCCGCACTACGCAAGGAGTAAGGCATGAGCACCCTATTCAGTGTCTTCAATACCTCGGCCTCGGCGCTGACCGCGCAGTCGGTGCGACTGAATACCGTCGCTTCAAACCTGGCCAACGCCAATACCGCGGCGAGCTCGCCGGAGGAGACCTACAAGTCGAAGCAGGTGCTGTTCCAGACCCTGCTCGATCGCAGCGACCCCACGGGCGCGGCCCGCCCGGTGCGGGTGGCCGATATCGTCGACTCTACCGCCGAGCCGATCCCGACCTTCGAGCCCAACCACCCGCAGGCCAATGAGGAGGGCTATGTGTTCCGCCCGGCGATCAGCGTCGTCGAGGAGATGGCCAACATGATGTCGGCCTCGCGCAGCTACGAGGCCAACGTCGAGGTGATGAACACCTCGCGCCAGCTGTTGCAGCGCACCCTGCGCATCGGTCAGAGCTAGGAGCCTCGCCATGAGTGAAATCAATACCGACGTGCTCACTGGGCTGGGGCTCAGCAGTTACGAGGGCACCAAGAAGGAACCGATCGACAACTCGCTCGGCCAGGAGGACTTCCTCAAGCTGATGACCACCCAGCTGTCCAACCAGGACCCGCTCAACCCGATGGAGAACGGCGAGTTCATCGGCGAGCTGGCGCAGTTCTCCACCGTCACCGGCATCGAGGAGCTGACCGTCGCCTTCGAGTCGTTGGCGCAGTCGTTCAGCCAATGGCAGACCCTGCAGGGCGCGTCCCTGGTCGGTCGCGATGTACTGGTGCCGGTCGAGGACTTCGAGTTCCAGTCGGGGGAGACGGTGGCGGGAGCGATCAGTCTGCCGAGCTCCGGGACTGGCGTTACGGTCGACGTCTACAACGATGCGGGACAGGTGGTGCGCTCGATGGATCTCGGTACCCAGGCATCGGGCTTGCATGACTTCACCTGGGACGGCTTGACGAACGACGGAACGGAGGCGCCCAGCGGCACCTACGAGTTCAAGTCCAGGGCGCTGCTCGGCGAGAGCACCGAGGCGCTCTACACCCTGGTCAGTGGCGAGGTCAGCAGCGTCGCCCTGGGCGGGGAGGACAGTGGCCTGGTGCTCCAGGTGCAGGGGCTCGGCAACGTCGACTTCAACAGTGTGTTCCGCATCGGCAGTTGACGCGCGCATGGATGCGGCGCGCCGGTAGACCCTGGGACGTCATCGCAGATATCAGCTCTAGTTCAGGAGACGCATCATGCCTTTTCGCATCGGACTCAGTGGTCTGAACGCCGCCTCGGCCGACCTCGAGGTCACGGGTAACAACATCGCCAACGCCGGCACCGTCGGCTTCAAGGAGTCGCGCGCCGAGTTCGCCGACGTCTTCGCCAACTCCTACGGCGACATCACCAAGACCGCCATCGGCTCGGGCGTGCGTCTGGAGGCGGTGACCCAGCAGTTCAGCCAGGGCAACATCGATTTCACCGACAACGCGCTCGATCTCGCGATCAACGGTGAGGGATTCTTCGTGCTCAACGACAACGGCGAGCAGCTCTACACCCGCGCCGGGGCCTTCCAGGTCAACCGCGACGGCTTCGTCGTCAACAGCGCCGGCCAGCGTCTGCAGGTGTTCCCGCCGGTCGAGAAGAACAGCCCCGACCCCGGTTTCAGCACCGGTCAGTTGAGCGACCTCCAGCTCGACTTCGGTGACAATCCGCCGCGTCCGACCTCGGAGATCGACATGTCGATCAACCTCAGCTCGGAGGCCGAGCAGATCGTCGACGAGGAGGCGGGGGTGATCAATGTGACGGCCGATCCCGCCAACACCGGCGCGGTGACCGAGTCGCGGGTCTATGTGGTCGATTCGAGCAACCCGAACTATCTCAACCCGTTCACCCTCACCTACGACGCGACCAACGATGAGTACACCTATGATGACGGGACCGGTACCCAGGTCCCGGTCGCGGCGGAGAATGTCGTGGTCAGTGGCGACAAGACCACGATCACCGTCAATGGCTGGGCGATGGAGCTGTACGGCACACCCGCCGATGGCGATCAGTTCTCGACCGCGCCCGAGGCGACGGCCACCGTGGGGAGCGCCAACACCAGCGCGGTGACCGTGAGCGGTCTGGCGGTACTCGACTCCTCGGACCCCGATATCCTCGATCCGGCGACCCTGGTCTATCAGGGGGCGAACGCGGCTGGTGACGAGCAGTATCTGCTCAACGGCAAGCTGGTGCTGGCCACGGTGAGCGGTGGCCAGCACGTCATCTCCGAGAACG
The DNA here is from genome assembly GCF_004343155.1 of Marichromatium gracile. Taxonomy (GTDB): domain Bacteria; phylum Pseudomonadota; class Gammaproteobacteria; order Chromatiales; family Chromatiaceae; genus Marichromatium; species Marichromatium gracile. The sequence continues at coordinate 2,770 of NZ_SMDC01000005.1, forward strand.
GCTGGGAGCTGACGCTGTCTGCCCAACCCGATGTCGGCGACGAGTTCAGCGTGGCCTTCGAGCCCGGGGCCCCGGTGAAGTTCGACCAGACCGATCCGGAGACCTATCAGTACTCCACCGCGCTGACCCTCTATGACTCGCTCGGCGCGCCGCGCACCGCGACCATGTACTTCGTCAAGACGGAGAACACCCTGGAGTGGGAGGCCTATGTCGATCTCTCCGGGTCGAACCTGTCGCCGCCGCAGCCGCAAGGCCCGGTGAAGCTCACCTTCGACTCCAACGGCGTGATGACCAGTCCGACCACGGCGACCGACTTCACCTTCGATCTCGCCAACTACGACCCGGTCAATGGCGGTCTGCTCGGTGAGATCGACCCGGTCACGGGCGAGGCCACCGGGGTGGTCTCGATCGACTTCTCCGACATCACCCAGTTCGGCCCCGACTACTCGGTCGACGATCTCAACCAGGACGGCTTCACCACCGGGCGTCTGGTCGGTTTCGACGTCGACCAATCGGGTGTGGTGTTCGCCCGCTACACCAATGGTCAGGCGGCGGCGCTGGGACAGGTGGCGCTGGCCAACTTCACCAACCCGCAGGGCCTGCTGCAGCTCGGTGACAACAACTGGGCGGAGTCCTATGCCGCCGGCGACGTGGTCTACGGCGAGGCCGGCACCAGCAGTCTGGGGCTGGTGCAGTCGGGCGGGCTCGAGGCCTCCAACGTCGATCTCGCCGAGGAGCTGGTCAACCTGATCATCGCGCAGCGCAACTATCAGGCCAACGCGCAGACCATCTCCACGGCCGACGCCATCACCCAGACCATCATCAACATCCGCTGAGTCGCGGATCACGGGGCTGAGTCATGGATCGTTTTCTGTACATCGCGATGTCCGGGGCCAAGGAGAATCTCTACGCCCAGAGCATCAACAACCACAACCTGGCCAACGCCGACACCCACGGCTTCCGCCAGGCGCTGGCAGACGCCTACACCGCGCCGGTACGCGGGCCGGTGTATCCGTCGCGCGACTATGTACAGGTCGGCAACGAGGCCATCGACTTCACCCCGGGGCCGCTGCAGAGCACCGGGCGCGATCTCGATGTCGCCGTCCGCGGCGAGGGCTTCATCGCCGTGCAGGCCGCCGACGGGGGCGAGGCCTATACCCGCGCCGGCAACCTGCACGTCGACAGCGTCGGTATCCTGCGTACCGAGCGCGGGTTGCCGGTGCTCGGTGACGGCGGGCCGATCGCGGTGCCACCCTTCGAGTCGATCCTGATCGGCACCGACGGCACCATCACCGTGCGCCCGCAGGGCGCCGCCCCGAACACCCTGGCCGCGGTCGAGCGCATCCGCCTGGTCAAGCCCGATACCGACAACCTGATGCGGACCGACGATGGCCTGATTCGTGCAAAGGATGGTCAACCGGTGCCGCCGGATGCCGGTGTCCAGGTGGTCACCGGGATGCTCGAGGGCAGCAACGTCAATACTGTGGCGGCCCTCACCCGGCTGATGGAGCTTTCCCGGCACTTCGAGATGCAGGTCAAGATGATGGATACCGCAGACAGTCTCGAACAGACCAGCAATCAGTTGCTGGGGATCAGTTAACCGCGTTCGCGCCAGTACAGGAGTCGCACCATGAATCGTGCCCTCTGGGTCGCCAAGACCGGACTCGACGCGCAGCAAACGCGTATGTCGGTCGTCTCCAACAATCTTGCCAACGTCAACACCACCGGCTTCAAGAAGGGGCGGGCGGTGTTCGAGGACCTGCTCTACCAGACCGTGCGCCAGCCCGGTGCCCAGGCCACCCAGGAGGCACAGCTGCCCTCGGGTCTGACCCTGGGGACCGGCGTGCGCACCGTGGCCACCGAGAAGCTGTTCAACCAGGGCAACCTGATCCAGACCGAGAACGCCCTCGACATGGCCATCGAGGGGCGGGGCTTCTTCCAGATCCTGCTGCCCAGCGGCGAGATCGGCTATACCCGCGACGGCTCCTTCCAGCTCAACGCCGACGGCGAGGTGGTGATGTCCAACGGCTATCCGCTGCAGCCGGGGCTGGTGGTCCCCGAGGACACCCAGTCGCTGACCATCGGCAAGGACGGCACCGTCACCGCCCAGTTGCCCAACCAGCCCGAAGGGGTCCAGCTGGGGATTGTCCAGTTGGCCGACTTCATCAACCCCGCCGGGCTGCAGCCGATGGGCGAGAACCTGTTTCTCGAGACCGGGGCCTCGGGTGCGGCGCAGCAGTCCAATCCCGGGCTCAACGGCATCGGCACCGTGATCCAGGGTTCGCTCGAGAGCAGCAATGTCAACATCGCCGAGGAACTGGTCAACATGATCGAGACCCAGCGCGCCTACGAGGTCAACTCCAAGGCCGTCTCCGCCGCCGATCAGATGCTGCAGTTCGTCAACAACAACCTGGCCCGCTGAGGGCCGGGACGAGGCACCGCATGAACACCCGCCCACTGATGACATTGGCACTGATCTCCTCCGCACTCTCCGGGTGTGCCAGCCTCGATCCGCCGCGCCCCGGCGACTCGCCCGAGTACCAGACGGTGGCCCCGACCACGGCCGCTGCCAGCGCATTCAACACCGGCTCGATCTTCCAGCAGGGGCGTGCCAAGACCCTGTTCGAGGACTACAAGGCGCGGCGGGTCGGCGATATCCTCACCGTCGAGCTCGCCGAGAGCACCAATGCCCAGAAGACCGCCGAGACCTCGACCTCCAAGGATTCCGGTTACTCGATGGATCTCGGCAGCGTCAGCATCGCCGGTCGTCCGGTGACCGCCGGCGGTGCCTCGCTGTTCGCCGCCGAGTCGAACGCCGGACGCACCTTCGACGGTGCCGGCGACTCCAAGCAGAGCAACCAGCTCACCGGCAGCATCACCGTGACCGTGGCCCAGGTGCTGCCCAACGGCAATCTGGTGGTGCAGGGCGAGAAGTGGCTGGGGATCAACCAGGGTCAGGAGTACGTCCGGCTGCGCGGCATCGTGCGCCCGGTCGATATCAGCGCCACCAATACGGTGCAGTCGACCCAGGTCGCCAATGCCCAGATCTACTACGGCGGCACCGGCGCGCTGGCCGACAGCAATGGCCCGGGATGGCTCACCCGGATCGCCAACAGCCCGCTGTTCCCCTTCTGATGGCGCGGGCAAGAGGTTCGACATGAACGATCGCAGTCTCGCCCTTGTGTTTTCGCTGCTGCTCGGTGTGTTCGCGCCGTTTGCACTGGCGGGCAACACCTATGCACCGGATGATGCCCGGGTGGCGCGGGTCAAGGATCTCGCCACCATCTCCGGGGTGCGCGACAACCAGCTGCTCGGCTATGGCCTGGTGGTCGGGCTCGACGGCACCGGCGACCAGACCACCCAGACCCCCTTCACCATCCAGACCATGAAGAACATGCTCGGCCAGCTCGGCATCACCGTGCCGGCCGACGTCAATCCCCAGCTCAAGAACGTCGCCGCGGTGATGGTGACCGCCGATCTTCAACCCTTCGCCAAGCCGGGGCAGCGCATCGACATCACCGTCTCGTCGATGGGTAATGCCAAGAGCCTGCGTGGTGGCACCTTGCTGATGACCCCGCTCAAGGGCGCCGATGGCGAGATCTATGCCATCGCTCAGGGCAACCTGATCGTCGGCGGTTTCGGCGTCGAGGGCGCCGACGGCAGCCGGGTCACCGTCAATGTCCCGAGCGTCGGACGTATCCCCCGGGGGGCGACGGTCGAGCGCGAGGTGCCGAGCGCCTTCGCCCAGGGCGGGCTGATGGTGATGAACCTGCACCGTCCCGACTTCACCACCGCCAGCCGCCTCGCCGAGGCGGTCAATCGCACCTTCGGCAACGACGTCGCCCAGCCGATGGACGCCTCTTCGGTACAGATCCATGCCCCGATCGACCCGGGTCGCCGGGTCGACTTCGTCGCCACCCTGGAGAACCTGGAGGTGGAGACCGGGGAGCCGGCCGCCCGGGTGGTGATCAACTCACGTACCGGCACCGTGGTCATCGGCTCCGGGGTACAGGTCTATCCGGCCGCCGTCTCGCACGGCAGCCTCACCGTGACCATCAGCGAGGACGCCCTGGTCTCGCAGCCGCAGCCGCTCGGCGGCGGTCAGACCGCGGTGGTGCCCGATACCGGCATCGACGTGACCGAGGAGAACAACCGCATGTTCCTGTTCGCCCCGGGGACCTCGCTCGACGAGATCGTGCGCGCGGTCAACAACGTCGGCGCCGCGCCCGGCGATCTGGTGTCGATCCTCGAGGCGCTGCGCGAGGCCGGCGCGCTGCGCGCCGAGCTGGTGGTGATCTAGTCATGCTGCCGCTCGACTCCACCTCCGCACTCACCGCCCGGGCGGGACTCGGCAACCGTCTGGCCGCCGATCCGGCGAGCCTGAAGTCGCTCGGTGCCGTGGTGCGGCGTAACGATGCCGCCGCGCTCGATACCGCCGCGCGCGCCTTCGAGTCGTTGCTGGTCGGGCAGATGCTCAAGCAGATGCGCACCGCCTCGCTCGGCGAGGGCATCCTCGACTCGCAGCACAGCCGCATGTACCAGGAGATGCACGATCAGCAGATCGCGGCGAACCTGAGCGATGGGCGGGGGTTGGGCATCCGTCAGGCGCTGCTGCGCCAGCTCTCGCCGTCCGGGCCGGCGGTGAGCGCCGAGAGCGGCGCCGAGCGCACCCTCGCCGTCCCCGAACGCACCCCCTGGTTGCGGCGGCTGCATCCGGCGGAGAGCTCGACGGACGCGGCACCGACCGCCCGGAGCGAGGAGGCCGCGTCGGGTGCGACCTCGACGGGCATCGCCCGCGCCGGGGAGGGGCGCTGGCCGCCGCGCAACCCGCAGGAGTTCCTCGACTATCTCGCCCCGCACGCCGAGCAGGCTGCCGCGCGACTGGGTGTCGATCCACATGTGCTGCTCGCACAGTCGGCGCTGGAGACCGGCTGGGGGAAGCACGTGCCGCGTCATGCCGATGGCAGCAGCAGCTTCAACCTCTTCGGCATCAAGGCCAATCGCGCCTGGCAGGGCGAGCGCGTCTCGGTCGGCACGCTCGAGTATCGTGACGGCGTGGCCCGGCGCGAGCAGGCGCGCTTTCGTGCCTACCCGAGTCCCGCCGGTTCATTCGAGGACTATGTCGATTTCCTCCAGCGCAATCCTCGTTATGGTGATGCGCTGGCCCATGCCGACTCGCCGCGCGATTTCGTGCGTGGGTTGCAGCGCGCCGGCTATGCCACCGATCCGCGCTATGCTGAGAAGATCCTCGGCATCCATGCCAAGCTGCGACGGATGAGCGCCGAACAGGCCACGGAAGCGCCTGCCGCGCCTCAAGTTTCCACGGCGCCGGCCGATAAGACTCGAGTGCGAGGGTAGATGATGCGGGGTGTTCAGCAACAGGGTCCAGTGGAGTGGTCGATCGTGGTTGACGGCGGCCAGGCATCCATCAACCGGCAGATCCACGGGAGACGGGTATGAGTATTCTGGGGACGGGGGTATCGGGGCTGCTGGCCTTCCAGCGCGCGCTCTCCACCACCGGGCACAACATCGCCAATGCCGCCACCGAGGGCTATACCCGCCAGCGCGTCGACTTCAGTACGCGTACGCCGCAGTTCACCGGTGGGTATTACGTCGGTCAGGGCGTCACCGCCGACGGTATCCGTCGCATCCAGGACGATCTGGTCGACGCCCGGCTGCGCACCAGTCTCTCGGACAACGGCTATGGCTCGGTGCGCGCCGAGTATGCCGAGCGGGTCGACAGCCTGCTCGCCGATGCCACCACCGGCATGGCGCCGGTGCTGGAGAACTATTTCGCCGCCGTCCAGGATGTCGCCGACGACCCGACCGCGATCGCCGCGCGCACCGCATTGATCGGCGAGGCAGAGTCGCTCTCCGCGCGCTTCTCCCGCGTCAACGGCGAGATCGAGGAGCAGCGCGGCCTGCTCAACGGCGAGATCCGTTCGAGCGTCGACGAGATCAACCAGCTCACCGCGGCGATCGCCGAGCTCAACACCCAGGTCGTCACCGGCGATTCGCGCGGCAGCCAGCCCAACGACCTGCTCGACCAGCGCGATCTGCTGCTCAACCAGCTCGCCGAGAAGATCGATCTCAACACCACGGTGCAGGACGACGGCTCGGTCAACGTCTTCGTCGGCAACGGTCAGGCGCTGGTCACCGGCGGGAACGCGGCCGAGCTGGTCGCGCGCTCCTTCTCCGGTGACGGCAACATCGATGTCGGACTCAAGACCTCCGGGGGCGATCAGCCGGTCGACATCTCGCGCTTTGTGACCGGCGGAGAGCTCGGCGCCATGCTCGAGACGCGTACCGGGATCCTCGACGAGGCGCAGAATACCCTGGGGTTCATCGCCCTCAACCTGGGCGCCGCCTTCAACCAGCAGCACACCCTCGGTGTCGACCGTGACGGCAACCTTGGCGGCGAACTCTTTGCCATCCCCGAGCCCGATGTCTATCCGACGCCCGGCAATGCCGCCAGTGGCCAGCTCGAGGTCACCCTCGAGGACGTCGGCGAGCTGACGCAGAACGACTACCGGCTGCGCTTCACCGGCAGCGCCTACCGTCTCGAGACCCTCCCCGATGGCACCGATGTGCCGCTGACGCCCGATCCCGACGACCCGGATGTCCTCACCGGTGGTGGATTACGTATCGATACCGGGGATCTCTCCGGCGCCGCCTCGCGCGATCAGTGGCTGATCCAGCCGACGCGGGGCGCGGCCGATTCGCTGGAGGTGCTGATCAGCGATCCGGAGAAGATCGCCGCCGCCGGCGCCATGGTCGCCGATGCCGGCGATCTCAATGCCAGCGCGGTGCAGATTGCCTCGGTCGTCGCCGTCGACGGCGACGACCCACGGCTGCTCAACAGCGCCGTGGTCGGCTACAACGGCTATGGTTATACCCTCGATGGTGTCGAGCTGCCGCCGAGCGCGGTCAACGTCGACGAGCAGGGCTTCACCACCATCAGCGCCAATGGCTGGGCGCTGACCCTCGATGGCACGCCCGAGGTCGGTGACGAGTTCTCCGTCGCCGGCAACGGCGGGGTGGATATTGTCCTCGGCCAGGATAACCTGCGCCCGGATGTCGTCAGCCGCAGTGTCATCGACACCACCGACCCCGATCTGCTCGACGAGGTGGTGATCGAGTTCGACGGCACCGACTACACCCTCGACGGCGTTGCCCTGACACCACCGGACCTCACCACGCTGCCCTCGGGCAACATCCAGATCACCGCCAACGGCTGGCAGCTCGAGCTGCAGAACGCCTGGATCGCCGGTGATCGCTTCACCGTCGGTGGCGGCGGCACCTTGGCGGTGACGCCGGACGCCGGTAACACCGGCACGGCGGCGGTGCTCGAGAGCCGTGTCACCGATCCCGAGGCCGATTTCTCGACCGCCTCGACCCTGGCCTTCAACGGTACCAACTACGTCCTCGACGGCACCGTGCTGCCGAATTCCGCGGTTGAGGTGGCGCCGGACGGCAACACCACCACGATCACCGCCAATGGCTGGGCGCTGACCCTCGACTCGCAGCCCGCCGCGGGTGACCAGTTTGACATCGGCGGGCTTGCCGAGATCGCCGTCTATCCCGATCCGGCCAATGGTGTCAGCGCCGCCGAGGTGCGGGTGACCGACAGCGAGCACCCGCGTTTTGCCGACACCGTCGAGCTGAGCTACGACGCCGCCACCTTCCAGTACAGTCTCGATGGCGTGCCGCTGCCGACCTCGGCGGTGAGCGGGAGCGCCGATGGCCGGGTGACCATCGCCGCCAATGGTTGGGAGGTCACGCTCGAGCGCGCGCCCAATGACGGCGAGGTCTTCGAGATCTCCGGCAATGTCCAGCGCGAGGGCGACAACCGCAACATGCTCGAGCTGACCCGGCTCCAGGACGCGCGCATCCTCGAGGGCGACGAGAGCATCCAGAACGGCTACAACAGCCTGATCTCCGAGGTCGGCACCCAGACCCGTCAGGCACAGATCGTGCGTGATGCCAGTGCCACCCAGCTCGAATCGGCCCAGGCCCAGCGTGAGTCGATCTCTGGGGTGAACCTCGACGAGGAAGCGGCCAATCTGTTGCGCTACCAGCAGGCCTATCAGGCCTCGGCGCAGGTGATCGCCACGACCAGCACCCTGTTCGACACCCTGATCAACGCGGTCAGGCGTTAAGCCCCGCGGAGGCGAGCCCAGCATGCGTATCTCCACCCAACAGGCCTTCCAGAGCGGCGTCACGGCGATGCAGCGGGCGCAGTCCGAGCTCAGCCACACCCAACTGCAGCTGTCCACCGGTCGGCGCATCCTCACCCCTGCCGACGACCCCGCGGGGGCGACCCAGGCCGGTCAGCTCAATGCCGCGATCCGCGCCAACGAGCAATATCAGCGTAACGCCGACTATGCCCAGCCGCGTCTTGAGCAGGAGGAGGCGAGCATCATCGCCATGGAGAACCTGCTGCAACGCGCCCGCGAGCTGGTGCTCGCCGGCAACAACGATACCCAGAACGACCAGACCCGTAGCTATCTCGCCAGCGAGATCCATCAGCTGCGCGATGATCTCATCGACATCGCCAACACCAGAGACGCCAACGACGAATACCTGTTCGCCGGGACCCGCTCGTTCGTCCAGCCCTTCAACAAGGAGGCCGACGGCTCGGTCGGTTATGTCGGCGCCCAGGGGGCTGGCGCGGTACGCGAGGTCGAACTCTCGTCGACCAGCACCATCACCGTCGGTGACAGTGGCGACGTCCTCTTCATGGATCTGCCCGAGCGCAGCGGCCTGGTACTCGAGGCGCAGCAGCCGCTTGGCAATACCGGCTCGCTGGTGGTCGAGGAGACGCGGATCAGGGATCGTGAGGACTTCGATGCCACCGCCGGTGAGCGCTTCGAGATCCGCTTCGCCGAGAATGCCGGGACCATGGAATATTCCGTGGTCGACGACCTCGGTAATGTCGTGCTCGACAAGAGCGGCACGCCGATCCAGGGCGTTGCCTACAACAGCGGCGATGCGATCGAGTTCGCCGGGCGCAGCGTGACCCTGACCGGCGCGCCGGCCGATGGCGATACCGTGGTCTCGCGCCCGGCCGAGCACCGTGACATCTTCGCCACCCTCGACGAGATCGCCACCGCGCTGGAGACCCCGGTGAGCGATCCCGAGGTCCGCGCCCGGCTCTCCGAGTCGGTCGAGATCGCACTCGGCAATATCGACTCGGGTCTCGATCGGCTCAGCGATGTCAGGAGCACGGTCGGCTCCCGGCTACAGACGCTCGACACCCAGACCGAACTCAATGCCGAGCGCGAACTCAATCTCGAGAGCACCCTCTCCGACATCCAGGACGTCGACTATGCCGAGGCGATCAGCCGCTTCAGACTGCAAGAAGTGGTCCTTCAGGCCGCGCAGCAGACCTATGTGCAGGTCAATCGGCTGTCGCTGTTCGACTTCCTCTAGGAGGTCTTGGATCCGCCTTGATCCTGTCCGGGATTGCCATAGGCCTTGCGCATCCGCTGCGCGGTATGCGCCGACCCCGGGTTGTCCTGCGGTTTGGTCTGGCGCTCGCCGTCCTCGGCCGCACGCAGTCGCTGCAGCTTGCGCAGCACCTTCGTCCGTTCGTTGATGGCACGCGTCTCGGCGTGGCCCTCTTGTTCGAGAATGTGCTGCAGGCGCTGGCGCTCGCTTGCGCTCCATGTCTCGGGTTTGAGGTCCGTGCCGAGTCGCTGGATCAGTGCCCGACGTCGCTTCTGCAGCGTCTCGACCAGCGTCCAGTCGGCGCCCGTCGCCGCCCCCACCAGCTGTTCGGTGGCCTGCTCGAGTTCGGTGATCAGATCGGTGTGCATGGTCATGGTCGAGGCCTCTCGTCGCTTGCTCTCGGGGTGCTCGATCCCTGTTCGGACTGTGCCACCCGGGGACGTCCCGGGCAAGCATCAGTGGCACTTTAGGCGGTTCGCCGATCGGTGCTAGGATGCTCATTCAATCACGGGGGCGCCGGGTCTTCGCCCGCACCCGATCCGCCAACGTCAATCTCGGAGCAACGATCGTGACAGACTCCCAACGACTGCTCGAGCAGGCCATCGAACATCAGCGCGGTGGACGGGCCGAGGCCGCCGAGTGGCTGTATCGTGCAGTGCTGGCGCTCGATGTGGATCATGCCGAGGCCAATCACAACCTCGGCATCATCGAGATCGAGCGCGGCGATCTCGATGCCGGGCTCGACCATGTGCGTCATGCACTCGATCAGGCCCCGGAGATCGGTGGTTACTGGTTGACCCTGGTTGAGGGTCTGCTGCTCGCCGGGCGTGCCGCCGAGGCCGCCGAGGTGATGGAGCGCGCGCGCGGAATCGGGCTCGACTCCCCCGAGGCGGATGCGCTCGCCCAGCGCATCGCCGAGGCGATGGCGGCGCCCCCGGCCTCGACTGCGGCGCCGCTGCCTTCGGAGCCGACCATGCCGGCGTCATCGGCTGGCAATGACTCACTGTTGCTGACCATGGATGACAGTGTGCGCATCCATGTCCCCAATGATATCGACGCGTTGCCCACCTATCTGCTGCTCGAGCGCGAGGACTGGCCGGAACCCGAGCTGGCGCTGGTGCGTCGTCTGGTGGAGCCCGACGATCTGGTGCTCGATCTGGGCGCGGGTCTCGGTGTCTATACCCTCGCCATGGCCCATGCCATGGGGCAGGGCAACGGTCGGGTGCTGGCGCTCGAGCCGGTTACCGAAGCCGCGGCGCTGCTGGCGCGCAGCCTTGCCGAGAATGCGCTGGAGACACGTGTCGTGCTTCAGCAACGGGCGATCGGAGACGGGGCCGGCGAGGTCGGTATCCGGGTGCGTCGGGCGGCGCGCCCGCACGACCTCGGCGATTCCTTCGAGACGCGTACGGTCGGGGCACTGACCCTGGACGAGCTCTTGGCCGATGCGGCCTGGCCCGCAGGCGCGAGTCCGTCGCTGGTGCGTCTTGATCTCGCCGCCGAGCATCTGCCCGGTGTGTTGCGGGCGGGGGAGCGGTTTTTTGCCGCACACGACCCGCTGCTGATGTTCCGGGTCGCTCCGGATTGCGACCTGGGTGCGTTGCGCCAGGCGGTCGAGACGCTCGGTTACGCGCTGTATCGCCAGGTCGATGCACTGAGCGCCCTGGCCCCCTGTGGTACGGCGGAGACGCTCGATGCGCGCCGTCGTAACCTCTTTGCCTGTGCGCCGGCGCGAGCCGAGCGGCTGCGGGCGCGCGGCCTGATGGTGTGAACCGGCTCAACTGGAGATCGCGATGACCGAGAGCGCATGGTATATCCGGCTGGGCGCCTATCCCTATGCCCAGCCCTTTCTGATCGACTGGCAGATCGCCGACCACGGTCGCGATCCCTTCTGGTCGCGCTTCGAGGAGGCGCTCGAGCGCTATCTCGACAGCCACGACTCGGCTCGGCCGGTGGCCGAGCGCTATCAGGCGCTGACCGAGGCGATGGCGCGTTTCGTCCAGCTCAGGGCCGAGGGGGATGGTCATCTCGCCACCCGCATGGTACTGATCCGTATCCTCTTCGATCTCGGTGAGCGTCAGCGTGCCGGCGGTGAGGTCGCAGGTCTGCTGCAGGGCATGACCTGGCTCACCGAGCCGATCCCGGACGACCTGCAGATCCATGTCAACCGCCCGCTGGTCGCACCGATGCCGAGCTTCGACCAGCGTCCGGTGAAGGGCGATCTGGGACTCTGGCTGCAGGCCGCGTTGATCGAGACGCTGGAGTGCACCAAGGCCGACTCGTCCTACTTCCACAACGATCTGCAGCTGTTCAAGCTGCTGCTGGCCAACCCCAACCACAGCCTGGAGATGGAGCGTCGACAGCGCCTGCTCGCCACCCGGCTGGGGATCGCGCTCGGTTCGCCCGAGGTGCCGGCGGCCGACCGCGACCTCCGGCCCGAGCGCAACAGCGAGGTGTGGTCGCTGCTGCGCGCCCCGACCTGAGCGTCACCATCCGTCACGCGCGCCGTGCTCGCGCTGGCGCGCCAGCGCCCAGTCGATATGCTCGCGAACCATGGGGTCTGGATGGTCCCGCCAGCGTATGAGTGCAGTGAGCGCCGCCGGCGACGGATCGGCATTGCCGAGTGCAACGGCGAGGTTGCGCAGCCAGCGACCATGACCGATGCGTCTGATCGCAGACCCCGAGGTCCGTTCGAGAAAGGTCGGCTCGTCCCAGCCGATCAGGGTGATCAGGGTGGCGCGATCGAGTCCCTGGCGAGGCAGGAAGTCGGTCTCGGCGGTGGCGCGGGCGAAACGATTCCAGGGGCAGACCTGCTGGCAGTCGTCACAGCCGTAGATGCGGTTGCCGAGTGCGGGGCGCAGCGCCAGCGGGATCGGACCTGGGTGCTCGATGGTGAGGTAGGAGATGCAGCGCCGGGCGTCGAGCCGATAGGGCGCGATGATCGCTGCGGTGGGACAGACCTCGAGACAGGCCGAGCAGTGACCGCAGTGTGAGCGCAGCGGTGTATCGAGCGGGAGCGGCAGGTCGGTGAACAGTTCGCCGAGAAAGAACCAGGAGCCGGCGCGCGGGTTGATCAGGTTGGTGTGCTTGCCGATCCAGCCCAGTCCGGCCTGCTCGGCGAGCGGCTTCTCCATCACCGGCGCCGAGTCGACGAAGGCGCGATAGCCGAAGGGGCCGATCGTCTCGGTGATCTGGTCGGCGAGGCGCTGCAGGCGACGACGGATCAGCTTGTGATAGTCGCGCCCGAGTGCATAGCGCGAGACGAAGGCGCGTGCCGGGTCGCTGAGCGTCGCCGGGTCCTCGTGTGGTTCGGGATGGTAGTCCATGCGCACCGAGACGATGCGCAGTGTCCCCGGCACCAGCTCGGCGGGACGGGCGCGCCGGCGACCATGGCGGGCCATGTAGTCCATCTTGCCGTGATGGCCGGCGTCGAGCCAGTCGAGCAGACGCTGCTCGGCGCGCTGCAGTCCGGTATCGGTGATGCCGACCTGCTGAAAGCCGAGCGCCATCCCCCAGCCCTTGATCCGGGTCGCCAGCTCGAGCGCCTCGTGCGGATCGAGCGCGCGCGTCATCGTCTGCTCCGGTACTCGCCTGTCTCGTCCATTCACCCTAGAATCGGGGTCGCCACGCCGATCCCAATCCATCTCCAGACCGTCATGAACCAGCCATCGCTGCCGCACGCACTCTACCGCGCCGATCAGGCCCGCGCGCTCGACCGCGCCGCCTGTCTCCAGCCCGACCTGAGCGGTCGTGAGCTGATGGAGCGTGCCGCACGCGCGGCGCAGCGACTGGTGGCCGCGCGCTGGCCGCAGGCGCGCCGGGTCTGCGTGCTCGTTGGCGGCGGCAACAACGGGGGTGACGGCTATGCGCTGGCGCGGCTGTTGCGCCGGGCCGGGCGCGAGGTTCGGGTGTTGAGCCTGGTCGCGCCGGAGCGGCTGCGGCATGAGGCCGCCGAGGCCTGCCGCGACTGGCGGGCGGCCGGCGGGGCGATTGAGCCCTGGCGCGGTGGCCTTCCCGAGGACGCCGAGCTGCTGGTCGATGCCCTGCTCGGCATCGGGCTCGAGCGTCCGTTGCGCGAGCACTGGGCCGAGGCGGTGCGTGCGCTCAATGCCCACCCGGCCCCGGTTCTCGCGCTCGATCTCCCCACCGGGTTGCATGCCGACCGGGGCGCCGTGCTCGGCGAGGTGGTGCGGGCCAGCGCGACCATCAGCTTCATCGTGCTCAAGCAGGGGCTGCTGACCGGGGCCGGCCCCGGCTGCTGTGGCCGGCTCCACTGGGACTCGCTCGGGGTGCCGGAGACCCTGCTGGTGGCCGAGCCGGCCAGTGCGCAGCGCATTGACTGGGCCAGCCAGCGCGCCTGTCTGGGCACGCGACGGCGCGATGCGCACAAGGGGCAGTGCGGTCATGTGCTGGTGATCGGTGGCGCCCCGGGGATGTCCGGCGCGGCACGTCTTGCCGGCGAGGCGGCGCTGCGTGCCGGTGCCGGGCTGGTGACGGTCGCCACCCATCCGGCACATGCCGCGCTGCTCAATCTCACCCGCCCGGAGCTGATGGTGCGTGGGGTCGAGCACGACGCCGATCTCGAGCCACTGCTCGCACGTGCCGATCTGGTGGCCATCGGTCCCGGGCTCGGGCGGGAGGCGTGGGGGCGCGGGCTGTGGCGGCGGGTGCGCGAGTGCCGGTTGCCGCTGGTGGTCGATGCCGACGCGCTCAACCTGCTCGCCGAGCAGCCGCTGCGGCGCGATGACTGGGTGCTGACGCCGCATCCGGGCGAGGCGGGGCGGTTGCTCGGCTGTGGGACCGCCGCGCTCGAGGCGGATCGTTTCGCCGCGCTCGCGGCCTTGCGTCAAAAGTATGGCGGTGCCCTGGTGCTCAAGGGTGCCGGCAGTCTGGTCGCCGACGCGGACGAGACACCGCCGGCGGTCTGCAGCGACGGTAATCCGGGGATGGCGACCGCCGGTGCCGGAGACGTGCTCACCGGGGTCATCGCTGCGCTGATCGGGCAGGGGATGGATGTCGGGGGCGCCGCGCGTGTCGGGGTCTGTCTGCATGCCGCCGCCGGTGACCGGGCAGCGCGCGCGGGTGAGCGGGGAATGATCGCCGGGGACATCATCGAGGCGGTGCGCGCCCTGGCCGACGGGAGAGAGAACCATCATGCATGAGATCCATATCGCCGGTGAGGCGGCCCAGCTGGCGCTCGGTGCACGGCTGGCCGAGCGGATGCGAGCGCCCTTCGTGCTCTATCTGCAGGGCGACCTCGGCTGCGGCAAGACCACCCTGACCCGGGGGCTGCTGCGTGCGCTCGGTCACCAGGGTGCGGTGCGCAGTCCGACCTATACCCTGATCGAGCCCTATGTACTCGCCACCACCCAGCTCTACCATCTCGACCTCTATCGCCTGGCCGATCCCGAGGAGCTGGAGTATCTCGGTCTGCGCGATCTGCTCGAGACCCCGGCGATCTGGGTGGTCGAGTGGCCGCAATGCGGTGCCGGCGCGTTGCCGCCGCCGGATCTGCAGCTCCAGCTCGAGCATCGCGCCGATGGGCGCAGCCTGCGCCCGGTGGCGACCACCGAGGCGGGTCTGACGCTGGCCCGAGCGCTCTATGAGCGCTGAGTCCCGGTCGCGCAAATCCTTGTTGTATAAGCGATACATTTCGTTCCGAAGAAATTCAGAAAGCGAGGCTAATCCCAGGTTTTTTCTTGGAATACTCCCGCTAAAGCTGCTATCTTAAAAACAACGAACCGTCAATCCCCTGGGGCGGGTCATCTCCACTGCATGGCCGTGCCGTCCCCGAGAACATCGGTCGTCGGCGACCCCGGCGACCCCGAGGCTGCGACGTGAAACGGGTTTTCACTCTCCTGCTCTGCTCCCTCCTGGCCCTGCCCGCACTTGCCGCGCAGGTCACGGTCGAGGGCGCGCGCGTCGGTGTCGAGGACGGTCGCACCCGGGTGGTACTCGATACCCGAGCTGCGCTCACCCACAAGATCTTTACCCTCGAGGGTCCGGACCGGGTCGTCGTCGACCTCAGCGACGCCCGGCTGTCCGGCACGCTGCCGCGGCCACGTGGCAATGATCCGGCGCTGGTCGGGCTGCGCAGCGGTATTCGCGACAAGACCGATCTGCGTATCGTCTTCGACCTCAAGTGTCCGGTACGGGTCAAGAGCTTCAGCCTGCCGCCGGATCGCCGTCACGACAAACACCGCCTGGTGATCGATCTGCTGCCGCGGACCGCCAGTGCCGCACCCCATGCCACGGTGGTGGCCAGTCGCACTCGATCGCCTTCACGTCCCGAGGTGCTGATCGCCATCGATGCCGGCCACGGCGGCGCCGATCCCGGTGCCATCGGCAAGCGCGGCACCTACGAGAAGGACGTCACCCTGGCGATCGCCCGCAAGCTCGCCGCGTTGGTCGAGCGCGAGCCGGGGATGCGCCCGCTGATGATCCGCGACGGGGACTACTACGTCCGATTGCGCCAGCGCATCGAGAAGGCGCGCAAGCACAAGGCCGATCTGTTCATCTCCATCCATGCCGACGCCTTCACCAACGATCGCGCCCACGGCTCCTCGGTCTATACCCTGTCGTTCAACGGCGCGAGCAGTGAAGCGGCGCGCTGGCTGGCCAACCGAGAGAACGCCGCCGACCTCATCGGCGGGGTCAACATCGCCGACAGCGACGATCTGCTCGCCAGCGTGCTCATCGACATGACCCAGAACGCGACCATCGAGCACAGCACCGAGGCCGCCGGCGCGGTGCTCTCGCATCTCGGCGAGATCGGGGATCTGCACAAGCGCCGGGTCCAGCGTGCCGGGTTTGCGGTACTCAAGTCGCCGGACATTCCCTCGATGCTGGTCGAGACCGCCTTCATCACCAATGCCGAGGAGGAGCGCCGGTTGCGCGACCCGGCCCATCAAGAGCGGCTGGCACGCGCCATCCTCGCCGGGATCAAGGCCTATTTTCGCAAGTACCCGCCACAGGGTGCGCTGCTGCAGGCGGCCAACGGGCGCTCGACCCCGCGCCGTCACGTCACCCACCAGGGCGATACCCTCTCCGAGATCGCCCAGCGCTATCGCGTCAGTCTCTCCTCGCTGCGTGCCGAGAACGGCCTGACCGACGACACCATCCGCGTCGGTCAGGTGCTTGCCATCCCCGAGGACTCGTGACCTCGCTTGCGACCAGGACGGATTGAGCCGCAAAGGGGAAAAGCCTCCAGCTTTCAGCTATCAGCCGCCAGCGAGGGGAGGGCTTGGCTCGTCGCGCGACCGTTGATTGCAGGCCGACACTTGAGGCTGTTGACTGAAAGCTGGCCGCTTTCTTCGCGTGTTTTCTTTGCGTTTTGGTCATTCGAGTCGGCTTCCAGCGGCCAGCTTCCAGTAGGGAACAGCGCCTGCGCTGGGGTCCTGAACACACAATCCCTTTGCGCCCTTTGTGTCTTTGCGGTTCAATCCCGCTGGCCGCTGGCCGCTGGCCGCTGGCCGCTGGCCGCTGGCCGCTGGCCGCTGGCCGCTGGCCGCTGGCCCTTGCCGTGCGCGCGCCGATCTGGTTCCATCTGCGCGATGGTTTCCCCGATCCGTACCCTCCCGCCCCATCTCGTCAATCAGATCGCCGCCGGCGAGGTCGTCGAACGCCCGGCCTCGATCGCCAAGGAGCTGATCGAGAACAGCCTCGACGCCGGTGCCGAGCGTATCGAGATCGAGGTCGAGCAGGGCGGGGTGAAGCGGTTGCGGGTGCGTGACGACGGTTGCGGCATCCCGCGCGACGAGTTGGGCCTGGCGCTCTCGGCGCATGCCACCAGCAAGATCGCCGCACTCGAGGATCTCGACGGCATCATCACCCTCGGTTTCCGTGGCGAGGCGCTGCCGAGTATTGCCTCGGTCAGCCGGCTGACGCTGACCTCGCGTCCCCGTGAGGCGCCCGGGGACACCCCGGCCTGGAGTATCGGGGTCGGTCCCGATGGTACGCTCGAGTCGCCACAGCCGGCCGCGCACCCGCCCGGGACCTCGGTCGAGGTGCGCGAGTTGTTCTTCAACACCCCGGCGCGGCGCAAGTTCCTGCGCACCGAGCGCACCGAGTTCGGCCACCTCGAGCAGGTGGTGCGACGTATCGCCCTGGCCTGTCCCGAGGTCGGTCTGGTGCTGCGCCACAATGGTCGTCAGGTGTTCGACCTGGCTCCGGCCGGTGGCGAGACGGCACGTGAGCGCGCCCGTCTCGCCCAGCTGCTCGGCCAGTCCTTTGCCGAGCAGGCGCTGACGGTGGAGGCCGAGGCCGTCGGGTTGCGCCTGCACGGTTGGGTGTTGCCACCGGCCTTCTCGCGCAGCCAGGCCGATCAGCAGTACTTCTACGTCAATGGCCGCATGGTGCGCGACAAGCTGGTGGCACACGCCGTGCGCCAGGCCTTCAGCGATGTGCTCCACCATGCCCGTCATCCGGCCTTCGTGCTGTTTCTCGAACTGCCGGCGCGTCAGGTCGACGTCAATGTCCATCCGGCCAAGCACGAGGTGCGCTTCCGCGAGAGTCGTCAGGTCCACGACTTCCTGTTCAGCAGTCTGCAGCGCCGGCTCGCCGACGGTGTGCTCGGCGAGCGGACGCCCGAGACCGGGACGATTGCGCCCGCGCCGGCGGTCGCCTCCACGCGTGCGTCGTCGGTCGCGCCGCTCACGCCGGCGCTTGCCACCTCGGGCGGGCAGGCCGGGCGCGTCGGCACAGGCGCGCGAGCCGCTGTCGCTCGTGAGCGGAGTTCCGTCGTCGCCCCGGCGGGCCGGGTCGCCGAGCGTCCGGCGCGCTATCAGGCCGATCTGGCCTTCCAGCACCCGAGGCCAGCGGCACGAGATGGCGGGGGAGAGGAGTCGTCCTCGACAGCGCCCGCCGCCCCGGCCAAGCCGTTGCCCGAGGTCGGCGGGGCGAGGCCCGTGCCTCGCCAGGAAGAGGTCGAGGCGGCCGATGCCCCGCCGCTCGGCTTCGCCCTGGGGCAGGTCAACGGGGTCTTCCTGCTCGCCCAGGCGCGCGACGGGCTGATCGTGGTCGATATCCACGCCGCCCACGAGCGCATCGGCTACGAGCGGCTCAAGCAGGCCTGGGCGCGCGGGCGCATCGTCTCCCAGCCGCTGCTGTTGCCGGTCACCCTCCAGGTCAGTCGCGCCGAGGTCGAGTTGCTGGAGACGCAGCGCGACACCCTTGCCCGGTTGGGGCTGGTGATCGAGCCGCTCGGCGCCGAGACCCTGGTGATCCGCGAGGTCCCGGCGCTGCTGCGTCAGGCCGAGATCGCGCCGCTGGTGCGCGACCTGCTCTCCGATCTCACCGAGCACGGGCGCAGTCGGCGGCTCGATGCGGCGATCGACGCGGTGCTCGCGACCATGGCCTGTCACGGCGCGGTGCGCGCCAACCGGCGGCTCACCATCGAAGAGATGAACGCGTTGCTGCGCGAGATGGAGCAGGTCGAGCGTATCGATCAGTGCAACCATGGCCGTCCCACCTGGGTGAAGATGACCCACGATCAGCTCGACCGACTGTTCGAGCGCGGCCGCTGAGCCGCATCCCCGAGAGGATCTCCCCGTCATGATCGATTCCGCCGACCCACGGCCGTGGGCCATCCTGTTGCTCGGCCCGACCGCTGCCGGCAAGACCGACCTCGCCGTCGAGCTGGTGCGTCGACTGCCGTGCGAGATCATCAGCGTCGACTCGGCGATGGTCTATCGCGGCATGGACATCGGTACCGCCAAGCCCGGTCCCGAGGTGCTCGCCGAGGCCCCGCATCGGCTCATCGACATCCTCGACCCGAGCGAGTCCTATTCGACCGCGCAGTTTCGCGCCGATGCCCTGGCGGCGATGGCCGAGATCAGCGCACGGGGGCGGATCCCCTTGCTGGTCGGTGGAACCATGCTCTATGTGCGCGGTCTGTTGCGCGGTCTGGCCGAGCTGCCGGGGGCTGATGCGGCGGTGCGTGCCGCGCTCGATGCGGAGGCGGCGCGTCTCGGTTGGCAGGCGATGCACGAGCGGCTCGCTGCGGTCGATCCGGTGAGCGCGGCGCAGATCCATCCCAACGACCCGCAGCGCATCCAGCGCGCGCTCGAGGTCCACGCCCTCGCCGGGCGCCCGATGAGCGCCTTGATCGCCGAGGCCCGCGCACGCGCCGAGCCGCCCTATCGCTGGATGAAGCTGGTGCGCGCGCCAGGCGAGCGCGCGCTGCTGCATCGGCGCATCGAGCAGCGCTTTTGCGACATGCTCGATCAGGGGCTGGTGGCCGAGGTCGAGCGGCTGTGGGCGCGCGGCGACCTGCACCCGGAGCTGCCCTCGATGCGCTGCGTGGGCTATCGCCAGGTGTTGAAATATCTTCACGGCGAGTACGACCGTGATGAGCTGGTGCAGCGCGGTATCTATGCCTCCAGACAGCTCGCCAAGCGTCAGCTCACCTGGCTGCGCGCCGAGCCCGACTGTCATTGGATCGATGATCACCCGGATCCCTGTGGTCAGGCGCTGGCGGCGCTCGCGGCGGCCGGTATCGGTGGCGCGGGCGGCGGCCGATGAGCCGTGGCCGGTGTTGCTGGTCCTTGCCGCGGTGTCGCCAGCGAGGCATGCTCAGTGCGGTCCCCCGCGTTGGGGGCTTGCTCCAAATCAGGTCGGTGTCCGTCACCAGTTCGCAACCCGCTGACGGACGACGCGGTCATGACGACCGTAGAGAGCGGCGGTGATCCGGGATGGGGGGAAGCGCTGCCCCGGAGCACCTGTCCGGCCACGGTCACATCCGGATGCCGACCGAACAAACGACAACAAGGAGACTCAACACATGGCAAAGGGCCATAGCCTGCAAGACCCCTTCCTGAACACCCTGCGCAAGGAGCGCGTGCCGGTCTCGGTGTTCCTGGTCAACGGTATCAAGCTGCAGGGGCAGATCGAGTCCTTCGATCAGTTCGTCGTGCTGCTCAAGAACAACGTCAGTCAGATGATCTACAAGCATGCGATCTCGACGGTGGTGCCGGCGCGCAACGTCAAGCTGCCGCCGAGCGATGAGTCGCCGAAGGGCGAGGACAAGTCCGACGATGCCTGAGTCGCACGCGCAACGATTGCTGGGGGCGCGGCGTGTTTGAGCGTCCCGATGTCGGTGAGCGGGCGGTGCTGGTACAGATCGATCTCGGCGGCGAGCGGGTCGATGCCGAGCAGCGCGAAGAATTCGCGCTGCTCGCCGAGGCCGCCGGCGCCGAGGTGCTGGCGACCCTGGGGGGGAGTCGTGCCGCGCCCGATCCGCGCTACTTCCTCGGCAGCGGCAAGGCCGAGGAGCTCAAGGATCTGGTCGCCGCCTGCACCGCCGACCTGGTGATCGTCGATCATCCGCTCTCGCCGGCTCAGGAGCGCAACCTCGAGCGCCTGGTACAGTGCCGGGTGCTCGATCGCTCCGGGTTGATCCTCGATATCTTTGCCCAGCGGGCGCGCTCCTTCGAGGGCAAGCTGCAGGTGGAGCTGGCGCAGCTGCGTCACCTCTCGACCCGGCTGGTACGCGGCTGGACCCATCTCGAGCGCCAGAAGGGCGGTATCGGGCTGCGCGGTCCGGGCGAGACCCAGCTCGAGACCGACCGCCGTCTGCTCGGCAAGCGCGTGGCGATGCTCGAGCGCCGCCTCGGCAAGATCGAGGGGCAGCGCGCCCAGGGGCGCAAGGCGCGGGCCAAGGCCGAACTCTCGGTGGTCTCGCTGGTCGGTTATACCAATGCCGGCAAGTCGACGCTGTTCAATCGTCTCACCGAGGCCGGGGTGTTCCAGGCCGATCAGCTGTTCGCCACCCTCGATCCGACGCTGCGTCGATTGGAGTTGCCGACCGGCGAGCGGGCCTTGCTGGCCGATACCGTGGGCTTCGTCAGTGATCTGCCGCATGAGCTGGTGGCGGCCTTTCGCTCGACGCTGGAGGAGGCGCGCAACGCCGCGTTGCTGCTGCACGTGATCGATGCCGCCGCCACGCAGCGCTCGCGACTGATCACCGATGTCGAGCAGGTGCTCGAAGAGATCGGTTGCAGCGAGATTCCGCGCCTGGAGGTGTTCAACAAGATCGATCGGCTCGAGGAGGCCGTGCCGCGTCTCGAGCGCGATGCCGAGGGGGTGCCGGTGCGGGTGTGGATCTCGGCGCGCGAGGGCGAGGGGATCGAGCTGTTGCTGCAGGCGATCGCCGAGCGTGTCGGTGGCCAGCGCGTCGAGCGCCGGGTCCGACTCGAGCCAGCCGATGGGCGGGTGCGGGCGCTGCTCTTCGCTCACGCCCAGATACTCGCCGACACCCCCCTCGAGAGCGGTGGATGGGAGATGAGCTTCAGTATCGCGCGGGCCGATCTCGCGCGGCTGCGGGCACGCGATGTGCGCCTGGCCGCCTGTGTCGAACCCTGAGTTTCATTGGGGGTGGGGCGTTTGCTCCACCCCGCAGCGCCATCTTAGAATGACACCTTCGATTTGGGGCCCGGGGATGCGTGTCCGCGTGACCTCATCATGCGATATCGCTTGATATCGGCCTCGTACGTCGGCATTGTTCTACGCGATATTCACCTGCCATCGGATTTGTCGTGACGCCCTGTTTGCAGTGGCTGGATCGTCAACCCCCGACAGGGCAATCCGGGACGACTCCCCCAACCAACCAGTACAGACGGAGAAGCTATGGCCTGGAACGAGCCAGGTGGCGGTAACAAAGATCCTTGGAGTGGTGGCGGCGACCAAGGACCGCCCGATCTCGACGAGGTGGTACGCAAGCTCCAGGAGCGCCTGGGTGGGCTCTTCGGCGGCAAGGGCGGCGGGCAGGGCGGCCCGAGCGGTGGTCCCGGGCGCGACCTCAGTCTGCGCCTGATCGGTGTGGCGGTGGCCGTGCTGGTGGTGATCTGGCTGGCCACCGGCATCTATATCGTCGGCCCTGCCGAGCGCGGCGTCGAGACCCGCTTCGGCAAGCTCACCGAGACCACCGGGCCGGGGCCGCATTGGCACATCCCCGCACCGATCGAGTCGGTGACCAAGGTCAATGTCGACGAGATCGCGACCTTCAGTCACAAGGCATCGATGCTCACCCAGGACGAGAACATCGTCGATGTCGAGCTGACGGTGCAGTCGCGTATCCAGGATGCGGCGAACTATCTCTTCCAGGACCAGAATCCCGAGAAGACCCTGCGTGACGCCACGGTGACCGTGGTGCGCGTGACCATCGGTGGCAGCAAGCTCGACTATGTGATGACCGAGGGTCGTAGCGCGGTGGCGGTGACCATCAAGGAGCGCATCCAGGCGCTGATGGATCAGTACAAGACCGGCCTCGAGGTGACCACGATCAACATGCAGCCGGCCAAGCCGCCGGAGCAGGTCAAGGCCGCCTTCGACGATGCCATCAAGGCCCGCGAGGACAAGGAGCGCATCGAGAACCAGGCCGAGGCCTATGCCAACGAGGTGTTGCCGCGCGCCCGTGGTGAGGCTGCGCGCATCATCGCCGATGCCCGCGCCTATCGCGACAAGGTGATCGCCGAGTCCGAGGGTGAGGCGGCGCGCTTCAGTGCCATCCTCGCCGAGTATCAGAAGGCCCCCGAGGTGACGCGCGAGCGTCTCTATCTCGAGACCATGGAGCAGGTGCTCGGCGGGAACGCCAAGGTGCTGCTCGACGTCAAGGACGGCGGCAACAGCCTGATGTACCTGCCCATCGATCAGATGCTCAAGCAATCAGCAACGCCGGCCCAGAGTGGCCCGGCAGCGTCGGCGCCGGTCGCGGCGACGCCGGCGAGCGCCACCGGGGCGAGTGATTCCACGCCCCAGCGCATCGTGGACCGTGAGCGGAGGACGCGTTGATGAATCAGTACAGGACCCTGCTGCCGATCGGCGTCGCGGTGCTCGCGCTCCTCGTCTACAGCTGTACCTTCGTGGTCAAGCAGTACGAGGTGGCGATCAAGCTGCGACTCGGTGAGATCGTCTCCGACCAGTACGGCCCCGGGCTGCATTTCAAGCTGCCCTTGATCAACTCCATCGAGATCTTCGATCGTCGTATCCAGACGCTCGACTCGCGTCCGGAGCGTTTTCTCACCATCGAGAAGAAGGACGTGATCGTCGATTCCTACGCCAAGTGGCGGATCTCCAACGCGGCGCAGTTCTTCCGCTCCACCGGTGGCAGCAGTGCGCGGACCAGCCGGCTGCTCTCGGAGCGGATCAACACCAGCCTGCGTGACGAGTTCGGTAAGCGCACCATCCAGGAGGTGGTCTCCGATGATCGTCTGGAGCTGATGCAGATCCTCACCAAGGAGGTCAATGCCAACACCGAGGATCTCGGTGTCGAGATCGTCGACGTGCGGGTGAAGAAGATCGACCTGCCGCCCGAGGTCAGTGAGTCGGTCTATCAGCGCATGCGCGCCGAGCGTGAGCGGGTGGCGCGTGACCTGCGGGCCAAGGGTTCTGAGGCCGCCGAACGGATTCGCGCCGATGCCGATCGTCAGCGCACCGTGATCACCGCCGACGCCTATCG
This sequence comes from Marichromatium gracile, assembly GCF_004343155.1. Classification (GTDB taxonomy): domain Bacteria; phylum Pseudomonadota; class Gammaproteobacteria; order Chromatiales; family Chromatiaceae; genus Marichromatium; species Marichromatium gracile. The sequence goes on from NZ_SMDC01000005.1 coordinate 26,672, forward strand.
TCAGTCCGAGGAGATCCGCGGTGAGGGCGATGCGCGCTCGGCCGAGATCTATGCCGGCGCTTATAGCGTCGACCCCGAGTTCTACGCCTTCTACCGGAGTCTCGGTTCCTATCGCCACGCCTTCGGCAATGGTGGCGACGTGATGGTGCTCGAACCCGATTCGGAGTTCTTCCGTTTCTTCCGTCAGCAGCAGGCCCCGGTCGAGGCCATCGGCCGCTGATCCTCCCTCCGCTGCAGGATGCGGCCCCGTTTCGGGGCCGCATTTCCCCACCCAAGACGTCTTGCAGACGTTTCGTCCACGTTTCAGCGACCCTTCGCACCCTGGTTAAATGCATGCATTTTGTTGTCAAAATGCTGCTTTTGCGCTGAAATCACGTTTTTCTGTCTGTCTGCGGGGTGTTTTTCGATGTCCCGGCGATGGACAAATGCCCTTGCGTCTGGAAAGATGGGCGCCTTTTGAAAGGGTACCAGCCCGGTTGCGTTCGCGTGATCGAGCCCCGGTCGAGGACGTCTGGTTGTGAACGAGCTGCTGATCGCACTGGCGCTGATGCTGGTGGTCGAGGGGATCTGGCCGTTTCTCTCGCCGCGAAGCTTCAGACGCGCCTTGTTGCTGATGGTGGCCGAGCGGGATCGGGCGCTGCGTTTGGCCGGGTTGACGAGCATGATCGTCGGGCTCGGGCTGCTCTATCTGGTGAACTGAGTTTTAGTGCGCAATGAATGAGGAACGGTGGCTGCTGCCAGCCGGAATCGAAGAGGTGCTCCCGCCCCAGGCCCAGGTCATCGAGGGGCTGCGTCGCGAGTTGCTGGATCTCTATGCCGGCTGGGGATACGACTTGGTCATCCCGCCGTTCATCGATTATCTCGACTCGCTGCTGACCGGGACCGGTCAGGACCTCGACCTGCAGACCTTCAAGCTCACCGACCAGGTCTCCGGGCGGTTGCTCGGGGTGCGGTCCGACATGACCCCGCAGGTCGCGCGTATGGATGCCCATCATCTGCGTCGTGATGTGCCGCAGCGTCTGTGCTATCTCGGCACCGTGCTGCGCACTCGCGACGACGGCTTCGGTGGGACGCGCAGCCCGCTCCAGCTCGGTGCCGAGATCTATGGTCATGGCGGCGTCGAGAGCGATATCGAGATCCTGCGCCTGATCATGCTCACGCTGCGCGCGGCGGGGATCGAGGAGAGCTATCTCGATCTCGGTCATGTCGGTATCTTCCGCGGGCTGGCCCGTCAGGCCGGGCTCGATGCGGCACAGGAGCACGCGCTGTTCGATGCGCTCCAGCGCAAGGCGGTGCCCGAGGTCGAGCAGCTGATCGGCGGCTTCGGCGTCCACGGTGCTGCGGCCGACATGCTGGTCGCGCTCGCCGAACTCAACGGCGCCGATGCGCTGGTGCGTGCCGAGCAGGTGCTGAGTCGCGCCGACCAGCCGGTACAGGCCGCGCTCGATGACCTGCGGCGCATCGCCGAGGGGCTGCAGCGCTGGCTGCCCGAGGTCGGGGTCCACTATGACCTCGCCGAGTTGCGCGGTTATCGCTACAAGACCGGCGCGGTGTTTGCGGCCTTCGTCCCCGGCTGGGGGCTCGAGGTCGCGCGTGGCGGGCGCTATGACGACATCGGTCGGGTGTTCGGCCGGGCGCGCCCGGCGGTCGGCTTCAGTGCCGACCTCAAGGAGCTGTTGCGTCACGGACGCGGGCTCGAGCAACGCTATCGCGTTGACGCGCCGGTGCTCGCGCCGGCCGATCCCGATCCGGCGCTGCGCGCCGAGATCGAGCGGCTGCGCGCCGCTGGGCGACGGGTGGTCGAGGTACTGCCCGGGGTCGAACAGGATCCACGTCAACTCGGCTGCAGCCAGACCCTGGCGCGGTGCGAGGGGCGCTGGGAATTACAAGCTATCGATGCGGAGTAGGAAAGAGTCTAGATGGGCAACAACGTCGTTGTAATAGGCACCCAGTGGGGCGATGAGGGCAAGGGCAAGGTCGTCGACCTGCTGACCGATCGCGCTGGCGCCGTGGTGCGTTTCCAGGGTGGACACAACGCCGGTCACACGCTGGTGATCGACGGGGCCAAGACCGTCCTGCACCTGATCCCCTCGGGCGTGTTGCGCGAAGGCGTGCGCTGCCTGATCGGCAACGGCGTGGTGCTCTCGCCGCAGGCGCTGCTCGACGAGATGGCGATGCTCGAGCAGGCCGGCGTGCCGGTGCGCGAGCGTCTCGGCATCAGTGCCGCCTGTCCGCTGATCCTGCCCTATCACGTCGCGCTCGATCAGGCGCGCGAGCGTGCCCGCGGCAGCAACGCCATCGGCACAACCGGGCGCGGCATCGGTCCGGCCTACGAGGACAAGACCGCGCGGCGCGGCATCCGTCTCGGCGAGCTGCTCGATGCGACCCATTTCGAGGCGCGTCTCGGCGAGGTCCTCGACTATCACAACTTCGTCCTCGAGCACTACTACAAGCTCGCGCCGCTCGAGCTCGCGCCGATCCGTGACGAGGCCCTGGCCCATGCCGAGGAGCTGCGTCCGCTGATCGTCGACGTCCCCGGCCTGCTGCACCAGATGCGCGCGCGTGGCGAGGACGTGCTCTTCGAGGGCGCGCAGGGCGCGCTGCTCGACATCGATCACGGCACCTATCCCTTCGTCACCTCCTCGACCACCACCGCCGGCGGTGCCGCCAGCGGCAGTGGGGTAGGGCCGCGCGACCTCGACTATGTGCTGGGGATCGTCAAGGCCTACACCACCCGTGTCGGGGCCGGCCCCTTCCCCTCGGAGCTGTTCGACGACGAAGGCAATCATCTCGGGGTGAAGGGGGCGGAGTTCGGCGCCACCACCGGGCGCAAGCGTCGCTGCGGCTGGCTCGACATGGTCGCGCTCAAGCGCTCCTTCGCCATCAACAGCGTCACCGGCATCTGCATCACCAAGCTCGATGTGCTCGACGGCATGGAGCGGGTGCGGATCTGCACCGGCTACGAGCTCGACGGCGAGCTGCTCGAGACGCCGCCGGTAGGCAGCGAGGCGATGGCCCGCTGCACCCCGCGCTATCTTGATCTGCCCGGCTGGAGCGAGTCGAGCGTGGGCGCCGAGAGCTACGAGGCGCTGCCCGAGAATGCGCGACGCTATATCGAAACCATTGAACAGCTCAGCGGACTGCCGGTCGATCTGGTCTCGACGGGTCCCGATCGTGTGCAGACCCTGATCCGACGTCATCCGTTCGACGTCTGAGGGCTATCGTCATGACCGAAATCTCCTTTTCAAAACTCTTCCTCGAAGGCTTGCAGCTGATGGGGGTCGGGATGACCATCGTGGTCGCCTTCCTGATCCTGCTCATCGGCGTGCTTCACCTGGTGGCCGCCGCCGTGCGCCGCTGGGCCCCAGAGGAGACCGCGCCCGAGGCGCGGCCCGCCTTCCCGCAAGGTGCCGGGGCCGTCACCGATCGTCGCCTGACCGCGGCGATCACGGCCGCCGTCGTCCAATACCGGAAGCGACGCCGGACCTGACACCCAGGGGTCCGTCTGTAACCGGGGCGTCGTCGGGGGGTGTACCCGCCTGACCGGCGGCGCCCCTGATCGCGAACTTCGAAATCGAACCTTCACCATGAACGATCCCAAGCCGCTCGGTATCACCGAGGTCGTCCTGCGCGACGCCCATCAGTCCCTGCTCGCTACTCGGCTGCGTCTTGAAGACATGCTGCCGATCGCGCCCAAGCTCGATCAGGTGGGCTACTGGTCCATGGAAAGCTGGGGCGGGGCGACCTTCGACGCCTGCATCCGTTATCTGGGCGAGGATCCGTGGGACCGTCTGCGCCAGCTCAAGGCGGCGATGCCGAACACCCCGCAGCAGATGCTGCTGCGCGGCCAGAACCTGCTGGGTTATCGGCACTATGCCGACGATGTGGTCGAGTCCTTCGTCGAGCGTGCCGCGACCAACGGTATCGATGTCTTCCGCGTGTTCGACGCGATGAACGACCTGCGCAACCTCGAGGCTGCGATCAAGGCCGTCCTCGCCACCGACAAGCACGCTCAGGGCACCATGTCCTATACCGTGAGCCCGGTGCACGACCTCGACTACTGGGTCGACATGGGTCGTCGTCTCGAGGACATGGGGTGTCACTCGATCTGCATCAAGGACATGGCCGGCCTGCTCAAGCCCTATGTCGCCGAGCAGCTGGTCACTCGCCTCAAGGAAAGCTGTTCGATCCCGATCGCGATGCAGAGCCATGCCACGACCGGCATGAGCACCAGCACCATCGTCAAGGCGGTCGAGGCCGGTATCGACATGGTCGACTCGGCCGTCTCCTCGATGAGCATGACCTACGGGCACTCGCCGACCGAGTCCGTGGTCGCCATCTTCGAGGACACCGATCGCGCCACCGGGCTGGATCTCAACCTGCTCGAGGAGATCGCCGCCTACTTCCGTGACGTTCGCAAGAAGTACTCCAAGTTCGAGGGTGCGCTCAAGGGTGTCGACTCGCGCATCCTGGTCGCCCAGGTGCCGGGCGGCATGCTCACCAACATGGAGAACCAGCTGCGCGAGCAGGGTGCGAGCGATCGTCTCGACGAGGTGCTGGTCGAGATCCCCAAGGTGCGCGAGGACCTCGGTTTCATCCCGCTGGTCACCCCGACCTCGCAGATCGTCGGCAGCCAGGCGGTGCTCAACGTGCTCATGGGTGAGCGCTACAAGAGCATCACCGCCGAGACCGCCGGCGTGTTGCGCGGTGAGTACGGTGCCACCCCCGCGCCGGTCGACGCCGCGCTGCAGCAGCGCGTGCTCGAAGAGGGTCAGACCCCGATCACCTGCCGCCCGGCCGACAACCTCTCCCCGGAGATGGAGTCGCTGACCGCGCAGCTCCAGGAGATCGCCGAGGAGCGTTCGCTGAGCCTGGCCGACGAGGTGGTCGACGATGTGCTCACCTACGCGCTCTTCCCCCAGGTCGGGCTGAAGTTCATCGAGAACCGCGACAACCCCTCGGCCTTCGAGCCGGCGCCCTGGACCGAGGCACCGGTCGCCGCTGCCGACAAGGCCGCACCTGCCGCTGCCGCGAGCGGCGCGGCGATGGCCGAGGCCTATCGTGTCGAGGTCGACGGTCACGCCTACAACGTCCGTGTCTCGCCCGAGGGTGCGGTCGAGATGATCGCCCCGGCTGCGGGTGCCGCCCCGGCCGCCGCCCCGGCGCCTGCTGCGGGTGCTGCGAGCGAGGTGCCCGCGCCGCTGGCCGGTACCGTGTTCAAGGTGCTGGTCAAGCCCGGTGATCAGGTCGCCTCCGGCGACGTGGTGATGATCCTCGAGGCGATGAAGATGGAGACCGAGGTGCGCTCGCCCGAGGGTGGAACCGTAGCTGCGGTCTGCGCCTCCGAGGGGGACGCGGTGCAGGTCGGTCAGGCCCTGCTGACCCTGAGCTGAGCGCGGACCCATGGAAAAGTTGTTGCTACTGTGGCAGTCCACCGGACTGGCCAATTTCACCTGGGGTCAGGCGCTGATGATCGGCGTCGGCGGTCTGCTGATCTATCTGGCGATCGCCAAGAAGTTCGAGCCGCTGCTGCTGCTGCCGATCGGCTTCGGCGCCATCCTCTGTAACACGCCGGTGGCCGGGATCGGTGGTCCCGACGGCATGGTGGGCATGATCTACCATGTCGGCATCGAGACCGGGATCTTCCCGCTGCTGATCTTCATGGGGGTCGGCGCGCTGACCGATTTCGGCGCCCTGATCGCGCGCCCCTCGACCCTGTTGTTGGGTGCCGCGGCGCAGTTCGGCATCTTCGCCACCCTGCTCGGGGCGCTGGCGCTGAACCTGATCCCCGGGTTCGACTTCAGCATGGCCGATGCTGCCTCGATCGCGATCATCGGTGGCGCCGACGGCCCGACGGCGATCTTCCTCGCCTCGCGCCTCTCGCCCGATCTGCTCGGCGCCATTGCCGTGGCCGCTTACTCCTACATGGCCCTGGTGCCGCTGATCCAGCCGCCGATCATGCGCGCGCTGACCAGCGAGTCCGAGCGTCAGGTCAAGATGGAGCAGCTGCGCCACGTCTCCAAGCTCGAGCGCATCCTCTTCCCGTTCGCGGTGCTGGTGCTGTGCGTGACCCTGCTGCCCTCGGCCGCACCGCTGATGGGCATGCTGATGTTCGGTAACCTGCTGCGTGAATCGGGTGTGGTCGATCGCCTCAGCCGCGCCGCGCAGAACGAGATCATCAACGTGGTCACCATCATGTTGGGTCTGGCCGTCGGCTCCAAGCTCTCGGCCGAGATGTTCCTCAACGTGCAGACGCTCGGCATCCTGTTGCTCGGCGCGCTGGCCTTCTGCATCGGTACCGCCACCGGTGTGATCATGGGCAAGATCATGTGCAAGGTCACCGGTGGCAAGGTCAATCCGCTGATCGGCGCCGCCGGCGTCTCGGCGGTGCCGATGGCCGCGCGCGTGGTCAACAAGGTCGGTCTCGAGTCGGATCATCACAACTTCCTGTTGATGCATGCGATGGGGCCGAACGTGGCCGGTGTCATCGGTTCGGCAGTGGCCGCCGGTATCCTGCTCGCGCTGGTGGGCGGTGGTTGATTCGTGGAAGTTGACGAAATCGCCAAAACTGGGTTAATTTGATTAGCTTATGTCAGCGTCGTTACCTGAGCGACTGGACCCATGGCGTGCCGCGCAGGCCGCGCGTGTCTTCACCGGCACGATCGAGCTTGCGCGGCTGCCGAGGCTTGCCGAGGCCGTCCTCGGTCTCGCCCCGCTTGCGCAGGGCAAGGCCGAGGTCTGTTACCGTCTCGCCTTCGAGCGTGATCCCCGGGGGCGCGTGCGTGTCTTCGGGGACGTCGATGCGGTGTTGCGGCTGCCCTGTCAGCGCTGTCTCGGCGAGGTCGCCGTTGCGGTGAGCGCGCCCTTGAGGCTGGCGCTGGTGCGCAGCGAGCAGCAGGCCGAGCAGCTCGACGAGACACTCGACCCGGTGCTGGTCGAAGACGACGAGCCGGTGCAGCCGCTTGACTGGATCGAGGACGAGCTGCTGCTCGCGATCCCGGCGGTGCCGCGTCATGCGCCCGGTGAGTGTGAGGCGCCGGTTTCTACCGATGCCTCGCCGCCCGAGTCCGAGCCGTTGTTGGAGACGACGCCGGAGCGGGACAACCCGTTCGCGATTCTGGCGAGTCTGAAGTCGCGCGGGCGCGACGACGAGGGCTGATGGTTTCGCAATTTCGATCAACGCGACGTCTCGTGCCAACGAGGCGTCAGATCCGTACCTGGAGATAACAATGGCAGTTCAGCAGAATCGCAAGACCCCTTCCAAGCGCGGCATGCGTCGCTCCCACGACGCCCTGAGCAAGCCGACGCTCTCGGTCGAGCCCTCGAGCGGCGAGACCCACCGTCGTCATCACGTCTCGGCCGACGGTTTCTATCGCGGCCGCAAGGTTGTGGACAAGTCTGAGTGATCCGGTCGGTCCGTTTCGGGTCACGGTCGCGACACGCGAGTCGAGCATCGATGGCACAACCCTGCACCATTGCACTGGACGCCATGGGCGGCGATCACGGCCCGAGTGTCGTGGTCCCGGCAGCGCTCAAGTATCTCGCGGACAACCCGCACGCCAATCTGATCCTGGTCGGCGACGAGCAGCGTCTTGAGGGCTATGTCGGCGGGGTGAGTCGCGAGCGCCTGCGGATCCATCACGCCTCCCAGGAGGTGGCGATGGATGAACTGCCATCGCGGGCGCTGCGCAGCAAGAAAGACTCGTCGATGCGCGTGGCCATCGACCTGGTGCGTGCCGGCGAGGCCGGTGCCTGTGTCAGCGCCGGTAATACCGGGGCGCTGATGGCGACCGCGCGGTTCGTCCTCAAGACCCTGCCGAGCATCGATCGACCGGCGATCAGCACCACGGTGCCCTCGCTGCACGGTCATACGCATATGCTCGATCTCGGCGCCAACGTCGATTGCTCCGGGGCCCATCTGTTCCAGTTCGCCGTCATGGGCAGCGAACTGGCCGCCGTCGTCGATGGCATCGAGCAGCCCAAGGTCGCGCTGCTCAACATCGGCCAGGAAGAGATCAAGGGCAACGAGCAGGTCAAGCAGGCCCACGAGTTGCTGCTCAACAGCAGCCTCAACTATGTCGGCTATGTCGAGGGTGATGGCATCTACCTCGATGACGTCGACGTGGTCGTCTGCGATGGCTTCATCGGCAACGTCGCGCTCAAGTCGAGCGAAGGCGTGGCCAAGTTCGTGCGTCATTCGCTGCGCAAGCAGTTCAAGCGCAACTGGTTCAGCCAGCTTGCCGGACTGGCCGCGATGCCCATCCTCAAGCGTTTCAGCCGCGACATCGATCCGCGTCGCTACAATGGTGCCAGCCTGCTCGGACTGCGCGGTATCGTGATCAAGAGTCACGGCGGCGCCGATGAGATCGCGTTCGAAAACGCAATCTATATTGCCGAGAAGGAGATCCGCGAGGACATCCCCAAGCGGATCGGTGAACAGGTCGGGCGTCAGCTCGAGGGCAGCGGACAGTACAGGGAAACCGCCTGATGAAGTATTCCCGCATTCTCGGGACCGGGAGCTATCTGCCGGCCCGCGTCATGACCAACGCAGATCTCGAGGCTGTCGTCGATACCTCAGACTCCTGGATCCGGGAACGCACGGGAATCGAGAAACGTCACCTGGTCAGCGACGGGGAGAGCTGCTGCGATCTGGCCGAGCAGGCTGCGCGCAGGGCGCTGGAGGCGGCGGGCATCACCGCCTCCGACCTCGACCTGATCCTGGTGGCGACGACCACGCCCGACCAGTTCTTCCCGAGCACCGCAACCCTGCTGCAGCAGCGTCTCGATGTGCATGGCTGCCCGGCCTTCGACCTGCAGGCCGTGTGCGCCGGCTTCGTCTATGCAATGGACGTGGCCGACAAGTTCATCCGCACCGGCGCGGCCAAGCGCGCGCTGGTGGTCGGCGCCGAGACCTTCTCGCGCATCCTCGACTGGAACGACCGCACCACCTGCGTGCTGTTCGGCGACGGCGCGGGTGCGGTGGTGCTCGAGGCCGCCGACGAGCCTGGCATCCTCTCCACCCATCTTCACGCCGATGGCGCCTACAAGGACCTGTTGCAGGTCCCCGGTGGGCTCGGCAACGGTCACCCCGACGCCCGCTTCGTTCAGATGAAGGGCAACGAGGTGTTCCGCATCGCCGTCACCACCCTCGGGCGCATCGTCGAGGAGACCCTCGAGGCCGCAGGCCTCACCAAGTCGGACATCGACTGGCTGATCCCCCATCAGGCCAATATCCGTATCATCCAGGCGACCGCGCGCAAGCTCGATCTGCCGATGGAACGGGTGGTGGTGACCGTTGCCGAGCACGGCAACACCTCCTCGGCCTCCATCCCGCTGGCGCTCGATCAGGCGGTACGCGACGGGCGTATCCGTCGTGGCGAGACGCTGTTGATGGAGGCCTTCGGAGGCGGTTTCACCTGGGGCTCGGTCCTGGTCCGTTACTGATTTCCCTCTTGATCTTCCTGTATTGCGATGCCACAACAACTCGCCGTTTTCTTTCCCGGTCAGGGGTCGCAGGCGCTCGGCATGCTCGATGCCCTCGCCGCGACCTATCCCAGCGTTCGCCAGACCTTCGAGGAGGCCTCTGACGCCCTCGGTCAGGATCTCTGGCAACTGGTGAGCAGCGGTCCAGAGGACGCGCTCAACCGCACCGAGAACACCCAGCCCGCCATGCTCGCCGCCGGCATCGCCGTGTGGCGGGTGTGGCGTCAGGCCGGTGGTGCTCCCGCCACGGTCATGGCCGGGCACTCGCTGGGCGAATACAGCGCCCTGGTCGCCGCCGAGGCCCTGGGCTTCGCCGATGGCGTCCGTCTGGCCGCCGAGCGTGGCCGGCTGATGCAGGCGGCGGTGCCGCCGGGCGAAGGCTCGATGGCCGCGCTGCTCGGACTCGACGACGACACCGTGATCGCACTCTGCGCCGAGCAGGCCGGCGGCGAGGTGCTCGAGGCGGTCAACTTCAACTCCCCCGGACAGGTGGTCATCGCCGGCGCCAGCGCCGCGGTTGCGCGCGCGGTGGAGGCGGCCAAGGCCGCCGGCGCCAAGCGCGCGGTACAGCTGCCGGTGAGCGTGCCCTCGCACTGTGCGCTGATGCGTCCGGCCGCCGAGCAGCTCGCCGAGCGTCTCGCCGAACTCGATCTCTCGCTGCCCCAGGTGCCGGTGCTGCACAACGTCAACGTTGCCCCGGCCGCGGATGTCGCCGAGTTGCGCGATCTCCTGGTGCAGCAGCTCTATCGCCCGGTACGCTGGGTCGAGACGGTACGCAAGGTCGCCGGCGACGGGGTGCCGGCCGCCATCGAGTCGGGCCCGGGCAAGGTGCTGGCCGGACTCTGCAAGCGTATCGACAGGAACATGACGACGCTGCCGGTCTTCGACCCGAAGACCCTCGATGCGGCACTGGAGGCGACTGCCAATGCTTAAGGGTGAAATCGCGCTCGTTACGGGCGCCTCGCGTGGAATCGGTCGTGCCATCGCCATGGCGCTGGCCGAGCAGGGTGCGGCAGTGGCCGGCACCGCGACCAGCGAAGCCGGCGCCGCGGCGATCGAGCAGGCGTTCAAGGACGCCGGCCATCAGGGTATCGGTCTGGTGCTCAACGTCTCCGATGCGGAGTCGATCAGCAGCGCCCTGGCGACGCTCAACGAGCGTCTCGGTGCGCCCAGCATCCTGGTCAACAATGCCGGGATCACTCGCGACAACCTGCTGATGCGGATGAAGGACGAGGAGTGGGATTCGGTCATCGAGACCAACCTCACCTCGATCTATCGTCTGGTCAAGGCCTGCCTGCGTCCGATGACCAAGGCGCGCAAGGGGCGCATCATCAACATCGCTTCGGTGGTGGGGGCCAGCGGCAACGCCGGTCAGACCAACTATGCGGCGGCCAAGGCCGGGATGATGGGCTTCACCAAATCGCTCGCCCGCGAGGTCGGCGCCCGTGGCATCACTGTCAACTGCGTCGCCCCAGGCTTCATCGACACCGACATGACCCGGGTGCTGCCCGATGCCCAGCGCGATGCGCTGCTCGGCTCCATCCCGCTCGGTCGACTCGGTGCCCCTGAGGAGATCGCCGCGGCCGTGACCTTCCTCGCCTCTCCCGGCGGGGCCTATGTCACTGGCGAGACGCTGCATGTCAACGGCGGCATGCACATGGCGTGAAAATCTTTTCCTTGATTGATATAAATGACTTATATCAATCGGTTAGGGTTTTCACCTAAGGCTATTTATTGGCTTTCATCGACCCTCGTTTGTCACTAGAATACGGGCTGGCTCAGCGAGGGCCACTTTATTCATTCCGGAGGAATCTTTCATTATGAGCAGCGTTGAAGATCGAGTTCGCAAAATCGTCGTCGAGCAACTGGGTGTCAAAGAGGAAGAAGTGACCGCCGAGGCGTCCTTCGTCGACGATCTGGGCGCGGACTCCCTCGACACCGTGGAACTGGTCATGGCCCTCGAGGAGGAGTTCGAGACCGAGATTCCTGACGAAGACGCTGAGAAGATCACCACGGTCCAGCAGGCCATCAACTACATCAACGAGCACCAGGCCTGAGGCAGGGTTGCTGTCCGCGCGCAGTCGTCCGTCGGAGACGGACGCCGCACGCGGCTCGACCCGCCAAATCGTGGTGTACTGAACGAGAAGGGGTAAGCAATGGCAGGCAGAAGGGTAGTTGTCACTGGGTTGGGTCTGGTGGCGCCAGTTGGTCTGAACGTCAAGTCCGCTTGGGACAGCATCCTTGCCGGCAGGAGTGGGATCCAGCCGATCACGCACTTCGACATCGAACCGTTCAGCACCCGCTTCGGTGGGCCGATCTATGGCTTCGATCCCAGCGAGTACATCGCCGAGAAAGACGCCAAGAAGATGGACAAGTTCATCCACTACGGTGTCGCCGCGGGCTCTCAGGCCATTGCCGACTCCGGACTGGAGATCGATGAGTCGAACTGCCGCCGCATCGGCGTCGCCGTCGGCTCCGGCATCGGTGGCATCACCGGTATCGAGAACAACTACGAGGCCTATCGCTCCAAGGGGCCGCGTCGGATTTCTCCCTTCTTCGTTCCCGCCAACATCGTCAACATGGTGGCGGGCAATCTCTCGATCAAATTCGGCCTCAGGGGGCCGAACTACTCGATCGTCTCGGCCTGTGCGACCGGCACCCACAACATCGGTGAGGCCGCGCTGATGATCCGTCACGGCTATGTCGACGTGATGCTCGCCGGCGGCGCCGAGATGGCGACCTCGCCGGTCGGCCTCGGCGGCTTCGCCGCGGCGCGCGCACTCTCCACCCGCAACGACGATCCGGTCGGCGCCAGCCGTCCGTTCGACAAGGAGCGCGACGGCTTCGTGCTCAGCGACGGCGCCGGCGTGGTGGTGCTCGAGGAGTACGAGAGCGCCAAGGCCCGTGGCGCGCACATCTATGCCGAGCTGGTCGGTGTCGGCATGAACTCCGACGCCTACCACATGACCGCGCCCTTGACCGATGGCTCGGGTGCGGCCGACTGCATGCTGATGGCGCTCAACGATGCCGGCATCAGCCCGGATCAGGTCGACTACATCAACGCCCACGGCACCTCGACCGTGGCAGGCGACCGAGGCGAGACCCTCGCGGTCAAGCGTGCGCTCGGCGACCATGCCTACAAGACCATGGTCAGCTCCACCAAGTCGATGACCGGTCACATGCTGGGCGCCGCCGGTGGCGCCGAGGCGGTGTTCTCGGTGCTCGCGCTGCGCGATCAGGTCGCGCCGCCGACCATCAACTACAGCACCCCGGATCCGGAGTGCGACCTCGACTACGTGCCCAACACCGCACGCGAGTCGAAGCTCGACGTGGTGATGTCGAACTCCTTCGGTTTCGGCGGCACCAACGGCACCCTGGTGTTCCGTCGGGTCTGACCCCGCGTACCCATCGGGGACGGCGCCTCTCGCGCCGTGCCCCGGTGGGCGCTTCCCGCCGCTCCAGGAGTCGTGTGTTGAGCGATTCCAGCGTCTCCCCACAACCCACTCATGACACGCCGGGCGCCCCGCTGCGGGTGCTGCTCAACGGCTGTCCGCTGTCTGATCTGACGATCACCGATCGCGCCTTGCACTATGGTGACGGTCTGTTCGAGACCCTGCTGGTACGTGCCGGCCGGCCCTGTCAGTGGTCACGTCATCTCGCCCGACTTGCGCATGGCTGCGCGCGCCTGGGGCTCCCGCTCCCGCCTGCCGCCCAGCTCGAATCCGAGCTCGCGACGCTGCTCGATGGCGTCGAGGAGGGGGTGCTCAAGCTGATGCTCACGCGCGGCAGCGGTGGACGTGGCTACCGGCCGCCGATGCGGCCCGAGCCCCGGCGGATCCTGCTGCTCTATCCGCGCCCGCCGGGGCCGGACTGGCGACGGGGCGTGGCGGTGCGCTACTGTCGTACGCCGGTCTCGGTGAATCCGGCGCTGGCCGGGCTCAAGCACCTCAACCGGCTCGATGCGGTGCTGGCACGGCGCGAGTGGGACGATGGCGCCATCGCCGAGGGCTTGATGCAGACCCCGGATGGCGCCATCTGCGGGGGCACCATGAGCAACCTGTTCCTGTGGGACGGTGCGCGGCTCTACACCCCGGCGCTCGATCAGGCCGGTATCACCGGCACGGTGCGCGAACTGGTGCGAGAGCTGGCTGCCGAGGCCGGCATCGGTTGTGAGGTGCGCCGCCTGAACGGCGATGACCTCGAGCGCGCCCGCGCGCTCTTTCTCACCAATGCGGTGATCGCTGTCTGGCCGGTGGCCAGGCTCGAAGCGCGGCGCTTCGACCTCGACGATCAGCCCTGGGACCTCTTGCACGCGGTGCGGGCCGCCTCGCACACGCCTGGATGACGACTCACCGAATGACCCTGCTGCGAATCCTCCTGATCCTGCTCATTGCCCTGGGTGTGCTCGGCGCCGGGTTGTGGGTCGACTACCAGCGTTTCGAGACGACGCCGATCGCGCTCGATCGTGAATCCATCGTCTTCGACATCCCGACCGGCAGTTCGCTCGGCCAGATCGCCGAGCGGCTCACCGAGCGCGGCATCATCCCGCATCCTTACTACTTCATCGCGCTGGCCTACCGGCGTGGCGACCAGACGCGCATCAAGGCCGGCGAGTACACCCTCACCGCCGCGATGACACCGGTCGAGGTGCTCGATCACGTGGTGCGTGGCAAGGTGGTGCAGTATCCGATCACCCTGGTCAATGGCTGGACCTTCCGTCGCGCGGTCGAGGCGATCGACGCCCATCCGCACTTCGGCGGCGAGGGGCTGGCCGCGCTCAGCGATGCCGAGCTGATGGCCCGGCTCGGCCATCCCGGCGAGCACCCGGAGGGGCGCTTCTTCCCCGATACCTATGCCTTCCCGCGCGGCACCAGCGGGATCGACGTCTTGCGTCGTGCGATGCAGCGGATGAAGCTGGTGCTCGCCGAGGAGTGGGCCGGTCGCGCCGAGAACCTGCCCGTCGAGACCCCCTACGAGGCGCTGATCCTCGCCTCCATCGTCGAGAAGGAGACCGCCGCGACCCATGAGCGGGCCAAGATCGCCGGGGTCTTCGTGCGACGGCTGCGCATGGGGATGCGGCTGCAGACCGATCCGACCGTCATCTACGGCATGGGTGAGCGCTACGAGGGCGATATCCGCCGCTCCGACCTGCGCGAGGCGACCGCCTACAACACCTATGTGATCGACGGTCTGCCGCCGACGCCGATCTCGCTGCCCGGTCGCGGCACCATCCATGCGGTGTTGCACCCGGCCGACGGCGACGCCCTGTTCTTCGTCTCCAAGGGCGACGGCACCCACCAGTTCTCGGCCACCTATGCCGAGCACAAGCGCGCGGTGCGTCGCTATATCCTGGGAAAATAGATGTCTGCATCAACCGAAGCTGGTCGTTTCATCACCCTCGAGGGGATCGAGGGCGCGGGCAAGAGTACCCAGGTCGAGCGTCTCGCCGGGGCGCTGCGAGCCCAGGGGCGGCGCGTCATCACCACCCGTGAGCCGGGTGGGGCGCCGATCGCCGAGCACATCCGCGAACTGTTGCTCGATCCCGAGCACGGCGCCATGTGCGAGACCGCCGAGCTGCTGCTGATGTTCGCCGCCCGCGCCGAACATCTCGACAAGACCATCCGCCCGGCGCTCGAGACCGGGGTGTGGGTGATCTGCGATCGCTTCACCGACGCCACCTACGCCTATCAGGGAGGGGGGCGCGGGCTCGACGTCGCTCCCATCGCCACCCTCGAGCGGCTGGTGCAGGGGGCGCTGCGCCCGGATCTGACCCTGGTGTTCGATCTGCCGCCGGCGCAGGGGCTGGCGCGTGCCCGCGCCCGTGCCGGTGCGACCGATCGCTTCGAGCGCGAGACCCTGCGTTTCTTCGAGGCCGTGCGCTCGGTCTATCTGACGCGGGCGGCGACCATGCCGGAGCGCTATCGGGTGATCGATGCCGCCGCACCGCTGGAGTCGGTCAGCGCCGAGATCGAGCGTCTCGCCGTGGAGCTGCACGAGACGCTCGGGGCCGGACGATGAGCCAGGGGCGCGATCGACTGCCGTCCTGGCTCGCCGCGCCCTGGGCGCGGCTGCAACAGGCGCGCGCCGCCGATCGGCTGCCGCACGCGCTGTTGCTGAGCGGACCGGCCGGGGTCGGCAAGCGTGCTCTGCTCGAACGCTTTTCCCGTGCGCTGCTCTGCGCCGCACCCGACACCGAGGGGCAGGCCTGCGGGCGCTGTGCGGAGTGTGTGCTGCTCGCCGCCGGCAATCATCCTGACCTGGTGCGTGTCGGTCCCGACCCCGAGAGCAAGTCCGGTGACATCCCGATCGCCGCGATCCGTACCCTCTGCGCCGGTGAGGCGCTGACCCCGAGCCGGGTCGCGCGGCGGGTGGTGCTGATCGATCCCGCCGATCATCTCAACGCAGCGGCGGCCAACGCGCTCCTCAAGACCCTGGAGGAGCCGGTCGGGCGCACCCTGCTGTGTCTGGTTGCCGAGCACCCGGAGCGGCTGCCGGCGACCATCCGCAGCCGTTGTCAGCAGCTGCGTATCGCGTTGCCTGCGGAGGCCGAGGCGCTCGCCTGGCTGCGTGGTCGTCTGCCCGATGAGCAGGCCGCGCTGGCGTTGCGTCTGGCCCACGGCGCGCCGCTGGCCGCGCTCGACCGGCTCGACCCCGAGCGCCTGGAGGCGCGTGCGCAGCGTCTCCAGGGGTTCATCGCCCTGGCCCGGGGGGAGCGCGCGCCGCTCGCAGAGGCGGCGGCTTGGAACAAGCTCGGCGCCGCGTTACTCTTGGAGTGGATGGCTGGCTGGCTCTGCGATCTGCTGCGCCTGGGCGCGAGCGCGACGCCGCCCCGGCTCGACAACCCCGATCAGCGCGAGGCGCTCGCCGCGCTCGCCTCACGGCTCGATCCGGTGGCCGCGCATCGTTTCTTCAGGCGGGTGCTCGAGGCCCGCACCCAGTGCGAGGGCAGCGTCAACGCCCAACTGTTGCTGGAGTCGCTGGCCATCGAATGGCGCGAGCTGGCCGTGTCCGGCCGAGCCGCGTCGGCGTGATCTCGCGTGACGTCCGCACGCATCCACCCCGAGGGTCCCGATCGATGAGTTCACCGACCAACTCGCTGGGCGCGCTGGGCGGCCAGCAGCGCATCCTCAACTTCGCCATCCGCGACAAGAGCGCGCTCTACGCCTCCTACATGCCCTACATCAAGAACGGCGGGTTGTTCATCCCCACCACCAAGCGTTATCAGCTCGACGACGAGATCTTTCTGTTGCTGCAGCTGATGGAGGAGACCGACCGCATCCCGGTGGCCGGTCGGGTGGTGTGGATCACCCCGCCCGGCGCCGAGGGCAACCGCTCGGTCGGCGTCGGGGTGCAGTTCAGCGATCAGGACAAGGGCGCGGCGCGGCGCAAGATCGAAGAATATCTGGCGGGCATGCTCAACTCCGAGCGTCCCACCCACACCATGTAGGCTGTTTTTGATGCTGGTTGATTCACACTGCCACCTCGACCGGGTGGACCTCACCCCTCATGGCGGCGACTTCGCCGCGCTGATCGCGGCGACCCGCGCCGCGGGCGTCACCCATCTGATGAGCATCGGCATCGACCTGGAGCACTATCCGGCGATGCGCGCGCTGATCGAGCCCTATCCCGAGGTCTTCTGTTCGGTCGGCGTCCATCCCAACGAGAACGAGGGCGAGGACCCCGACGTGGCGCGCCTGCTCGCGCTCGCCGACGACCCCCGGGTGCGCGCCATCGGCGAGACCGGGCTCGACTACTACCGTGGCGCCGAGGACGCCGAGCGCCAGCAGCGCCGTTTCCGCACCCATATCGCCGCCGCGCGCGCCTGCGCCAAGCCGCTGGTGATCCACACCCGTCAGGCCCGCGCCGATACCCTGCAAATCCTGGAGGAGGCGGGCGCGGGCGAGGTCGGCGGCGTGGTGCACTGCTTCACCGAGGACTGGGAGACGGCGCGCCGTGCCCTCGAACTCGGCTTCCACATCGGCTTCTCCGGGATCGTCACCTTCAAGAACGCCGCCGAGCTGCGCGAGGTCGCCCGCCAGGTCCCGGACGAGCGCCTGCTGATCGAGACCGACGCCCCCTATCTCGCCCCGGTGCCGCATCGCGGCAAGTCCAACCAGCCGGCCTGGGTCGCCCACGTGGCCGAGTGCCTGGCCGAGGTGCGCGGCTCGACCCCGGAGGCGATCGCCGCGCTCACCCGCGACAACGCGCTGCGTCTGTTCGACCTGCCCGGCTGAATCCTCACTTGTCCTTCTTGCCCGCGGTCGCCGTCTCGGCTGGCTGCGGGCGACGCTCGCCGCAGGGCAGATAACCCGCCGGCGGTGGCTGCTCGCCCTCGAGCGCCTCGGTCAGTGCCGCGCAGATAGTGCGCAGCACCTTGATCCGCGCATAGGGCTTGTCGTTGCCCTCGACCAGGGTCCAGGCGGCGTGGCGGGTGCTGGTGCGCACCACCATCTCGTTGATCGCCTCCTTGTACTGCGGCCACTTCTCGCGGTTGCGCCAGTCCTCGTCGGTGATCTTGTAGCGCTTGTAGGGCACGTTCTCGCGGTCCTTGAAACGCTTGAGCTGCTCGTCCTGGCTGATGTGCAGCCAGAACTTCAGCAGGATCACCCCGCTGTCGACCAGCTGCTCCTCGAAGCGGTTGATCTCGGAGTAGGCGCGGCGCCACTCGGCGTCGGTGGCGAAACCCTCGACGCGCTCGACCAGCACCCGCCCGTACCAGGAGCGGTCGTAGAGGGTGATATAGCCGGCGCGCGGGATCTGGCGCCAGAAGCGCCACAGATAGTGGTGCGCCTTCTCCTCGTCGCTCGGCGCCGCCACCGGGATGGCGCGATAGAGCCGGGCGTCGATGGCGTTGGTGATGCGACGGATGGCGCCGCCCTTGCCGCCGGCGTCCACCCCCTCGAACACCAGCACCGTCGAGCGCTTCTGGGTGTAGGCGCGCCAGGCCAGCTCATTGATCTCGTTCTGCAGCCGCTTGAGCTCGGCCTTGTAGGGGTCGCGCTCGAGCGCGAGCGAGAGATCGAGCTGATCGAGCAGGGTGATCTGCGCCTGCTCGCCGGCCGGCAGCTCCGGGCTGCCGATGCCCGAGACCGGCTCGTCGGTGGGGCCGGCGGCGGCCAGGCGCGCGCGCATCGCATGGAGCAGGGTCTTGCCGACGGTGAGGTCGCGATAGCGGCGGTTGCCGGCCTCGATCAGATACCAGGGCGAGACGCCGCGATCGGTGTGCATGATCACCCGCTCGGCGACCTCCTCGAAGGCGGCGTACTGCTCGGAGAACTTGCTCTTGTCCGGGAGCATCTTCCAGCGGCTCTTGTCGTCGCGCGAGAGCTCCTTGAGTCGCGCCTTCTGGTCGGACTCCGACATGTGAAACCAGAACTTGACGATCAGCGTCCCGTCCTGGATCAGCATCCGCTCGAAGTCGACGATGCGGTTGAGCTCGGCGTCGAGCTCGGCATCGCCGCAGTGATCGCGGAAGCGGTGCTCGATCGGCGTCTGATACCAGCCGCCGAACAGGATCGCCATCTCGCCGCGCCCCGGCAGCGCCCGCCAGAACCGCCAGTAGCGCGGGCGCTCGCGCTCCTCGTCGGACTCGTCCCAGAAGGCGAAGGTCTGCACCCCGCGGGTGTCGAGCCACTCGTTGAGCCGATTGACCACCTCGCCCTTGCCCGCCGCCTCGATCCCCGAGATCAGCACCACCACCGGCACCTGCGCGGCCTTCAGCTCGCGCTGCGCGGCCAGCAGGTCGGTGCGCAGCTGTGTCTGCTGCTCCTTGAAGTCCTGCTTGCTCACCGAGCGGCCGACCTTGGTTGCTTCGAACATGGTGCGAATCCTCGTGTTGCGGGGTGGGGCGACAAGATGTCGCGGCAGGGTGGTCGGGCGTGCGCCCGGGACGGCGCTAGTCGCTCAGCGCCGGCGGTGGCGTGATCCGGCGCGGTCGGCCATCGTCGTCCACCGCGACATAGGTGATCGCCGCGGCGGCGACCTGGTGGCGACTGGCCGGGTCGGGCTCGCGCTGTGCCCAGATCTGCACCTCGACCGTCACCGAGCTGTTGCCGAGACGCTGCATCCGCGCGAACAGATCGACCAGATCACCGACCAGCACCGGGGCGAGGAAGCGGAACTCCTTGACCGCCACCGTCGCCACCCGACCCTGCGCCACCTGGATCGCCACCGTGCTCCCGGCCAGATCCGCCTGCGCCATCAGCCAGCCGCCGAAGATGTCGCCATAGGCGTTGGTGTCGCTCGGCATCGCCACCACGCGGGTGCCGAGGTGCCAGAGACGCGGGTCGCTCACCGGCGCCGCGGTCGGATCGCTCGGCACCACGCAGGCGTCGGAAGAGGTGGGGGTGGGTTGGCTGGATTCGAGAGTCGAAGACATGGATTGCTTGAATGGTTGGTCAAAAAGGTTGTCGCCGATCTTCGCACAATCGGACGGGGTCTGATACCGCAAGGCGTGGATTGTGGCGATTGGGATATGGTGTCGAAATCGTTTACATTAGGGACACTGAGTGTGTCGTAGAAATGGATATCCTGTCCCCGATGTCGAGTCTGGCCTTTCCCGCGCTGATGCGGTTGCGTTTCTGCTTGCGCGCACTCGACACCATCCAGTTGCCGGCCTATGCCGGATCCACCTGGCGCGGGCTGCTCGGTCACGGTCTGCGAGGCAGCGTTTGCGTGACGGGTGCGCCGAGTTGCGATGGCTGTCTGCTGTCGGGGACCTGTGTCTATTCTACGCTCTTCGAGATTCCCGCCGGCGCTCCGGCGAATACTCCACATCCCTTCCTCCTCGAACTCGATCCCGAGGCACCGAGCCGTTTGGTTCCCGGGGAGGAATATGCGCTCGGGATCACCCTGATCGGATCGGCGATCACCCAGGCGCCCTATCTGATCCATGCGCTGATCCAGGCCGGTGAGCAGGGGGCCGGGGCGAGCCGCGGACGCTTCTCGCTGGTTCGGGTCGAGGCCGAGTCCCGACTCGGCAGTGACGTCTGGACGACCCTCCATGTCCCCGGGCGGATACCCTATCAAGCACCGTCGGTTGGCGAGCCCGACCCACCCCCTGCACCGTTGGGGACGGATGTCCTTCGTCTGCACCTACTCACGCCGCTGCGCATCAAGCGAGCCGGTCGTCTCGTCGGTGCCCGCGAGTTCGTGGTCGATGATCTGCTCAAGGCCCTGCAGCGACGGCTCCACGCACTGGCCATCACCCATGGTATGGATCTCGGACGCCACATTGCCCGTTACCCGCAGCCAGGACCGGCAACAGTGCGACTAAGCGCGTCACGGTTGCGCTGGTTCGACTGGACGCGCTACTCCTCGCGTCAGCATCGTCAGATGCAATTCGGTGGACTGCTCGGTGAGCTGGAGCTCGAGGGGGAGGGACTCGAGACCTTGTGGCCTTCTCTCTGGTTGGGGCAGTGGACCCATCTCGGCAAGGCCAGCGCCTTTGGTCTCGGGGCCTACGGGGTCATGACGGGTGTCGTCAAAAGCTTTTGACGCGAGACAAACAGGGCGAATCTGCGGATTATGAATGGCGGCTAGATCGCCGAGTTATATACAGCAAGGATTGGATTTGATGGAGCCCTGCAAGTTTCCCCGCCGGATCATGATCGCAGTCACCGGGTTGTCGCCCCAGGTCGTGACCGAGACCCTGTTCGGACTGGCGGTTCGCGAACCCGACCCCTGGATCCCGACCGAGGTCCACATCATCACCACCCTGGAAGGCGCGGAGCGGGCGCGGATGAGTCTGCTGTCGCCCGATGGTGGCTGGTTCCAGCGGTTACGTCACGATTACGACCTGCCCGAGATCTGCTTCGACGAGAATTTCATCCATGTGTTGAAGGATGCCGATGGCGAGGCGCTGTCGGATATCCGTACCGAGGCTGACAGCCTTGCCGCCGCAGACCAGATCTGCGCCATGATCCGCGGCTTTTGCGCCGACGATGACAGTGCGGTGCATGTCTCGATCGCTGGTGGTCGCAAGACCATGGGGTACTACATCGGGTACGCTCTCGGGTTGTTCGGACGCCCCCAGGACAAACTGTCTCATGTGCTGGTGTCTGAACCCTTCGAGTCGACTTGGGACTTCTTCTACCCGACCCCGACGAGCCGGATGCTGGTGACGCGTGACAACAAGATGGTCGATGCCTGCGATGCCCGGGTGACCTTGGCCGAGATCCCCTTCCTGCGTGTGCGAGACACCTTGCCGAAGCGGCTGGTGCATGGCGTGACGAGCTTCGGTGAATATGTCGAGGCAGCGCAGCGATCGGTCGAACCGCCCAACCTGCGAATCCATGTTCGGGACCGTCTCGTCTATGCCGCAGGAGAAGTCGTGCCGATGCCTCCGGCGCAGTTCGCCTTCTATCTGATGATGGTCGAGCGGCGGATGGCCGGGCTGAACAGTGTGCGCTGGAGCGATCGTGACGTCTCTGACCACTTCCTCTCGATCTATCGACGTATTGCCGATGAGGGCGGTGTCGAGCGGGTCGAGGCCGCACTCAAGCAGGGTATGACCAAGGAGTATTTCGATCAGCGCAAGACCCTGACCAATGCCATGTTGTTCGAGGTGCTCGGGCCGCAGCTCTGCAAACCCTACTCCATTCATCGTGAGGGCACCCGACCGCGCTCGCGGTTCGGTTTGACGATCGACCCTGAGGCCATTTATCTCGGGCCCTGATGGTCGCCGTCGTCGTGCCCGGGATCGAGTACTCCAGGGCGCTCCATACCCCCGGTCGCATGAGTCTGACGTGTCGCCGGGAGTATGAAGAGCGACGACTCACTGGACTCATAGGTCGTCTTTCGACGAACCGATCAAGGAGATCACATGAGAACCCCACCCCCAGCGCTCGACCCCGGTGCCCTGTGCGCCGAGTGGCGGACGCGTACCCCCCAGTCCCCGGACCTGACTCTTGCCTGCAAGTTGGTGACGCCGCTCTACGGCGGTGGCGTCGAGGCCGGCGAGATCGATGAGGCGTTGCCGATTCGCGCCTCGTCGATCCGTGGGCAACTTCGCTTCTGGTGGCGGATCGCCTGTGGCGGTGCCGATCGTGATGATCCCGAGCGGTTGTTCGAGCGCGAGCGGGCGATCTGGGGAGGGATCGGAGCTGAGGGGCCGGTCGCGAGTCGGGTGCGGGTCGTGGTGCGCACCAAGGGGAGGGCAGAGGTGGAGCCCGTCTTCGAGTACCACCCTGACCGCCGTGCCACTGGCCGATTGAATTCTACTCCACGCCTGAAGAACTGGATTGGCGATCCTCTTGCTTATGCACTGTTTCCGGCGCAGGGCAAGTTGACTGCGGATGGTACCGACGTCGAGAAGAAGCCGCATGCGTTGATGCATGCTGGGCTTCGCTTCGAGCTGCAACTGTCCATGGATGAACGCCTCGATCCACAACAAAGACACGAGGTCGAAGTTGCGTTGCGCTGGTGGGCGAGCTTCGGTGGGATTGGGGCGCGTACCCGGAGAGGGTTGGGTGCGGTCGAGGCCGACTCCTTGACGCCGGTGGACGCCAGCGAGGTCGAGGCTGCTGGTGGTTGGCTGTGCGAAGGGCGTCAGGGCCCAGATGCGCGTAGTGCGCATGAGCGAGCAATCGGGCTGTTGAAGCGTTTCCGTCAGGGTGAGGGGATGGGGCGAAACCACGGTTCTGTACCGAAACGCCCTGGCCGCAGCTGCTGGCCCGAACCCGATGCCATTCGCAAGCTGAGTGGTTGCAGCTCGTCGGACCATGCCAAGCCTTTCGTCGACTGTGGGCCGGTGTTCCCGCGCGCGGCCTTCGGCCTGCCGATCGTGTTCCACTTCAAGGATGCCCCAAGTGGGACGCGTCCACGTCGGGATCAGGAACCCATCGATCATGTGCTCGAACCCGCCGATCTCGCTGGCGAGACACGCGAGCGCATGGCCAGCCCACTGATCCTGCGGCCTTATCGCGATGCGGAAAGGCGTTGGCGTCCGGCGGCGCTGCTGCTGCCGGGCTGGGAGCAGGCATTGACGATATCGCTCAAGTTTTCTCAACCCGCAGGCGCATCAACGCCGCGACCTTGGCCCGCTGACCCACAGGAGCGCACTCGTCTGGCAGAGCAGGTCAAGCCGTTGAAGGAGAATGGGCAGACCGATGCGTTGCGCGCCTTCATGGCGTTCTTCGAGCAGGAGGCATGATGAAGGATTATCTGATCACCCTGTCGATCGGTCCGGTACAGGGGCTGATCGCCTCGGCGCGCCGTACGCGTGATCTCTGGTGTGGCTCCTGGCTGCTCTCGGAGGTCTCCAAGGCCGCGGCCTTGACGCTGCACTGCACTCATCCGGGTTGTCTGGTGTTCCCGTGTCCGAACGAACCGGAGACCGAGCTCGCGCCCGATGACAACCCCGGCGATACCGCCAACGTCGCCAACATCCTGCGCGCCGAACTCGTCCTCGCCGACGATGCCGCGGCGCGTGCGCTGTGTGCCGAGGCGGCCGAGGCCGCCCGCGCCCGGCTGCGCGAGATCGGCGAGCAGGTGCGTCAGGACAAGGGCATGGCGCGCTGGCTGCGCGACGAGCCGCTGTGGTCGAGTCAGTTCGACGACCTGCTCGAGATCTTCTCCGCCTGGGTCGAGATCGACCCGGAACAGGGGGCCAAGGCCGCCAGCGAACGGCTGGGCGGCGTCCTGGCCGCACGCAAGGCGACGCGCGACTTCGCGCCGCTCACCCCCCCCGAGGGCGCGGGTCTGCCCAAGTCCTCGCTCGACGGTGTGTTGGAGACCGTGCTCCAGAGGGGCGTGCATGGTGATGTCCGCGCGGCGCGTCGTCTCGGGCTGGCGTCTGCCAACGAGCAGCTCGACGCCCTCGGCGTGATCAAGCGCCTGGCGGGTGATCCGGAGCAGTTCACCCCTTACTCGCGGATTGCTGCCGATCCCTGGCTGCGTGATGTCAGTAAGAAAACCAAAAGCGCCTTCGAAGACCTCAAGAAAGCCTACGAACCGCTGATCAAGGCGCAAATCGCCACCCGCGCCAGGGGCAATCGTGGCACCTATGGCGATTTCCCCTATGACGCCCAACTGCTCTTCGACTTCCGGCTCGACAACCAGATCGAGCAGTTGCGTGACGAGGCCCGGCGTCAGCGGAGCGACGAGCAGCTGCGAGCGGATCAAGGCGCGCTCGGCGAGTTGCGTCGCACGCTGGAGTCCGTGACCAGACGCCACGGCACCCCGGTCCCCTATGCCGCCATCCTCAAGGCCGACGGCGATCGCATGGGCAAGCTGCTCGACGCGGCACGCTCGACCGAGGACTCGCGGATGATCTCGCGTGCCCTGCACGGCTTTGCCAGCGGCGTGGCCAGGATCGTACGCGACTATCAGGGTCACGCGATCTATGCCGGCGGCGATGACGTGCTGGCGCTGGTGCCGCTCGACCGGGCCGTGGACTGCGCCAAGGCCCTGGCCGAGGCGTTCGAGCAGACCATGGCGCCTTGTGCCCGAGCGCTGGCCTCGGACGATGCGACGCGTCGCGCCGAGATCAGCCCCACGCTCTCGGTCGGGATCGGCATCGGTCACCTGATGGAACCGCTCGGTGCCCTGCGTCAGCGTGCCGACGCCGCCGAGAAGCTGGCCAAGGACGGCATGCCCGGCTCCAGCGAGGAACGCAATGCCCTGGCCATCCAGCTCGGTATCCGCTCCGGCGGCGAGCTGCGCTGGCGCGTGCGTTGGGACGAGCCGGACAAGCTGGGCGCACTCGATGAGCTGGTGACGCACTATCGCAGCGGCGCGCTGACCACCCGGGTCGCCTACGACCTGCGCGACGGCGCGCGGCGCCTGAACTGGCTCGACGATCAGCCAGATGCCGCCCTGCACGAAGGCATGCGGCGCGCCGAGCTGTTGCGCGTGCTCGATCGCACCCGCACCGAGCAGGGTCAACTCGCGCCCGAGGTCTCCAGGGCATTGGAGACGCATGCCCGTGCGCTCGCCTGGAACCTCGATCTGCTCGCCGACACCCTGATCATCGCTCGCTGGCTCTCGGCGCGCACCGCAGCGGAGGTGAATCCATGACCAAGAAGAAGAAATCGCAAGCACAGGGGAAACGGGTTCGCTACGACAAGCAGCGTCCGCGGAGCGCGGTCGATCGTTCGACCGCGCGGGCCACGTCAAGGAGTTCGCGTGCCCGGGCCGTCTCCGTGCCGGTGTGTCGCGCCGATCCTCCACCACCGAGCACGCTGGTCACCCTCGATCCGCTGGCACCGGTGATCGTCCGCTCCGGTCGGCCCTTCGACGCCAGCAACGGGTTGGACGAGGCGCGCTTCCCGCCGCCCTCGACGCTCGCCGGCTGTCTGCGCACGGCCTGGGCGAGACAGACGGGGACCGACTTCGGCCCCGCGCTGCTCGATGCGGTGAGCGTGCGCGGTCCGCTGCTGTGGCGTGAGGGCGAGGGGGTCGAGCCCGATGTCGCTCCCGCGCTGCTGGTGCCCAAGCCCGCCGACGCCCTCTATCTGGCGCGGGAGGGGGAACGCGAGCCGTGCTGCATTCGTGCCGAACCCCGTGCGTTCGATGAGGGTTGCGGCAGCGACCTGCCGCAAGGGCTGATCCCGGTGCAGTTGACCGATCCGGTCAAGGGCAAGCCCAAGCCCGGTCCTCGCTGGTGGACGCTCGCGCAGCTACTCGACTTCCGGCGCGGCGCGACCCCGACGTTCGAGGCGCTGCTCGAACAGGGCTGGACCCCGGCCACCGAGCGCCGCACCCATGTCGCCATCGATCGCAAGAGCCATGCGGCCAAGACCTCGCAGTTGTTCCAGACCAATGGGTTGGACTTCATGCCGGATCAGCCTCTCGATCCGGCGGGACAGCCGCCCGCCGCCACCCGACGGCTGCGGCTGCTGGCGCGCTGCGATCAGCCGCTGCGCGCCGGTCTGGTCCATCTCGGTGGCGAGCGGCGCCTTGCGGCGCTGGAGCCCAGACCCGAGTCGCAGTGGCCCGCGGTGCCGGAGGGCTGGTTCGATCAGATCGTGAAGGTCGGCGGACTGAGCCTGACCCTGCTCACCCCGGCTGCCTTCGCGGACGGTTTTCGCCCCGGCTGGATCGACCCCGACACCCTGGAGGGTGAACCCCCCGAGGCCCCCGGCGTGCACCTCAAGCTCCGGGCGGTCGCCTGTGAGCGCTGGCAGGCCAACTCGGGTTGGGATCTGCACAAGGGCGAGCCACGCCCGACCCGGCGGCTCGTCGCCGCGGGTAGCGTCTACTGGTTCGAACTGGTGGGCGCTCACGACCCGGCGGCATTCGCGCCGCTGTGGTTGAACAACATCAGCGACACGGCGCAAGACCGCCGCGACGGCTTCGGGCTGGCGCTGCCGGCCCCCTGGACGCCGTGTGCCTGATCGATGGATCACTGAAAGGACGACACCCAATGGATACGCGCATCTTCCACCTCCATGCACTCTCGCCGCTGCACTGCGGCACCGGGCAGTCGACCGGCGTGGTCGACCTGCCGATCGCGCGCGCCCGCGCCACTCGCCTGCCGATCGTGCCCGGCTCGTCGCTGCGCGGGGTGCTGCGCGAGCATCTGAGCGTGAGCCCGGACAACACGACACGCGTCGAGCGGCTCTTCGGTCCGGCGCAGATCCGCAGCAACGATCAGGCCTTTGCCGGCGCGCTTGCGATCAACGATGCCCATCTGCTGGCGCTGCCGGTGCGGGCGCTGACCGGCATCGTCTGCTATGCGACCTCGCCCTTCGTGCTCCGGCGTTATGCCGAGGATCTGCGTCGCGCCGGCGAGTCGCTGCCGGATCTGCCCGCTGCGCCCGCCGCTGGCGCGGTGCGCTTGCAGCAGCACTCGCCCAACCGGGGCGAGAGCGTCGAGTCGCGCACGACCCTGGTGCTGGAGGATCTCGATCTGCGGATCGAGTCCGATTCCGGTGGTCTGCTCGCGGCCTGGGCACAGCAAATCGTCGAGCGCGTCTTCCCCGGTGATGCTGACTCGCAGGCTCAGATCGGTCCTCGGATCGCGCTGTTGCCGGACGATGTCTTCGCCTTCCTTGCCGAGACCGCGACCGATGTCCGGGCACGGATCGCGATCGATCAGGACAGTGGCACGGTGAAGCAGGGTGCGCTCTGGTACGAGGAAAATCTGCCCGCCGACAGCCTGCTGTGGGGCGTCTACGCGGTTGCCGCGTCCCGCCATCCCGAGGATCGGGAAGAGGGAGCCGGCCCGGAGACGGCGGATGCCTTGGCGGCTTGTCTGCCTGACGGGGGCGCGCTGTTGCAGATCGGCGGCAAGGCCGGGGTCGGGCGTGGGCTGGTGCGCTTCCTGCGCACTCAGGGGGTGGGCGCATGACGATGCAGATGCGTGCACAGCGCCTTGCGATGGCGGCCTACAGCTGTGTCGACCTCATCGGCGGGGGAATTGATGGGGTCGATCCGAAGCGTTACGGCGCGATCGTCCATCGGTTGCCGGGCATGATCCTGCAGCATGGTCTCGCCCAGAGCAGTGGTTTCCTGTTGGCCAAGGGGACGGCGGAACACCTCCGGGTGCTCGACGATCTCTGCCGGGTGCTGCGCGAGGCCGGTGTCACCAAGGCCGACAATGGTGTTGCGCTGCATCATGGGTTCATCACCGCCGATCTCACCGACACCATGGCGCTGACCCGGCACGCATTGGATGCAGCCGCCTGGCTCAAGCGCTATGTGCAGGGGGTGTTGCGCATCACCGCGACCGGCGACACTGCGAGCGAGGAGAGGCGCAACCATGAGTCAGACTGAATCGATCGTCTTGCAGCGCGAGGCGGTCAGGAAACCCTATGGTGAGGTCGGCAAGGAGGGCTCGGCCCATCCCGGTCTGCTGATCCAGCGCGGTCTGGCGGTGCACGGTCAGGACGACAAGGAGGCGAAGACCAAGCACATTCGCGCCATCTGCGGGCTCCAGCCTGGCACCTTCTACCGTGCCGCCTTCGAACGTTGGCGTAACGCGACCGCCGATCCGCTGCGTTTCACGCAGCTCACGCTCGCGCTCGAAACGCGATTGTTCATCGGCCTGAGCGGCGGTGGCGCCCTGGAGACGGGCTGTGCCGTCGGTCACAGTCACGGCGCGCCCTATCTCCCCGGATCGAGCGTCAAGGGTGTGGTGCGCGCGTACGTCGAACGGAGCGAGTTCGCGACACAGCATCCAGAGGCGATTGCCGAGTTGTTCGGGGTCGGGCCACAGGAAGAGGAAGAGCACCCCGAGGGACTGGCGGGGCTCGTGACCTTCCACGATGCCTGGTGGAAGCCCGACGCCGAGGGGCATTCGCCCTTCGTGCAGGAGGTCGTCACCACTCACCATCTCAAGTACTACGGCTCCGAGGGCAAGACGCCCGCCACGGATCTCGACAGCCCGATCCCCAATGCACAGATCGCCGTGCGTGGCAGTTTTCTGTTCGTCCTCGAAGGGCCGCCGGGGTGGCGTGATCTCGCTGCCGAGATGCTGCGCTCGGCGCTGGGTGAGCGGGGTATCGGCGCCAAGACCCGCAGTGGTTATGGAGTGTTCGACACCGAGCCGCAGACCAACGCCGCCCCCGTCGAGCGCTGTGCCTGGGTCGATGAGCGGGTCGCGGCCATCGCCCAGGCCAACCGCAGCTCGGAGCAGGAGGCGTTGATGGGTAAAGGCCTGGCCGGGGAGTGGGCCGCGCTGGAGGATGCCACGCTCAAGGCCCGGGCGCTCGTCGACATTCGTTCACGCTGGCCGCAGGAGCAATGGGAGGCGCCCTCCGGCAAGAGCGCCAAGAAGGCCCGTGCCATCTATGCCGAGGGGGAAGAGGCTGCGTCCACATGACCACTTACTTCGTCACCCGCCACGCCGGCGCGCTCGACTGGGCGAGTGCCGAGGGGCTGACGGTGGATCAGCGGCTCGAACATCTCGACGTTGAGCGCATCGCGCCAGGCGACGTGGTGATCGGGTCGCTGCCGGTCAGTCTCGCAGCCGAGGTGTGTGCCCGCGGGGCGCGCTATCTGCACCTGACGATGACCGTACCCTCCGAGCTGCGCGGGATCGAGCTGAGTGCCGCGCAGATGCGTCTCTGCGGTGCCCGGCTCGAACCCTACAGGGTCGAGCGGCTCGACGCGGGGGGCATGAGGTGAGCGGCCCGTCGCGAGGCGCGGCGCCGGGGCTGAAGAAGGAGCGGGCGCGACGGGTGCTGGAGCACCTGTTGATGGGATCGCGTCTGGAGTCGATGCTGATGGTACTGGCGGTGCTGGTCGGTCTCGGCTGGTTCACCGATAGCCTGTTCGAATGGCTCACCGATATCGGGACATGGCTCGAGGGCGGTACCGTCGAGCACTGGATTCCGCTGCACCGGGTGCTGGCGGTGGGCTTTTTCGCTGCGCTGCTGATCCGGCTGCGCGCCCTGGCCGAAGCCACGCGCGAGCGCTTTCGTCCGAGGATCGAGACCATGGTCGCGCCGCCCCGGGCGCGGGCACTGATCCTGTATCTCAGCGCATTGTATGAGGAACAGTTCGATGAGCTGGCGGGCGCGATCGATTCGCTCGATGGTCTCGATGCGTTCCGCGCGCGCCATGGTGGTCTCAACTGGCGCATGCCGATCGAGGCGATCGCTCACCATCGCGCGCATCTCTCCCGGATCGTACTGGTCTGCTCGGGTGACGAGCCCCGGAGACCGGGTAGTGCCTCCCAGCGCTTGCTGTTCGAGCAGCTGGTCAAGCGCTGCTTCCCCGATTGCGAGTTCACCATCGAGGTCGCCGAAGACGACCACCGAGGGGCTGATCGAGGGATCGACTTCAACGATATCGACGCCGTCGTCCGCTTGACCGACACGGCCTTCGAGCGTCTGGTCGAAAAGGCGCGGATCGCGCCGGCCGACATTCTCATCGACATCACCGGCGGCAGCAAGCTGTGCAGCGTGGCCGGATCCGTGGTCGCGCTGGCCGAGGGGCGGCGGATGCAGTACGTCACCGGTCAGTACCAGGTCAGGGTCCAGGATGTCAGCTACGTGCTGCTCGATGATGGCGATCACTGATCTCGCCGAGGAGAATACCCATGGATATCGACACCCATCTCTACCTGGTCTCCGCCCAGGTCGTCCCCAATCTCACCCCGGCGCTCGATCCGGAGGTCGCGCCGCGGACGGTGATCCTGCTCTGCCATGCCGGCATGCACGCCCAGACCGAGGCGCTGACCGCGGTACTGAAAGGTCGTGGGATCAGCGTCGAGCACTGGCCGATCGACGACCCCTGGGATCTGGAGCATCTCCAGGAACGCGTGCTCGAACTGCTCGCACGCTTCAGTGAGCAACCGGGGCGTATCGCACTCAATGCCACCGGCGGCACCAAGCCGATGAGCATCGCCGCCTACGAGGTCTTCCGTGCCGCCGGGGCGCCGATCTTCTACGTCCACCCGGAACTCGATCGGCTGATCTGGATGTCGCCCGCCGACCGGCCCAACGTGGAACTCGACAACCGGCTGCGGCTCGACGTCTTCCTCCAGGCGCACGGCGCCTCGGTCGAGTCAGCGATCGGTGAGGCGGTTCCTGCTGCACGGCGCGAGCTGACCGCCTGGCTGGCGGCGAACACCGGACGCTTGGGGGGAGCGCTCAAGACGCTCAACTGGCTGGCCTTCAAGTCCGAGGGCGTGCTGCGCTCGCCCAGGCTGGATGAGCACAGCGCGCGGGATATCGAGCTACGTACGCTGATCGAGCGCCTGGAGAGCGCCGAGGTGCTGCGGTTCGAGGGTGGACGTCTGCACTTCCCGGATGAGGAGGCGCGCTTCTATGCCAATGGCGGCTGGCTCGAGGAGCACGTCTATGACTTGGTGCGCGCGCTGCGTCGCGAGCATCAGTGCGGCATCCAGGATCTCGCGCGGAGCCTGCAGATCGTCCGTCGCAACCAGCGTGATCAACCGGTGCGCAACGAACTCGATGTCGCCTTCCTCGCCGAGAATCGGCTGTACCTGATCGAGTGCAAGACCCGGCAGTGGCGCAATGACCGCGATCAGACCGGCCCCGGCAGCGAGGCGCTGTTCCGGCTCGATGTGCTCGCGGACCTGCTCGGTGGCCTGCAGGCGCGCGCCATGCTGGTCAGTTATCACCCGCTCGACAAGCGGGTGAAGCGGCGTGCCGCCGACCTGCGCATCCAGGTGTGCGACGGCGCCAAGCTCGCAGAGCTCGGTGGTGTGCTGGCGCGTTGGGCTGGTTGCTGACGTCGTTCGGTACGGCCGCCAGCCCAGTGTTTACGGGCACCACAACCTTGTGGCGCCCCCTTGCAGAGATCTTGGCGCTACCCTGTTGGCCATGAGCCAGCGTCAACTCTTCATCGCCGCCTACGACATCTCCAGTGACGAGCGTCTGCGCGAGGCCCTGCTGGTGCTGAAGGGCTATGCCAGCGGTTGTCAGGAGTCGGTGTTCGAATGCTTCCTCACCCACGCCGAGCGGCGCGATCTGCTCGTCGCCGTGGACGGGATCCTCGAACCCGAGGAGGATCGCTTCGTGCTGATCCGCCTCGACCCCCGTGGCAAGGTGCGCGCGCGTGGTCGTGCGGTGGTGCCCCGTGATCCCCCCTGGTTCTACGTGGGGTGAGACACCATGACCACGCTCTATCTCGATCGTCGCGACACTCGGCTGGATCTCGAAGGGCGGGCGCTGGTGTTGCGGGTCGCAGGCCGACGCGAGG
Organism: Marichromatium gracile; assembly: GCF_004343155.1. GTDB lineage: Bacteria > Pseudomonadota > Gammaproteobacteria > Chromatiales > Chromatiaceae > Marichromatium > Marichromatium gracile. The sequence continues at coordinate 58,769 of NZ_SMDC01000005.1, forward strand.
GGAGCGTGCCGCTGCATCTGCTCGAACGCGTGGTGATGCGCACCAATGTCGAGTGCGGCAGCGCGCTGCTGGCGCGGCTGGCCGCTGCCGGGGTGGCCATCACCCTGTTCGGTGGACGTGGCGGTCGGCTCCAGGCGACGCTGGTCGGTGCCGCGCACAATGACGCCGCTCGCCGGATCGGACAGATGCGCCGTTACGACGATGCCGATTTCCGCCGTCGCTGGTCCCGACGCATCGTCACCGGCAAGGTCCGCGGGCAGCGGCGCCTGTTGGTCGATGCCCTGGTCCGACGCCCTGACCTCCGCCAATCCCTGGTCAAGGCCATCGCGGCCCAGGAGCAGGCCCTGGGGCGGCTGCGTCTCGACCCTCCTGTCGACCTCGCGACCCTGCGCGGTATCGAGGGTGCCGCCGCAGCTGGCTTCTTTCGCGGCTATGGCGCGCTGTTCGCGCCCGATCTGGGTTTTCGTGGGCGTCGTCGTCGTCCACCGCCGGACCCGGTCAATGCCGCGCTGTCGCTGGGTTATACCTTGCTCCACGCCGAGGCCGTGCAGCAGGCCCATGGCGCCGGACTCGACCCACTGATCGGCTTCTTCCACGAACTCGACTTCGGCCGCGCCTCCCTGGCCTGCGATCTGGTCGAGCCACTGCGCCCCCAGGTCGAGCGGTGGGTGTGGGAGCTGTTCGGGCGAGAACGGCTGCGCCCGGCGCACTTCCAGCGCGACGGCGATGCCTGCCTGCTCGGCAAGGAGGGCCGGGCGCGCTTCTTCGCCGCCTACGAGGTCTTCGCGCGGCCTCGTCGGCGCTTGCTCAGGCGCTGGACTCAGCGCATCGCGCGCGGCTTGGCGAGCGCGGCGCCGAGCGCCGTCTCGGGAGCGGACCCCATGCCGGAGACCGGAGGGAGTGATGGAACATGACGCGACGACTGACTTCCTGCTGTCCGGGGCACGGGCCGCGCAACCCCTGTATCTCGCCCCGGATGACGAGACCTGGGTCGGGCTCGACGGTCCCGCCCTGCGGGTGGCCCGACGCTCCAGCGCCCCGTTGCTCTTCCCGTTGCAGCGTATCGGTCGTATCCACAGCAACCTGAGGGTCGATTGGGAGATGGCGGCGTTGCTCGCCTGCGCCGAGCACGGTATCCCGGTGGTCTTCATCGACGATGATGGCGCTGTCCAGGCGCGGTTGCTCGGTCGACCCGGGGGGCGCGATGAGTTGAGCGCGCGCTTGCTGGAGTTCCTGCTGCGCCCCGAGGCCTCCGGCATGCTCCAGCACTGGTGTGGTCAGCATCGCGCGCGTGCCGCTCGCTGGGCCGCTCTCAAGCTGGGGCTGAGCGCGCGAGCTCGGTTGCGTGCCCGTGATGTGCGTGAGCGGATCAACCGCAACGCCGAGGAATATGGCGGCGCTCGGGCCGCGCTGCGCACCCGGCAATGGCTGCGCGCGCTCGCCTATGGCTGGATGGAGTCGCACCTCAGAGACCTCGGCTTCGGTCGCGCCACCGAGCTGGCGCAGGCCGGCCAGCCTGCGCTGGCCTCGGAGCTGACCGAGATCCTGTTCTGGTATCTGGAGCCGGCACGGCTCGGGTGGCTCAAGCGTCGTCACCTGGCTGCGCGACACAAGGGAGAGGCGTTGCGCGAGCCGACCCAGCGCGAGGTGGTCAGGTTGTTCGAAGGACGTTCTGCGCGGGCGGCTACGCGCGGGCGTGAGATCACCTCGGCGCTGCACCGCTGGCTCATCCACGAGACCTGACCGACGATGGCTCGCAAGCAACTCTTCCTGCTCGCCTATGACATCGCCGATGACGGTCGGCGCAACCGAGTGCACCGCGAGGCCACCGACCTGGGCATCGCGCTGCAATATTCGGTCTTCCTGATCCCGGCGACGGTCGCCGAGATCGATCGGTTCGTTGTACTGATAGGAGGGATCATCGATCAGCGTGCAGACGATATCCGGGTTTACCCCCTGCCTTCCCGACTCGAGGTCTGGCGTCGAGGGCGTCAGTCGCTTCCCGCCGGCATGGCGTTGGAGATGGACGGTCCCTTGGGCGATGCCGTGAGCAGACTTGTCGGGAACCGTGAACTCGATTAAGTTAGAAGACGTTCGAGCCGCCTGTGGAGCCTTCGTCCCTTGCCCTTCTGCACGTCAACTTTTTCTGTCACGAAAAAATTGCGAACCACCCTTGTAGGTGGTTGTTCGGAAAGGCTTTCTGGCAACTGGCAGTCCGAATCAGAGACCCGATCTAAAGGGGATTAAGACCACTCATAGCGGGCGACCCCCATACTTGAAGATATGTCCGAATCAGAGACCCGATCTAAAGGGGATTAAGACTGTGCAGCGGATCACCAAGCGGAAGATTCCCATGGGTCCGAATCAGAGACCCGATCTAAAGGGGATTAAGACCGTGGTGATTCGGTCATCCCCGGTGTCTTTCATGATGTCCGAATCAGAGACCCGATCTAAAGGGGATTAAGACCCTAGCGCCGTGCCTCGGCGATCAGTTCCTCGGTGGTCCGAATCAGAGACCCGATCTAAAGGGGATTAAGACGTACTTTCTCACCAAAGCCCGGAACTTGGGGTCGTGTCCGAATCAGAGACCCGATCTAAAGGGGATTAAGACTTGGTGCTGTAGAGGATCGCCGCGTTGTTGGTGAGTCCGAATCAGAGACCCGATCTGAAGGGAATTAAGACCATTAGACCAGCGTCCAGAGTTACTCGCTGATCTTGTCCGAATCAGAAATCCGATCCAAAGGGAGAGTGAACATCGGCGCAGTGATTGGTGGCACTCTTGCTCGGCTCAGCAACAATAAGAAGCCATAAAAAAACCCGCATCACGCGGGTTTTTTTATGGCTGTTCGGTTAATGATTTCAGATTTAATTTCTGGCTTCCTTTATCATCTCAAAAAATAAATTCATTATTGGCCGGTCGCGGCGGAATTCGAAGATGTCGCGGACATGGATATCAACGGGGGTGCCGTCATCATGATCGATACGAATGACGACCCCGTAGGGGGTTTCCTCCATGCTGATTCTCTCGTTGAAGAACGATTTTTTCAATTTTACGTGTGGAATGGATTTTGTCTTGCTGACTGGAATGTTGCCGTCCGAGAAAAGGAAGAATGAGCTGTTGTAATATTTATTTTCCTGATGATTGTTTGAGTGATCTTTTTTCATTTCGAATCCTTTTTTCTGCTCGTCGTTTTCGATGATTTGGTAATGATTCGATGTCCAAGCTTTTGACTTTGAAAACTTTTGTCTGAGTTTTTGGTTTTTCCTCGCTATCCGTGACGGTTGTTTTCCTCAGGTTCTATCTCTTTCAGATAATAGTTTAGTGATCGATAGGATATCTCCTCTGTCAAGTGAGGTCATCAAAAAAAGATTTTCAGAATCTTCTGTTTATTGGTTTTCTCTGATGGTTGGTTTCACCGGTCGATCGATGGGTCTGGATGTTCTTCCTGTCCTCTCGGCTCGTTCAATCAGGTTCTTGGGGTGAGTTTCCTGGCGCCAGTCGTTCATCATCGAGACGGCGTGGAGAAGGAGGCTGTCAGTGACGTGCCTGTCGCAAGGATTGCGAAGTTCAGCATCGGTTTCTAACGGTTCAGCGTGTTCCCCGATGCGATGCTGTTCATCCGAGAGGCTGGTGAGCTGATTCGGTGTGTGGGGAGATGGCTCGCAGGGGGTCGGGTCTGGCGAGGCCGAATGGCCTTGTTCCGAGCCGATGGCTGGCGGGGGTGGGGGAGGACGGTGCGCCTCAACCCTCGCCGTTGGCCGAGCGGCTTGGAGTGGGTGGGGTGGTGTCGACGTGGGGGACGGAGGCGTCGCGGCGCAGGGTGCGGGTGGTGGGGAAGTGGCAGGCGAAGGTGGTGCCCTGGCCGAGTTCGCTGGAGATGTTGAGGCTGGCGTCGTGACGGTTGAGCACGTGTTTGACGATCGCCAGTCCCAGCCCGGTGCCGCCGGACTGGCGCGAGCGCGCGGCGTCGATGCGGTAGAAGCGTTCGGTGAGCCGGGGCAGGTGCTCGGGGGCGATGCCGGGGCCGTCGTCCTCGACGACGAAGGTTGCGCCGTCCTTGTCCTGGCACCAGCGGATGCGGATGCGGGTGCCGGCGGGGGTGTGCTTGATGGCGTTGAAGACGAGGTTGGAGAAGGCGCTGCGCAGCTCGGGTTGGTTGCCGAGCAGCAGCAGTCCGGTGTCGATCAGGGGGTCGAGTCGGTGACCGGCATCGCCGATGGCCTGCGCCTCCTGGAGGATCAGTCGCAGCTCCTCGGGGACGTCGACGCTGTGCTGGTCGGCGGGGCTGTCGTGCATCTCCAGACGCGAGAGGGTGAGCAGATCCTCGATGATCGAGCGCATCCGCTCGGCCTGGTTGTGCATCAGGGTCAGCGGGCGGCGGTGGGGCTCGGGGGTGTTGGGGGCGTCGAGCAGGTTCTCGACGAAGCCGCCGATCACCGTCAGCGGGGTGCGCAGCTCGTGTGAGGCGTTGGCGACGAAGTCGCGCCGGATCATGTTGAGGTGATAGACCTTGGTGATGTCGCGTCCCACCACCAGACGCTGGCGCTTGCGCTCGCCGAAGGGGGCGATGCGCAGCGAGATCATCAGCGCGCGGTTGTGACTGGGGGCGATGTCGAGCGGACGCAGGTATTCGCCGTCGTGGAGGAAGTCGCCGAGTTCGGGGTGGCAGAAGACGTCGAGGAAGTGCTGCCCGTCCTGCTCCGGCCAGTGGATGTCGAGCAGTTGTGCGGCGGCGGGGTTGGCCCAGTCGATGCGGTGGTGCTTGTCGAGGATCACCAGGGCGTCGGGGACGGCGTTGGCCGCCTCGCGAAAGCGACGGGTGAAGCGGATCTGGCGCTTGCGCCCCTTGCGCCCGCGCTGCTGGTAGCGGGCGATGTTGCGATAGACCTCGCCCCAGAGTCCGCGCGGGAAGGGCGGGGCGAGCCGGTGCTGGCGGCGGATCAGGGTACTGAGGTCGATCAGTCGGAAGATATGGCGCCCGAGCGCGGGGACGCTCGCCAGCGGGACGCTCCAGGCCGGCGCCAGACCGCCGAGCCACAGCATCAGGGCGCCGCCCGAGGGGACGGCGAAGAGCGCGAGCTCGAAGAGCAGGGCGCGGCGCATCGGGGCTGGGGCCTGCCGGCTCAGGTCTTGTCCGAGAAGCGGTAACCGACGCCGCGCACGGTCTGCAACAGGCCGTCGTGACGGGTCGGCTCCAGCGCCTTGCGCAGCCGCCGGATATGGACGTCGACGGTGCGCTCCTCGACATAGACCTGATCGCCCCACACCTGATCGAGCAGCTGTGAGCGGCTGAAGGCGCGGTCGGCGTGGGTCATGAAGAAGTGCAGCAGACGATACTCGGTGGGGGCGACCTCCACCGGGCGGCCATTGGCGCTGACGCGGTGGCCGATGTTGTCGATGCGCAGTCCGCCGATCTCGATCTCGTCGGCCGGTTCGCTCGGCTTGGCGCGGCGCAGCACCGCCTTGGTGCGGGCGATCATCTCGCGCGGCGAGAAAGGCTTGGCGATGTAGTCGTCGGCGCCGGTGTCGAGCCCCTTGACGCGATCCTCCTCCTCGCCCCGGGCGCTGATCATGATGATCGGCAGACTGCGGGTCTTGGGGTTCTGCTTGAGTTGCTGGGCCAGCTCCAGGCCGGAGCGACCGGGCAGCATCCAGTCGAGCAGGATGAGGTCGGGTTGGTCGCTGGCGAGCAGCTTGCGGGCCTCGTCGGCATGACCGGCCTCGAGCACGCGGAATTCCGCGCTCTCGAGCGCAAAGCGCATCACTTCGCGGATATCCGGTTCGTCGTCGATGACAAGAATGGTGGGCATCTTCGGGGGTCCTGGGTGCAATGGGCGCGGCGTCGGCGCGGCGTCGCCAAAGAGCTCGGATCGGAGCGACTGGCGCGGCCCTCGTGCCGCTGGGGCACGGGCGCCTGGGGTCGGGGTCTGTTGGGTTTCATTCTATGTACGATCGGTTACGGGGAGATGAACACCCCGGTGAGCATGCAGCCCTGCTGGCGGTGTCGTGCCGATCGTTGACGATGGGCGCCGCCCCGGTCCCGCCGGGGCGGCGCCGCCGAGACGCCTTGCACGTCTCGTGGGGCGGGGATCAGCCGCGCATCTCGACACGCAACTGCTCGCGCACCTCGTCGAAGCGCTCGCCGAGGTGCTCCTGACCCTGACGATCGAACAGACTGACGATCACCACCGCGAGGGCCGAGAACAGCATGCCGGGGACGATCTCGTAGAGCGCGAACAGACCGCCGTCGAGTTGCTTCCACACCACCACGGTGAGACCGCCGACGATGATGCCGGCGAGCGCGCCCAGGCGCGTCATCCGCCGCCAGTAGAGCGAGAGCACCAGCGGCGCGCCGAAGGCGGCGCCGAACCCGGCCCAGGCATAGGCGACCAGATCGAGCACCATGGCATCCGGGTCCATCGCCAGGGCGAAGGCGAACAGCGCGATGCTGACCACCGCCGCGCGCCCGACCATCACCAGCTCACGCTCGCTGGCCTCGCGGCGCATCAGCGTGCGGTAGACGTCCTCGGTGAAAGCCGAGGAGCTGACCAGCAGCTGCGAGTCGGCGGTGCTCATGATCGCGGCGAGGATGGCCGCGAGCAGGATGCCGGCGATCACCGGGTGGAACAGCAGGTTGACCAGCTCGATGAACACCGTCTCGCGGGCGTCGTCGAGCAGCGGCGCATCGAGCGTGATGATGCCGGCCAGCCCGGTGAGGGTGGCGCCGATCAGGGTGAGCGCCACCCAGGTGACGGCGATGCGGCGTGCTGTGGCCACCTTGCGCGGCGAGGCGATCGCCTGGAAGCGCGCGAGCACGTGCGGCTGGCCGAAGTAGCCGAGGCCCCAGGCGGCGAGCGAGACGATGCCGATCCAGCCGATGGCGGTGCCGTCGATCTTGGTCATGGGGTCGAGCAGCTCGGGATTGAGGGTGTTGAGCTGATCGATCGCGTTGTCGCTGCCGCCGGCCAAGGCGATGGCGAGCATCGGCACGGCGATCAGCGCCACGGCCATCAGCAGGCCTTGCATCACGTCGGTCCAGGAGACGGCGAGGAAGCCGCCGATGGCGGTGTAGACGATGATCGAGAGCACCGCGATGCCGACGGCCCAGACATAGGGCAGGCCGAAGACCGACTCGAACAGCTTGCCGCCGGCGACCAGGCCGGAGGCGGTGTAGATCAGGAAGAACAGCAGGATGAACACCGCCGCGATGCCGCGCAGCAGACCGCTGGCGTCGGCGAAGCGATTGGCGAAGTATTCGGGCAGCGTCAGTGCGTTGCCGTAGGCGAAGCTGAACACGCGCAGTCGGGCGGCGACCACGAGCCAGTTGAGCCAGGTGCCGAACAGCAGGCCGCCGGCGAGCCAGATCGACTCGAGCCCGGAGGCATAGGCGAAGCCGGGCAGGCCGAGCAGCAGCCAGCCGCTCATGTCCGAGGCGCTGGCGCTGAGCGCCGCGACCCCGCTGCCGAGTCGGCGGCCACCGAGGATGAAGTCGGAGAGATCGCGGGTGCGCTGATAGGCGTACCAGCCGATCAGCAGCACGATGACGAAATAGATGCTGAAGGTGATGGAGATGATGATTGGGTCTTGGGTCAAGCCGTCGCTCCTCGCAGGTATTGCTCCGATCCGGCTTGTCGAATCGGGTGGACAGGGTGCGGTAGTTTAGAACCTGGCGCGAGTGCCCACCAAATCGACGCGCCGGGGCGACAGTGCCGCCGGGTTACGGTTATGCTCCGTGCGTCAGCGGGGGAGGTCCGGAGCAGACGGCCCGGAGGCGCGCTCGGCCCTTGCGTGCGACGCCCCGCAACGCATTGATAGCGAAACGAGGTTGCCATGTCCGAAGCCCGAATCATCAACTGCGAGACCCTGTACGCCGGCAAGGTGATCGACGTCAACCGCGAGCAGGTAGAGCTGCCGGACGGCGCCGAGGTGGCGCTCGAGATCGTCCGCCATCCCGGTGGTGCGGCTACGGTCGCGCTCGACGACCAGGACCGGGTCTGTCTGCTGCGCCAGTTCCGCCACGCTGCCGGAGGCTGGCTGTGGGAGCTGCCCGCCGGGCGCATCGATCCCGACGAGACGCCGCAGCGCACCGCCGTGCGCGAGCTGGCCGAGGAGGCCGGGCTGGTGGCTGAGGAGTGGAACGATCTCGGGCCGATGCACGCCTCGCCCGGGGTGTTCACCGAGGTCATCCATCTGTGGCTGGCGCGCGGGCTCACCAGCCAGCCGGTCGCGCACGAACCCGGCGAGCTGATCGAGGTCCACTGGCTGCCCTTCAGTCAGGCGCTCGACTGGTGTCATGACGCCACCATCACCGATGCCAAGACGCTGATCGGACTCTATCGCGCCAAGGCGATGATCCAGAACGATCTCGACCTGCTCTCCGAGGGTTCGGGTTGCTGAGGTCGTGATGATGAATGATCCGATGCGCGTTTGTGTCCTGCAACATGTCCCCTTCGAAGGGCCGGGGGCGATCGGCGACTGGGTGCGTGCCCGCGGCCATGCCCTCCAGGTGGTGCGGCTCGATCTCGGCGAGCCGCTGCCCGCGCTCGCCGAGATCGACTGGCTGGTGGTGATGGGCGGTCCCATGGGGGTCGATCAGGAGCAGCGCCATCCCTGGCTCGCCACCGAACGCGCGTTCATCTCGCGCGCCATCGGCGCCGACAAGAACCTGATCGGCATCTGTCTCGGCGCCCAGCAGATCGCCGCCGCGCTGGGCGCGCGGGTGTGTCGCAACCCCGAGCGCGAGATCGGCTGGTTCCCGCTCGAACTCAGCGCCGAGGGTCGCGCCTCGGGGCTGTTCGCGGCGCTGCCCGAGGGGTTCGAGGTCTTCCACTGGCACGGCGACACCTTCGCCCTGCCCGAGGGCGCGCAACCGCTCGCCGCGAGCGCCGCCTGCGCCAACCAGGGCTTTCTCTTCGAGGGCCGGGTGCTGGGGCTGCAGTGCCATCTGGAGGCGACCACCGAGGGCGTCGAGCGGCTGCTCGTCAACTGCGCCGACGAACTCACCGAGACCGGCCCCTTCGTGCAATCGCCCGAGCATATTCGCGCCCAGCCCCCCGAGCACTACGCCCGACTCCACCAGGCCCTGTTCGCGCTGCTCGACCGGATGGTGGAACTGGGTCGGGAGCTTTGAGCGGCGAACAGGAGCGTCCAGGCACCAGCCTTCAGCCTCCAGTGGGGAGGGCTGGCGCGCCTTGCCCGACCGGTCATCGATCGTTCGGGATGGGGGGCGTGACCGGATGGCCTCGGCGCTGATCCTCAACGTCTTCGCGCGGTCACGCATCCCACCCTACGAGCCGACGAATGCGCTACCAACGAGAAACCTTCAGTCTCCAGTCTGAGCCCCATGACTGGTGACTGGTGACTGGTGACTGGTGACTGGTGACTGGTGACTGGTGACTGGTGACTGGTGGCTGGTGGCTGGGAGCCAATCCGCAAGGCACGCTGCGCTTTGCCCGGCCTACACGTCTGAACGCCTTTCTCTTCTATCGTCTTCGCGCCCTTCGGGTCTTTGCGGTTCAATTCTCCCGGCCGCTACCTCTGTCTCTCGCGCAGCAGCTTCACCTGGAACAGGGCGTTGCGTTCTTCCTCTTCCAGCGCCGAGCGGATGAAGCGGATGGTGCGCTGGTAGCGGGGGATGATGTTGTACTTGAGCGCGTTGACGCGTTTCTGCGCCTTGCGCTGCTCCTCCATCAGTCGGTGCAGCGCGGTCTCGACCTCGCCGAGACGGGCGAGCAGCACCGCGGCCTCGGCGAGATTGGCGCGGGTGGCGTCGAAGCTCGCATCGGTGCCGAGCAGGCCGACGGGCTTGAGCGGCAGGCGCTCGCTGGCCACCGCCGGGTACTCGACGCCGAGCGCGCGGTGCGGCAGGACGTTGACGCGCAGCGCCGGCTCGGCGCCGAGCGCGGCCTGACGGATACCGCGACTGCCCATGCGCAGGTGGGTGAGGCTGAGGCAGTGATAGGCCGCGCCGAGCGCGGTCTCGGCCTCGCGCCGCAGCGCGCGGTACTCGTCGATGCGTTCGTAGACCAGCCGGGTGAGCAGCTCGCGCTTGCGTTCGAGCAGATCGTGTCCGGCGATCAGGAACTGCGCCTGCTGCTGTAGCCGCAGCAGGCTGCTCTTGGTCGGCGGTATCTTGATCAGCGATTCGGTCATGATGCCTGTGGTTCCGGTGCTCAGCCCGAGGGGGCAGGGTTGGCGTCCTGGCGCGCGTCGATGCAGTCGGGGCCGCCCATCTCGAACAGTCGACAGACCAGCGGGCGCTGCGCGTAGATGCGACAGCGCAGGGTGTTGCGATCGAGCGCGGCGCACCAGCCGTCGTCGAGCCGGAGCATGCAGGTCCGGCCCCAGGCGTCCTCGGTGAGAAAGCGCGCCGGCACCCCGGTGTCGGTCAGGCATACCGCCTCGAGCCGACAGCAGCAGGCACGGCAGTCGGCGCAGTCGATGGTGTCGTCAGTCGTCATGGGGCAGGTGTCGCGCGAGGTCGGTTTCGTGGAGTCGGGTGAGCTGCTCGCGCGGGAAACGCGCCATCAGCCGCCAGGCCAGATCCAGGGTGTCGATGATCGAGCGCTCTTCGTGCTCGCCCTGGGTGACGAACTGGGCATCGAAGGCATCGGCGAATTCGAGGAAACGCTGGTCGCGTTCGGACAGCTCGTCGGCGCCGATGATCGAGGCGAGATTGCGGGTCTCCTGGGCGCGGGCGTAGAGGCTGTAGAGCTGGGCGGCGACCCGCGGGTGGTCCTCGCGGGTGTCGTCCTTGCCGATGCCGTCCTTCATCAGCCGCGACAGGCTCGGCGAGATGTGCACCGGGGGGTAGATGCCGCGATTGTGCAGCTCGCGCGAGAGCACGATCTGCCCCTCGGTGATATAGCCGGTGAGGTCGGGGATGGGGTGGGTGATGTCGTCCGAGGGCATGGAGACGACCGGCATCATGGTGATCGACCCGCGTCGGTCGTGGATACGGCCGCAACGCTCGTAGAGTTCGGCCAGATCGGAGTAGAGATAGCCCGGATAGCCCTTGCGCGCGGGCACGTCGCCCTTGGCGGTGGCGACCTCGCGCAGCGCCTCGGCGTAGTTGGTCATGTCGGTGAGCACCACCAGCACGTGGTGGTCGAGATCATAGGCCAGATACTCGGCGGCGGTGAGCGCGGCGCGGGGCAGGGTGAGCCGCTCCACCGGCGGGTCGTCGGCGAGGTTGACGAACATCACCACGTTGCGCAGCACGCCCGAGTTGGCGAACTCGTCGCGGAAGAACTTGGCATCGGCGTAGGAGACGCCCATGGCCGCGAACACGATCGAGAAGCTGGAGTTCTCGTCGACCAGCCTGGCCTGACGCACTATCTGGGCCGCGAGCCGGTTGTGCGGCAGGCCCGAGCCCGAGAAGATCGGCAGCTTCTGCCCCCGCACCAGGCTGTTGAGCCCGTCGATGGTCGAGACGCCGGTCTGGATGAACTCGCGCGGATAGGTGCGGGCGGCCGGATTGATGGCCGAGCCGCCCACCGGACGCCGCAGCCCCGAGAGCACCGGCGGGCGCCCGTCACGCGGCTCGCCGAGGCCGTTGAGCTCGCGCCCCAGGATCTCGGGCGAGAGCGCGATCTCCACCGGCTCGTCGAGGAAGCGGACCCAGGTGTTCTCCAGGTCCAGGTCGTCCGTGCCCTCGAAGACCAGAATCAGCACCTCCTCGTCCGCCGCGCGGATGACCTGACCGTTGCGGATCTGGCCCGCATGGTTCTCGATCCGCACCCGGTCGCCGAAGGCCACGCCCGGCGTGTCCCTGACCACCAGGAGGCCGCCCCTGGCTTCAATGGCGGTGCGGTATTCCTTGATGCTCATGATGCAATGATCCTCGTTCGGCTCGATCGAGCCGTACATGCTTGGGGCCTTGGTTGGCCTGGGAATTCACACGCTTGTGGTTCCTGGTGGGATGTCCGGCGCGGCGCAGCCGCACATAGCGCTTGCGGGACCCGGCGTATGGATGGCGCTCGGCCAGCGCGCTCAGCGCCTTGATCAGCGGCCCGTCGTCACGTGGGCGGGCGTGATCGTCGAGCACCGAGCGGCTCAGCCCGAGCAGTCGACAGACGCGCCGCTTGCTCACACCCTCGGCCATGGACTCACCCGCCAGGGCGCGCCGCCTCCAGCGCGCGCAGCCGCTTCAGGTCCGAAGCCTCCATTTCGAGCGCCATTGATAGAAGGTCGCCGCGCTGACACCCAGCTCCCGGCACACGTCCTTGACGGCTACTCCAGACTCAGCGCGACGCAGTGCGTCAACGATCTGCTGCTCGCTGTACTTGCTCTTGCGCATGTGGGCTCTCCTCTGCTCGGCCACCATTATTCGCTGGACCTATTTCGGGGGAGGGGACAGGGTACACTCCCATTCAAGCGCTCAAGGAATGGGCGCAGAAATGGTCGGAGTTATTCAGTAAACAAGTATACAATCTCAGGGGATCCGGCACTCGCCGGAAAATCAAGAGTGCAGCGAGTAATTTTTACTTGTGTGGTAAATTTTTATGCATAAATCGCGATGGGGAGGATTTGAATGGCCGGCCCTTTAATTTCCAATTTTAAGTCTGGAATATCAAACCCTTGTTCGCTTCCTAGCGAACTTAAATGTCCAAGTGCTTCAAGCATCAGATGTGATGGCATTTTGCTAAGCGCAGTTTTTCTGAGTAAGTTTATGGAATCTGAATGTTCATTAACGCTTTTAATGACTTTTCCAATTATTTTGAACTGACCGTCAACCAAGTCTGACATCAATGGATCGTTAAGGAAGCTGGTCTCGACTGTTACGACAGCGGTGTAACCGGATTTCAAGCTTGCCGAACTTAAGTCAATAGTGCTGCCAGCTTTTAATGCATCTGAAAATCGCCCCATTTGTTGCTTAATTTTCTGAATTTCAGAGACCTGATTGCGACCTCCTTTTTTCGGTTGCGGTTTGTCTTCAAATGCCTCTACCATATCCATCATTTCAGCAAGGCTATCGATTGTTTCTACGATGGGGTTTCTTTTTAGATAGCCCTCAAACTCTACAAAATCCCCAGCCTTAGGTAGTTCATTCCCCGTATTTTCTGTTAAATATCCTTTTTCTATTAAACTATTTCTTAGTTGAAAAAGCAATGATGCAGGGGTGTGAACTCTTTCCTGAGATGAAGTGCTTTTTTCTTCATTTCCAGAAGAATTGTCTCGTGATCCAGAAAGGTCAATTTTAAGGAGTGTTGAAAAAGCCTCACTTAACCCAAAGCCAGCGGATACTTTTTCTCCTTCAGAATGATTGCTCTTTGAAGTCTCTGTTACAGAGGTAATCGTGCTTATCCCTCCCTGAAGCATCGCTAGTAAATCAAATACAAATTTTTGATTAAGATATACAGGGATTATTAATCTTTCCACAGTTTCTCCTTGTGTATGGCACCGACAGCAGGGCGCGACTTTAAGTGGCGCCCCTTACCTGTATTTTTTAGGTGGATTACAGTACATATTGACCCATTTTCGCTGAAAGCCAAAAAATAATCATTGCCGCTTATTTTTTTTCGTCTCAGCTTTCTTGGTGTCAATACAACGATCACCTTTTGGTATCTCTATTTTTACTGTGATCTTTTTCGGCAACCCTAAAGAAGTATCGGTAGCGCCCTGGTCGATAAGTTTCGATAAGATCAGAGTCTCTTATTTTAAAGGTGAAGAAGATGTATTTGACATGCCCGCAGTGTCACTTTAACTGCGTGACAAAAAATGGATTCAACTGGCTGCATAATCAGTTGTGCAAGTGTCAAGATGGCGGCCGCCATTTCGTTTTTCATGCTTCCATAGTTAGCCGTTTCTCAGGAAGTCAGAGAACTGATCGACTGATGCTGGGAAAAATCTCCCTGGCACGGAGTTGCTCGTGCGATGAAGGCATCTAAGGCTTTGCTGCAGAACTACGTAACGAGAAATACAAGAAGGTTTTTCGTCAGGTTGCGCTAAAAAAATACCAGGCTCTACGGAACGATCTTAGACGTAAATCATACATTATGATGCTAGTATGATCTCTAAAAATTAAGAATTAGGCGTAAACTCAAAGCCCCCGATGATCTGCGAATTTGCGACGGCAATAAATCTATTCCACGCCGGCTCCTCTATCCAGCTTCGCATACTCACCCCGAACCCCCTCCATCGCCTCCTCCACCTCATCCCGAAACCCCTGTATCCGATCCAGTTCCTCACTCGAATACAGCGACTTGATCCGGCGCATCTTGGCCAATAGCGGCAGGTTCTGCAGTTCCGAGACCGGCACGCCGAGTCGAATCAGCGATTCGCCGCTGCGGTAGATCTCGATGGCCAGATCCAGCAGGGCGAACTGCTTGGCCGGGGAGCAGAAGGTGTCGATGTCGTCGAGCGCGCTCTGCTGCAGCACGCCTTCCTTGATGAGCGCGGCGCCTTCCAGCTCCCAGCGCTGGGGGTCGGAGAGGGCCTCGGGGCCGACCAGGTTGACGATGCGCGAGAGTTCGGCGTCGCGGGCGAGGAGGGCGAGGGCGGCGGTGCGGCGTTGCTCCCAGTTCGGGTCGATCTCCTGGTGCCACCACTCGGCGGCGGTGTGGACATGCCCGGAGAAGCTGCCGACCCAGTCGATCGAGGGGTAGTGACGGGCGTCGGCCAGCTCCTTGGAGAGCGCCCAGAAGGTCTCGACGATGTCCTTGGTGTGGCTGGTGACGGGCTCGGAGAAGTCGCCGCCCGGCGGCGAGACCGCGCCGATCAGGGTGACCGAGCCGGAGGCCCCGGCGAAGGTCTCGACCCGTCCGGCGCGCTCGTAGAGCGCGGCCAGACGTGAGGCGAGATAGGCGGGGTAGCCTTCCTCGACCGGCATCTGTCCGAGCCGTCCGGAGACTTCGCGCAACGCCTCGGCCCAACGGCTGGTGGAGTCGGCCAGCATCACCACGTCGTAGCCCATGTCGCGGTAGTACTCGGCCATGGTCAGGCCGACATAGACCGAGGCCTCGCGTGCCACCACCGGCATGTTGGAGGTGTTGGCCACCAGCAGGGTGCGCTCCATCAGCTTGCGCCCGGTGTAGGGGTCGTCGAGCTGGGGGAAGGTCTCGAGCACGTCGACCAGTTCGTTGCCGCGCTCGCCGCAGCCGACATAGATGACGATGTCGGCGTTCGACCAGCGCGCGATCTGCTGCTGCACCACGGTCTTGCCCGCGCCGAAGGGGCCGGGGACCGCGCCCTTGCCGCCCTTGAGCTGGGGGAAGAAGGTGTCGATCACCCGCTGTCCGGTGATCAGCGGCGCGACGCCGTCGTCGCGGCGCCGGTAGGGGCGCGGCTGGCGCACCGGCCAGCGGTGATAGAGCCCGAGCCTGCGGCTGGCGCCGTGGGCGTCGCGCACCCGGGCGATGGTCGCCTCGAGGTCGTAGTCGCCGGCCGGGGCGATCTCCTCCAGCTCGCCCTCGATACCGGGCGGCACCAGTACGCGATGCTCGATGGTGGCCGTCTCCGGGACGGTGCCGAGCAGGGTGCCGCCGCCGATCCGGGCGCCGGGTTCGAGCGCCGGGTTGGGGGTGAAGCGCCACTCGCGGGCGCGGTCGAGGGCGTTGAGGTCGATGCCGCGGCGGATGTGATCGCCCGAGGCCAGGGCGATCGCCTCGAGCGGTCGCTGCACGCCGTCGAAGATGCCGCCGAGCAGCCCGGGGCCGAGTTCGACCGAGAGCGGTCGGCCGAGTCCGCGCACCGGCTCGCCGGGACGCAGCCCGTCGGTCG
This sequence comes from Marichromatium gracile, assembly GCF_004343155.1. Lineage (GTDB taxonomy): Bacteria > Pseudomonadota > Gammaproteobacteria > Chromatiales > Chromatiaceae > Marichromatium > Marichromatium gracile. Next base: position 74,490 of record NZ_SMDC01000005.1, read on the forward strand.
ATTCGTAGGTCTGGACGATGGCATCGCCGCCACGCAGCGAGATCACCTCGCCGAGCAGCCCGAGTTCGCCGAGCTTGACCTGCTCGCCGCTGCGTGCGCCGGGCAGTTCGATGGTGACGATGGGGCCGTTGATGTCACGCACCCGGCCGGTTCTGTTGGCGTCTTTCACGGCATCATCCATTGAACAGGTTGGCGGTATCGAGCCCGTTGGGGAGCAGGCGTTCGAGGATCACGCGCTGGATCTCGGGGCGCAGCCGTTCGAGCCGACCGGCATGGGTGTCGTCGATGCGCACCCGCCCCTCGGCGTCGCTGACCCGCACCCCGCCGAGGGCGGTGATCGGCTCCTCGACCAGCTCGGCCTCGCGCCCCTCGGGCAGCGCCTCAAGGATCGCCGCCCAGCGCTCGCGCAGCAGCACCAGATCGTGGGCGTTGGCCTCGACGCGCAGCCGCGGCTGCTCGATCAGCCCGGCATCGCGCACGATCAGCGTCGCGAGCCAGTCGCCATAGGTGTCGCGTTCGGCGACGAAGGCGCGCATCCGCTCCTCGAGGCCGCGCTCGACGGCCTGCATCAGGTTCCAGCGCACCCGGTCGAGATGGGTCTGGAGCTTCAGCTCGCTGGCCTGGACCTGCTGGCGGAAGCTGCGTTCGGCCAGGGCACGGGCGACCTGCTCCTCGTGTTGCTCGCGCGCGCGCAGCCGCTCGGCGGCCTCGCGCAGGATGGTGTCGCGACGGCTGGCGGCGCGCGCCCGATACTCGGCGGCGAGGCGCTCGGCGCGCGCGAGGATCGCCTGTTCGAGTTCATCGACCTGGGTCATGTCGTTCCTCCGTCTCGTCGTCCGGCGCGGCGCCGAACAGCGCATCGAGCCGATCGGCCACCGCGCTGGACAGACGCGGCGGCTCGGCGCCGAGCGCGGGCACCGCGACCACCACGATGCGTCCGCCCTCGCGGCGGATGCGTTGCAGGCTGGGGATGTCCGCGGCCATCAGCGCGTCGTCGACCACCACCAGCGCCTTGGCCCGCGCGCGCAGCAGCCCGCGCAGCAGGCGCTCGACGGTCTCCGGGGCGGGGTTCTCGTGGGCCTCGAAGCCGATCAACCGGAAGCCGTCGGCGAGCCGCTCGTCACCGATGAACACGAGCCGCGCCGGGGTGGCGGTCTCGGTGCTGGGGGTGTCCATGCCGCGCTCAGATCTTGTTGATGAGCAGGATCGAGACCACCAGCCCGTAGATGGCGATGCCCTCGGCCAGACCGAGATAGATCAGGGTGCGCCCGAGGTTCTCCGGCTTCTCGGTGATCGCCGCCAGCGAGGCCGCGCCGATCGGGCCGACGGCGATGCCGGCGCCGATGGTCGAGATCGCGGTGGGGATACCGGCGCCGATGATCGCCAGCCCCATGCCGAGGCTGATCTCGGGCGCGGCGGTCTCGGCGAGGGTCTCGGTGGCGGCCAGGGCGTCGTTGAGCCCGAGCACGAGCAGCCCGAGCTGGGCGCCGACGAAGACCACCAGCTGGGTGCCGAGCGCCGGGCGGAACCAGTCACGGAGCCGGGCGCTGGCGCGGGGGCGCAGCTCCAGCACCAGTCCGGTGAGGATCAGGCCGAGGATGGCCAGGGTCATGAGGGCGACGAGCCAATACATGTGACGCTCCTGATGTGGTGGATGGTGCCGGGGTCAGTCACGCGGCAGGCGCAGTGGCGCGAAGGCGTGTCCGTCCCCGGAGAAATAACGCGAGAACCCCTCGTAGTACTGCAGTCGCATCACCTGGATCATCACGATCCCGCCCTCGAGCACGATGATGAAGAGGTTGCCGAGGACCAGGGTGATGAGGTGGCCGACCTCGCCGAGCATCCCGGCGAGGGTGTAGACGGCGATGGCGAGCGCGACATGGTTGAGCCCGAAGGCGGCGACGCGGAGGAAGGAGAGGGTGTTGGAGACATAGCCGATCACCGTCTCCAGGGTGGCGATGAAGACCACCAGCGCGCGCTCGATCAGCGGGCCCTGTTGCTCGCGCCAGCTCGCCCAGGCCAGGGTGGCGAGGGCGAGCCCGGCGATGGTCGCCGGCCAGGGGGCGAGGGCGCCGTCCTCGGCGAGTCCGACCCCGGCGCCGACCAGCGCGAGATAGAACACCAGATTGACCGCACCGTGATGCCCGAGCACGGCGTCGCGCCAGCGCCCGACGGCCACCCGGTTGTAGATCGCCAGCGTACAGGCGAGGGTGATGAACCCCACCCCCCAGAGGAGCGCCAGGGTGAGCATCCGCAGCGGATCGGTGAGCGGGCTCATCCACAGCGCCGGGATCAGGTGCTCGTTGCCGAAGACGCTGCCGAAGACCAGTCCGAAGGCCATCGACGACAACCCGGCGAGCAGTCCGAAGGGCCAGAAGCGCCCGAGCCGTCGGCGCAGCAGCCAGGCGGCGAGCGCGATCACCGCGCCCTGACCGAGGTCGCCGAACATGCTGCCGAACATCAGCAGGAAGGTGACGGCGAACAGCGGCGTGGGGTCGACCTCGCCGTACTCGGGGATGCCGTACTGACCGACCAGGGTGGCGAAGGGCGCGAGCAGGCGATTGCGGGTGATCACCGTCGGCACCAACCTTCGCTCGTCGGCGCGCGGGTCGCGGGCACTCAGGGCGAAGGGATGCGGGAGGGTCTCGCGCAAGCGTTGTTCGAGCGCCTCGACCGCACTCGCCGGCACCCAGCCGGCGAGATGGGCGAGCGGTCCGCTGGCGCGCAGCGCCGGGTCGAGCGCGACCAGCGGGGCGGCGAGCAGCAGGGTCTGCTGCGCGGCAAGCAGCTGTGCGCGATGGTCGGCACCCCACTCGGCAAGCTCGCGTTCGAGCGCGGCGCGGCGTCGGGCGATGTCGGCGCTGCGCGTCTCGAGCTGCTGGCGTACCCGCGCCGGTTCGCGGTCGAGTTCGACCGGGATCGGCAGCGCCTGGAAGCCGGCGGCGGCGAGCACCTGGGGCAGTGACTCGGGAGCGGCGTCGCTGGGACCGACGATCACCACATGGGTCTGGTCGCCACGCTGCATGTAGACGTGGACCAGATAGTGGGCGAGCCCGAGCGCGCCGCCGAGCCGGGCGAGGTTCTCGCGCGGCACCATGCCGACATGGATATCGAGGAAACGGGTGTTGTTGCGCAGCACCGCCAGATCGATGTCGAGCGCGGCGAAGTTGGCGAGCGCGGCCTGGTGCTCGGCGACCAGGCGCGCCTCGTCGTCGAGCTGGCGCAGGCCCTCGGCATGGGCCGAGGCGGTCTGCCACAGCTCGCCGAGCCAGTGATCGAGCGCGGCGAGGGACTCGGGCTCGATCACCCGAGGCTGGTCGATGTGCTGCGGCAACGCGAGGTCGAGCAGCTCGGCGAGCTTGTCGAGCCGCTGTCGGGCACGCTCGTGATGACGGCGATAGTCGCGTGCCGGGGCGGTGTCGAGCCGCGCCTCGTCCGGGGCGCGCGCGTCGGGGTGGAAGAGACCGGTCTCGGCGAGCGCGAGCGAGGCGGTGGGCAGGTCCTCGGCGAGGACCAGCAGGCGGACGTGTTTCATCGCCGTGGGCGAGAGCATCAGGTCTCCTCTCGCCGGGTACAGGCCGCGGCGCGCCAGGTACAGCCCGAGGGGGCGCGCTCGAGCGCCGCGTCGATGGTGTGCTGGGCGAGACCGAGCAGACGCCCCTGGATGATGGCGAACAGCCTCAGCAGGTCGGCCTCGCGCAGCATCAGATAGGCCAGCGCGCGCGCTGGCGCCGAGTCGCCGTGGGCGAGCAGGGCGCGGGCGATGGTGGCGCTGTGGATGTTGACGCGTCGCTGCACCTCGGCGATGTCCTCGCTGCCGGCGAGCTGACCGGCGAGCGGCGCGGGCAGGGCCTCGATGACCGGTTCGAGCCCGTCGAGCGCGACCAGACGCAGCAGTCGCTCGCGTCCGAGCAGTCCGGTCGAGGGCACCAGCCAGTAGAAGGTCTCGGAGGGAGAGAGTCCGTAGCAGAGCCGGAAGCGCAGCAGCCACAGCAGGTCGACGCGGTCGAGCGCGGCGCCGATCAGGCGTCTGAGCGCGGTGCCGTGCGGTGCGCCGAAGGTGCGGACGTGGCGCGCCAGCCCGAGGTAGTAGTGCTGGTCGATCGCCGCCTCGAGGGCGAAGGGTTCGCGGCGCCGGGCATAGACCTCGCGTGCCTGGCGGGCGATCTGGCGGTAGGGACCGGTCTCGAGCTGGCGCAGCAGCTCCTCGACGCTCTCGGCGCGGAACAGGGTATGGATCGGCAGCCGGATCGGGGCGGGCAGGTCGAACAGTTGCTCGGCGATGGTCTCGGCCTCGAGCGCATGGAGCTTGCCGCGCAGCAGGGTCTTGAGGTTGTAGAGCGCATACTTGCGCCCCCAGGCGAGCATCAGCTCGCGCTCGTCGCCCTGCAGCGGTCGGATCAGCACCTGCAGCTCGGCGAGCAGCTGGTGGACCAGCGCCTGCTCGATGGCGCGGCTACGCGCGCGCGGTGATGGTGCGGCGTCGAGCAGGGCGTCGAGCCCGAGCTGGTCGACCAGGGCGCTCAGCGGCAGGGTGGCGAGTCGATCGATGGTGTCCGGGTCGTGCAGCCCCGTGGCCATCATCGAGACCCGGGCGTCGAGATAGGCGTGGTCGGCATCGGCCATGGCGCAGGGTCAGCGGCTGGTGTCGATCAGGACCTGGAAGGCGGCCTCGAGTGCCTCGGCCTCGCGCTGTTCGGCCTGATCGCGCAGGTGGACGTGGCGCTCGTCATAGCGGCGTCGCAGCTGGGCGATGCTCTGTTCGGCGCGCTCTCCGGCCTTGGCGACGAAGCCCTGGCGCAGCTCCGGGATCCTGGCGGTGAAACGCGCCTGCTCGGCGTGGACCTCGGCCATCGCCTGATCGACGATCCGGCCCTGTTCGGTCTCGGCCTGCTGGGCGAGCCGCTCGGCCCGCATCTCGACATCGAGCAGTCGCTTGAGGGTGTCATCCATCGGTCGCGCTCTCGTCTGATCTGGGCATTCGCGACCCTAGCTTACGCGAAAGACGCCGACGATGGCGCAGAGCATCGTCGGCGTCTTGCGCCAGGTCAGCCGCGTTGCCCGCCCGCCGAGCCGCTCAGGCGAACCGCATCGGTCATGCAGACCCGGTGGCTCCAGAACTGATCGGCGAGCACCCGCAGCTCCTCGGCGAGGGTGGCCAGTGTCTCGGCGGTGCGCTCGATCTCGCCGGTGGTCGTGGCGTTGCCGTCGGCCGACTGGCGGATATTGGTGACGCTGCGGTTGATCTCCTCGCTGACCGCGCTCTGCTCCTCGACGGCGGTGGCGATCTGGGTGGTCATGTCGGTGATCTGCTGCACGCTGGCGGCGATCGCCTCGAGCGCGCCGCCGGCCTCGCGCGCCTGGGCGACGCTCCGCTCGGCCTGGGCGCGGCTGCCGTGCATCACCTCGACCGAGGCGCGCGCGCCGTCCTGCAGCTTCTCGATCATCGCCTGGATCTCGGTGGTCGACTGCTGGGTGCGATTGGCGAGGTTGCGCACCTCGTCGGCGACCACCGCGAAGCCGCGTCCCTGCTCGCCGGCGCGCGCCGCCTCGATCGCGGCGTTGAGCGCGAGCAGGTTGGTCTGCTCGGCGATGCCGCGGATGACGTCGAGCACGGCGCTGATCTCGTCGCTGTGCTGCTCGAGGGTGTGGATCACCGCGGCGGCGTTCTCGACCTCATCGGAGAGTCGTGCGATGGCCTCGCGGGTATCGATGGTGACACGCTTGCCATCGCGCGCTGCGGTGTCTGCGGTGTCGGCGCTGTCGGCGGTGTGCTGGGCATTGCGCGCGACCTCGCGCACGCTGGCGCTCATCTCCTCGATGGCGGTGGCCACCAGATCGGTCTGCGACTGCTGGTTGAGGATGGCCGCGCGCAGCTCGGTGATGGTCTCGACCGCGGCCTCGGCCTGACGCGAGAGCTTGGCCGCGGTATCGGAGATGCGCACCGCCGACGAGCGGCTCTCGGTGCGCAGCATGCGCATCGCCAGGGTGATGGCGCCGTACTCGGTGTTGCTGCCGGTATAGAGATACTGTGCGGTGGGGTCGTCGATGACCTGACGTGCCCGTGCGTTGAGTCGCGCCAGCGCACGGGTCTGAATCCATGCGACCAGGGTGCCGGCCGCCAGCAGCAGCGCGATGAGGGCGAGCCCCGGGGTCGGCGGCAGGTCGGTCAGCGGCAGGGTGGCGAGGGCGAGCAGCGCGGCGAGCACCAGCCAGCCGGTCAGTCGCCAGAACGCCGAGAGCCGTGGCAGGCGCAACGCCAGCGGCAGGCGTCCGGCACGGATCCCGGCATAGAGCCGCTCGGCCTTGTCGACCAGATCGCGTGCCGGGCGCAGGCGCACCGACTGGTACTCGAATACCTTGCCGTCGCGCATGATCGGGTTGACGAAGGCGTCGACCCAGTAGTGATCGCCGTTCTTGCAGCGATTCTTGACCAGGCCCATCCAGGGGCGACCCGACTTGATGGTCTGCCACAGCTGGGCGAAGGCCGCCGGTGGCATGTCGGGATGACGCACCACGTTGTGGTTGACGCCGACCAGTTCGTCGCGATCGAAGCCGCTGATCTCGACGAAGGTCTCGTTGACATCGGTGACGATGCCCTTGAGATCGGTGGTCGACATGATGTTGTCGGTCTCGGCGAAGGAGCGCTCCTGGCCGGTGACGGGGAGATTGGTCTTCATCTTTGAGTCCTCAGCGCCGATGTTCCCAGAATTGCCGTGCCAGGGTGCGTAGCTCGCTGGAGAGCTCGACGACCTGGCTGGAGGCCTGTCCGATGGCATGGCTGCCGGCGGCGGTCTGGTCGGCGCCTTGACGGATATCGGCGATGCTGCGGCTGATCTCTTCGCTGACCGCGCTCTGCTCCTCGACGGCGGTGGCGATCTGGGTGCTCATGTCGGTGATCGACTGGATACCGCTGGCGATGCGCTGGAGTGCCTCGCCGGCCTCGCGTGCCTGGGCGACGCTCTGCTCGGCCTGGGTGCGGCTGTTGCCCATGACCTCGACCGAGGAGCGGGTGCCGGCCTGCAGCTTCTCGATCATCGTCTGGATCTCGGTGGTCGACTGCTGGGTGCGGTTGGCGAGGTTGCGCACCTCGTCGGCGACCACCGCAAAGCCGCGCCCGGCCTCACCGGCGCGCGCCGCCTCGATCGCGGCGTTGAGCGCGAGCAGGTTGGTCTGCTCGGCGATGCCGCGGATGACGTCGAGCACGGCGCTGATCTCGCCGCTGTGTTGCTCGAGGGTGTGGATCACCGCGGCGGCCTGCTCGATCTCCTCGGCGAGCCGGCCGATCGAATCGCCGGTGGCGCCCACCACCTCGCCGCCGTTGGTGGCATTGGCATCGGCCTCGTGGGCGGTGTCGGCGGTCTGTTGGGCGCTTTGCGCGACCTCGCGCACGCTGGCGCTCATCTCCTCGATGGCGGTGGCCACCTGATCGGTCTCCGACTGCTGCTGGAGGATGGTGCCGCGCGCCGACTCCACCGCCTCGACCATGTGCTCGGCCTGTCGCAGCAGTCGTGTCGCCGAATCGTCGACTCGACCCACCGCCGCGCCGCTCTCGGCCTCGAGCATGCGCAGGGCGAACTCGACCGCGCCGAACTCGTCGCGACGCTGGGTATAGGCGTACTGGCTGATGGGGTTGTCGGCGACCATGCGCGCCTGGGCGGCGATGGTGGCGAGCGGGCGGGTCTCGAGCCAGGCCAGGGCGATCGCCGTCAGGGTGAACACCAGCACCGGCGGTGCGGCCTGGAGCGTGCCGAGTCCGAGCAACGGGGCGGCGGCGAGTGCGCCGGCACCGAGCAGCGCGATGGTGCCGAGCAGGCGCCAGCGCGCCCGGGTCATGCCCAGGCGCCAGCGCCAGGGGCGCCGGTCGCGCATCAGCTCGGCGTAGAAACGCTCGGCCTGCTCGACCCTGGCGCGGCTCGGCTTGGTGCGCACCGATTGGTATTCGGTGACGGTGCCGTCGTGGGTGATCGGGGTGACATAGGCGCTCACCCAGTAATGGTCGCCGTTCTTGCAACGGTTCTTGATCAGGCCCATCCAGGGACGCCCGGACTTCAGCGTCTTCCACAGGTCGGCAAAGGCCGCCGGCGGCATGTCGGGATGGCGCACCATGTTGTGGTTACGCCCGATCAGCTCGTCCTCGGTGAAGCCGGAGATGTCGACGAAGCGGTCGTTGACGTAGGTGATGGCGCCCTTCAGGTCGGTGGTCGACAGGATGTTGGTGTCGTCCGGGAAGGACACCTCCTGTTGCGTCACTGGATAGTTCTTTTTCATGCGGGGAAATCCCTTGGGGTACAGCCCTCGGTTAGCGTAGGGTCGGGACCGCTGATGCCTTGGCCAGTCGCAGTACCGAGTCGATCTCGGTACACATTGTGTTTCTGGTGGGCGATCTCGACCTGACAGGCGGGGCGGTTTGCCCCCTACCTGCTGGTTTGCGATCACGTTCACATCGATCCCGTGCTGTGGCGCCGTCCTGGCCCCCGGGCATGAGGGACGCGCGTGCCCGAATCGGCATCGTCCAATGATGACACGACTCGTCGAGCGATGCGCGCTCGGCTCGGCTCGCTCATCGGGGCGCTGTCTGAGCGGCTCAGGCGAACTGGGGCAGGCCGCCCGAGCGAGTCAGGATGACGGTGATCAGAGCAGCGAGCAGCAGCGCCCAGAGCGCCAGATAGAGCCGCATCGACTGACGTGCGCGGTTGCGCTCGGTCCAGGTGCGCGGGCGCACGCCCTTGAACAGGAAGACCAGCTTGGCGGCGAGCAGGACGCAGACGATGTTGACGGCGAGCAGCAGCAGGGCGCCGAGCGCGAGGTCCCAGCGGGCGCTGCCGAGGGCGAGCCCGATGGTCGCCGTCGGGGGCAGCAGGGCGACGGCGACCATCACCCCGACCAGGGTCGAGGACAGCCCGGAGGTGAGCGAGAGCACCGCCGCGGCGCCCGAGGCGAGCGCCAGCACGACCCCGGCGAGTCCGACGTCGGTGCGCGCGGCCAGCTCGTTGAGCGAGAAGTCGATCTCCCAGATCAGGCCGATGGCGACGGCGAGCAGCAGCGACAGGCCCAGTCCGGCGGCATTGGTGCGCAGTGCCTGCCACACCAGGGCGCGATCGCCGAGCGAGGTGGCGAAGGCCAGGGCGATGTTGGGGCCGAGCAGCGGGGCGATGACCATCGCGCCGATCACCACCGCGACATTGTTCTCGAGGAGACCGATGGCGGCGACCAGGGTCGAGAGCGTGGTCAGCACCAGGTGGTTGGTGTCGAGCCGCGCGCCCTTGACGATCTCGCTGTAGAGCTCCTCGCGCGTGGCGGCGATCGCCCGCGCCCGGCGCAGCTCCTCGTCCTGGCGGCGCGGGGTATCGCGGGTGAGCACGGTGTCGACCGGCTGGATGACGATGCGGGCGTCGGCATCGGCCTTGAAGAGGTCCTGCAGCGAGTCGGTCAGCGCCTGGCGCGACTGGTCGTCGACCAGCATGCGCACGGCGCGTCGGCCATCCTCGCCGGCCTCGCCGCACCAGGCGTCCTCGGCGCCATAGAAACCGGCCATGCCGAGCAGCGTCTTGGTGTGTCTGGCGTCGGCGATGACCTCGACGATGCGCATGGCGGTGTTCTCTCCTCTCAGGGCCCGAGCAGGATGCCGAGCGCCAGCAACAGCAACAGGGCGAAGACGCCGATGGCATTGAACACCAGGTCGACCCGGCGGGTGTGGGTGCGGTAGCGGGCGATCAGCGGCGCCAGTCCGGGGTCAGACTCCACGGCGGGATCGAACATGATCCGGCGGTGGGGCAGGGCGATGGCCTCGATCGCGGCGCAGGCGGTGACCGGATCGACACGATAGAGTCCGGCGTCGATGTCGACCAGACGGCGTCGCAGCCGCTGGTGTGCGTGCATGCGAGCGGTGTCGACGTCCTCGAAGCGGATTGCGCAGCGCAGCTGCGGGGTGACCGGCGGCGGTTGATCGCACGCCTGCAGGCGCACCAGTCCGGGGTGGTCCGGATGGGTCTCGACGGTCAGGTGTCCGCTGTGCATCATGAAGTGGTCAGGCTTGGACGCTGACCCTGTCGATCTCCCAGTTGCACTGTTCGATCAGGGTCTCGAGCGAGCGCGGGATGTGCAGCGCCCCATCGGGCTCGTAGCGCCGGCCCTCGCTCCAGTGGCGGGCGGCCGACTCGGCGATGTCCGGTAGTCCCTGGCGCTGTAGCTCCCACAATGCCTGTGTCTGTTTGGTGTGCATGGGCTCCCCTGGGTGGATCGCAAGATCCGTGCTTGAATGTGGCTTTTTAGAGACGTGGTATCCGTTGGCCGGATCTTACCCTTTTTTCTTCGAGTTTAGTCGAAGATTCGGGGCTAGAAGCCCGGCCAACAAGGCTTGGAACGCATTGTTGCGGTTTTTTCCCAGTGCAGTCAAAAAGATGCTGGGTCTTGTGCCGACGGGTGTGGCGGTGACGACGCGTCTGGTCGTGGGGTGGAGTCAGGCGGCGGCCCCGAGGCTGTGGACGCTATCGGGGAGCTGGTCGCGCACGACCTCGGCGAAGCGTTCGAGGACCTGACGGCGCGGGAAGCTGCGCCGGTAGACCAGCGAGATGCGCCGATAGGCATCGGGCAGGTGCAGCTGGCGCGAGACGATACCGTGGTCGCGCATCCAGGTCTCGCGCACCGCCAGGGCCGGGACCAGGGTACAGCCGAAGCCGGCGCTGACCAGTTGCAGCAGGGTCTCGAGGCTGGAGGCGCGCAGATCGGCCATCTCGCCCTGGCTGGGGCGCTGCGACAGCCGGCAGACCTCCATCACCTGATGGGCCAGGCAGTGACCGTCGGCGAGCAGCAGCAGCTCGCACGACTCCAGGTCCGCGGCGCTGATCTCGGCGCGTTGCTGCAGCGGGTGGCCCGTGGGGTGGGCGAGCCAGAAGGGTTCGTCGAACAACTCGATGGCGGCGAGGTCGGAGTCCTCAACCGGGGTGGCGAGCAGCGCGGCGTCGATCTCGTGGTGGCTGAGACGCGTGAGCAGGGTATCGGTGATCTCCTCGGAGAGCACCAGCTGCAGCTTGGGACAGCGCGCGCGCAGCGGGCGCAGCAGCAAGGGCACCAGATAGGGGCTGACGGTGGGGATGGCGCCGATGCGCAGCGGTCCGGCCAGCGGGTCCTGATGGGCGTGCGCGACCTGCTCGATGGCGGCGGTCTGCTCCAGCGCCAGTCGGGCGTGATGGAGGATCTCCTCGCCGACCGGGGTGATCTCGACCGAGCGGTTGGTGCGCTCGAAGATGACCACGTCGAGCTCGTCCTCGAGCTTCTTGATCTGGCCGCTGAGCGTCGGCTGACTGACGAAGCAACGCTCGGCGGCGCGCCCGAAGTGGCGCGTCTCGGCGACGGCGAGGATATATTTCAGGTCACGTAGATTCACCCGCCCATGATAGCGGAAATCGCGCTCGATTCGGACCCATGATGTGCGCCGCGCGGCGATTCCTGGGGCGGTGGGGGCGGCTTGATTCGATTCGGCGCCTACCCAATCTTCGACAATAACTTACAAAAAACCGGAGAATTCACCGTGAGAATGGACAAGTTGACGGCAAAGTTCCAACTCGCGCTGGCCGATGCCCAGAGCCTGGCGGTCGGTCGCGATCATCAGTTCATCGAGCCGGTCCACCTGCTGATCGCGCTGCTCGATCAGGAGGGGGGCACGGTACGCCACCTGCTCACCCGCGCCGATGTCAACGTCAATCAGCTGCGCTCGGCGCTCGGCGAGCTGCTCGACCGGCTGCCGGTGGTCGAGGGCGCCGGTGGCGAGGTGCACGTCGGCAACGACCTGGGGCGGCTGCTCAACCAGACCGACAAGCTCGCCCAGCAGCGCCAGGACCAGTACGTCTCCTCCGAGCTGTTCGTGCTCGCCGCGCTCGACGACCGCGGCGAGCTGGGCCGGGTGTTGCGCGAGGCCGGTGCTTCGAAGGGGGCACTGGAGCGTGCGATCGAGTCGGTTCGAGGGGGGCAGAAGGTCGACGACCCCAACGCCGAGGAACAGCGTCAGGCGCTCGAGAAGTACACCATCGATCTGACCGAGCGTGCCGAACAGGGCAAGCTCGATCCGGTGATCGGGCGCGACGACGAGATCCGCCGCACCGTGCAGGTGCTGCAGCGGCGCACCAAGAACAACCCGGTGCTGATCGGCGAGCCCGGCGTCGGCAAGACCGCCATCGTCGAGGGGCTGGCGCAGCGCATCGTCAACGGCGAGGTGCCCGAGGGGCTGAAGTCCAGACGGCTGCTCTCGCTCGACATGGCCGCGCTGATCGCCGGGGCGAAGTTCCGCGGCGAGTTCGAGGAGCGGCTCAAGGCGGTGCTCAACGACATCGCCCGTCAGGAGGGCAATGTCATCCTCTTCATCGACGAGCTGCACACCATGGTCGGCGCGGGCAAGGCCGAGGGCTCGATGGACGCGGGCAACATGCTCAAGCCGGCGCTGGCGCGCGGCGAGCTGCACTGTGTCGGCGCCACCACCCTCGACGAGTACCGCAAGTACGTCGAGAAGGATGCGGCGCTCGAACGGCGCTTCCAAAAGGTGCTGGTCGACGAGCCCAACGTCGAGGACACCATCGCCATCCTGCGCGGGCTCAAGGAGCGCTACGAGGTCCATCACGCCGTCGAGATCACCGACCCGGCGATCGTCGCCGCGGCGACCCTGTCGCACCGCTATATCTCCGATCGTCAGCTCCCCGACAAGGCGATCGACCTGATCGACGAGGCCGCCTCGCACATCCGCATGGAGATCGACTCCATGCCCGAGGAGATGGACCGGCTCGATCGTCGGCTGATCCAGCTCAAGATCGAGCGCGAGGCGCTCAAGAAGGAGTCCGACGAGGCCTCGCGCAAGCGCCTCGCCGACCTCGAGGGCGAGGTGGCGCGGCTCGAGCGCGAGTTCGCCGATCTCGACGAGGTCTGGAAGTCGGAGAAGGCGGCGGTTGCCGGCACCGCGCACATCAAGGAGGCGCTCGACCGTGCCCGGGTGGAGATGGAGACGGCGCGCCGTGCCGGCGACCTGGGACGGATGTCGGAGCTGCAGTACGGGCGCATCCCCGAGCTCGAGAAGCAACTGGCCTCGGCCGCCGCCGGGGCCGAGCAGGGCGACAACCGGCTGCTGCGCAACAAGGTCAGCGACGAGGAGATCGCCGAGATCGTCTCGCGCTGGACCGGTATCCCGGTGTCGCGGATGCTCGAGGGCGAGCGCGACAAGCTGCTGCGCATGGAGCAGGAGATCGGCCGGCGGGTGGTCGGTCAGGACGAGGCGGTCGGCGCGGTCAGCGACGCCATCCGCCGCTCGCGCGCCGGGCTCTCCGACCCGGCCCGCCCGATCGGCTCCTTCCTCTTCCTCGGACCCACCGGCGTCGGCAAGACCGAGCTGTGCAAGACGCTGGCGAGCTTCCTCTTCGATACCGAGGAGGCGATGGTGCGCATCGACATGTCCGAGTTCATGGAGAAGCACTCGGTGGCGCGGCTGATCGGGGCGCCGCCCGGCTATGTCGGCTATGACGAGGGCGGCTATCTCACCGAGGCGGTGCGCCGCCGCCCCTACAGCCTGATCCTGCTCGACGAGGTGGAGAAGGCCCACCCCGACGTCTTCAACGTGCTGTTGCAGGTGCTCGACGACGGTCGGCTCACCGATGGTCAGGGGCGCACCGTGGACTTCCGCAACACGGTGATCGTGATGACCTCCAACCTCGGCTCCGACGTCATCCAGCAGCACGCCGGCGAGGCGGCCTATGCCGAGATGAAGTCGGCGGTGATGGCGGTGGTGCGCCAGGCCTTCCGTCCCGAGTTCATCAACCGGCTCGACGAGATCGTCGTCTTCCACCCGCTGCAGCAGGCGCAGATCCGCGCCATCGCGCGCATCCAGCTCGACTATCTGCAGCGGCGCCTGGCCGATCGCGAGATGCGTCTCGAGGTCAGCGACGCGGCGCTCGATCTGCTCGGCGAGGCCGGTTTCGATCCGGTCTACGGTGCCCGCCCGCTCAAGCGCGCGATCCGCGCTCAGCTCGAGAATCCGCTGGCCCAGGAGATCCTCGCCGGCAAGTTCGCGCCCGGAGATCTGATCGAGGTCGGGGTGGCAGACGGCGCCCTGCGCTTCGAGCGGGTGCTCGCCGGCGAACTGGTCGACTGACCGACCCCGCCTGCTGGCGCCACCGCCCCGTCCAGGTCGGACGGCGGCGGTGGCGTGCGGCTGGTTTCGCCATTCCCGTTGTTTCCCTGAGACAATAGCCTCGGGGTCTCGGTATGCTGTATGGTCGCGCATCACCGCGCCGCATCCGGCGGCGCGGTGATGGCACCGAGCAGTGCGCGAGGCCCGCGGGGGCATTTGCCCCGGCCGATGGTGTGCGCGTTGCATGACCCGCCCGGTGGCGATCGCCGCGCGCAATGGAACGGAACTGATGGTCAGGATATGCGACCGGGCCTAACCTTGGACATCCGCCTTGACACCTCTCGCATCCCGTCGCGCCCCTCGCCTGCGTCCCAGCGCCAAGTCCCTGATCTGTTCGCTGCTGTTGATCTGGATGGCCTCGGTCGATGCCCAGGTGTTGATCGCGCACGCGGCGGTGGAGGTGGATCACCTGACCCAGAACGAGGCGCGGCGCTATCTGATGATGCGCGTACCGCGCTGGCCGGACGGGCACGCGGTACGGGTGTTCGTGCTACCCGACGAGCATGTCCTGCACCGTCGCTTCGTCACCGGCGTGCTCGGGCTCTATCCCTACCAGTTGCGACGGGTCTGGGATCGTTTGCTGTTCTCGGGCACCGGTCAGGTGCCGATCACCGTGACCTCGCCACATGAGCTGGTCCGCAGCGTTGCTTCCACTCCGGGGGCGCTCGGCTATGCCGACGCTCCGCCTCCGGGCTTCGAGGTACGTATCATCGAGGTGCGCTAGGGTGCGGGCGGCATGGATGAGTGGCATGGTGTTGGCGCTGTACTGGCTGCCGAGCCTCGCCTGGGCGACCGAACCGGCGCTGCAACTGCACGGGTTCGCCAGCCAAGCCCTGGTCTGGACCTCCGATAATCGCTTCTTCGGCGATAGCCCCGACGGCTCGCTCGATTTCACCGAACTCGGTCTCAACGGCTCCTGGCGCGCCGACCCGCGCCTGCTGCTCGCCACCCAGGTGTTGGTGCGGCGCGCCGGGGAGATGAGCGACGCCACGCCCTGGCTCGATTACGCCCTGGCCGACGCCACCCTGGTGAGCGCCCCGACACACCGCATCGGGCTGCGCATGGGGCGGATCAAGAACCCGATCGGTCTCTACAACGAGACCCGTGACGTTCCCTTCACCCGTCCCGGGATCTTCCTGCCCCAGGTGGTCTATTTCGATCGGGTGCGCAACATGATGCTCGCCTCCGACGGGCTGATGTTCTACGGCGAGCGCTATACCGATCTCGGCACCTTCTCGGCCACCCTGGGGGCTGGACTGCCGCTGCTTGACGCCAACGTCGAGTGGAACTATCTGCTCGACGACCATGATGGCGAGCTCGAACCCGAGCATCCGGTGCCACTGCTCAGCCTGTGGTATGCCGATCCCGCCGAGCGGTTGCGCCTGGGACTCAGTGGCGCGGCCATGCACAGTCGCTTCGATCCCGGCTCCGAGGCTGCGATCGGCGCCGGCAACCTGGATATCCGCTACTGGCTGGTATCGGCACAGTACAATGCGGCGAACTGGACCCTGGCGGGCGAATACGCCCATATCCTGATCGATTGGCGTCATTTTCGGCCCGAGGCCGATCGTCATCACGCCATCCAGACCGGATGGTACCTGCAGGCGGCCTATCGGCTCTCGCCGGCGATCGAGCTGATGCTGCGCTATGAGGAGGGGGATGCAGATCGTCGTCTGGGGGACCTGCACCTTCACTGTCCCGCCTCGGATCACTCCCGGATCTGGGTCCTCGGGACGCGCTGGGATCTGGGTAGGCGGTTGATGCTGCGTCTGGAGTATCAGCGTCATCACGGCGGTTTCACCCTCTCGTACCGTGAGAACCCCCCAGGCGACGGGGTGGTCGAGGACTGGGACCTGTTTGCCGCCCAGATCTCACTGAGGTTCTGAGGTGTCCATGAACACCGCCCCCGTTACGCCCACCTCGCCGCCGATCCTCAGCCTGCGCTGGAAGGCGCTGGTCGCGCTCAGCCTGTTGCTGCTGGTGGTCAACCTCTCGCTGGTGCTGCTCGCCAATGCGCGGGCCCAGGCGCAGTTCGCCCTGCACCAGTCGCAGTTGCGCGAGCAGCAGGTGCGCCAGCTCCATGCGATCCTCAAGACGCGCGAGCACGAGCTCTCCAAGCTCGCCACCCTGGTGCCGGGGTTCGGCGTCGATGTCAGCGGCGCGGGGCGCGCGGCCCAGCTCGCCGCCGCGCTCGCCAGCAACGGGGTGTTGCTGGAGATCGAGTGGGGCATCGGCTCGGCGTACTGGATCGATGCCGAGGGGCGTCTGTCGGTGAGCTGGCCGGAGGGCGTCGAGCCACCGCCACCGGTGCTGCTCCATGCACTGGCGGATGACCCGGAGCGCTCGCTCTGCAAGCTCGTCTGTCGCGGCCGCGACGGGTGTGCGCACTATCTCGCCACGCCGCTGCTGTGGCAGGGTCGGTATGCCGGCAGCCTGGTGCTGGGACGCTCGCTCGCCGATGTACTGCTCGACTTCAATGCCCTCACCGGGGCGGAGGTCGCCGTCGCCAGTGCCGCCGGCGAGGCCGCCTTCCCGGTGCTCACGCACCCCGAGTACTCGCGTCCACTGCTCCGGGCGGCGGGCCCCGCACTGTTCGCACTTGCCCCCGACGAGACCCTGGAGCTGCGTCACGAGGGCCGCGAGTTCGTGCTCTATCGGGTGGCGGCGCTGGCCCCCGGGGTCGATGCCTATGTGATCAACGAGGTCACCGAGCAACGCGCCGGCATCCGCGCGAGCACCCGCGATGGCCTGTTGCTCGGGCTGCTCGGGCTGCTGCTCTCCGAGGGCTTGTTGCTGCTGATCATGAAGCCTCCGCTGCGTCGGCTGCGGGCGTTGGCGCTGGCCTTGCCTCTGCTCGCCGAGCAGCGTTACGCGGCGTTGCGCGAACGGCTCGCGCGTCCGCCTCGGGGCTGGTTGCAGCGTGATGAGATCAGCCTGATGTTCGAGACCGTGTGGCAACTCAGCGAACGGATGGAGCGGTTGCAGCGCGCCCGTGATCAGGCCGAGGCGCAGCTGATCTGGCTCGCCGAGCACGACCCGCTGACCCAGCTCGCCAACCGTCGTCGCTTCAGCGAGTCGTTCGCCCAGGTGGTCGACCAGGCCTGTCGCTTCGGACACGGCGGCGCGCTGCTGTTTCTCGACCTCGACGACTTCAAGGAGGTCAACGACCTCAGTGGTCACCAGGTCGGCGATCAGTTGCTGCAGGGGGTGGCCGATCGGCTGCGCGGGCTGGCCGAGCGCGGTGACCTGCTGGCGCGTCTCGGCGGCGACGAGTTCGCCTTGGTGTTGCCCGAGTCCGAACCCGAGCAGGCGCGCCGGTGCGCCGAGCGTCTGCAGCAGGCGATCGCACAGGTCTGTATCGAGTCGCGCGGCCGGTTGCACCGGGTCTCGGCGAGCATCGGTATCGTGCTCTTTCCCGCTCAGGGCGAGTCCACCGAAGAGCTGCTCGCGAGCGCCGATCTCGCCATGTACCGGGCCAAGCGGCAGGGACCCGGACGCTGTCATCTGTTCTCGCTCGAGGATGCCGAGCGCGAGCAGCTCGATGCCCGGATCCTGTGGCGCGAGCGTATCGCCGGCGCGCTGCGCGAGGATCGCTTCGAGCTCCATGTCCAGCCGGTGGTCGAGGTCGCCAGCGGCGAGACCTGTCACGTCGAGGGGCTGCTGCGGATGCGTGATCACGACGGCTCGCTGATCTATCCCGATCGCTTCATCCCGGTCGCCGAGCACAATGGACAGATCCAGCTGATCGACCACTGGGTGGTCGAGCATGCGCTGTGCTTGCTGGTCGCGCATCCGGGCTTGCGCCTGGCGGTCAATCTATCGGCCAATGCGATGGTCGATACCGGGTTGCTGGATCTGCTCGAGCGACGACTCGCGACGCTCGAACTCGATCCCGGGCGGTTGATCTTCGAGGTCACCGAGACGGCGGCGATCGAGTGCCTGTCGAGCGCGACCCGGCTGATGCACCGTATCCAGGCACTCGGTTGTCGCTTCGCCCTCGACGACTTCGGCACCGGCTATGCGTCCTACGCCTATCTGCGCCAGCTCCCGGTCGACGAGGTCAAGATCGACGGCGCCTTCGTGCGTGAACTGAAGAGCAGCCGCGAGGACCGGATCTTCGTCGCCGCCATCACCGACATGGCGCACGCCATGGGCAAGCGGGTGGTGGCCGAGTTCGTCGAGGACGCCGAGACGCTCGCGCTGCTGCGCGAGATCGGCGTCGACCGCGCCCAGGGCTATTACTTCGCCCGCCCCGCGCCGCTGCGGCTCGATGGGGAGTGAGCGACCAGCGACCAGCGGCCAGCGGCCAGCGGCCAGCGGGATTGAACCGCGAAGCCGCGAAGGGCGCAAAGGGGCTTGAGTTGCAAGCGACCAGCCTCCAGCCGCCAGTGGGTGTGTGCCCTCGACGACAGCACGGCTTGCCCGCATCCGTGGCGCACGTTCTTGGCGCCAGTGTTTGTGGGTAGCCAGCCACTGGCGGCTGGAGGCTGATCGCTGGAGGCTCTTCTTCCCTTTGCGGCTTTGCGGTTCAATCCCCCGCCGGCTGCCGGCTGCCGGCTGCCGGCTGCCGGCTGCCGGCTGGCGGCTGGCGGCTCAGATCACCAATGCCACCACCGCCCCGGTCATCAGCGTTGCCAGGGTGCCGGAGACGATGGTGCGCGGGCCGAGGGCGACGATCTCGGCGCGTCGTTCCGGGGCCAGGGTGCCGAGCGCGCCGATCATGATGCCGAGGCTGCCGAGGTTGGCGAAGCCGCACAGCGCATAGGTCATGATCAGCCGGCTGCGTGGGCTGAGCGTCTCGGGCGGCAGCGCCGCCAGATCGAGATAGGCCACCAGCTCGTTGAGGACCGTCTTGACCCCGAGCAGGGCGCCGGCGGCGGGGGCCTCGGACCAGGGGATGCCGATCAGCCAGGCCGCCGGGGCCATCAGCCAGCCGAGCACGCGCTGGGCGCTCAGCGGCGCGCCGGCGATCTCGGGCAACAGCCCGAGGGCCTGGTTGACCAGGCTCACCAGGGCGACCATCACCACCAGCATGGCGATGATATTGAGCCACAGCGGGATCGCCTGCAGGGTGCCGCGGGTGATGGCGTCCATCGCCCCGTGCGCCTCGCTGAGCAACGGGGCACGGGTCTCGGCGGTCTCGCGCGCCGTCTCCGGGATCATCACCCCGGCGATCACCAGCGCCGCCGGGGCGCTGATCAGCGAGGCGGTGAGGATGTGACCCATGGCCTCGGGGATCGCCGTGGCGAGGAAGCTCGCGTAGAGCACCATCACCGTGCCGGCGATGGTGGCCATGCCGCAGGTCATCAGCGCGAACAGCGCCGATCGCGACATCTCGCGCAGATAGGGGCGGATCAGCAGCGGCGCCTCGGTCATGCCGACGAAGACGTTGGCCGCCGCGCCGAGCCCCAGCGCGCCGCCGCTGCCGAGGGTGCGCTCGAGCACCCAGGCGAAGCCGCGTACCAGCAACGGCAGCACCCGCCAGTGGAAGAGCAGCGCCGAGAGCGCGCTGATCACCAGGATCAGCGGCAGGGCGCGGAAGGCGAGGACGAAGCCGTTCTCCGGGTACTGGGTGGCGAAGGGTGCGGCGCCACCGCCGAGATAGCCGAACACCAGCGCGGTGCCGGCCTCGGTGGCGCGCTCGAGCGCGAGCACCAGATCGTTGAGGGCGAGAAAGCCCTGCTGGACCGGGGCGAGCTTGAGGAGCGCCAGGGCGAGCAGCAGCTGCAGGCCCAGCCCCACGAGCACCAGGCGCGGGCGGACTGCGCGACGCGACTCGCTGACCGACCAGGCCAGCGCGAGGATGACGACGAGCCCGAGCAGCGGCTGGAGACTGGTCAGCATGGCAGGTCCCGGCTCAGTGCTGGGTCGGCGGCGAGCTGTGGTGGCTGTCCTCGGCGAGCAGCTGGCGGGCGTCGACCGGATCGAAGCGATAGGTGCGGTTGCAGAACTCGCAGGTCACCTCGAGCCCGTCGCGCTCGGCGAGGATCGACTCGATCTCCTCGGCGCCGAGCAGCTTGACGGTCTGCTCGATGCGCGCGCGCGAGCAGCCGCAGCGAAAAGCGATCGGGTCGGGCTCGAAGAGTCGCACCGGCTCCTCGTTGAACAGCCGGTAGAGGAGTTGCTCGGCGGGCAGCGCGAGCAGCTCCTCGCGGGTCAGGGTGTCGGCGAGCATGCCCACCCGCGACCAGTCCTCGGCAGCGCGGTCTGCGCCGGGCAGGCGCTGCAGCAGCATGCCTGCGGCGCGCTCGCCGTCGGCATCGAGCCAGAGTCGGGTCGGCAGCTGCTCGGAGCCGCTGAAGAAGTGCTCCATGGCATCGGCCAGGCGCTCGCCCTGGAGCGCGACGATGCCTTGATAGGGCTCGCCGGTGCGCGGTTCGATGGTGAGCACCAGGCGGGCGGTGCCGAACAGCTCGGCGAGCGGGGCCTCGGGGTCGAGCTCGCCATCCCAGCGCGCCAGCCCGCGCACCGTGCGTGCGCTGGTGGCCTGGGCGACCAGGGTGCGCAGCGGGCCGTCGCCCTGGGCCTGGAGGATCAGCGCGCCGTCGAACTTGAGGGTGGCGGCGAGCAGCGAGACCGCCGCCAGCGCCTCGCCGAGCAGGCCGCGTACCGGCTCGGGGTAGTCGTGGGCATCGAGTACCGCGCGCCAGCTGGCGTCGAGATGCACCAGATTGCCGCGGATGTCGGTCTGTTCGAAGAGAAAACGGTGGAGGCTGTCGGTATCACTCATCGATAGGTCCTGGTCGCCGGGCGGATTCGCCCGGCGCTGGTCGTGGGGTGGGTCCCGGCTGGCACCGGGCACCCGGGATTCAATCCGGTGGTGTGTCGAGCTCGGCGAGGAAACTGTCCACGGCGGTCTCGAGCGCGAGTGTCCCGGCGAGCACCTCGGTCTCGAAACGCTCGCGCCATTGCGGCATCAGCAGCTGGGCGCGGTGCCACTCCTCGTAGAGGATGTGCGCGAGCGGTCCGCCCTGTTCGATGAAGCCGGAGTCGAGAAAGGTCCGACGGGCGCGCTCGCGATCGTAGTCGAAGCGCACGATCTCCCACTGCCAGCGCCCCTGATGGAATTCGAGCAGGGCGTAGCTGCCGCGCGGGTCGCCGTCGAAGGGCGAGCCGACCGAGCCGACGTTGAGGATCGGCAACCCGTCGAGCACCCGGGTGAGCGGGCGGTGGGTGTGGGCGGTGACGAACAGCGCCACGCCCTCGGGCAGGGCGCCGTCGCGTAGCGTCTCGTCGGGGAGCGCGGCGGTGACGCCGTGGCGGTTGCCGCGCATGGTGCCGTGGGTGACGTGCACCCAGCTCGTCTCGCTGCCGGCATGGAAGCACAGATGGTCCGGCCACTGGTTGAGCGTCTCCAGCGCCGGGGCGATCTGGTGCAGCGTCCAGTCGGCGAACGCGCGCATGCGCGCGTCGAGCGCGTCGCGCGGGGCCTCGCGCTGGCAGCGCAGCATCCAGGTCTCGTGGTTGCCGCGCACCGGCAGCCAGCCGTGCTCACGGCGCAGACGCTCGAACAGTTGCAGGCATTCGAGGCTGCTGGGGCCGCGATTGACCAGGTCGCCATCCATGATCACCAGGTCCGGCGACCAGTCGAGGATGCGGGCGACGGCGACCTCCATGGCCGGGAGGTTGGCCTGGACGTCGGAAAAGATCGCGACCTTCATCGGGCTGTCGAGTGCGGCTGTCGTGCGGTGCGCCAACCATACCGGTAAGCGCCGCGCTCGGCCAGTGCCAAGCCGCTCACTCGGGGGCGCCGAGCCGATGCTCGACCGAGGCGATCTTGCCCGCGAGCCGGCCCTCGGCGCGCTTGCGCATATCGAACTTGGCCACCGCATAGACGCGCTCGCAGCCCATCGCGTCGAGGATCGCCTGGGCGCGCTCGATCAGCGCCAGCGCCTCGGGCAGGGTCTCGGTCTCGACCACGGTCCCCATGGGGCCGAGTTGGTGGGGGTAGCCGCTGTCGCGGACCATCGCGACCACGGGGGCGACGAAGCGGCTGACCCCGCTGCCTCCCTGATCGAGCGGGAAGATGGTCAGTTCGAGAAGCACGGACATCGGGGTCTCCAGTGTGGTCTTGGGAATGATCGGGCATGCACGCGATTTGCCGCCCGCGCGCGCGGCGACTTAGACTAGACATCTCCGCCACTGGTCGGGTCGTGACGCGCTGTCGGCATCAGCCTTGCCACCGCTTGCGCGTCGATCTCGATCCGGCGCTCCGCTGCCACTCGGCGTGCCTCGCACGACCATCGGGCCCCGGAGTCCGCAGTGCGCTCCGAACACCCTGTGGGGTCGCCGTCGCTGGCATGGTGGCCCGTTGCTCCGAGAAACGCATGCCCTTAGAAGATACCGTCGGGGATCCCGATCTGGATACCCCCTTGTCGCTCACCCTCTCGCCCGCCATGCTCTTCCATGCCCTGATGGGCTCGGCCAGCGCCGTCCATACCGGCTGGCAGAGTTGTATCGACAATGCCCTGGTGGTCTCCGAGCTGATCGCCACCGATGACCGCGTCGGCAACTATTGTCGTCTGGTCGAGCAGGAGTTCGTCGAGGACGAGCAGCCCGATACCGTTTGGCATGACTGGACGCTCGAGATCCGTATCGATCCGGTGCTGATCACCGGTCACTGGCAGCTCCCGGCCACCGCCCACCCCTCTGAGTGGGAGTGGAACGCCCGCGAGGCCCGCCGCGCCTTCGAGCGCGCCTGTGTCTTGTTCGGGCGCCGTACCCGGCCGGGTGTGGTGATCGATGAACCGGCGCCGGCGGCACCCTCGGTGCCGCGTGCAAGCCGTCACTGACGCCGATCGCGACGTACGGCGTCGCGATCCAAGCCACCGCCGCGAGGAGGTCCGCCGAGATGAAGATCAAGGTCGATGTCGAGATGACCCCGGAGGAGATGCGCAAGCTGTTCGGCCTGCCCGATGTGGAGGCCTTCCAGCGCCAGCTGCTCGACGAGATCGGCGCGCGCATCAGCGAGGGCGCCGAGGGCTACGAGCCGCTCAAGCTGTTCCAGCCCTACATGAACAGTACGCTCGCCTCCTGGGAGATGTTCCACCGCATGATGGGGGGGGTGGCGAGCGCCGAGCGGCGCTCGTCCGAGGCCGACGACTAAGGCGCGCTGATGTCGGAAGAGGGCGTTGATCCTATAATGGCTGGCATGTCGATTGCCCAACCTCCGTCCTGTTACGAGCGGGACCAGCAACGCCCTTGATCGCCCGATGCATCATTGCCGCCGACTCGCCCGCTATCGGGCCCATCCTGTCGTGGGAGTCTGAGGCGTGAACCCTCGCCGCGACCCTCGAGAAGCCATCGCACTGGACCAGGACTTCGCCATCGCGCTGGTCAACCAGCTGGTGGTGCCGGCCTTCGTGCTCGATGCCGATTGCCGGGTGGTGATCTGGAATGCGGCCTGCGAGCGGCTCACCGGGATGCGCGCCGCCGAGGTGATCGGCACTGCCGAGCACTGGCGCGCCTTCTACCGTGCCCCCAAGCCCTGTCTCGCCGACCTGTTGATACAGGGGCGACTCGATGAGCTCAGGGATCGCTACGACCTGGCCGTCGGCGAGGGGCTCGACGCGTCCGGTGCGGCCCATGTCGAGGGCTGGTGCGACATGCCGTTGCTGCACACCGAGCGCTATCTCGGACTCGATGCCGGTCCCATTCGCGACGCCGAGGGGCGGCTGGTCGCGGTGGTCGAGACGCTGCGCGACCTCACCGAGCGCCAGCGTGCGCAGACGGCGTTGCAGCTCAATGCCAGCGTGTTCGAGAACTCGCAGGAAGGGATCGTCATCACCGATACCAGCTCGCGCATCCTCGACGTCAACGCCGCCTTCACCCGCGTGACCGGTTATCCCCGCGAGGAGGTGCTCGGCCGCACCCCGGCGCTGCTCAAGTCGGGGCTGCAGGACGACCAGTTCTATCAGGAGATGTGGCATCGGCTGCGTGAGTTCGGTCAGTGGAGCGGCGAGATCTGGAATCGACGCCGATCGGGCGAGGTCTATCCCGAGATGCTGCGGGTCAACGCGGTGAAGGACGCCGAGGGCACCCTGACCCACTATGTCGGCATGTTCTCCGACATCACCGATCTCAAGGATGCCCAGCGCCGGCTCGAGAGCCTGGCCAACTACGACGCCCTCACCAGCCTGCCCAACCGGGTGCTGCTCAGCGATCGGTTGCATCAGGCGCTGGCCAACGCCAAGCGGCGCGACCGGCTGGTGGCCATCTGTTTCCTCGATCTCGACGACTTCAAGCTGGTCAACGATCATCACGGGCACGACGCCGGGGATCGCTTTCTCGTCGAGATCGCCAAGCGACTGGTGCGCACGGTGCGCGGTGGCGATACCGTCGCCCGACTCGGGGGGGACGAGTTCGTGCTCCTGATCACCGAGCTGCGCAACACCGATGAGCTGGATCTGGTGCTCGAGCGCACCCTCGAGACCATCGATGCGCCCTTCGAGATCGACGGTATCCCGCTCGACGTCTCGGCGAGCATCGGGGTCACCCTCTATCCCTTCGACGACGCCGATCCCGACACCCTGCTGCGCCATGCCGACCAGGCCATGTACCAGGCCAAGCAGCTCGGTCGCAACCGCTACCAGCTCTTCGACATGGAGGCGGCGGCCAACGTCCAGCATCATCATCAGGAACTCGAGCGGATGCGCCGCGCCTTGCAGCACGGCGAGCTGCGCCTGTTCTATCAGCCCAAGGTCAACATGCGCACCGGCAAGGTGATCGGGGTCGAGGCGCTGATCCGCTGGCAGCACCCGGAACGCGGCATCCTCGCCCCGGCCGAGTTCCTGCCGCTGGTCGAGCAGAGTTCGCTGATCGTCGACATCGGCGAGTGGGTGCTGCACGAGGCGCTGGCGCAACTCGCCGAGTGGTCGCAGAAGGGTCACGAGCTCAACGTCAGTGTCAACATCGCCACCCGCCATTTCCAGCACATCGACTTCGTGGCGCGGTTGCAGGCGATCCTGGCCGAATACCCCGGGGTGGCGCCCGAACGGCTCGAGCTCGAGATCCTCGAGAGCGTCGCGCTCGAGGACGTCGAGGCGATGCGCGCGGTGATCGCCGCCTGTCAGGCGATGGGGGTGCGTTTCGCGCTCGATGATTTCGGGACCGGTTATTCCTCGCTCAACTATCTCAAGCAGCTCCCGGCCGAGACCCTCAAGGTCGACCGCTCATTCGTGCGCGACATGCTCGACGACCAGGAGGATCTGGCGATCATCGAGGGGGTGATCGGGCTGGCCAGCGTGTTCGGCAAGGAGGTCATCGCCGAGGGCGTCGAGACCCCGGAACACGGCGTGATGCTGATGCGCATCGGCTGCGATCATGCCCAAGGGTACGCCATCGCCCGACCGATGCCGGCCGACTCGATGCTCGACTGGCTCAAGGGGTTCGAGCCGGATCCGCGCTGGCTGCTGGGGCGCGGCGGACAGGGCGAGCGCTTCGACCTGCCGCTGTTGCTGGCGCAGTACGATCACGTCAAGTGGGTCCGTCAGGTGATCGGTGCGCTCGATGCCGATGTCTCGGCGCTGCCGCTCGAGGATCAGGCCGAGCAGTGTCGTCGACGTTTCGGCGTCTGGCTGGCCGGCGTCGGCCGTGACCGCTATGGCGAGCTACCCGAGTATGCCGAGATCGAGCGTATCCATGCGCGCATGCACGAGGTCTCCACCGAGATCCTGCGGTTGCGTGTCAATGGTCAGTGGGAGGCGGCGCGGCTGCAGTGCATGGAGCTGATCGGGATGAAGCGCCAGATCCTCGCCAAGCTCGATTGCTTCCAGCGCGCCCTGGTCGACGGCAAGCGCGCCTGAGGGGGACGTCCCGGCGCCCCTGGTCGGGAGCGCCGGGGCGAGAGGTTCAGCCGGCGGCGTCGATGATGCGCGGCCCGGACAGCGGCACGTCGTCGAGCCGGGCCTGGTCCTGATCATCGAGCCTGAGCCGTCCCTGCGCGAACCAGCGCACCACCGTCGGATAGATGATGTGCTCCTGCTTCAGCACCCGTGCCGCGAGGCGCTCGGCATCGTCGTCCGCCTCGACGGCGACGCGCGCCTGCAGCACCACCGGGCCGCCGTCGAGTTCGGCGGTGACGAAGTGGACGCTGGCGCCGTGCTCGCGCTCACCGGCGTCGAGCGCGCGCTGGTGGGTGTGCAGCCCACGATACTTCGGCAGCAGTGAGGGGTGGATGTTGAGCAGCCGCCCGCGGTGTGCGGCGACGAACGCCGGGGTGAGGATGCGCATGAAGCCGGCGAGCACCACCAGTCCGGGATCGTAATCCGCGATCAACCCGGTGAGCGCGGCATCGTAGTCGGCGCGCTCGGCATAGTCGCGATGATCGAGCACTGCGGTGGCGATGCCATGGCGCCGGGCGCGTTCGAGTCCGCCCGCATCGGCGCGGTTGCTGATCACCGCGACGATGCGGATCGGCAGCTCACCGCGCGCCTGGCCGTCGATCAGCGCCTGCAGATTGCTCCCGCCACCGGAGATCAGCACCACCACCGGGAGTGCTTGCTGCGCCTCACCCATCGGTCCGCGTGCCCTCGTAGTGCACCTCCGGCGCGCCTTCGGCCTGCTCGATGCGACCGATGGTCCAGGCCTGTTCGCCGGCGTTGGCGAGCAGCGCCATGGTCTCGTCGTGGTCCTCGGCGGCGACGCAGACGATCATGCCGATGCCGCAGTTGAAGGTGCGCAGCATCTCCTGCTCACTGATCCCGCCGGCCTGCTGCAGCCAGTCGAACACCGCCGGACGCTGCCAGGCGTCGAGATCGATCACCGCGCGGGTGTCCTCGGGCAGCACCCGCGGCAGGTTCTCGGTGAGACCGCCGCCGGTGATGTGCGAGAGCGCGTGCACCCGCAGGGTACGGATCAGCGGCAGGATCGCGGGGATGTAGATGCGCGTCGGCGCCATCAGTCGCTCGGCGAGCGTCGCCTCGTCGAACGGCGCCTGGAGATCGACGCCGCTGACCTCGATGACCTTGCGGATCAGCGAGTAGCCGTTGGAGTGCGGCCCGGAGGAGGCGAGGCCGATGAGCACGTCGCCGGGACGCACCCGCTCGGGGAGGATCAGCTCGGATTTCTCGGCGATGCCGACGCAGAAGCCGGCGAGATCGTAGTCGCCGGCGCCGTACATGCCGGGCATCTCCGCCGTCTCGCCGCCGGTGAGGGCGCAGCCGGCCAGCTCGCAGCCGCGGGCGATGCCGCCGACCACGGTGCTGGCAACCTCGACGTCGAGCTTGGCGGTGGCGTAGTAGTCGAGGAAGAACAGCGGCTCGGCGCCGCTGACCAGGATGTCGTTGGCGCACATCGCCACCAGGTCGATGCCGATGCCGTCATGACGATCGAGCTCGATGGCCAGGCGCAGCTTGGTGCCGACACCGTCGGTACCCGAGACCAGGACCGGCTCGCGGTACTGACCGAGCGGCAGCTCGAAGAGTGCGCCGAAACCGCCGAGACCGGTGACCACGCCGGGACGGCTGGTGCGCGCGGCGAGCGGCTTGATGCGCTCGACGAGTTCGGCCCCGGCGTCGATGTCGACACCGGCGTCACGGTAATTGAGCGAAGGGGAGGGGTTTTGAGTGGGATCCTGCGTCACGCTGGGGCTCCGTTGAGTGTGCCAGGGCGCGATTGTATACCGTCAGCGCCCGGTATAACTTGGAGAGTCTCCGGGGCTCGGGTAGGATGCGAGCCGCCCGGGCGGGGCGGTGTCCTCCGCGGTGTCCCGGAGCGTGGCATGGGGCGCGTTGGGCTGTTCGTGAAAGCCCTTCAAAATCAGTGGTCTGGCGCGACCTTTCGGTGTTTCAGTTGGTTGCGATCAGGGTCAGGACAGACAGGTGAAGCTCAGAGATCTTCCCAATATCATCAGTGTGATGCGGCTGGTGGCGGTGGCGCCGGTCGTCTATCTGCTGCTCATCGGCGAGTTCGGCTGGGCGCTGGCGCTGTTCGCCTTCGCCGGGATCTCCGACGGGCTCGACGGTTTCCTGGCCAAGCATTACGGCTGGCAGACCCGGCTCGGCGGCATCCTCGACCCGCTCGCCGATAAGGCGCTGCTGGTGTGCTGCTTCCTGGTGCTGGGGTCGCTCGGCGCCATTCCGGTGTGGCTGGTGGTCGCGGTGGTGTTCCGCGATCTGCTGATCGTGGTCGGCGCGGTGCTCTACAACTATCGCGTCGAGACCGTAGAGGCGGCGCCCTTGCCGGCGAGCAAGCTCAACACCCTGCTGCAGATCCTGCTGGTGGTGCTGGTGATCATGGATGCCGGTCCCTTCCCGCTGCCCGAGCTGTTGATCCAGTCGTTGGTCTGGGGCTGTCTGGCCACGGTGCTGGTCAGTGGCGCCCAGTATGTCTGGGTGTGGGGGCGCAAGGCTGCGGTGCGTGGCGCGCATCACGACTGACCCGGGCTCAGGGCGCATCGTGCAGGAGCCGTCGCACCATCGGGATGGTCGGCTGGCGCTGTTCGCGCAGGCTGGCCGCGTCGATTCGTTCGATCAGCGCGAGCAGTGACTCGGGGTCGCGGGCGTGATAGTGCATGATGTAGCGCACCAGCGCCGGCCCGAGCCGCAGACCGCGCTGCGCGGCCGAGGTGCTGAGCAGTTGCTCGCAGTCGCGATCGGTCAGTGCGAGCAGTCGATAGCAGGGTCCCCATTGCAGACGTGAGCGCAGATCGGCGCGGTCGAGTGTCAGCCGCTCCGGTGGTTGGCGCGCGGCGACGAGCAGTTGCCGGCCACGCTCGCGCAGACGGTTGTAGAGATCGAACAGCGCCTGCTCCCAGTCGCCATCCCTGGTGACGGCATCGATGTCGTCGATGGCGATCAGGTCGAGTTGCTCGAGGTCGTCGAGCAGCGACGGCGTCAGCCCCGGGGTCTTGAGCGGGAGATAGTGCGCCTGGAGGCGATGCGCGCTCGCTTCGAGACAGGCCGCCTGGAGCAGGTGCGTCTTGCCGGTGCCGCTGGCGCCGTGAAGAAACACCAGAGGCTCGCCCGTCGTGCCGCTCAGCGCGGCGATGGCGGCCACCGCCTCGGCGTTGGGGCCGGGCAGGTATTCGGTCAGTGTCGGCTCGCGTGTCAGCGCGACCGGCAGGTGCAGTTGCGGACTCGGCTGGGTCAAGACGAGATCGGTCCCTGGTTGCCGCTCGGTTCGAGGCTGCGCGCGGTCTGCGCCAGCCGCTGTCCGAGTGCCTGACAGAGCCGCTGCTCTTCCTCGCTCACCGCCAGGTCGCTGTCCGGGCCGGCGAGATGCGAGGGGCCGTAGGGGGTTCCGCCGCTGCGGGTGTGGAGCAGGTCCTCGGCGCTGTAGGGGAGCCCGAGCAGCAGCATGCCGTGGTGCAGCAGTGGCAGCATCATGCTCAGCAGGGTGCTCTCCTGGCCGCCATGCAGGCTGGAGGTGGAGGTGAAGACCCCGGCGGGCTTGCCGGCGAGCGCCCCCGAGAGCCACAGCCCGCTGGTGCCGTCGAGAAAATACTTGAGTGCCGCGGCCATGTTGCCGAAACGCGTGGGTGAGCCGAGCGCGAGTCCGGCACACCCGCGCAGGTCGTCATGGGTGACATAGGGCGGTCCCGAGTCGGGGATCGGTGGTGCGCTCGCCTCGCAGTCGCTGGAGACCGCCGGAACGGTTCGCAGTCGCGCCTCCAGGCCGGCCTGCTCGACCCCGCGCGCGATCTGTCGCGCCATCTCCGCGGTGGCCCCGTGACGGCTGTAGTACAACACCAGGATGAAGGACATCTGTTCGCACTCCTTGTCGTTGTCGGCGATACGGGCGCGCCGCCCGGCGCGCTGCACTTGCTGGAGAATGGTCCCGTGCGGCTGTGTTCGCAACCCGCACGGCATGTCGTCGTATTGGCAGAACGGGGGAGCGAGATGAACGGGATGCGGGTGTCTGGCGGGGCGCGGCGGTGTTGTCGCTGTCTGGTTGCGGGGCGGGTGCAGGGGGTGTGGTTTCGTGGTGCGACCCGCGAGCAGGCTGATCGCCTGGGGGTGAGCGGCTATGCGCGCAATCTGCCCGATGGTCGGGTCGAAGTGGTGTGCTGTGGTGAGGCGGGCGCGGTGGAGCGGTTGCGTGACTGGCTGCACCAGGGGCCGCCTGCGGCACGTGTCGAGACGGTCGTTTGCGAGCCGCTCGAGGAAGGCAGCTATCACGGCTTCGTGATCGGCTGAGGTCAGTAGCCGCTGGCCTCGAGATCGGGGTGTTCGGGGTAATCGTTGAGCCTGATCACGCGGGTCTCGATGTGACCGTTGCCATGCAGCAGGAGCTCGCGGTAGCCCGGCGGTCGTGTGTCGAGGGCAAATCCGCGACTCTGCTTGAGGAACTGGACGCTGGTGGCCGGGGCGGCGAGCAGTTCGAGCCGTCCGATGTGCTGGGCAAAGGCCTGATGGACGTGCCCGAAGAGGATCG
Organism: Marichromatium gracile; assembly: GCF_004343155.1. Lineage (GTDB taxonomy): Bacteria > Pseudomonadota > Gammaproteobacteria > Chromatiales > Chromatiaceae > Marichromatium > Marichromatium gracile. The sequence continues at coordinate 105,037 of NZ_SMDC01000005.1, forward strand.
CGCGCACCTGGGGGTGGTCGGCGCAGAGTGTGACCAGGGCCTCGCCGTTGTCGACCCCGAGGCTGTCGATCCAGGCGCTGCCGACGGCGACCGGGTGATGATGAAGGCAGACCAGGGTCGGCGCTTGGTTGGTCTCCAGCCAGGCGCCGAGCGCGCTGAGCTGGGCCGGTTCGACGTGTCCGCGGACCTCACCGGGCAGGCTCGAGTCGAGCAGCGCCAGACGCCAGTTGCCGAGCGCGACGATGCTGCCCGAGGGTGGTGCGAAATGGCCGAGGATCTCGTGCGCCAGTGGCCAGTGATCGTGGTTGCCGGCGACGCAGTAACAGGGCAATCGGGTCTGCTCGAGCCGGTCTCGCAACAGTCGATAGCCGCCGGCGGCCTCGTCGTGCGCCAGGTCGCCGGTGATCAGCAGGGCGTCGGCCGGCGCGCTGGCCAGCGCGCGCTCGAGCACCGCCTCGAAGCTGTGGCGGGTGCGCATGCCGAGCAGTCTGCCCTCTGCCTGATCATAGAGGTGAGGGTCTGAGAGGTGCAGGAGCCGAAGCGGCTGTGCGGGGACCTGGGGCGATGGCTGCATGAGCGGGTGTCCGGTACGGCGAGGGGCCAAGATAGGAGGTGGCTGGGGGCGGCGCGCCAGCGGGTCGGGAGCAGGTGGGGCAGTGTGGCTCGCCGGCTGGTGGTGTGTCGCTGGATGTCGCGGGACGCTGGCCGATCCTTCGTGTGTCCGAGTATGGCAGTCTTAGCAGTGTGCTCACTGGCTCGCAAGCATGAGGCTGAAGAGCTGCGAGCTGGCGCTCAGCATCGGGATCGGGTGATTTATCATTTTTGCCGATCTTTTTTATCGAAATAATCGATTTTAACTTTCCATTGCCCATCCTCCAATCTGAGTTGCACCGCAGCAGAATCGCTACAGCGTCGTGGAGATCAGATGCAACTCAAGGGCAGCAAGACCGAGCAGAGCCTGATCCAGGCCTTCATCGCCGAGTCCCAGGCCAATCGTCGCTATCTGTACTTTGCCGCCAAGGCCGATATCGAGGGCTATGGCGAGATCGCCATGCTGTTTCGCTCGGCCGCGGAAGGCGAAACCGGTCATGCGCTCGGCCATCTGGAGTATCTCGAGCCGGTCGGTGATCCGGTCACCGGATTACCGATCGGGACGACCGTCGACAACCTCCGCGCCTCCATCGCCGGGGAACAGGTCGAGTCCACCGAGATGTATCCACGGCTGGCGCGGCTGGCGCGTGACGAGGGCTTTGACGAGATCGCCGACTGGTTCGAGACCCTGGCCCAGGCCGAGCGTACCCACATCAACCGCTTTCGTCAGGTGCTCGCCCACCTCGAGCCCTGAGCGGGTGCCGGGTTCGGCAGTGGGTCGTCTCTGTGGTTACAATCCTTCCGGCATCGCAGGCAATCGAGCGGTGCGTGAAGGAGTCTCAACGATGCACCCACACCATTCCACGGGGCGCCGCCGATCTGCGTTGTCGTTGCTGCTGATGGCAGCGCTGCTTGCCGGTTGCGCCAGTCAGCCGAGTATCGACACCAACAAGGAACTCCCCGTTGGCTGTCTCGCCAAGCCCGATCCCGGTCCCTGTCGCGCGGCCCAGACGCGCTTCTTCTACGACTATCGCGACAATCGCTGCAAGCCCTTCCGCTATGGTGGCTGCGACGGTCGGGTCCCGTTCGAGACCCTGGCCGAGTGTCGCTCCTTCTGTGAACCCTGATGCCGCGCGTGCGACCTGGGCTCGCCGCTAGATCCCGCCGATGCGCAGTCGTTGTCCGGGATGGATCTCGTTGTCGTCCGGCGCGAGCTGGTTGAGTGCACGGAGCTGGGAGACGGTGAGACCGTTTTCCAGTGCTACGCGGTAGAGGGTCTCGTTCGGCTGCACGACGTGATAGCGCGTCTGGGGTTTCGACTCGGCGCGCTGCGTGCTGGCCACCCGGGGGGGCGTCGGCGGGGTGCGCGAGACCACCACCGGGATCGCCGGCGGGTGGCTGGCGATGCGCTTCAGGCTGCCCGCGGGCAGCCACACGGTGGTGCCGGCCGGGATCGGGCGGCTGCCCGAGACCAGTCGCTTGCGCCAGTGCAGGTTGAGTGAGGCGAGCTGGCTCGGTGAGACCGTGTAATGGCTGGCCAGGCGGGTCAGCGGCAGGCTGTGACGCAGCACCAGGCGGTCGTGACGCCAGGGCTGTTCGTAGGCCAGGCCCTCGGGGAAGTAGCGCCTGGCATGCATGGCGACCTCGCGCGCGGCGACGAACTCGGCGTAGAAGTTACGCGAGGCAAAGCCGAAGTAGCGACCGTCGTACTCCTCGACGATCCGACCGATGTCATCGCCATATCTGGCCTTGGCCTTGGCCATGCCGCCCTGGCCGTGGTTGTAGGAGGTGATCGCCAGCGGCCAACTGCCGAGCTTGCGCTGGGCCTGGGCGAGATAGCGTGCGGCGCCGTCGGCGGCGAGGATGGGGTCGAAGCGCTCGTCGACGTGACGGTCGACGGTCATGAACAAGCGTCCGGTGGCGGGCATGAACTGCCACACCCCGCCGGCGCCGACGCTCGAGCGGGCGTGGGTCTGAAAGGAGGACTCGACGTGCGGCAGATAGGCCAGGTCCTCGGGCACGCCGTGGGCCTGCATGATCTCGCGGAAGATCTGGTCGTAGCGCCCGCTGATCTCGACCCCGCGCTTGAAGCGCTCGCGCAGTCCGCGCTGCGAGCGTACCCGCTCATCGGCCCCGAACACCGCCTCGCGACCAGCGGCCTCCTCGAACTGCGCGAGCAGCTGGCGATCGGCGCGTGCCAGCGAGCGCTGCTCGCGCAGCGCCGCCTCGAGCGCGCGCACTCGATCGGCATGATGACGCTTGCGCGCGGCGATCCAGTCGCGCTGGGCCTGGGTGTAGGACTCGGCGCTGGCGCCGGGCAGGGTGGCGACCTCGTAGATCACCCCCAGGTGCCGGTCGTCGTGGAACACCACCTGGTCGCGTCGCCAGATCCCATAGACATGACGCCAGAAGTCGACGTTGTCGGCGATCTCCTCGGGGACCGGAAAGGTCTCCGAGCCATAGTGACCGTGCTGCCCGGTGGTGGCGCAGCCGGAGAGCGCGAGCAGGGCGAGGATGAGTGCGCCCAGCGTCCAGCGCGGGCGGCAACGGCGAGCGGCATCGGGTCGCATGGTCGGCGGCTCCTGTGGTCATCGAAGGCCCGCGGACGGGCCCGTCGTCGGGGAGGGGAGAGACGGCGTCCAGTACCCTGGAGCGCATGGTGCAAGCCTAAAGTCTCGCCCGGGAGTCGCATCAGGTGCAATCGGCAAAACCCCCTAATTTCGAAGGTGCCGGACAGGTCGGTGGTGCGTGCGCCTCGGCCCGCGGGAGAGGAGCGCGCTCGGCGGTTCAGTCGAGCGGTTGTGTGCCCTGGGTCAGTGGATCGATGCCATGGTCCTGCAGCAGGGTCACCAGCCGGATCAGCGGCAGTCCGATCAGCGCGTTGGGGTCCTCGCCCTCGAGCCGCTCGAACAGGGCGATGCCAAGCCCCTCTGACTTGAAGCTGCCGGCGCTGGAGAAGGGACGCTCGCGCGCGACATAGCCGGCGATCTGCGCCTCGGTGAGCGCGCGCATATGGACCCGGAAGGGTTCGACCAGGGTCTGGGCGCGGCCGCTGGCGGCATCGAGCAGACAGAGACCGGTCTGGAAGGTGACGGCGCGCCCGGCGCAGAGGCTGAGCTGTGCGATCGCCGCCTCGTGGCCGCCGGGCTTGCCGAGGATCTGGCCGTCGATGCTCGCGACCTGATCCGAGCCGATGATCAGCGCCTCGGGGTGAGCGGCGGCGACGGCGCGGGCCTTGGCCTCGGCCAGACGCATCACCAGGGCCTGGGCGGGCTCGTCGGGGAGGGGGCGTTCGTCGACCTCGGGGGCGGCGGTGGCGAAGGCGAGTCCGAGACGCTCCAGCAGGGCGCGGCGGAAGGGTGAGGTGGAGGCGAGGATGAGCTTGGGTTGGGACATGATGGATGCGTGCTCCGGCAGAGGATTGGGTGCAGGAGCGCGATGCTATCACCCGGTCACCGGGCGCCGCGATCGTCTCGCGGCGCCCGGTTCGGGTCGACACGCCCGGTGGGGCGTGCCGGGTCGGATCAGACCTCGCCGACCGGGCCGCCGACGATCGACGGCGGGGTGTTGCCCTTGGGGGCCGGGGCAGGGCCGTCGCCGCCGGCCGTCGGGGTGCCGCCGACATCGTCGTCGGGTTCGCGCATGGTGCGTCCCGACATGATGTCGTCGATCTGCGCCTTGTCGATGGTCTCGAACTTCAGCAGTGCCTCGGCCATCGCGTGCAGCTTGTCGAGGTTGTCATCGAGGAGCTGGCGCGAGCGCTGGTAGTTGCGGTCGATGATCTGACGCACCGCCTGGTCGATCGCCTGCGCCGTCTCCGGGGAGACGTTGCGCTGCTGGGTGACCGAGCGACCGAGGAAGACCTCGCTCTCGTCCTCGGCGTAGGCCAGCGGTCCCATGGCATCCGACAGGCCGAAGCGGGTGACCATGTTGCGGGCGATGTCGGTGGCGCGTTCGATGTCGTTGGAGGCGCCGGTGGTGACGTGCTCGGGGCCGAAGATCATCTCCTCGGCGATGCGTCCGCCGAACAGGCTCGAGATCTGGCTCTCGAGCTGGCGCTTGCTCATGCTGTAGCGGTCGCGCTCGGGCAGGAACAGGGTGACGCCGAGGGCGCGTCCACGCGGGATGATGCTGACCTTGTGGACGGGGTCGTGCTCGGGTACCAGCCGACCGACGATGGCATGTCCGGCCTCGTGGTAGGCGGTGAGCTTCTTCTCCGACTCGGACATCACCATCGAGCGACGTTCGGCGCCCATCATGATCTTGTCCTTGGCCTGCTCCATGTCCTCCATGTCGACACGCGCCTTGTTGCGGCGCGCGGCGAACAACGCCGCCTCGTTGACCAGATTGGCGAGGTCGGCGCCGGAGAAGCCGGGGGTGCCGCGGGCGATGGTGCGCGCGTCGATGTCGTCGGCCACCGGTACCTTGCGCAGGTGCACCTCGAGGATGGCGGCGCGACCGGAGAGGTCGGGCAGGCCGACCACGACCTGGCGGTCGAAGCGTCCCGGGCGCAGCAGCGCCGGATCGAGGACGTCGGCGCGGTTGGTTGCGGCGATGACGATGACGCCCTCGGTGCCGGCGAAGCCGTCCATCTCGACGAGCAGCTGGTTGAGGGTCTGCTCGCGCTCGTCGTGTCCACCGCCGAGCCCGGCGCCACGCTTGCGTCCGACGGCGTCGATCTCGTCGATGAAGATGATGCAGGGGGCACTCTTCTTGGCCTGCTCGAAGAGGTCACGCACCCGCGAGGCGCCGACGCCGACGAACATCTCGACGAAGTCCGAGCCGGAGATGCTGAAGAAGGGCACCCGCGCCTCGCCGGCGATGGCGCGTGCGAGCAACGTCTTGCCGGTGCCGGGGGGGCCGACCATGAGCACGCCGCGCGGGATGCGACCGCCGAGGTTGGAGAACTTCTGCGGGCTCTTGAGGAAGTCGACCAGCTCGCCGACCTCTTCCTTGGCCTCCTCGACGCCGGCGACATCGCGCAGCGTCACCTTGACCTCGCCCTCGGCGTGCTGGCGCGCGCGGCTCTTGCCGAAGTTGAAGATCCCGCCGCCGCCACCGACGCCACCACCGCTGTTGCGTCGCATGAACCAGAACCAGATGCCGATCAGCAACATGAAGGGCAGCCAGGCGGCAATCACCTGCATCAGCACGCTCGGTTGCTCGGGCGGCTCGGCGCGGATGGCCACACCCTGATTGAGCAGGTCGCCGATCAGGCCGGGGTCGTTGGGGTCATAGGTCTCGAAGCGTGAGCCATCGGTTCGCGTGCCCTGGATGGTCTGATCCTGGATGGTCACCTCGCGCACCGCGCCCTCGTTCAGTTCGCTCAGGAACTCGCTGTAACTCAGGTTGCGGGTCTCGATGCCTTCCGGCGAGGTCATGCCGTTGAGCATCATCACCAGCCACAGGGTGACCGCGATCCAGAGCAGGATGTGGAAGTTTCTTGGGTTCATGCGAGCCTTCGTCCTCGTTGACCAAATACAGCGTGCGCGATGCCCGATGCCGGGCCGTTGTCCGGTTAGATCGGGGCATGGAGCCGAAATCCAACGCGCCTCGGGCGCTCGGCCCGTACCGTGGTCAGAGCCTACCATAGGCGTCGGGGTTCCCGGACGGGGATGAGGGATGAGGAGGGGGATGGGGTGCGTCTGGCGGTCGTGGTGTTGCTGGTCTGGTGCGGTGCGGCGCTGTTCGCGCCCTGGCTGGTCGAGGCGCCGAATCGGGTCGAGCTCAGGGCGATGCTCGCCGGGCCGATGCCGGGGGCGCCGCTCGGGACCGATGATCTGGGGCGCCCGGTCCACGAGCGACTGCTGGTCGGTGCGCGGGTCTCGCTGCTGGTCGGGGTCGGGGTGGTGGCCTTCGCCGCGAGTCTCGGCACCCTGGTCGGGCTCGTCGCCGGGCTGCTCGGCGGCTGGGTGGACCGGTTGGTGGTCAGGCTGATCGATCTGTTCCTCGCCTTTCCGGGGATCCTGCTGGCGATTGCCTTGGCCGGTCTGCTCGGCCCCGGGCTCGACAACCTGGTGATCGCGCTGACCGTGGTCGGCTGGGTCGGCTATGCGCGGCTGGCGCGTGCCCAGGCGCTGACCCTGGCCGGGCGCGAGCACGTCCTCGCCGCGCGCGCCCTCGGCTGCGGTACCTGGCGCATCCTCTGGCGCCATCTGTTGCCGCTGGCGCTCGCGCCGCTGCTGGTCGAGGCCACCTTCGGCATCGCCGCGGCGATCGTCGCCGAGGCCGGGCTCTCCTTCCTCGGGCTCGGCATCCAGCCGCCCGATGCCTCCTGGGGCAGCATGTTGCGCGATGGCGTCTCCTATCTGCTGGTCGCCCCGCATCTGGTGATCGCCCCCGGCGTGGCGCTGTTCGCCGTGACCCTCGCCGTCAACCTGGTCGGTGACTGGCTGCGTGATCGGCTCGATGTGCGGACACGCGCTCGGGATGTCATGTGAAGGATTGAACCGTACGTGACGGATTGAATCGCATGTAACGGATTGAACCGCAAAGCCGCGAAGAACGCGAAGGAAGAAGAAGGCTTGGCCTCCAGTGGCCAGCCATCAGCCTCCAGTGGAGAGCGCGTCGTGAGGTCTGATCATTAAACCCCTTGGCGCCCTTCGCGACTTGGCGGTTCAATCTTCCGGTCGCTGGTCGCTGGTCGCTGGTCGCTGGTCGCTGGTCGCTGGTCGCTGGTAGCTCCCCCACCGGCGCTGTGTTAAAAAGACGGCCATTCAGACCGGTCCGGTCAGCGCCGGACCCCGACCGCAGCCGCAGCAGGATGACCGCCCCATGTCGCTAGGCCCGATCATGCTCGACATCGCGGGCACCAGGCTCACCGCCGAGGACCGCGAGCTGTTGCGCCACCCGGCCGTCGGTGGCGTGATCCTGTTCGCCCGCAACTATGCCGACCCCGCGCAGCTCGCCGCACTCACTGCCGAGATCCATGCCCTGCGCGAGCCACGTCTGCTGATCGGCGTCGATCAGGAAGGGGGGCGCGTGCAGCGCTTTCGCGACGGCTTCACCCGGCTGCCGGCGATGGGGCGCTTTGCCGCGCTCCATGCTCGCGATCCCGCCCGCGCCCGTGAACTCTGTGACCGACTCGGTTGGCTGATGGCCGCCGAGCTGCGCGCCGTCGGCGTCGACTTCAGCTTCGCCCCGGTGCTCGATCTCGATCGTGGGCTCTGTGCGGTCGTGGGTGATCGCGCCTTCGGTGCCGCGCCCGAGCAGGTCGCCGAGCTGGCGCTGGCCTGGGCCGAGGGGATGCGTCGCGCGGGCATGGCCGCCGTCGGCAAGCACTTCCCCGGTCACGGCGGGGTGGCGGTCGACTCCCATCATGCCCTGCCGAGCGATCCGCGCCCCTTCGGCGAGCTGGCGATGGAGGATCTGGTGCCCTTCGAGCGGTTGATCGCGCACGGCATCGAGGCGCTGATGCCGGCGCACGTCGTCTATCCGCAGGTGGCGCCCGAGCCGGCCGGTTTCTCGCCGCGCTGGCTCGGTGAGATCCTGCGTCAGCGGCTCGGTTTCGAGGGGGTGATCTTCAGCGACGATCTCAACATGGGGGCCGCTGCCGCCGGTGGCGATCATCTCGATCGCGCCCGTGCCGCGCACGCTGCAGGTTGCGACGTGCTGTTGATTTGCAACAATCGCCCCGCCGCGGCCGCACTCGTGGAGTGCTTCGCCGATGCCACGGACCCCGCCCTGGCGCTGCGCCTGGTGCGCATGCACGGACGTGGCGGCCATGACCGATTGCATCTGCGCGAGTGCCCCGACTGGCAGCGCGCGGTCGACCACGCCGCCCGACTCGAGACCCACCACAGTCTCGATCTCGGGCTCGATGACCCGACAGATTCGGAGACCAATGTAGGATGAAGCTTGATCGTAGTCAGTATGAGGGTGTCGCCGCGCGCGCCGAGTGCCTGGTGTCGCACGAGGAGATGGAGACGGCGCTCGACCGCATGGCGGAGACCATCACCGAGCGTCTCGGCGACAAGGATCCGGTGATCCTCTGCGTGATGACCGGCGCGGTGATCACCGCCGGGCTGTTGCTGCCCCGGCTCGACTTCCCGCTGCGGGTCAACTACATCCACGCCAGTCGCTACCAGGGGGCGACCAGCGGTGGCGAGCTGGCCTGGCGCCATCGTCCCTCGGACGCGATCCGTAACGAGCACGTGCTGGTGGTCGACGACATCCTCGACGAGGGCATCACCCTCGATCAGGTGGTGCGGGCCTGTCACGAGGACGGCGCGGCGAGCGTGCAGAGCGCGGTGCTGGTGGCCAAGCAGCGTCCGCACCAGTGTGAGGCCGATATCGTCGGTGTCGAGGTGGTCGATCGCTATCTCTACGGCTATGGGCTCGACTACAAGAACTATTTTCGCAATGCCCGGGGCATCTACGCGGTCGCCGACGAGGACATCTGAGCGCGGCTCGCCCCGTACCGCGGGAATGGTCGAAAAACACAATATAATTAAGCGCTTTTTGACTATTTCCGCGATCTGTTATACATCCTCGCGGGTGGCGTGGCGGCAGCCCTTGCTTGCTGCGTCCCACCGACCGATCAACCTCGAGGATGACATGCAAACGCTCGACACCTACCGCGATTCGCACGCGGAACTGCGCCAGATGATCGACGATCTGCGCGCGCTGCTCGCTCCCGAACTGTTGCGGATCCGCCCCAACGCGCGGACCGCCCACCAGCTGCTGTGCGACTTCGGTCAGCGGGTGCGCGCGCATCTCGCCGAGGAGGATCGCAGCCTCTACCCGGGGCTGCTGATCCATGAGGACCCGCGGGCGAAGTCGATCGCTTGGGGCTTCATCAGCGGCGAGAAGCCGCTGCGTCAGGCCTTCAGTGCCTACCACAAGCGCTGGCTGAAGGACTGCGACTTCGAGTTCTGCGAGACCTTTCTCGCGCAAACTCATGAAATCCTGGAGATGGTTTCGGCCCGGATCGATCGCGAAGAGCAGGTGTTGCTGCCCAAGCTGGTCGAGGCCGGTATCCTGCAGGAGGCCACCGCGGGGCGCTGATCCCGCACGCCGTGGCAAGCGCGCGTGCGCTCGGTGCCGACTGCCGATCTCCGCCCTTTGGATTCCCGCGCACACTTCGGTAAACTGCCGCCATTTTGAGAAGTGGCGGTGGCTGCATGACTGTTCTGGCTATCATCGGCGGTTCCGGGTTCTCCGAACTGCCGGCGCTGCAAGCGCGTGAGGCGCGGCGCGTCGAGACCCCTTATGGCGAAACCTCGGCCCCGGTGACCCGGGGGCGGCTCGGCGAGACCGAGGTGCTGTTCCTGCCGCGCCATGGCGCCGGGCATCGGTTGCCGCCGCATCGCGTCAACTACCGCGCCAATGTCTGGGCGCTGCGTGAGTGCGGCGCCGAGCGGGTGGTCGCCCTGGCCGCCGTCGGTGGTATCACCGAGCGCTATGGCCCGGCGGTACTGGGGGTGCCGGATCAGATCATCGACTACACCCACGGTCGCGAGCACACCTTCTTCACCGGAGACGAGCAGGGGGTCGATCACGTCGACATGACCGAGCCCTATTGCCAGTCGCTGCGTGGTGAGCTGCTGGGTGCCTGTGCGCGGCTCGGTCACGCGGTGGTCGACGGCGGTACCTATGCCGCCACCCAGGGACCGCGTCTCGAGACCACCGCCGAGGTGACGCGGCTCGAGCGTGACGGTTGCGATCTGGTCGGCATGACCGGCATGCCCGAGGCGGCGCTCGCGCGCGAACTGGGGTTGTGCTACGCCACGCTTGCCTTCGTGGTCAACTGGGCCGCGGGGAAGGGCGAGGGCGAGATCACCATGGCCGAGATCGAGCGCAACCTCGAGGTCTGCTCGGGGCGCATCATCGAGATCCTCACCGAGCTGGCCGGCCACGGCTGATTCGGTCCCCGGGCCTGGTCGTCGTTGCGGCGGTCGCGGCACGGTGACGTGTTTTTGTCGGAGCCCTCCCGGCGTCGTCGCACGCCGAGGCGGCGGCGCATGTCGCGCCCCGGGGCGAGCCAGGGGTTCGTCCCGACCATCTCACCATGGAGTACTCAGATGGCCGCTGAAGAAAAGCCCAAGTCCCGTTCCGTGATTCGTTGGTTCCCGAGGCTCTTCCTGTGGGGGAGCGTGCTCGCCTTCGGCTATCTCTACTGGGATTCGCTGGAGCAGGAGAAACGCGAACTCGCCGCCGCCGATGAGGCCGCCGTGCCCGCGCCACAGCGGGCCGATTCGACCATGCCCGCGACGCAATCGGAGGCGGTGCCGAGCCCGTCCTCGCCCGAGGTCGCCGCCGCCGAGCCAGTGGCAGTGGTGCCGGCCGCACCCGAGGCTGAGTCCGAGGCCGAGCCCGCAGTCGCGCCGGTTGCCGCCGCGCCCGAGGTCGCTGCCGAGGTGGTCGAGGATGCGGCTGGCGCCTCCGCGCCCGAGCCCGCCGAGGCTGCGGCGCAGCCGGCGCCCTCGCCGGTCGCAGCCCAGGCCCCGGTCGTGCCGCACGATCCGTTTGCGGCGCATCAGGCGCGCCTGGCCGCGCATCATGCCGCCATGCAGCGTCTGGCGCAGGCGCGCATGGAGCGTATGCAACAGCGTTGGGCGCAGCGTCCGGTGGCCTGGCCGCACCCGCCGATGCCTCATGCGCCGCCGCTGATGCCGCCCTTCGGCTATGCGCCGCCGGTGGCTGCGGGCGAGGTGCGCTAACCGCCCCCGAGGCGCCGTCGGCAGGCCCCGTTCGCCGGGGCGGCGGCGCCTTCTTGTACCGCCGTGGCGGGCGCGTCGGGGCGGGATGCGCTCCTTGCTTAACTCAATAAGTTACTATAAACTTTCAGCGCTTAAGGAAGTGGCGGATCTGGTAACCATTGCACTGGCCACCCATCAAACCCCGTCTACGGGGTTTTTTTATCGCTCGCGAATTGGTGACAAGCCCGTGCGATGGGTGCTTGGGTCACCGCAAGAGGTTGGGCCACTGGCCCAATTTTTGTTTCTGAAGGGCGGATTATGCAGCCGGCAGACAGCACATTGACGCGCCTTGCGCGTCGCGTCGTCGAACCCATGGGTTACGAGCTCGTCGGGGTCGAGTTCTTCCAGCACGGAACGAACGCGACCCTGCGGGTCTATATCGACCATCCCGACGGGATCACCCTCGACGACTGCACCAGCGTGAGCCATCAGCTCAGCGGTGTGCTCGATGTCGAGGATCCCTTGCCCGGTCAGTACGACCTCGAGATCTCCTCCCCAGGTGTCGAGCGACCGCTGGTATTCCCCGAGCACTATGCGCGCTTCGTCGGCCAGCAGGTGAAGATGCGCCTGGCCGAGAAGGTCCAGGGGCGGCGCAGGCTGCAGGGCGTGCTGGTCGGCAGCGACGATGTGCAGGTCTCGATCGAGGTCGATGGCGAGGTCTGGCAGATTCCCTATGGTGTGATCGAATCGTCGCGCCTGGTGGTCGATTGGTGAGCATGGCGCCGTCGTGGCCGCCGGGCGTACTCTCAACGCGCCGCGGCCCGTCGGGTATGGGGTGCAAGTTCTGAGTTCGGATTAGGTTGAATGAGCAAAGAGATCCTACTGGTCGTTGAGGCCGTTTCCAACGAAAAGGACGTCCCCGCAGGTGTCATCTTCGAGGCCATCGAGGCTGCGCTGGCGTCTGCAACGCGCAAGAAGCACGGCGGCGAGATCGATGTGCGTGTCGCCATCGATCGCAAGACCGGCGACTATTGCACCTTCCGCCGCTGGGAGATCGTCCCCGATCCCGAGGACGGCATGCTCGAGGCCCCGGCGCGCCAGATCACCGCGTCGGCCGCAGCCGTGCTCGAGCCCGAGCTCGATCTCGGCGATTTCATCGAGGAGGAGATCGAGTCCGAGCTGTTCGGACGGATCGCCGCCCAGACCGCCAAGCAGGTCATCGTGCAGAAGGTGCGCGAGGCCGAGCGGGCGAAGATCGTCGACGCCTTCATCGATCGCAAGGGACAGCTCGTCACCGGCATCGTCAAGAAGGCCGATCGTGGCACCATCCTGCTCGATCTCGGCAACAACGCCGAGGCGCTGGTGCCGCGCGATCAGGTGATTCCACGCGAGTCGGTGCGCCCCGGCGACCGGCTGCGTGGCTATCTCTATGACGTGCGCTCCGAGCCCAAGGGGCCGCAGCTGTTCGTCAGCCGCACCGCGCCGGAGCTGCTGATCGAGCTGTTCAAGCTCGAGGTGCCCGAGGTCGGTGAGGGTCTGATCCAGATCATGGGGGCGGCGCGCGATCCCGGCTCGCGCGCCAAGATTGCCGTGCGTACCGCCGATCCGCGAATCGATCCGGTTGGTGCCTGCGTCGGGATGCGCGGATCGCGTGTCCAGGCCGTGTCTGATGAACTCAACGGGGAGCGCGTCGATATCATCCTCTGGGACGAGAACCCCGCGCAGTTCGTCATCAATGCCATGTCTCCGGCCGATGTCGTCTCGATCGTCATCGACGAGGACGCTCGCAGCATGGATGTCGCGGTCAAGGAAGAGAACCTGGCCCAGGCGATCGGCCGTTTCGGACAGAACGTCCGACTGGCCACGCAGCTCAGCGGCTGGGAACTCAACGTCATGAACGAAGCGGATGCCGCAGCCAAGAGCGAGCAGGAGGCCAACCGCTCGGTGCAGTCCTTCATGGACCAACTGGGCATTGATGAGCAGTTGGCCGCGGTGCTGGTGGAGGAAGGCTTCACCAGTGTCGAAGAGGTCGCTTACGTGCCCCTCGCCGAGATGCAGGCCATCGAGGAATTCGACGACGAGACAGTCGAGCTGCTGCGCGAGCGCGCCAACGATCTGTTGCTGACACGCGCCATCGCCTCCGAAGAAGAAGAGGCCCCGGCGGACGATCTGCTCGAGATGGAGGGTGTGGACGAGGCCTTGGCCGACGCACTCGCTGCGCGAGGTGTTTCCTCGCGCGAAGATCTCGCCGAGCAGTCGATCGACGAACTCATGGAAATCGAGGGCATGGACGAAGAGCGGGCTGCGCGCTTGATCATGAAGGCACGCGAACCCTGGTTTGTGCAAGCCGCAGAGGAATAGAGGTTTATAGGTCAGTCCATGAGTGAAGTTACCGTCAAACAACTCGCCTCCACGGTCGGAATCCCGGTCGAGCGTCTTCTCACCCAGCTGAACGAGGCGGGGATCAGTGCCAATGGCGCCGATTCCACCTTGACCGAGCAGGAAAAGAAGCAGCTGCTCGGCTATCTGCGGCGCAGCCACGGCAAGGAGGAGGGCGGCGATAGCGCCGACTCCAGCGAGGTCTCGGTCAAGCGCAAGTCGGTCAGCGAGTTGCGTCAGCCTGCCGCCGCCGGCGCCCGTACCGGCGCGCGTCCCGCACCCACCGTGCGTGGCAAGACCGTCAATGTCGAGGTGCGGCGCAAGCGCACCTACAAGCGCGCCGAGCCCGGTGCCGGCGGCGCTGGACGTCGTTCCGGTCCGGATCGTCGTGGTCGGGGTGGCAACGACCGCAAATCGACGAGCACGGCGCTCGACGACAACCGTCGCCGCGCCGAGCTCGAGGCGATGCGCGCCGAACAGGAAGCGCGTCGTCTCGCCGAGCAGGAGGAGCTGGAGCGCCGTCAGCGCGAGGAAGAGGCCAAGCGTCGCGAGGAAGAAGCCAAGCGTCGCGCCGAGGCCGAGGCCGAGGCCGAGCGCCTCCGTGCCGAAGAGGCCAAGCGTGCCGCCGAGGCACCGCCAGTCGTCGAAAAGCCCGTTGCTGCCGAGAAGGCCGCCGAGCCGGATGCCGGCGCCGACAAGAAGCGTGCCCCCGGCCCGAGTCGTCGCGCCGCCGCCGAGCCCGTCAAGGGCAAGAAGACCGTCAAGAAAGGCGTCGAGAGTCGCGATGATCGCGATGATCGTGGTGCCAAGAAGGGCGCACGCAAGGACGTGCGTGGCGGTCGTCGAGGCGTCGATGACGACAGCGCCGGTCGTCTGCGTCGCCGGCGCAAGGCCGGCAAGATCCAGGTCAGCGACAAGCACGCCTTCCAGAAGCCGACCGCACCTGTGGTGCGCGAGGTCGAGATCCCGGAGACCATCTCGGTCGGCGAGCTGGCCAACCGCATGTCGGTGAAGTCCTCGCAGGTGATCAAGGAGCTGTTCAAGCAGGGCATGATGGTGACCATCAACCAGAGCCTCGATCGCGACACCGCCGCGATCCTGGTCGAGGAGATGGGCCACAAGCCGGTGTTCGCCGACGAGCGCGATGCCGAGGACGTGCTGCTCGACGAGTTCGAGGAGCGGGTCGAGCAGGCCGAGCAGGTCACCCGTCCGCCGGTGGTGACCATCATGGGTCACGTCGACCACGGCAAGACCTCGCTGCTCGACTACATCCGTCGCACCCGCGTCGCCTCCGGTGAGGCCGGTGGCATCACCCAGCACATCGGTGCCTATCACGTCGACACCCCGAAGGGCACGATCTCCTTCCTCGACACCCCCGGCCACGCTGCCTTCTCGGCGATGCGTGCCCGTGGCGCCCAGGTCACCGACATCGTCATCCTGGTGGTCGCGGCCGACGACGGCGTGATGCCGCAGACGATCGAGGCGATCCAGCACGCCCGTGCCGCCGAGGTGCCGCTGATCGTTGCGGTCAACAAGATCGACAAGCCCGAGGCCAACCCCGACCGGGTGATGCAGGAGCTCACTCAGCACGAGGTGGTGGCCGAGGAGTGGGGCGGTGACACCATGCTGGTGCGCGTCTCGGCCAAGGCCGGTGACGGCATCGACGAGCTGCTCGACGCCATCCTGTTGCAGTCCGAGGTGCTCGAGCTCAAGGCCCCGGTCGAGGGTCCGGCGCGTGGCGCCATCGTCGAGTCGAGTCTCGACAAGGGCCGTGGTCCGGTGGCCACGGTGCTGGTCCAGGCCGGTACCCTGAATCGTGGCGACATCATCGTCAGCGGTGGCGAGTACGGTCGTGTACGTGCCATGTTCGACGAGACCGGCAAGCCGGTCGACTCGGCCGGTCCCTCGATCCCGGTGCAGGTGCTCGGTCTCTCCGGCGCGCCCAACGCCGGTGACGACGTGATTACCGTCAGCGACGAGCGACGTGCCCGCGAGGTCGCCGAGTTCCGTGCCGAGCGGCTGCGTCAGCATCGCTTCGAGGAGCAGCGCGGCGCGAGCCTCGACCAGCTGTTCAGCCAGCTCAAGGACGGCGAGCAGAAGAGCGTCAACCTGATCGTCAAGGCCGACGTGCAGGGCAGTCTCGAGGCGCTCAAGGAGAGCTTGGTCAAGCTCACCAACGACGAGGTCAAGGTCGCGCTGGTCGCCACCGGCGTCGGCGGTATCACCGAGTCCGATGCCAACCTCGCCGTCACCTCCAATGCCATCCTGCTCGGCTTCAATGTCCGTGCCGATGCCGCCGCGCGTCGCGTGGTGGAGGAGAAGGGGCTCGATCTGCGCTACTACAGCATCATCTACGAGCTGATCGACGACGTGAAACAGGCCATCTCCGGTCTGCTCAGCCCGATCATCACCGAGGAGATCATCGGTCTGGCCCAAGTGCGTGATGTCTTCCGCTCGTCGAAGTTCGGCGCGGTCGCCGGCTGCATGGTCACCGAGGGCACGATCAAGCGCAACAACCCGATCCGCGTGCTGCGCGACAACGTGGTGGTCTACGAGGGTGCGCTGGAGTCGCTGCGTCGCTTCAAGGACGACGTCCCCGAGGTCAAGGCCGGCACCGAGTGCGGTATCGGCGTGAAGAACTACAACGACGTCCAGGAAGGAGACCAGATCGAGGTGTTCGAGCGTACCGAGCGGGCGCGTCAACTTTGATCAGCTACGGTTACAACCCAGCATGAAGGAATTCGACCGCACCGAGCGGGTCGGCGCCGAGCTGCAGCGTACGCTGTCGGTGCTGCTCCGCGACGAGGTGAAGGACCCGCGTCTGACCAGCATCACCATTCAGGAGGTGCGGGTCACGCGCGACCTGGCGCACGCCAAGGTCTACTTCACCTGCTTCCCGGACGACGTCGATCACGCCATCCAGGAGCGACTGCTCAACGGTCGGCTCGCCGGATACCTGCGCCGTGCACTGGCGCAGCGTGTCCGTCTGCGGGCCATCCCTCAACTGCATTTTGTGTTCGATGCCTCGATCGAGCGCGGGGCCCGGCTCTCCGCGCTGATCGACCAAGCCGTCGGTGCGACCGACCGGAACGACTCACAAGACACCGACGTGGAGCGTGACTAACGATGGCAGCGCGCCGTAGACCGGGACGCAAGATCACCGGCATCCTGCTGCTCGACAAGCCCTGTGGGCTGAGCTCGAACGACGCGCTGCAGCGCGTCAAGCGGTTCTATCAGGCCAAGAAAGCCGGTCACACCGGCAGTCTCGACCCCCTGGCCACCGGGCTGTTGCCCTGCTGCCTGGGCGACTCGACCAAGTTCTCCACCTATCTGCTCGATGCCGACAAGCGCTATCGGGTGCGGGTGCGCCTGGGGGTGACCACCACCACCGCCGACGCCGAGGGCGAGGTGCTCGAGACCCGTCCGGTCGAGGGTGTCGACGAGGCGCGGGTGCGCGAGGTGATCGCCGGTTTCATCGGCACCATCTCGCAGCTGCCGCCGATGTACTCGGCGGTCAAGCACCAGGGGCAGCGACTCTACAAGCTCGCCCGTCAGGGGGTCGAGGTCGAGCGCACCCCGCGCGAGATCGAGATCTTCGCGCTCGACCTGATCAGCTGTGAGCTGCCCGAGATCGAGCTCGACGTGCACTGCTCCAAGGGGACCTACGTCCGCACCCTGGCCGAGGACATCGGTCGCGAGCTCGGCTGTGGGGCCCATGTCAGCGCGCTGCGCCGCACCGGGGTCGGGCCTTATCGCGAGGGCGAGACCGACTTCGTCACCCTCGATCAGGTCGAGGCAATGGCCGGGGCCGAGGAGGGCGCGCTGGCTCAGCTCGACGCCCAGCTGCTCGGGCTCGACACCGCACTCGGTCACTGGCCGGCGGTGCGACTGTCGGCCGATGCCGCCTTCTATCTGCGCCAGGGTCAGGCGGTGCTGGTGCCGCAGGCGCCGACCGAGGGGCTGGTACGGCTCTATGATCCCTCCGAGCAGTTCCTCGGCGTCGGCTGCATCCTCGACGACGGCAAGGTCCAGCCGAAGCGATTGATTTGAACGTTTCCAGTCCTCCGCGCCGTTGCGGTGCGGAGGACGTCATCGCGGGCGTGCCCCGCGCACACCACGACAGGTCGGATTCCCTGAGGTCATTGTCGGAGGATCCATCCGGCGGCGCCGGATCTGTGCCTGTCCATCGTCACCCTCATCCAGGAGACACCCAATGACCATGACCGCAGAAGACAAGAAGAAGATCGTCGAAGAGTACCGTCGTGGCGAGAGCGACACCGGCTCCCCCGAGGTGCAGGTTGCGCTGCTCACCGCGCGTATCCAGCAGCTCACCGATCACTTCAAGGAACACAAGCACGACCATCACTCGCGCCGTGGCCTGGTGCGCATGGTCAACTCCCGGCGTAAACTGCTCGACTATCTCAAGCGCAAGGATCTCGATCGCTACCGCGACCTGATCGCGCGCCTGGGGCTGCGTCGCTGACGCGTACTCGAAGGCTCGAGGACCGGACCGCGAACGCGGTTCCGGTCTGGCCGTCGGCGCTGTCTCTGATGTGACCGGCGTCAGCGTCGACAACCACCCTGCCAACCCCGGCGAGCATCGGCGCCAGGCGGTTAGCAGGGGTCCACGGCCCGAAGCTTCGACGGACCATACACCCCGAGGATTTACCTGTGATTCCCACCCCTATCGTTAAACAGTTCCAATTCGGAAATCAGACCGTCAGGCTCGAGACCGGCGAGATCGCGCGCCAGGCCGATGGCGCCGTCCTGGTGAACATGGAAGACACCGTGGTCCTGGTGACCGTGGTCGTGGACAAGCGCCCCGGTGTCGAGCGCGACTTCTTCCCGCTCACCGTCGACTACCAGGAGAAGACCTACGCCGCTGGCCGCATCCCCGGTGGCTTCTTCCGTCGCGAGGGTCGCCCGAGCGAGGCCGAGATCCTCACCGCCCGTCTGATCGACCGCCCGTTGCGGCCGCTGTTTGCCGATGGATTCAAGCGTGAGGTGCAGATCATCGCGACGGTCAAGTCGCTCAACCCGGCGGTCAACCCCGAGGTGCCGGCGCTGATCGGTGCTTCCGCGGCGGTGGCCCTGGCCGGTCTGCCCTTCAACGGCCCGATCGGTGCTGCCCGGGTCGGCTACAAGGACGGTGAATACATCCTCAACCCCCCGGTGGTCGGTCTCGGACCGGACTCCGATCTCGACCTGGTGGTCGCCGGCACCGAGCAGGCGGTGCTGATGGTCGAGTCCGAGGCCCGTGGTCTCTCCGAGGAGGTGATGCTCGGTGCCGTGCTGTTCGGTCACGAGCAGATGCAGGTCGTCATCGAGGCGATCCGTGAACTTGCCGCCGAGGCCGGCAAGCCGCCCTTCGAGTGGAGCGCCCCGGAGCGTGACACCGCGCTCGCCGACGCCGTCGCCGAGGCCTGTGGCACGCGCATCGCCGAGGCCTATCGCATCCACGACAAGAAGGCGCGTTACACCGCGCTCGACACCATCCGCGCCGAGGCCCTGGCCGCGCTGTGCGAGGGCGAGGACGCGGCCTGGACCGAGCAGCAGGTGATGGGCGAGATCGAGGGGCTGGAGAAGCGCACCGTGCGTTCGGCGGTGATCGCCGGCGAGCCGCGCATCGACGGCCGCGACAACGCCACCGTGCGCCCGATCACCATCCGCACCGGCGTGCTGCCGCGCACCCACGGCTCGGCCCTGTTCACCCGTGGCGAGACCCAGGCGATGGTGGTCACCACCCTGGGCACCGAGCGTGACTCGCAGATCATCGACGCACTCGATGGCGAGCGGCGCGAGCACTTCATGCTCCACTACAACTTCCCGCCCTTCTGCGTCGGTGAGTCGGGTCGTGTCGGCAGCCCCAAGCGCCGCGAGATCGGTCACGGGCGTCTGGCCAAGCGTGGCGTGCTGGCGGTGATGCCGAGCATCGAGGAGTTCCCCTATTCGGTGCGCGTGGTCTCCGAGATCACCGAGTCGAACGGCTCGAGCTCGATGGCCAGCGTCTGCGGCACCAGCCTCGCGCTGATGGATGCCGGCGTGCCGATCAAGTCCCCGGTGGCCGGTGTCGCCATGGGGCTGATCAAGGAAGATGATCAGTTCGCGGTACTCACCGACATCATGGGCGACGAGGACCACCTCGGCGACATGGACTTCAAGGTGGCCGGTACCGCCGAGGGCGTCAACGCCCTGCAGATGGACATCAAGATCGAGGGCATCACCAAGGAGATCATGGAGATCGCCCTGGAGCAGGCCAAGGCCGGGCGTCTGCACATCCTCGAGGAGATGAACAAGGTGCTGTCGACGCCGCGCGAGGAGATGTCCGAGCACGCGCCGCGCATCATCGAGTTCAAGATCCACCCCGAGAAGATCCGCGACGTCATCGGCAAGGGCGGTTCGGTGATCCGCTCGATCACCGAGGAGACCGGCGCCACCATCGACATCAACGACGAGGGCGTGGTGAAGATCTTCTCGGTGGCCAAGTCCGCCGGTGAAGAGGCGAAGAAGCGCATCCGTCTGATCACCGCCGATGTCGAGGTCGGCAAGGTCTACGAGGGCAAGGTCGCGCGGCTGATGGACTTCGGTGCCTTCGTCACCATCCTGCCCGGTCGCGACGGTCTGGTGCACATCTCGCAGATCTGCGAGGAGCGGGTGCAGAGCGTCAGCGACAAGCTCTCCGAGGGCGACGTGGTGCGCGTCAAGGTCCTCGAGGTCGACAAGCAGGGCCGTATCCGCCTGAGCATGAAGGCGGTCGAGCCCGGCGAGTGATCGCGGCCCCTCGGGGCCGGATCGATCGACCGTGAAAAGGGGGGCCGCAAGGCCCCCTTTTTTCGTTGAACAACCCCTGTTGACAGGAGCGATTGACAAAGATGGCAACCGAGACCCAACAGCGCTTCGGGCTGATCGTGATCGGTGACGAGGTGCTCAACGGCGCGCGTCGCGACCAGCATCTGGAGCGTTTCAAGGAGATGATCGGCGGTCGCGGCCACGAGCTGGCCTGGCAGTGGATGCTGCCCGACGACCCCGAGGTGATCACCGCGCACCTGCGCTTCTCGATGGCGCGCGCCGAGCCGGTGTTCGTCTGTGGCGGCATCGGCGCCACCCCGGACGACCATACCCGCGGCTGTGCGGCCGCTGCCGCCGGGGTCGCGCTGACCCGCCATCCCGAGGCGGTGGCGCTGCTCGAGGAGAGGTTCGGCGAGGCGGCCTATCCGCACCGGATCCTGATGGCCGAGCTGCCCGAGGGCTGCGCGCTGATCGACAACCCGGTCAACCGCATCCCCGGTTTCGTGGTGCGTGACCACTGGTTCCTGCCGGGTTTCCCGAAGATGGCCTGGCCGATGGCCGAGCAGGTGCTCGAGACGCGCTACGGCCTGGCCGCACGCCAGCGCGAGGTCGCACTCAAGGTGCGCGGTATCCCCGAGAGCCAGTTGGTCCCGCTGATGGAGCGTTTCGGCGAGCGTTTCCCCGAGTTGAAGATGTTCAGCCTGCCGCACATGGACGAGGATCCGCACATCCTGCTCGGCTTCCGTGGTCGCGATCGGCTCGAGGAGGCGCTCGCGGCGCTGCGCGAGGCGTTGGGCGATGCGCGGATCGAGGAGGTCGCGCCGCGCTGAGCGGCCCAGGCTTTGCCAACCGCCCTGCATTCCTCTAAGATCCGCGCGGTCTTTTCGTGTGCGATCGATCATCATTCTGGGGCGGGCGAGCGACGGTTCCGGTCGTCGCTCAGCCCCGCGCCATCAAGACGACAGCGAGGTGTGTGCATGGGCGTGCGAGGATGGAAGGCGGCGGTCGCCGCCGTGGGGCTGGTCTGGGGACAGGGCGCGCTCGCCTATGATCTGCCGGCGGTCAATCTCGGGTTCACCAGCTTTCTCGATGGCGGTCCGCCATCCGGGCCGGGCTGGTATGCCAGCCAGTATCTGCAGTTCTATCGCAACGGTGCGCTCAAGGACGCCGCCGGCGATGATCTGCAGCTCCCGACCCCACGCGGGCTGGAGCGCGCCGAGCTCGACCTCAACCTCAGCCTCACCCAACTCGTCTATCAGTCGGATCAGCCGCTGCTGTTCGGCGGCAAGTGGGGCATGGACCTGATCCTGCCGCTGGTCGATTTCGATCTCGACCCCGGCGACAACTTCGCGCTCTCGACCAATGGGGGTAATCTCGGCGATATCCTGGTCGGTCCCTTCCTGCAGTGGGATCCGATCATGGGGCCGAACGGGCCGCGCTTCATGCACCGCATCGAGCTGCAGATGCTGCTCCCGACCGGCAGCTACGACGCCGACGCCCCGATCAACGCCAGCAGCAACGTCTTCTCGTTCAACCCCTACTGGGCCGCGACCCTGTTCGTCAATCCGCGCTGGACCGTCTCGTGGCGTCTGCACTATCTGTGGAACGCCGAGAACAACGATCCCTTCAAGGGGCTCGGCGCCGAGGACACCCAGGCCGGACAGGCGATCCACATCAACTTCTCCACCGCCTACGAGGTGTTGCCCAACCGGCTGCGTCTGGGTATCAACGGTTACTATCTCGAACAGATCACCCGCTCCAAGATCGACGGCGAGTCGGTCGCCGACAGCGAGGAGCGGGTATTCGCCGTCGGTCCCGGGGCGCTCTATCACCTCAGCCCCCACGATCATCTGTTCTTCAACGCCTTCTGGGAGACCGGCGCCGAGAACCGCCCCGAGGGCGCGCGGATGAACCTGCGCTACGTCCATCACTTCCATTGATCGTCTCCGCGCTGGCGGCATCGATGTCGGTTGTCGGTGTCGCCGTCGCTCAACCAGAGGGGAAGTCGGCGGCATGGCGCCGGATCCATTCCTCTGCGGCCTGTTCGCTGCTGAGTTCGCGTCCCTGGGTGATACGTACCCGGCGCCGGTAGTGCTCGATCCGACAGACCTGTTCGACCATCCTGAGCTGGTAGCTGGTCTCGTCGGTGGCGAAATGGACCCCCACCTCGAACAGACCGCGGCGCGGTCTGCACCACACCACCACCCCCTCGGCGCAAAAGGGCGGTTGGGCGACCGGGATCTCGACCTGGATGGATTCGCCGACCGGTAGCCGTCTGCAGGAGAGGAAACAGAGTCCGCCCTGACCGATGTTGCACAGCCGGTTGCGCCGCCGGCGGTTGCGGTTGGGCAGTCGGTAGTGGATGGGGATGTCCGAGGGGTGACGGAGAAAGCGGCGCATCTTGGCTCTGCGGCTGCACGAACAGAGGTCGTATCGGGCAAGGATGGGGGAGACCGAGGATCGCCTCAAGCGCCCTGCGAGTCGCGCTGCCCGGTCAGAGTCGGTGATGCGTCGCCCGTTGCCGTAGTCGCGCGGCGAGGATCTCGGGGAGCAGCGGGTGCTCCCCGACCAGCCCGGAGACATGGATGCGCAGCCCGGCATGGGCCTGTTCGGCCCGGGCGCAGATCTCGGCGATGTCGCCGCCTGGGCCGGCATGGCGGCCGGGTGCGAGAAACAACATCGAGAGAAAGATCGGCGAGTCGCACTCGTTGCCCGCGAGCCGTTCGAGCTGTTGCTCGAGCAGCGGCCCGTTGAAGTCGTAGGCCGCTCCGGGGCGGCGCTCCATCACCGCCTGATCCAGCTCGATCACCTGACCAAGTCGCTCGGCTAGGCGTGCCGCCAACCAGGCGCGCACCGCGCTGACCTCGGGGTTGGGTGAGCCGTGATCGACCAGGATCACCCGTCGTGGCCGATCGCCGGTGGTCTCGGCAAGGCGTGCGAGTTGCTCGGCGAGGATCCGGGTGAGCAGGGGTTCGCCCGCCGGCAGCGGGCAGAGCTCGGGGGCGAGCCGCAGGGCGAAGTCGCCGTGGCGCGCGCGCAGTCGCGCAACGAGCGCGGGCACGGCCTCGGTGAGTGCGGCGCTGGGACCGAAGAACAGTGGCAGGATCAGGAAATCGCGCGCGCCGGCGCTGAGACGCGCCTCGAGCAGGGGTTCGAGCAGCGTCGCGGGCCGACCGTCGAGCCGATCGGCGGGGATGCGATCGGCGTGGGCGAGCGAGACCGGCTCGATCGGCAGGCCGCAGCGGGCGCCGAGCGTCTCGGCCAGACGACGCAGGGCGTCGACCGCGGCTGCGCGGCGCGAGCCGTTGTCGAGCAGCAGGACCGACTCCATGATGGTCGAGAGGGATCAGCGCGAGACGCCGCGCGTCTCGGTGACCGGCTCGGCCGAGCAGACCAGCTCGTCGAGTCCGACCCGAACCTGCGCTTGCTGCTGACGGGCTCGGCGGCGGTGGCGATTGTCGGGGCGGGTGGCGATCCAGGTGGCGACCAGGGCGAGGATGGTGGCCACGGTGAGCGCCGGCCACAGCCCGGGGCCGATCAGCGAGAACCAGATCAGATAGCTGCCGGCCATGCTGAGGATGGCGGCCTTCTTGCCGGTGGGGCAGATCTCGCCGTGTTCGAGGAAATCGCGGATCGACTCACCGAAGCGCGGATGATCGATCAGGAAGCGTACCCGCTCGGGACGACTGCGCAGCCACAGCCAGGCGGCGCAGATCCAGAACACCGTGGTCGGCATCAGCGGCACCAGCATGCCGACGAAACCGAGGCCGAAACAGCACCAGGCCAGGAGATTGAAGATCTGACGGCGATGCGATCCGAGGATCGCCTTCAGCTTGGCGGGGATGCGAGCGCTGACCTGCATTGGGAAACCCTGTCTGAACGAACGGTCGATGGCATGGGGACGGCGCAGGTCGAGGGGCCTGGGCGATCCGTGACTCGAGGGGCATAACTATAGTCGTTTACCACGCCCCTGTCCCGGTGACCGGGGCGGTGACACCAGCACCAGGAGGGGCGTCGATGTCCGCCTTGCAGGATCCCCGGGTACTCTTCGCCGCCGAGCGTACGCTGCTGGCCTGGACCCGAACCAGTCTGTCGCTGCAGGCCTTCGGGTTCGCCATCGATCGTCTCGGGATGGCGCTCGATCAGTTCGCGCCACTTGCCCGGCCGCCGCTGGCGCGGCCCCTCAGTCTGCTGCTCGGGGAGTGCTTCATTCTGCTCGGGGCCGGCTGCGCGCTGTACTCGGTGCGTCAGCACCGGCGGGTGTTGCGCACCCTGGCGCCGGAAGAGATTCCGGCAGGCTATCTGCTGGGCGGCGGGGTCGTGCTCAATCTGCTGCTGGTGCTGCTCGGCGGGCTGGTCGGCGGCTACCTGCTGCACGAGTACGCCTGGGGCGGGGCGGCCCCGCCCCAGCCCGCCGGCAGCGGTTGATCAGCGCGTGCCGACCTGGACCCCGTGATCGGCCAGCCACTGGGTGTCGAGCAGCCAGTCGACACGCTCGACCTGGGGCTGGGCGAGGATCAGCCCCTGGGCGCGTTTCTGGTGGTTGATCAATTCCTGTTGGGCAGCAATCATCTTGGGATCATCCTGCGCCTTGTTGGCGAGGTTGGGATGGATGATCTCCAGGAAGCGGATCGCCGGGATGTCGAACGAGCGCGGCGTGGAGATGGTGGCGACACCATCGCTGAAGGCGCGGACACGGAACTGGTAGGGATAGGATGAGAGCATCGAGTCCTCGACCAGGATCTCGTCGAGTTCCCAGACCGCCGGCTGCCAGGCCGACTTGAGCCACAGCCCCATCAGGCCGATGGCGATGAGGCCGAGCACGATGCTGTAGATCCGTGTAAAACGATCCATGAATGCTTGTCTCCGGTTCGGATGGGGGGAGGCGATGCTGCGATACTGCCCGAGTTCTGAGGATGAATCAGCTTCGCCGATCGAGGGATCGAACCCCATGAAGATTGTCAATTTCTGACGCGGTGGAGTTCGTCCGGTCTCATGCAACATCAAGATAAACAACTGCTGTTCGCGCGAATCCTCGCTGCGATCGAGGGAACCGGCAACGCCCCCTCGGCAGCGGTCGAGATCGAGGCGCTGCGAGCACGGTTGAGCGACCAACTCGACGACTTCCTGCTCGAGTCCCAGCCGATCGTCGCCACCGAAGCGACCGTGGTGATCGCCGATATCCGTGGCTTCACCGCACTGGTCGAGTCACAGCCGGTCGAGGTGATGGTGCGGTTGCTCAACCGCTTCTTCACCCGCATGGTCGAGCTGGTCACCCGCTACGGCGGGGTGGTCGACAAGTTCATGGGGGACTCGGTGATGGCCGTCTTCGGCGTCCCCGAGCGGCGTGACGACGACCTGCTGCGCGCGCTCGCCTGCGCCGTGGAGATGCAGCGGGCGATGGTCGCGCTCAACCGCGACCATCGCGCCTGGAACGAGCCGAGCCTCTATGCCGGGGTCGCGGTCAGCAGTGGTCGCTTGATGGCCGGGAGCTTCGGTTCGCCGCTCCACAACGAATACACCGTCATCGGTGATCCGGTGAACCTGGCCGCGCGGATCGAGAACTACAGCCTGCGCGGGCAGGTCCTGCTCAGCGAATCGGCCCAGGCCGGCGCCGGCTCGCATATCGAGATCGGTGCGGTCAACCAGGTCACCGTCAAGGGCAAGACCGGTCCGGTCACGCTCTATGAACTCAAGGCCGTCGACTGGCCGCAGCGCCTCGAGGTCCCCGAGGTCGAGCCGCGCAAGGCGCCGCGGATCTCGGTCGACTTTCCGGTGGAGTTCCGTCAGGTGGTGGCCAAGCGCATCCTCTCCGAGTCCTTCGTCGGCAAGGTGCACGACCTCAGCTATTATGGGATGAGCGCCGACCTGCCTATGGTGCTGCCGCCCTGCACCGAGATCCTGCTCTCGCTCGCCCCCGAGATCGGCTCCGGCAAGGCGATGGAGGTCTATGCGCGGGTGCTGCGCTCCAGGCGCGACAAGGGGAGTTATCGTACCAGCCTGGAGTTCACCGCCATCGATACCCCCAGTCACCGCCGGGTCAAGCGTTATGTCGATCACATGCTCTGGGGACACTGATGGGTGTCAGGTCGTTGATTTTCAGTCCCTATCGGCAATAATGCCGACACCCGTCCGGCCTGACGGGCGAGGCGCCCGATACCGGGTGTGACCGCGCCCTGCTGATGCCTCGCCGCGACCGACGCCCGAACCGACAGCGCTCATGCAAATCTCCAACGCCTCGCTGCATCCGCTCTATCCGCTGCCGCTCGATCAGCAGCGCGAGCGCGATCCCCAGGCGACCCCAGAGCAGCTGCAGCCGCGTGCCGATCAGGCCGAGCGCATCGCCCGGCCGGTGGCCGAGGTCGAACGCGCCGAGCGCCTGCAGGCGCGCAAGGAGTCTCGCGACCTGCTCGTCGCCAACAGCGGGACCGACCCGCGCACCCGCCGTGCCCTCGACGCCTACGAGTCCGTCCAGCAGCACCAGGAGCGGGCCTATGTCGAAGAGGTGCTGGGCGTCGACGTCTACGCCTGATCCCGTCATTCGAGGACTCCGCCCTTCCGAGCCTTCCGAAACCCGTGCCGCTGGGGCAGACTGACGAGAAACGAGCAGCCCCGGGAGACCATGATGCGCCATGCAGCAGAGGGTGAGTCGGCAGCGACCGTGTCGAGCGCGGGTGACGACCTATGGCCGGGCGCCGACTATCAGCGCCAGGTCGAGCGGTTGCGGCACGCCGTCGGTGAGACCATCTATCTCGTCGAGTTGATCGAGGGCGTCGGCCAGCTCGGCGCCCATCTCAGCGATCGTCCCTGCGAGCTGCTCGCGGTGCTCGACTTCCCGCGTCCCGATCCGGCGCGCGGGCTGGCGCCGCACCTGGTGTTGCTCGACGATGGTCGTGGGCTGAACCTGGGGCGCGTTGCGCGGATCAGCCGCCGCCCCTTCGCGCCGGGCGCGACGGATCTGCTCTATCTGGATGCTGTCGCCGAACGCCGGGTGCTGTTCGCCGAGCGCCGGCTGTCGCCCACGTTCATCGCCGAGCGCGCCCACCGGGTGCTCGGACAGACGCTCGGGTGCGCACCCGTCACCGATCGCAAGACCCTCAGCGCCTCGACCGACACCGCGCTCGAATCGCCGGGGCCGGCGCCGGCGGGCGAGTAGCGGCCGGTCTCGTGCCCGGACCGCTTCGTCGGCAATCGGCGGGCCGGGGGGTTTAAAGGCGCCGCCGTGCGCCGATTATATCCATGCAGTGATACTTTCCGCGGAGGCAGGGAGCATGAGCTGGAGGGCATTGCAGGCAGCTCAGCTGGTCTGGCTGATGGTTGCGGCCCTGGCCTCCCTGGTCGGTGTCGGTTTCGCCGCCTGGGCGGCGACCCAGCAGGTGACGGGGCGGCTCTTCATCGAGAGCGAGCAGGCGGCGCTGCACGACACGGAGACCCTGCAACGGATGTTGGGCGAGGTCGGTCGTGACCTGCGCTATCTGACCCAGGGTCGGGCGCTGAACGCCTGTGCCGATGAACTGGGGGCGAGCCAGTCGGCGCTGCAGCGCGACTGGGGGGCCTTCATGACGGCCAAGCCGCAGTACGACCAGGTGCGCTGGATCGACGAGACCGGCATGGAGCGCGTGCGTATCGATCAGTCGCCGAAGGGGCCGCGCGCGACCGCGCCGATCGCGTTGCAGGACAAGTCGGCGCGCTATTACTTCACCGCGACCATGGCGTTGGCGCTCGGTGAGATCTATGTCTCGCCGCTCGATCTCAATGTCGAGTACGGCGGGGTCGAGCAACCCTTCAAGCCGGTGCTGCGCCTGGCCGCGCGCGTGGCCGATCGCAGCGGACGCGACTGCGGCATCATCGTCATCAACTATCTGGGCGTGCGTCTGCTCGATGCGCTGGGTGGCGTGCGTCAGACCAGCACCTGGCTGCTCAATCACGAGGGCTACTGGCTGCGGGCGACACGCCCCGAGGATGCCTGGGGGTTCATGCGCGGGCGTCCCGAGCTGAACCTCGCGGTACGTCACCCCGCCGCCTGGTCACGGATCTCCGGCGCGATGCGTGGCCAGTTCGAGGACGATGACGGTCTGTGGAGCTTCGACACCCTGGTGCCAGCGCAGGTGGTGGCGCGTGATCCGGCGCGGTTCGAGGATGCCGCCGCCGGCGCGTGGAAGGTGGTCGATCATGTGCCGCGCGGGGTCTATCGCGCCGAGCTCATCGCCGTCTGGTTGCGCTATGCCACCATCCTCACCGGGCTGCTTACCGTCATCCTCGGCGCGGGTTGGGCGCTGCAGCGCAGCCAGCGCCGGGTCGAACGGATGCGCGAGGCGGCGCTGCGTCTCGAGGCGCAGCGAGGCCTGTTGAGCTTC
Source organism: Marichromatium gracile (assembly GCF_004343155.1). GTDB lineage: Bacteria > Pseudomonadota > Gammaproteobacteria > Chromatiales > Chromatiaceae > Marichromatium > Marichromatium gracile. Next base: position 133,793 of record NZ_SMDC01000005.1, read on the forward strand.
ATCGACCAGGGGCTCGCGGGGATGATGGTGATGTCCCCGCAGGGAGAGTTGCAGCAGGTCAACGCGCGTTTCTGCGAGATCGTCGGTCGCGATCGTGATGACCTGATCGGCCGGCGCTGGTCGGATCTCGCCACCTCCGAGGATCCGCAGGCCGATGCGCGGATGTTCGAGACCGTCCTGCAGCAGGGGCGTTCGTGCATGCTCGACAAGCGCTGCCATCGTGCCGATGGCGAGGGCATCTGGGTGACGGTGGCCGTTGCGCCGGTACGTGATGGTGGCGGGGTGGTGACCGACATCGTCGCCCTGGTGCTCGACATCACCGAGCAGAAGCAGGCCAAGGAGCGGTTGCGCCACAGCGAGGAGCGGTTGCGACTGGCCGTCGATGCCGCCGAGGCCGGGGTCTGGACCTGGGACATCGGTGATGACGTCCTCTTCTTCAGTGATCGCTGCAAGGCCCAGTTCGGCCTCTCGGCCGATACCGAGGTCAGCTATCGACGCTTCCTCGAGGCGCTGCACCCGGCCGATCGTGAACGGGTCGACGCCCTGGTGCAGCGCTCGGTGCACACCGGAGAGGACTATGCCACCGAGTACCGGACGCTGTGGCCGGATGGCACCGAGCACTGGATCAGTACTCGCGGTCGACTCTATCCCATCGCCGGGCGCGAGCGCGGCCAACTCGGTGGCATCACCCTGGACGTCACCCGACGCCGCCGCATCGAGGCACGGCTGCAGGCGATGACGGCGCGTCTCGAGGCGCTGCTCGAGGCACTGCCGGTCGGGGTCGGCTTCACCAATACGCTCGACTGTCGTCGCGTCAGCGGCAATGCCGCACTGCGACGTCTGTTCGGGCTCGGCGACGATGACAACCTCTCAGCTTCTTCGATAGAGCCTGACGCCTTTGGTTCAAAGGTCCGCTACTGTCTCGATGGCCGGCAGCTGACGGCCGATGAGCTGCCGCTGCAGCGTGCGGTGCGCGAGGCGCGATCGATCCCCGCCTCGGAGCTGGAGGTGTCTCTCCCCGATGGTCGTCAGTGGACGGCCGAGGTTGCCGCCGCCCCGCTGTTCGACGAGGACGGTCAGTTGATCGGCGGCCTGATCGTGGTCAGTGATGTCAGCGCGCGCAAGCAGGCCGAGCGTGATCTGCAGGCACTCAATCTCGACCTGGAGCGTCGGGTGGAGGCGCGCACCGCCGAGGCGCGCGCGGCCAGTGCCGCCAAGAGTGACTTCGTGGCGAACATGAGCCACGAGGTGCGCACACCGATGAACGCCGTGCTCGGCTTCCTCGAGATCCTGCTCGATACCCCGCTGCAGCCGGAGCAGCGTGAGCTGGTGGGCAAGGTCAGGCGCTCGGCCCGGGCGCTGCTGGGGTTGCTCAACGACATCCTCGACTACTCCAAGCTCGACGCCGACAAGGTCGAGCTGGAGACGGCCCCCTTCGTGCTCGATGAGCTGTTGCGTGAGAGCGCCGAGCTGTTCGCCGTCACTGCCGCGGAGAAGGACGTGGAGCTGCTGATCGACGCGCCTCGTTCACTGAGCGGTTGCTATCGTGGCGATGCGCTGCGTCTGGGGCAGGTGCTCAACAACCTGCTCGGCAACGCCATCAAGTTCACCGATCAGGGACATGTCGTCCTCGCGGTGCGGGGCGAGGGGGAGGAGGAGGGGCGGCGGTGGCTGCGCTTCGAGGTGCGCGATACCGGTATCGGGATCAGCAGCGAGCAGGTCGTGCGGTTGTTCCAGCCCTTCAGCCAGGCCGATCTCTCGACCACGCGCCGCTTCGGCGGAACCGGGTTGGGGCTGACCATCTGTGATCGACTGGTCCGGCTGATGGGCGGTGATATCGGTGTCGACAGCCGCGAGGGCGAGGGCAGTCTCTTCTGGTTCTCGCTGCCGCTCGAGATCGCTGATGGCGAGGTTGTTTCGAATCATGTCGAGGCGCTCACGCCCGGGCGGGTGCTGGTGGTCGATAGCCACGCCGAGGCGCGCGAGATCCTCGCGCGTTATCTCGGTAGCTGGCGCCTGGCGGTCGACAGTGTCGCCGACACCGACGATGCGCTCGGACGGATCCTGCAGGCCGATCAGCGGGGCGAGCCCTTCTCGCTGGTGCTGGCCGATTGGCGAATGCTGCGTCATGACGGGCTGTGGCTGCTCGATCAGATGCATGGCGCCGCCGCGCTCGGTCATCGGCCGGCTACCGTGGTGATGGTCTCGGCCTATGAGCACCAGGCGCTGTTGCGAGCGGTTGTCGAGGCGCCGGTGAAGCCCGAGAAGGTGTTGAAGAAACCCTTTACCCAGTCATCCCTGTTCGATGCCATCATCGGGCTGCAACAACATGGGCAGGTGGGCCTGCCCGAGCCCCGTCCCTTCGAGGCCAGTCCCTATGCGGGTGCCGAGCGCATCCGTGGCGCGCGGGTGTTGTTGGTGGAGGACAATCACACCAACCAGGAGATCGCACTGGCGATGCTCGGCAAGATGGGGCTGGAGGTGAGCATGGCCGACAACGGTCGCGAGGCGCTGGCGCGCTTTGCCGAACAGCCGCCAGACCTGGTGCTGATGGACCTGCAGATGCCGGAGATGGATGGTTTCGAGGCCACTGCCGCGCTCCGTGCCACCGCGCGGGGGCGTGAGGTGCCGATCGTGGCGATGACGGCGGCGGCATTCGAGAGCGATCGCGAGCGGGTGAGTGCCGCGGGGATGAACGACTTCATCGCCAAGCCCGTCGATCCGCGGCAGCTCGTCTCGGTGTTGCTGCGCTGGTTGCTCGATGGCGCCGAGTCCGAGGGCGAGACGGCGGCGGTGGATGTCGCCGCAGGGGCCGCACCGAGCGAGGAACTCGACCTGGCCTCGGTACGCGAGCGACTCGACGACGACGACGCCTTGCTGCGGGTCGTCCTCGATGGTTTCCTGCGCGATGTCGCCGACTGGCCCGCGCAGTTCGCCGCCGCCCGCAGCGGCGGCGATGGGCCGGGCGCGCTGCGTCTGGCGCATACCCTCAAGGGGGCGGCGGGCAATGTCGGCGCGGTAGGGGTGCAGCATGCGGCGCAGGCATTGGAGCGTGCGCTGGCCTCGACGACGGTCGACGCCGAGACCATCGACGGGCTGGAGGCCGAGTGTCTGGCCGCGCTCGACTCGGGCATCGTCGCGCTACGCACTGCGCTGGCCACCGACCTTGCCGCCGAGGGAGATATTGCCGCGAGCGAGATCGATGACGGCGGGCAGGATCTGGATGCCGCGCGGACGCTGATCGCGGAGCTGGAGTCGCTGTTGCAGGGGCACCGCATGGTGCCGGATGAGCTGTTGCGGCAACTGCGCGCGCGCCTGAGTGGACATGAGGCCGCTGAACGGGTCGATACCCTGCTGGCGCAGGTCGATGGGTTCGCCTATCCGCAGGCCCTGGAGACACTGCAGATCATGAGCGAGAGGTTGACATCATCATGAGTGCGCCGATCGTCGATATCCGCGACCCCTATGATGGCCTGACCGGGCCGGAGCGGCCGCGTCTGCTGGTGGTCGAGGACGACCCTACCAGTCTGCGCCTGATCGCCAGGATCCTCGGCGAGACCTACACCCTGATCATTGCCACCAACGGCAAGGATGCGCTGCGTCTGGCCGCCGACGCCCCCGAGCTGATCCTGCTCGACTACCATCTGCCCGACATCGACGGACTGGACGTGTGTCGGCAATTGCACGCCAACCCGCTCACCGAGGAGATCCCGGTGATCTATGTCACTGGCGATCAGGACCCCCACCTCGAGGCCGAGGGGCTGCAGGCCGGAGCGATGGATTTCGTCACCAAGCCCTACTCGGCGGCGGTGCTGCGGGCGCGGATCAACACCCATGTGCAACTCAAGCGCAAGAGCGATCTGCTCGCGCTGCTTGCCGAGCGTGATGGCCTGACCGGGGTGGCCAATCGGCGCGTCTTCGATCAGCAGCTCGAACGCGAATGGCGGCGCGGGCTGCGGCACCGGACGCCGCTCTCGGTGGTCATGGTCGATGCCGACCACTTCAAGTCCGTCAACGATACCTGGGGGCATCTGGTCGGGGATGAATGTCTGCGTGGCATTGCCCGCTGTGCCGCTGTGCACCTGAAACGCCCGGCCGACCTGCTGGCGCGTTATGGGGGTGAGGAGTTCGTGCTGCTGCTGCCCGAGACCGATGCCGGGAGCGCCCGTGCCCTTGCCGAGATGATCCGCGAGGAGATCCGGACCCGCTTTGCCCAGGCCTCGGCCGAGCGCGGCGAAGGCCCCTGTCTGACCGCGAGCTTCGGCTGCGCCACCATCATTCCCGATGAGCAGGCATCGCCCGAGACGCTGCTGCGGGTTGCCGATCGCAATCTCTATCTGGCCAAGACCGGCGGGCGCAATCGTGTCGAGCCTGCGCTGTGAGCGGTAGGTGCCAAGCGCCGAGATTGATCGGTATCAGGTCGTCGGGTGAGTTGATCGACGGTTGGGGAGAGGCGTGGGCGCAGGTGCACCCGGGGACCGATGGGTACGGTCGGTGTGATCGGCGGACATAAAAAAAGCCGGCTTGAAGCCGGCTTTTTTGCGGAATTTGGTGGGCGCAGGTGGGATCGAACCACCGACCCCTGCCGTGTGAAGGCAGTGCTCTCCCGCTGAGCTATGCGCCCCGAAGAGGCTGCAAATATTAATGCCGCCCCCGGGGTTCGTCAACCCCCGGTCACGATTTTTTTCTTCTTTCAGGTCTGGCCCTGCTGGTCGAGGTCGCCGGGGGTGGGATCTGTGTGCGTCGTTGCGCTGTGCTGGCGCGGATGCTCGACTGCTGTCGTGTCAGTCATGGACTGTGATCAGCCCCTTGAGGATGCCGTGGCCGTGACGGACCGGTAGCGAATAATGCCCCTCGCCGTGGAGGATGCGTGCGCGACAGTCGGGGAGGTGGCGCGCGTACCAATGGGCATGGGCGACCGGGACGGTGTTGTCGGTATCGCCGTGCCAGAGGGTGATCGCCCGGTCGACGCGATCTGGCTCGAAGCCCCAGGGACGCGGGTAGAGGTGGAGGTCGCGCCGGGCGCCGTGAGCGCCATCGCGCATCGCGTCGACGATGGTGCGATCGAGCGCGGCGGTGACCTCGGGGCGGTCGAGCACGGCGCGATCGGGGGCGGCTGCGTTGCGATAGCGCAGCCGTGCGACCACCTCGGGACGGGCGGCGAGCAGCGCCGGGATGGGGCCGGTGTAGAAGCGGTTGGTCAGGCGCGGGAGACGGCGTGCGAGCGACAGGCTGGCGCGCACGCCCGGGGCCATGGTGCGACGGACCGGCGCGAGATAGATCGGCCCGAGCGGGCAGATCAGCGTACAGCGTCCGATCCGCGCGGGCAGGGCGGCGAGGCAGGCCAGCGCATAGGGACCGCCGCCGGAGACGCCGATCAGATCGAAGCGGTCGATACCGAGCCGCTCGGTCAGCTCGGCAAGATCGGCCGGCCAGTCGTGGATCTGGCGTCCCGGCCGATCGCTGGAGAGCCCGTAGCCGGGGCGGTCGGGGGCGATCAGACGAATGCCCTCGATGCGCGCGGCCTGGTGTAGCAACCCCGCCTCCTGGCGTGAACTGGGAAATCCGTGACAGTAGCAGACCGGGTGACCGTCCGGCACACCGTATTCGGTATAACCGAGCTGACGCCCGTCGCCCAGCCTCAGGCGGCGATCATGCGGTGCGGGGATGGTCATGCCGGTGGGGTGTCTCTGTCGGTGTGGGCTCGGGCGCGCCAAGCACGGATGGCCTCGGCGTCGGTGGCGCGGTCGGCGGCATAGCGTCGATCGAGCTCGGCCAGCCGTGCATCCGGTGCGCGGCCCAGCCCGGAGACCGTCAACGCCGGCGCCGCCGTGCCGGCGTGTCCGGCATCGTGCGCGGCAAGCAGGTAGACACTGCGATCGCCGATCTCCAGACGCTGCTCGACCTCGGTGTCGAGCCAGGCGAGGGCGGCACCATAACGCGGCGTACCGCTTGGGGTGCGCGCGACCTCGAGTCCGGCGAACTTGTCGTGATGGTGCCCGCTCGCCAGAGCGAAGCGCCACACCGCCTCGAGATCGTCGGCGTGCAGCAGGTGCAGCACGGCTCGACCGCTGCGTTCGATCAACCCCCAGGTGTGATGATGACGGGCGACGGTGAGCAGGAGTCGGGGCGCCTCATGGACGATCGAGGCGCGGGTCACCGAGCTGGCGATGAAGCCACCTCGGTGCGTGCCATCGCTGGCGGTGACCAGCCACAGCGGTGGGTCGTAGAGACCGAACACCTCGGCGATGGTTGCGGCGGACTGGGGCGAGGGCGCTCGCATACGAATCTCCGGGGTCAGTCGCGCGGTGCCGGGTCGATGTCCTGATAGACCTCGGGGCGGAAGCGCGGGGTACAGATGGCGAGAAAGACCAGATCATCGGTGCCGGTGTTGGCGATGCGCTGGGGGGTGGCGGCAGGGATGCGGACCAGGTCGCCGGGTCCGACATCCCGGTCGGTGCCGTCGTCGAGCGCGATGCGTCCGCTGCCGCGGAGGATCAGATAGCGCTCGGTGGTGGCCGCGAGCCGATGCAGACGGGTGGCGGTGCCGGGTGCGACCCGGGCGCGCGCGATCGAGACCTCGGGGTCATCGGCCCGGTTCCAGGTCTCGAGAATGAAGCAGCCTTCCTCGAAGAAGTACTCCGCCCCGGGGTCGGGGCGGTGGATCTCGATGGTGCTCATTGCGTTGCGGCCGCAGCGGCCGCGCGTCGCCGATAGGCCGCCGAGCGCCGATCGCCGCCCCGGGGGCGGGGCTGCGGGCGACGGTTGAGGGCGCTGGCGATGCGTGTGCAGAAGGCGTCGTCGCCGAGTACCCAGGCCTTGTTGGTGGAGTCGCGGATGCGCCCGAGCAGTGGCTCGCCGACGGGGGTCTCGGCCAGTCGCGCATAGTGCTCGCGTCTGGCCTTCATGCTGCGTCCGAGCCGGTTGTATTCGGTGTGCGGAGTGGTCAGCGGATCGTCCTCGCCGAGCGCGTTGGCGCCGTGGCTCGACCAGCCGTAATCGGCCGGGTGATCGACCAGACCGGCGCGCACCGCGTTCGACTCGATATAGAGCGAGACGGGGAGCAGATAATCCTTGGGGTCGAGCAGGGTGGCGCGATAGCGACCCTCCCAGAGGGTGCCGGTACGTTCGTAACGGGCGTTGAAGTATTGGACGTAATAGCGCCCGACATACTGCATGAGCTTGCCGATGCCGTTTTCCTGGTGTGGGGTCAGCAACAGATGAAAGTGGTTCGGCATCAGCACATAGGCGTGGATCGAGCACTGGAACTTCTCGGTCGCCGCCTTGAGCTTCTCCCAGATGAACCAGTAGTCATCTTCCTCGAAGAGGATACGCTGACGGTTGTTGCCGCGCTGGATGACGTGCTGCGGGTAACCGGGCAGGACGAATCTTGGTAGACGTGCCATGGCTAGGGTCGGATCCGGTTGATTGCCTTACCTTGCAGTATAGCCAGCTGGCGCTGGATTGCAGGCTGATGACAGGACCGATCTCGGGGTCTGAGTGGCGCGAAGACTGCATGTTGGCGAGCGGCTCTAGATGACCCCGGAGATCGATGCCGGAGAGCGTCGCCCGGGTGCCGTTCCATGAGGGGCGGGGCGATGCGACCGCTGTGCGCCGCGGCCGCTGTCGGTGTGTGTACGTTGGTGGTCGATCGCGGCCTGCGGTGTCGGCGCTCGCCGGGCAGGCCGGTTCCGGGGTGGCGTTGGCTGGCGCTGAGGAATTATCATTAGACGTTTTACCCGCTGGAGCGCCGCATGCTCGATATCAATCCGATCGCCTCGCAGATCAATGACCTGAAGGGACGCCTGCAGTCCCTTAGGGGGTATCTTTGACTACGATGGCCGTCAAGAACGCCTGACCGAGGTCCTGCGCGAACTCGAGGACCCCGACGTCTGGAACGAGCCCGATCGCGCTCAGGCACTCGGTCGTGAGCGCGCCACCCTGGAGGCGGTGGTGGTGACCATCGATGAACTCACCTCGGGGCTGGCCGACGCCGATGACCTGCTGGCGATGGCCGTCGAGGAGGAGGACGCCGACACCGTCGCCGCGCTCGAGGCCGATCTCGCCGGTTACGAGGCCCGGGTCGCCGAACTCGAGTTCCGTCGCATGTTCTCGGGCGAGATGGATGCCAACAACGCCTTCGTCGACATCCAGGCCGGATCCGGCGGCACCGAGGCCCAGGACTGGTCGGAGATGCTGTTGCGGATGTATCTGCGCTGGGGCGAGCGTCGTGGCTTCAAGACCGAGCTGATGGAGGCATCGGCCGGCGAGGTCGCGGGCATCAAGTCTGCCACCATCAAGTTCGAGGGCGAGTACGCCTTCGGCTGGCTGCGCACCGAGACCGGCGTGCACCGCTTGGTGCGCAAGTCGCCGTTCGACTCGGGCAACCGCCGTCACACCTCGTTCGCCTCGGTGTTCGTCTCCCCCGAGATCGACGACACCGTCGACATCGAGATCAATCCGGCGGATCTGCGCATCGACGTCTATCGCGCCAGCGGCGCCGGCGGTCAGCACGTCAACCGGACCGAGTCGGCGGTGCGTATCACCCATAACCCGACCGGCATCGTCACCCAGTGCCAGAACGACCGTTCGCAGCACAAGAACAAGGATCAGGCGATGAAGCAGCTGCGCGCCAAGCTCTACGAGCTGGAGATGCAGAAGCGTCAGGCCAGTCAGCAGGCGCTGGAGGACAGCAAGTCCGACATCGGCTGGGGCAGCCAGATCCGCTCCTACGTGCTCGACCAGTCGCGGATCAAGGATCTGCGCACCGGCGTCGAGATCGGCAACACCCAGTCGGTCCTCGACGGTAACCTCGACCCCTTCATCGAGGCCAGCCTCAAGAGCGGCCTGTGACGACCCGGAGACCCAGATGACCGAACAGGCACAACAGCCCGCCGTCGACGCCGACGAGAACAAGCTGATCGCGCAGCGGCGCGAGAAGCTCGCCGCGCTGCGCGAGGCGGGGGTGGCCTTCCCCAACGACTTCCGTCGCGACGCCCTCGCCGCCGACCTGCTCGAGCGTTATGCCGAGGTCGACGGCGAGGCGCTCGAGGCGCAGCCGGTGCGCGTGCGCCTCGGCGGCCGACTGATGAGCCGCCGGGTGATGGGCAAGGCAAGCTTTGTCCACATCCAGGACATGAGCGGACGCATCCAGCTGTTCGTGCAGCGCGACCAGCTCGGTACCGACGCCTATCAGGCGTTCAAGCGCGACCTCGACCTCGGCGACATCCTCGGCGTCGAGGGCGTGCTCTTCCGCACCCGCACCGGCGAGCTGTCGGTCAAGTGCGACAGCGTGCGCCTGCTGACCAAGTCGCTGCGTCCGCTGCCGGAGAAGTTCCACGGCCTCACCGACATGGAGAGCCGTTACCGCCAGCGCTATCTCGACCTGATCATGAACGCCACCACCCGCGAGACCTTCCGGGTGCGTACCGCGATCGTGCAATTCATCCGCGAGTATCTCAACGCCCGCGGCTATCTCGAGGTCGAGACCCCGATGATGCAGGTGATCCCGGGCGGCGCCGTGGCGCGTCCCTTCATCACCCATCACAACGCGCTCGACATGGACCTGTTTCTGCGCATCGCCCCCGAGCTGTTCCTCAAGCGACTGGTGGTCGGCGGTTTCGAGAAGGTCTACGAGATCAACCGCAACTTCCGCAACGAGGGGCTCTCGACCCGGCACAACCCCGAGTTCACCATGCTCGAGTTCTATCAGGCCTATGCCGACTATCGCGACCTGATGGATCTCACCGAGGCGATGCTGCGGGCGATGGCCGAGCGCGTGCTCGGGCGTACCACCATCGACTACCAGGGCGCGAGCTACGACTTCGGCAAGCCGTTCGCGCGGATGACGGTGCGCGAGGCGATCCTCCACTTCAACCCCGAGCTCGGCGCCGCCGACATCGATGATCTCGATGCCGCGCGTCGCGTCGCCGAGGGGATGGGTCTCGCGGTCAAGCCGGGCTGGGGCCTGGGCAAGGTGCAGATCGAGCTGTTCGAGCACACTGCCGAACACCAACTGATGGACCCGACCTTCATCACCGAGTACCCGACCGAGGTCTCGCCGCTGGCGCGGCGCAACGACGCCAACCCCTTCGTTACCGACCGTTTCGAGTTCTTCGTCGGCGGGCGCGAGCTGGCCAATGGCTTCTCCGAGCTCAACGACGCCGAGGACCAGGCCGAGCGCTTCCGCAAGCAGGTCGAGGAGAAGGAGGCCGGGGATCTCGAGGCGATGTACTACGACGCCGACTATGTGCGTGCGCTCGAGCACGGCATGCCGCCGACCGCGGGCGAGGGCATCGGCATCGACCGGCTGGTGATGCTGTTCACCGACGCCCCGTCGATCCGCGACGTGCTGCTGTTCCCGCACATGCGTCCCGAGGGGCGCGGTTCGGCGGCCTGAGCTACCGAACCGCCTCCTCAGGCCGCGGGTTCGAGGGCATAGGGCAGGGGCTGAACCTTCAGCACCGGCCCGTGCTCGCCGAGCCGCGCCTCGCCATGCTCGGCGATCGCGATCTCGAGGACCACCAGCAGTTCGTAGCGCCCGGCGCCGTGTGGCGCGGCGTCGACCACCCGACCGCTGGCCTGACCCGAGCTGCTCGCCGCCGCGAACAGGACGTCGCCCGGCTGCGGCGCCGGCGCCTCGGCCGGCTCGAGGGTGAGGGTGGCGCGATACATGCGGCGCTTGAGTTTGCCCAGGTGATGCATCCGGGCGACGACCTCCTGTCCGGTGTAGCACCCCTTGTTGAAGCTCACCCCGTCGATCAGTTGCAGATTGAGCATCTGCGGGATGAAGGCCTCGGCGGTCCCGGCATGGACGCTGGGCAGCCCGGCGCGGATGTCGAGCCGTCGCCAGATCGCGCCGTCGCTCGGTGTGGCGTGCGCGGCCAGCGCCTCCCACAGCCCGCGCGCACGTTCGAGCTCGGCGAGCAGCAGATAGCGTGGTGTGGCGTCGGGCAGGGCGATGACCGCAACCCCGTCGCGCTGCGCGAGTCCGTTGGCGTGCGCCGGCACCGCCAGCTCGAGCCGTTCGAGCAGCGCCGGCGCCTCGGTGCCGGCCAGGCCGAGCACGACCAACTGGTCGCCGGCGGCCTCGAGCCGCACGCGGCTACGCAGCACATAGCGCCGCAGATGGGCAAGCGTCGTCTCGATGCGCTCGGCGGGCAGCAGCAGCGCCCGGATCTCGTCGAGCGCGATCAGCCGGCCGCAGGCCAGTACGCGTCCCTTCTGGGTACAGAGCGCGGTGAGCTGGGTGTGCTCGGCGGAGAGTTCGCGTACATCGTTGGTGAGTTGCCCCTGGAGGAAGTCCGCGGCATCCTCGCCCCGGGCCAGCAGGACATCGAACTGGGTGAGCGCGAACAGTCGGCATGCCTCGCCGGTCGGGTGTTCGGGAAAGTGCGCCTGACCGAGATCGTCGAACCGGGCGCCGTGTGCGTCGAGAAAGTCTCGCCATTGCGTCATCATCAACCCCTGCCTTGGGAACCTTCGGTTGCTGATTGGGAACTTGCCAATCCTTATGCGACCGAAGCGTGCCCGAGACAACCCCGGCGGCTTGCATGCCGCCCGGGAGACGGTCGCGCCGGGCGACCGTCTTCGCCATCGTCGGCACCCACAACCCGAAGCCAGCAGGGAGCCTGCGCGCTCGTTCGTGCGGCCCCGTCCATATGGAGAGATCAGCCCCTTGTCGAGATATCAAGCGACCCCGCCCGTAGACAGTCTGGTGCTCTACAAGACCCATCCGGCCCGCGTCCTCGGCGTCGGCGACAAGATCGAGATCCAGCTCGACGGCGGCAGTACCAAGCGCGTGCGTCCCAAGGACATCGTGCTGCTGCATCCGGGGCCGTTGCGTTCGCTCGGTGAACTCGAGACGCGCCCCGAAGGCGCGGTGGAGGACGCCTGGGAGCTGCTCGAGGGCGAGCAGACCACGCTCGAGGATCTCGCCGAGCTGGCCTTCGCCGAGTTCACCCCGGTGACGGCCTGGGCAAGCTGGTTGCTGGTTGCCGAGGGGCTGCGTTTCTGCGGCACCCCCGAGTCGATCGCGGTGCGCTCGCGTGCCGAGGTCGAGCGCGATCGCGCCGAGCGCGAGGCCAAGGCCGCCGCCGAGCGTGACTGGAAGGCCTTTCTCGAGCGCATGCGTGCGGCCACCCCGACCGCGGAGGATCGCGGACGACTCGCCGAGGTCGAGCGGCTGGCGCTGGGGCAGACCGAACGCAGCCGTATCCTCGAGGCGCTCGGTTATCCGCAGACCCCGGAGCACGCCCATCGCGCGCTGGTCGAGGTCGCCTACTGGCCGGCCAACCACAATCCCTATCCGGCGCGCCGCGGCGTGCCCGGGGAGGACGCCGCGCTCGCGGTGCCGGCGCTGGACGAGGACGAGCCGCGGCTCGATCTCACCCATCTCGAGGCCTTCGCCATCGACGACGAGGGCAACGAGGACCCGGACGACGCCCTGAGTCTCGATGGCGAGCGGGTCTGGGTCCACGTGGCCGATGTCGGTGCCCTGGTCGCGCCGGACGGTCCGCTTGATCTCGAGGCGCGCAGCCGGGGTGCCAACCTCTATCTGCCCGAGGGCATGGTCAAGATGCTCCCGCCCGAGACCACCACCCGGCTCGGGCTCGGGTTGCAGCCGGTCTCGCCGGCGCTCTCCTTCGCCATGCGTTGCGACGAGCAGGGCGAGCTGCACGACATCGAGGTCCATCGCAGCTGGGTCAGGGTGCAGCGCCTGACCTATACCGAGGTCGAGCGACGCCTCGATGAGGCGCCCTTTGCCGCGTTGCGCGCCACGATTGCGCGTTTTCATGCCCGTCGCCAGACCAATGGCGCCACCCGACTGGCGTTGCCCGAGGTCAGTGTGCGTGTCGAGAACGGCGAGGTGCGGATCCGCTCACTGCCGCGGCTCGAGAGTCGCGAGCTGGTCACCGATGCCATGCTGATGGCTGGCGAGGCCGCCGCGCGGCTCTGTCTCGAGCACGGCCTGGCGATCCCCTTCGCCACCCAGGCCGCACCGGATCCGGCCGAGGAGGCCAGCGACCTGGCGAGCATGTATGCGCGCCGGCGCTGCTTCAAGCCGACCCGCTTGCTGTGTGAGCCCGATCTTCACGCCGGCTTGGGGCTGGCGCTCTATACCCGCGCCACCAGCCCGCTGCGTCGTTATTCCGACCTGCTGGTCCATCAGCAGCTGCGGGCCTGGCTCGCCGGCGCGACGCCGCTCGATCGCGAGCAGGTGGTCGAGCGGGTCGCGCAGGCGGAGCTGGCCGCCGCTGCGGTGCGCCGCGGCGAGCGACTCTCCAATCAGCACTGGAAGCTGGTCTATCTGCGTAACAACCCCGGATGGCGGGGCGAGGGCGTGGTGGTCGGTCTGGAGGAGCGCAGGGCGGTGGTGCTGGTGCCCGAGCTGGCGCTGGAGGCGCGGATACGGACCCGTGAGCGGCTGGCGCTCAACGACACCCTCAAGCTGGCGCTCGCCGATGTCGATCTGCCCGAGCTGAACGTGAGTTTCCGCGTGCTCGGTTGAGCTGTCGCGGCTTCGGGTATACCCTTGCGAACTTTGTGGCTTACTGCCGGGGCGTGGAGCGCCCCCGGCGGGCGGTCTGCCGGCGGCGCCCGTCCCCCTCGGGGGCGAGCGCCGTCCGGGCTTCGTGGCCTCAGGCGCCCCAGCGACGCACCGTGCCGGTGTCGAGATGGACGAAGTTCGAGCGCGGGTAGTAACCGACACCGCCACGACCGAGCGCGACGGCGGTATCGCGCAGATGGCGGATGGAGAGGTCGGGGAAGCGGACGTCGACGGCCTGTCCGGTCATGTGCAGGCTCTTCTTGGCGACGCCGCGCGAGGTGCGGCGCAGCATCGCATTGGTGCGGGGCGAGCGGTAGGCGCTGAGGATCTGGTAGGTGGCGTCGGGGTCGCCGAGACGCAGCTTGACGTCGTAGAGGATGTCGAAGAGTTGCGGGTCGATGGCGACGATGTCGTCGGTGCGGAAGTCGCGGAAGAAGTGATTGAGCTTGTTCAGCGCTGCGCGTTGGTAGCGATCCCCGATGCGATAGGTGACGGCGATCTTCTCGTCCGTGTGCATGTGGTGCAGGGATAGCACCCGCGGGCGCTCGCTCGGCGACTTGGCCAGTACGGGCGCAGCTGCGGTCGATAGGGCGAGCCCCAGGAAATGGCGTCTGTTCATGTTCCCCCCCGGTACATGATGTTCAACGGATTGTATGGCGAAGATTTTTCCCTAATGCATCCAGCGTGAACGCATGACGTGTAAATGACGGCATTGCGTTCGACAGTGGTGCAGCTGGGAGCGGGCGAGCAGCCCGAAGTGACGTCGACATCCTGTGCATGTGCCCGCTCCATGGGGTTTTCATTATATCCATGCGGCCGATTGAGTCAAATGGAGATTGCCAAATAATGATTATTTGAGAACCTGAGAAATAACATTAGGTGTTATTGGTAAGGTCTTGTTGTTGTTTTTTCTGTTTTTGGGTTTTAATAAATGAAGTGATTTGTTAATTCAGGTACTCGAATCTACTCGAAGTTCTTTTGCTCGTCATTTTTGAAGCTTTTTTGAGTTTCGCTTTGTTGTCTCAAGTTGCTGTTTTTGATGGTTTTGAGGAATTGCTTTAACAGCTTTTTGAGTTGATGTTGTTTCTCTCATTCTGCATGATTTCTTTTTTGGTTTTCTGACAGGTTTTTCGAAGAATATTTTTTTGCGCTTTGCTGTTTTTCATTCGCTGGAGAAGTCGTGGTTGAATGGCGGTGAAGATTGTTGTTTCATGACTGAAACGCGCAGAGATCCCTGCCATCCGGCTCGGGGACTGAACGTCAACCCAGGTGTGGCGACGATGGTCGTCGGACTCACTTCAGGGAGGCGCATGATGTCGGCGCAACGCATTGATAAATCAGCGCGCGTGAAGGTGTGGCAGATGCTGTTTGGTGCCTTCGGCGGGGGTGTTTGGCTGCTGTGCTGGGGGGGCGTGCCGATCGCGATGGCCGACGTCTACAAATATGCCGACGCACACGGCAACGTCTATTTCACCGATGTGCCGCTCAAGGGTGGACAGTACCGCTTGCAGTGGCACCGTGAGTCCGGTCAGCTCGCCGAGGAGAACCGCTCCAGGTTCTCGCAGCTGCAGATCGAGCGCTCGCCCAGGGGCGAGTCCAAGCCGCTCAGCCGCTCATTGCGGGCCCGGCGCGCGCGCTACGAGGCGTTGGTCTCGGCCAACGCGCGCCGTCACGGACTCTCGCCGGCGTTGCTGCACGCGGTGATCCGCGCCGAGTCGGCCTATGATCCGCGCGCCGTCTCATCGGCGGGCGCCCAGGGGCTGATGCAGTTGATGCCGGCCACGGCGGCGCGCTACGGCGTCGCCGACAGCTTCGATCCGGCCGACAACGTCAGCGGCGGCGCGGCCTATCTGCGCGATCTGCTGGATCTCTTCGACAACGACCTGCGTCTGGCCCTGGCCGGCTACAACGCCGGCGAGGGTGCGGTGCTCAAGCACGGGCGCAAGATCCCGCCCTATGCCGAGACCCAGGCCTATGTGCGCAAGGTATTGCAGTATCTGTGGGCCGAGCGCCCGGTGCACGTGACCATCTCGAGCGTACCGGGTGAGGACTGAGGTGGACGGCCAGCGGCGCTGTGCTCAGTCCTCGCCGATGACGCGCTCGTCGCGCGGGGTCGAGAGCAGTCGCTCGGCCTCGGCCTGCTGGGCGGCGAAGATCAGCCGGTAGTCGACGCCCGGCGGGGCCTCTGCGGCCTGGCGGCGGCTGCGCACCAGGGCGCGGGCGTCCTGGTAGTGCTCGAAGGTGTCGAGGTGTTCGAGCTTGAGCGGCTGCTGGGTGATGCTGTAGACGAAATACGGCATGCGGGCACTCCTGATACCGCCATCGGGCGGCTCGATCCCTGTGGGGTGGCGTTCGAGTGTATCGCAAAGTCGGGCGCCGGTGGATCGCCGCCGGCGCCCGTATCGGGCTCAGCGCAGGTTCTTCTTGTAGGAGGGCACCTGGGCGTTGCGCGCCTTGGAGACGTTGGCGAATTCCAGGGTGACGCTCGCCAGCTCCACCCGGGTGAAGTCGGCGCCGGTGAGATCGGCGCGATGGAGGATGGCGCCGCCGAGCACCGCATCGGTGAGATCGGCGTCGGTGAGATCGGCGTAGCGGAAGTTGGCGTCCTGCGCCGAGGCATGGCAGAGCCGCGCGCCGCGCAGATCGGCGCCTTCGAGATTGGCGAGATTGAGCACGGTGAAGCCGTCGCTGAAGGCGCTGCCGAGATCGGCCTCGCAGAGCCGGGCGCGGGTGAGGTTGGCGTCGTTGAGATGACTGTCGCGCAGATCGGCGCCGCTGAGATCGGCCTCGGCGAGGTTGGCCTTGATCAGGAGCGCGCGATGGGCGCGCACCCGGACCAGGTTGGCGCCCTGGAAGTCGGCGCCGCGCAGGTCGGCATGGGCGAGGGTGGCCCCGGCGAGATCGGCCTGGCGCAGCTCGACGTTGCGCAGGTCGGCGCCGCTGAGATCGGCCCCGGCCAGTCGTGCGGCGTTGAGCATCGCCGCGCGCGACGGGCGCTCGGCCCCGAGCCGGGCGCGCGTCAGGTTGGCCTCGGCGAGATCGGCCGCGCGCAGCTGCGCGCCGACCAGGATCGCCTCGCGCAGGCAGGTCCCGTGCAGCCGGGCGCCGACCAGATCGCTGGCGCTGAGGTCGGCGCCGCTGAGATCGAGCCCCGAGAGATCGGCGCCGTCGAGCCGCATGTCGCGCAGGTCGGCGCCGACGAGAGTGTCGCGCTCGATTTCCGCCAGCACCTCGCCACTGTCGCGGTGTCTGATTTCGATCATGCCGGGATCTCCTCCTGGTCCTTGTCGTTGTTGGGTGGGGCCGGGGTCGTTGACGCCTCCCGCGCCGACCCGGGCCGATCGACAGCCTGTCGATCACGCGGATAAGATTCTCGGTTCGGCGACCGATGGCGGCCGTCGCTCGTGGGCGATTCACGAGACCATTCAACAGGAAGCGCCATGAAACTCGAAACTCTTGCCATTCATGCCGGGTTCGAACCCGATCCCACCACCAAGTCGGTGGTGACCCCGATCTACCAGACCACCAGCTACGCCTTCGACGACACCCAGCACGGCGCCGATCTGTTCGACCTCAAGGTCCCGGGGAATATCTACACCCGGATCATGAATCCCACCACCGACGTGCTCGAGCGTCGGGTCACGGCGATGGAGGGTGGGGTCGGTGCGCTGGCCTTCGCCTCCGGCATGTCGGCGGTGACCAACGCCATCTTCACCGTGGCCCAGGCTGGCGACAACATCGTCGCCGTCTCGCGGCTCTACGGCGGCAGCTACAACCTGTTCGCCCACACCCTGCCGCGGCTCGGCATCGAGGTGCGCTTCGCCGAGCCCAACGACATCGCCGCCATGGATGCCCTGGTCGATGCCAAGACCAAGGCGGTGTTCTGCGAGTCGATCGGCAATCCCGCCGGCAACGTCGCCGACGTTCAGGCGATGGCCGACATGGCCCATGCCCACGGCGTGCCGCTGATCGTCGACAATACCGTGCCCTCGCCCTATCTGCACCGTCCCTTCGAGCACGGCGCCGATATCGTGGTCCACGCCCTGACCAAGTACATGGCCGGTCACGGTACCACCATCGCCGGGATGATCGTCGACTCCGGCAAGTTCCCCTGGGCCGAGCACGCCGAGCGCTTCCCGATGCTCAACCAGCCCGATCCGTCCTATCACGGCGTGGTCTACACCCAGGACATGGGCGAGGCGGCCTTCATCACCCGCGCCCGGGTGGTGCCGCTGCGTAACATGGGGGCGGCGCTCGCGCCATTTAACAGCTTCCTGGTGCTGCAGGGCATCGAGACCCTGGCGGTGCGCATGGACCGTCACTGCGAGAACGCCCTGGCCGTCGCCCAGTATCTCAAGGACCACCCGCGCGTGGCCTGGGTGCGCTATGCCGGTCTGCCCGACAGCCCGGACTACCCGCTGATCCAGCGCTACATGGATGGCGGCAAGGCCAGCGCCATCCTCTCGTTCGGCATCAAGGGCGGTCGCGATGCCGGTGCGCGCTTCATCGACGCGCTCAAGCTCACCGTGCGGCTGGTCAACATCGGCGACTCCAAGACGCTCGCCTGCCACCCGGCCACCACCACCCACCGCCAGCTCTCGCCCGAAGAGATGGCGCGCGCCGGGGTCAGCGAGGACCTGATCCGACTCTCGGTCGGCATCGAGCACATCGACGACATCATCGCCGATCTCGATCAGGCCCTGGCCGCCTCGGCCTGATCCGTTCGGCCCCGCGCCCGGCGCGGGGTCCCCGTCATGGATCGAATCACCACGCTGTTTCCGCTCTGGGCGCTGGCCGCAAGCCTGCTGGCGCTCACCTTTCCAGACCCCTTGGCCGCGCTCAAGCCCGGTATCGTGCCGCTGCTCGGGGTGGTGATGTTCGGCATGGGCGCGACCCTGAGTCCGGGCCAGTTCAGCGCGGTGTTGCGTCGCCCCGGGGTCATCGGCCTGGGCGTGGTCCTGCAATACCTGCTGATGCCGTTTGCGGCCTGGGCGATCGGACTCGCCCTCGGTCTGCCGCCGCAACTCCTCGCCGGGCTGGTACTGGTCGGCGCCGCCCCCGGTGGTACCGCCTCCAACGTCATCTGCTATCTGGCGCGCGGCGATCTCGCGCTCTCGATCACCCTGACCACGGTCTCGACCCTGCTCGCGGTGGTGCTCACGCCCGTGCTCACCCTGCTCTATGTCGGCGAGCGGGTCGCGGTGCCCGCCCTCGACATGTTCTGGTCGATCCTGCGCATCGTGCTGGTGCCGGTCGCCCTCGGGGTGCTGGTCAACCGGCTGCTGGGGGCGCGGCTGGCGATGTTCGAGCGGGTCTTCCCGCTGATCTCGGTGGCGGCCATCGTGTTCATCATCGCGGTGATCGTGGCGCTCAATCACGACCAGCTCGTCACCCTCGGGCCGCTGGTCGCGCTCGCCGTGGTGCTGCACAACCTCACCGGATTGAGTCTGGGGTATACGCTGGCGCGCCTGCTGGGGCAGGGCGAGGCGCGGGCGCGGACCCTGGCGATCGAGGTCGGGATGCAGAACTCGGGGCTCGCCGTGGCGCTCGCGATCAAGTCCTTCTCCGCCGCCGCGGCACTGCCCGGTGCGCTGTTCTCGATCTGGCACAACCTCTCCGGCGCGCTGCTCGCCGCCTGGTGGTCGCGGCGGCCGCCTGGGGCTTGAACCGCGAAGAGACAAAATCTTCAACCACGAAGACACCAAGGGCGCAAAGGGGTTTTAAGCCTCCGGCCTCCAGTCGTCAGCCGCCAGTGGGAGCTGTACTCGACGGTAGCGCGATCTTCAATAGGCCCGCTGTGCCTTGCGCCAGTGGTTGAGGACAGACCGCCACTGGCGGCTGGAGGCTGATCGCTGGAAGCTCTTTCCCCCTTCGCGTCCTTTGTGTCTTTGCGGTTTGTTGATTATCAACGGCTTGTAAATGTTTGATGATCCTAGATCGAGGATGAGGGCTTGCGCGGAGGCGGTGCTTGCCCCACCTCGTGGGAATCCTTCCATCGGTCGTCGGATCGCTCGAAACCACTGCTCTATGGGTGTCTAACCCCTTGGCGGGGTGGGCGTGGCGGGGGCGTCGGCGGCGGGTGGGTGACGACCCGAGGAGTCTCCGTCATGCTGATTCGCAAGCCTGCCGATATCCCGTCCTCCGAGATCACCCCACCGGAGGTGTGGCGTG
Organism: Marichromatium gracile; assembly: GCF_004343155.1. Taxonomy (GTDB): domain Bacteria; phylum Pseudomonadota; class Gammaproteobacteria; order Chromatiales; family Chromatiaceae; genus Marichromatium; species Marichromatium gracile. The sequence goes on from NZ_SMDC01000005.1 coordinate 153,513, forward strand.
CGCGTCGTACCTTCATCCAGGGCGCCGCCCTGGGCGTGGGCGCGGCGGCGCTGGCGCCGCTCGGTGCCGTCGCTGCGGCCTATCCGCGTCCCGGCGAGGACGAACCCCTGACCCCGCGTGAGTTCGTCACCGGTTACAACAACTTCTACGAGTTCGGGACCGACAAGGGGGACCCGGCGGCGCATGCCCATCGGCTGCGCACCCGGCCCTGGTCGGTGGTGGTCGACGGCGAGTGCGCGCGTCCCGGCGAGATCGGCATCGAGGACATCCTCAGCGGGTTCGATCAGCAGGAGCGCATCTATCGGCTGCGTTGTGTCGAGGCCTGGTCGATGGTGATCCCCTGGCTCGGCTTCCCGCTCGGTGAGCTGCTGGCACGTTTCGAGCCGACCTCGCGGGCGCGCTATGTCGCCTTCGAGACCCTGTTCGACCCCGAGCAGATGCCCGGTCAGCGCCGTCGGGTGCTCGACTGGCCCTATCGCGAGGGGCTGCGTATCGACGAGGCGATGCACCCGCTGACGCTGCTCGCCACCGGGCTCTATGGCGAGACCCTGCCGAACCAGAACGGCGCGCCGCTGCGTCTGGTGGTGCCCTGGAAGTACGGCTTCAAGAGCATCAAGTCGATCGTGCGCATCCGCTTCACCGCCGAGCAGCCGCCGGCGACCTGGAACAGGATGCAACCCGACGAGTACGGCTTCTATGCCAACGTCAATCCCGCCGTCGACCATCCGCGCTGGAGCCAGAAGAGCCATCGCATGATCGGTGGCGGCTGGCTGGCCAAGCGGCGCGAGACCCTGCCGTTCAACGGCTATGCCGAGGAGGTCGCCGGGCTCTATGCCGGCATGGACCTGAGGCGCTTTTACTGATGACCGGGCGCGACTGGGTGGCCTGGGCCAAGCCCGGGGTCTTTCTGCTCTGTCTGCTGCCGCTGGCGCTGACCCTGGCGCAGGGGCTCGGTGGTGGGCTGGCGCTGGGGGCCAATCCGGTCGAGACGCTGCTCCATCGCAGCGGGCTGTGGACCTTGCGGATGCTGCTGCTCACCCTCGCGCTGACCCCGCTCAGTCGCGCCCTCGGGCGGCCCTGGCCGATCCGGCTGCGGCGCATGCTGGGGCTGTTCGCCTTCTTCTACGGCATGCTCCATCTGCTGGTCTATCTGTGGCTCGACCGCGCGCTCGATTGGCCGGTGATCGTCGAGGATCTGACCGAGCGGCCCTACATCATCGTCGGCATGGTGGCGCTGGTGCTGATGAGCGTGCTGGCGCTGACCTCGACCCGTGGCTGGCAGCGTCGGCTGCGGCGCAACTGGAAGCGGTTGCACCGCGTCGTCTACCTGATCGCGGTGCTCGGGGTGTTGCACTTCCTCTGGCTGGTCAAGGCCGATCTGCGCGAGCCGCTGATCTATGCCGTCATCCTCGGCGTGCTGCTGGCGCTGCGGCTGCCCTGGGGGCGTTGGCGGCGCGCCTGGACTCAGTCGGCTCAGTCGGCTCCGGCGGTGGCGCGGCGCTCGGCGAGTTCGTCGCGATAATCGAGGAAGTCGAGCAGGTGTGCGCCCAGCCGGGCGTCGATCTCGCCGGCTTCGGGTTCGTGCTCGGGCTGGTCGCGATGCCGATAGGCCAGATCCGGGGCCACCATCTCCAGGGTGATGTAGGCGAACAGGCTCTCGGCGACCAGGGTCGCGGCCCGGCAGCGCCATTCCGGCTGGTCGCGATCGAGTCGAGCGAGCCGTTCGGGTTCGATGGTGCCGGTCTGCAACCGGGTCCAGTCCTCGATCAGTTGGCGGGTGGGGGCGTCGGTGGTGTCGTGCATGGCGTCTGGCTCCGGGAACTGAATCGGCCAGTCTAGGGATGCCTCCGGGGAGGGTAAACCCCGGACCCCGTCCGGGGTGGAGGCCGATGTCCGAGGCGAGGTGTTCCCGCGTGGCTGTGAATGGTCTTCTGATCCAGCCTCTCAGGGGCCGAGGCGCTCTTGTGTTCGCGCTCTTTACGTGTTCCGCGCCGATCTTTCCATGCGCGTGACTTTTTCGGTTTCGAATCTTTTTGATTGTTTTTTATCAGGGTCTTATGGCCATTTTGCGGGGGTTCTTGAGAAGTCTTTGCTTGTGTCGCTTCGTTTTATCGGTATCATAAAAAACACAAATCAGCTTCACGGTGCCATGCTCTCACCAAGTCGGTGGGTGTTGCGGGGATGCCTGTTTCGACCCCTGTGATGGCGTGACAGGACAGGGTGATCGCGGCCAGTCCCCGCGCACCATCTACGCCGGAATCGGACATGCGCCGGTTGATCGGATCGCCCAGGTCACTGGCGTGAAGCTGTACCGTCTTTTCGTTCAACCGAGGACGCACGCGGGAGCGCCATCGCGCTTCCGCTGATGATCCGGCGGCTCGGTCATCGCCGATGATCGCCGGGACGTCCCGTCTCCATTCGCGCAGCAGTGCGCGTATCCGCCGCGTGGCGTGTCTGCCCGACTCAGGTCTCGGGTCCATGCCTCGCGATCCGCCGACAGGTCGCCGCGCCGCCCAGTGGCGTGGCCCTCGGCCCCCGACGCCGCCGCATGCGGCGTCTCGCGCGAATCTCGCGCCTCGTGCCCACCCGCGAATCGGGTGGCCAGCCAATGTCAATCGTCGCTCGGCGTCAGCGCGTGGTCTTCGGTCCACGCCATGGAAGCGCGCGTGTCCAACGGACCGCGCGATGCGGCTGCGCGCGCCGTCGCGATGTGTCGACCGTTGCAATGTGTTGGGGAGAGCCCCCTGACGAAATGAAGTGAGGCCCGTCATCCGCGATGCTCAGGACGTGGGTACGCATTGCTCCTCACCCGTGCGAGGCAATCACCACGGCGAGTGCGCTTCTCGTGCTTGCCACAACACCACGGAGAGACCATGACCGACTCCAAGTCCATGAATCAGGCCGATCGTGATGTCAGCAAGCTGATCGGTGTGACCGCCGCCAAGCTCGACGAGCTCGAGCAGTACTACGACAGCTGGTCCGAGACCTACGAGGACGACCTGACGTCGATGGGCTACGAGGCCCCGCGCCTCGCCGCCGAGGCGATCAAGTCGCACCAGATCGACCCCGCGCAGCCGATCCTCGACGCCGGTTGCGGCGTGGGCCTGACCGGGCTGCACCTGGGCAAGCTCGGCTACACCGCGATCACCGGTGTCGACTACTCCCCCAAGTCGCTGGAGAAAGCCGAGGCGCGCAATTGCTACGCCGAGCTGGCGCGCGTCGATCTCAACAAGCCGCTGGACTTCGCCGAGAACCACTTCGCCGCCGCCCAGTGCATCGGCACCCTGACCTATATCGACAACATGGCCGGGCTGATGCGCGAGTTCCATCGCGTGGTCAAGCCCGGCGGTATCGTCCAGCTCAGCCACCGTGTCGACCTCTACGACGACGCCTACAGACAGGCCCTCGGCGCGCTCACCGACCAAGGCCACTGGACCCATGTCCATCACTCCGAGCCCCAGCCCTACATCCCCGGCCACCAGGACTTCGGTGACGACCAGGCGATCATCTTCGACATCTTCCAGGTGAAGTAAGCGTCCCAGGCAATTGATTCGCAAAGGCCCGTGGCCGATGTCCGGCATCGGTCACAGGCCGCCGCATCGCGTTCGCGATCGGCGTGTGCCGGTCTTGCCGCTGCTCCTTGATTGCTGGCGCGTACAGGGTGGGCACGTTGCACTTTGCCCACCCGGCGAACGATGGTGCGTGGACCCTTGTAGGCCGGGCAACGCGCAGCATGCCCGGCGTCCCGAACCTTCATGTGTCGCGGTAACGGATCAGCCTGCACCGGGCCCGACCGACGCTAGGAATCCCAACCAAGATCCTCCGGCGCCTCACCACCCCAGTCCGGGCCGTATAACCCGGCCCTCACGCAGCGCCGAAAGGAGCTATACGGCCAATCGCGCGGCGCGGCGCAGTAGCCGTGCTTGACGGGGTTGCCATGCACATAGTCCATATGTCGCCGCCAGTCCCGCTCATCACGGATGAGATGCTCCCAGAAACGACGTTGCCATACCCCTGTCTCACGACATCGTTGCCGCGATGGCGAGGTCGGCTGGGAGTCGAGGGCGGTGGAGAAACAACGCTTGATATGCATCCAGCGCGTCGAAAAGTCCGCGTCCCCCTCGGGCAGCCGCCAGATGGTGTGCAGATGATCCGGCAACACCACCAATGCATCGATTTGGAAGGGACGTCGCGCCATCCCCATGCGCAAGGCCCGGCGCAAGGCATCGATGTGCGCGACCAGCAACGGGCGTCGTCCCTCGGTCACCACGGTGAAGAAATAACAGCCCCCGGGTTGGAAACAGCGGCGGTAGTCGGCCATCCGAATGCTCCGAACCTCTATGACATCTTGGCTCGTCCGTAAGGTTACCCCGTAGGCTGGGCAAAGCGTAGCGTGCCCAGCAAGGCGAAGGCGTCATGTGTCCGGTGCTCTGATCGCCTCGATCGGCGCTCATTCGTCCCCCGCGGGGCCTCGGTCGCTGGCGCGTACAGGGTGGGCACGCTGCGCTTTGCCCACCCTACGGGAGAGTGCGGGAGAGGCGATCAGGGGGCGGTATCCTGGTCGCAGGTCAGACCATGGTGTTGCAGGATCTGTTCGATCTGTCCGGCCTCGGGAATACGTATCTGCCGCGCGGCGGACAGGGCGATGCAGAGCAGCCTGTTGGCCGAGGCGCGATCGGTGGGCGCGTTTCGTTGCAGCAAGGTCAAGGCTATGTTTGCGCGACAGACAAGCAATGAACGGACGTCGCCGAGTCTTTCGTAGACGGGGAGTTGTTCTGCTGTGCGGATGCGCAGCGCCTCATCGAGGTTTCCGCGCGCCTGAAGGATATCAGCGATCTTGCCCTGGGTGACGGTCTTGGAGCGGAGGTCGCCGAGTCTTTCGAAGACGGGGAGTTGTTCTTCTGTGTGGATGCGCAGCGCCTCATCGAGGTTTCCGCGCGCCTGAAGGATATCAGCGATCTTGCCCTGGGTGACGGCCTTCTCGCGGACGTCACCGAGTCGCTCGTAGATGGGTATTTCTTCTTCAGTGCGTATGCGCAGCGCCTCATCGAGGTTTCCGCGCGCCTGAAGGATATCAGCGATCTGGCCCTGGGTGACGGCCTTGGAGCGGGCGTTGCCGAGTCTTTCGAAGGATGGGAGAACTTCTTCCGTCAAAATGTGCAGCGCCTCATCGAGGTTGCCGCGAGCCTGAAGGATGTCAGCGATCTGGCCCTGGGTGACGGCCTTGGAGCGGGCGTCGCCGAGTCTTTCGAAGGCTTGGAGAACTTCTTCCGTCAAAATGTGCAGCGCCTCATCGAGGTTGCCGCGAGCCTGAAGGATGTCAGCGATCTTGCCCTGGGTGACGGCCTTCTCGCGGACGTCGCCGAGTCTTTCGAAGACGGGGAGTTGTTCTTCAGTGCGGATGCGCAGCGCCTCATCGAGGTTGCCGCGAGCCTGAAGGATGTCAGCGATCTGGCCCTGGGTGACGGCCTTCTCGCGGACGTCGCCGAGTCTTTCGTAGACGGGGAGTTGTTCTTCAGTGCGGATGCGCAGCGCCTCATCGAGGTTTCCGCGCGCCTGAAGGATATCAGCGATCTTTCCCTGGGTGACGGCCTTGGAGCGGACGTCACCGAGTCTTTCGTAGACGGGTAGTTGTTCTTCTGTGCGGATGCGCAGCGCCTCATCGAGGTTTCCGCGCGCCTGAAGGATATCGGCGATCTGGCCTTTGGCTATCGTCGCCTCCCGCTCTTGACCGGCGGCTTCGAAATCTTTCGCGGCAAGCTTGAAACAAGCCAATGCCTCATCATGAGTGCCCTTGGTCTGAGCGCGGCGCCCGAGGTGGACGTGGATGAATGCCGCATCGACGCCTGCGTAGCGATCGGCAAAGCGCTCTAGGGTTTGGTCGAGCCAATCTCCCTCACTCAAGCGGATGGCGTAATCGAGCGCGATGGTCATCAATCCGATCGATGGGGTGAATTGTGCGTCCTCAAGTCGCTTTAGTGCGGGTTGCAGGAGGTCGAAGAAGACCGACTTGGGTGTCTCCTGTGCGGTTGCGAGGAGCCAGCGCGCCTCGGCCTCGGCGATCGGGTCCAGACGTTCGGGTGGGGTGTCCGGGGTGAGTCGCGCGAGCCGCGCGAGTTCGAGCGCCCGGGGGCCGGGTGAGACCCTGCCCCGGCGATCGCTCCAGCACGGGAACAGGGCATTGAGCGCGGCGGCGGCGAGATGGGGGCGGCTCTCGTCGCTGGGTGCCTGGACCAGGGGACGGGCGAGGGGATCGACGGCACCCTGTGTGGACCCGTCGATGTGGCTCCAGTCGCTGATCAGCCCGAGGTTGCACAGTCGGGTGAAGGCCTGCTCGGGCTCGCTGATGCCAGCGGCCTTGCCCACCGCGATGAATGCCGACAGCGGGATCGGCAGGCGCAGGTCGGCGTCGAACAGGGTGGCTGCGCTGAGCATGTGCGCCTGCTCTTCACTCAGGGCCTCGCGATATGTCTCGAAGGCCATGCGACGGAAGAAGGCGAGGAGTGCGTTTTCGTCCTTGTCCTCCGGTCGCTCGCCGGTGCGGTGATAGTGCGCGATGGCGTTGAGTGCGGCCTCTGCGACGGCGGTCTCGCCGCCGAGAAGCGGGCGTAGCAGGTCGGCGAGTAGACCGGGATTCCCCTGGGCGAGGGTCTCGGCGCGCTGTTGGTGGGGTTGTGTCTGCTCCAATCTCTTGTGGTCGAGCGTGCTGTGGCGGGCGAGCGCCGCTCGCTGTTTATGGGTCTGGCCGCTGTCGAAGGGCTGGAGTGCGATGCGTTCCAGCCTTTCCGCAAGATTACGCCCTCGGTCGTTGGGCAGGGTGAAGTGGTAACGGCTGGTCAGCAGGAGTCGTGAGGCGGTGCGGGCGCGCGCGAAGGCACCGAGGACGGCGCCGAGCATGGCGCGATGATCGGCGCTGACCGGGGTGAGTGGTTGTTCGGGCGAGGGGGCGTCGAGGATACGTTCGAGGTCGTCGATGATCAGCAGCACCGGCTGGGTATCGAGCGGGCCTTCGAGGAGAGCTTCCAGGGCATCGCCGAGGATCTCGGGGTGCTCGGTGACGGCAGAGCGCCACTGTGTGCGCAATGCCTGACGATCGACGGGAGGTGTCTTTTCGATCAGTCGGTCGAAGACGGTCAGTGCATCGTAATGCTTGAAGATCACGCAGGTAGTCAGCTCGGTCATGCGGTTGGCGATGCGCGCGGCCAGACTCGATTTGCCGAGACAGCCCATGCCGTGAATCAGCAGACCCGCCGATGCTCCCTCGCGCAGGTGTCGCAGACCTTTTTGAAGCTGGCGGCGGCGACCAACGAAGAGACCGTGACCCGCGACCGGGATCTGTTCACGCTCTGGGTCGAGGAAGGCCCTGTCGTCGGCTTGGATGCGGGGATGCGCCGAGCCGGTCTTGTCGATCAGCGCGGTGCCGCCGGTTGCCCCCAGATAGACCCGTGCCAAGTGCCAATGTCGCCCGTTGTGGGCGTCCGAGTCTTGCGCTGCGATTAGCTCGGCCCGGGCGTGGGCCGCCGCCTGGACGACGGAGCCGTAGTTGGCGAGCTGGGCGTAGAAGGCGCGGGCGAAGCGGATGGCGTCCTGGTCGTTGACCGAGCCGTCCCAGCCGAGGACGTTGGCGACGCCGGCACGGATGAACGCCTGGGTCAGCGGATCGTGCTCGGTTGGCCGACGGGCGCTGAGACAGGCCGAGAGAAAGATCAGCGGGATGCGCTCGGCGCCCCCCAGCGCCTGGATCAGTGTGCCGGCGGGGGTGAGGGCGAGTCCTCCCACCTCGTCCTCGAGCGCGAGGAGTGGCCGTTGTTGTTGATCGATGGTGCCGTGACAGGAGAGATGGAGGACCTCGTAGTCGCCCTCGCGCTGCATGCGTTGGCCGAGCTCCTGGGCGGTGCCGGTCTCTTCCACCAGCAGGTGGACCTGCAGTTTGTCGGTCGCCTTGAGGATGGCGGCCTCCTCGCCCTCGTAGTCGAGCGACTGCGCGCCTTCGGGGTCGGCGGCCATGAACATCATTCGAAGGTTGGAATGGCGTGGCGCGGGCGGTGCCGTGGCGGCGCGCCCGAGCCGCCGGGCGAGGTCGTAGCGTTGATTCTGGTCACCGGCGAGGTGGCTGCCGTCCGGGCCGGCCAGCAGCTCCCAGGGGGCGGCGAGCAGGGCCTTGCCGAGTGCCGTGTCGGCATCCTCGACCTGGATCTCCAGCGCCCGTGGTCCTTGACCGCGTGCCCAGGCCGAGGCCCAGCCGTTGGCATCGAGCCAGGCGAAGAGTTCTCGACCGATCGTGAGCAGGGAGGTGTCGTCACTCTGCTCGACCGCGCGGGCATAGCGCGCGGCCCAGTCGTTGAGTCGGGTCTCGGCCTCGCCGCCGTCGCGACGGAGTTCTTCGGGGCTGCTGCCGGGTGCGCGGCAGAAGAGCTCGCGACCGATGATCTGGATGGATGCCTGCATGGCGGGCCTGCTCCTTGCCGGGGACGGCACTGCGGGTGTCCAGTCGCCCGAGCATAACGCAACCGCGCGGGTTGGCGTAGCCCGTCGACCGCCTTCCACCCGCTTGCGCTATCATGGGGTTCGATCCCGTTCGTGTGCCGTTGTCGTCCGCTCCCCGTCTGCCGTGTCTTCCTTGTCCTCCGATCCCTCGGCGCTGGTGTTCCAGGCGCTGGTTCTGCCGTTGTTGTGGTGTCTGCCGCCGTTGCTGGTGTTGCTCGGCACGCGATTGCTGTTGCCGCGCTGGCGGGGCTGGCAGGGCGAGCGCATCGTCGGGCGGCGGCTCGAGGCGCTGTTCCCCGAGGTGCTGCACGGGGTGGTGTTGCCCGACGGGCGCGGCGGGTTGACCCAGATCGATCATCTGGCGCTGACCCCGCGCGGGTTGCTGGTGGTCGAGACCAAGCACTATCGCGGCGCCATCCAGGGCGCGGCCGAGGCGACGCACTGGGTGCAGCTGATCGGTCGGCGGCGCTATCCCTTCGTCAATCCGCTGCATCAGAACCGTCGTCATGTCCGCGCGGTGGAGGCGCTGGGGCTGGGCCAGCCGGTCCATGCGCGAGTGGTGTTCACCGATGGGGCGCGGTTTGTCGACGCGGTTCCGGCCGGGGTGTCGCGCTGCGCGACCCTGGCGCGCGATCTGGGCACCTTGCGTGGTGGCCGGGTGGGGCGTGCGAAGCTGGCGGCCTGGACACGGTTGCGGGGGCAGGTCCGACGCGGCTGGTTCGCGCGCTGGCGGCACCGGCGTCAGGTGGAGCGCCGCCACGGGCGCGACGACCGCACCCGGCTGGGCAAGGCGTTGCTCGGGGCAGCGGGCGCGTTGGCGGGGCTGTTGTGGTGGCGGGTGTGGGGGTCGGTCGGGCTGTGAGCCGGGCGGGGCGCCCGTGGACGGGTCCACGGGCGCCGGGGCTCAGCCGGCCTGGGGCGCGGTGTTCTCTTCGTCTTCGTCGGTCAGCGGGCCGCTGTGCTCCTTGGGCGAGAGCAACAGATAGAAGGCCGGGACCACGAACAGGGTGAACAGGGTGCCGATCCCCAGTCCGGTGACGATCACCAGACCGATGTCGAAGCGGCTGACCGCACCCGGACCGCCGGCGGTGAGCAGCGGGATCATCGCCACCAGCATCGCCACCGTGGTCATCAGGATCGGACGCAGCCGGATCGTCGAGGCCTCCTCGATCGCCGCGCGCTTGTCGAGCCCGTCGCGCTCGCGCAGCTGGTTGGCGAACTCGACGATGAGGATGCCGTTCTTGGCGATCAGCCCGATCAGGGTGATCAGTCCCACCTGGGTGTAGATGTTGACGCTGGCGAAGCCGAGGAAGAGGAAGGCCATGGCCCCGGCGATCGACAGCGGCACCGACATCAGGATGACGAAGGGATCGCGCCAGCTCTCGAACTGGGCGGCGAGCACCAGATAGATCACCACCAGCGAGAGGAAGAAGGTGACCTCGAGCGCGCTGCCCTCGGTCTTGTACTGACGCGACTCGCCCTTGTAGTCCCAGCTCACGCCGCGCGGGAACTGCTCGCCGGCGATCTCCTCGAGCGCGCCGAGCGCCTCGCCGAGGGTCACGCCCGGCATCGCCACGCCGGAGACGGTGATGGCGTTGAGCTGCTGGAACTGGATGCGCTTGGAGGGCTCGACCTGGTTGCGGACGGTCACCAGGGCGTCGAGCGGGATCAGCTCGCCGTCGCCGTTGCGCACATAGTAGTCGCCGAACTCCTCGACGCTGTCGCGGAAGGCGCGCTCGACCTGGGGGATGACCTGATAGCTGCGCCCCTCCAGGCTGAACCAGTTGACGTAGTCCTCGTTGAGCATCACCCCGAGACTGGTGCCGAGATCGGCCATGCTGATGCCGAGATCGCCGGCGAGATCGCGATCGACCTCGAGCACGGTACGCGGGCGCTCGTACTTCACGTCCTTGGTGAGGAACATGAACTTGCCGCTGCCCATCGCCTGACCGAGCAGGGCGTCGGCGATGCCGGTGAGCTCCTTGTGCGAGCGATCCGAGAGGATGACGAACTCTACCGGCAGGCCGTCGCCCGGGGTGGGCAGGCTGGGGCGCGGGAAGACCACCGTCTGCATCCCGGTGATCTGCGAGACGGCGCCCTGGAGCTGCGGCTCGATCTCCATCTGCGAGCGCTCGCGCTCGTCGGTCGCGGGCATCTTGAAGCCGCCGAAGGTGGTGCTCTGGTCGCCACCCATGCCGATGATGATGAAGCTCTCCTTGTACTCGGGGAAGGACTCGAAGATCGGCAGCAGCTCCGTGTCGACATAGTGCTTGTCGTAGTCGATGGTCGCCGTCTGCGGTGCGGTGGCCATGAAGAAGAGGATGCTCTGGTCCTCGGTGGGGGCCAGCTCCTTCTCGGTCATGGTGTACATCACATAGATGCTGCCGAGCAGCGCCACGGCCACCAGCAGGGTCACCGAGGGGTAGCGCAGCCAGCGCACCAGCAGACCGCGATAGCTGTTGGAGAGCCAGCCGAAGAAGCGCTCGACACCCTGCTCGAAACGGCTCTGCTCGCTGCTGGCGTGCAACACCCGCCCGGCGAGCATCGGCGAGAGGGTGAGCGCGACCACGCCCGAGACCAGCACCGCGCCGGCGAGGGTGAAGGCGAACTCGGTGAACAGCGAGCCGACCAGCCCGCCCATGAAGCCGATCGGGGCGTAGACGGCGATCAGCGTGGTGGTCATGGCGATGATCGGCAACGCCAGTTCGCGGGCGCCGTCGAGCGCGGCGCGCAGCCCGCTCTTGCCCATCTCGAGATGACGATGGACGTTCTCGACGACGATGATCGCATCGTCGACCACCAGACCGATGGCCAGCACCATCGCCAGCAGGGTGAGCAGGTTGATCGAGAAGCCGAACAGCAGCATCAGGAAGCCGGCGCCGATGATCGACAGCGGGACGGCCACCGAGGGCACCAGCGCGGCGCGGATCGAGCCGAGCGAGAGGAAGATCACCAGCAGCACGATCAGCACCGCCTCGCCGAGGGTGGCGAAGACCTCGTCGATCGAGGACTGGATGAACGCGCTGCCGTCATAGGCCTCGAATCCCTGCAGCCCCTCGGGGAACTGGGCGCGCAGCTCCGGCAGCAGCGCCTTGACCCGCGAGGCGACCTGCAGCGGGTTGGCCCCGGGCGTCGGCTCGATGCCGATGAAGATCGACGGCTTGCCGTTGTGCAGGCTGCTCGAATCGTAGCTCTTGGCGCCGAGCTCGACCCGGGCGATGTCGTCGAGCCGGATCAGGGTGTCGTCCTGATCGCGGATCACCAGGCGGCGGAAGTCCTCGACCTGGCTGACGTCGGTGGTCGCCGAGAGGTCGACCTGCACCATGTTGCCCTTGACCTTGCCGATACCGGCGAGGTGGTTGTTGTTGGCGAGCACCTGGGCGACCTCGTCGCCGCTGATCCCGAGCGAGGCCATCCGCGCCGGGTCGAGCCAGACGCGCATGGCATAGGTCTGGTCGCCGAAGATCTCGGCCTTGGCCACGCCGTCGATCGCCTGGAGCTGGGGCTGGACCACGCGCAGCAGATAGTCGGTGATCTGCGGCAGGGTCATCTGCTCGCTGGTGAAGGCGAGATACATGAGCGCGGTGGAGTCGCCGGTGGAGGAGTCGATCACCGGGTTCTGCGCCGCCTCGGGGAGCACGTTGGTGCGGCTGGCGACCTTGGCCTGGATCTCGGCGACCGCGGCGTTGGGGTCGTAGTTGAGCTTCATGTGCGCCTCGATCATCGAGGTGCCGGCGCTGCTGGTGCCGAGGATGAAGTCGATGCCGTTGGCCTCGGCGATGGCCTGTTGCAGCGGGGTGGTGATGAAGCCCTGCACCAGGTCGCTGCTGGCGCCCGGGTAGGCGGTGGTGACGGTGACCACCGTGTTGTTGGTCTCCGGGTACTGACGGATCTCGAGATCGAGGAAGGAGCGCAGACCGAGGATCAGGATCAGCAGGCTGACGACGCTCGCCAGCACCGGACGGCGGATGAAGATATCGGTGAATCTCATTCGGCCTCACCCTCGGCGTCGGTCGACGTCTGTGCTGGCTTGTCGACCACGCGCACCGGCTGGCCGTTGGTGAGCTTGACCTGACCGCCGAGCACCACCCGGTCGCCGGCGACGAGTCCGTCGAGGATGACGATCTCCTCGCCGCGCACCGCGCCGGTGGTGACCTGGCGGCGCTCGACCAGGGTCTGGCCGTCGCGCTCGACGACGCGATAGACCGAGTCGCCATAGGTGTTGAAGGTGATCGCCTCGCGCGGCAGGGTCAGCACCGCGTCCTGGGTCGGCAGCAGGGTCTCGACGCGGGTGAACATGCCCGGTCGCAGCGCCAGATCGGGGTTGTCGAAGCGGGCGCGGATCCTGACGTTGCGCGTGCCCTGGTCGATGCCCGGATCGATCGCCTGGATCCTGCCCTCGAAGACGCGCTCGGGATAGGCCGCCACCCGGACCCGAACCTGCTGACCGGCGTGGAGCTGGGCGAGATGGCGCTCGGGCAGGGCGTAGTCGACATAAACCGGATCGAGTGCCTGGAGCGAGACGATGGCGGTGCCGGCGGCGAGGAACTGGCCGAGATCGACCTGACGGATGCCGAGCTGACCGGCGAAGGGCGCGCGGATGGTCTTCTTGCGGATGTTGGCCTCGATGGCCTTGACCTCGGCGCGGGCCTGATCGAGCTGGGCGGCGCGCTCGTCGACGTCGCCCTGGGCGACGGCGCGATCGCGCAGCAGGGTGCGGTTGCGTCGCAGCTGGATCTCGGCGAGCTGCTCGGCGGCCTTGAGGCCCTCGAGGGTGGCGCGGTCCACATCGTCCTCGAGGCGCAGTAGAATCTGCCCCGCCTCGACCATGGCGCCGGACTCGAACAGGATCTCGCGGACCTGTCCGTCGACCTCGCTGTTGACCTCCACGCCCTGGACCGCCTGGACCGTGCCGACCCCGGAGAGGGTGGGACGCCAGTTGGTGGTGTCGACGCTGACGGCGGCGACGGCGGTGGCCGGGCGGGGCTGGGAGAAGGCGGCCATCTCCTGGGCGATCTGGCCGTATTTGAAGAAGGCGAGTGCGCCGATCAGCGCGGCGAGCGCCACCAGCACGGTGAGGATTCGGGCGATCATGCGTGCTACGAGCCTCTTGCGGTCGATGTCGTTGATGGTGGTGTCGTTGGGGTAGCGGGTGGAGGCTGCGCTCGTGCCGAACGCCGGGTGCTCCGGTCCGTCGAGTTACCTGGCGACGTGGTCGCCAATTATAGGGGCGTGAGGATGCGGGCGTCTCGTCGAGACGCCGCCGTTCGTGTCCAAGCGACCCGGATCGATATGGAGAGTTCCCCTTTGGTTCAACAGATGCGTCTCAACGACCCCAGTGCCTATCGCCTCGATCGCGAGCCCGAGGTGCTCGCCGGGCTGCTCGACCCGGCAGGTCAGGAGGTGCTCGAACTCGGTTGCGGCGCGGCCTGGATGACGCGGCTGCTGGTCGAGCGCTTCGGCGCCGCGCGGGTGGTTGCCACCGAGGTCGATCGCGCGCAGCTGGCGCGCAACCGTGCGCTCGATCTGCCCCCTGCGATCGAGTTGCGCGAGGGCGGTGCCGAGGCCATCGCCGATCGCGACGGACGCTATGCGCAGGTGTTCATGTTCAAGTCGCTGCACCACGTGCCGCCGGCGCTGATGACGCGCGCGCTGCACGAGATCCACCGGGTGCTGGCGCCGGGCGGCGCGCTCTATGTCTCCGAGCCGGTCTACTGGGGCCCCTTCGCCGAGCTGACCGGGCTGATCCACGACGAGCGCGCGGTGCGTGCGGCGGCCTTCGCCGCGCTCCAGGGCGCGGTCGAGGCCGGGCTCTTCGACTGCGAGCACGAGGTCTTCTACCTGGCCGAGGGCAGCTATCCGGACTGGGCGCACTTCGCCGCGCGCTTCATCGATGTCAGCCATCGCGCCGAGCCTCTCCCCGAGGGTCGCCGTGCCGAGGTCCGCGCGGCCTTCGAGCGCCACCTGACCCCGAGCGGCGCGCACTTTCTCAAGCCGCACCGCGTCGACCTGCTGCGCAAGCCGGGGTAGTCGGGTTTCCGGCTCAGGCCGCCTCACCGACACGCGTGAGCACGCGCTTGGCCTCGTTGATCTTGGCGGCGAGATAGGCCGAGCCGCCGCGATCCGGGTGCATGCGCTGGATCAGCCGGCGATGGGCGGCGCGGATCGCGTCGTTGTCGGCGTTGGTCGCCACCCCGAGGATGGCGCGCGCCTCGTCGTCGCCCATTCGCGTATCGCTCGGGCGCGGCGGCGCGCTGCGCGGCTCCTGTTCCTGACGGGCGCGGGCGCGCTCGGCGAAGCGCTGTCCGCGCTCGCGCGAGAGATAGACCTCGAGCGCCTCGGCCGAGGCGGCATCGCTGGCGCAGCCGCCGGCGAGCAGATCGAGCAGGGCCTCGGTGGCGATCGACTCGAGCCGCTGTCCCTGCAGTGGGCCGAGCAGGATCTCGCCGCCGATGCGCCCGGAGAGGTGGTCGATCTCGAGTCGCACCCAGCGCGTGGTCATGCGCGATTCGTAAGGGCCCTGATAGCGGGCGCGGGCGTGCTCGCGATTGAACTCGCGCACCCACATCGCGGTGGCGCCGGCCACCGCGCTCGGCATCAGGATGAAGTTGACCACCGGCACCATCCCGAGCCCGGCGGCCGCCGCGCCGAAGCCGAGGCTGAGTCCGCGCTCGCCGCGCAGCCGCGCGCGCATCTCGCGGAACTTCAGCCCGTGGTTGCCCATCGGGTAGTCGCTGTACTGCACCGCGAGGATCCAGGCGGTGTAGAGGAACCACAGCAGCGGGCCGACCACCGGGACGAACAGCAGCACCAGGAAGGGGATGGCCAGGGCCAGGGCGTAGACCACCTTCACCAGCTCGTCGAGCAGGGTCGGGAGCAGCTCCTTGAGGAGCTTGCCGACGCTGCCGCTGTCCTGCAGCGGTCGGCCGGTGAGCAGCAGCTCGACCTTCTCGGCGAGCAGGTTGTTGAACGGCGAGGCGATCAGGTTGGCGACCAGGTTGAAGGTGTAGAACACCACCACCAGCAGCAGCAGCGCGAACACCGGCCAGAGGATCCACTCGAGCCAGCCGAGCCAACTCGGGATCTGGGCCTCGACGAGGTCGAGGAAGGCGGCGAACTCGCGGGCGCCGAGATAGATCGCCAGCGAGAAGACGAGGATATTGACCGCCAGCGGGATCAGCACGAAGCGTCTGAGTCCGGGGCGGGTGATGAGCCGGACGCCTTGCAACAGGTATCCGGCACCGAGCATGGGTTTGGCGACCATAAGCGGCATCTGACGTCGTTGTCGAGGGGCTGGACACGATGGTCCTGACCCTGGGGTTAAGGGCGATCCTGTGGATCGAGGAGAGTCTCGGGATACGGGGGCGTTGCGGTCGGGACGCGGCGGCCCGCATCGGCAGCAGTATACTCAGCACGAGACCTCGATGCAGTGCACAAAACGCACGGGAGGTGGACGATGTCGATCGCGCGCCGCGCGCGTCACTGGCGAGCGCTTGCCGATGGTCGGGTGTGCTGTGAGCTCTGTCCGCGTCGCTGCCGGCTCGCCGAGGGACAGCGGGGGCTGTGTTTCGTGCGCGCCTGCCGCGATGGGGCGCTGGTGCTCACCGAGGCGGCCCGCCCGCTCGGTTGCCATCCCGACCCGATCGAGAAGAAGCCGCTCTACCACTTCCTGCCGGGGTCGCTGACCTATTCCTTCGGCACCGCCGGTTGCAACCTCGCCTGTCGCTACTGCCAGAACTGGGAGATGAGCCGGGCGCGTGTCGCCGCCACGGGTGGCGGCGCGCCGACCGATCCGGCGCGGATCGTCGCCGCGGCGAGGACGAGCGGCTGTCGCTCGCTGGCCTTCACCTACAACGATCCGGTGGTGTTCCACGAGTACGCGCTCGATTGCGCCGCGGCGGCGCACGCCGCGGGGCTGTATACGGTGGCGGTGAGCGCCGGTTATGTGCAGCCTGCGCCGCGCGCCGAGTTCTATGCCGCGATCGATGCGGCCAACATCGACCTCAAGGCCTTCGACGACCGCTTCTATCGTCGGCTCTGTGGCGCCCGGCTGGCGCCGGTGCTCGAGACCCTGGAGTCTCTGGTGCACGAGACCGCCGTCTGGGTCGAGATCACCACCCTGGTGATCCCCGGCGAGAACGACGATCCGCGTCGATTGCACGCGCTGAGTGCCTGGATCGCCGGGCATCTCGGCTGCGAGGTCCCGCTGCACCTCAGCGCCTTCCATCCCGCCCACCGCATGCGTGACCACGCCGCCACCCCGATCGCGACCCTGATGCGTGCCCGCGAGATCGCTCGCGCCAACGGGCTGCGTCACGTCTATCTCGGCAACCTGGGAGCGGAAATCGGCGGGGAGACGCGGTGCGTGAGCTGCGGGGCACGGTTGATCGCGCGCGTCGGCTACCGGGTGGTGGCGCGCGCGCTGGACGAGACCGGACGCTGTCTGGTCTGTGGCGCCCGCTGTCACGGTGTGTTCACGACGACTGCCCGCGACACCGCCTTGGATCATCCCGCTCGCGGGCCTACCTAGTCAGTTGCGCCGGCGTTGTCCCCATGGTCGGTGTGTCGATATCCTTACCTCTTGGGAGACGCGGGCCCCGAGGCCCCACGGCGGATGAACCCATGGAGCAGCCCCGTTTGCACATCCTCCTGCTGGAGGATGCCTCCAGTGCGCCACTTGCGCTCGATGCCATGCTCGATGGCGCGGCACATGTGCTCGAGCGTCATCGTCTCGACCAACCCGGTCTGGCTGAGCTGATCGCCAGCCGTGTCGACGACTGGGATCTGGTTCTCTGCGATGGTCGCGCCGCGAGTGCCGACCTGGAGCGGGTGCTGACGGGGAGCGGCGCGTTGCCGGTGCTGCTGCTCTCGCCGCTCGACGATGGCGGCGCAGGTGCCTGTCGCGTCTGGGAGGCCCTGTCAGGCCCCCTCGTCGAGCATCTTGCCAGGCTGGCCGTGCCGCGTTCGGCGGGGGTGGGTGACGATGACTCGATCCGGCTGGAACGGATCGTCGCCAGTGTACCCGGCATGATCTACGCCTATCGGCTCGATGCCGAGGGCGCGCCGCAGCTCCAGTTCATCACCTCGACGGTCGAGCCGATCCTCGGGATCCGTGCGAAGGAGCTGTTCAGCGACAGTCATCGCTTCATCGCCAACATCCACCCCCAGGACCTGCCGCGCGTGCTCGCGCATCATCGTCAGTGCGAGCGCGAACTCTGCCATCGTCACGATCAGTATCGCTATCTCCATCCCGGACGGGGTGAGCGCTGGCTGGAGGCCTGGTCGGTGCCGGGGCGTGAGCGCGACGGCACCATCCTCTGGTACGGCTATCTGCACGACATCACCGAACGCAAGCACGCGGAGATCGCGCTCGAGGAGGAGCGTCGCCGACTGAGCACGCTGATCGAGACCATCCCCGATCAGATCTGGCTGAAGGATCCCAGGGGACAGTATCTCGCCTGTAACCTGTCGTTCGCCCGCTGTATCGGGCTCGACAAGCGACGCATCCTCGGGCGCAATGACCGCGAGATCTTCCCCGAGACGCTCGCCGAGCGGGTGGAACGGCGTGATCGCGAGGCGGTCGAGCACGGCGGCGCGATCCGCTACGAGGTGTGGTTCGACTGCGCCGACGGTAAGCGGATTCGGATGCAGACGATCAACACCCCGATGTTCGATGCCGCTGGGGCGCTGGTCGGGGTGCTCGGCGTGGGGCGCGACATCACCGTCGCGCACGAGGCCCAGCGGGCTCGGTTCGAGAGCGAGAAGCGCTATCGCGATCTGATCGAGCACGCCAACAGCGCCATCATCCGGCTCGGGCGTGATGCGCGGATCGAGTTCGTCAACCCCTATGCCGAGCGCTTCTTCGGTTACCGCGCCGCCGAGTTGATCGGGATGCCCTTCACGGTGCTGCTGGCGTCTGCCTCGTGCGCCGCGCAGACCCTGCTGCCGGGGTTGATCGGGGATGCCGACGGCCACTCCAGCCGGGTCGAGCGCAATCGGTGTCGCGATGGGCGCGAGATGTGGATGAACTGGACCAACAAGCCGGTGTTCGATGCCGCCGGCGAGTTGGTCGAGGTGCTCGCCATCGGCAACGACATCACCGAACTCAAGCGTACCGAGTCGGCGTTGCGCGAGAGCGAGGAGCGCTTCCGCGCCCTGTTCGAGAACATGCACGTCGGTTTCGCGCTGCACGAGGTCGTCACCGATGCCCAGGGGCATGCGATCGACTACCGCTTCCTGGCCGTCAACCCCGCCTACACCCGGATGACCGGCCTCGCCCAAGAGCAGGTCATTGGTCGTCGTGTCGGGGAGGTGATCCCCGGCATCGAGGACGATCCGGTCGACTGGATCGGGCGTTACGGGCGGGTGGCGCTCTCCGGTGAACCGATCCGCTTCGAGGCCTATGCGGCCTATTTCGAGCGCTGGTTCAATCTGCTCGCCTATTCGCCTGCGCCCGGACAGTTCGCGGTGCTGGTCGAGGATATCAGCGAGCGCAAGCGGATCGAGACCGAACTCGAGAGCCGGCGGCGCGATCTCGAGGCGCAGGTGCGCGCGCGCACCGCCGAGCTGGAGACGGCCAAGCGCGCCGCCGAATCGGCCAGCGAGGCCAAGAGTCTGTTTCTGGCCAACATGAGCCACGAGATCCGCACCCCGATGAACGCCATCATCGGATTGACCGAGCTGCTGCGCCGCGAGCAGACCGATCCGGGTCTGACCGAACGGGTCGAGCGCATCAACGAGGCGGCCCATCATCTGATGGGGTTGATCGACGACATCCTCGACCTGTCGCGGATCGAGGCGGGCAAGCTGGTGATCAACCGCGAACCCTTCGCCATGGCCGATCTCTTCGATCAGTCGATCGCCCTGCTCGAGAACCGCGCCGAGGAGAAGGGATTGAGGGTTCGGCGCGAGATCGCGTCGGACATCCCGGCGGTGCTGGTCGGCGACGTGTTGCGTCTGCGCCAGATCCTGCTCAACTTCCTCGGTAACGCGGTGAAGTTCACCGAGCAGGGCGAGGTGGTGGTCTCGGCCGGGCTGATCGAGCGCGATGCTGCACGGGTGCGGCTGCGCATCGCGGTGCGCGACACCGGCATCGGTCTCGACACCACCCAGCAGGAGCGTATCTTCGAGCTGTTCGAGCAGGTCGACGGCTCGCCCACCCGGCGCTATGGCGGTGTCGGTCTGGGGTTGGCGATCAGTCGTCGACTGAGTCTGCTGCTCGGTGGCGAGATCGGTGTCGAGAGCCGTCTCGGGGTCGGCAGTACCTTCTGGGTGGAGCTGCCCTTCGAGATCGCCGAAGAGGGCCAGCACGCGCCAGCCGCGCAACCCTTGCAACGCCCCGCGACCGAGCGTCTGCGCGGGGCGAGGGTGCTGCTGGTGGAGGACAACCGGGTCAACCAGGACGTGGCGCGCGAGATCCTCGAGTGGGTCGGGGTGCGGGTCGAGGTCGCCGGAGATGGCGCAGAGGCGCTGGCGCGGGCCCGCGAGTCGGTGTTCGATCTGGTGTTGATGGACATCCAGATGCCGGTGCTCGACGGTTTCGAGGCGACCCGGCGCTTGCGCCGGCTGCCCGGCTATGCCGAGACCCCGATCCTGGCGATGACCGCGAACGTCTTCGAGGAGGTCGAGCGTCGTTGTCTGGCGGCGGGCATGAACGGTCATCTCGCCAAGCCGATCGATCCCGAGCGGCTCTACGGGGTCATCGCCGACTGGCTGCAGCGCTCATCGGCGCCGATGTCGCGCGATCAGGGTTTCGAGGAGCGGATGCGTGCGCTCTCCGGGGTGGACCTCGAGCAGGGGATGATCAGGGCCGGGGGACGCGTCGAGAGCCTGGCGCTGCTGCTCGCGCACTTCATCGAGGCGCATGGCGCCGATCCCGCGCGGTTGCGCGCGCTGCTCGCTACCGGGCGACCCGACGATCTCGAGCTGGTGGTGCGCCGTGCCCACGAGCTCGGGGAGGGGGCCGGCGCGCTGGGACTGACAGGCGTGATGGCAGGCGCCGCCGGGTTCGAGCAGGCGGTGCGCGAGGGGACCGGTCACCGGGCGGCCTTGGCGCTGCTCGAGCTGGCGCTGACCGAGACCTGTGACGGTGTGCGTCGGGCCCTGGCCGCAGTCGCTCGCCCTGACGCCTCGCCGCGGCAGGACTCGGGCGAGGAGGAGACGTTGATCGACTGGAAGGCGCTGCGCGACAAGTTCGGTGGTCGGGATGCGTTTATCCAGCGTCTGCTCGCCTCCATGTGTGATTCACATACAGGGACTCCGGCACTGCTGCGTGCAGCTGCCGAGAGTGAGGATCATCAACGGATCGCCTCCATGGCGCACACCCTGGCCGGCAGCGCGGGGAATCTCGAGGTCCCGTCGGTGGCGCGCCTGGCGCGCGAGGTCGAGCGTGCGGCGCGCGACCGCGATGCGCAGGCTGGCGCATTGGCCGGTCGGCTGGCCGACAGACTCGTGCGCCTGCTCGAGGAGATCGCCCGCCCGCGCTGATGCTGGAGGATTTCTCGTGGAGAAGGACAGATGACAGAGTTGCTGGTGGTCGATGACGAACCCTTGAATCTGGAGATCATCGCCGACTTCCTCCAGGCGCCCGAACGGATCTTCACCTTCGCGCAGGATGGCCAGGAGGCCTGGGACAGGCTGCAGGCCGAGCCCTCGCGCTTCGACCTGCTGATCCTCGATCGACGGATGCCGCGGATGGACGGCATCGAGCTGCTCGAGCTGGTGGTCAGGGATCCGCGCTTCGAGGATCTGCCGGTGATCATGCAGACGGTGGCCAGCTCGCCCGAGGAGGTCGCTCAGGGGTTATCGGCGGGTGCCTGGTACTACCTGGCCAAACCCTACCAGGCCGAGGCGTTGCAACGGATCGTCAACGCTGCGCTGCTCGATCGGCGCAACCGTCATGCCTTGCGCCAGCTCCAGCGCGAGATCTCCAGTACCTGGGGACTCCTCCAGGAGGGGCGCTTCCGTTTCCGCGAGCCGCGCCATGCCTCGCTGCTGGCGGTACAGCTCGCCGATCTCTGTCCGCGCGCCTCGCTGGTGGCCATGGGGCTCTCCGAGCTGATGATCAACGCCATCGAGCACGGTCTGCTCGGGATCGGCTATGAGGAGAAGGGGCGGTTGCTGGCGCAGGATGCCCTGACCGACGAGATCGCGCGCCGCCTGGCCCGCCCCGAACAGGCCTCGCGCTGGGCCGAGTTGTGGCTGCGGCGCGAGGCCGAGCGGATCTGTTTCACCGTCTGCGATCATGGTCCCGGATTCGACTGGGCGCCCTATCTGGAGCTGGCGCCGGAACGCGCCTTCCATCATCACGGTCGCGGGATCGCCATGGCCCGTCAGCTCGCCTTCAGTGCGCTCGACTATCAAGGACGGGGGAACGTCGTGCAGGCGTGGGTGAGCCTGAACGAGTCGACGCCGGAGTCCAACGATGACTGAGTCGAGGCCTGCATGCGTCGGGCATTGATCGTCGAGGATGACCTGTCCATCGGCCCCTTGCTGGTCCAGCTGGTACGCCGCCTCTGGCCCCAGGCCGCGGTCGAGCACTGTGTCGACGGGCGCTCGGCGCTCGATGCCTGGCAACGTCACGGCGGGGCCGATCTGGTGCTGCTCGACTGGGGCCTGCCGGATACCACCGGGACAGCGCTGTTGAAGACGATTCGCGCCACCGGCCACAAGGTGGTGTGCGTGATGGTCTCGGGACATGCCGATCGTGATCGCATCATCGAGGCGCGGCGTTTCCAGGCCGATGCCTATATCGTCAAGCCGTTCCGTGCCGCCGAGGTGATGGCGCGGTTGCGCGAGGTCGTCGAGGAATCGGGCGCGGTGACGGCGGCGAACGACGATCTCGACGCCCTGCCCGAGTTCGTGACGTGGATGCTCGAGCACGAGTCGCTGGGGGTACCGCTCGATCCGGCGCTGGCCGAGGCGCTGGAGGGGATGGCCGATCTCGATGCCGAGGCCCGTCTCAAGCTGATGCGTCGCTGCCAGTTCGAACCGGCGTTGGTCGGTCCCTTGCTGGGGCTGGCCAACAGCAGCCCCTACAATGACGGCTCGGTGCTGATCGAGACCCCGGCGAGGGCGCTCGAACGGGTCGGTTCGGCGGTGCTGGTCAATATCGCGGTGACCGCTGCGCTCCATTCCGGCAGCGCGCTCGTCGCCGAGGTGCTGGTGGCGCAGGAACGCCGTCTGCGCCAGGAGGCGCTGGCGCTGATGCGGCTGCTCAATGTCCTCGGACGCGTGCTGCGCGTGGATGTCGCCGGGTGCCGTGCCGCGGCCATGCTCACGCGTCTCGGTGAGCTGGCGCTGCTGGTGCTCCAGCAACGCTGGGTCGATCTGGGCGGACGACTCGATCCGAGTGAATGCGAGCGACTGCTTGTCGCACGCGCCGCCGAGACCGGTCATCAGCTCAAGGTGCAGTGGGGGATACCGACCGCGCTCCAGATGCGGATCGGCGCGGTCTATCAGCTACCGAGTGGAACCGTCCATCGCGATGCCATCCTGATGCGGATCGCCGGCCTGGTGCATGGCGAGCGTGACGGTGATGAGCTCAACCGGCTGCTCTCGCGCCTCGGTATCGAGCAGTCGCCGCAATGGTTGCGCGCACAGGCGGCTGAACTCGGCGACTGAGGCCTCGATCTCAGTCCCGTCGGGCGGCTGCGATCGCCCGAGCATGCTCGATCAATGTCTGCTCGACACGCTGGTTGACGCTGCCCTCGGGGTAGCGACCGGCGCCGTCGCGCTCCCCGGCAGGGGTCGCGGTGAGCAGGGCGATGGCCTCGTCGATGTCCGCGACGGCGTGGATGTGGAACTCGCCGGCGGCGACCGCCGCGACCAGCTCGTTCGAGAGCATCAGCGTCCTGACGTTGGCCGTCGGGATCAACACCCCCTGCTCGCCGTCGAGCCCTCGCGCCCGGCAGAGCGCGAAGAAGCCCTCGATCTTCTCGTTCACCCCGCCGATGGCCTGGATGGCGCCGTGCTGATCGATTGCGCCGGTGATCGCCAGCGACTGACGCAGTGGCAGCCCGGAGAGCGCCGAGAGCAGGGCGCAGAGTTCGGCGGCCGAGGCGCTGTCGCCGTCGATCGGGCCGTGGGACTGCTCGAACACCAGGCTGGCGGCGAGCGAGAGCGGCTGGTGGCGGGCATAGCGCCCGGCGATGAAGCCCGAGAGGATCAGCACGCCCTTGGAGTGGAGCGGCCCGCCGAGCGCGACCTCGCGCTCGATGTCGATCAGTTCGCCCTCGCCGGCGCGCGCGCTGGCGCTGATCCGCACCGGGTGGCCGAAGCCGCTGGCGCCGAGTTCGACCACCGCCAGGCCGTTGACCTGGCCCGGCAGGTGCCCGGTGGTGGCGATGCGCAGGGTGTCCTCGAGGATCGCCTCCTGGATGCGGCGGCTGATGCGGTCGCAGCGGCGCCGGCGCGCAGCGAGCGCCCGATCGACGTCTTCGGCCTCGACCAGCTCGGTGCCGCGGACCCCGGCATGATGGTCGGCCTCGTGGACCAGATCGGCGAGCGCGCGCATCTGGCCGCTGAGATGCGTGCGCTCGCCGGCGAGCCGGGCGCTGTGCTCGATCACCCGGGCGACGGCGGTACGCGAGAAGTGACGTAGCCGCGAATCCCGGACCCAGCTGGCGACCAGTCGCGCCAGGGCGTGTTCGTGCTCGGGGTCGCGCGGCAGCCGCTCCTCGAACTCGGCGCTGACCTTGAACAACTCCTCGAACTCCGGGTCGGCCTCGGCGAGCAGGGCATAGAGCATGTGCTCGCCGAGCAACACCACCTTGACCCGGAGCGGGATCGGTTCGGGTTCCAGCGAGACGGTGGTCAGCGGGCCGTTGCCGCCCTCGGGCGAGTCGAAGCGGATCTCGTCGTTGTGCAGCGCGCGTTTGAGCGTCTCCCAGGCGAGGGGCTGGGCGAGCAGCTTGCGCGCCTCGATCACCAGATAGCCGCCGTTGGCGCGATGCAGCGCGCCGGGACGGATCATGGTGAAGTCGGTCTCGAGCGCGCCGAGCACGGCGCGGTGCTCGATGCGCCCGACCAGCTCGCGGGGGCTGGGCAGGTCGCATTGCACCACCGGCGCGCCGGCATCGTCCTGGTG
Source organism: Marichromatium gracile (assembly GCF_004343155.1). Taxonomy (GTDB): domain Bacteria; phylum Pseudomonadota; class Gammaproteobacteria; order Chromatiales; family Chromatiaceae; genus Marichromatium; species Marichromatium gracile. Next base: position 178,087 of record NZ_SMDC01000005.1, read on the forward strand.
CGAGAGCAGCGGATTGACCCGGTAGCGATGCATCCAGGGGGTGCCGTCCTGGGGGCTTTGCGGCTCCTCGTCGGTGACGAGGAACTGGTCGAAGTGTGCGATCACGTCGTCCTCGACCGCATGCAGATAGGCCAGGGTGTCGGGTTGGCCGTGGTGACGGCGCTCGATCTCCTCGAAGAGATGACGCACCGCGCCGCGCGCCTGATCGCTGTTGAGCCGGTCGATCTCCTCCTCGCAATGGCGCTTCCAGCGCGCCACCTGATCCATCACCGCGTGCAACGCCTCGCGCAGCTGCTCGATCTCGGTCTCGATGCTTGCGCGCTGCTCGGGTTCGAGCGCGGCGAAGGCCTCGGGCGCCATCGCCTTGCCCTCTTGCAGTGGCGCCAGACTCAGGCCCTCCTGGGTACGCAGCAGTGCCACACCACGCGCGCGGGCGCGCTGCCCGATCTTCTCGAAGGCCCGCTCCCGACGTTGTTCGAGACCGTGTTCGATGGCGCGGGCGCGGTTGCGGTAGTCGTCGCTCTCGAAGGCGCGTCGCAGTGCCCGTTGCAGGTCCCTCACCAGCCGCTCCATGTCGCGGGCCAGTCCGGGGCCCTGACCCGGCGACAGGCGTAGCGCCCTGGGGTGGTGTGGATGGCTGAAGTCGTGCACATAACACCAGTCGTCCGGGAGCGGGTCGCGTCGAGCGCGCCGTCGCAGCGCGTCGAGCACCAGCGCCGACTTGCCGCTGCCGGCGGGACCGATGGCAAAGAGGTTGTAGCCGCGATGACGGATGTCGATGGCCAGGCCGATCGCCTCGAGCGCGCGATCCTGACCGATGAAGCCCGTCAGCGGCTGCAGCTCGGCGGTGGTGGTGAAGGCCAGTCGCTCGGGGTCGCAGCAGAGCCGCAGCGCAGAGGCAGGCAGGGCGGTCATGATCTCTGCTCCTCGTCTTCGGCGCCCAGCCGTAGCCCGCTGACGCGCCTGACGCGGCGCCGCAGCGCGGCCTCGAGCACCCGTGGGCTCTGATGGACCAGGGTGAAACGCTCGCGGGCACGGGTGATGCCGGTATAGATCAGCTCGCGGGTGAGCACCGGGGTGGGGTGGTCGGGCAGGGCGAGGGCGGTATGGGTGAACTCCGAGCCCTGGGACTTGTGCACCGTCATCGCGAACACCGTCTCCACCGCCTGCAACCGGCTCGGCAGCACCCAGCGGATGGCGTCGCCGCCGTCGGGGTGCGGGAAGGCGACACGCAGCACCCGCCGCTGTCCACCGTCGGCGTCGCGCAGCGGCGTCTCCAGAGCGATACCGATGTCGCCGTTCATCAGCCGCAGCCCGTAGTCGTTGCGGGTGATCAGCACCGGTCGCCCGGCGAACCAGGCGTGATCGGTGCCGTCGAGCAGCCCGGCGCGGGTGAGCCAGTCAGCGATCCTGGCGTTGAGTCCGGCCACGCCCCAGGGGCCGTGGCGCAGCGCGGCGAGGAGCTGGAACTCGCCGTGGGCGGCGAGCACGGCGCGTGCCCAGTCGTCGATCTCGGTGTTGTCGGCCTCCGCGGCGGGGGCCTGCGCTCGCATCAGGCGGAGATAGCCGTGGTAGCCGGAGACCACCAGGTCGATCAGCGCGGGATCGTCGGGGGTCCGGACCGTCAGTTCGGCGATCACCCCGAGCGCCTCTTGCTGGGGGGCGGTGAAGAGCGCCTGGATCTCGGTGCGGGTGGGCGCGGGCTCGGTGTTGATGCGCTGGGCCAGCGCGCCGATCCCGCCCTCGGCGCGGAAGCGATAGCTGTGCCTGAGCATGGCGATGGCCTGGTCGAGCGGTGTGCCGGCATCGTCGAGGGTCTCGGGCGGGAGTGACTGACCACAGGCGGCGCCGACCCAGGCGGCGGTCGCCTCGGTGTAGTGTCCGGCGCTGGCGCGGCGGCAGAGATCGCCGAGCACCGCCCCGGCCTCGACCGAGGCGAGCTGGTCCTTGTCGCCGAGCAGCACCAGCGCGGTCTCGGGGCGCAGCGCCTCGATCAGCGCGGCCATCAGCTCGACATCGACCATCGAGGCCTCGTCGACCACCACCAGGTCGGCGTCGAGCGGGTTGCGGGCGTGGTGGCGGAAGGCGCGACTGTCGGGGATAGGGCCGAGCAGCCGATGCAGGGTCGAGACCGCGGTGGGGATGGTCGCGCGCAGCGACTCGGCCACCGGCAGGTCGGCTACCCGAGGGGCGATCGAGGCGTTGAGCCGGGCGGCGGCCTTGCCGGTGGGGGCGGCCAGACGGATGCGCAGCGGCGCCCGGTCGGCGTCGAGCGCGAGCCCCTGGAGCAGTGCGAGCAGACGCACCACGGTGGTGGTCTTGCCGGTGCCGGGACCGCCGGTGATCACCGCGAAGGGACTGCGCGCGGCGAGCACGCAGGCGATCCGCTGCCAGGGATCGCCGTGCTCGGCGGGGAAGAGATCGGCGAGCAGCGGGCGCAGCCGTGCCGGGTCGAGAGGCTGAGGGCGCGCCAGACGCTGCGCGATGCCCTGTTCGATGATCCGCTCGTAGCGCCAGTAGCGGCGCAGATAGAGCAGCGGGCGTCGGGGCGTGCCGGCGAGCACCAGCGGCGCGCCGCCGTCGTCGTCGCTGCCGGCGAGATCGCAGACGGCGCTGCTGGCGCCGAGTCGCGCCGCCCAGGCGGCGGGGTCGAGCCCGGCGAGTCGGGCGGTGAGCGCGTCGTGGATGCCGGGCTCGGGCGGGCGCTCGGTGTCGCTGGCGAGCAGGGTCTCGGGGTGGGCGAGCGCATCGCCGAGGTCGAGACAGACGTGACCGTGCGCATTGCGCTCGCTGACCAGAGCGACGGCGAGCAGCACCGCCGGGTCCTGCTCGCCCGCTTCGCGCTGGACGAAGCGGGCGAGCGCGAGATCGAGTGCGCGCAGTACACCCTGTTCGACCCACAGGGCCAGCTCGTCGAAGAGTATCCGGTTGGTCTCGTTCATGCCGCCGCCTCCCGTTCGCCGGCGAAGAGCCGGTCGAGCGCCTCGACGAAGGCCACCGGCGGGCGGTCGAGATGGAGTCCCTGGGAGCTTGCCGCGGCTCCGCGCAGGAAGGCGTAGATGGCGCCGCCGAGGTGACGCTCGGGGTCATAGTCGGGCAGGCGCGCGCGCAACAGACGATGGAGCGCGAGCAGATAGAGCGCGTACTGCAGGTCGTAGCGCGCGGCGAGCACCGCCTCGCGCATCGCCGTCTGAGCGTAGGCGGCATCGTCCGGGCCGAGCCAGTTGGACTTCCAGTCGAGCAGGTAGAAGCGTCCCTGGTGCTCGAAGACCAGGTCGATGAAGCCCTTGAGCATGCCCTCGAGGCGCTGGCGCTCGAGCGCCGGGCGCGCCGCGCCGGGGGCGATGTGGCCGCGCACCAGGGCATCGAGCGCGGCGGTGTCGACGGCGCGGGTCTGGATCCAGAACTCGAGCTCGACCTGGAGGCGCTCGGGGTCGAGTGCGGTGAGCCGGAGATCGGCGCCGTCGATCGCGGCGAGCGACCAGGTGCGCGTCAGATAGCCGGCGAGCCACTGATCGAGTGTGTCGATCCAGTCGGTCAGCCCGCGTCTGTTGCAGCGGCGCGCGATGGTCTCGCGGCGCAGCGCGGTGGCGGCGAGCGCGGCGCGGTAGCCGCGCAGGGTCTCGCCCTCGGGGGCGCGCCATTCGAGGGTCGCGGCCCATTCGAGCAGGCCGTGGAGGAAGGTGCCGTAGCGACTGCCGCGCGGGAAGGCGTGCAGCCCGGTGAGGCGCGTCGGCTCGACCGGTCTCGCCCTCGGGGCCTCGGCCAGCGCTTCCTCGAAAGCGGTCTCCTGGGCGGCGGTCTCGCGCTCGCCCGGCGTGTCGTCGGGCTCCTCGCTGGCGCTGTGGCGGGCGAGCGCCGAGTAACTGGTGATCCACCAGGGGCGTGGTGGCCGGTGTGGTGGTGGCCGGGCGCTGTCGAGCGAGACCTCTGCCGCGGTCTGCGCGAGCGGCGTGGTCGCTCTCGGCTCGTCGAGCGTGGTGAGTGCCGGCCAGTGCGCGAGTCTCTCTCGGAGCGCAGAGGGTTCGTCGATCCCGAGCAGATGACCGAGCGCGGTGACCGGCAGCTCCTTGGTGGCGCCGAGTCCGAGCCAGAGTGCGTCGCGCGCCCGGGTGAGGGCTACATAGAGCTTGCGCAGGTCCTCGCCGAGGCGCTCGCCATCGGCCTGCTCGACCAGCGTCGGCGCGGCATGGAGATGGAGCCGCAGTCGGCCCTCGGCATCATGGGTCTTGAGCGGGAGGTCGTCGCTGCGTACCTGACGGGTGGTGGCGACGAAGGGGACGAACACCAACGGATACTCCAGCCCCTTGGATTTGTGGATGGTGATCACCTGCACCAGGTCGGCGTCGCTCTCCAGTCGCAGCTGCTGGGTCTCGGCATCTTCGCCGCTCTCGCCCTGGATACGCGCCTCGAGCGCGCGCACCAGGGCCTGCTCGCCGTCGAGTTGCTGGCTGGCGCGGGCGAGCAGCTCGCCGAGATGGAGCAGGTCGGTGAGCGCACGCTCACCATCGGCGCGGGCGAGCAGCCGGGGTGCGATGGCGAAGTCGGCGATGACGCGATAGAGCAGCGGCAACACCCCCTGGGTGCGCCACAGCTGGTGATAGCGCCTGAGCCGTTCGCCGCAGTCGTCCCAGTAGAGTTCGTCGTGGTTGAGCTGGTCGAGCTGGTCGAGCGGCAGGCCGATGAGGTCGCAGGCCAGCGCCTGACGCATCAGCCGCTCGTCGAAGGGATCGGCGACGGCGCGCAGCAGCAGGAGCAGGTCGTGGGCCTGGCGGCTCTGATAGACGCTGTTGCGCTCGGAGAGATAGACGCTCGCCACGCCGAGCTGGTGCAGTTCGGCGCGGACCTGTGCGGCCTCCTGATGGCGATTGACCAGGACCGCGATGTCGCCGGCGCGCAACGGGCGGTGTCCGCCCCGTCCATCGGGGAGGGTGGCACGCCCGCTGGCACCCTGTTCGAGCAGCGAGACGATGGTACGCGCGGTGCAGGCGGCCATCCGCTGGGCATAGTCCCCCTTGCCGAGCGGTTTGCCCTCATCGCCGTCGAGCACCCAGGCTTGGAGCACCGGGGCGGGTTCGCCGTCGATCCTGAGGCGGTCGTCCTCGGCGCGGCTCGGATTGGGCGAGACGGCGAGGAAGGGGACCGGGTCGGCGGTCTGGTCGCGGAACAGGAAGGCGCCGCCGGGGCGTTGCTCGGCCTGGGCGAAGAGCGCGTTGATGCCGGCGATCAGCGCCGGGCAGGAGCGATAGTTGGTGTCGAGGCTGTAGTGCCGGGGCGCGGTGGCGGCGCGGGCGCGCAGATAGGTGTGGATGTCGGCGCCGCGGAAGGCATAGATCGACTGCTTGGGGTCGCCGATCATGAACAGTCCGGTCTCGGGGGCGTTCTCCTCGGGGCGGTAGACGGTGGCGAAGATGCGGTACTGCAGCGGGTCGGTGTCCTGGAACTCGTCGACCAGGGCGAAGGGGAACTGACGGCGGATGGTGGCCGCCAGGCGCGCGCCCTGCGGACCTTGCAGCGCTTGGTCGAGTCGTTCAAGCAGATCGTGCTGGGTGAGCAGGGCGCGCGCGCGCTTCTCCTCCTCGATGCGTTCGGCAACCCGGTGCAGGGCGTGGGCGAGCAGCGGCGGTTGGAGTTCCGGGAGGTCGGCGAGCTGCTCGAAGAGCGTCTCGAGCGCACGGCAGGCGGGATGATCGACGGGTGGGGCGTCATCCTTCCAGATCTCGGCGACGGCCCGTGATGACATGCGCTGCCAGGAGCGGCTGTCGGCCTTCAGTGCGGGGTGTTCGGCCTCGGGGTCGAGGATCCAGGCGCGCAGTCGCGCGATGACCTCGGCGCGGTGCTTGCTGTTGAGCTGGCGCTGGTTGAATGCCTTGCGCGCGGCGGCCTCCTCGAAGAGGGTCTCGAGCTGGCCGCACCAATCCCGCTCCGACCACGCCCGCTTGAGCGCATCGATCCGTCGGCGACGCGTCTCGAGCACGTCGGCGATGATCGTCTCGGGCGGTTGTTCGGGCGCCCTCGGGGCGTGCTCGCGCAGCCCGAGCAGTCGGGCGAGTCGCTGCTCGAGCGCGGCCGGGGACGACCAATGCACGTGGACCCGGGCGAGGGTGGCGCGATCGAGGTCGCCGTAGCAGCTGCGCCAATAGTCCTCGACGGCCTGACGCAGTAGCGGGGCGGCATCGTTCTCCAGTTCCAGCTCGAACATGTTGCCGCTGTCGAAGGCGTGCTCGCGCAGCATCCGGTGACACCAGGCATGGATGGTCGAGATCGCCGCCTCGTCCATCCACTCGGCGGCCTGTTCGAGATGACGGGCGCAGAGGTTGGGGTCGGTGTGCGCGCTCATCTCCGTACGCAGCCGGGCGAGCAACGGATCGCCGCTGTCAGTCTCCGGACAGCGGAAGGCGGCGGCGGCCTCGACCAGTCGTGCGCGGATGCGCCCGCGCAGCTCGTCGGTGGCGGCGTTGGTGAAGGTCACCACCAGGATCTCGGGTGGCTGCAGCCGGGTGCGTGCGCCGAGCGCGACACCGTGACCGAGCACCAGACGGAGATAGAGCATCGCCAGGGTGAAGGTCTTGCCGGTGCCGGCGCTGGCCTCGATCAGACGGGCGCCGCAGAGCGGGATGGCGAGTGGGTCGAGACGATTGGGTTCAGCTGTCATCCCAGGTGGCCTGGTCGGGGTTCTTGATGTCGGTGTGCAGGTCGGTATAGAGCCGCTCGGCCCAGTCGGTGAACTCGGGATGTCGCTGGAGGCTTGAGGCGTCGGGATAGCAGCGAGCGAGATAACCGCTGTGCTCCAGGGCCGCGGTGAAAGACGGTTCGAGGTCCGGGGCGTCGTTGCGGCGTCCGAGCCAGGCGATGCCGGTCTCCAGGGTCGCCGGCAGCGGCGCGCGCATCCCCGCCCACCAGGCCGCGAGCAGTCGTTGGAGACGGGTACGCGAGAGTTCGGGATCGAGCGGACGCAGGTGCAGCCGACCCGCCGGGGTGAGCACCCAGGTGGCGACCGGCTCACCGTTGAGCTGGGCGGCGAGATGGTGCAACCAGTGCTCGACGATCTGGTGCCAGCGGTAGTGCTTGTCCTTGACGATGCTGCTGGCGCTGAGCCGGAGCTGGATGCGTGTGTCCTGGTGCTCGGCGCCGAGCCGGGGGGCGAGCTGGTCCTCGAGACGCAGCGCCACATCGCCGTCGGTGCGGTGTTCGAGGCTGAGCGGTGAGGGGTGCCCGAGATCGCGTGGATACTCGCGACGCAGTGTCTGCCAGCGCTGGTGGAGCGGCAGCAGTCGCTCGCCGATGCCGGCGGCGAGCAACTCGCCCTGGGCGCCCGCAGGCAGTTCGCCACGGGCCTGCAGCCGTTCGAGCGCGGCCTCCAGCCGGGGGGCGAGTGCGAGTTCGACGTCGGCGGGATCGAACAGTTCGGTGATCAGCTGGTCGCTGAGCTGCCAGTTGAGCAGGCCGTCGAGGGCGAAGGTCTCGACATCGGATGGCCGCTCGCTGGCGCGCGGGCGGTCGACCTGGAGACGCTGACGGAACAGCGCATCGACCGGGGCGCGGAGGAACTGGGCGAGTCGACGCAGGTCGAGCGGTCCTTCCGGGCTCCAGGGGGGGAGATCGCTGTCGTCGTCGGTGCCGGGTGTGTCGTGGATTGCGCGCCACTCGCTGGCATAGGTGAACAGCCGGGGGTCGCGACCGGGGCGGAAGTAGGCGCGACTGAAGGGCTGCAGCGGGTGCTCGGTGGTGAGCGCGGCGAGCAGCGTCTGACCGTCGCCGTCGGGGTTGGCGCAGCGCCAACCGGCGGCGAGGTGGTCGCGCAGCTGACCGACCAGGACCGAGGGGGTCTTGGGGGTGTTGTCGCGGATGTCGCGCCCGATCCAGCTGATCGACAGCCGCTCGCGTGCCGAGAGCAGCGCCTCGAGGAAGAGATAGCGGTCGTCCTCGCGGCGCGAGCGATCGCCCGGGCGGTAGTCGTCGGCCATCAGGTCGAAGTCGGGGGGGCGATGGTTGCGCGGATAGTCGCCGTCGTTCATCCCCAGCAGCCAGATCTGGCGGAAGGGGATGGCGCGCATCGGCATCAGCGTGGCGAAGTTGATCGCGCCGCCGAGAAAGCGCTGGGTGAGGCTGGGTGCGTCGAGCCCGCGCAGCAGGGTGTCGCGCAGCACCTCCAGCGGCAGGGGCTCGGCGCCGGCGTCGGCCTGACGACAGTCCTCGTCCCACTGCTCGAGGCTCTCGCGTACGCGCGCCAGGGCCAGCTCGTCGCTCTCGCCGCAGGGGCTGAAACAATCCTCGAGCAGTTGCTCGATGGTCGTGACCCAGTCGCCCGGGGTGCGCGGCTGGTCGAGTCGTTCCCAGTAGCGCTCCAGGGTCTCCAGCAGGTCGATCAACGGGCCGAGCAGTGTCGCCTCCAGGCCGCCGACCTCGGCGTGCGGCTCGATCCCGCGCCAGGCGCAGGTCGCGCCGGCGGCGAAGCCGAGCAGCATCCGCCGCAGTCCGAAGCGCCAGGTGTTGCGCTCGGCCGCGGCGGGCAGTCCGAGGTGTTCGCGCTGGCGCCCGTCGAGTCCCCAGCGCACGTTGGCGCCGATGATCCAGCTGCGTAGCCGGGGCAGCTCGCCCTCGGTGAGACCGAAACGCGCGCGCAGCGCGGCGATGTCGAGCAGATCGAGCAACTCGGTGACGGTGAAGCGCGCTCGCGGCAGGTCGAGCAGCGTGGCGACCCCGATCAGCAGCGGATTGCGGTGGCGCTCGCCCTGGTCGGCGATGTGGAAGGGCAGATGACGCGGATCCCGGCGCGGGATGCGGCCGAACACCGCAGCGATGTGCGGCGCATAGAGGTCGATGTCGGGGACCATCACCAGGATCTCGCGCGGGGCGAGTGGGCGGCCCTCGGCCTCGGCAGTGACGAAGGCGGCGAGCAGCTGGTCGTGGAGGATCTCGACCTCACGCTGGGCGCTGTGGGCGATGGTGAAGCCCAGGCTGTGGTCGTCGGTGGGATCGATCGCCGTGTTCTGCTGCTGGCGCTCGCCGAGCGGTCGCAGGTCGAGGATGTCGTCCTGGAGCTGGGCGAGCAGATGGTGCTCGGTGGCGGACTCGAACAGGTCGATGTCGAGCGACTGCTGGCGGAACACGCCTTCGTAGTGCTCGCGCCGGTCGTGCTCGTCGAGCAGACGGATGTAGTCGCGCCCCTGCCGCCCCCAGGCGGCGAGCAGCGGGTGACCGTGGAGATGGAGGGCGGTCTCGTCGATGTCCTCGGGGACCTTGCGCGCGTGGTTGCGCCCATAGGCGCGGGCGAAGAGTGCGCGACCCTCGATGATGTCGCCCCAGTAGTGTCGGCTGGGATTGTGGACGAAGAGCATCACCTGACTGTGGGCGGCGATGCCCTCGAGTACCTCGAGGGTCTGGCGCGGTAGCGAGGAGATGCCGAAGACGATCACCCGCCGCGGCAGCCGGGCCGGGGCGGCGTCCTCGACCGTGGCGAGGAAGCGACGGTGGATCTCGGCGCGGCTGGCCTGGGCGAGCGGGTCGTCGGTGGTCGTCCCGGCGAGGTCCTGGTGGAGCAGTCGCCACAGCAGCGGTTGCCAGCGCTGTTGCTCGGGCACGGGCTGTTGCGTGGCGTCGGCGCGGATCAGGACGTCCTTGCCGCGTCCCCAGGCCTCGAGCCAGTCGGCGCGATAGACCTGGTACTGGTCGAAGAGGTCGGCGAGTCGTTCGGCGAGTTGATGACGTCGGCGCGCGCTCTCCTCGCCGTGCATGAAGGCGTGTAGCGGCGCGAGCACCGGATCGGCGGGGCGTTGCAGCAGCTCGCCGAGCAGCCGGTGGATGCGCCAGGTGAGTGGCGCCTTGTCATAGGGGGAGCTTGGCGGCAATGCGCCGAGCACGCCGCGGTAGGCCTCCCAGACGAAGCGTCCCGGCAGCATTACCCGCAGCGCGGCGGAGATGCCGCAGCCGCCACCGAGTTCGCCCCCCGCCGGTTCGGCGAGGGCGAGTTTGATCCACTGGGCGATGCCGTTGCTCTGCACCAGCACCACCTCGTCCTCGAGCGGGTGGAGCGGGTAGCGTGCCACCCAGGTGGTCAGCAGGTCGCGCAGTGACTCCAGCCGGTTGCCCTGGATCAGCATGAACCCGGTGGGCCAGTCCCCAGATCTCGTCACCCCGTGCGACTCCTCTCGTGTATCCGCTCGCCCTCGTCGGGCTTCGATGTTCCCGTCCCATCCTGCATCAGGAGCCGGGGGCGATCAATCCGCGGCTGCCGAGTCGCCGTGATCGCGATGGGACGATGACCGGCCGGGAGGTCGTGGCAATCACGAAAAACTTTTCACACGATCGTTTGACAAGCTAGTTTTTAGGGTGATAGCGTCATTGCCGAATCGCAATCAGGCAGGCGCAGGCTTCCGGCTGAAAATCAGGGAAGCGGTTCTCAACACCATCGGAGTTACAGGAACGTATGTCCGAGCCAGTCGTTGATCTCTACGAGCAGGACCTCGAGCCGAGAGCGGCCAACCACGAGCCGCTCAGTCCGCTGAACTTCATCGAGCGCACCGCGGCGATCCATCCTCGCAAACTGGCCATGGTGCATGGCACGATCAGGCGCGACTGGGCCGAGACCTATCGTCGCTGTCGCCAGCTCGCCAGCGCGCTCGAACGGCGCGGGATCGGCCGCGGCGACACCGTCTCCATCGTCGCCCCCAATATTCCGGCACACTTCGAGGCGCATTTCGGCGTGCCCATGGCCGGGGCAGTGCTCAACTCCATCAATACCCGACTCGATGCCCCGGCGATCGCCTTCATCCTCGAACACGCCGAGGCGAGGGCGGTACTGGTCGACTGCGAGTGCGCCGATGTCGTCGGTCGGGCGCTGGCGCGCATCGAGCGCGAGATCCTGGTGATCGACATCGCCGACCCGGACTTCGCCGATGCCCAGGCGCCGATCGGCGAGATCGACTACGAGTCCTTCCTCGCCGAGGGCGATCCCGATCATCAGTGGTCGGTGCCCGACGACGAGTGGCGGGCGATCACCCTCAACTACACCTCGGGCACCACGGGTGATCCCAAGGGGGTGGTCTATCACCATCGCGGGGCCTATCTCGGCGCGATCAACAACGTGCTGAGCTGGGGACTGCCCAACCACGCGGTCTATCTCTGGACCCTGCCGATGTTCCACTGCAACGGCTGGTGCTTCCCCTGGACCATGGCGGCGATGGCCGGGGTCAATGTCTGTCTGCGTCATGTACGGGCACACACCATCGTCGAGACCATCGCCCGTGAGGGCGTGACCCATCTGTGCGGCGCGCCGATCGTGCTGAAGATGATCAACGAGGTGCCGGCCGAGGCGAAGGCCGCGATCACCCAGTCGGTGCGGGTGATGACCGCCGGTGCGCCGCCGCCCTCGTCGGTGATCGCCGGGATGGAGGCGATGGGCTTCGAGGTCACCCATGTCTACGGACTGACCGAGACCTATGGTCCCTGTGTGGCCTGTGCCTGGAACGACGAGTGGGACGGGCTGGCGCTGGAGGAGCGGGCACGGCTCAAGGCGCGCCAGGGGGTACGGATGCCGATGCAGGCGGCGATCATGGTCGCCGATCCCGCCACCCTGCAGCCGATCCGCCAGGACGGCGTGACCCTGGGCGAGATCATGATCCGCGGCAACCTGGTGATGAAGGGGTATCTGAAGAACCCGGACACCACCCGACGCGCCTTCGATCGCGGCTGGTTCCACAGTGGCGATCTCGCCGTCTGGCACCCGGACGGCTATGTCGAGATCAAGGACCGCTCCAAGGACATCATCATCTCGGGTGGCGAGAACATCTCCTCGATCGAGGTCGAGGAGGTGCTCTTCGGCCATCCGCTGGTGCAGGACGTCGCCGTGGTCGCCAAGCGCGACGAGAAGTGGGGCGAGGTGCCCTGTGCCTTCATCACCCTGGTCGCCGACGCCGAGCTTAGCGAGCAGGCGGTGATCGACTATTGCCGCGCCCGCATGGCCCATTTCAAGGCGCCCAAGCATGTGGTCTTCGCCACCCTGCCACGCACCCCCACCGGCAAGCTGCAGAAGTATCTCCTGCGCCAGTGGGCGAACGATGCCCAGAGCGAGGTCGCGACGGCCTGAACGCCGTATCGACCGAGATCGAGTGATGGAGAGAGACGAGGCGACGACCGTCGTCGTACCGGCCCCTGTCGATGACTGGGGCCCGAGGAGGAGCGTCATGAAGATACTGGTCCCGATCAAGCGGGTCATCGACTACAACGTCAGGGTCAGGGTCAAGTCCGATCACTCGGACGTCGACCTGGCCAACGTCAAGATGGCCATCAATCCCTTCTGCGAGATCGCCGTCGAGGCGGCCGTCCGGTTGCGCGAGGACGGCAAGGCCGATGAGGTGGTGGCCGTCTCGGTCGGTCCCAAGGCGGTGCAGGAACAGCTGCGGACCGCGTTGGCGATGGGGGCCGATCGCGCCATCTGGGTCGAGACGGCCGAGGATGCCGATCTCGGCCCGCTGGGGATCGCCCAGTTGCTCGCGGCGCTGGTGCGCGAGGAGCAGCCGGGGCTGGTGCTGCTCGGCAAGCAGTCGATCGACGGTGACAACAACCAGGTCGGGCAGATGCTCGCCGGTCTGCTCGGTTATCCCCAGGGCACCTTCGTCTCCGGACTCGAGGTGGTGGACGAGGGCATCGAGGTCGTCCGCGAGGTCGACGGTGGTCTGCAGACCCTGGCGTTGCGACTGCCGGCGGTGATCACCACCGACCTGCGACTCAACACCCCGCGTTTCATCCGTGCCCCCGACATCATGAAGTCCCGGCGCAAGCCGATCGCGCACACCGGAGCCGAGCAGCTCGGGGTCTCTCCGGCAGCGGGGCCGCGCCTGCTGGCGGTACATCCGCCCGAGCCGCGCGCCGGCGGGATCCGGGTCGAGTCGGTCGGCGAGCTGCTCGAGCGGCTAAGACAGGCACAGGTGATCTGAATGGAGGAGGGGATGATGCGCACTCTGGTGATCGCGGAACAGGACAGGGGCCGGCTGGCGCCGGCGACACTCAACGTCCTGGGCGCCGCCGGCGAACTCGATGGACCCTGCGACCTGCTGGTGGTCGGGCATGACTGTGCGGCGGCGATCGAGTCCGCCCGCGTGCTTCCTGGCGTCGAGCGCGTGCTGGTGGCCGATGCCCCGGTCTATGCCGATCGGCTCGCCGAGAATCTCGCCGAGCTGGTGGTGGCGGTCGCGCCCGGCTACAGCCATCTGCTGGCCGCGGCCAGCACCTCGGGCAAGGATCTGATGCCGCGGGCAGCGGCGCTGCTCGGGGTCAATCAGGTCTCCGAGGTGATTGCGGTCGAGTCCCCGGCGCGGTTTCGCCGACCGATCTATGCCGGTAACGCCATCGCCACGGTGGAGAGCGACGACCCGGTGAAGGTGCTGACGGTGCGTCAGACTGCCTTCGCCGCGGTCGAGCCCGCTGGCGGCACGGCCGAGGTGGTCGAGCTCGAGCAGGTGATCGAGGCGGTCGCGACCCGGCTGGTCGGCGAGCAGCTGGCCGAGTCCGAGCGCCCGGAGCTGACCAGCGCGCGGGTGGTGGTCAGCGGTGGTCGCGGACTCGGCAGTCGCGAGGGCTTCGAGCTGGTCTATCGGCTCGCCGATCGGCTCGACGCCGCCGTCGGCGCCTCGCGTGCGGCGGTGGACGCCGGCTTCGTCGCCAACGACCTGCAGGTCGGCCAGACCGGCAAGGTGGTCGCGCCCGAGCTCTATATCGCGCTCGGCGTCTCGGGGGCGATCCAGCACCTGGCGGGGATGAAGGATTCGAAGGTGGTGGTGGCGATCAACAAGGACCCGGACGCGCCGATCTTCGAGGTTGCCGACTACGGGCTGGTCGCCGATCTGTTCGAGGCCGTGCCCGAACTTATCGAAGCACTCTGACTCCCTTGGTATAACCATGAGCAGCTATCAGCATTGCTATCGCGAGAGTGATTTCGTCCTTCGCCATCTGATCGATTTCGACGGACTCTGTGTCGAGAACGGCTTCGAGGGCGTGGATCTGGACCTTGCCAACAGCCTGATCGACGAGGCCGCGCGCTTCGGCGCCGAGGTGTTGGCGCCACTCAATGTCGTCGGTGACCGTGAGGGTGCCCGGATGGGTGAGGGGGGCGTGGTGGAGACGCCCGGTTTCGCCGCTGCCTATCGGCAGTTCGCCGAGGGGGGCTGGCAGTCGCTCAAGGTCGACGAAGGCCATGGCGGACAGGGGTTGCCCGATGTGCTCAATGCCGCGGTCAGCGAGATCTGGCACGCGGCCAACCTGTCGCTGGCGCTCTGCCCGATGCTCACCGAAGGCGCGATCGAGGCCCTTGCCGAGCACGGCGACGAGACCCTGCGCGCGCGTTATCTGCCGCGTCTGAGCAGTGGCGAGTGGACCGGCACGATGAACCTCACCGAGCCCGACGCCGGCTCGGATCTGGCGGCGATCAAGACCCGCGCGGTGCCGGATGGAGAGGGTTACCGCATCAGCGGTCAGAAGATCTTCATCACCTGGGGCGATCACCGGATGACCGACAACATCGTCCACCTGGTGCTCGCGCGACTGCCCGATGCGCCGCCCGGGGTGAAGGGGATCTCGCTGTTCGTGGTCCCCAAGTATCGGCTGGACGCGCATGGCGATCCGGCCGAGGCCAATGGGGTGCGCTGTCTCTCACTCGAACACAAGCTCGGCATCCATGGCAGCCCGACCTGTGTGATGGCGTTCGACGACGCCTGGGGCGAGTTGGTCGGCGAGCCGCATCGCGGGCTCGCCTATATGTTCACCATGATGAACCGTGAGCGCCAGGTCGTCGGCCTGCAGGGCTTGGCGATTGCCGAGCGCGCCTATCAGCAGGCGCGTCTGTATGCGATGGAGCGGTTGCAGGGCACGCGTCGTGACGGCACGCGGGTGGCGATCATCGCACACCCGGACGTGCGGCGGATGCTGATGACGATGAAGAGTGGCATCGAGGCGATGCGCGCCCTGGTGCTGGAGACCGCGGCCGAAGCCGACCGGGCGCGGGGCGCGAATGAGGGTGCGCGTCGGGCGCATCATCAGGCCAGGCTCGAACTCTTCACCCCGATCGTCAAGGGCTGGATCACCGAGTTCGCCCAGGAACTGACCTCGCTGGCGATCCAGGTCCACGGCGGCATGGGCTTCGTCGAGGAGACCGGGGTAGCGCAGCACTATCGCGACGCACGTATCCTCACCATCTACGAGGGGACGACCGGGATCCAGGCGCTCGATCTGATCTCGCGCAAGCTGCTTGCCGACGAGGGGCGGGCGATCGGGGCGTTGTTCGACGAGATGGAGGAAACGCTCGGCGTGCTCCGGCAGGCCGAGGAGGCGTCTCTGGTCGTACTCGCCGACCCCTTCGCCGATGGGCTCGCCGCCGCCCGGCGGGCGTGCGACTGGGTGCTGCGCGAGGCGCCAGACGATCGCCAGTTGGCCGGTGCCGTCAGCGTCGAGTTGCTGATGCTGCTGGGCTATCTCTGTGGTGGCTGGATGCAGGTGCGCAGCGCACTGGCCGCGCATCGCGCGATCGAGGACGGGGAGGGCGATGCGCTCTTTCTCGATGCCAAGCTCAAGACGGCCCGTTTCTATTGCGAGCACGTGCTGGCACGGACCCAGGCGGCGCTGACCTCGGTGCTGTCCGGATCGACGAGCCTGATGGCGCTCGATGCAGGGCAATTCTGAGGAGTCGTCGATGAGCGAACGCGATCTGATGGAGTTCGACGTGGTGATCGTCGGCGCCGGTCCGGCCGGGCTGGCGACCGCGATCCGGCTGGCGCAGGCCGACCCGGCGCCGAGCGTGTGCGTGGTGGAGAAGGGGGCCGAGGTCGGTGCTCATATCCTCTCGGGCGCGGTGATCGAGACCCGGGGTCTTGATGAGCTGATCCCGGACTGGCGTGAACGCGGCGCGCCTTTGGAGACCCCGGTCGAGCGCGAGGAGCTGTATCTGCTGCGCGATGCGCAACGCAGCTGGCGGATCCCCGAGGCGATCTCGCCACCGAGTTTACATAATTCAGGCAATTATCTGGTCAGTCTCGGCAACCTGTGTCGCTGGTTGGCCGCTGAGGCCGAGAGTCTGGGCGTCGAGATCTTCCCTGGGTTCGCCGCCACCGAGGTGCTGTTCGGCGAGCACGGTGAGGTGATCGGTGTCGCCACCGGCGACATGGGGATCGGCGCCGATGGCCGTCCCAAGGACAATCATGCCCCCGGGGTCGAGTTGAGGGCGCGCCAGACCGTCTTCGCCGAGGGGTGTCGGGGCCATCTCGGCAAGCAACTCTACCAGCGCTTCGGCCTGGATGCCGAGTCGACTCCTCAGCATCATGCCTTGGGCATCAAGGAGTTGTGGGAGATCGCGGCGGATCGGCACGAGCTCGGGCTGGTGCAGCACGGTACCGGCTGGCCCTTGCCAGAGGGAACCCATGGTGGCTTCTTCCTCTATCACCTGAGCAGGTGTCAGGTCGCCGTCGGGTTGATCGTCGATCTCGATTATCCCAATCCCTGGCTCAGTCCCTTCGACGAGTTCCAGCGGATGAAGCACCACCCGCTGTTCGCCGCCACCCTTGAGGGGGGAAGACGGATCGCCTATGGCGCACGCGCGCTGGCCAAGGGTGGTTTCGATGCCTTGCCCAGACAGCACTTCCCCGGGGGCTGTCTGGCCGGGTGCGAGGGCGGTACGCTCGACAACGCCAAGCTCAAGGGGGTTCATACCGCGCTCAAGAGCGGGATGTTGGTCGCCGAGGAGATCCTTGCGGCCTTCGCCGTCGGTGATCCCGGTGGGCGCGAGCTGACGGGTCTCGAGGCGCGGCTGCGTGCATCCTGGCTGTACGAGGACCTGCGTGTCGGTCGCAACTTCGGCCGATCGCTGCACCGTTTCGGGACCCTGCTCGGTGGGGCTGTCAACAGCCTGGATCAGCGCCTGCTCGGCGGCAGACGACCGATCCGGCGTCCGGGCGATGCGCCGGACCATACCTGGCTGGAACCTGCCGCACTGAGCGAGCCGCTCAGCTATCCCGGGCCCGATGGGGTGCTCAGCTGCTTCGATCGGCTCTCCTCGGTCTATCTCGCCAATACGGCACACGAGGAGGATCAACCCTGTCATCTGCATCTGGCCGACCCGTCGATCCCGACCGGCTCGAATCTGGCCGAGTATGCGGAACCCGCGCAGCGCTACTGTCCGGCCGGGGTCTACGAGCTGGTGGGCGAGGGCGGTGATGACCCGCGTCTGCAGATCAATGCAGCCAACTGTGTGCACTGCAAGACCTGCGACATCAAGGACCCGGCGGCCAATATCACCTGGGTCGCCCCCGAGGGCGGTAGTGGCCCGAACTATCCGAACATGTGAATGAGGAACCAAGGATGCCGACCCTCGAAATCGGTCAGCGCGCAACCCTGACCCGGGCCTTCAGCGAGGCCGATGTGCGTTTCTTTGCCGAACTCTCGGGCGACTGTAATCCCGTGCATCTCGACCCCGTCTATGCGGCCGAGACTCGCTTCGGTGAGCGGATTGTTCACGGGATCCTGGTCTCGAGTCTGTTGTCGGCCTTGCTCGGCCATCATCTGCCGGGCGACGGTGCGATCTATCTCGGCCAGGAGCTCAATTTCAAGGCGCCGGTCTATCTCGACATGCCGGTCACCGCCTCGGTCGAGATCACCGCAATCCGTAGCGACAAGCCGATCGTCACCCTGGAGACGCGCTGCGTGGACGCCGAGACGGATCGGCTCCTGATCTCTGGTGAGGCGCGAATGTACGTACCCTGGTTGCAAGCCTGACCGCCCGATTGGAGCGATATCGAGTACGGGAGATGCCGGTCAGGTGTCTCCCGTACTCGTTTGTGTCAGATGATGTGTCGACTGCACGCCTTGACGTACCATATCGAGCATGATGTCGGCGATCTCCTCGGGGGAGCGGATGCCGCGACGGTACCACAGGCATGCCCAGTTCATCCCGCCGAGCAGGAACAGGCGCAACAGCGAACGATCGGTGTCCGGGGCGACCGGAAGATCCTCGATCAACTCCCTGAACAGATTCTCGTAGGTCTTGCGAAAGGGCGTGATGCGCTTGAGCAGGTTGTGCTTTCCCACCAGCGCCAGGTTGCGTCCGGTGATCCTGTCCACCGGTGATCCCTCGACGATTCCGGCGACATGGACCTCGCAAGCGACGCGCAATCGCTCCCAGGGGTCGTCTAGATCCGCGATGGCGGCCTTGATCCTGGCCTCGACCCTGGTGATTCCGGTGCGATGTACGGCGAGATAGAGTTCCTCCTTCGAAGGGAAATAGTGATAGACGGAGCCTGGCAACAGGCCCACCTTTCCGGCGATATCGCGGATGGAGGTGCCGTCGTAGCCGAGGTCGAAGAAGAGCTCTGCGGCCGCATCGAGGATACGGGTCTTGCGATCTCGTGGCGGAGCGTCCTCGGCGGGTTCGTCCTCGGACAGCGCGCCACGAGCGAGCAGGGCGCGTTGACGTTGGTCGAGTGATTCCATTCCTTTTGGTGAACTGCGTACCAGCGCCCTGAGACGCTTTACCTGGGTCTCGAGTCCGTGGCGTTGGAGGACATAGCGGACGCCGGATGGTGAAATTCTGAGCCCTGAGGCGCAGAGCAGACGTGAGATCGACGCCTGTCCGAGCTCAGGACGCTCGCGTGCCAACCTTAGGATTGCTTCTTCTCGAGCTGGGTCTGTTGGTGGGTTTGGTCTCATTCTGGATCGCTGCCGTTATGGGATGTTGATCGAGAGTAGCATGTTGCTTTTTACTTATAAACTATCTAAACGAATATTTGACAAGTCCAACTTTTATGACTGGGTTTCCTTCCTTTAGGTAGGCTTTTGAGGAAAGCCCAAAAAGAAACCAATGGGAATATCTTGCCCAAAAGTTAACATAATATACATTATGCGCAATCAAGGGTGAGGACCGTTCAGGCCCCACTCCGCGTGGCGACTGGGCCGAACACGAAGCCATCGTCTTCTGCCGCCAGCAGAATGCCCGGCGCGGCGAACCAGCCCCTCAGCGTCACGCCTGATCCACCTGCATGTAGCCCAACACGCATCAGCGCCAGCTCATCCAAGTCCGTAACCAGCGCCACATAGCAACCGAAGCGTGTTGCGTCTCCGTTTGCCCCGACGTTTGACAATCCTCTCACCCATGAAGAAGCTATCGAACGTTACCCGGACCAACCGGCCCCATGCTCCGCCCGCTGCCGGTTCGATCACTCACTCAGTCCATTATCGACTGCATTCATGGACGTACCTCAATATGTCGATCATCGAAGTCGAGCATCTGACCAAGGAGTTCAAGCTCGGTCAGCTACATAGTCTGAAGAGCTCACTCGTCAATCAGGCGCGCCGCATTCTTGGCCAAGCACCGACCGAGACCCCGCCCTTCAAGGCACTCGACGATGTCGGTTTCAGCATCGAGGAAGGTGAAGTCGTCGGTATCATCGGACACAACGGCGCCGGCAAGAGTACCTTGCTGAAGCTGCTTGCGAACATCACCAGCCCGACCTCGGGAACGATCAGAGTGGATGGCCGGATTGCGCCGCTGATCGAGGTCGGCGCCGGTTTCGTCCCGGACCTGACCGGACGCGAGAACGTCTATCTCAACGGCGCCATTCTGGGCATGTCGCGTCAGCGGATCGAGGAAAAATTCGACGAAATCGTCGATTTCGCCGAGATGTCGGCCTTCATCGACACCCCGGTCAAGCGTTACAGCTCGGGGATGAAGGTCAAGCTCGCCTTCGCCGTCGCCACCAGCATCGACTCGGAGATCCTCATCGTCGACGAGGTCCTCGCCGTCGGTGATCTCGCCTTCCAGCGCAAGTGTTTCGATCGTATGGAAGACCTGATCCGGCGGCGCGGCAAGACCGTCCTGCTGGTCAGTCACAACATTCGTCAGGTCTCGCGCATCTGCTCGCGGGTGATGCTGTTCGAACGCGGGCGCGTGCTGATGGATGATGCCCCTCAACCAGTCGTTGACCTTTACTACCAGAAGAGCAACGAGAAGGTCCTGGCCGATCACTCGGAAGCGATCCTCAAGCACGCCCGTATCGACACATCCGGCGAGGCGGAGGTCCTCAGCGTAACCCTGCTCGACGACCAGGACAGCCCGACCGATGCCGTCGAGTCCGGCGGGCCGCTCAAGGTCCGGGTGCGCTTCAAGCTCCATGTCGCGCTCGAACAACCCGAGATCGTGATCGGCACCCATACCACGGACTTCGTCTATCTCGACTCGGGTTCGACCGCCGGGATCGCCGAACGGCCCGACCTCGCAGCCGGCGAACACGAGGTCGAATACCGGATCGATACCTATCCCCTCGCCCCCGGGACCTACAACATCCGTTTTGCCCTGCTCGATCGCAACCGACGGATGGTCTACATCGGCGAGGCACTGAAGGTGTTCATGGTGAAGTCACAGGGTAACGAGGCCAATGAGGCCTCGGCGCGCATGCTCTCGTTGCCTGCTTCCTGGGTACTCGACGGTCGAGCCTATGCCGGCGCATAAGATGAGACGCATTATCAATTTTCATCGTGATGATCCGAATATCGGCGATCAGATGAGCGCGCCGACGCGCTATTTCGACTTCCCCGACCACGAGGTGGTGCGCGCGGATCTGATCGACGAGACGTCACTCGACCTCGACGAGGCCATCGTCATCCTCGGTGGCGGCGGTCTGCTCGACACCTTCTTCCTGCCCGCCATCGAGCGGATCAGGACCGCCAGCAGGACGGGGCGGCTCATCGCCTGGGGGGTCGGCCAGCAACTCGATACCGGCCCCTGGTGGCAACGTTATCCCGAGTTCCCCTACGCTCGCTTCCTCGAGGGGTTCGACCTCGTCGGAATCCGCGACGACGGCTTTGCCCACCCCTGGGTGCCTTGCGCCAGCTGCATGCACCCGATCTTCGACGCCCCGCCGGCGCCGCATCACGAATTCGTGGTCTTCTCTCACCGTTCACGCCCACTGCCGATCCTGGAGTGGCCCAACCTGCGCAACGATCAGGCCGATTTCGAGGAGACCATCGCCTTTCTCGCCTCGGGCGAGACCATCATCACCAGCTCCTACCACGGCCTGTACTGGGGCATGCTGCTCGGGCGGCGGGTGCTCGCCTTCCCGTTCAACTCCAAGTTTCTCACCCTGCGTCATCCCCCAACCCTGTACCCGGCGATCTGGGAGCGCCCGGGGCGACTGCAGCGACTGCTCGGGCGGCTGCGTGCACGCACCCCCTCCCCCTATGTCTGTCGCGATGTCGAGGGCTGGCGGCTACTTGCGGGCGCCAGCCGCGCCCAACCAGAGATGCTGGAGGCCTGTCGGGCAAGCAATCGCGCCTTCCATCAACGGGTTCTAGAGCTGATCGACCAGGGTGACTGACCCCCTGCTCAACCGCCTTGGTCCAGGGCATGGATGAAGATCCGCCGCCCCTCCGGATCGACCTCTCGCGCCAGCTCGAGCAGGTGTCGGTGATGGGTGAAGAGGATCACCTGGGTCTGTGCGGAGAAGACGGCCAGGGTCTCGAGGGTGGCGCGGGCACGGGCGTCATCGAATTGCACCAGGATG
The DNA here is from genome assembly GCF_004343155.1 of Marichromatium gracile. Classification (GTDB taxonomy): domain Bacteria; phylum Pseudomonadota; class Gammaproteobacteria; order Chromatiales; family Chromatiaceae; genus Marichromatium; species Marichromatium gracile. The sequence continues at coordinate 199,626 of NZ_SMDC01000005.1, forward strand.
TCGTCGACCACGAAGGGCAAGGGCTCGGCCTGGCGCAGATGGTGCTCCAGCCCCGCCAGACGCAGTGCGAGATAGAGCTGATCGCGCGTCCCGGTGCTCATCGCCTCGACCCGCACGCGTTCACCGTTGGCGCGAACCCCCACCAGCACCGCTTGATCGTCCTCGCCGAAATCGCTCTCCACCCCGCTGAAGGCGCAACAGGTCAGCCGCGCGAAGGCCTCGGCGGTGCGCGCCAGGATCGGGTCGCGATGGCTGCGCCGAAAGCCCTCGATGGTCTCGCGCAGCACCATCGCCGCCAGTCGGTAGCGCAGATAGCGACCGCACTGATCGCGCAGCTGCGCATCGATGCGCTCGATCTCCTCGGCCTCGGTGGCGGCGGCATCGGCGCCATTCATGGTCGCCAGACGATGCTCGGCCTCGACCCGTACGGCAAGCAGACGTTCGCGCTCGGGATCGAGCGTCTCGTCGAGATGGCGCTCGAGCCGGGCGAGCGCCTCGAGCAGCGCCTCCCCGGCGATCTCGGCGGCATCGGCCTCGGTCTCGAGCTGCTCGAGCGCGAGACCGTCGCCCGTCTCCATCAATCTCCCCTCGACGGCGATCAGCTGCTGCTCGAGCTCGCGTTGCAGTCGCGCACGTTCCTCGATCCCGGCCAGGGCATCGAGGCCCTCACAGCCGGCCAGGCGACAGAGTTCGGCGATCCTGGTCTCGGCGCTACTCGAGGCGCTACCGGCCTCCTCGAGTTGACGCCGCGCCTCGTCACGCTGGCGCAACAGCTCGTCGCGCCGCTCCTGCCGGGCGCGCATCCCCTCGAGCCGAGCATCCAGGGTATGGAGCGCCAGCTCCGCTGGCTCCTCGGCGAGATCCGGGGCGATCCGCGCGATCCGCTCGCGCAGCTGCGCGAGAAAGCCCCGGGCATCGGCATCGATATCATCGATGCGGGTCTGAAAACCGGCCGCTTCGCGAGCATCCTGCAACGCCTCGGCCAGTTCGGCGAGATGCTCCTGGGCCTCGCTCGGCAGGCTGTGGACGGCGAGGCCGACCCGCGCCATCGCCTCACCCCAGTCGCGTTCCCAGGCCGACCAGTCACGTTCGGCCTGCTCACAGGCGCTCCCAGCCCGCTCACGGCGCTGCCGGGCCCGCTCCAGCTCGGCGAGCAGGGTCTCATGCGTCCGGGCATGTCGTTGCAAGGCATCGAGCACGGACGCCGCCTCACTCATCCAGACATCCATGCCCTCCTCATCCGGCCCCTGTCGATCGAGCGCCAGCAACGCCCTGCGCAAGGCATCGACACCGTGCATCTGACGCTGCTCGAGCAGCTGACGTTGCTCGCGCACCGCGGTGAGCCGCTCGCCCTGCTCGCGCAGCCGCCGCGCCTGTCCCAGCCAGCCGCGCATCTGTCGCGGCGAGCGCGGCTCCTGCATCGAGCAGGCTTGCCAGAGCGCGCGCCAGGCGGCGTCGAACTCGCACTCGGCGCTCTCCAGCTCACGCCAGGCCAGATCGCAGGCCGCGCGCTCGCGCTCGCACGCCTCGCGCCGTATGCACAACGACTGATAACGCTGTACCCGGTCACTCTCGCGCCTGAGCCGGTCGGCCAGGACATCGGCCTCGTGCAGCGCCGTCTCGAATCGTCGCGCCAGCGCCGCCCCGGCCTCCAGTCGCAGTGATGCATCGTGCGCCTTGAGTGCTTGCCAGTGACGCTCACGCGTCTCACGCGCGGCGGTCAATGCCGTTTCGCTGGGAACCTCTCCAGCGATCCCGAGGGTGCGCGCCTCGGTGTCGATCTCGACCATCTCCCGTTCGCAGCCTTGCCGCCGCTCGCGCAGACGTTGGCGCTCCAGCGCCAAGGCATCGGCGCGCAGCATCCAGTGCTCCAGGGCGTCGAACTCCGGCAGCGGCGCACACAGCAAGGACTCCAGCCCCTGACTCCAGCCACTCAAGCGAGAGAGTTCGGCCGCGCACTGTTGCCCGAGGGCACGTTCCTGCGCCTCGAGCTCGGCCAGATCGGCGTCCAGCGCGCCGGCGCCACGCGCCTGCTCGAGCGCCAGCTCCAGGGCCGCGACCGAACGTGGCGGTGTACGCGCGGCAAGTTGACGCTCGCAATCCTCCACCGCCCGTGCGGCCTCGTCGCGCGCCAGCCGGGCGCGTTGCAACTCGCTCCACAGCGCCTCGCGCCGCTCCCCCAGGGCGTTGATCCGACGACGCGCATCGAGCCAGTCACGCAATGCCTCGGTCGGTGCCTGCGCAGCCCCGGCATCGACTCGGGCGACCCGTTCGACGACCCGGGCGTGCAGGGCGTCGCGTCTGGCGATCAGCATGGGGCGATCCGCCGCGGCCTTGCGATGGCTGCCGAGTCGTTCACGCAGCTCGACCAGTTCGGCGCCAGCGGCAAGCAACCGGGGTTCGATGACGATACCCGCCAGCTCTTGTTCGAGCGCAGTGAGCCGCGTCGAGACCAGTTCGCCCAACTCGATGGCGCGGATACGCTGGGCCTCGGCCTGCTGGCGACGCGCGCCGAAGTCCTCCGGCAGATGCAACCGCTCGCCCAACCCGTCCAATCGCGCCAGCAACCCCCGGCGCACCTCCAAGTCGGCGCGGGTGCGACGGATGCGCTCGAGCCGGGCCCGCTCGCGCAATACCCGGTCACGTTCGGCATCGAGTTCGGCGAGCGCCCGGCAAGCCGTCTCATGAGCGGCACGCGCCCGTTCCCAGTCCACTGCGCCGAGTTCGAGGTCGCGCTGACGACGCTGTCGCTCGGCCCGCTCGGCGAGCGCCATGTTGATCTGCTGCTTGCGCCCGCGGGGACGAAACAGCGCATCGGCCGAGGCGTCCAACCCCTCGAGCACGCGATGGACCGCCACCCGGCCGAGCCCGGAGCCGAACAATGCCTCGGCCTCGCGCCCCCGTTCCTCGAGCAGGGTACGCCCCCCGCTGACCAGGGTCTCGTGATCGATCCCGAACAGCCGCTCGAACAACGCCGCATCGACCCCGCCGAGCAGACGTTGCAAGCGCTGTTCGTCGAGTGCTTCGCCAGCGGCATCGAGCAGGGTGTGCTTGCGTCCCTTGCGGCGGACACAGTGGAGTTGCTCACCCGTGGCGCCGAGCAACAGCGCACCGACCCTCAGCTCGCGCGCAGGATGGAGAAAATCGTCACTGGTGCGTTCGGGGATACCGTAGAAGAGTCCGTGCAACGCACGCAGCGCCGAACTCTTGCCCGCCTCGTTGGGACCATGGATCAGGTGCACGCCGGCATCACCCGCGCTGAGATCCAGCACCCGATCGGTGAAGGGACCGAATGCGCGCAACTCCAGTCTCAGCACCCTCATCGCGGATCGCTCTCGAGCAGGCGTGCGCGTAACAGTGCGCGCACATCATCGAGACAGGCGCGCAGCACCGCCGGGTCGGTGGGGTCGTCCTCGCCTCGCCGGAGACCGGCCGGGAGACGTGCGGCGAGCGGTTCGAAGCCCTCGGCCAGACGCGCCAGCGCCTCGGGGTCGAGTTCGAGCGTCTCGATCGCCGCGAGCAGACCACCGAGGGTCTCGTCGGCCTCGCCCCTCCTCACCTGCGGACGGGTCTGCAGACGAACCTGCTCGAGCCAGAGCCGGTCGCCGTGGACGCTGGCGAGCCCGCGACAATCGTTGACCAGCTGTTCGTGTTCGGCACGCAGCCAGGCATCGAGCGCAGTCGCACCACTCAGCGCCAGCCGCACGGCAAGCAGCCGTCCCTCGGCCTGGTCGATGACACGCTCCAGCGCACACCCGATGCGGGCATGGACGGCATCGAGATCGGTACAGCCCTCGATCTCGACAGCGAGCAGGTGCCAGCGCACCACGTCCAGCGCACGATGCTCCAGACAGACCCCTCCTGCGCGATCGATCTCCACCAGGGTCGCACCCTTGGCGCCGCACTCGCGGATATGGCGCCCCTGCAGATTGCCGGGAAAGACGATCCAGGGGGATTCGGCGAGGACCTCGCGAGCATGGACGTGTCCCAGGGCCCAGTAGTCATAGCCGTGACTGCGCAGCGCCTCGAGCCTGCAGGGCGCATAGGGGGCATGACCGGGACGCCCGTCGAGCGAGGTGTGCAGCAGACCGATGTTGAACAGACCGGAGACCGGCGGTGGATAGGCCCGACTGAGATCGGTGGTGACCGCCCGGGAGGCGAACCCCTGACCGTGCACGGCCACGCCAAGCGTCTCGAAGAGCCGGGTCTCGGGGCGCTCGGTGGCGAAGACATGGACGTTGTCGGGCAGACGCAGGGTCCGGGTGATCTGGCTGGCGGCATCGTGATTGCCAGCGATCAGACAGACCGGAATGCCGGCGGCATGCAGGCGCTGTATCTGAGCGATGAAGAACAGCCCGGTGTTGTAGTCCTTCCAATCGCCGTCGTAGAGATCGCCGGCGAGCAGCAGCAGGTCAACCGACTCGGCAAGCGCCAGCTCCACCAGGTTGACGAAGGCGCGTCGGGTAGCGCCGCGCAGCGCCTCGAGCGGTGCGCCGGGATAACGCTCGAGCCCCTGTAACGGGCTGTCGAGATGAATATCGGCGGCGTGCAGGAATCTCACGCGTCCATCCCCTCCATGCGGGTACGAGTCCATCGATTTCGGGGCATTCTCGCCCTGCTCCGCGAGCAGTGTCCAACACCGTTGTCATGTTCCCCGCGATCGCGCCGTTATTCGAGGTCGGCGGATGCCCTCGAAACTTCGCCACGTTATCCTAACCATATTGAGAAAGCGCAACAGCACCGACACAACCACCCGGGGAATCCCATGATGAGCAATCCCACGCCCACCCTTCGCACCCTGGCACGCCCCCGGACCCTCTGGTTATGCGCCCTGGCCCTGACTACCCTGAGCGGTTGCACCGAATGGCCACGACTTGCCGCCAAGCCGGAACCACAGCCGGCCCCGCCTGAGCCGGCGGAGCAACAGCCGCCACAGCCACAATCGACGCCCGTGATCCCCAAGGAACCCTCGCTCTACGAGTGGCGTGGCGAGGGACGACGGGTCTCGCACATCGTCGTCGACACCGACGACCAGAAGGCCAGGTTCTATGACGGCGACGTGGAGGTCGGCTGGGCGACCGTGGCCACCGGGGTGTCGCGTCACCCCACACCGACCGGCAGCTTCACGGTGATGGAGAAGGTCGAGAACAAGCGCTCCAACCTCTACGGTCGCTACTACGGCTCCGGGGGCAAGTTGATCCAGTCGAACGTCAAGGTCGGGCGCGACCCACTGCCCGACGGCGCCCGCTTCGTCGGCGCCAAGATGCCCTATTTCATGCGTCTGACCTATGACGGCATCGGCCTGCACGCCGGCCCCATCCCGCGTCCGGGCAGACCCGCCTCGCACGGCTGTATCCGCATGCCCGCCGAGGTTGCACCCTTGCTGTTCGCCAAGGTCGACCAGGGCACGGCGGTGACCATCGTCGGGCGAGGCCCCAGCTACGGCAACTATGCCAAGCGCCAGCGTCAACTCGCCGCAGAGCGCGCGGCCAGCGCACGGCGCGAACAGGCCGCCCGGGCGCAGAGCGCACCCGAGCCGTCGCCGCCGCAACCGGCACCGATCACCACGACGACGCCCAGGGTCACGGACACCACCGCGCCGACACCGCTCGCCCCCGCCCAGCAGCAGCCGGACCAGCCGACCGCACCCGACGACGCCCCGGCGACGGTGGCGGACACGCCACAGACCGTCGCTCGTGACGAGCCTGCCCCCGCCACCGTGCAGGACATCCGTCAACCGCTCGGTAGCTCGGCGTTGCGTCTGCCCGAATCGGGCATGGTCCAGCGCCTCTCGCCCGAACCCACGACACCGACGCCGGAGGCCAACGAGGGATGAGCCTGCGCCAGCACCCACTCGCCGAGGAGTTCCCACTGGCCCCCGAGCTGTGTCACCTCAATCACGCCGCCGTCGGCCCCTGGCCGCGACGCAGCGTCGAGGTGGTGCGCCGCTTCGCCGAGGACAATGCCGCGCACGGCTCGCTGGCCTATCTCGACTGGCTGCAGGTCGAGACACGTCTGCGCGAGCGGCTCGCGCGACTCGTCGGCAGCGCCGACACGGGCAGCATCGCACTGCTCAAGAACACCTCCGAGGCGCTCTCGGTGATCGCCCACGGCCTGCCCTGGAGCGCCGGGGACAATATCGTCGGAATCGCTCAGGAGTTTCCCTCCAACCGGATCGTCTGGGAGTCACTGGCACCACGCGGGGTGGATTGGCGGGCGCTCGATCTGGAGCAGAGCAGCGATCCGGAGAGCGATCTCTGCGCCCTGTGCGACGAGCGCACCCGTCTGATCGCGGTGAGCTGGGTACAGTACGCCCGCGGCCTGCGGCTCGACCTGGCACGGATCGGTGCCTTCTGTCGCGAGCGTGACATCCTCTTCTGTGTCGATGCCATCCAGGGACTCGGCGCGCTGCCCTTCTCGCTCGCTGATAGTGGCGCCGATTTCGTCGTCGCCGACGGCCACAAGTGGATGCTCGGCCCGGAGGGGCTGGCGCTGCTCCATATCGCCCCGACCCAACTCGAGCGCCTCGCGCTGCACCAGTTCGGCTGGCACATGGTCGCCAACCCGGGGGACTTCGAACAGCGCGACTGGAGTCCGGCGCCCGACGCCAGACGCTTCGAATGCGGCAGCCCCAACCTGCTCGCCGCGCACGCGCTGGAGTCGAGTCTGTCGCTGCTCGAGGAGGTCGGCACGACAACGGTCGAGACCCTGATCAGACAGCGGACCGATTGGCTGATCGCGGCGATCGATCGTCACGGCCTCGAACTCTTGACCCCCCGCCCCCCCGAACGGCGCGCCGGGATCGTCACCTTCCGGGTCCCCGGCGTGGCGAGCGAGCATCTCTACCCGGCACTGATGCGCCATCAGGTGCTCTGTGCCCAGCGCGGCGGCGGGATCCGCTTCTCGCCACACTTCCACACCACCGAGGAGACGCTCGAGCGCGCCATCGACGCGGTCATACGGCTCTCGAGCACCCTGTAATCGCCATCGCCCTTGCCCGCTCCGGCGGGCTCGGCGCACAATGTCGCGCATTCGGTCCAACCCCGCTCAACCCCAGGAGTCGCAACGGCGTGAAGTGGTACGGAATCCTGCTGGGCGCCCTGCTCGGAACCCTCTTCGGGACCATCATCGGCTATCTGCTCGTGCCCGCCATGCTGCCCTGACTCGCCCCCGGCGTGCTGCCGTCCCCGGCGAGCGGCAACAAAGCGTGATCGACTTGCGCTTGCTCAAGGCGCAGGGTTCGGCTTTCGTGTTTATTTACCAGCCCTAAGCGGGCAATCCTCATCGGCTCGATCAGGTCCGCGAACGCCTTCCCCATCCAATCCGAGGTGCGAGATGTTCATCACCACCACACGACTGGTCGCCGTGGGCCTGATGCTGGTCGCCTGCTCGTCGTCGGCATCGCCCCACACGACGCCGCAGGAGACGACAGCGCAGGACACGCCGAGTCAGCAACGCCCCCAACGCTCCGGTCCACTCACCGGCGGCACTGCCGATCATGCCAAGTTCGAGGTGCTGCAGCAGGCCTTTGAGTCCGGCCCCGAGGTCACCGAAGCGTGTCTGAGCTGTCACACCGAGACCGGTGAGCACTTCATGCGCAACGTCCACTGGACCTGGGACTATGTCGACCCGGATACCGGTCAGCAGCTCGGCAAGCGTCACCTGATCAACAACTTCTGCACCAACGCCCGTGGCAACGAGGGGATGTGCGCCCAGTGTCACGCCGGCTACGGCTGGAAGGACGAGGATTTCGACTTCACCGACGAGACCAGGATCGACTGTCTGGTCTGTCACGACGGCACCGGTACCTATTACAAGACCCCGAACAACGAGGGCCACTCGGCCTGTTCGGTGATGTTCGAGGACATGGCCCCGCTCGATCTCGGCGAGATCGCGCGCAACGTCGCGCTACCGAGTCGGGAGAACTGCGGGACCTGTCACTTCAACGGCGGTGGCGGCGACAACGTCAAGCACGGCGATCTCTCCACCGCACTGATCGATCCTCCCCACGATCTCGATGTGCATATGGACGCTGCGGGACTCAACTTCTCCTGCACCGCCTGTCACATCACCAAGCAGCACGTCTGGGCGGGCAGCCGCTACAAGGTCGTCTCGCGCGACACCGAGGGCACCGGCCAGCCCGGCGAGCGCCGCGACGTCGCCACCTGCGAGTCCTGCCACGGCCTCTCGCCCCACCCGATCGACTCGATCCGCGCCTTCAAGCTCAACGACCATGTCTCGAGCGTGGCCTGTCAGACCTGCCACATCCCCGAGTTCGCCCGCGGCGGCGTGGCCACCATCACCGATTGGGACTGGCGCACCGCCGGCAGGACGCGCGACGGCGAGGGCTATCACGAGCACGGCTATACCCAGGGCAACGGCGAGCATCGCTACACCTACAAGTCGATCAAGGGCGATTTCGTCTATGACGAGGACATCGTGCCCGAGTACGCCTGGTTCGATGGCCAGATGCACTACACCACCATCGATACCAAGTTCGACGACAGCCAGCAGCCGATCGAGATCAACGGTTTCGACGGCTCGCGCGAGGACGCCGATTCACGCATCTGGCCGTTCAAGCGGATGCGCACCTGGATGCCCTACGACGCCGGCAACGCCACCCTGGTCTACACCCATCTCTGGGGCGTCGATGACGCCGCCTACTGGGGCAATTACGACATGGGACGGGCCATCGCCCGCGGCATGGCCGATTTCGGGCTCGACTACTCGGGCGAGTTCGGCTTCGTCGAGACCCTCTCCTGGTGGCCGATCACCCACATGGTCGCCCCCAAGGAAGATGCACTCGCCTGTCGCGACTGCCATGCCGCCGAGGGCCGGCTCGCCGGACTCGAAGGGGTCTATCTGCCCGGCCGCGACCACAGCCGCTGGCTCGACATCATCGGCATCATCGCCGTCGGCGCAACCCTGCTCGGCATCCTCATCCACGCCCTGATCCGGCTCTTCTCGAAGGGGGAACAACACTGATGGCCATGCGCAAGGTTCTGATCTTCGGACGCTTCGAGCGCTTCTGGCACTGGAGCCAGATGGCGCTGATCGTGATCCTGATGCTCACCGGCTTCGGTCTGCACGGTTTCCACGACCTGTTCGACTTCGAGGTCGCGGTGACCATCCACATGTATGCCGCGAGCGCCCTGCTGATCCTCTGGATGTTCAGCGTGTTCTGGCTCTTCACCACCGAGACCTGGCGCCACTTCCTGCCGACCGGACACGGGCTCTGGCAGGTGCTGCGCTTCTACAGCTTCGGCATCTTCAGGGGGGAGCGCCACCCCTACCGCAAGGCTTTCTGGCGCAAGCACAACCCCCTGCAGGCGCTGGCCTATCTGATGCTCAAGGTGGTGCTCTTCCCGCTGATCTGGGTCACCGGGCTGCTCTATATCTTCTACTTCCTGTGGCGCGACATCCCCCACGCCACCGGCTGGCTGGAGGCCGTGGCGATGATCCACACCGGCGCGGCCTTCGCGATCCTCGCCTTCGCCTTCATCCATGTCTACATGCTCACCACCGGACATTCCTTCCGCGAGCATGTCACCCCAATGATCACCGGCTTCGACCTGGTCGAACTCACCCCCGAGGAAGAGGCCTATCTGGAGAAGGATCAGCCGGCGATGATCCGCTGACCCGATGACGGCCAGGGATGGCCACCAATAACGCACTGATGAGGATCAGCACGACACCGCCCCACTGCGTCGGCGAGAACCGCTCGCCGAGACAGAGCACGGCACCGAGCACCGCCACCACCGGCTCGACGGTAGCCAACACCGCCGCGCGCGAGGCGTTGACCCGTCTCAGTCCACGGGTGAACAGGGCATAGGCGAGCAGGGTCCCGAGCAGGCCCATCGCCAGCAAGGCGCCCCAGATCGCCCACTCCCCCCGGTGAACAGCCACTCCTCCGAGCGCCTGCCAGGTCACGGGCAACAGGATCAGGATCAGGGCGCTGAGGATGAATCCACTGGCCATCACCGGATCCGGCCCGAGCCGTGCAATCAGGCCGCGTCCGAGCACCGGATAGAGCGCATAGCACAGGCCCGCGGCGAGCCCGAACAACACCCCGGAGAGCGCCCCCGTTCCGGTCGACAGGGTCTGGCCGAGCAACACCACCACCCCGCACAGGGCGCCGAGCGCGGCGGCGACCCCGCGTACCGTCACCGACTCGCCATCGAACAACACCGCAAAGACCAGCGCCCAGAGCGGTGCGGTATAGAGCAGCACCACCGCCACACCGACCCCGACCTTATCGATCGCCTGGAAGTAGCAGAGGTTGTAGCCGAGCACCCCGATCAGGCCATGGACCACCAACCGCGGGGACTGCGCTGCCAACACCCGCAGATCGACGCCACGCAGCAGCCAGCGCGCGCCGACGGCGAGCAGCAGTGCGGCACAGAGGATCCTCAGGATGGCGACCTGCTGACCGTCGAACCCGGCGGCATTGAGGGTCACGGCGAACAGGCCGAGGAGGCCCCAGAGCGCCGCGGCGGCAAGGATCATCGACATCGCGAATCCTGGTCGTTGACGATAAAGCGCGACAGCCTAGTGCAGCAGCGCCTGCGGTGTCGTTCGGCAAACCGCGCAAAGGATTCGGAAATCGCTCACCCTGCTCCAGCCGCTGCGCGTCGGTAATCGCTCGGGGTCATCCCGAGATGCTCTTTGAACAGGCTGCAGAAGGAAGACGGATTGCGATAGCCGAGCAGGTGGGCGATGGTCGCGACCGAGTGATCGGTCTCGCGCAGCAGCCGAGTGGCGCGTGCGAGTCGCTCGGCGATCTGAGCCTGCTTGGGAGAGCGTCCATGACGGGCCCGATACAGCCGATTGAGCTGACTGACCGAGAGTCCGACGCTGGCTGCAATCTCGGCCACATTCGGCCCATCGGCACCCTCTCCGGCGAGCAGGCGTTCAGCACGCAGCAAGCGCGAGGGCGGCCTGATCTCGCCGTCGATGGCCTCGGCAGCAGGCTCGGCGAGCAATTCGCACGCCGTAGTGATCGCCGCGCGCGAGCAGAGGCGCCGTCCGCCCTGTTCCAGCTCACCGGCGAGCAGGGCGAGATAACGCGAAGCCGTGGAGCCCAGGGTTCGCACCGGCGCCGCATCATCGTCCAGACAGCGTTCGATCAACAGCGGATCGGCGAGGTCGAACACCAGGAATCGATTGCGTGCGCTGCCGCTGAAATCATGCCGGGTGCCGGGCGCGAGCACCGCGACCATACCGACGGCGAGCCGGGTCTCACGGCTGGCGATGGCGAGATCCATGGTGCCCTGCAACGGGATCACCACCTGGGCATGGGGATGGTGGTGGCGTGTCTGGCAGGGGGCGTAGTGGCGCAGCTCGATCAGATAGGGTTGATCATCGCGCATGGTGTCGGGACACACCGGAGGGTCGATGAGAAACGGGCACCGTGAGGATCACGATGCCCGTCGAGCGGTCTCAGCTGGAGACTGCGACCTGCAGGGAGGGCGCGCTGGCATCGTCGTCATCGACGACGTCGGCCTGCGCAGCCCGGTCCCGCTGAAATGCCTGGTTGACGCGATCCCGGAGTTCCTTGCCTGGCTTGAAGTGCGGGACGTGCTTGCCGGCCAGGGCCACCGATTCCCCGGTCTTCGGGTTGCGACCGATACGGGGTGGACGGTAATGGAGCGAAAAGCTTCCGAAGCCACGAATCTCGATTCGTTCACCGGAGGCGAGCGCGCTGCTCATGCGCTCGAGGATCTTTCGAACCGCCTCTTCGACATCTTTGTAGGGAAGATGATCCTGCTCGGCGGCCAGAACGTCGATCAGCTCGGATTTCGTCATGGTATCGACTCCTGGAAAAGCATGCGGGGCCCGCCAGACGACGGGCCCCGGAGGGTCATGGAAGCGTCAAGCCGGCATTAATTGCCGCGCTGGGCCTCTTCCATCTGCTCCTTGAGGATGTCGCCGAGGGTGGCGGTGCCACTGGAGGACTCGCGGGCATAACCCTTGATTGCCGCCTGCTCTTCTTCGACGTCCTTCGCCTTCATCGACAGCGACAGGGTGCGGTTCTTGCGATCGACACCGAGGAACTTGGCCTCGATCTCCTCGCCGGCCTTGAGCACGGTGCGCGCATCCTCGACGCGGTCACGCGAGATCTCGGAGGCGCGGAGGTAGCCCTCGACACCGTCGGCCAGCGCGATGGTCGCGCCCTTGGGGTCGACCTCGGTGATCACGCCGGTGACGATGCTGCCCTTGTCGTGCAGCGCCACGAAGCTGGAGAAGGGATCCTTGTCGAGCTGCTTGACGCCGAGCGAGATGCGCTCGCGCTCGGGGTCGACCGAGAGCACCACGGTCTCGAGCTCGTCGCCCTTCTTGTAGCGACGCAGGGCCTGCTCGCCGGACTCGTCCCAGGAGATGTCGGAGAGGTGCACCAGACCGTCGATGCCACCCTCGAGACCGATGAAGATACCGAAGTCGGTGATCGACTTGATCTTGCCGGTGACGTGGTCGCCCTTCTTGTGGGTCGCGGCGAACTCGTCCCAGGGGTTGAGCGCGCACTGCTTGATGCCGAGCGAGATGCGACGACGCTCCTCGTCGATGTCGAGCACCATGACCTCGACCTCGTCGCCGAGCGCGACGACCTTGCTCGGGTGGATGTTCTTGTTGGTCCAGTCCATCTCGGAGACGTGGACCAGACCCTCGACGCCCTCTTCGATCTCGACGAAGCAGCCGTAGTCGGCGATGTTGGTCACCTTACCGAAGACGCGGGTGCTCTCGGGGTAGCGACGCGAGATGTTGACCCACGGATCCTCGCCCATCTGCTTGAGGCCGAGGGAGACGCGCTGACGCTCACGATCGAACTTGAGCACCTTGACGCTGATCTCGTCACCGATCTCGACCACCTCGGAGGGGTGCTTGACGCGACGCCAGGCCATGTCGGTGATGTGCAGCAGGCCGTCGATACCGCCGAGATCCAGGAACGCACCGTAATCGGTGAGGTTCTTGACGATACCCTTGATCTCCATGCCCTCTTCGAGGTTCTTGAGCAGCGCCTCGCGCTCGGCGCTGTACTCTTCCTCGACCACCGCACGGCGCGACACCACGACGTTGTTGCGCTTGCGGTCGAGCTTGATGACCTTGAATTCCTGCTCCTTGCCTTCGAGGTAGGTGGTGTCACGCACCGGACGCACGTCGACCAGGGAGCCCGGCAGGAAGGCACGCACGGTACCGAGGTCGACGGTGAAGCCGCCCTTGACCTTGCCGTTGATCATGCCCTTGACGGTCTCGGCGGCCTCGAAGGCCTTCTCCAGGTGATCCCAGGCCGCGAAACGCTTGGCCTTCTCGCGCGACAGACGAGTGACGCCGAAACCGTCCTCGACCGCGTCCAGGGCGACCTCGACCTCGTCGCCGACGGCGACCTCGAGCTCGCCTTCGGCGCTGATGAACTGGCTGCGCGGGATCACGCCCTCGGACTTCAGCCCGGCGTTCACCATCACGTTGTCGGACGTGATTTCGATCACGGTACCAATGACGATGGTGCCCGGCTGGAGCTGGGTGGTGTTCAGACTCTGTTCAAAAAGTTCGGCAAAGCTTTCGGTCATGAGATCCAATTATCCTGAAGAACGGCGCGCGTTCCACTCCGTCCGGAGCGGTGGGTGATGAATTAAACGACAAGGCCGATGCAGCGCGCACCGACCCGACCAAATATCGACCCGTCCCGAGAGACGGGATCGACGTCAAGAGACCAGCTCCGGGAAGACGCGCCTTACCTCTTCCAAGACCCGATCGAGCACTTCCTGAATGGACATCGCGGTCGAATCCAGCGTCACGGCGTCCGTTGCCGGACGCAGCGGCGCGACCGCGCGGTTGCGGTCGCGCTGATCGCGCTCGCGAATATCCTTTATGAGGTCCGGGAGACTAGCATCCAACCCCTTTTCTTTCAACTGTTTATAACGCCGTTCGGCGCGCACCTCGGGGCTGGCATCGAGAAAGACTTTCAATGGAGCCTGAGGGAAGACCACGGTGCCCATGTCGCGACCATCGGCGATCAGCCCGGGCTCGCGCGCCATGCGTCGCTGCCATTCGAGCAACGCCTCACGCACCGGGGCGTGCGCGGCGGCGCGTGAGGCGGCCATGCCGGCCTGCTCGGTGCGGATCAGGTCACTGACGTCCTCGTCGGCGAGCAGCACCCGGCGCTCGACGAAGCGTAGCTCGAGCCCGGCGGCGAGCGCCGCCAGTCCCTCTGCATCCTCGAGGTCCACCCCGGCGCGCCCGGCGGCGAGCCCCAGCACCCGGTAGAGCGCCCCGCTGTCGAGACAGTGCCAGCCGAGCCGTTCGCCGAGCAGCGCGGTCAGGGTCCCCTTGCCGGTCCCCGAGGGACCATCGACGGTAATTACCGGAATCATGCGCGTTGTTGCTCCTCGATCTGCAACCCGGCGCTCGCCGCCAGCCGTGGGAAGCCGGGGAAGGAGGTCTCGACGTTGGCGCAGTCGTGGATCTCCACCGGCCCGGCGGCGCGCAGTGCGGCGATGGCGAAGGACATGGCGATGCGGTGATCGCCGTGGGCCTGGATCGGTGCACGCCCGAGGTTCGAGCCGAGCGCGCCGCCACGGATGCGGATGCCGTCGGGCAGCGGCTCGGCCTCGATGCCGAGCGTGGCCAGACCATCGGCCATCACCTGGATGCGATCGCTCTCCTTGACCCGCAGCTCCTCGGCGCCGCCGAGCCGGGTCTCGCCCTCGGCACAGGCGGCGGCGATGAACAGCGCCGGGAACTCGTCGATGGCCAGGGGGACCTGGTCGCGCGGGATCTCGATCCCGTGGAGCGGCGCATGACGCACGCGGATATCGGCCACCGGCTCGCCGCCGGCCATGCGCTCGTCGCGCAGCTCGATGTCGCCGCCCATGGCGCGCAGGATGTTGATCACGCCGATCCGGGTGGGGTTGATACCGACCCCCTCGAGCAGCAGATCCGAGCCCGGCGCGATGCTCGCGCCGACGAGGAAGAAGGCCGCCGAGGAGATATCGGCCGGCACCACCAGCTCACAGCCCCGCAGCCGTCCGCCACCGCTCAGACAGACCCGAGCGCCGTCGCGACGCAGCCGATAGCCGAAGGCGCTGAGCATGCGCTCGGTGTGATCGCGCGTTGGCGCAGGCTCGGTCACACAGGTCTCGCCCTCGGCAAAGAGCCCGGCGAGCAGCAGGCTCGACTTGATCTGGGCGCTGGCCACCGGCAGTGCGTAATCGATCCCGGCGAGTGTCTCGACCGGGGTGATGCGCAACGGCGCGGTGCCGGTCTCCGAGGTCTCGATCCGCGCGCCCATCCGCGCCAGCGGTTCGGTCACCCGACGCATCGGACGCCGCGTCAGCGAGGCGTCGCCGACCAGGGTGGTGGCGAAACGCTGACCGGCGAGCAAACCGGCGAGCAACCGCATCGAGGTCCCTGAGTTGCCCATGTCGAGCACCGCGCCCGCGGCCTCGAGCCCATGCAGACCGACCCCGCGCACCCGGACCCTGCCCGCCTCCGGGCCTTCGATCTCGACGCCCATGCGGCGAAAGGCCGCGAGCGTGGCGAGGGCATCGGCGCCCTCGAGAAAACCGCTGATCCGGGTCTCGCCCTCGGCCAGCGCCGCGAGCATGATCGAGCGATGCGAGATCGACTTGTCGCCCGGTACGCGCAACCGCCCGGTGAGCGCCCCGCCGGGGCCGACCAGATAACGGATATCCTCAAGCTCTGCCAAGTGTCCCTCCGCGTCGTGTCGACCGGGTTTTTATGGATAAACGGTTAATTTTACGCGCTCGAGCACAACCGGGTAAACCGCCATGTCGGGTTGAACGCGTCCCGAATCACCACTCTCAGTCGAGCAGGCGGTCGATCTCCTCGACCAGACGACGCATCTCGGCATCGGTACCGATCGAGATGCGCAGGTGCTCATGCAGACGTGGCCGATCGAAATAACGCACCAGCACCCCGACCTCGCGCAGCTGCTCGAAGAGTGCGCGGGCCCGCCCATTCGGCACCCGCGCCAGCACGAAGTTGGTCTGCGAGGGCAGCACCGCAAAGCCGCGCCGGGTGAGTTCGGCGACCGTCCACTCGCGCGTGGCCATCACTCGCGCGATGCAGTCGCGGAAGTAGTCCTCGTCCTCCAGCGCGGCGAGCGCGCCGGCCTGCGCCAGCCGATCGAGCGGATAGGAGTTGAAGGAGTCCTTGACCCGCTCCAGACCCGCGATCAGCTCGGCCGAGCCATAGGCGAAGCCGACCCGCAGCCCGGCCAGCGAGCGCGACTTGGAGAAGGTCTGCACCACCAAGAGCTGCGGGTGCTCGGCGAGCAGCGCCACCGCGCTCGCGGCGCCGAAGTCGACATAGGCCTCGTCGATCAGCACCACCCGCTCGCGGTTGGCCGCGAGCAGGCGCTCGAGCTGTTCGAGCGGCAGCGCCCGACCGGTCGGGGCATTGGGGTTGGGGAGCACGATCGGACCGCTCTCGGCGACATAGTCGGCCGGGTCGACCTCGAAGGCGGCATTGAGCGGGACGATCCGCGAGGCGATCCCAAAAAGCTTGCAATAGACCGGATAGAAACCGTAGGTCAGATCCGGGAAGCGTAGCGGCTCGGGCTGTTTGAAGAAGGCCATGAAGGCGAGCGCCAACACGTCATCCGAACCGTTGCCGATGAAGACGTTCTCCGGCGCCAGCCCCGCACGCGCGGCGAGGGCCGCCTTGAGCGCGCCGCTGTCGGGATCGGGATAGAGTCGGAGCGCGTCGACCGCCGCGTCATCGAGCACCGCACGCACCCGCGGCGAGGGCGGATAGGGGTTCTCGTTGGTGTTGAGCTTGGTCAGCTCGACATGCCTGGGCTGCTCACCGGGGACATAGGGCTGCAGGGTGTGGACCAGGTCGCTCCAGTATTGACTCATGTTCGGCGGATCGCGGAATTGGATGGACAATCGCTCAGTTTATCCGCTGGGCCGGCTCACTGTCAGGCTCACCCTGTCAATCACCGACCAACGCCCATAGCCTGGGGACCAGGGACGTCACGAGGAGAGGACCATGCCGAGATCGAACATCCGGCGCGCGACGCTCGCCGCCCTGGCGCTCGCGCTGATCCTGGGCAGCATCGGAGGAGTGCTGATGGCCACCGAACAACCCGCCTATACCCTGATCGAACAACACCGCGGCTTCGAGCTGCGCCGCTATCCGCCATTGCTGGTCGCCGAGGTCGAGGTCGAGGGCACCTTCGATGCCGTCGGCGGTCGCGCCTTTCGCGTGCTCGCCGACTACATCTTCGGTAACAACCAGGGGTCACGGAAGATCGCCATGACCGCACCGGTCAACCAGCAACCGCTGGGGCGCGGCGAGCGCATCGCCATGACCGCGCCGGTGACCCAGCAGCCGAGCGGTGAAGCACGCTATCGCATCAGCTTCATCATGCCCGCACACTTCACCCGCGACACCCTGCCCCGCCCCAACGACGGGCGCGTCCACATCCGCGAGATCCCGGCGCGACTGCTCGCCGCGCACCGTTACTCCGGCGGCTGGGGCGAGGGACGCTATCGCGAGCATGAGTCGCAGCTGCTCGCCGCCGTGCAGGGCGCCGGCCTGAGCCCGGTCGGCACGCCGATCTATGCCCGCTACAACTCGCCCTTCTCGCTGCCGTTCCTGCGTCGCAACGAGGTGCTGGTCGAGGTCGAGCGCGCACCGACAGCGCTCGGGGACTGAGCCGATCCGAGGCGGCAGAGCGCCGCCGGGACTGCTATCATCGCCCCCCATCGGGGCCGGTCCTGCACCGGCCCCGACCCGTTTCGCACAACACAGCCAAGGCCTTCATGAGCATCACCGAAAAACAGAAACGCTGGCTCAAGCAGCAAGCGCATCATCTCAAGCCCGTCGTCATCGTCGGTCAGCACGGCATCACCGATGGGGTGATCGCCGAGCTCGAGATCGCGCTCGATCATCACGAGCTGCTCAAGACCAAGATCAGCGCCGGCGATCGTGAGCTGCGCGACGCGGCCATCGCCGAGCTCATCGAGCGCACCGGGGCGATGCTGGTCAATCGCATCGGCAACATCGCCATCCTCTATCGCGCCAACCCGCGCAAGCGCGACCCGCTCGCCCTGCCCCGGATCTGATCAGCCGCGCCGGCGCTCGAGCAGCGCCAGCGCCGCGCGGCCGACCGCGCGATCGGTCGCGCGCAGGATTGCCACCCGATCCGGGGTGTGCCGATCCTCGCTCACGCTGACCCCGAGCGCGGCCAGCGCCTCGCTCTCCTCCCCGCTCAGCGCTCGCCGACCGAACACCGAGATCACCATGCCACCGGGGACCGGCGGTGGCGGCACGAAGGGCGCGCCGTCGACCAGCGTCACCCAGGCGGGGACGAACCCCGGGCCATAGAGATCGAAGAAGCCGTTGGAGCCGCGCAGATGGATCTCCACCGGCCGCCCCCCGATCAGCTCGATGTTGCACAGCCCGGTGTAGTCGGCGAGATGGCGATCGACCAGTTGCGCCAGCTCCGGCTCGATCTCCGGGATCGCGACCCCGACCTCCCAGACACAGGGGCGCCCCTGATCACGCCACTGGCCGGCACGGGTGTGCGCCTGCCAGCGGATGTGTCCGGACTCGAGCAGCAGATCGCTGCTGGTCTGCTCGCCCTCCAGCCGCTCGCACCAGAAGCTCCCGGGACGCACCGGCACGGCATCGGCGCGAGACACCCCGGCCTCGAGCGCCATCCCGGCGAGGTTGACGATCGGCTTGACGAACACCGGCGTCTCCGGCGCGAGCCCGAACGCCAGCGGCGACACCCCGCAGGGCGCGGCCAGCAGGCCCTCGGTCAGCGCCAGGGCGAGCTTGTCGTAGACCCCGCGATGCACCGGGTTGAGTCGCCAGGCGGCGGCATCGCTCACCGCCACCGCCCGGCGCGGCTGGGGCCGGAACAGTGATTCGCGCTCGGGGAGAACACCGATAAAGGGCACGGCCCGACCTCAATCGAGCGGTCGGATCTCACACAGCCCCGACTTGAACGGCGGGAAACCGCTGATCGGGTCGAGGTGCACATCATCGGTGAGCAGATTGACGTTGGCCTCGTTCCAGCCGTGCACACAGTGCACCACGCCCGGCTTGATGCGCTCGGTCACCTGGGCATAGAAGCGCACCTCGCCACGGGGCGAGCCGACCATCACCGCATCGCCATCGTCGATGCCGCGCACCATGGCATCCTCGGGGTGGATCTCGACCAGCGGACGGGGAATGGCCCGACGCATCCGCGCGCTGTGCTGGTGTTGCGAGTGGGTGTCGAACTTGGTGCGCGCGCCGCTGGTCAGCACCAGCGGGAAACGGCGGGCCAGCGCCGGGGTGGAGACCGGCCCCTCGGCCGGTTCGCGATAGACCGGGAGACCGTCGTGACCGGCAGCGCGCAGCGCGTCCGAGTCGAACTCCACCTTGCCGCTGTCGGTGGGGAAGCCACGCAGCCGATAGAGCCGATCGGCGTCCATGAAACCATGATCGACCAGGTCGTCGATCGCATCGGCATAGACGGTCACCCCCTCGGGGCTGGCATAGATCGCCTCGCGTACCGCCTCCGGCAACCCCTCGGCGGCCTCCGCCCAGGAGGCCTCGAGGTCCCCGTCCCAGAACAGCGCCCCCATCCCCAGCCGCACCCCGAGCTGGAGGAAGATCTCGCCGTCCGCACGGGCCTCGCCCCGCGGGGCGAGCAACGCGCGCCGATAGCGCACCTCGCCCTGATAGGCGCAGCCGGGATAGGCGATCAGCGCCGGGCGTTCCAGGTTGGTCGCCGCCGGCAACACGATATCGGCCTGACGGGTCGCGGGGTTGTGGAAGAAGTCGCTGGCGGCGAAGAAATCGAGCGCGCCGAGCGCCCGCTCCATCCGCGCCGAGTTCGGCCACATCGCGGTATTGATCCCCATCGCCAGCAGCGCGCGGATCGGCTGCGGATCGCCCTCGAGGATGCAGTCGGGCAGCAGCATGCTCTGCGCCGCCGGCCAGTAGCGGGTCCAGATCGGGAAGCGCTCGCTGCCGACACGCGGCGGCAAGGCCGCCAGACAGTGATCGAAGCGCTCGATCGGCCGGGGCAGCGCCTTGTCGTTGAAGAAGCGGTTGCCGCCCTCGCGATCGAGGTTGCCGGTCACCGCGCTGAGCAGGATCAGCGCACGATGGTTCTGGAAGCCGTTGCTGTGCTGCACGGTGGCGGTCGGCGACAGGGTGATCTGCGCCGGGGCGGTGGTGGCGTAGCACTCGGCGGCGCGCTCGATATCGGCGGCCGCCACCCCGCAGATCGCCGCCACCCGACGCGGGTCGAAGTCGCGGACATAGTCGCGGAAGGCATCCACGCCCTGCCCCCACTGATCGAGAAAGACCTGATCCTGCCAGCCGTTGGCGAAGATCAGATGATGGAAGCCGAGGGCGAGCGCCCCATCGGTACCGGGGCGGATCTGCAGATGGACATCGGCGCGCTCGGCCAGCGGCGTGCGCCTGGGATCGACCACGATCAGCGCCCGCTCGGGGCGTGGACTGGCCAGCGGGTGCTGGTCGAAGGGCGGGATCGAGCCGCGCGGATTGGTCGACCAGATGAGATGACAGCGCGTCTTCGGCGAGACCACAGTCGAGGTGGTCTTGATCTTGTAGCCGAGGGTGAGCTTCTCGGCGACCATGGTGGCCGAGAAACAGCAGCCGCTCTCGGTCATGTAATTGGGTGAGCCGAAGCTGTGGGCGAGTCGCTGCAGCTGCGGTCGCGCCTCCTTGGTATAGCCGGCGAAGAAGCCCACCGCCGGCGCACCGTGACGTTCACGGGCACGCGTCAGCTCGGCGGCGATGGTGTCGAGCGCCTCGTCCCAGCCGATCCGCTCGAAGCGTCCACTGCCTCGTGGACCGATCCGGCGCAGCGGATGGAGCAGTCGTTCGGGGTGATCGCGCCGTTCGAGCTGGACATAACAGCGCGGGCAGTCGGGCCCGCGGACCTTTACCGGCTCGCCGGCGGTATCGAGCTCGATCTCGATCGGACAGTTGGCGTCACACTCGTAACAGGTCGTCTGCGCGCTCGGCATCTCCTTCGTCCCCGCTCGGGCTGGCATGATCCGGGGATGTGCGCCGGGCGCGGCGAATTCAACCCGAGGCCTCCTCCGGCGCGGCCAGCGCGCGCTCGATACGCCCGCCCAGCCGGGGCGCGGCGCGCTCGATATAGCGCAGCGCCGAGCGCGCGTCACGCCAGCCGACATAGTCCATCAGCTCGCGCAGCTGCCACTGACTGGCGCTCGCCCAGGAGGCGAAGCCCCGCCTGAGCGAGTGGGCGCTGTAGCTCGCCGCATCCGTCACCCCGGCCTCCTCGAGCAACCGGCGCAGCAGCGGGATCAGGCTGTTGGGGTGCAGCCCCTGCTCGCGCACCCGCCCCCAGCGATCGATGCCACGGAACACCGCGCCGCGCTCGATCCCGGCACAGCCGACCCAATCGGCATAGGCCGCGACCGGACACAGCCTGGAGAGCCGGGGCAGCGGATAGTCGCGGGTCTCGCCGCGCGAGGTCTTGGTGCGCGCGAGCCGGATCAACAACCCGCCGTCGTGTTCCTGGCGAACGTCCTCGACCGCAAGCCTCAGCAGCTCATCGCCACGGAAGGCCCGCCAGAAGCCGACCAGCAGCAGCGCCCGATCGCGCCGCGCGCGCAATGCCTCACTGATCCCAGCCTCGCGGATCCGCGCCTCCAGCATGGCGTCGACCCGCACCAGGTCCTCCAGCCGCAATGCCCGCGCCTGGTGCTCGCGTGCCGGGTGCAGCTCACTGATACCGCGCATCACCTGACGCACCACCGGCGCCTTGGTCGGGTCGGGGAAGCCCTGGTCACGATGCCAGCGCGCCAGTGCCGCCAGGTGCAGACGCAGGGTATTGAGCGCGAGCTGCTCGGCGTGATCAGCGAGATAGCGGGCGACGGACTCGGCAGTCGCCGGCAACAACCCGCCCCAGGTCTCCTCGTAATGGCGGATCGCCGCGCGATACCCGCGTCTGGTGTTGTCGCGGGTGGCCGCCTCGATATAGCGCTCGATCCGCTGCATGCCCGTTGTGCTCCTTTTCTCTCCATCGTCTCTGACGGCCCGTCTTCGCTACCGGGTCCGTACCGCTTGTACCCAGCCTGTTCAGACCGGGCCTGATTGCGGCTCTCATCCCGGTCTGACATGGGATAAGTCATATTATCCCGCCTTTTATTTTTCCTGAACACAAAAATTGACGCTCAAAAATAATACGTATATACATACTACGTAATACAGTACAAAATAAACCGGAGAACAACCCCATGGCACGCGGCGGCATCACCAAGGCGCTGGTCAAACAGGCGCGCGACACCCTGCTCGCACAGGACCGACACCCCTCGATCGACGCCGTCCGCGTCGCCCTCGGCAACACCGGCTCAAAGAGCACGATTCATCGTTATCTCAAGGAGTTGGAAGAAGAAGAGGCACGCCGGATCGGCGACACCAAGGGCCTGAGCGAGCCGATCCAACAGCTCGTCGCCGAGCTCGCCCGCACCCTCGAGGGCGAGGCCGAAGAGATCGTCGCCGCCGCCGAACGCCGTCATCAGGCGCAGATACAGACTCAGCGTCAGCAGCTCGAAGAGATCGAGACAGCCCGCGATGGACTCGCGACAGAGGTCGAGGGATTGCGCCAGGGAATCGCCGCGCGCGAGACGACCCTCGCCGAGCAGGCCGCGCGCATCATTGAACTGGAGCAACGGGGTCAGGGACAGGCGATCGCCTTGGCGACCCTGGAGCAGGAAAAACTGGGACTACAGGAACGGCTCGAGGTCCAGGCGCAGCATCTCGCCTCGATCGAGGAGAAGCACCGTCATGCCCGCGAGGCGCTCGAACACTATCGCGAGGCCAGTCGCCTTCAGCGCGAACAGGATCAACGCCGCCACGACCAACAGGTTCAGCAATTACAGGCGGAACTACGCCAGCAGGCGCAGACCCTGATCGTCAAGCAGGACGAGATCACCCGGCTCAACCGTGACAACGCCGCCCTCGCCGGCGAGCTGCGCGAGCGCGAACGGGACAATCAACAACAAGCGCAGGCGTTGGCGAAGCTGCACGAGACGCAGCAGAGGGGCGAACGGATACGTAATCAGCTGGAGACACAACTCGCACACAGCGAGGAGACGCGCGCAGCGCTCGACGCGCAGCACCGTCAGCTCACCGAGGCGCACGCCCAGCTCGAGGCACGACTAGGGCGCAGCGAACGGGGACGCGAACGACTCCAGACCCGACTGCTCGCCGAGCACGCGCGACGTCGCACCCTCGAGCAGCAGCTCGAGCGCTTGGTTGCGCGCACGACGACCTCGGGCCAGGACGCTGAGACATCCGATCAACCCGTGTCGGACGCCGATTCACCGAGCAGGCAAAAAACGGATGAATGATGATGAAGGATGCGCCTGAATCAGCAGGCAGCGGGAGGAGTCGTCAGGGAGAGGGATCTTGCTGGACGAGACGACACCAGCGAGAGGGTCGACCGGCGGCGTCTCTTCGCACGGCGATCGGGGCCGGGGCCGTTCGGCCCCGGCGCCCCCATGCTCAGCCCGAGAGCATCTCGACACGAATGCGGATGATCTCGCCCTGCACCGAGTCGAGCGCCTCGATCTGGGCGAGCGCGGCGTTCATCTGGCGTTCGAGCACCCGGTGGGTGAGCATCACCAGCGGCACATGGGTCTCGCCCTCGCCCGGCTCCTGCTGCTTGATCGCCTCGATGCTGATGCCGTGCTCGCCGAGGATGCTGGCGATGCGCGCCATCACCCCGGGCTGGTCGAGCGCCGAGAGACGCAGGTAGTAGGCGGTCTCGACCGCCTCCATCTCGAGCACCGGCGTATCGGCCAGCTCGTCGGGTTGGAAGGCGAGATGCGGCACCCGGTTGCTCGGGTCGGTGGTCAGCGTGCGCACCACGTCGACCAGATCGGCGACCACCGCCGAGGCCGTCGGCAGGGCGCCGGCGCCAGCACCGTAATAGAGCGTCGGGCCGACCGCATCGCCCTTGACCAGCACCGCGTTCATCACCCCGTCGACATTGGCCAGCAGGCGACGCTCGGGGATCAGCGTCGGGTGGACGCGCAGCTCGATGCCCTGCTCGCCGCGACGCGCGATCCCCAGGTGCTTGATGCGATAGCCGAGCTCGGCGGCATAGGCGACGTCGAGCGCGCCGATCTTCGAGATCCCCTCGGTGAAGCAGCGATCGAACTGCAGCGGGATGCCGAAGGCGAGCGAGCCGAGGATGGTGAGCTTGTGCGCCGCGTCGATCCCCTCGACATCGAAGGTCGGATCGGCCTCGGCATAGCCGAGCGCCTGTGCCTCGGCGAGCACGTCGGCGAAGTCGCGACCCTTGTCGCGCATCTCGGTGAGGATGAAGTTTCCGGTGCCGTTGATGATGCCGGCCACCCACTCGATGTGGTTCGCGGCCAGCCCCTCGCGCACCGCCTTGATGATCGGGATGCCGCCGGCCACCGCCGCCTCGAAACCGACCGTCACCCCGTGTTCGCGGGCGGCGGCGAAGATCTCGTTGCCGTGCAGTGCGATCAGCGCCTTGTTGGCGGTGACCACGTGCTTGCCGTTCTCGATCGCGCGCAGCACCAGCTCGCGGGCCGGCGAATAGCCGCCGATCAGCTCGATGACCACCTCGACCTCGGGGTCCTCGACCACCGCGAAGGCATCGTCGCCGATGCGTCCGACCCGCTCCAGCCCATCGATGGCATCGGCGTCATAGGCACGCGCTGCGGCATGCGCGATCTGGATCTCGCGACCGGCGCGGCGCGCAATCTCCGCGGCATTGTTGGCCAGCACGCTGACCGTGCCGCCACCGACGGTTCCCAAGCCCAAGAGTCCGATTTTCACCGGTTTCATCATAGTACCTCTTCGTCGCCCGCCCGCCGGACGGGGCGCTGTGTCCTGGTTGGAATCGGTCCGGACGCGCCCATCCATGATGGGCGCGTCACCGTGAACGGCTCAGGCGCCGGCCTGGGCGTCGTGGCGGAACATCTCCTTGATGCCACGGATCGCCTGACGAGTGCGATGCTCGTTCTCGATCAGGCCGAAGCGGACATGGGTGTCGCCGTACTCGCCGAAGCCGATACCGGGGGCCACGGCCACCTTGGCCTCGCGCAGGAGCTTTTTCGAGAACTCCAGCGACCCCATCTCGCGATAAGGCTCGGGGATCGGCGCCCACACGAACATCGTCGCCTTGGGCGGCTCGACCGCCCAGCCGGCGGCGTTGAGACCGCTGCAGAGCACGTCGCGCCGACTCTGATACATGTCGCTGATCTCGCGCACGCACTCCTGGGGCCCCTCCAGCGCGGCGATCGCCGCGACCTGGATCGGGGTGAAGGTGCCATAGTCGAGATAGGACTTGATCCGCGCCAGCGCGGAGACCAGAGTCGGGTTGCCGCACATGAAGCCGACGCGCCAGCCGGGCATGTTGTAGCTCTTGGACATCGAGAAGAACTCGACGGCGATGTCCTTGGCACCGGGTACCTGGAGGATCGAGGGGGCCTTGTAGCCGTCGAAGACGATGTCGGCATAGGCGATGTCGTGCACCACCCAGATGCCGTGCTCGCGGGCGATCTCGATGACCTTTTCGAAGAACTCGAGATCGACACACTGCCCGGTGGGGTTGCCGGGGAAGTTGAGCACCAGCATCTTGGGCTTGGGCCAGGACTCCTGGATACCGCGCCGCAGCTCCTCGAAGAAGTCCACGTCCGGGGTCAGGCGCACATGGCGCACGTCGGCACCGGCGATGATGAAGCCATAGGGATGGATCGGATAGGCCGGGTTGGGCACCAGCACCGTATCACCGGCATCCATGGTCGCCAGCGCGAGGTGGGCGAGCCCCTCCTTGGAACCGATGGTGACGATGGCCTCGGTCTCGGGATCGAGATGGACGTCGAAGCGATCGCGATACCAGTGACAGATGGCGCGACGCAGCCGCGGGATGCCGCGCGAGACCGAATAACGGTGGGTGTTGCCGCGCTCCGAGACCTCGATCAGCTTGTCGACGATGTGCTGCGGCGTCGGCTGATCGGGGTTGCCCATGCCGAAATCGATGATGTCCTCGCCCCGCGCTCGCGCCGCGGCCTTCAACTCGTTGACGATGTTGAAGACATAGGGCGGCAAGCGCTTGATGCGATGGAAATCTGACTCGGGGGCGACCACGGGGGGACCTCGTTGAAGATGAAGTTGGAAAAAGGTTCAGAGTGTACAGCCAGCGGGGAAAGAAGCAAGCCAAACGGCGCAGCCCCCCTCTGGACACCCGGCACATCGACACCGCCCTCCCCCTCGACCGACGGGCAGGATGCGGCGCTCGACAGTGCCAGCGCGATCTTCAAGGCCGTGGGTCTCGCCGCCGAGTACTTCGGTTGCGCGAACTGGGGGGAATACGTACCACGGATGCTCGAACACCTGGCGCGAGCGGCCCATGCCAGCCGCGCCTATGTCTTCGAGAACCATCTCGGTATCGACGGGATACTCTACACCAGTCAGCGTCACGAGTTCTCGGCACCCGGCGTCGCGAGCCAGATCAGCAACAGCCAACTGCAGAGCTTCCCCATCGAGACCGGCTTCGGCCGCTGGTGCCAGACCCTGCGTGGCGGCGGCGTGGTGCAGGGCTGTGTCGAGAGCCTCCCCGAGGGTGAGCGCGAGATCCTCCAGGCCCAGGGGATCAGCTCATTGGTCGTGGTGCCGGTCTTCGTCGCCAAGCACTGGTGGGGGTTCATCGGTTTCGACGACTGCACTCGCAGGCGCCACTGGAGCGAGGTCGAGATCCAGGCGCTGCGCGCGGCGGCCAACGTCCTCGGCGCCTCGGTCCAGAGCGAGCGGCTGAGTCGGCTCGAACAGCGCATGTTCCAGATGGCCACCCATGACGAACTCACCGGCCTGCCCAACCGACGCGCGCTCAACGGCTATCTGCGACTCGAGCAGGCGCGCAGCGAACGCTCGGGCAGCCCCTACTGTCTCGCGCTGTTCGACATCGACCGCTTCAAGCTGATCAACGACATCCACGGTCACAGCGCCGGCGACCACATCCTCAAGCAGGTCGCCATCGCGCTCAGACGCAGCATCCGTCAGGGCGACTGGGTGGGCCGCTGGGGCGGCGAGGAGTTCCTGGTGGTGCTGCCTGCCACCCGCATCGAGCAGGCCTACCAGGGTATCGAACGGATGCGCCAGGCCGTCGAGCGCGCGCGCCCCGAGTTCGCCGAGCGCCGCTTCGAGGTGACGGTGAGCGCCGGGGTGGCCGAGTGCACCGCCGGCCACGACAGCCTCGACGACGTCCTCGCCCGCGCCGACGCGGGTCTCTACGAAGCCAAGCTGCGCGGACGCAACCGCACCTGTGTCACCAACGCCGAACAGGCCCACAACCTCTCCACCGCGGCCCTGGTGCAACGGGCCATCCGCGATGGCCAGCTCCACCCGGCCTATCAGAGCATCGTCGATCTCGCCAGTCGCACCCAGGTCGCCGAAGAAGCACTCGCCCGCATCGTTGCCGGCACCGAGCAGGTACTCTGCGCCCAGGAGTTCGTCGAGATCGCCGATCGACTCAACCTGCTCCACCGTATCGACGACATCCTCGGACGCCGCGCCATCGCCCGCTGCGCCGTCGAGGGCGGTCAGCGCCCCGCCATCAAGCGCTTCATCAACCTCTCCGGTGACCTGTTGCGCCGCCCCGAGCGGGTCGCCGCACTCGCCCAGCACGCCGCGGCACTGTGCCCCCGGCTCGGCCCCGGGCGACGCACCCGCGCGCTGGTCCTGCAGATCACCGAGCGCGAACCGCTCGGCCAAGCCCATCAGCTCCGCTCCACCCTCGCGCCCTTTCTCGACCAGGGCTTCCGGCTCGCCATCGACGACTTCGGCGGCGGCTATTCCTCGCTCGGCTATCTCGCCGAGCTGCCGATCTCCTTCATCAAGATCGATCGTGAACTGATCGCCCAGGTCCGCACCAGACCCAAGTCGCGCGCCCTGGTAGCCAGCATCCAGTACACCGCCGACTCGCTCGGCATCACCACCATCGCCGAATGCGTCGAGGACGAACCCACCGCCCAGGTCCTCGGCGAGCTCGGCGTGCACTGGGCGCAGGGGTATCTGTTCGCCGCACCGACGCTCGAACTGGAGCAGGCCGGATGAGTCGTCACCTCGGGATCATGGTGCTGGTCGCACTCGGTCTGCTCGGCGGCGGCTGCAGCCGGGTCTCGCTGGTCTACGACAATGCCCCCTTCCTCACCGGGGTCTATGTCGATCACCGCATCGACCTCGCGCCGCAACAGCTGCGCGGTTGGACGCGCGCACTGCAGGAGGTCCAGACACGCCATCGGCGCGAGGCGCTGCCCCGGCTCATCGCCCTGCTCGACGGATTGATCCTGACGAGCGAGCGCGGCTTCGTCCGTGACGATCTCGCCTGTCTGATGCGCGCCGCCGAGCCGGTCTATCGCCAGCATGCCGAACTCTTCGTCGACGCGACAGCGCCGCTGCTCGTCACCCTCACTCCGACACAACGCCAGCGGCTCGAACGACTGTGGCGCGAGCGCGACGCCGAGCGCGCCGCACCCGCCGACCCCGAACGCGAGCGGCGCAAGCGCGCCCGGCGCTATATCCGCAACCTCGGCGACTGGACCGGACCGCTCAACGCGAGCCAGCAGCAGCTGGTACGCGAGCTGACCGCGGCGATGCCGCGCAGCCAGCCCGCACTCGACGCCTATCGCGCCAGCCAGCGCACCCGGCTGATGACACTGCTCGACGAGGGCGCCGGAGAGGCACGGATCGCCGCCTTCCTCCATGGCTGGCTGGTCGAGTTCGACGCCATGCCGGCGGCGCTGCGCCGCGACGGCGAGCGCCTGACCGAGCAGCTCGTCACCCTCGCCGCCCGGTTCGGCGCCAGCCTCGATGCGACCCAGCGCACGCGGCTGCTTGAGCGTCTCGGCGAGCTGCGCGAGACCCTGCAGCGACGGCAACGCGAACAGCGCGCGATCGTCCCCTTGCCCTGCGCCGGCTGAGCCGACGCCTCAGAACAGCTCGTCGAGCACCCGCGGCGAGCTGTCCTCGATCACCGGCGCGGGCGCCGCGCGGATCGGGTCCGGGCCGAGCAGCATCAGGCGATACTCCTCGCGCACCAGCTCGGCGATACTGCCCGGCCCTCGCGACTCGATCCCGCGCGCCGGGTCGATCCGCACCCGCACCATCCCCGGCGGCGGCTTCAGCGTCGCCACCGGGCGCTCGGCGAGCGCCTGGCGCATGAACTCGACCCACATCCCCAACGCCGCCACGCCGCCGTACTCGCCGCGACCGAGCTCGGAGAAGTCGTCGAAGCCCATCCAGGCGATGGTGACGAAATCGGCCTGATAGCCGGCAAACCAGGAGTCGCGCAGGTCGTTGGTGGTGCCGGTCTTGCCGACCACGTCGGCGCGCCCGAGGGCGCGGGCACGCCGCCCGGTGCCGACCTCGATGACGTCGCGCAACATCGAGGTCATCTGATAGGCGATGCGCGGGTCGATCACCCGCTCGGCCGCGCCGCCGGTGGCGGCGAGCGCCCGGGTGCGGGTCTCGCCGCCACCACGCCGGTACCAGCAGTCGTCGCAGGCGCGCGGTGGCGCGGCGACGAAGACCTCCCGACCCTCGCCGTCCTCGATCCGGCTGATGAAGTGCGGGCGCACGTGATAGCCGCCATTGGCGAATACCGCATAGCCCTCGGCCAGACTCACCGGAGAGAGCTCCACGGTGCCGAGCGCCAGCGACAGTCCGACGGGGTTGTCGATCAGGGCGAAGCCGAAGCGCTCGAGATAGCGCTTGGCGTCCTCCAACCCGACGCTCTGCAGCAGATTGATGGTGGCGAGGTTGCGCGAGCGCGCCAGCGCCGGACGCAACCGGATCGGACCGAGCGCGCGGCGATCGGCGTTCTGCGGGTTCCAGCGCGAGCCGCGCGGCAGCTCCACCGGAGCGTCGCGCACCAGGCTCGCTGGGGTCCAGCCCTCGGCGAGCGCGGCGGCATAGATGAAGGGCTTGAAGCTCGAACCGGGCTGGCGACGCATGTCGAGCGCGCGGTTGAATTTGCTCGCGGCGAAGTCGTAGCCCCCGACCAGCGCCAGCACCGCGCCGTCGCGCGGATCGATCGAGACCAACGCACCGGCGACCGCCGGGAGCTGATCGAGTCGCCAGTCGCCGTCCTCGGCGCGCGAGAGTCGCACCAGGTCGCCGACGGCGAGCACGTCGCTGACACGTCGAGGACGGCGCCCGCGCCGGTTCTCGTCGATCAGGGGCCGCGCCCAGGCGACCGCCCCGAGATCGAGCCGCGCACGCTCGCCCCGCCCGAGATCGAGTTCGGCCGCGCGCGCCGAGACCGCGGTGACCAGCGCCGCGCGCAACCCACCGAGCGGCGGGTGAGCGGCGAGCAGCGCATCGAGCGCCGACTCGGTGCGCCCGACAAGCTCGATGCGCGCCTCGGCGCCGCGATAGCCGTGACGCCGGTCGTAGTCGTGCAGCGCCTCGCGCACCGCACCCTGCGCGGCGCGCTGCAACCGGGTGTCGATGGTGGTGAAGACCCGATAGCCGTGCCCGAGCGCGGCCTCGCCGTAGTGCTCGATGATCTCCTGGCGCGCCATCTCGGCGACGTGTCCGGCCTCTAGGTCGGGCAGGCGGCGATGCAACCGCGCCCGGTCGGGGGTGCGGATCGCCTGCTCGTAGCGCGGCGTGTCGATATAGCCGAGTGCGTGCATCCGCCCGAGCACATGGTTGCGCCGCTCGAGCGCCCGCGCCGGGTCGGTCACCGGGTTGTTGCTCGAGGGCGCCTGGGGGATGCCGGCGAGCATCGCCACCTCGGGCAGGGTCAGCGCATCGAGCGACTTGTCGTAATAGAGCGCCGCGGCCGCCGAGATGCCGTAGGCGCGATGGCCGAAGAAGATCTTGTTGAGATAGAGCTCGAGGATCTGCTGCTTGGTCAGGGTACGCTCGACGCGCAGGGTCAGCAGTACCTCGGCGAGCTTGCGCGCGAAGGTCTTCTCCGGCGAGAGGAAGAAGTTGCGGGTGAGCTGCATGCTGATGGTGCTGCCGCCCTGCGCCTTCTCGCCGGTCAGGGCATAGCTCAGCGAGGCGCGCGCCAGCCCCACCAGATCGACGCCACGGTGCTGGAAGAAACGGCTGTCCTCGGTGGCGAGCACCGCCTGCACCACCAGCGCCGGAACATCGCGATAGCGCACCGGACGGCGACGCTGCACGCCGAACTCGCCGATCAGCGCGCCATCGGCGCTGTAGACCCGTAACGGCTCCTGGAGCTGGACGTCGCGCAGCTGCTCGACATCGGGCAGCTCGGGCAGGGTGAAGTGGACGAAGGCCGCGGCACCGAGCAGCCCCAGCAGCATGAGCTGCAACCCGGCACCGAGCAGCGCGCTCGACAGGCGCAACACACCCCCCCCTGGCGCAAGACGCCGGCGGGTGGGCGAGGCGGGTTGTTCCGGGTCGGGCTCGTTCCCGGCGGGCTGATCGGCTGCGTGTTCCAAGGGCGACTCCAGGGCGCGCGCGCCGGGCACGCCTCATCCCGATACCTCATCAGCGCGGCACCGGCGGCGACATCCTGCGCGATCGCATCGCGCCTCGCAAGGCCGCGCTCAGCGCAGCCGCTCGAGATAGGCGATACCGCCGAGCTGGCGCATCTGGGCGAGGATCCAGCCCACACGCCGCTCACGCCGCTCGCTGGGGCGATCGAGCCGATAGCCGCGTGGATCGGGCAGCACCGCCGCGAGCCGGGCGGCGCGAGACCGCCCGAGGTTGGCCGCGGAACGGTCGAAATAGCGGCGGCTGGCGGCCTCGGCGCCATAGACCTCGGGACCGAACTGGGCGATGTTGAGATAGACCTCGAGGATCCGCCGTTTCGGCCACAGCGTCTCGATCAGCACCGTGAACCAGGCCTCGATGCCCTTGCGCAGATAGTCCCGCCCCGGCCACAGGAAGAGGTTCTTCGCCGTCTGCTGGGTCAGCGTGCTCGCACCCCGGCTGGGACCACCCTCGCCCAGCTCGGCAAGCACCTGGCGCAGCTCGACCAGGTCGAAGCCGTGGTGCTCGGGAAAGCGCTGGTCCTCGGCGGCGATCACCGCCAGCGCCAGCTCCGGATCGATGTCGTCGAGATCGACCCAGCGATACGCCAGTCGCGGCGCGCGGCCCTCGGTCCACAGCCCGGCGAGCCGGTGCTCGAGCATGAACGCCGAGCTCGGCGGATCGAGCCAGCGCAGCGCCCCGACCAGCACCACCGAGAGCGCCGCCAGCACCAGCGGCACCAGCACCAGCAGTCGCAACAGCCCCGAGCTGCCGCGCCCTGTCGTCTTGCGGGCACTCCCCTTGCTCGTACGCCTGCGCGTCTTCCGTGCGCTCATGACCGGGCCAAGACCTCCATCATCGCGAAACCGCTGCCGATCGTCACCGACGCGCCCCTCGCGGAACCCGCCGCCGCTCCGGTCATCCATTCTGACACAGCACCAGCCTCCCGCGTATCGCACCGGCGGGGATCTCAACACCGGTTACGTCTGGACATCGACTACGGGTGCCCCGACCATGGGGACACAAGGGACAACCTGGTGCCAACGAGGAGAACAAGATGCCGACCCGAATCTATCTGGTGCGCCACGGCGCCACCGAACTCACCGCCGAGGACCGCTTCGCCGGCTCCACCGACGTGCCGCTCTCCGAGCAGGGCCGCAACCAGGTCCGGGCGCTCGCCGCACGGCTGCGCTGCGACAGCCTCGATGCGGTCTTCGCCAGCCCGATGGGGCGCACCATGGAAACGGCGCGGATCATCGCCGAGTCACACGGTCTCGAACCCACCCCCGAGCCAGGGCTGCGCGAGATCGACTACGGCCACTGGGAGGGACTGACCCGCGAGCAGGTCGCCGCCGACTTCGCCGAGGAATACAGCGCCTGGCAGGAAGACCCGCTGACCAGCGCGCCCAAGGGCGGCGAGTCGGGGATCGACGTGCTCGCCCGCGCCCTGCCGGTGATGCGTCGCATCGTCCACGACCACCACGACCGCTCGGTGCTGGTGGTCGCTCACAAGGGCACCAACCGGCTGCTGGTGAGCAGTCTGCTCGGCTTCGATGCGCGCGGCTACCGCGACCGACTCGACCAGAGCCCGGCGGGGCTGACCATCCTCGACTTCGCCAGCGAGGTGCGCGCCCGGCTGCGGCTGTTCAACGACATCTCCCACTACGAGGGGCTGCCGGCGCGGGAACTCGAACAGCGGCTCTCGCACTGGTGGAGCGATCCCTGCCACTGAGCCCGTTCAGCGCCACCCCGTCAGCAATCGCCACCCCGCCTGGAGCGCGCTCGCGCCCCAGGCCAGCAACACCAGCACCGCCACCAGCACCGGGCCGAACGGCTGATCGAGCGCCAGCGCCAGCACGAAGGCGCCGAGATAACCAGCGACCCCGATCAGCCCCGCCACCACCCAGGTCGCGCGCCAGCCGCGCGCCACCCGGAAAGCGACCCAGGCCGGCACGAACACCAGCGCAAAGGCCCCCATCAACCCCAACGTGGCGGTGCCCACCGCCATGCCGAGCGCGGCGACGAGATCCATCCCCAGGTGGGTGCGCCAGGCCGCGCGACCATTGGCGCGGTCGAGCCGGGGCAGCAGGCGCGCGCGCAACAGCGGCCAGGCCAGCCGGGGCAACGACCACAGCAGCGCCAGCGCCAGCACCAGGGCCGCGATCAGCTCGGGCCAGCGGGCGAAGTAGAGCTGGCCGTCGATCAGCGCCTGCCCCAGCCCCTCGCCCACCGCGCTGTTGGCCGCAATCAGCAGCAGCAACGCCCAGCCGATCAGGATCATGAAGCCGTAGACACCGTTGCCACGCCGGCCCAGCGCGCCCTTGACCAGGCCACCGCCGAGTGCACCGAACCCGGCGCCTGCAAGCCCCGGCGCGCCGAGCGCGAGCCCACCGAGGGCACCGGCGGCCGCCAGATGCGCCAGTCCCAGCGCCGCCAGCCACTCGTCGCGGAGCATCAACAACACCCCGATCGGCGCGAGCGCGAGGCTCGCCGCCAGCCCGGTGAGCAGCGGTACCCGAAACAACGGATCGACGAGCAGCGCGAGCCCCTCGTTCATGACCACCCCCCGGCATCGAGCGCCAGCACCCGGGTGCTCACCGCGTCGAGAAAGGCGCGCTCGTGACTGACCAGCAACACCGCTCGGTCTGCGCGCGCCGTCTCCAGCAGCGCGCGCAGCGACCGCTCGGCGCCGGGATCGAGGTTGTTGGTCGGCTCGTCGAGCAGCACCAGATCGACCTCGGCGCCGAGCGCGCACCACACGCAGAGCAGCTGGTACTGCCCCCCGCTGAGCCGATCGAGTCGCTGCCCGAGCAGCGCACCGAGGGGCGCCGGTGCACGGCGCGGGTCGAGCCCGGCGGCACGCAGCAGGTCGGCGCCGGTCATCGGCATGGGCTCGAGGCGCACCGGGCGCTGCTCCTGATAGCTCAGGCGCAACCCCGGGGCGCGCCGGATCGTCCCGGCGAACACCCGCGCGGCGCGGGCGATGGCGTTGAGCAGGGTCGACTTGCCGCTGCCGTTGCCGCCCCACAGCCCCAGCACCTCGCCACGCCCCAGGGCGAACGAGAGCGGACCGACCACGGGCGCGCGATGGCCCGCGACCAGTCCGTCGAGCCGCAACAGCGACTCGCTCATCGCCGCCCCGCCCCGGCGAGCGCCTCGACCCAGCGGTCGATGTGCGCCAGATAGGCCGCGCCGTCGGCCTCTCGCGCCGGCTCCAGCGCCAGCACCGCCACCGGCCAGTCGAGCGCGGCGGCGACCCGCTCGGCCGGGCGCGCCGGTTGATAGGGGGTGTGGATCACCACCCCGGCGCGGCCCCGCAGCCGCTCGGTGAGCGCGCTCAGCTGCCGACCGCTCGGCGGCACCCCGGGCACCGGCTCGATGGTGCCGAGCAGCGGCACACCGAAGCGATCGAGCAGATAGACGCCGTCGCGGTGGTGGAGCACCGCGCCCGGCGCGCCGTCGAGCCGCACCGACCACGCCGGCAGCCGCCGATCGACGGCGGCGGCAAAGCGCGCGGCGCCGGCACGATAGCCGGGGCCACCGGCCGGATCGAGCCCGGCCATGCGCTCGGCCAGCGCCCGCGCCACCGTCGCCATGCGCAGCGGATCGAGGTTGAGGTGCGGGTTGCCGAGCGGGTGGACGTCACCGAGCGCGCGATCGGCCGGGGTGCCGACATCGAGCAGCGCGACCTGGGCGGCGGCCTCGAAATAGCCCGGAGTCTCGGGGCGGATCGCCGGGTTGGCGGCGCTGGCGATCGCCAGCGGCAACCAGCCGATCTCCAACTCGGCGCCGACCGCCACCACCAGGTCGGCGCGACGCAGCGCGCCGATCATGCTCGGGCGCGCCTGCAACCGGTGCAGGTCGCGCTCGGGCCCGGAGAGCACCGTCAGCGCGGTGTCCGCGCCGCCGACCGCGCGCACCAGCGCACCCATGCTCGGGCTGGTGGCCACCACCTCGAGCGCCTGCGCCGGCAGCGCGACCAGGGCCGCGAGCAGCACGCCCGCGCGGATCATCAGGGATCT
The DNA here is from genome assembly GCF_004343155.1 of Marichromatium gracile. GTDB lineage: Bacteria > Pseudomonadota > Gammaproteobacteria > Chromatiales > Chromatiaceae > Marichromatium > Marichromatium gracile. The sequence continues at coordinate 235,157 of NZ_SMDC01000005.1, forward strand.
GTTCATGGCGTTCCTCCGGGGCATCAGAAGGCGTGGGCGCCGTGGCTGCCCATGCTCATCAGGAACTGCAGATAGAAGGCGTCGAAGCGCTCGCGCGTGTCCTCGGCCACCAGGATGTCGTTGCGGGCGTACTGCGCGCGCAACTGGGAGAACTCCGTCAGCCCCCAGGTCAGCCCCAGGGTCCAGCGCTCGGAGCTGCCATAGTCGGCATCGGCGTCGCCGCCGACGCTGTTGGTCAGGCCGAGCACGTCATAGCGCAGCCCCAGGGTCCAGCGCGGCGCGATCCCGTAGGTGAGCTGGGCGTAGAGCCCGTCGGTGGTGAAGGTGCGCCGATCGCCGAGCTGCTCGGGATGGGCGCTGGCGATGATGTCGAGGTCCTTGATCGAACGCAGATACTCGCTCTGCAGCCGCAGGTCGCCCTTGCCGCCGTAGCCGGGCGCGTCATAGGCGTAGACCAGATCGACACCCCAGAGATCGGCGTCGCCGTCGAGCGCGGTCTGGTGCACCTCGGCGTCGTGGTCGTGGGTATGGGCGTGCAGCTCCTGCTGACGGTCGCCATGGGCGAAGGAGACGCCGAACTGCAGCGCGTGCTGGTCGCCGAGGTCGGGGGCGATCTTGGCGAAGGCGGTCCACAGCCGCGGGCCGTCGCCGGCCTCGTCGAGCCCGAGCGCCTCCAGGGTCTCGTCGCCGAAGGTGGCGCCGAAGCGCTCCTGATCGCCCTGCAGCGCCTCGACCCCGACCAGGGTGTAGACCGGCAGCGCCGGCAGCCAGGTCAGCTGCACCCCGGTGTCCTGCAGACCGTGCACCCCGAGCAGATTGAGATAGGGCAGGTTCTGGTCGACGAAGGCCCACTGGTGCGGATGCTGGGCGTTGGCATAGCCGAAGCCGCTGAGGAAGCGTCCGGCCTTGACCCGCAGCCCGTGCGGCAGCGCGCGGGTCTGCAGATAGGCCTCCTCGAGTTCGACGTTGCCGTCGCTGTCGACGGCCATGTGCATGGCGGCGTCGAAATAGGGGTCGATGGTCGCGGTGAAGCTCAGCTCCGCCTCGCGCATATTGAAGCCGTTGTCGAAGGTGCCGTGGCTGTGACCGGCGTGGTCGTGATCGTGATGATCACCACCGGAGGGCTGGAAGGCCTGGCCGACCAGGCCCGAGCCCTCGCCATCGAGGTCGTCGTGATAGTAGTTGCCGTCGAGGATCACCGAGATCTGCGGATTGAAGGCATTGGCCGCGCTCAGCGCGCCACGGGTCGGCGCGGGTGTCGGCGCCTGGTGCACCACGGGCGCGCGCATCGGACGCGAGCCGGTGTCACCGGGGGGGAGGGCCGCCCGTGGCGGCGTGCGCGACTCGGCCTCGGCGAGACGGCGTTCGAGCGACTGGATACGGGTCTCGTACTGGTCCTTCATCGCCTCGATCATCGCGCGCAACTCGGCGATCTCGGCATCATCGGTCGTGGCTGTGGCACACAGCGGCAGCAGCAGCGCGAGCGCGCCCGCCCCGCCACGCAGCAGGTTCGGTGTGGACATGGCCTCGGTTCCTGATCATTGGGTGGAGCACAAGGACGCCAACGGTCACCAGCGGGTGATCGAAAACGTCACAGCGATCAACAGCGAACCGAACCGGGGGGCGCGCGAGCGCGCTGAGGCAGGAAGGAGCATGCGCCCGGCCAGACGAGTGGCGCCGAGCACAGCCGCCCGATCTCACGCGGGCGGACCTGATACAGCGACGGCGGCGCGGCCCCGAGCGGCGAGCCGATCCCGACACCCCCCAGACAGATCAGGCAGGGGCCATCGTGATCGTGGACCAGGTGCTCGAGCTGATGCGCCGCCAGCGCCGTCTGCGTCCACAGCAACACAACACCGAGCAGCAACGCAGCCAATGGGGCACGCGCACGACGGGATTGTGGATGGACCGGAGACGGCATGGAAGAGGCGTTGACAAATCGCAAGACAGAACGCGGGACGTTATAGCATTACACTCACTGCGTGCAAGTCGGTGCGGAGATTCAAGCCGCCAGGAGATTGAACCGCAAAGATACCGTCTTTCCCGTCAAGCCGCAGAAGCGTAATCGGGCTGGTAGGGACGACGGTTCTTGAACACGCCGAAACAGATGTGGGCGAGTTTCCGCATGGCGGCGCCGAGGGCGACCATCTTGGGCTTGCCGCGCGCCAGGAGGCGTTCGTAGAGGTCCTTGACGTGTGGGTTGTAGCGAATGGCGGTGACGGCGGCCATGTAGAGGGTGGCGCGGGCATGCGCAGGCCCGGCCTTGGAGAGTCTGGGGCGCCTCTGCACGGAGGTGCCCGACTGTCGCTCGACGGGCACGAGCCCGAGGTAGGCGGCGAACTGTTGGGCCGAGGTGAAGGGGCGGCTTTGCAGCAACGCCACGAAGCGCTGAGCGACCTTGAGGCCGATGGCGGGGATCGAGGTGAGGAGGTCGACGTCCTCGCGTAGCTGAGGGTGGCCGTCGAGGTGGTCGTCGATCTGTTGCTGGAGCTTGGCGAGGGCTTCTTCGAGGAAGGCGATGCTCTCGCGCACCGAGTCGCGCACCAGCGCCGGGGTGTGGGTTGCCTCGACCTTCTCCAGGCGGTTGCGCTCGCGTCGCAGGTCCTCGATGAGGGCGCGCTGACGGGCCAGCAGCGCCCGCAGGAAGCGCACCTCGGGCGAGGGCGGCGTCCAGGGCGCGGGCTTGAGGAGCGCGCCGAAGCGCGCCAGCACCTTGGCATCGACCGCGTCGGTCTTGGTGCGCACCGCCAGGCCGCGCGCAAAGTCCCGGGCCTGGGCCGGGTTGACGATCGAGACCGTCAGGCCACGCCCGTGGAGCAGCTCGGCGGCCGTCTCGTGGTAAGGGCCGGTGGCCTCCA
>NZ_SMDC01000006.1 GCF_004343155.1 Marichromatium gracile
GCCGCCGTCACCGCCATTCGCTACAACCCTCACGTCAAGGACCTCTACGAACGCCTCCTGGCGCGCGGCAAGCCCAAGATGGTCGCCCTCGGCGCCGCCATGCGGAAACTCGCCCACATCTGTTTCGGCGTGTTCAAGAACCGTCGTCCCTACCAGCCCGATTACGCTTCCGCGGCTTGACGGGAAAGACGGTATCTTTGCGGTTCAATCCCTGGCCGCTGGCCGCTGGCCGCTGGCCGCTGGCCGCTGGCCGCTGGCCGCTGGCCGCTGGCCGCTGGCCGCTGATAGAGTGTCCCCACCGAAGAAACTGCTCTGTGGAGGGATCGCCGATGTCGGCTGCGCTGATGATCCGGCGGGGGTTGGTGGTGCTGGCGCTCGCCGGCGCCGTGGTGCTCGGGTTCCGGCTGGTGGAGGATCTCGGGCAGCTGCAGCGGCTCGAGGGCGATCGTGCCGAGCTGCGTCACGCCCGCTATGGCATGCTCGACACCGAGCAGTGGACCCGGCGGTTGAGCGCCGTGCTCGCCGAGCGCATCGCCGACTTCGAACTCGACGAGCGCACCCGGCCGCGCGTCCTCGCCACCCTGACCGAGGCGATCAAGGCGCTGATCGGCGAGATCGAGCGCCAGTTGTCGCTCAACGCGCCGCCCCGTGGCGGTGACTGGCTGACCCAGCTCCAGGGCACGCTGCACCAGCAGTTGCAGTCGCGGCTGATCGACTTCGACGCCCTGCGCGCCCAGGCGCCACGCTATGCCGAGCGGCTGCTCGCGGCGCTCGAGGGGCCGGGCACCGAGGCGGCGATCCGCGCCGAGCTGCTGGGGCTGCTCACCGCCGCCACACCCACCGAGGTCGAGCACTCGCCGGTGCTGAAGGCCCTGCTCGAGCGCCATGGCTGTGCCGAGGTCGGGGCCTGCGCCGCCGCGCTCGAGCGCGAGGCGGCGGCGTTGCGTCCGGCAATCGACCAGCAACTCGGCGTGCTGATCGGTCTCGCCGCGCTGATCTTCGCGCTGGTCGCCTGGGGACGGGTGCAGGAGCGCCGGGTCGACGGTTTCGCGCTGGGCGCCGCGATCGCCATCACCCTGCTCCTGCTGCTCACCGCGCTGTTCAGTCCGATGCTCACGATCGAGGCGCGTGTCGACCGGCTCGGTCTCGAGTTCCTCGGTGAGTCGGTGGTGTTCACCGATCAGGTGCTCTACTACCAGTCCAAGAGTCTGTTCCAGGTGGTCGAGATCCTGATCCGCGCCGGGGGGGCGGACCTGTGGCTGGTGGCGTTGCTGATCACCCTGTTCAGCGTCGTCTTCCCCGCGCTCAAGCTGCTCGCCACCCTGGTCTATCATCGCGCCGCCGGCGCGCCGGTCGCGGCACCGGTGCGCTTCTTCGCGCTGTGCTCGGGCAAGTGGTCGATGGCCGATGTGCTGGTGGTGGCGCTGTTCATGGCCTATCTCGGCTTCGACGCGCTGGTGGCCAATCAGCTCGACACCCTGGGCGCCACCGAGGCGACCGTGCTCACCACCAATGGCACCGCGCTCGCGCCCGGTTTCTATCTGTTCCTCGCCTTCGTGCTCGCCAACCTGGTGTTGTCGAGCCTGATCGAGCGTGGCGCCGGGGAGCGGCGGCGATGAGTCGGCGCTGGGGTCTGGTGTTTGCAGCGGCGCTGCTGATCCCGATGGTCGTGGCGGCCGACGGCGAGTGGCGCGCCGGGCTCTCCGCTGGCGGCGAGGTGCGCGTCGAGCCGGAGACGCGTCGTGCCTGGCGGGTGGGCGAGGACGGTGAGCGTCGGCCGCTGTGGGACGGGGTGCATCGGCTCGAGGACGGCTCGGTGGTGATCGTGCGCGAGGGCACCGTGGTGCCGAGCGCGTCGATGCAGCAGCAGTGGTCGACGGATGTGCCGATGACCGAGGGGGAGACGGTGGCGACACCCTCGGACTGTGATGCGCTGGTCGAGCAGGTCTGTGGTCCGGCCGCCGGCTGTCTGCGCTCCGAGTCCTGTCGGCTGGCGCTGGAGCTGCGCGCGCTGGCGCTGGACGAGGCGCGCGCCGAGGGCGATGCCACTGAGACCCGGGCGCAGTGTCGTGAGGCGCTGGCCGAAGGGCTACTGGGGCGCTGCGGCGATTGAGTGCACCTCAGGGCAGGATCAGGGTCATCCCGGGGGTGAGCCGGTCGGGGTCGTCGAGCAGGTGGCGGTTGCCCGCGAACAGGCGTTGCCAGCGCCCCTCGGTGCCGTAGACGCGCCGGCTGATCAGTGCCAGCGAGTCGTTCTCCTCGACCCGATAGAGACCGCGCGCGTCGGTCAACACGGCGAGTAGCGCCTGATCGAGCTGGAGCTGGGTGCGGGCGCCGGCGACCTCGATCTTCCGTCCTGCGCCACGCGCCGGCTGTTGCAGGGTCTCGACGAGCACCCGGTAGGAGGTCGCCGCGGCCGCGCGCGCCTCGTCGATCTCCAGGGTGCCGCCGAGCGCCGGCGGCAGCCGCCGCAGCAGCTGGTCGAGCCGGTGGGCGTCGGTGCGTGCTTCGTCGAGTGCGGCGCTGGCGTCGAGATGCGCTTGCGATTGGGCACGTAGCGCCTCGCCGAGTGCGGCGCGGGCGTCCTCGCTCCTGGCCAGCTCCTGGCGCAGCCGTTCGAGGGTCTGGGTGCTGGTGGCGAGACGGCGCTCGGCCTCCATCCGCGCCTGATCGGCGGCCTTGCGCGCACCGGCCGACTCGCGCAGCTTGTCCTGCATGCCGGCGATATGGGTCTCCAGCTCCTCGATGCGCGAGGGCGGGGCGACGGGCTCGGCGGTGGTGAGGACGGCGGGCTCGGCGACCGCGCGGGTCGCGCTGCACAGAGCGAGGGCGAGGACGAGGTTACGCAAGGCGATCAACTCCATCCGGCGAGTCGGGACTGTCACCGCCGCCACCGTCCCTGGTGGTGTCGGTGCCGGGGGGCGGTGCGCTGGGCAGCCGAACCCCGGGGCGTGGCGACCGCGTCAGTCGACGCTGGGCAGCCCGGCGAGGGCCATCGCGACCTCGCTCTCGGCATAGTCGAGGTCCTTGAGCTTGCCGCCGAGATAGTCGGTGTAGGCCTGCATGTCGAAGTTACCGTGACCGCTGAGGTTGAACAGGATGGTCTTCGACTCACCCGACTCACGGCACTTCTCGGCCTCGTGGATCGCGGCGCGCACCGCGTGGTTGGACTCGGGCGCGGGCAGGATGCTCTCGGCCTTGGCGAACTGCAGTCCGGCGGCGAAGCACTCGAGCTGATTGTAGGAGCGCGGGTCGATGTGGCCAAGTTCGGTGAGGTGGCTGACCAGCGGCGCCATGCCGTGATAGCGCAGCCCGCCGGCGTGGAAGCCCGGGGGCACGAAGCTCGCACCGAGGGTGTGCATCTTGCAGATCGGCGAGATCTGGGCGGTGTCGCCGTAGTCGTAGGCGAACTTGCCCTTGGTGAGCGAAGGACAGGCCGAGGGCTCGACGGCGATGCACTCGACCTTGCGTCCGCCGCGCAGGTGGTCGCCGATGAAGGGGAAGGCGATGCCGGCGAAGTTACTGCCGCCGCCGGTGCAACCGATGACCATGTCGGGCTCGGCGTCGGCCATCTCGAGTTGCTTCTGCGCCTCGAGTCCGATCACCGTCTGGTGCAGCAGGACGTGGTTGAGCACGCTGCCGAGGGCGTACTTGGTGTCGTCGTTCTGCGCGGCCAGCTCGACCGCTTCGCTGATCGCCATGCCGAGGCTGCCGGTGTTGTCCGGGGTGTCGGCAAGGATCTTGCGGCCGCACTCGGTGGTGTCGCTGGGGCTGGCGATGCAGCGGGCGCCGAAGGCCTCCATGAAGGCACGACGGTAGGGCTTCTGGTTGAAGCTCACCTTGACCATGTAGACCAGCACCTCGAGCCCGAACATCGACCCGGCGAGCGACAGCGACGAGCCCCATTGGCCAGCGCCGGTCTCGGTGGTGAGCCGCTTGACGCCCTCGATCTTGTTGTAGAAGGCCTGGGCGACGGCGGAGTTGGCCTTGTGGCTGCCGGTGGGGCTGACGCCCTCGTACTTGTAGAAGATCTTGGCCGGGGTATCGAGCGCCTGCTCCAGTCGACGGGCACGGTAGAGCGGCGAGGGGCGCCACTGCCGCAGCACCTCGCGCACCGGACCGGGGATCTCGATCTCGCGCTCGGTGCTCATCTCCTGCTCGATCACGCCGCGCGGGAAGATCACCTCCAGCTCGTCGGCGCTCAACGGCTGCCGGGTGACCGGGTTGAGCGGGGGATACATCGGTTCCGGCAGATCGGCGTTGATGTTGTACCAGAAGCGGGGCAGGTGCTGCTCATCGAGCAGGTACTTGACTGGGTCGCTCATGCTGTCGTCTGACCTCGGTGATGGATGGGGCGGCCGATGGCGAATCCGCCGCGCTCTCGTTCGCTCGCGACGCGCGGGTGGTCGCGCGCTTGGGTTTTCTGGTTGCGGAGGGATGCCCCGGATGACGCGATCCCCGGAATGACGGGGGATGGTGGCGCAAAAGCGCGCGGCGCGCGTTGCCTGACATCAATCGGGGGGCGAAATTCCGCCGCATGGCGGGGCGATTGATCGCTGCGACGGCGTTCCGGGGTCGTCCGGCTGGAGGCGTCGCGTCATGCCGGTCGGCGTGGGTGTCGCGCCCGGCCTCTGGGGTTCCGCGCGGTCATGATACCGCGCGATCGTGTGCGGGGTCGAAGCGTGTGTCCGTCGCTCGGTGGCTAGTGGCCCCAGCAGGCGGCGGCGTCGCGGCTGGCGTCGCTGCCGACGCGACGCTGGCCGACATGGTTGAGGGTGAGGGTGCCGCAGGCGTCGCCGCTCATGGTGCCGGTGGGCACCGCCTCGAGCTGGAAGCCCTGGGCGCCGCTGCGGGCGTTGTCGTAGCCGATGCTGTAGTAGGCGCCGCCGCTCGCCGGTACCTGGGTGATCGGCAGCGTGGGCAGGTTGGCGCCGTCGAGGTAGCTGCTGCGCTTGGCGTAGTGACGCTCCAGGAACTGGGCGTTCTGCAGCAGTGCGGTCTTGGCCTCGGCGCGATAGGAGCGCTCGATGTAGATGCGGTAGCTCGGCAGCGCGACGGCGGCGAGGATGGCGACGATGGCCACGGTGATCATCAGCTCGATCAGGGTGAAGCCGTGGGGCCGGGTGTTCTTGGTCTGGTGCATGGTGATGGTGTCGTTGCGCCGACCGGGCTTGCGCGCCCGGTCGGGTGGATGGGTCAGAGGAGCTGGCGCCAGTCGATACGGTGCATCTGGCCCCCGTAGGGCGGCTGGCCCTGCTTCCTCGGGATGTCGTCGGGATCGGCGTTGCCGGTCGAGCTGGCGGTGTAGGTGACGACGTGTCCGCTCTCGTCGCGCATCAGCAAGGCGCCCTTGGTGAAGCCGCTCTGCGGGTCGAGCACCACGCCGATCACCGGGCTGCCGTCGTCGCCGCCGACCCGGTCGCCCGAGTCGAAGCTGCCGTCGTCGTTGATGTCGTAGAGCGAGTCGCCCTCGGGCAGGTCGCCGGTGATCAGCGAGAAGGTGTAGTCGGTCTTGTGACCGCCGCGATCGCAGGGGTCGTTCGAGGGGGTCTTGGTGATGAAGGTCACCCAGCTGGTCGCCTCGCTGAACTGCTGCACATTGGGCATGTAGTCGAAGCGCTCGGCGGGGTTGCGCCCGTCGTGGTCGAGGTCCAGATACCAGCCCCGGTCGTCCATCCAGCTCACCGTGCCCTGGGCGGTGAAGGTCTTCACCCGGCGTCCGTCCTTGACGGTCTCGGTGGTGCGTCGTGAGATGAGATCGGCGCGCTCGAGTCCGGCGCGCCCCTCGTCCTTGTCGAAGATGACATAGAAGCTCTGCTGCTGGGTGTCGGTGATGTCGGTCTGGGAGAGATAGCGCCCGGTGCCGACATAGACGATCACGCCCCCGCCCTCGGGTGAGGTGACGACCGCCGGGCGGGCGGTGATCGGCTGGCGCGCGCCGTCGTCGTCGGTGGCGATGAACAGCGGCGCCGGGGTGCCGCCGGCGTCGGTGGCCACCGCCCAGTCGCCGTCGGACTCGCGCTCCAGCTTCCACAGGTTGCCCTGGAGGTCGCCGACATAGATGCGGTCGACGATGCCGTCGTTGTTGGCGTCATGGAGCGCCGGGGAGGACAGGCCGTTGTCGCCGGCGGTTGCGGGCAGGGTGATCTTCTCGCGATCGGACTTGCCGCCGAGCGAGACCAGATAGAGCACCGCGCGCCCGTTGTCGCTGTTGTAGCCGTTGCCGAAGATCAGCGCCCAGTGATCGGGAGCGGTGGCGGCGATCTGCGGGGCGCTGTAGGTCAGTCCGAGATCGCGGTCGTCGGCGTCGGTGAACTCCCAGATCACGTCGTCGGCGTCGAACGTCTCGGGATCGCTGACGTCGAGCAGGAAGACGCCCCGCCCGCCGCCGCCCAGCGCGCCGGCGAGATAGGTGCGCCAGGCGTCACCGACATGGGCGTCGCCGAGGGTGAGCGGACCGTCGACGAAGGGTCGATGCTGATAATTGATCTCGGGCAGCGCGTCGAGGTCGTGATAGACGGCGTAGGGGACATAGGCGAACAGCTCACGGCCCGAGGCCGGATCGTCGAGATCGGCGCGGAAGCCGTGCAGCATGCCGTCGTTGGCGCCGACATAGAGCATCGGCAGGCGTCGCTCCTTGGCGCGCAGATAGGCCGCGTAGCCGTCCTTGCCGCTGACCCCGGAGCTGGTGGCGCCATAGCCCTGATCGGTGGCGCCGCTGTAGATCGGGTCGGCATTGAGCACGTCGCCGAGCTGGCTGGTGGCGCGGTCGCGCAGGGTGGCGTCGTGGATGCGGCCATAGCGTGGCTGTTCGTCGGCAGCCGGGTCATGATAGCTGCCGACGCCGTTGCAGCCACTCGCCTGCAGGGCGACGCCGAGGGTGTCGGCGGTGGTCTCCACGACCCGGAAGCGTCCGTTGTAGTGCGGCGAGTCCACCGGCCCCTGGTCGTCCTCGACCTGCACCCCGGTGATCACCACCTGGTCGCCGGTGCTGAAGGGGTGTCCCTTGACCGTGAAGGTGGCGAGGGTGTCGCCCGAGGATCTCGAGCAGTCGGCCCCCTCGATGCGCCCGTCGCCGCGCAGCCAGGCCAGTCGTCGCGTGCAGTCGGCGCCGAGTGCCGCGCCCAGGGCGCCGTTGCAGCGGTCGAAGGCGGTGGCGCCGGCGGCGCCGTTGGTGGTGAAGATGCGGCGCGCGTAAGGGGGAGGCAGGCGTTGGGAGGCGCGCCATAGCTCGGCGTCCTCGCGCGCCGGGCTGGTGGCGACGACATCGCCGCTCCAGTCGGCATTGAAGCTGGCGGTGAAGATGGCCGTCCCGGCATCGTTGAGCCACTCACCGTTGGCCGTCGGGGTGGCATAGGTGCCCGAGTCGGTGGTCGAACTGATCGCGCCGATGATCTCCTCGAAGGCCGCGGTGAGCGAGGCGGGGTCCTCGGCGCTGTAGAAACGGCCGCGACTGTTGATCGCCGCGTGCCACAGGTCGTAGACCTTGAGTGGATCGTAGGAGCGGATCTCGAAGCTCGGCCAGGACTTGCTGCCCGCGAGCAGCGCCTGGTAGTCGCCGCCGTAGGTGCTGCCGCCCCAGGCGGGGTCGGTCATGCTCGCCCCCAGCCCCAGGCCGACGGTGAAGTTGGTCATGTGCTGCCAAGTCGCCGGGTCGTTCCTGGGGTTCCAGTAGCGCGTCTTCTTGTCGCCCTGGGTGTCGAACTCGAACACCGGCACCTTGTCGCAGGTGGCGCCGGTGCAGTCGGGCTGGCGATCGCCCGATCCCCGGCGCAGGTCCGTCGCCCAGTAGTAGAAGGCGAGATCGCTGATCGTCGCCGAGTACATCGCGTCCTCGTAGGGCGGCCGGGCTTGGTACTTGGTGCCGTCCGGCAGCGTCCAGTTGCGGTTGGTGGCGTTGGTGGCGCCAGAGAAATTGTTGCCGTGGCCCTCGTCTTTGGAGTTCCAGATGCCGTCGGTCATCATGATGTGAAAGTTGCGCCGACAGCCGTGGGATTCGCGGTTTCGCCCCGATGACGAGTCCTCGTAGGGCGCGCTGGTGGTGAAGTAGTCGCCGGCGCGCTGCATCGCCGGGCGCAGCGGGGTGCCGCCATTGGTCTGGATCTGGGAGACCCAGTCGAAGAAGTTCTCGCGGTGGGTGCCGCTGAAGGTGTCGATGCGGTTGTCGCCACGCCGGAATTGCTGGCGCGTGCCACGACAGTTGCTGTAGCTGTCGAGCGGGCATTGATTGAGCGTCTGCCAGGCGACGCGCGCGCTGTCGTCGAGCCGTGCGAAGCTCAGGGTCGCCGCGGTCATGGTGGCGAGGTTGCGCGAGCGATAGAAGGCGTACCAGTTGGCGAAGTTCCGTCGCTCGTCGCTGCCGTCGGGGCCGGAGTCCTCGTCGACCTGAACCAGGGTGTAGCAGTCGTTGTCGTCGAGCTCGCCGTTGCAGCGCCGGTTGCCCGGCTCGAAGCGGTAGTAGTAGGCACGAACGTCATTGCTCCATCTGCCACCGTAATCGTCGTCGTCGTCGCCGTATCGCCTGACATAGACCTCGTCCGAGTAATGCGGCATCCAGCTCTCCTCGAGCCGGTTGCCGTAGCGCCACGACAGCCTCCGCGTCGGACGATAGTTGTCGGTCAGGTCGCGTGTGCCGTGGTCCGGCTCGTAGCCGTTGCGGTAGGCGGTGGCGAGTGCCCGCTCCGGGGTCGATGTATCGCTCGACGAGGGCAGGGGGTTGCCGTCGCTATCGCTCGGCGGGGTATAGAGGGTCTCGGGATCGTAATAGATGCCGTTGTAGTCGCTCGACTTGAAGTAGCGCTCCTCGAAGTCCTCGCTATCGCGCTGATCCGGTGCATAGCCGTAGCTCATGCTGCCCGAGTCGTCGATGGTCAGCAGGATGTTGGGCTCGACGCCGGCGCTGATGAGGAAGGGCGGGATGTCGGAGATCTCGATCGCCGGTGCCGCCGTGGCCGCCAGCAGCAGTCCGAGCAGCAGCCCGCGCAGTCGTTGTGGGGATCGCGTACGCATGCTCACTCCAATCGATACAGGCTCTGCAGGATGACCACCGAGGCGGGGTCGGCACCGACCCCGCGCGCGCTGACCCGGTAGTAGGCGCACTGTCTGGTGCCTCCCGGTTCGCACGGGGCCTCGGAGAGTCGCTCGATGACGTAACGGGGCTGTTCGGCGAGACCGTCGAGCGCGGTGCTCACGCTGACCACCTGGGTCTGGCCCCAGTTGAAGCGATCGCGCCGGTAGGCGGGCGTGTTGTCGGCATCGTGGGCGATGGTGTGGTCCTGCTCGAACTGGTCTCGGTCACTGATGGTGTCGGCCATCAATGCCTGATCGGCTGCGCGCAGCGCCGCCTCGGCGGCCTGGAAGGCGAGGTCGTGGTTGCGGATGCTGGTGCTCATCCGCTCCTGCTGGGTGTTTTGTACGGCGCTGGTGGTGCCGATCAGGGCGAGCACGGTGAGGAAGATCAGGGCGATGATCAGTACCGCGCCGCGTTGTCGGTGTTGGAGAGGATTTGGGCTCATGGCTGGATCAGGCGGTTTCTCACCGCGATGGTGCCGCTGACGATGCGATCGTCGAGCGTCCCGTCGAGGTCGTTGGTCGGGGTCAGGGTGAGGGTGAGGCGGATGGCGAGGACCCGTCTCCAGTCCTCGGCGCGCGCGCTCGCCGTGGTGGCGCTGCTGACCTGATCGGCGCGGACGTAGCGATCGACACTCTTGTCCGCGTCATCATCGATCCCGTAGAGGATCTGCAGGTCGGAGATGCCCTCGACGAGTTCGGTGTCCGTACCGTCCTGGCGCACCATCAGCGCGGGCTCGCCTTCGTCGTTGGTGCCGACGAAATAGCTGTGGGCGATCAGCGGATAGAGCCTGGGGGTGGCGGTATCGCTGCCGAAGCCGCAGGCGGTGGTCGAGTCCGACACCAGGGTCAGGGTGGTCGCCGAGCCCGTCGCGCAACCGGCGCTCGGGTCGGTGGAGGTCACCGCGAAGGTCTCGGTGAAGTAGGGGCTGGTGGCGATCCAGGTCTGACCGGCCAGGGGGAAGTGGGTGGGCTGACACGCCAAGGTGAAACGCGCCGCGCCGGCGCCGCCCTGGCAGGCCGTGTCGAGCACGAATGCATGATCGGTATCGGCGCGCACCAGATGAAGCACGTCTCCGCCCGTACGCCCGCTCATGGTGATGGTGTCGTGCTCGTCGTCGAGTCCGTGCAGTGGGTTGGCGATGTCGGTGGTCTCGGGCGGCCAGCTCGCGGGGGCGCTGTCGAGCTGGTAGCCACCGGTGTAGCCGGCCATGCGCACGTCGCGGGTCAGCGCGAGGAAGGCGTAGCGCGCGTCCTCCTGGAGCATCGCCAGGGTCTGGGTGGTGCGCTGGGTGGTGCGGGTACTGACCATCACCGCGCCGAGCGCGGCGATCATCATCAGGCTGATGGTGGAGGCGATCATCAGCTCGATCAGACTGAAGCCGCGTTGACGGATCATGGTGTGGGCTCCGGCAGCAGGGTCTCGGTGGCGAAGCTGACCCACTCCAGCGTCGGGTCGGCCTCGGCGCTGGTCGGCAGTCGCGTCTCGCGCCAGCGCAGCGTGATCGCGACCTTGTCGCCGTCGAGGGTGATCCGGCCCTCGCCGCTCGGCAGGTCGGCGGCGAGGGCCTGTTTCCAGCGCTGCAGGTCCTGGGCGCTGACCGAGGTGCCGGAGACGCTGTCGGTGAATCCGGTGGCATAGCTCGCGCGCTCGGCGCGATTGGCGCGCATCGACTCGATGATGTCGTGGGCGTGCAGGGTGGCATAGCTGCGCTGCAGCGCGCCGAGGTTGCTCTTCATGGTCAGCGCCTGCAGCGCGCCGAAGCCGAGCAGCCCGACGGCGAGCACGACCATGGTCACCAGCACCTCGATCAGGGTCAGGCCGCGCTGGCGGCGACCGGTGCGTGGGTATCTAGCCATCACAGCCCTCGTCGAGTCGTACCTGGCCGGTGCGCTTGACCCGCAGACAGCGCTGCTCGCCGTCGGTGACCCGGATGGTGAAGCGGGTCTCGGCGGCCTCGCCCAACGGTGGGGTGAAGACGATCGGGTCGCCGCCGCTGGCGGTGAGGGTGGCGGCCCCGAACGGGCGCACCACCTTGAGCAGACGGTCGTCGGCCCGCCCGTCACCGTCGATGTCGGTCTTGACGCCGGTGGCGTCGGCATCGTCGCGCACGAACACCAGCCAGCCGTCAGCCCAGTCGGTGGTGATGGTGCAGGTTGGCTGATCGGCATCGGCGTCGCCGGTCGCGCAGACGGCGACGGTCTGGCCCCGGCTCAGCGACTCGACCCGGGCCTGCTGGAGGCTGGCGCTGAGGCTGTTGGTGAGGCCGGTGAGTCGCGAGTCCTGCAGCAGGTGCTGGAAACCGGGGACGGCCAGCGAGAGCAGGATGACGGCGATGGCCAGGGTCACCATCAGCTCGATCAGGGTCACGCCACGAAGACGACGGGCCGCTGTCATCGATGTTCTGGGTGCGGCCACGTCGGTTGCTGAGGCCGGCCGGTGGCGGGGAACGGGAGGGACTGCTGACGACTGGGCATCGGGTTCCTTGCTGCTCCTTGCGCAACCGGGGCGTCCAGGTGTCCCGGTATCTGGGCTTTCATTGTACACGGCGTTGATATCGGTGGTGAATTGTGCGTCCGCGGGGTTGATCCGCGCCATTCGAGGCGGTCGCACCGGGTAGCCCCGGTGTCTTTGTGTCGTGGGTCGCGCGCTCGATCGTCAAGCATGGAAGCATGACGGATGAGACGAGGCGCGTCTGCAGGATGGATAAGGTTTCGGACATCGGCGCGCGCGCCGATGTCCGCGGGCGGCTCAGCGCAGCGAGTGCATATAGGCGACCAGGTCGGCCAGTTCCTGCGGCGTCAGCTCGGTCTTGGGCATCTGCGCGCCGGGCAGGGTGGCGGTGGGATCGAGCAGGTAGTCGCGCAGCCACTGCGCGCTGCGCTCGGCGCCGACCTGGTCGAGCGTGCCGCCGAGTGCGGCCATGGGGCCGGACTCGCCGCCCAGGGTGTGGCAGAGGTTGCACATCTTGGCCTCGTAGACCTGGGCGCCGCGTGCGGCGTCGCCGCTCGGGTCGGCCAGGGCGGTGGCGCTCAACAGCGTGGCGCCGATCAGTAGCGGGATGGCACGGACGGACATCTTCACTCCTCGTTCGTGGTGGTGGGAAGGGCGTCGCCGGCGAGGTGTGCGCGCAGATCCTTGTGGCCGACGTGGGGGTGGCAGTCGGCGCAGCTCAGGGCGTTGTCCGGCGCGAAATAGGTGCGGTGTCCGAAGGCCGCGGCCGGGCTCTGCTCGGGGGCGTGTTCGAGTGCGGCGTGACAGTTCAGGCAGGCCGAGTCGTAGAGGAAGTCGTTGCGTTGCTCGAGGCTGGTGACCCAGTCGGGCTCGAAGACGAGCGAGACCACCTGTCCCCAGCCGGCCTTGAGACCGAACAGTCCCTTCTGCACGAAATAATTGGCGGGGCTGTCGTGGGGCAGGTGGCAGTCGGCGCAGTCGGCCCGCAGTCCCTGGGGGTTCTGGCCGCCGTGGACGTCCTGATCATAGGAGGCGACGAAGGCATCCATGGTGTGACAGCTGCTGCAGAATTCACGGTCGGACGTCGCCTGGAGGGCGGTCTCGGTGACCATCCAGCTCCCGCTCGCCAGCCCCGCCAGGAGCAGCACGCCCCCGCTCCCGAGCAGCAGCCATGTGCGTTTCTTCATCGTTTCCTCCACAAGCCCTCGCCGTGGTCGGCGGGAGAACGGCTGCGCCCGCGGCAGCCGACGAAAACAGGGTGCAGGTCTCGTTTCCGTCGAGCTTCAAGGCGTCGCCCAGGGGCGGTGGAGTCTTGCAGTGCGCGGCGGTCGGTGAAACCTGCGACGGCTGACCGGCTCGTCCGCATGACCTTCATGCCTCCGCTGCAACGAGGGCGTCTGCTCGTTGGCGTGGCCGGGTCGAGTGCGGTGGCTCGAGCGATCGCCTGGACTATATCAATTGGATCGGGGGCGATCGCCGAGGTTCGCCGAAAATTACCGACTTGATTGCTTGGGATCATCGCTCGGGTGTTTTTACCCGGATCGCCAGACGTTGCCCGGGGTCGACTCGTTGGCTTACCCTGCCGCGCCGCGACCTCAGACCCTCTCTCCACCGATGAGCCACCGTTCTCTCCGCCACTTGCCGAGATCCATCCAGACCAAGGGCATGCTGCCATGTCGCTGAACATCGAGCTGTCGCTGATCCTCGGCGCCGTGCTGCTCGATGCGCTGCTCGGCGACCCGGTCTATCGGCTCCATCCGGTGCGCCTGCTCGGTGGCTGGATCGCGCGCTCGGAGCAGGCGTTGTTCGCGCGCGGGCTCGACGGCTATCTGGGCGGCGTCCTGCACTGGCTGCTGGTGGTCGGTGGCGCGCTTGCCGCCTGGTGGGGCGTGCGCCTCGGGCTGGCGGCGCTGCACCCGCCGCTCGCGCTCGGCTGGGATCTGTTCATCGCCTATAGCCTGCTCTGCACCCGTGACCTGCTCGAACACGGTCGGCGGGTGCTGGCGCCGCTCGTCGCCGGCGACCTGCCCGGCGCCCGCGCGCAACTGGCGATGCTGGTGGGGCGGGATGTCGAGCCGCTCGGCACCGACGGGGTGACGCGCGCGACCATCGAGAGCCTGTCGGAGAACCTCACCGACGGCGTGCTCACCCCGCTGTGGGCGCTCTGCCTGTTCGGGGTGCCGGGGCTGGTGGTGGTCAAGGCCGTCTCCAGCCTCGACTCCATGGTCGGCTATCGCAACGAGCGTTATCGCCGCTTCGGCTGGGCCGGTGCGCGCTCGGACGATCTGGTGCACTGGCTCCCGGCCCGGCTCTCGCCGCTGGTGGTCGCGCTTGCCGCGGTGCTGCTGCGCGAGCACCCCGGGTTGGCGCTGCGCGCGGCCTGGCGCTATCACGCGCTGCTGCCGAGCCCGAACTCGGGCTGGAGCGAGGCGGCCTGTGCCGGGGCGCTGCGGGTGCGGTTGATCGGACCGGTGTGGTCCGGCGGGCGACTGGTCACCGATCGCTTCCTCGGCGATCCGACGTGGCCGGCGGCGCTCGGCGCCGTCGATCTGCAGCGTGCGCTGCGGCTGCTGGGGTGGAGCTCGGTGGTGGCGCTCGCCTTTGGGTTGGGGTTTGCGGCGCTGGGCTGAGGCCGCTCAGCCCGACTCCAGACGGAAGATCACCGGCACCGTGAGCTGTGCCGCGACCGCGCGTCCGGCCTGCCAGGCCGGTGCGAAGCGCCAGCGCTCGACCGCGCGCAGTGCGGCGTCGTCGAGCAGGCGATGGCCGCTGCTCTCGATCAGGGTGGTGGCGCCGACCCGCCCGTCGGCGCCGACCGCGACCCGGATCAGCACCCGACCCTCGACCCCCTGGCGACGCGCCAGTCGCGGGTAGCGCGGCGGTGGGTTGCCGGCGAGGGGGCGAGCCGGACGGTCGGTGCCGGTCTGCTCGGCGCGTCTGCTCGGGGTCACGTCCGCATGCGTCGTCGAGCTGGGGCGTGCGGGCGCGACGGGCGTCGCCGACTCACTTCGAGTCGGCGGCGGTGGTGGAGGGGGGGGCTTGGCGCTCGCGCGTGGCGCCGCGATACTCGGCTCTGGCTCTGGCTCTGGCTCTGGCTCTGGCTCTGGCTCTGGCTCTGGCTCTGGCTCTGGCTCTGGCTCTGGCTCTGGCTCTGGCGCTGGCGCTGGCGCTGGCGCTGGCGCTGGCGCTGGCGCTGGCGCTGGCGCTGGTTGGGTGGGCGTCGGTTCGGCGCTCGCTGGTGCCGCGTCGGCGATGTCGGCGGGTGCGTCGGGCGTTCCTCTACCCTGGAGCGAGAGTCGGATCTCGCCCGTCCCGAGCGTCGGTTCGCGCAGCGGCGGCAGCAGCCAGGCGAGGGCCAGGTGCGCGCCCAGCGCCAGGATCAGCGCCACGCCCCACAGCAGGCGGGTCGTCGTCCGGCTCATGGCGACTCCCGGGTGATCAGCGAGAGCGCGTCGACCCCCTGCGCGCGCAATATCGCGAGTAGATCGAGCAGGGTTCCGCTCGGGGTGTCGGCGTCGGCCTCGACGGCGATCGCGCGCCCCGGCTCGTCCGCCACGCGTGCGGCGATCTCCGCGTCCAGCTCCGCACGGGTGATCGGCACGCCGGCGAGGGCGAGCCGGCCGTCGGCGGCGAGTACGAGCCGCAGGCGGCCATCGGGCAGGCGCTCGCCCGGCGCGGCCTCGGGGGGCGTGACCGGTAGCGGCGAGGGTGGCTCGAGGGTGCCGACCAGGAGGAAGAACACCAGCAGCAGGAGCACGACGTCGACCAGCCCGCTCATCGGGTCGCGCTGGCGTCTGCGGGGTGGTCCGGGGATCTGCATCCGTGTGCCCTCAGGGCTCGATCAGGGCGAGCTGTTGTGCGCCAGCCAGGCGCGCCAGGTCGGTCATCTGGACCAGGGTCTGGAGCGGTGTCTCGCGCTCGGGGACGATCACCAGCGTGCTGCCCGGTTCCGCGGCGAGCCGCGCGCGCAGCCGTGTCACCAGTGCATCGTGCGGGCAGGGCACGCCGTCGAGCCGCAGCCCGCCGTCGGCGGCGACATCGAGTCGCAGCGTGGTCGCGACGCTGTCGGCGGTGCCGCCGTCACGGGTCTCGATCGGCAATTGTTGCAGTGGGTCGAGTCGGGCGGCGAGCAGGAAGAAGAGCAGCAGCAGGAAGACCACGTCGACCAGCGGCGCGAGTCCGATGCCGCGAGCGCGGCGGCGCAGCGGCTCAATGTGCATCGGCCACCGGCATGGTGAACAGCCGGGTCAGGGCGTCCTCGGTGTCGTGACGCGCGCGCTCGATGATCGCCTCCAGCCAGTGCAGCGCCGCGGCGGCGGGGATGGCGATCGCCAGGCCCGCGGCGGTGGTCAGCAGCGCCTCCCAGATGCCCCCGGCGAGCAGCGCCGGGTTGGCCTGTCCGCCGGCCTGCTCGAGGGTGCGGAAGGCCTCGATCATGCCGAGTACGGTGCCCAGCAGTCCGAGCAGCGGCGCCAGGGTGACGATGGCGTCGAGTCCGCGCAGATGGGCGTTGAGCCGCTGCTGCTGGGCCGCCGCCTCGCGCAGCACCTCCTCGCGCAGCTGCTGCGGGGTGCGCCCGCCGTCCGCCAGTCCGTCGATGGCCACCGCCAGCACCGCGGCGATCGGTTGAGGGGCGGGGGCGAGCGCGCCGCGCGCCTCGTCGAGCCGTCCGGCGGCGCAGGCGGCGAGCGTCGGCGCGATGAAGGCGCGCGCGCCGACCCGCAACCGCGCGAACTGCAGCAGCTTGAACAGCACCAGGGTGAGCGCGAGCAGCGAGAGCGCGCACAACACCAGCATCACCGGGCCGCCGGCACGGACGAATTCGAGCGCGGCCTGTGTGGCGGCAGAGAGCTTGGCGAGATCCATGTCGACGGGCGCCTCCAGGCGGTGTTGCTGGGCGGGGCGGTGGATCTCGGGGGAGGGACTGGACGGTTGGCACGACCGGCCCGGTGAGCGGACGCCGGGGCCGGGCAGGGCGCCAGTGGGTCCCACCCTCGGCACACCCCGTCCGACGGTCAGGCGATCGGTGTCTCGATGGCAGGTCTCCTGGCTCGCGGGTCGGGGTCGGGCGCCCGGCCTTCCCGGTCCGGTTCGGACCAGTGGCGTCATGAGGGGGCGCGGACTCGCCGCTGACAGTTGCGGGGGCAGCCACGGCCTTGGCCCGAACGGGCCGCACCGTGTTCCCTTTTGATCCCCTCGCGGGGAACCATCGCTGGCCGAGCATCATACCGCCGGTCGAGGGCGAGTCAAGCGGTTAGCCAGTGGCGACACGGATTCTGAACCGCGAAGACACAAAGGGCGCGAAGGGAGGGTAAAAGCGAACGGTCGCCGGTCTCCAGTCGTGGACGCCAATCCGCTCTGCCAGCTGGGAGCTGGCAGTTGAGTAAGATCCCTTTGTGTACTTCGCGCCTTTGTGGTTCGACGCTGCCGCGATTCAAGGGTTGCCCGCGTCAGCCTGCCTCCAGCCGTCCCTGGTCGAGTCGGTAGTGGCGGGTGGCGAGGGTCTGGCGCAGTGGGGTGTCGTGGCTGACCAGCACCAGGGTCTGATCGAGGTCGGCGAGGATCTGCAGGAGACGGGCACGGGTGGGGTCGTCGAGCGCGTTGGTCGGCTCGTCGAGCAGCAGCACCTCTGGCTCCATGGCGAGCACCGCGGCGAGGGCGACCAGACGACGCTCACCACCGGAGAGACGGTGGGTGACGCGGTCGCGCAGGTGTTCGAGCCCCAGTCGGGCGAGGGTGCGCTCGACCGTCGCCCGGGCCTGCGCCGGCGACTGACCGAGGTTGCGTGGACCGAAGGCGATGTCCTCGACCACCGTGGGACAGAACAGCTGGTCGTCGGCGTCCTGGAACACCAGCCCGGCGCGCCGACGTACCGCATGGAAGTCGTGCTCGACGCGGCGGGGTGCGCCGAAGGCGACCAGGGTGCCGGCGGCGGGGCGCAACAGCCCGACCATCAACTGCAACAGGGTGCTCTTGCCCGAGCCGTTGGCACCATGGACGGCGATCCGTTCACCGGACCGGATCGTCAGCTCGACCCCGCTGAGTACCGGCGGTCGGCCAGGATAGGCGAAGTGGATGTCGGTGAGTCTGAAGAGTGGATCCATCCGGGATGCTCGAATACGGAAGATGGGGAACGCTATCAGCTTCCAGCTTCCAGCTTCCAGCTTCCAGCTTCCAGCTTTCAGCTTTCAGCCGCCAGCCGCCAGCTACCAGCCGCCAGCCACCGGCGCCAAGCTTTCCCACTGGAGGCTGAGGGCTGGAAGCTGGAGGCCTGCAATCAGCTGCCAGTCGCCAGCCAGCGGCGCCAGGCTTCCCCACTGGAGGCTGGGAGCTGGAAGCTGGCAGCCCGCAATCAGCCGCCAGCCGCCAGCCAGTGGCGCCGAGTTTCCCCGCTGGAGGCTGGGAGCTGGAAGCTGGCGGCTCGCAATCAGCCACCAGCTTGCACGAACCCCGGGCAACTGGCAGATTGACCGATTGTTTTCCAGCCAGCCATCGCCACCTCGATCCGCGCGCCTCAGCATGACAGCCACCATCGTCCCGATCCATTCCGATCTGCCCCGTCCCGAACACGGCGGGCGGCTGCGTCAGGCCGCCGCGCGCTACGACATCCCGCTGACCGACTGGCTCGATCTCTCGACCGGTATCAACCCCAATGCCTGGCCGGTGCCGCCGCTGCCGCGTGCGCTCTGGGCGCGCTTGCCCGAGACCGGCGATGGGCTGGAGCAGGCGGCGGCGAGCTATTACGGCGCTCCCGGCGCGCTCGCGCTCGCCGGCTCGCAGGCGGCGATCCAGGGCCTGCCGCAGCTGCGCGCGCCCTGTCGGGTCGGGGTGCCCGAGGTCGGCTACCAGGAGCACGCCCATGGCTGGCGGCGGGCCGGTCACCAGTTGGTGCGCCTGCCCGATGGCGATCCGCGTGGCCGGATCGAGGCCGACGCCGCCGAGCCGCTCGACGTGCTGGTGGTGATCAACCCCAACAACCCCACCGGGCGGCGCTGGTCGCGCGAGACCCTGCTGAGTTGGCATGCGGCGCTGGCCGCACGCGGCGGCTGGCTGGTGGTCGACGAGGCCTTCATGGATGCCTCCCCCGAGCACAGTCTGCTCGATGCGGTCGGCCGACCGGGTCTGGTGGTACTGCGCTCGCTCGGCAAGTTCTTCGGTCTGGCCGGGGCGCGGGTGGGTTTCGCCTGGACCGAGGCGCAGTTGCGCCAGCGCCTCGACGCCTGGCTCGGTCCCTGGACGCTGTCGGGACCGGCGCGCGAGCTGGCGCGCCTGGCGCTGCTCGATACCGCCTGGCAGGGCTCGGCGCGGTTGGCGCTGGCGCGCGACTCGGCGCGCCTGGCGGCGTTGCTCGATCGTCACGGGCTGACGCCGAGCGGTGGCAGCGCGCTCTTCCAGTGGGTGCGGACCCCGGCAGCGGTACGTCTGCACGAGGCGCTCGCCCGCCAGGGCATCCTGGTGCGCTTGTTCGAGCAGCCGTCGAGTCTGCGCTTCGGTCTGCCCGGGGACGCGGCCCAGTGGCGCCGCCTGGAGCGTGCGCTGGCCGGACTGGCGGTGTCCGAGGGTGCCTTCGGGTGAGGCCGTTGTGGCTGAGCGTGCCCGCTGCCGCCGTGGTGGCGAGGGACGGGCCGGTGCGCTCGGTATGGATGACGTCGAGCGATGTACCCGCCGAACCGAGTGCGCTCGATGGCGAGCGGATCGCGTTGCCCGAGTGCGCTCCGTGCGGCGCGGTGCTCTCGGTGCACCGGCTCGACGTGCTGCTGAGTATCGGTCGACATGCCGCCGAGCGGGCGCGGCTCGCCGGGGTCGCGCGGTTGCGCGGCGAGGGTCCGTTGTTGCGGGTTGCGATACCGCCGCTCGGTGATCCCTACCCATGGCTCGCCCGGCACGGTGATCCGGTGCTGGTCGCGTTGGTGGGGTTGTGCGTCGCCGCCGGGCAGATCGGGCTGCGCGCCACCGTCGACCCGGCGGTGGCGCGCGCCGCGCGCGCCCTGCACCCGGGGGTGGCGCCCTGGCTCGATCATGCGCCGCCGCCGTGCCCGGTGCCGGTGGCGGCGCGGCGCCCGGCGCCGACACGCCCGCCGCTGGTGCTGGCCGGCTGAGCGCGGCCGCACCACGCTGGGGGGCGTCCGTCTATCCCCGCTCGAACCCGATCTCGCAGCTGTCGGGGTGCGCCGGCGGCGCGTCCTCGAGGATGCGCCGCTTGCCTTCCAGCAAGAAGTCGATCGCCCGTTGCAGGTCGGCCTGGGCGACGCGCTGCTCGGACTCGGGACGCATCGCCGCGTAGGAGGCGGCGAGCAGTACCGCGTTCTGGATGTCGCCACCGGCGGCGCCCTCGGAGTGCGCGGCCAGATCCTGATGGTCGACGTCCGCGGCCAGCGGCAGCTCGGCGGGGATGTGTGCGGCCCAGAGACGCGCGCGCTCGTCGGGGCCGGGGAGCCGGAACTCGACATGGGCGAGCATCCGTCGCAGGAAGGCGGTGTCGTAGTTGCCGACCAGGTTGGAGGCGAAGATCACCGCGCCTTCGAAGTTGTCGAGTTCGATCAGGGTGGTGCTGCGCGCGACATTGATGCTGTTGTCGGCCGATTGCGAGATGTCGCGCAGCCGTCGCCCGAGGATCGAGTCGGCCTCGTCGAAGAACAGCAGCGCGCCGCTCTCGCGCGCGCGGGCGAAGGCCGCCTGGATGTTCTTCGGCGTCTCGCCGACATACATCGACTCCAGCTCGGCATAGCTCACCCGCAGGATCGGTCGGTCGAGCAGATCGGCGATGGCATCGGCGGCGAGGGTCTTGCCGGTACCCGGCGGGCCGTAGAAGTTGAGCGCCAGGCGTCGCCCGGTGCGTGCCACCGCGGCCAGGTTCCAGGTGTCGTAGATCAGCCCCTGGGCGAGCAGTACGTTGGTCGCCTCGCGGATGCGGGTGAGGGTCTCGGGGTCGAGGATGAGTTGGTCGAGGCGGTGACGGGGGCGCTCCGGGGTGATCCAGTCGAGCCGTGGCGTGACCGTGGGGGCGGCGCTTGCCGCCTCGGGCGCGGCCGGTTCGGTCGCGCTCGATTCGGCGAGGGCCTCGGGCTCGGGCGCGAGCCCGGCGGCGCGGGCGATCTCGGGGTCGATCGGCGCACCCTCGGGGTTGGCGTGGGCGCGGCGCGCGAGGGTGGCCTGCCAGGGGTTGAAGTCGATGCGGACCTTGGGGCGCAGCAGTGCGCCGGGGAAGCGGCTGCGCGCGAGGGTGCGCCCGAGCCGCTTGATCAGCGCGTTGGTGGCCGCCGGTTCGGCCTCGATGGTGTAGGGCTCGCCCTGCTCGCGACAGCGCGGGCAGTCGTACATGGGCACGCCCACGGCCTCGATCAGCGGGTGGCCGGGGAGGCGCTTCTCGCCCTGGAGGACGAGTTCGAGCGGGCAGTCGTGGGTCGGGCAGCGTGGGGTTCGGTTGATCAGTGACATGGTCGCGGGTCTGGGCGCCGGCCTGGTGTGGCCGGCGCGACTGTGGGCCGTGGATCAGGGATGGTGGGTGAACACCAGGTTCAGCATGGTCAGCGAGACCACCAGGAACAGCACCGTCATGATACCGCCGGCGCGCAGGAAGTCGGCCACCCGATAACCGCCCGGCCCCATCACCAGGGCGTTGACCTGATGGGTGGGGATGAGGAAGGAGTTGGAGGTGGCGATCGCCACGGTCAGCGCGAACAGCGCCGGATCGGCGCCGACCCCGAGCGCCATGTTGACCGCCAGCGGCACCAGCAGCACGGTGGCGCCGACGTTCGACATCACCAGGGTGAAGGCGGTGGCGAGGATCGCGAGCACCGCCTGCACCACCCACACCGGCACCGCGCCGAGCGCCCCGAGCGCCTGATCGGCGATCCAGGCGGCGGTGCCGCTCTGCTCCACCGCCAGCCCCAGCGGGATCAGCGAGGCGAGCAGGAACACCGTCTTCCAGCTCACCGCCGCGTAGGCCTCCTCGATCGACAGCACCCCGGTGAGCACCATGCCCACGGCGCCGGTGAGCAGTGCGACCGACAGGCGCAGGTCGGTGAACAGGATCAGCCCGAGGGTGAGCACGAACAGCGCCAGCGCCACCGGGACCTTGTGCGGGCGCAGCGCCTCGTGCGGGTACTCGGTGGTGACGACGACGAAGTTGCGGTCGCGCTCGAGCCGCGCCAGATCGGCCCAGGTGGTGTGCACCACCAGCGCGTCGCCGGCGGCGAAGGGGGTGTTGCGCACCCCGCCGGTGGTGTAGTTGATGATGCTGCCGCCGCGATGGATCGCCAGCAGCGACAGCCCGTAGGTCTTGCGCAGCCACAGATCGCGCGCGCTCTTGCCGACCAGCGCCGAGCCCGGCGGCACCACCAGCTCGGCGATCCCCGCCCTGGACTCCGAGACGACCTCGGCGAAGTGGTCGAGTTCGGCACTGCGTTCGAGCCGGTTGGCGGCGACGAAGGCGTCCATCGCCGGTGCGGTGCCGATCAGCGCCAGGCGGGTGTCGGCGGCGATGCCGAGGGCGCGGTTGACCCCGTCGGCGCCGACCCTGAGCCCGTCGCCCTTGTCGAGCGCGACCACCCGCACCGTCCAGGTGCGCTCCATGTCGTCGACGCTGGTACCGACCAGCGGGCTGTCTGCCGGTACCCGCAGCTCGTGGACCGCGCAGCCGTCGAGTTGATAGGTCTCGGCGAGATAGGCGCGGGTGGTCGCGGCCTCGTGCAGCTCGGTCTCGCCGCTCCCGCCGCGCGGCAGCACCAGGCGTCCGGCGATGACGAAATAGAGGATGCCGGTGATCAGCAGGGCGATGCCGATCGGGGCGACGTCGAACAGCGCGAAGGTGCGCAGCGGCGCGCTGTCGGCGGGGAGGGCGTCGTTGGCCTGGAGGATGAGGTCGTTGAGCAGGATCAGCGGACTCGAGCCGACCATGGTGATGGTGCCGCCGAGGATGGCGCAGAAGCCCATCGGCATCAGCAGTCGCGAGATCGGTAAGCGGGTGCGCGCGGCGATGCGCCCGACCACCGGGATGAACAGCGCCGCGGCGCCGACGTTCTGCATGAAGCTCGAGATCACCCCGACGGTGCCCGAGACCAGCGGGATGATGCGCGTCTCGGTGGCGCCGCCGAGACGCATGATCAGCCCCGCCACCCAGGACATGATGCCGGTGCGATCGAGTCCGGCGCCGACGATCATCACCGCGATGATCGAGATCACCGCGTTGCTGGCGAAGCCGTCGAACAGGCGCTCGGGCGCGACCAGTCCCTGTTCGAGTCCGATCCAGGGTGCGACCAGGCTGCTCAGACCGAGCAGTACCATCACGCTGATCGCGGCGACGTCGACGCTCACCACTTCGAAGGCGAAGAGGAAGACGGTGAGCAGCAACACGGCGCTGACCCAGGCGATCTCGACCGAGGGGACGATCCCGGCGAGATAGATGGCGAACAGGGTGAAGAGTGCGGCGGCCAGGTGCTCCCTGGGCAGGGCGCGGATGGCGTCGGTCATCGGGGGTCCTCCTCTCGGCGCGGGCGATGGGTGTGAACCGGCGATCGATCATACATTAACGTTTGCTTATATTTTTCGCTTTTTTCGTCGGCCTGTTAGCCTTGCCGCGATGAAGCGACATGCCCTGATGCTGGTGGTGATGGCCGCGCTGGCGAGCGCGGCGGGGGGAGGCGCGCGCGCCGCGCCCGAGGTCGAGGTGGCGAGTGCGCTCACCCGGCTGGCCGCGCGGCACGACTTCACGGTGAGCGGGATCGAGCAGGTGCGCGGACGCCTCGGGCGGCTGCGCGAGGGCGCGCTGGAGCGGCGGCTGCGCCATCTGCTCGCCGGGATCGATCATGTCATCCTGCGCACCGCCGATGGCCGCGTGCAGCGGGTCATCCTGCCCGGCGGTCGGGGGGCGGTCGCGACGGCCTCGGTGGCATTTGCGCCGGCGCCGCGACCGCCGGCGGTGCTGGCGCTGCGCCGCAAGGGCGCGGCACTGGTGGTGGTGCTGACGCTCGAGTCCGCCGAGGGGCGGCCGAGGCCGCAGCCGTTGCTGGTCGATTCGGGGGCCGCGCGCACCCTGCTGCCGGCGCCGCTGTGCGCCGAACTCGGGCTCGATCTGGAAGGGGTGGCGCCGGTCGCGATCGCGCTCGGCGACGCCGAGGTGCGGGCGCTGCCGGGGCGGCTGGCCGCGGTGCGCGCCGGTCCCAGGCGTCTGGTCGAGGTCGAGGTGGGCTGTGTCGAGGGGCGCGCGCTCGGCGGCAACGCATTGCTCGGCGAGGATCTGCTCGGGCGTCTCGGCGCTCGGCTCGATCGCGACGGCGCGCGTCTGGTGCTCGATCCCGCGCCGGGCGACTGAGTGGTCTCAGAGGATGCTCGGTCCCGCCTCGGTCTCGTCCTCGGGATCGAGCGCGACGCGATACTGCTCGACGGCCTCGACCGCGCTCTCCAGGACGCCGAAGCGGGCGATGTGATAGAGCGCCTCGCCCTCGGTGACCAGCGGCAGGTTGGTGCGACCGATGACGATGCCGCTGCAGGGCGCGCGCACCGGCTCGTCGGCGGGGCGGAAGGGGTCGGTGAGCACCCCCAGGGTGTCGCCGCGCTCGACCTGGGCGCCGAGCGCGGTGAGCGAGAGCAGCACGCCGCTCTGCGGGGCGCGCACCCACAGGCTCGAGCGTGCCACCACCGGGGCGCGCACCCGGGCGCGGCGCCCGCCCGAGGCGCGGATCATCCCCAACCGTCGCATCACCCCGAGGATGCCGCGCACCCCGGCGCGGATCGAGAACTCGTCGAAGCGCAGCGCCTCGCCGGCCTCGAACAGCAACAGCGGGATGTCGTGCTCGGCGGCCACCGCGCGCAAGGAGCCCGGGCGTGGGTCGGCGTCGAGGATCACCGGCGCGGCGAAGGCGCGCGCCAGCTCCGAGGTCTCGGGGCTGGCGTCGAGGGTGGCGCGGATCTGGGGCAGGTTCTCGCGATGCAGCGCACCGGTGTGCAGGTCGATGCCGTGGGTCGCCTTGGTGACCACCTCATTGATCAGGGTGGCGGCCAGGCGCGCGGCCAGCGAGCCGGTGTCCGAGCCGGGGAAGCTGCGGTTGAGATCGCGTCGGTCGGGGAGGTAGCGCGACTGGCGGACATAGCCGTAGACGTTGACCACCGGCACCGCCAGCAGGGTACCGCGCAGGTGACGCAGCGCCGGATGGGCGAGCAACCGGCGGATGATCTCGACGCCGTTGATCTCGTCGCCGTGGATCGCCGCGGTGATGAACAGCCGCGGGCCGTCGCGCCGCCCGCGCAGCACGTGCACCGGCATCGCCACCGGGGTCTGGGTGTAGAGGTTGGGCAGGGTGAGGTCGATGCGGGTGCGCTCGCCCGGCGAGATCTCGTGCCCGGCGATACGCACTGGCTCGGTCATGAGCGCTGCTCAGCCCTGCCCACGGGTGCGGGTCTTGCCGGCGGCGGCGTTCTTCTCGATGAAGGCGATCACCTGGTCGGCGACGTCCTTGCCGGTGGCCGCCTCGATGCCTTCCAGCCCGGGCGAGGAGTTGACCTCCATCACCACCGGGCCGTGGTTGGAGCGGAGGATGTCGACGCCGGCGACGTTGAGCCCCATGATCCGCGCCGCGCGGGTGGCGGTGGAGCGTTCCTCGGGGGTGATGCGGATCAGCGAGGCGCTGCCGCCGCGATGGAGGTTGGAGCGGAACTCGCCGGCCTTGGCCTGACGCTTCATCGCCGCCACCACCTTGTCGCCGATGACGAAGCAACGGATGTCGGCGCCCTTGGCCTCGCGGATGTACTCCTGCACCAGGATGTTGGCCTTGAGTCCCATGAAGGCCTCGATCACGCTCTCGGCGGCCTGCTGGGTCTCGGCGAGCACCACGCCGATGCCCTGGGTGCCCTCGAGGAGCTTGATCACCAGCGGCGCGCCGCCGACCATCTTGATGAGATCGGCGATGTCGTCCGGGGCGTGGGCGAAGCCGGTGATCGGCAGCCCGATGCCCTTGCGCGAGAGCAGCTGCAGCGAGCGCAGCTTGTCGCGCGCGCGGGTGATCGCCACCGACTCGTTGAGCGGGTAGACGCCCATCATCTCGAACTGGCGCAGCACCGCGGTGCCGTAGAAGGTCACCGAGGCGCCGATGCGCGGGATCACCGCGTCGAAGCCGGTCAGCTCCTCGCCCTTGTAGTGGATCGAGGGGGCGTGCGAGGTGATGTTCATGTAGCAGCGCAGCACATCGAGCACCTTGGTCTCGTGGCCGCGCGCGCGCGCCGCCTCCACCAGTCTGCGGGTGGAGTAGAGCGAGGGGTTGCGTGACAGGATTGCAATCTTCATCGCATTCACTGGTCCCTGATGAAGAAAAAGGACCGGGGTGTTGTGCCCCGGGTGGACGACCCTCCCTGGTCGTTGCCGGACACGCCGGCATCAGTCCAGGTGGCGCGGTTCGGGCTGCTCGAACAGGGTGACGATCAGCAGGATGACGACCCCGATGCTGATCGCGCTGTCGGCGACGTTGAAGGCCGGCCAGGGGTTGAACAGGTCCATCGGCAGGAAGGGCAGATAGACCTGGACGAAGTCGATCACATGACCGAGCACCACCCGGTCGATCAGGTTGCCGAGCGCACCGCCGAGCAGCAGCGCCAGTGCCGCGGCGCTCCAACGCTGGTCGCGGCGCAGCCGCCCCAGCCAGATCACCAGCGCGACGCTGACGGCCACGGCGATCAGCGCGAACAGCCAGCGCTGCCAGCCGCCGGCACCGGCGAGCAGGCTGAAGGCCGCGCCCTCGTTGAACACCAGGGTGAGGTGCAGGGTCTCGGTCAGCGCGATCACCTGGAAGGGATCGAGCAGACCGTAGACCAGCCACTTGCTGGCCTGGTCGAGGACCAGCACCAGCAGCGACAGCCACAGCCAGGAACGGGCGCCGGACTCAGCCATAGCGGCGGGTCTCGCCGGCGCCGGCGACGTTCTCGACGCAGCGTCCGCACAGCTCCGGGTGCTCGGCATCGGCGCCGACGTCGGCGCGGCGGTGCCAGCAGCGCACGCACTTGGGGTGGCTGCTCGGCGCGACCATCACCCGCAGCCCCTCGAGCTCGGTGTCCTGGGCCTCCGCGGGCGCCCGCTCGAGCGGCTCGAGCCGCACCGCCGAGGTGATCAGTACGAAGCGTAGCTCATCCTCCAGCCGCTCCAGGGTGGCCAGCAGCTCGGGCGCGCAGTAGAGGGTGAGTTCGGCGTCGAGGGCGGCGCCGATTGCGCCGTCCTTGCGCGCGGCCTCCAGCGCCGGGCCGGTGGCGGCGCGTACCGCGATCACCTGATCCCAGAAGGCGCGGCCCAGCGGCTCGTCCTCGGCGAGGGTGAACAGCCCCGCATACCACTGCTCGATGAACGGGGTCTCGCCGCGCTCGCCGGGGATGTGGCGCCAGATCTCGTCGGCGGTGAAGCTCAGGATCGGTGCCATCCACCGCGCCATCGCCTCGATGATGTGATACATCGCGCTCTGACAGGAGCGTCGCGCCAGGCTGTCGGCCTGGGTGGTGTACTGACGGTCCTTGATGACGTCGAGATAGAAGCCGCCGAGATCGACCACGCAGAACTGCTGCAGCTTCTGGCAGATCAGGTGGAACTGGTAGTCGTCGTAGGCGGCGACGATCTCCTGCTGGAGACGCGCGGCGCGATCGACCGCCCAGCGGTCGAGGGCGAGCATCTCGGCCGGGTCGATCAGGTCGCCGGCCGGGTCGAAACCGTTGAGGTTGGCGAGCAGGAAGCGCGCGGTGTTGCGGATGCGCCGGTAGCTGTCGGCGGTGCGTTTGAGGATCTCGTCGCTGACGCTCATCTCGCCGCGATAGTCGGTGCCCGCGACCCACAGCCGGATGATGTCGGCACCGAGGTTCTTGACCACCGTCTGCGGGCTGACCACGTTGCCCTTGGACTTCGACATCTTCTCGCCCTTGGCGTCGACGGTGAAGCCGTGGGTGAGCACCTGGCGATAGGGCGCGTGACCGTGGATCGCGGTGGAGGTCATCAGCGAGGACTGGAACCAGCCGCGGTGCTGGTCCGAACCCTCGAGATAGAGATCGGCCGGGCGACCGAGTTCGGCGCGGCGGTCGAGCACGCAGGCGTGGGTCACCCCGGAGTCGAACCAGACGTCGAGGGTGTCGTGCACCTTGTCGTAGTGCGCGGCCTCCTCGGCGCCGAGGAGTTCGGCCGGATCGAGCGCGAACCAGGCCTCGATGCCCTCGCGCTCGACGCGCTCGGCGACCTGCTCGATCAGCTCGGCGGTGCGCGGGTGCAGCGCCGCCGTCTCCTTGTGGACGAACAGCGGGATCGGCACGCCCCAGGTACGCTGGCGCGAGATGCACCAGTCGGGACGGCCCTGGACCATCGCCTCGATGCGGTTGCGGCCCCACTCCGGCAGCCACTCGACCTTGGCGATCTCGCCGAGTGCCGCGGCGCGCAGTCCGGCCTGCTCCATGCTGACGAACCACTGCGGGGTGGCGCGGAAGATGATCGGCGTCTTGTGGCGCCAGCAGTGCGGGTAGCTGTGGGTGATGCGGGTCTCGAGCAGCAGTGCGCCGCGCGCCTTGAGCACCTCGAGCACGTGCTCGTTGGCCTTGAACACGTGCTCGCCGGCGAACAGCGCGGTGTCGGGCAGGAAGCGCCCGTCGCCGCCGACCGGATTGTCGACCGGCAGGCCGTAGCGCTGACCGACGAGATAGTCGTCGAGACCGTGGCCGGGGGCGGTGTGTACCGCGCCGGTACCGGCGTCGAGGCTGACGTGCTCGCCGACGATCACCGGCACCTCGCGATCGTAGAAGGGGTGGCGCAGGCGCAGCCCCTCGAGATCGATGCCGCGGGCATAGCCGAGCACCCGGTAGCGCTCGATGCCCCAGCGATCCATGGTGTCCTTGAGCAGGCCCTCGGCGACGATCAGCCGCTCGCGTCCGCCCGGGGCGTCATCGTGCTCGGCCTCGACCACCACGTACTCGAGCTCGGCGTTGAGCGCAACGGCCTGGTTGGCCGGCAGGGTCCAGGGCGTGGTGGTCCAGATCACCACCGCCGCCGGGCCGCTGCCGGCACCGTCGGGGGCGGTGTGACAGCGACCGTCGAGGGCGTCGGGGTCGACCAGCTGGAAGCGCACGTCGATGGCGATCGACTGCTTGTCGGCGTACTCGACCTCGGCCTCGGCCAGCGCCGAGCCGCAGTCGACGCACCAGTGCACCGGCTTGAACCCCTTGTGGACGTGCCCATTGTCGATGATGCGGCCGAGCGCGCGGATGATGTCGGCCTCGAAGCCGTAGTCCATGGTGAGATAGGGGTTGTCCCAGTCGCCGAGCACGCCGAGACGCTTGAAGTCGGTGCGCTGACCGTCGACCTGGCGCGCGGCGTAGTCGCGACAGGCGCGACGGAACTCGGCGGCGCTGATCTTCTGACCCGGCTTGCCCTTCTTCTTCTCGACCTGGAGCTCGATCGGCAGACCGTGACAGTCCCAGCCCGGCACGTAGGGGGCGTCGAATCCGTTCAGGGTGCGCGACTTGACGATGATGTCCTTGAGCACCTTGTTGACCGCGTGGCCGATATGGATGTCGCCGTTGGCGTAGGGCGGGCCGTCGTGCAGCACGAAGCGCTCGGCGCCGGCGCGGGCCTCGCGGATACGCGCGTAGAGATCCATCGATTCCCAGCGTTTGAGCATCTCGGGCTCGCGCTGCGCCAGGTTGGCCTTCATCGCGAAGCCGGTCTTGGGAAGATTGAGCGTCTGTTTATAGTCTGTCACGTCGATCTCAGCGGGTCGGAAAGAGTGGGGCGCGCCGTCCCGGGGCGCGCGTTCGGGGCAAGCTACAAGTCGCCCCGATGATAATCAAGCGGGGGCGTCAACCGTCGGTGGCGCGCCTGGGCCCTGTGTTGACCGCCCGGGTCCCGGTCGCTAGCTTACGGCCACGCCGGAGACCGGCGCAGGTGTGGCGCGCTGTGTGGTGTCGGTGCCGTGCGCGACACGAGATCGTCGGTGAGTCGGCGTGACGCGAGCGGGCCGGTTCGAGTGTCGGGTCCAGTGTCGGTCAATGCAGGTTGCGCCGTGAGCGATAACACACAACACAAACCCAGGCTGCGGATCGGGATGTTCGTGCATCTCGATCTGCCCTGGATGGCGCACCCCTTCTTCACCAGCAGTTTCAAGATCCGCACCCGCAAGCAGCTCGAGACGCTGATGCAGCTCGATCTCGGGCGGGTGCGGGTCGATCTGGCGCGCAGCGACCCGGAGCCGGAGGACCTGCCGGCGGACGACGAGCCCGAGGGCGACGGTGACGCCGAGGTACGCGATCAACTGCGCGCCGATCTCGAGGCCTCCCTGTGGGAGGAGAAGAACGCGCGCATCCGCGTGCTCAAGGAGCGGCGCAAGCGGCTCAACCTCTGCGCCAAGCGCTACCGCCAGTCGGTGGTGCTGGCGCGCAAGCTGATGTCGCACCTGCGCTCGGCCCCGGCGCAGGCGGCCGAGGAGGCCGACGCGCTGGTCTCGCAGATGGTCGAGGACCTGACCGCCGATCACGAGGCCACGGTGCAGCTGGTCAACCTCAAGAGCCAGGACGAGAACACCTATCATCACGCCATCAACGTCATGGCCCTGGCGCTGGTGCTCGGGCGCAAGCTCAAGCTCGATCGCGAGAACCTGCGCCTGCTCGGGCTCGGCGCGCTCTTCCACGACCTCGGGCTGCAGCGCATCCCTTCACAGATCCTGCACAAAAAGGGCGACTGGAACAAGCCGGAACGCGCCCTCTACGAGCAGCACCCGCGCTACGGGGTGGAGATCGCCCAGGCCATCGGCACCCTGCCCGATGCGGTGATCGAGGTCATTGGCCAGCACCACGAGCACCTCGACGGCAGCGGCTACCCGGACGGGCTGAGCGGCAAGGCGCTCGGCGCGCTGACCCGCATCGTCAGCGTGGTCAATCGCTACGACAACCTCTGCAACGGTACCTATAGCGGACGCGGACTGTCGCCGCACCAGGCCGTCTCGAGCATGTATACCAAGGACCGCGCGCGTTACGACCCGCGGGTGCTGACCACCCTGATCACCAATCTCGGGGTCTATCCCCCGGGCACCGTGGTGCGGCTCGAGGACGAGCGCGTCGCGGTGGTGATCTCGATCAACCCCGACGACCTGCTCAGGCCCAACGTGCTGGTCTACTCACCCGAGATCCCCAGCGATCAGGCGCTGATCCTCGATCTCTCGGAGGAGGAGGGCGCGATCCGCGAGAGTCTGCACCAGTCCGAGCTCACCGAGGACATCATCGAGTATCTCAACCTCTCCGACAAGCTGAGCTATTACGTCCAGTCGAGTCCGGCGAAGGGGCGCTGAGCCGTGCTCGGTGGTGCGCGACTCCGGGTTGGCGTAAGTTGAACTCGAACCAGGGGGGGCCGCTCAGCGGCGCCGGGCACCTGTCCGGGCGCCCGCGATCTGGCACAATGCGCCGCCTGCGCGTCGGGCCTGCGCCGGTTCGAACCCATCCCGCCCATCGGTCACGGTAACGAGAACATGTCCTATCCGACCATCGAAGACTTCGTCGGCAACACGCCGCTGGTGCGTCTGCAGCGTCTGCCCGGCGAGACCTCCAACCTGATCCTCGCCAAGCTCGAGGGCAACAACCCCGCCGGCTCGGTCAAGGACCGTCCCGCGCTCAACATGATCCGTCGCGCCGAGGAGCGCGGCACCATCCGCCCCGGCGACACCCTGATCGAGGCCACCAGCGGCAACACCGGCATCGCGCTGGCGCTGGCGGCGGCCATCCGCGGCTATCGCATGGTGCTGATCATGCCCGAGAACATGAGCGCCGAGCGCCGCGGGGCGATGCGCAGCTATGGCGCCGAGATCATCCTCACCCCCGCCACCGGTGGCATGGAAGCGGCCATCGATCTCGCCCTGGAGATGGAGGCGCGCGGCGAGGGCGTGCGTCTCGACC
This sequence comes from Marichromatium gracile, assembly GCF_004343155.1. Classification (GTDB taxonomy): domain Bacteria; phylum Pseudomonadota; class Gammaproteobacteria; order Chromatiales; family Chromatiaceae; genus Marichromatium; species Marichromatium gracile. Next base: position 31,421 of record NZ_SMDC01000006.1, read on the forward strand.
AGTTCTCCAACCCCGATAACCCCGAGGCGCACACCCTCGGCACCGGCCCCGAGATCTGGCGCGACACCGAGGGGCGGGTGACCCACTTCGTCAGCTCGATGGGCACCACCGGCACCATCATGGGCACCGGGCGCTATCTCAAGGCGCAGAACCCGGCGGTGCAGGTCGTCGGCGTGCAGCCGGCCGAGGGGGCGAGCATCCCCGGCATCCGCCGCTGGCCCGCAGCCTATCTGCCCAAGGTCTACGATCCGGCCGGGGTCGATCGCATCATCGACGTCACTCAGCAAGAGGCCGAGGAGACGATGCGTGCGCTGGCCGCGCGCGAGGGCATCTTCGCCGGCGTCTCCTCGGGCGGTGCGGTGGCCGCGGCGCTGCGTCTCTCCGCCGAGGTCGAGGACGCGGTGATCGTGGCGATCATCTGCGACCGCGGCGACCGCTATCTGTCGACCGGGGTGTTCCCGGCCTGAACCCAAATCATCCATAAACGAACGAGTATCCAAGTCCGTGTCGAGAAGAAAACGCAAGCCGCTCCCCCAGGACCCGGTCGAGGTCGAGATCGAGAGCCTGACCCACGAGGGTCGGGGCCTCGCCCACCTCGACGGCAAGGCCGTGTTCGTCGACGGCGCCCTGCCCGGCGAGCGCGTCCGCTTCCAGTACACCCGGGTGCAGCGTCGCTACGACGAGGGCCGGGTGGTCGAGGTGCTGCACGCCTCGCCCGAGCGGGTCGAGCCGCGCTGCGCGCACTTCGGGGTGTGCGGCGGCTGCTCGCTGCAGCACCAGGACACGGCGGCGCAGATCCGCGCCAAGCAGGCCAGTCTCGCCGACGTCTTCACCCGCATCGGCAAGGTCGAGCCCGAGCGTTGGCTCGATCCCCTGGTGGCCGATCATTGGGGCTACCGGCGCAAGGCCCGGCTCGGGGTGCGCCGGGTGGAGAAGAAGGGACGCACCCTGGTCGGCTTCCGCGAGCGCGGCAACGCCTTCCTCGCCGATCTCGAACGCTGTCCGGTGCTGCATCCGGCCGTCGGCGAGCGGCTGGTGGAGATCGGCGCGGCGATCGACGCGCTGAGCATCCGCGACCAGGTGCCGCAGATCGAGGTCGCCGTCGGCGACAGGTCGTGCGTGCTGGTGTTCCGCGTGCTGCAGACCCCGACCGACGCCGACCTGGAGGTGCTGCGCGCGCTCGGCGAGCGCGAGGGCTACCACATCTATCTCCAGGAGGGCGGCCCGGAGACGGTGCGCCCGCTGCCCGGGCACGAGATCGACCTGTCCTACAGCCTGCCGCGTCACGGCCTGACCCTGGAGTTCCTGCCCAACGACTTCACCCAGGTCAACCTCGAACTCAACCGCGCGATGATCGACCAGGCGCTCGGTCTGCTCGACGTCCAGCCCGACGAGACCGTGCTCGACCTGTTCTGCGGGCTCGGCAACTTCACCCTGCCGCTGGCGCGCCAGGCCGCCAGCGTGGTCGGGGTCGAGGGTGACGCCGGGCTGGTGGCGCGCGCCGAGCGCAACGCCGCGCGCAACGGCATCGACAACACCCGCTTCCACACCGCCGACCTCTACGGCGAGCTGGAACTCGAGCCGTGGATGCGCGAGCGCTTCGGCAAGGTGCTGCTCGACCCGCCGCGCAGCGGTGCACTGCAGGTGCTCGACTGGCTGCCGCGGCTCGGTGCCGAGCGTATCGTCTATGTCTCCTGCTACCCCTCGACCCTGGCGCGCGACGCCGATCGCCTGGTCAACGGGCTCGGCTATCGGCTGCGTGCCGCCGGGGTGATGGACATGTTCCCGCACACCGGGCACGTGGAGTCGATGGCGCTGTTCGAGCGCGCCTGAACGGACGCGGCGGGCATTGCCCGCCGTGCATCCTGGAGGTCAGTCATGGCAATCGAGATCGAACGCAAGTTCCTGGTGCGCGACGCCGGCTGGCGCGAGGCGGTCAGCCGCAGCACCCGCATGGTGCAGGGCTATCTGGTGGCCGAGCCGGGGTTGACGCTGCGGGTGCGGATCGCCGGCGAGCAGGCCTTCCTCACCCTCAAGGGGGCGAGCCGCGGCATCGCCCGCGCCGAGTACGAGTACCCCGTCCCGGTGGCCGACGCCGAGGCGATGCTGCGCGATCTGGCCTGCACCGCGCTGGTCGAGAAGGTGCGTCATCTGGTGACGGTCGCGGGCCGGGTGTGGGAGGTCGACGAGTTCGCCGGGGCCAACGCCGGACTGGTGCTCGCCGAGCTCGAACTCGAGGACGAACGGGCCGTCTTCGTCCGCCCCGACTGGCTCGGCGAGGAGGTCAGCGACGACCCGCGCTACTTCAACGCGCGCCTCGCCCGTCACCCCTACCGCGACTGGTGAGCGGCGCGCGGTCGCTCGCGCTCGGCGCCGCCGCCGTGCTCGGCGGCTGCGCCCGGGGGGCGCGCGAGGACGCGGTGATCCGCTTCGCGGTGGCGCGCCCGCCGCGCAACCTCGATCCCCGTCTGGCCACCGACGCCACCTCCGAGCGGGTCAACCGGCTGCTATATCGCACCCTGGTACGGCTCGACGCGGCCGCCCGGCCGGTGCCCGGGCTGGCGCGCTGGGAGCAGCTGGGGGCGACCCGTTACCGCTTTCGGCTCGGCGAGCAGGGGCGTCTGTTCAGCGACGGCAGCCGGCTCACCGCGCACGATGTCGTCGCCACCCTGGCCTCGATCCGCGCGCCGGGCTCGCGCTCGCCGCACCGCGCCGCGCTCGCCGGGATCGCGGCGCTGCGCGCGCGCGACGACGACACCCTGGAGCTGGCGCTGCACGCGCCCGACACGGCGCTGCCGAGTCGGCTGGTGCTCGCGGTGCTGCCGGCGGCGGCGATCGCCCGCGACCACCCCTTCGTCACCGCGCCGATCGGCAGCGGACCGCTGCGTCTGGTCGAGCGACCCGGCCCCGACGCGCTGCTGCTCGAACGACGCGCCGACGGTCAGCGGATCGCGCTGGTGACGGTACGCGACCCCAGCGTGCGGGTGATGAAGCTGTTGCGCGGCGAGGTCGATCTGTTGCAGGGCGACCTGCCGCCCGAGCTGGTCGATCATCTGGCGCGCGCGCCGGGCATCGCGGTGCGCGCCGTGCCCGGCGCCAACCTCTCCTATCTCGGCTTCAATCTCGAAGACCCGCGCACCGGCTCCCTGGCGGTGCGTCGCGCCATCGCCCAGGCGATCGACCGCCCCCTGCTGATCGACACCCTGCTCGGTGGTCGCGCGCGACTCGCCGAGTCGATCCTGCCGCCCGAGCACTGGGCGGGGCGGGGCGATCTCGCGCCCTGGCCTCATGACCCCGAGCGCGCCCGAGCGTTGCTCGCGGGCGCCGGGTTCGGCCCCGGGAACCCGTTGCGCCTGACCCTGAAGACCTCGAGCGATCCCTTCCGGCTGCGCCTGGCCGGGGCGCTGCAGGCGCAGCTCGCCGCGGCCGGGATCGCGCTGGCGGTGCAGGGGCACGACTGGGGGACCTTCTTCGGCGACGTCAAGGCCGGGCGCTTCAGCCTCTATGCGCTGACCTGGGTCGGGGTGCGAAGCCCCGACATCTTCCGCTACGCGCTGCACTCCGAATCGCTGCCGCCGGGGGGCGCCAATCGGGGGCGCTATCGCAACGCCTCGGTCGACCGGCTGATTGCGACCGCGGCGCGCGCGCCCTCGCTTGCCGCCGCGCGCGCGCCCTATGCCGCGCTGCAGGCGATCGTCCATGCCGAGCTGGCGTTGGTGCCGTTGTGGTACGAGGATCAGGTGGCGGCGCAGCGCGCGACCATTCGCGGCTATCGACCGGCCGGCGACGGCAACTATGATGGGCTGGCGCAGGTCGTGCGCGTCCCGGTCGCAGCAGAGGAGGAGTGATGAGCGAGCGCCGTATCCTGATCGATGTCCCTACCCAGACCCTGACCCTGTCGGCCGGCACGCGCGTGCTCGCCCGCTACCCGGTCTCGACCGGGCGCAACGGGGTCGGTGAGCGCAACGGCAGCGGTTGCACCCCGCGCGGGCTGCACCGGGTGCGCGCACGCATCGGCGATGGCTGCGCGCCGGGGACGGTGTTCCGGGGCCGCCGACCCACCGGCGAGATCTGCGACGCGGCGCTGCGCGCCGCCCACCCCGGGCGCGACTGGATCACCACCCGCATCCTCTGGCTCACCGGCTGCGAGCCGGGGCGCAACCGCGGCGGCGAGGTCGACACCCTGCGCCGCTATATCTACATCCACGGCACCCCGCCGAGCGAGCCGCTCGGCGAGCCGCGCTCGCACGGCTGCATCCGTATGCACGACGCGGGGCTGATCGCGCTCTTCGATCAGACCCCGGTCGGTACCCCGGTGGAGATCCGCGGCTGAGATGGGCGCGCTGCTCGGGCGTCTCGGCGAGGCGGCGGCGAGCCTGCTCGGGGTCTGCACCCTGGTGTTCCTGCTCATCCATCTGGTGCCGGGCGATCCGGTGGCGGCGATGCTGGGGGAGGGCGCGCGCGCGGTCGATCAGATCGAGCTGCGCGCCGCGCTCGGGCTCGATCGGCCGCTGTGGACGCAGTACCTGGACTATCTCGGCGGGCTCGCGCGGCTCGATCTCGGGGCCTCGCTGCACAGCGGTCGGGCGGTGACGGCGCTGCTCGCCGAGCGCGCCGGGCCGACCCTGGAGCTGGCCGTGGCCGCGCTCGCCCTGGCGGTGGTGGTGGCGCTGCCGCTCGGGGTGCTGGCGGCGCTGCATCAGGGGGGATGGATCGATCGCGTCGCGATGGGCTTCTCCATGCTCGGCGCGGCGATCCCCAACTTCTGGCTCGGGCCGCTGCTGATCCTGGTCTGCTCGCTGTGGCTCGGGTGGACGCCGGTGAGCGGGCGCGACGGGCCGCTGTCGCTGCTGCTCCCGGCGCTGACCCTGGGCACCGGGCTGGCGGCGGTGCTGGCGCGGATGGTGCGGTCGAGCCTGCTCGAGGTGCTCGGCGAGGACTATGTGCGTACCGCCCGCGCCAAGGGCGCGGGACCGGTGCGGGTGTTGTGGCGCCACGCCCTGCGCAACGCCTGGCTGCCGGTGCTCACCCTGCTCGGGCTGCAGTTCGGCGCGCTGCTCGGCGGTGCGGTGATCACCGAGACGGTGTTCGCCTGGCCGGGGCTCGGCAGCCTGGTGGTGGAGTCGATCCAGGCGCGCGACTACCCGCTGGTGCAGGGCGCGGTGCTGGTGATCGCGCTCGCCTATCTCGTCGTCAACACCCTCACCGACCTGCTCTATCTCGCCCTCGATCCGCGTATCCGCAGCCGTTGATCACTCCGAGTAGCGTCCGCGCGAGTTGGCGTCGCGCACGTCGCGGGCGTAGTAGCTCAGCTGTCCCATCGGCACCACCGTCACCCCGCCGGGGCTGATCTGGAAGCGTTCGGCGTCGCGGTCGCGGTCGAAGCCGATGCTGTCGCCCGGCTCGATCATGTTGTGACGATCGACGATGACGTTGCGCAGCCGGGCGCCGCGCCCGATGCGCACGTAGTCCATGATCACGCAGTTGTCGAGCTCGACGTCCTCCTCGATCACCGTCTCGCGACGGATGATCGAGTCGCGCACCCGCGCCCCCTCGTGGATCACCGTGGCCGCGCCGAGCAGGGTGTTGCGCACCTCGCCGCCGAGCAGCTTGGCCACCGGGCCCTGGTAGTTGCTGGAGAAGATCGGCCACTCGGGGTTGAACATGTCGAAGGCGGGATCGGCGCCGAGCACGTCCTTGTGGGCGTCGAAGTAGGCGTCGATGGTGCCGACGTCGCGCCAGTAGACCTGGTCCTCGTAGGGTTGGATGCCGGGGATGCGGTTGGTCGAGAAGTCGTAGGCGTAGAGCCTGTGGGTGCGCAGCAGACGCGGCAGCACGTGCTGGCCGAAATCGGTCTCGCCGGCGTCGCGACAGGCCTTGAGCGCCTCGAGCAGCACCTCGGTGTCGAAGATGTAGTTGCCCATCGAGGCGAAGGCCATCGCCGGGTCGTGGGGCATCGGGGTGGGGGAGGCCGGTTTCTCCTCGAAGCCCTGGATGCGTCCCTCGGGATCGGCGGCGATGACGCCGAAGCTCGCGGCCTCGGCCAGCGGCACCGGCAGCGCGGCGATGGTGACGTCGGCCTGGCGCTCGCGATGGAAGGCGAGCATCTGGCGCACGTCCATGCGATAGATGTGATCGGCGCCGAATACCGCGACCCGGTCGGGGCGGTGTTCCTCGATCAGGTTGATGTTCTGGTTGACCGCGTCGGCGGTGCCCTGGAACCAGTGCTGCCCGGAGAGCATCTGCGGCGGCACCACGGTGACGAACTGGCTCTGCAGCAGCGGCGAGATGGTCCAGGCCTTGCGCACGTGCTCGATGAGCGACTGCGACTTGTACTGCACCAGCAGATAGATGGTCTGGATCTGCGAGTTGACCAGGTTGCTGAGCACGAAGTCGACGATGCGATAGCGCGAGCCGAAGGGCACCGAGGGTTTGGAGCGGGCGGCGGTGAGCGGCTGCAGGCGCGAGCCCTGGCCGCCGGCCATGACGAAGGCGATGATGCGATCGGTGTTCATAGTGTGCTCTCCTCCGGGCCCGTGCCGGGCGGTCTGTTGTCGTGGCGGTGGTGCTGCATCCCGGCCGGACCGATCGGGGCCGGATTCTTGCGCCGATCATAAACCTGTCACCTTAAGGTTTCTTGATGATCGTCATCGATGCGTCCATCTCTGTGCAAAAGGGGGCATGGAGGTCCGGAATCGGGGCGCGACGGGCGATCGACGACCGTCAGCGGTTAAACTAGACGGTTTTCCAGTCGTGTGGACCCATCCCGGTGCCGCGTCCCCACGAACCCGACCGTGTTCCGAGGAGAGAGCGATGAGCGACCCCATGCAGCAACTGCCCCGTCGTCCGGTGATCCTGATCATCCTGGACGGCTTCGGCGTCAACCCGGCCAAGGCCAACAACGCGGTCGCGATCGCCGACACCCCCAACCTCGATCGCTACTTCTCCAGCCATCCGCACACCACGCTGATGGCCTCGGGGCAGGCGGTAGGGCTGCCCGACGGGCAGATGGGCAACTCCGAGGTCGGTCACATGTCGATCGGCTCGGGCTGTGTGGTGCGTCAGGACCTGGTGCTGATCGACGACGCCGTCGCCGACGGTAGCTTCTACGACAACGCCACGCTGATCGCCGCGGCGCGCGCTGCGGCCGCGGCCGAGCGGCCGGTGCAGCTGATGGGACTGGTCTCCGACGGCGGCGTGCACAGTCACGTCAACCACCTCGCGGCGCTGATCGAACTGTGCCGCCGTCAGGGAGCGCGCGCCCAGGTGCATCTGTTCGCCGATGGGCGCGATACCCCGCCGCGCTCGGTGCTCGGCTATCTCGATGCCTTCGAGCCGGCGTTGCGCGAGGCCGGCGGTCAGATCGCCACGGTCAGCGGTCGCTTCTATGCGATGGATCGCGATAACCGCTGGGAGCGCACCGAGCAGGCCTGGCGCGCCATGGTCGACGGCGAGGGGCGGCGCGCGGCCGACGCGCGCGCGGCGATCGCCGCGGCCTATGAGGCCGGCGAGGACGACGAGTTCATCGTGCCGACGGTGCTCGAGGGCGCCGAGCTGATCCGCGACGGCGATCAGGTGATCCACTTCAACTTCCGCAAGGACCGCCCGCGCCAGCTGGTCGCCGCCTTTGCCGATCCCGCGTTCGCCGCATTCGACCGCCGCGGGGTGACCGGCGTGCGGGTCACCGGGATGATGGAATACGACCCCAAGTACGGCCTGCCCGCGGCCTTTGCCAGCGACGCGCCGCGCACCACCCTCGGCGGGGTGCTCGCCGAGGCCGGGCTGGCGCAGTTCCACTGTGCCGAGACCGAGAAGTACGCCCATGTCACCTTCTTCTTCAACGGCGGCGAGAACGAGCCGCTGTCGGGTGAGGAGCGGGTGCTGATCCCCTCGCCCAAGGTCGCCACCTACGACCTGCAGCCGGAGATGAGCGCTCCCGAGGTCGCCGACACCCTGGTCGAGGTGCTCGGGCGGCGCGCCTTCCCCTTCGTCGTCGCCAACTTCGCCAACGGCGACATGGTCGGCCATACCGCGGTGCGCGAGTCGGTGATCCGCGCCGTCGAGACCCTGGACCGCGAGGTCGGGCGGGTGCTCGACGCCGCCGTCGCCGCCGGCTACTCGGTGATCCTCACCGCCGATCACGGCAACTGCGACGAGATGGTCGACCCGGTCACCGGCGCGCCGCACACCCAGCACACCACCTATCCGGTGCCCTGCCTGGTGATCGACGAGCAGCCCTGGCGGTTGTCGCTCAGTGGCGCACTCAAGGATCTTGCGCCGACGGTGCTGGCGCTGATGGGACTCGATCCCGACCCGCGCATGGACGGGCGCTCGCTGCTGCTCGGTCCGGTGGGCTGAGCGATGCGCGTCTATCTTGATTTGCTGCGCGACGTGATCGACAACGGTCACGATCGCGACGACCGTACCGGGGTCGGGACCCGCTCGGTGTTCGGGCGTCAGGTGCGCTTCGATCTCGCCGCGGGCTTCCCACTGCTCACCACCAAGCGCGTCCACCTCAAGAGCGTGGTCCACGAGCTGCTGTGGTTCCTCTCGGGCTCGACCAATGCCGCCGACCTGCAGCGCCACGGGGTCAGTATCTGGGACGAGTGGGCCGCGCCGGACGGCGACCTGGGGCCGGTCTACGGTGCCCAGTGGCGCAGCTGGCCGGCGCCCGACGGGCGTCGCATCGATCAGCTCGCCGAGCTGCTCGAGGCGATCCGCGAGCGTCCGCACTCGCGTCGGTTGGTGGTCAGCGCCTGGAACCCGGCCGACCTTCCCGACGAGGGGCTCGGGCCGCAGGACAACGTCGCCGCCGGGCGCATGGCGCTCGCCCCCTGTCACTGTCTGTTCCAGTTCCAGGTGGCCGGCGGACGGCTGTCCTGCCAGCTCTACCAGCGCAGCGCCGACCTCTTCCTCGGCGTGCCCTTCAACATCGCCAGCTACGCCCTGCTCACGGCGATGATCGCCCAGCAATGCGATCTCGAGCCCGGCGAGTTCATCCACACCTTCGGCGACCTGCATCTCTACCGCAATCACCTCACCGACGACATCGTCCATGCCCAGCTCGCGCGCGAGCCCCGGGCGCTGCCGCGGTTGCGGCTGCAGCGGGCGCCGAGCCTGTTCGACTACCGCTATGAGGACGTGGTCATCGAGGGCTATGACCCGCACCCGGTGATCCGCGCGCCGATCGCGGTCTGATGTCCTGTCGCCCGTTGCCCGAGGATCCCCCGCGATGCCGCCATTGATGGAGTTGTTGTTCGACTACGGATTGTTTCTCGCCAAGACCCTGACGCTGCTGCTGGCGTTTGCCGCGCTGCTGCTGATCCTGGCGCGTGCCCGCGGTGCCGGAGATGCGTCCTCCCCGGTGCGGCTCGAGGTCGTCGATCTCGGGGCGCGGCTGCGCGAGCAGGCCGCGCGGCTGCGTGAGGCGACCCTCGCGGGCAAGGCGCTGCGCGCGTACCGCAAGGCCGAGCGCAAGCGCGACAAGGCGCGCGCCCAGGAGATCGCGACCCGCCCCCGACTGTTCGTGATCGACTTCAAGGGGGATATCCGCGCCAGCGCGGCCGCCGCGCTGCGCGCCCAGGTCAGCGCTCTGCTGCTCGAGGCGCGGCCCGAGGACGAGGTGCTGGTACGCCTCGACAATGCCGGTGGCATGGTCACCGAGCACGGCCTGGCCGCCTCGCAGCTGGCGCGGCTGCGCGAGCGCGGCATCCGCCTGACGGTGGCGGTCGACAAGGTCGCGGCCAGTGGCGGTTACCTGATGGCCTGTGTCGCCGATCGCATCATCGCCGCGCCCTTCGCGGTGATCGGCTCGATCGGGGTACTCGCCGAAATCCCCAACTTCCACCGTCTGCTCGAGCGCCACGGGGTCGACTTCGAGCTGCACACCGCCGGCGAGCACAAGCGCACCCTGACCCTGTTCGGCGAGAACACCGAGGAGGGACGGCGCAAGCTGCGCGAGCAGCTCGAGGAGACCCATGCGCTGTTCAAGCGTTTCGTCGCCGACTACCGCCCCGCGCTCGACCTCGATCGGGTCGCCACCGGCGAGTACTGGCACGGCGCGCGCGCCGTCGAACTGGGCCTGGTCGACGCCATCCAGACCAGCGACGACTATCTGCTCGCCGCGCGCGACAGCCACACCCTGCTGGGGCTGCGCTGGCGCGAGCGCAAGGCCCCGCTCGAGCGGCTGATCGAGGGCGGGCGATCCGTGCTCGAACAGGGCGTGGCGCACTGGTGGCGGTCCGGCGGCTGAGTCCTCGGGAGGCGCGCGCACGCGGTGGGGCGGGAGCTGGCACCGACCGTCACAAAGGCGCAAACTAGCGCACATCGGGTCGGGTACCAATGGAGTTCACCGCTCTGACCCCGCAGGGAATAGCCTGGATGATGCGCGAGGAGAGTCACGAGGAACGCCGAGTCAGGGAGGTTGCGGTCAGCGACCGCCGCGGTCGGGGGCGTCTCGCGTCTTTGCTTGTGTGGTGTTGCATGATTGAAATCAGTGTTGGTGGGGACGTCTCGGTCGATGCGGGGCGGCTCGCCCCCGGGTGTCCCGGGCCGTCGCTCGGCGGGGTGGCCGATGTCCGGGGTTGAGGGCGCAAAGGTGTCGGAGCGTCGGCGTCAGCGCCGCACCCCGGTCGATCTCCCCGCCGAGCTCCGTGCCCCTCATCAGCCCCTGCTCGCCTGCCGGGTCCGTAATCTCTGCAGCGGAGGCGCGTTGCTCGACATGGGCGAGCACGAGGCCGAGCTGCGTGTCGGCGCCGGCGAGCGTTGCGAGGTCCGCTTCAGGGTGGCGCTCGATGGCCGGCAACGCACCCTGCAGGCGGTGGTGGTGCTGGTGCATCGGGCCGAGCACGGGCTGGGCGCGCGTTTCATCCACTTCGCCGCCAATGGCCAGATGCATCTGGAGCGTTTTCTCGCCGGCTTGAGTGCGTCGCCACGACGTGGCGCCGAGGCGAACGGTGCGGCGCGGGCGCGAGGGCTGCTCGAGCAGGTCGGTCGCGCGCGGTTGCCGCCGTTGTTCGATGCCTTGCTCGAGACCCTGATCGATGCGCTGTGGATGCACGCGGAGCGTGCCGCGAACGATGCCCAGCGCGCCCGTTTCGTCGGTGAGCTCGGCCAGCTCGGTCGTACCATCCAGGCCGGGAGCCTGGCGCGGGGTCTGACCGACGAGGTGCTCGATGGCTTGATCTTCGCGCCGACGCAGCGGTTGTCCGACTCCACCGATGAGGCGCCCGGGCAGGCCGCGCTGTCGCTGGTCGAACCACATGAGTTCGAGTTGTGGCTGGCGCGCTCCGAGCTGGTCAACCGACTCGAGCAGGAGCTTGCCGAGGTGCTGCGATCATTGCGCGGGCATCTCGTCGGGGTCTTCGGCGACGCCCAGGTCGCGCTGGAGCCGGAGCCGTTGGTCGAGGCCCTGGCCGGGGCGCTGCGTCGTGGCGGGCTGGAGGACGAGCTGCTCGGACGCGCCCTGCGGCTCGCCGCCACGCCGCTGGTGGGTAACCTCGGCGCCTTCTATCGCGAGCTGTTGCAGCTGTGGCGCGAGCACGGGCTGCCGGCGTGCGCGCCGCCGCCGTTGCGGTCACCCCCTCGAGAGCGGGAGGCTGCGCCATCGTCTGTCGCCTCGCCGCTGCCGAGGCCAGAAGGGCAGGCGGATGCGACCGGGGCGCCGGCGCGAGCCAGGTCCGCGGGACTTGGCCTCGGCGAGTTGCTGACCCGGTTGCAGACGGGGGGCGTGGATGGCGAGGCCGGAGCCGACCTCGACGCCATGGCGCGATTGCTGGCCGCGCGCACGACTGGGACCGGCGATCCGGGGCGTCTGCGTGCACCGAGGGTGCGCGAGCGGGTCGAGGTGACCGACCAGATGCTCTCGCAGATCCTCGACGACCCGCACGCCCCCCAGGGCATCAAGGCGTTGATCCGGCGGTTGTCGATCCACTTCCTGGCGATGGCGGTCAGTGACCCCGGCCGACCGGGCGAGCATGACACCCACCCGCTGGTCGGGCTGATGGATCAGCTCGAGCAGCTCTCCTCCTTCCTGCTCAACGGCGAGGCCGATGACCGTGCCTTGAGCGGCGAACTCGAGGAGTTCGTCCATCGTCTGGTGATCACCGACGCCGGTGATCTCGACACCCTGCGTGCCATCTCTTCCGGCCTGCAGTCACTGCGCGAGCGTGTCGGGTCGCGTTATCGCGCCAATGTCTCGCGCTGGGTCGGCGCCAACGAGGCGCGCGAGTGCGAGCGGCGCGCCCATGAGCGGGTGCGCCAGCGTCTGCAGTCCAGCTTCGGCGGTGAGCCGGTGCATCCGCTGTTGCCGACCCTGCTCGATGCCGGCTGGCGGATGCTGCTCGAGTCGGTCTGCAACTATGCCGGGATCGACGGCGCGCGCTGGCGTCATTACTGGATGCCGCTGTGGACACTGCACCGCGCCAGTCGTGGCGAGACCGAGGTCGAGGACATCCAGGCGTTGGTGGCGACCCTGTACGAGGGGTTGATCTATATCGGTCACGATCCGTTCGGGGCCGAGTCGCTGGTCGAGCGGGTCGAGCAGGTGCTGCGTCGGGCCGCGCGCGGGGCGCTCGATCGCGAGGACTGGGTGGTGTTCGCCATCGATCCGCCGGAAGAGGCCGAGGCGGCGCTTCAGGAGCCCCCGAGCGGGGTGTCCGAGGCCGACTGGCAGGCGGCCCGTGAGCGGATCGAGCAGCTTGCCCTGGGCTCCGTGGTGTGGCTGACCGAGCAGGGTGGCGAGCGCGCCTACCGGCTGATCTGGCGCAGCGAGGACGGGCGTCGTCTGGCGCTGAGCGACCCGATGGGTCGGCGTGTCCGCACCTTCACCCCCGAGCGTCTGGCCGCCGCCCTGGCCGAGTCGCGGGCGCGGGTCGAGGCGCCGCCGCGCCAACCGCTGATGCAGCGCGCCACCGAGGCGACCCTGAGCGAACTCGGCGAGCAGGTGCGCGCGCAGACCGTGGAGGACTCGCTGACCGGGCTGCCCGGCCAGCGTTGTCTGGTCGGGGTGCTCACCGGGCTGCTGAGCCGCACCGCCGCGCCCTGTCCGCATCTGCTCGGTTTTCTCGAACTCGATCGCTTCGATCTGCTGACCGCAGCCCACGGCTATGCCGCCGGCGAGCGGCTGCTGGCGCTGATGGCCGAGCGGCTGCGGGCGCTGCTGCCCGATGCCCCCTGTCTGGCCTATCTCGGCTGGAACCGCTTCGCGTTGATCGCGCCTGCCGAAGGTGTCGAGGCGGCGCAGGCCAGCGCCGAGCGGATACGCGAGGCGCTCGAGGCGGTCTCGCTCACCTGGCTGGGACGGGTCCTGCAGGTCTCGGTGAGCCTCGGGGTGGCTCTGGTCGATGCTGCGTCGGAGAGCCCGGAAGGGGTGCTCTCCGCGGCCAATGTCGCCTGTCTCGCCGCCCAGCACAGCGGCGGTGGTCGGGTGGTGTGCTATGCCGAGGACGATGTCCAGGTCGCCGCGCAGCTCGAGCGCATGCGTGGCTGGGCCCAGGCCGAGGAGGCGATCAAGTCGGGCCGCAAGCGGTTGCGGTTGCAACCGATCGCGACGGTGGGGGAAGGGCCTGAGCACGGCGCCTTTCATCATGGCGAGGTGTTGCTCAGCGTCTATGACGCCGACGATGCCCCGCTACCGCTGGCGGCCTTCATCGCCGCGGCCGAGGCGATGAACCTGATGCACGAGGTCGACCGTCAGGTGATCGAGGAGACGCTGCGCTGGTTGCACGACAACCCCGAGCTGGCGCGCGCCTACGGCGGCGTGGCGATCAACCTCTCCGGTCAGTCGCTGAGCGATCCCGGGCTCGACGCCTTCATCCGTGGGGCCTTCGCGCGTTGGCAGGTGGCGCCGGGACTGGTCGGCTTCGAGGTCACCGAGACCGCAGCCATCGTCCATCTCGATCAGGCGGTGCGGCTGCTCGAGTCGCTCCAGTCGATGGGCTGTCCGATCTCGCTCGACGACTTCGGCTCGGGGATGTCCTCCTACGGTTATCTCAAGCAGTTGCCGGTCGACTTCGTCAAGATCGACGGCTCCTTCGTCAAGGATATCCTCAGCAACCCGCACGACCGGGCGATCGTCAAGTCGTTCAACGAGATCGCGCACTTCATGGGCAAGGAGACCATCGCCGAGTACGTCGAGAACCAGGAGATCCTGGCGCTGCTGCGCGAACTCGGGGTCGACTACGTCCAGGGCTACGGGATTGCGCGCCCCTGCTTCGTCGACGAGCTCGATCCGCCTGCGGCGGTGTGTGCGACGGCCTGATCCCACCTCTATAGATACAGCCGGTCGATCTCGCGGTCGCTGTCGCTGCGCTCCCACATCTGCATGAAGCTCTCGCGGAGTCGTCGTGCCTCGGGGGTGTCGGCGGCGGCCGCGGTCGCGCGCTGGCCGTCGGCGCGGTGCCGATGGACATAGCCCCGGGCATCGACGACGAGAAAGGCGTCGGTACGCGTGCGGTCGTCATCCCCGCTGCGCCGGATGGCGATCCGTGAGGTGAGGCGACGTGCCAGTTCGATCAGGCGATGCCCCTGCTGGAGCGCGTCGCGGGTCTCGTTGACCAGGATGCGCACCGGGAGGTCGGGGCGTTCGAGCGCGAGTCGTCGTATCGCTTCGAGCAAGGCTGGCTGGTCGTAGAGATCGGGCTCGAGGTGGGGGCCGAAGATCAACAGCTCGCGCCGCGCCTGGGTCGCCAGCGCGATGGCAGCGTCGCGGATCGATGCACGTGTCTCGAGAGGGGAGGGCTCGGTGTTGGCGCTGGTCATGAACGCTGCTCCATGGCGAGGGACGACAGGGTGTTGGTTTCCGGACATTTCCGGCCCCGGGGAGGTCGTGGCGATGCGGCGCCGGCGCTGTCAGTAGCTAGCTGTTGTTTTCTGATGACTTTCGTTGTAAATATGTTGCGGTCGGCGAAAAAAGTTGCACTTTTGCGGCGGCTGTAGGCTAGAATGTCTGTGTCCCGAGTGTGGTCCCTGGGGTTCACGGGGTCTGGATCGGATTGAAAACCCGCGTCGGGGGCCAGACATTCAGCATCTGGTGAGATCAACGCACCACGTTGTTGCTTTTTGCTGACATGTGCTACAGCTTGTTAACCTGTCGCCGATCGGACCACTCACCCACCTGAAACAGGAAACCGTGAAGATGCGCAAATTCAAACAGTCCTCCCGCGCCGCGGCCGCCGCTGCCTCCCTGGCCTTGGTCTTGGGCGCCCCGCTGGCGGCCAATGCCGCCGACATGATGGACCACTTCTGGTCGGCCAAGCCGACCGGGACCGCTTGGGTCACCGGTTACGGCGAGTGCTGGCAGAGCACCCAGGGTCCGAACGACCTCGAGCCCTGCGTCAAGCCGGTGCCGGCCGAGTTCGTGGTGCGTCTGAACTTCGAGTTCGACAAGTACCGTATCGAGAACGTGGTCAACGATACCGAGCTGGCGCGTCTCGACGACTACATCGCCGACGTCAACGCCACCCAGTCGCGCGAGCAGCTCACCCTGGTCGGTCACACCGACGCCAAGGGTTCGGAAGCCTACAACGATACCCTGGGGCTGAACCGCGCCAATGCGGTGCGTGACTACATGGTCTCCAAGGGCATCCCGGCGAGCGATATCGTTTCCGTCGAGAGCCGTGGCGAGCGCGATATGCTGCCCGAGTTCGACGTCTACTCGGTCAAGCAGCGTCGCGTGACCATTCGCTCCGAGGTCGAGGGCTGATTCAGCGCCCTCACCGCGCGCCAGGGATCGGCGCCCGCCGCTCCAAGCCGACACGCCGATACGGCCTCACGGTCGGTCGGCGTGTGTGGCGACCCGCCGCGCACTCCGAACTCCACCGTTTTCAGTCGTTCGTCCGGTCTTGCCGGGCGACGCAAGGGTCCAGTTGAGCCCCACTCCCCCCCGACAGGGGCTTGATGGAAGGCCGGTCACGCTCCCCGCGTGACCGGCCTATTTTTTTCGCTGCCCGAGCCCACCGTGGTCGCGCCAGGCGACCACGGTGATCCCGGGTTCAGCTCTCGCGTGCCAGCCGGACGGCGTCGCCGAGATAGCTCGCCGGGGTCAGCGCCTTGAGCTCGGCCTTGGCCGCCTCGGGGATCTCCAGCCCGTCGACGAACTCGGCCAGCGCCTCGGGGCCGATGCGGTGACCGCGGGTCAGCGCCTTGAGCTTCTCGTAGGGCTTGTCGACGCCATAGCGACGCATCACCGTCTGGATCGGTTCGGCGAGTACCTCCCAGTTGTCGTCGAGGTCAGCGGCCATGCGCTCGGGGTTGGCCTCGAGCTTGCCGATGCCCTTGAGCGCCGACTGCAGCGCAATGGTGACGTGGGCGAAGCCGACGCCGAGGTTGCGCAGTACGGTCGAGTCGGTGAGGTCACGCTGCCAGCGCGAGATCGGCAGCTTGCCGGCGAGGTGCTCGAGGATGGCATTGGCGATGCCGAGGTTGCCCTCGGCGTTCTCGAAGTCGATCGGGTTGACCTTGTGCGGCATGGTCGAGGAGCCGACCTCGCCGGCGACGGTGCGCTGCTTGAAGTAGCCGACCGAGATGTAGCCCCAGACGTCACGGCAGAAGTCGATCAGCACGTTGTCGAAGCGCACCACCGCGTCGAACAGCTCGGCCATGTAGTCGTGCGGCTCGATCTGGATGGTGTAGGGGTTCCAGGTCAGGCCCAGCGACTCGACGAAGCCCTGGGCGAAGCCCGGCCAGTCGACCTCGGGGTAGGCGACACGGTGGGCGTTGTAGTTGCCGACGGCGCCATTGATCTTGCCGAGCAGGGCGACCTCGGCGCAGCGTGCACGCTGCCCCTGCAGGCGCCGTGCGACATTGGCCATCTCCTTGCCCAGGGTGGTGGGCGAGGCCGGCTGGCCGTGGGTGCGCGAGAGCATCGGCTGCTCGGCGTAGCGCTGGGCGAGCTCCTGGATCGCGCCGATGACCTGGTCCATCTCGTCGAGCAGTTGCGCGCGCCCGCGCGCGAGCATCAGCCCGTGGGAGAGGTTGTTGATGTCCTCGGAGGTGCAGGCGAAGTGGATGAACTCACCCACGGCGGCGAGCTCGGGCAGCTCGGCGGTGCGCTCCTTGAGGAAGTACTCGACGGCCTTGACGTCGTGGTTGGTGGTGCGCTCGATGGTCTTGATGCGCTCGGCCTCGGCGAGGCCGAAATCGGCGACGATGGCATCGAGGTGCTGATTGGCCGCGTCCGAGAAGGCGGGGATCTCGGGGATCTGGGGGTGCGCGGCCAGTGCCTGCAGCCAGCGCACCTCGACCTGCACGCGATGGCGGATCAACCCATACTCGCTGAAGATCTCCCGCAGCGCGGTGGTCTTGTTGCCATAGCGGCCGTCGACGGGGGAGATGGCGGTGAGTGAGGATAGCTCCATCGGCATGAGTGACTCCGGGTGGTGATGTTCGGTGTCCGGCTGGCTCTGCGCAGCGACGGACGGGTTGTTGGGTGGGGGCGACGTCGTCAGTGGCGACGTCCTCATCCGTGATGCGCGGCTGACGGGTTGCGGCCCGCGCGCGGCGCTGGCGGCGCCTCGTCGTGGCGCGGTGCTGTGTCCATTATGGCGCGCTCGTCAGCGCAGCGCTCAGGGCGCGCGGCGAATTTCGCCTGCACACAACGCAGATCGCCCGAGCCCCGGACGGGGGACTCGGGCGATCGTGCCGGGGCGCCGCGCGCGGCGCCCGTGGGGTCGGCCTCAGCCTGCGGCCAGCTTGCGCAGCACGTAGTGCAGGATGCCGCCGTTGCGATAGTAATCGACCTCGTTGGGGGTGTCGATCCGCACCTTGGCGGTGAAGCGCTTGACGCTGCCGTCGGCGGCGGTGGCGGTGACCTCGACCTGCTTGGCCTCGCCGTTGTTGAGGCCCTGGATGTCGAAGGTCTCGGTGCCGGTGAGGCCGAGCGACTCGGCGCTGTCGCCGTTGATGAACTCCAGCGGCAGGATGCCCATGCCGACGAGGTTGGAGCGGTGGATGCGCTCGTAGCTCTCGGCGATCACCGCGCGCACCCCGAGCAGACGGGGACCCTTGGCCGCCCAGTCACGCGAGGAACCCGAGCCATACTCCTTGCCCGCGACCACGATCGCCGGGGTGCCTTCCTCCTGATAGCGCATCGCGGCGTCGAAGATCGACATCTGCTCGCCGCTCGGCTGGTGCAGGGTGACGCCGCCCTCGGTGCCGGGGGCCATCAGGTTGCGCAGGCGGATGTTGGCGAAGGTGCCGCGCATCATCACCTCGTGGTTGCCGCGCCGCGAGCCCAGGCTGTTGAAGTCCTTGGGATCGACGCCCTTCTCGATCAGGTACTTGCCTGCCGGGGAGTCGGGCTTGATGGCGCCGGCCGGGGAGATGTGGTCGGTGGTGATGGAGTTGCCGAGCAGCGCCAGACAGCGCGCGCCGGTGATGTCACCGACCGGGGCGACGTCGAGCGACATGCCCGCGAAGTAGGGCGGGTTCTTGATGTAGGTCGACTCGGGCCAGTCGTAGGTGTCGGTCTGCGGCGCCTCGAGACCCTGCCAGCGGGCGTCGCCGGAGAACACGTCGGCGTAGGCGGCGGTGAACTCCTCGGCGGTGACGAAGTCGCGGATCGCACCGCTGACCTCGGCCTCGCTCGGCCAGATGTCCTTGAGATAGACCGGGTTGCCCTTGGCGTCGGTGGCCAGCGGATCGTTGAACGGGTCGATGTCGATGCGTCCGGCGATGGCGTAGGCGACCACCAGCGGCGGGCTGGCGAGGTAGTTCATGCGCACCTCGGCGTGCACCCGGCCCTCGAAGTTACGGTTGCCCGAGAGGATCGAGACGGCGCACAGGTCGTTGTCGGCGATCGCCTTGGAGATCGGCGCCGGCAGCGGGCCGGTGTTGCCGATGCAGACGGTGCAGCCATAGCCGACGTTGTGGAAGCCGAGCGCCTTGAGCGGCTCGGTGAGCCCGGCGCGGTCGAGATAGCGGGTGACCGCCATCGAGCCGGGACCGAAGGCGGTCTTGACCCAGGGGGCGCGCTCGAGACCGAGCGCGGCGGCCTTCTTGGCGACCAGACCGGCGGCGATCAGCACGCTCGGGTTCGAGGTGTTGGTGCAGGAGGTGATGGCGGCGACCACGATGGAGCCGTCGGAGAGTTCGAACTGCTTGCCGTCGAGCTCGACCTTGGCCGGACCCTTGGTGGGGATGCCGCGCTCCTCCTTGAGGGCCGAGAGGGCCTTGGGGAAGTGCTCGGTGATGGTGTCGAGGGCGACGCGGTCCTGCGGGCGCTTGGGGCCGGCGAGCGAGGGCACGACGTCGCCGAGATCCAGCTCGAGGGTCTCGGAATAGTCGGCCTCGGCGGCCTCGGCGGTGTGCCACACGCCCTGCGCCTTGCAGTAGGCCTCGACCAGGGCGATCTGCTCCTCGCTGCGACCGGTCAGGCGCAGGTAGTCGAGGGTGATCTGGTCGATCGGGAAGAGACCGCAGGTGGCGCCGTACTCGGGACCCATGTTGGCGATGGTGTTGCGCTCGCCCATCGGCAGCACGCTGATCGCCGGGCCGTAGAACTCGACGAACTTGCCGACCACGCCGTGCTGGCGCAGCCGCTCGACGATGGTCAGCACCAGATCGGTGGCGGTGACGCCCTCGCGCAGCTTGCCGGTGAGCTTGAAGCCGACGACCTTGGGCACGAGCATCGAGATCGGCTGGCCGA
The DNA here is from genome assembly GCF_004343155.1 of Marichromatium gracile. Classification (GTDB taxonomy): domain Bacteria; phylum Pseudomonadota; class Gammaproteobacteria; order Chromatiales; family Chromatiaceae; genus Marichromatium; species Marichromatium gracile. Next base: position 51,066 of record NZ_SMDC01000006.1, read on the forward strand.
GCATCGAGGCCTCGGCCTCGATGCCGCCGACGCCCCAGCCGAGCACGCCGATGCCGTTGACCATGGTGGTGTGCGAGTCGGTGCCGACACAGGTGTCGAAGTAGGCCTGGGTGGCGCTGCCGGCATCCTTGGCGAAGATCAGGCGCGAGAGGTACTCGACGTTGACCTGGTGGACGATGCCGGTGTCGGGCGGCACCACCTTGAAGCCGTCGAGCGCGTTCTGGCCCCACTTGAGGAACTGGTAGCGCTCGCGGTTGCGCTGGAACTCGAGCTCGGCGTTGAGCGCGAAGGCGTCGTCGGAGCCGAAGTGATCGACCTGCACCGAGTGATCGATGACCAGCTCGGCGGGCTGCTGCGGGGTGATCTTGCTCGGGTCGCCGCCGAGCTTGGCCATGGCGTCGCGCATCGCCGCCAGGTCGACCACCGCGGGCACACCGGTGAAGTCCTGCATCAGCACGCGCGCCGGACGGTACTGGATCTCCTTGGAGGGCTCGGCCTTGGCGTCCCAGTTGGAGAAGAACTCGATGTCCTCGCGGTTGACGGTGACCCCATCCTCATTGCGCAGCAGGTTCTCGAGCAGGATCTTGATCGAGTAGGGCAGGCGCTCGCTGCCGGGGACGGCGTCGAGACGGTAGATCTCGTAGTCCTTGCCGGCAACACTCAGGGTGGACTTGGCGTTGAAGCTGTTGGTCATGCAATGGCTCCGGATGTGGCTATCGTCATTTCGCGCAAACGCGAAATTCTAGCGTCCAGGAGGGCGGCGCGCCATACACCGTGCGCTGACGGGGCGCGGCGGATCCCTCCGGGCGGGTGTTGGCGGGGCGTGTTCAGGCCCCGTCGGATGAAGGCGGTTCAGTCTTCGTGACGGTCGAGATAGGTGCGCGCGTCGTCGAGGATCTGGCGGTTGCGCAGCAGCAGGTGCCAGCGCGAGCCGCCGACCTGGCGCCACAGCATGGCGGCGCGGATGCCGGCGAGCAGCAGCGCGCGTACCCGGCTCTGGTTGTCGGGGTTGCCGAGGTGCAGCTCGTTGCCCTGGACCATGACCCGCGGGGTCAGGGTGCTGATGGTCTCGCTGTAGAGGTCGGCGAAGTGACCGAGGATCGCCGGGTGCAGCAGCGGGAAGTGTTCGAGCTTGTCGCGCGCCGCCTCGATGCCCTCGCCGAGTCGGGCGAGTCGTCCGGGTTCGCGCGCGAGCGCACGCTCGAGTCGGATCAGGGTCACCACGTAGCGGGTGAGTTCGAGGTTGCGCTCGGGTTGTCCGGTGAGCTGGGCGATGACCTGGCGCGCGCCGGGGGCGAGTGCGCCGGGCGCGCCGAAGACCGCGGCGGTGCTCTCGGCATCGACCTGGAGCAGGCTGTAGATGCACGGCTCCATCATCTCCACATCGGCGCTGCCGCGGTGGGCGATGCGGGTGACGCAGGCGGCGGCCTGGTGGAGTCCGGCGAAGGCGATGAGCCGGTCGAGGTTGTCGTAAGGCATGGGGCTGGATTCTCCGGTGCGGCTCAGGGCGCGGCGTGCTCGACCACGGCGCCGCCGAGACAGGCCTCGCCCTGATAGAAGACGATCGACTGGCCCGGGGTCACCGCGCGCTGCGGTGCGGCGAAGCGCACCCGGCAGCCCTCGGGGCCGAGGGTCTCGACGGTGCAGCGCTGCAGCGGCTGACGGTGACGCAGTCGCGCCAGACAGTCGAAGGGGGCGGCGGCGGGGGGCTCCCCGGCGATCCAGTGTGGTGGCTGGGCGTGCAGCGATCCGGCCATCAGCAGCGGATGGTGCTTGCCCTGGACGACGATCAGGCGGTTGTGCTCCTGGTCCTTGGCGGCGACGAACCAGGGGGCCTCGTCGCCCCCGGCGATGCCGCCGATGCCGAGCCCCTGACGCTGGCCGATGGTGTAGTAGGCCAGTCCGTGATGCTCGCCGAGCACCTGCCCCTCGGGGGTCTCGATCGGCCCTGGGGTGCGATCGACATAGCGCGCGAGGAACTCCCCGAAGCGCCGCTCGCCGATGAAGCAGATCCCGGTGCTGTCCTTCTTCGCGGCGTTGGCCAGGCCGAGCCGGCGGGCGATGGCGCGCACCTCGGGCTTGCTGAGGTCGTGCAGCGGGAAGCGGGTGTGGGCGAGTTGGTGCTGGTCGAGCAGATGGAGGAAGTAGGTCTGGTCCTTGTTGGCGTCGGCGCACAGACAGAGTCGATGGCCGCTCGCGCCGTGCTCGACCCGGGCATAGTGGCCGGTGGCGATGGCCTCGGCGCCGAGGTCCAGGGCGTGTTCGAGGAAGGCAGCGAACTTGATCTCGCGGTTACACAGGATGTCGGGATTGGGGGTGCGCAGCGCTCGGTACTCGGCGAGGAAGTGCTCGAACACCCGATCCCAGTACTCGGTGGCGAAGTTGACGGTGTGCAGGCGGATGCCGAGCCGTTCGGCGACGGCGCGCGCATCGGCCAGGTCCTCGGCAGCGGCGCAATAGCCGCCGTGCGGGTCGTCGTCCTCTTCCCAGTTCTTCATGAACAGCGCCTCGACCTGATGGCCCTGTTCGAGCAGACGGTGGGCGGCGACGGCCGAGTCGACACCGCCGGAGAGGCCGATGATGATGCGTTCTGGGCGAGATCGGGCGGCGCGGACGGTCATGGCGCTATCAGGGGTAAGAGGACGGATGGGGCGTGCGTCGGACACATCCCGTCGGCCTGGGCGACGGCGGGACGCGCTGCCGATGTGGCATCGGGTCTGCGCAACGAGTAAACGAGGATGGTAGCATATTCCTTTTTGATCACCCGATAGAGAAAACTGCTCATGGCCTACGACAAGATTTCTGTCCCCAACGGCGAGAAGATTCAGGTCAACGCCGATCTGTCGCTCAATGTGCCCGACCGTCCCATCATCCCCTTCATCGAGGGTGACGGCATCGGTGTCGACGTCACCCCGGTGATGCGCTCGGTGGTCGACGCTGCCGTCGAGAAGGCCTACGGCGGCGCGCGCAAGATCGAGTGGATGGAGATCTACGCCGGCGAGAAGTCGACCCGCACCTATGGCGAGGACGTGTGGCTGCCGGAGGAGACCCTGGCGGCGGTCAAGGAGTTCGTGGTCTCGATCAAGGGGCCGCTCACCACGCCGGTCGGCGGCGGTATCCGCTCGCTCAACGTCGCCCTGCGCCAGCAGCTCGATCTCTATGTCTGCCTGCGCCCGGTGCGCTACTTCAACGGCACCCCGAGCCCGCTGAAGAAGCCCGAGGACACCGATATGGTGATCTTCCGCGAGAACTCGGAGGACATCTATGCCGGCATCGAGTGGCAGCAGGGCAGCGCCGAGGCCGAGCGTCTGGTCGACTTCCTGCGCGAGCAGATGGGGGTGACCAAGATCCGCTTCCCCGAGACCTCCGGCATCGGCATCAAGCCGGTCTCGAAGGAGGGCACCGAGCGTCTGGTGCGTCAGGCCATCCAGTACGCGATCGACAACGATCGTCCGTCGGTGACCCTGGTGCACAAGGGCAACATCATGAAGTTCACCGAGGGTGCCTTCAAGGACTGGGGCTATGCCCTGGCCAAGGCCGAGTTCGGTGCCACCGAACTCGACGGCGGTCCCTGGTGCAGCTTCAAGAACCCCAAGACCGGTCGCGAGATCGTGATCAAGGACGTCATCGCCGACGCCTTCCTGCAGCAGATCCTGCTGCGTCCGAAGGAGTACTCGGTGATCGCCACCCTCAACCTCAACGGCGACTACATCTCCGATGCGCTGGCCGCGCAGGTCGGTGGTATCGGCATGGCGCCGGGTGCCAACCTCTCGGACTCGGTGGCGATGTTCGAGGCGACCCACGGTACCGCGCCGAAGTACGCCGGCAAGGACCAGGTCAACCCCAGCTCGCTGATCCTCTCGGCCGAGATGATGCTGCGCCACCTCGGCTGGACCGAGGCCGCCGACCTGATCATCAAGGGTGTCGAGGGCGCGATCGAGGCCAAGCAGGTCACCTATGACCTGGACCGACTGATGGAAGGCGCCACCAAGCTCAGCTGCTCGGGCTTTGGCCGGGCCGTGATCGAGCGCATGTAAGGCGTGAAACGTGCGAGGGGCGCGACCCTGACGGATCGCGCCCCTCGGCATGATGGTCCGGGGCACGGCGGCTCCGGACCGTGATCAGGTGTCAGCTGAGACGATGCACCTTGGCCGCGTGCAGGCCCTTCGGCCCCTGGTTCAACTCGAATTGCACCTTCTGTCCCTCCCTGAGCGTCTTGTAGCCCTCCATGTCGATCGCCGAGAAGTGGACAAAGACGTCTTCGTCTCGCCCATCGGGTTGCACGAACCCGTAGCCCTTTGCGTTATTGAACCATTTAACGACTCCGGTGATCATTGGCGCAGTCCTCCAGGGTTTGCGGGTCTTGCCTTGGTGGTCGATCATCGCTTTTTGTTGTCAGGCGCCATTGCCTTGAATCGGCTCCCTGGCACCCTAGTTCGCTAGTATAGTGAACTGTTTTCGTTGGTCAAACAGGGCGTCGCGCGGTTCCGCGCCGCCGTTGATCGGTCCCCTCGGGGCGCGCATGTGCAGTGCGTTGGCCGGCCTGACGCCCCCTCAATCCTTTGTCTAGAATCCGCAATCATGAGTGACGATATTCCGAGCGAGGACGGCGAGTCCGGGCTGACGTTGCAGGAGGCCCGCCCGCAGTTGCGCCGCCCCCCACAGTTCAAGGTCCTGCTGCTCAACGACGACTACACCCCGATGGACTTCGTGGTCGAGGTGCTCGAGGGCTTCTTCGGTATGAATCGCGAGAAGGCGACCCAAGTTATGCTCCAGGTGCATACGCGTGGGGTCGGGGTCTGCGGCGTCTACACCAAGGATATCGCCGAGACCAAGGTCGCCCAGGTCAACGACTACGCCCGTACCAACCAGCATCCGCTGATGTGCACCATGGAAGAGGCTTGAAATCGGCGCCGCGCGCGCGCATGGCGGCACTCAACCACCACGGTTTTCTCAACCCCCTGCTTGGAACAGGTCGATGCTGAGCAAAGAACTCGAATTTTCGCTGAACCGGGCCTTCAAGGAGGCGCGCGAGAAGCATCATGAATACATGACCGTCGAGCACATGCTGCTGTCGTTGCTCGACAATCCCACCGCCGCGCGCGTGCTCAGGGCCTGTGGCGCGGATGCCGAGCGGTTGCGTCGCGAGATCTCGTCGTTCATCGACGAGACCACGCCGCTGATCCCCGAGCACGAGGATCGCGACACCCAGCCGACGCTCGGCTTCCAGCGGGTGTTGCAGCGCGCGGTGTTCCACGTCCAGTCGGCGGGCAAGAAGGAGGTCACCGGGGCCAACGTGCTGGTGGCGCTGTTCAGCGAGCAGGACTCGCAGGCGGTCTATCTGCTCAACCAGCAGGACATCACCCGCCTCGATGTCGTCAACTTCATCTCCCACGGCATCTCCAAGGTCCCCGGCGAGACCCAGGAGGACGAGGTGCCGGGCGAGGTCGACGAGTCGCGCGCCGAGGACAAGGAGAACGCCAGCCCGCTCGAGAGCTTTGCGACCAACCTCAACGAGCTGGCGCGTCAGGGGCGGATCGATCCGCTGATCGGTCGCGCCGCCGAGGTCGAGCGCACGGTGCAGATTCTTTGCCGGCGGCGCAAGAACAACCCGCTGTTCGTCGGCGAGGCCGGCGTCGGCAAGACCGCCATCGCCGAGGGGCTGGCGAAGAAGATCGTCGATGGTGACGTACCCGAGGTGCTGGAGTCGGCGGTGATCTACTCCCTCGATCTCGGCGGCCTGGTGGCCGGCACCAAGTATCGCGGCGACTTCGAGAAGCGACTCAAGTCGGTGCTCGCCCAGCTCAAGCGTCAGCCGCACGCGATCCTCTTCATCGACGAGATCCACACCATCATCGGCGCCGGCTCGGCCTCGGGCGGGGTGATGGACGCCTCCAACCTGATCAAGCCGGTGCTCGCCTCGGGCGATCTGCGCTGCATCGGCTCGACCACCTATCAGGAGTATCGTGGCATCTTCGAGAAGGACCGCGCGCTGGCGCGCCGCTTCCAGAAGATCGACGTGCCCGAGCCGAGTGTCGAGGAGACGGTGGAGATCCTCAAGGGGCTGAAGTCGCGCTTCGAGCAGCACCACCAGGTGACCTACACCAGTACCGCGCTGCGCGCCGCGGCCGAACTGGCCAACCGTCATATCAACGATCGTCATCTGCCCGACAAGGCGATCGACGTCATCGACGAGGCCGGGGCCAACGTCCAGCTCAAGAGTGGCGCCAAGCGGCGCAAGCGCATCGACGTCGCCGATGTCGAGGCGATCGTCGCCAAGATCGCGCGCATCCCGCCGAAGCGGGTCTCGGCCTCCGACGCCGAGGCGCTGAAGAACCTCGATCGCGATCTCAAGATGGTGGTCTATGGCCAGGATCCGGCCATCGAGGTGCTGACCTCCTCGATCCGCATGAGCCGCTCCGGGCTCGGCAGTCTCGAGCGCCCGATCGGCTCCTTCCTGTTCACCGGTCCGACCGGCGTCGGCAAGACCGAGGTCACCCGTCAGCTCGCACGCATCCTCGGCATGGAGCTGATCCGCTTCGATATGTCCGAGTACATGGAGCGTCACACCGTCTCGCGGCTGATCGGCGCGCCGCCGGGCTATGTCGGCTTCGATCAGGGCGGGCTGCTCACCGAGGAGGTCAACAAGCATCCGCACGCGGTGCTGTTGCTCGACGAGATCGAGAAGGCCCACCCCGATGTCTTCAACCTGCTGTTGCAGGTGATGGACCACGGCAGCCTCACCGACAACAACGGGCGCAAGGCCGACTTCCGTAACGTGGTGCTGGTGATGACCACCAACGCCGGCGCCGAGGAGACGGCGCGGCGCTCGATCGGCTTCACCGAGCAGGATCACTCGAGCGACGGGCTGGAGGCGCTCAAGCGCTATTTCTCGCCGGAGTTCCGCAACCGTCTCGACGCCGTGGTGCAGTTCTCGCCGCTGGCCGAATCGACCGTCGCCAACGTGGTCGACAAGTTCATCTTCGAGCTCGAGCAGCAGCTCGAGGAGAAGAAGGTGGCGCTCAGTGTGGATCAGGACGCCCGTGCCTGGCTCGGTGCCAAGGGCTACGATCCGCAGATGGGTGCACGCCCGATGGCGCGGGTGATCCAGAACCACATCAAGAAGCCGCTCGCCAGCGAGCTGCTGTTCGGCACGCTTGCCAATGGCGGTCAGGTGCGGGTGGGGGTGCGCGACGACGCGCTCGCCTTCGAGATCAACGGCGAGTGGCGTGAGCTATAGGTGCTGGTCGATGGGGTGACGTGGCGGCGAGCAGGTCCCTCGCCGTGGCGGCGCCGTCAGTCTCGGCGATGACCAACCGCGACGCGCAGCCCCGCCGTGCCGACTCGGCCCGATGGCGAGCGGCGAGGTCGCGTGTGACGGTTCGCGCGGTTGCGCGATGAGTCCGGGCGCTCGGCGAGAGCCGGCGCGCGCATGCCCGACGGGCAGGCGTGATCAGCGGGCGCGGTAGACGATGCGGCCCTTGGTGAGGTCGTAAGGGGTCAGCTCGACGGTGACCTTGTCGCCGGTGAGGATGCGGATGTAGTGCTTGCGCATCTTGCCGGAGATATGGGCGGTCACGGTGTGGCCGTTCTCGAGCTCGACCCGAAACACGGTATTGGGCAGGGTCTCGGTGACCGTGCCTTCCATTTGAATGACGTCGTCTTTTGCCATAGTCGAATTACTGAAGACAGCTCCGTTTTTAAAGCCGCCGGATTATACCATATCCATTGTGTCGATCACCGTCGATGCATCGATCCTGTGTTACCTTCCCGCGCACAGGCGAGGCCGGCCTCATGGTTGGCGTAGTACGGCGCCGCGCGCGAGCTGTCTCCAGGCGCGCCCATCCCAGGCCTCGAGCGGGCGAAAGCGCGCCTTGTAGGTCATCTTCTCGCAGCCCTCGACCCAGTAACCGAGATAGAGATAGGGCAGTCCGAGCCGCCGTGCCAGCTCGATCTGGGCGAGGATCGCGAAGGTGCCGGGGCCGAGTACGGCGAGCGCCGGATCGTAGAAGGTGTAGACCGCCGAGAGCCCCTGCTCGAGGCGGTCGGTCACCGCGACCCCGAGCAGTCTCTCCTCATCGAGCCAGAACTCGATGAACAGACAGGGGCCGCCCCAGGGGTCGACGAGGAAGCGCCGATAACTCTCCTCGCTGGCATCGTCGGCCATGGGCCCGTCGCCATGACGTCCCAGCAGATAGTCGCGATAGAGCGCATAGTGCGCCGGCTCGAAACTGGCGGGGCGCTCGCGCAGTGTGATGCGTGGGGCGTTACGCTGCCAGTTGCGTCGTTGCGAGCGGTTGGGGAGAAAGTCCGCGACCGGGATGCGGACCGGCACGCAGCGGGTACAGCCACGGCAGGCCGGTCGATAGATGTGGCTGCCGCTGCGGCGAAAGCCAAGGTCGATCAGCAGCTGATAGGTGGCGGTATCGATCCGGGCGTTGGGGTCGACGAACAGGGTGCGCGCGCGCGTGTCCTCGAGATAGGAGCAGTCGTGCTCGCCGGTGAGATAGAGCGCCAGATGGCGTCCCGGCCGGGTGATGTCGTCCTGGTTCATCGGTTGTGCGCCTCGTCGTCCCAGCTGTGATCATGGCCGGGCAGGGCGCAGAACCGCTCGAGCCGAGCGATGAAGTCACGCCGGGGGATCTCCTCCGCGCCCATCCGCTGGAGATGATGGGTGTGCATCTGGCAGTCGATCAGCCCGAAGCCCCACTCGGCGAGGCGTCGGCACAGCTGTACCAGGGCGATCTTGGAGCCGTCGCTGGCGCGGCTGAACATGGACTCGCCGAAGAACGCCTTGCCCACCGCCACCCCGTAGAGCCCGCCGATCAGCTCATCGTCGCGCCACACCTCGACCGAGTGGGCGAGGCCCTGGGCGTGCAGTCGCTCGTAGGCATCGATCATCTCCGGGACCAGCCAGGTGCCGGCCTCGTCGGCGCGTGGCGCGGCGCAGGCGCGGATGACCGCGGCGAAGTCGCGATCGAAGGTGACCCGATGATCGGCGCGCCGTAGCCGCTTGGCGAGGCTGCGCGAGACGTGCACCTGCTCGGGTATGAGCACGCTGCGCGGGTCGGGCGACCACCACAGGATGGGATCGCCCTCGCTGTACCAGGGGAAGATGCCGTGACGATAGGCCTGGCGCAGTCGCGTGGTGCTGAGGTCGCCGCCGACGGCGAGCAATCCGTTGGGCTCGCGCATCGCCTGCGAGACGTCGGGGAAGTGGATGCGGTCTTGCGGATCGAGCAGGGTGAGCATGTCCGGGCTAGTCCGAGGGTGACGGTGACGGCCTGCGGTACGGGCTGTGGTCCTGCATCCGGCGCAGATACTCGCGCATTCCCAGGGTCTCGCGCTCGAGCGCACGGGCGATCGCCGCGCGCAACTCGGGGTCGGCGATCCAGTGCGAGGACCAGGTCGGTGTCGGCAGGAAGCCGCGGCTGACCTTGTGCTCGCCCTGGGCGCCGGGCTGGAAGTGGTCCAGCCCGGTGGCGATGCAGTGCTCCAGGCCCTGATAGTAGCAGGCCTCGAAGTGGAGACTGTGGAAGGCGTCGCTGCATCCCCAGTGGCGGCCGTAGAGGGTTCGGGCGCCGACCAGGTTGAAGGCTGCGGCGACGATCCGCGCTCCCTGATAACAGAATACCACCAGCAGCGACTCACCCATGGTCTCGCCGAGCGCGGTGAAGAACGCCAGCGACAGGGTGGGGACGCCGCCGCGCCGTTCGAAGGTGTCGCAGTAGAGCCGGTGGAGACTGGCCCACTCGGCGGCGTCGAGCTGGTCGCCGCGCAGTCGTGCGATGCGCAGACCGGCCTCGGCCACGCGTCGGCGCTCGCGTCGCACCTGCTTGCGCTTGGCCGAGGTGAACCGTGCGAGCAGGCCGTCGAAGTCGCGCTCGTCGCCACGGCGCCAGTGGAACTGACAGCCGAGTCGTGGCAGCAACCCCTGGCTCGCGAGCGCCTCGCCCTCCTGCTCGGTGTGGAACAGCCAGTGCATCGATGAGACCCCGAGCCGTTCGGCGAGGTGTCGCGCGCCCTCGATCAGCGCTCGGGCGTGGCGTGGGCGCTCGGCGTCGTCGGCGCTGAGGATGCGCGGTGCGACCGCCGGGGTGTAGGGGGCGGCGATCACCAGCTTGGGGTAATAGTGGAGTCCGCGGCGGTGGTGCGCCTCGGCCCAGGCCCAGTCGAAGACGAACTCGCCATAGCCGTTGGTCTTGAGGTAGCAGGGCGCGGCGGCGCGCAGCACGCCGTCGGCGTCGCGCAGCGCCAGGTGCAGCGGGATCCAGCCGAACGTTTCGCCGACGCAGCCGTGTCGCTCCAGGGCGGCGAGGAAGCGGTGGTCGAGGAAGGGGGCGTCGTCGCCGACCAGTCGATTCCAGTCCGTGGCGGGGATCTCGTCGATCGCGCCGTGGGTGGTGAGTCTGAGCAAGGGGGGAGATGCATCGTGCATGTCCCCTCAGGTTGGGGCGGGTGGTGACGGCGCAAGCCGGTTGCGCGGTCACCGTCCCGGGGTCAGGACTGGGCCTGCTCCAGGGCCAGGGCGTCGAGATACTTCTCGGCGTCGAGCGCGGCCATGCAGCCGGTGCCGGCGGAGGTGATCGCCTGACGGTAGATCTGGTCCATGACGTCGCCGGCGGCGAACACCCCGGGGACCGAGGCGGCGGTGGCGTTGCCCTGCAGCCCGCTGGCGACGCGGATATAGCCGTTGTCCATCTCCAGCTGCCCGGTGAACAGCTCGGTGTTGGGCTTGTGACCAATGGCGACGAACACCCCGGTGAGGGCGAGTTCGCGGGTGCGCGCGTCCTTGGTGCTCTTGACGCGGATGCCGGTCACCCCGCTGGCGTCGCCGAGCACCTCGTCGAGGGTGTGGTCCCAGAGGATCTCGATGTTGCCGTGCTCGGCCTTCTCGAACAGCTGGCGCTGGAGGATCTTCTCCGCGCGCAGGCTGTCGCGGCGATGGATCAGGGTGACCTTGGCGGCGATGTTGGACAGATACAGCGCCTCCTCGACGGCGGTGTTGCCACCGCCGATCACCGCGACCTCCTGGTTGCGGTAGAAGAAGCCGTCGCAGGTGGCGCAGGCCGAGACCCCGCGACCGCGGAAGGACTGCTCCGAGGGCAGGCCGAGATACATGGCGCTGGCGCCGGTGGCGATGATCAGGGCATCGCAGGTGTAGGTCGCCGAGTCGCCCTCGAGGGTGAAGGGGCGGTTGCCGAGGTCGGCGGAGTGGATGTGGTCGAAGATGATCTCGGTCTCGAAGCGCTCGGCGTGGCGGCGCATCCGCTCCATCAGCTCGGGGCCCTGGACGCCGTCCGGGTCGCCGGCCCAGTTGTCGACCTCGGTGGTGGTCATCAGCTGGCCGCCCTGCTCGAGGCCGGTAACCAGCACCGGGTCGAGGTTGGCGCGCGCGGCATAGACCGCTGCGGTATAGCCGGCGGGGCCGGAGCCCAGGATCAGCAGCCGGCAGTGCTTGGTGTCGCTCATGTCGATGGTCACTCCAAAGGGGATGGGTCGCCGTGTCTGCGGGGTGTGCGACAACGGGCGCGAAAACAGTGGCGGCCGGGGCTGGCCCCAGGCCGGTGATGAGTCGCCGTAGACTGTAAGGGCTGGTTTGGGGCGCGTAAAGCAGCGTGCTGGCAGGGGGCGTGATCGGGGGCGCTGCGCGGCGCCTCGCGGGTTGTCGGCGAGGTGCTGTCGAGGTGCGCCCCGGTGCCTTCGGGGCGGCGTGTCGAGCGCTACGCGCCGGCCAGCTTGACAAGCATGTCCGGCTTTTCTAGATGTATGTCATACAGCATCTTAGAAGCGATTGTTGCAATCGACTATGAGAAATAAAGCGATCTCTGCCGGTGTGTTCGCCGGGGCCCTCGTGGCGTTCGTGTCGCTCGCTGGCTGTGCGACCACGGGAGGGGCGCGCCAGCAGGTGGTCGAGGCCGGGCTCGCCCAGCTCGGGACGCCTTATCGTTACGGTGGCGAGGATCCGCGGACCGGGGTCGACTGCAGCGGCCTGACCTATTACGCCCATCATGTCGCGGGGATCGACATCCCGCGTGTCTCGGTGGCGCAGCTCGCCCGCGCCCGCCCGCTCGCCAAGGGGCGGGCGCGCGCCGGCGATCTGGTGTTCTTCCGCACCGGGCCGGGGGTGCACCATGTCGGCCTGATGGTCGATGACGAACGCTTCGTGCACGCCTCGACCTCGCGCCGCGAGGTCCGTCTGGCCCGGCTCGACGCGCCCTATTGGCGGGCGCGCTACCTCGGCGCCGGCACCTATCTCGACTGAGCCGGTCCGTCTCGGCGGTCTCTTGCACTCGCCTTTTAGGGACTCATGTTGCACAATGATCGGCGGCCTCCGGGTTTTCCGGGGGTGTCGAGATCACCAAGTGTGCCTTTTTGAAGGAGTTGATCCCATGTCCGATAAGCCAATTTGCAAGAGCCGTCGTGACGCCGTCAAAGTGATGCTGGGTACCGCTGCCGCAGTCCCGGTGATCAACCTCGTTGGCTTCGGTACCGCGCGTGCCGAGGTTCCTGCAAACGCTGTGACCGAGAGCGATCCCACCGCGGTTGCGCTGAAGTATCACCGTGATGCGGCTCAGTCCGAGCGCGTTGCCGCCGCTCGCCCGGGTCTGCCGCCCGAGGAGCAGCACTGCGAGAACTGCCAGTTCATGCTGCCCGACCAGGGTGCTGACGAGTGGCGCGGCTGCAGCCTGTTCCCCGGCAAGCTGATCAACCTCAACGGCTGGTGCGCTTCCTGGACCCTGCGCGCAGGCTGATCCGGGTTGACGTTCCCCTCCGGGGGTGCACTGACGGGGCCGCATGGCCCCGTTTGTCGTTTCAGGACCGCCACTCGTCGGCGACATCTGGGTCCCGGTTCACGTGGGCGCGCTGACATCCCTGCTTTAATCCAGAGACGGCGACCGTATTCTCTGACGGAAGCACGCTCGCGATCGGGTTCCTGCCTCTTGCCCGATCCACTCCAGGCAGCAACAGCGGTAACCCGGTCATGTCTCTATCCCGCCCCCAAGTCTTCTCCTCCCATTATTGCGATGTTCGCGTCCACGACCGCCTCGAGCCCGCGGTGAGTCGTCATGGGGTGCGCTGGCGACTGCTGTTTCTGCGCACCATCGTCTGGTGTCTGATCGGGCTGATCCATGCCCCGCTGTTCATCGGGCTGGTCGAGTTGCTGCGCGTGCACGGCTGGTCGCATTGGGCCTATGTGCCGGCCGCGGCCCTGGCCGGCGCGATCGGCGCGGTGCTCTACGGTGCGCGCGAGATCTCGCTGATGGCCACGGCCATCGGCGGCGTGGTCGGGGTCGGGGCCTTGATCGCGCTCAACGGCACGCTCGGCTTCATCGAGTCGGCGCTGCTCGCCGCCGTGCTGGCCGCGGTGGTCGGGGCGCTGGTGCCCTTCCGCGCGCGCTGTTCGCGCCATGTGCCGGGCAAGACCCTGGCCGGTCTCATGACCGGCGCGCTGGTGGGTACCGCGGTGGCCCTTGCCGATTCACTGCAGCCTGGTGGTTTTGCGGTGTTCGCGGTGTTGCTGTTTCTGGTCAGCGTCAACGGTGTGCTCTATGTCTCGACGGTGCGCGGCTGGGTCTGTCTGTCGCGCCGGTTGCTGCTCGAGTCACGCCCCTGTCAGCTCATCGAGGCACTGGTGATGGCGCTGCTCGCCGGGGTCGCGGCCGGTAGTGTCTGGCTGATCAGCGGGCCGCTGATCGCCGTCGAGCAGGGTTGGTGGATGCAGGCGAGTCTGGCGCTGCACCAGGATCTCGCCCAGGCGGTGGTGGGCGCCGTACTCGGCGGCGCGCTGGCGGGGATGCTGCTCGAACTCTTCCGTTTTCCCTGGGTCCACGAGTTCTGAGCGCGCCTCGATCGGCTCGGCCGGGCGCGCCGGCCATCCCCGGGCTGTGGTTCAATAGCGCATCCATGCGCGCGGATCCCCCGTGCCGCACCAGTCCACCGGTTTTTCGATCCATGGCAAGAAGCAAGTCCAGTCGTCGCTGGCTCGACCGTCACGTCGGCGACCCCTTCGTCAAGCAGGCGCAGCAGGACGGTTACCGTTCGCGCGCCGCCTACAAGCTGCTCGAACTCCAGGAGCGCGACCGTCTGCTCGCCCCGGGGATGCGGGTGGTCGATCTCGGCGCCGCGCCCGGGAGCTGGTCGCAGGTGGCCGCGCGCCTGGTCGGCAAGCAGGGGCGGGTGGTCGCGCTCGACCTGTTGCCGATCGACCCGTTGCCGGGCGTCGAGATCCTCCAGGGCGACTTCCGCGAGCAGGCGGTGCTCGAGCAGCTCGAGGCGGCGCTCGAGGCCGCACCGCTCGACGTGGTGCTCTCGGATATGGCGCCGAACATCACCGGGACCGCGGTGGTCGACCAGGCGCGGGTGATGTATCTGGTCGAACTCGCCCTGGAACTGGCCCGGGCCCGGCTCAAGCCCGGCGGTGCGCTCGCGGTCAAGGTGTTCCAGGGCAGTGGCTTCGACGACTATCTGCGTACCCTGCGTCAGTCCTTCTCGCGGGTGGTCACGCGCAAGCCGAAGTCCTCCAGATCGGCGAGCCGCGAGGTCTATCTGGTGGCCAAAGGCTTTAATCCTTGAGCGGTCGATGCTAGTTTCATCGGCTTGAGTGACGACATTGCCGCGCCGGCAACCAACCAGACTAAGGGCACCAGGCCGTGAGTGACATGGCGAAAAATATACTTCTTTGGGTGGTCATCGCCATCGTGCTGATGTCCGTGTTCAACAACTTCACCACCACCCAATCGACCTCGAGCAAGCTCGACTACTCGACCTTCATCGAGCAGGTCAAGCAGGGCGACGTCAAGGAGGTGACCATCCAGGGTCGGCAGATCGAGGGTCTGACCGCCTCCGGGCAGCGCTTCACCACCTTCAGCCCGGGCGATGACGGTCTGGTCGGCGACCTGCTCAACAATGACGTGGTGATCAAGGCCGCGCCGCCCGAACAGCAGTCGGTGCTGATGCAGGTGCTGATCAACTGGTTCCCGCTGTTGATCCTGGTCGGGCTGTGGATCTTCTTCCTGCGCCAGATGCAGGGCGGCGGCGGTGGTCGTGGGGCGATGTCCTTCGGCAAGAGCCGCGCGCGCATGCTCTCCGAGGACCAGATCAAGGTCACCTTCCAGGATGTCGCCGGCGCCGAGGAGGCCAAGGAAGAGGTCGTCGAGATGGTCGACTTCCTCCGCGATCCGGGCAAGTTCCAGAAGCTCGGCGGCAAGATCCCCAAGGGCGTGCTGATGGTCGGCCCCCCGGGCACCGGCAAGACGCTGCTGGCGCGTGCCATCGCCGGCGAGGCGCGGGTGCCCTTCTTCACCATCTCCGGTTCGGACTTCGTCGAGATGTTCGTCGGTGTCGGCGCCTCGCGGGTGCGCGACATGTTCGAGCAGGCGAAGAAGCATGCCCCCTGCATCATCTTCATCGACGAGATCGACGCCGTCGGTCGCCATCGTGGCGCCGGGCTTGGCGGCGGGCACGACGAGCGCGAGCAGACCCTCAACCAGCTGCTCGTCGAGATGGACGGCTTCGAGGGCACCGAGGGGGTGATCGTGATCGCCGCCACCAACCGTCCCGACGTGCTCGACCCGGCGTTGTTGCGCCCGGGCCGCTTCGACCGTCAGGTGGTGGTGCCGCTGCCCGATGTGCGCGGGCGCGAGCAGATCCTCAAGGTGCACATGCGCAAGATCCCCGCCGCCGAGGACGTCCAGGCCTCGGTGCTGGCGCGCGGCACGCCCGGCTTCTCCGGTGCCGACCTGGCCAATCTGGTCAACGAGGCGGCGCTGTTCGCCGCGCGGCGCAACAAGAAGCTCGTCGACATGGACGACATGGAGCAGGCCAAGGACAAGATCATGATGGGTGCCGAGCGGCGCTCGATGGTGATGACCGAGGACGAGAAGCGGTTGACCGCCTATCACGAGTCGGGGCATGCCATCGTCGGCCGACTGGTGCCCGATCACGACCCGGTGCACAAGGTCAGCATCATCCCGCGCGGTCGCGCGCTCGGCGTCACCCTGTTCCTGCCCGAGGACGATCGCTTCAGCTACAGCAGGCAGCGGCTCGAGAGCAGTATCTCGAGCCTGTTCGGCGGGCGTGTCGCCGAGGAGCTGGTGTTCGGTACCGAGAGTGTCACCACCGGCGCGCAGAACGACATCCAGCGCGCCACCGAGATCGCTCGCAACATGGTCACCAAGTGGGGGCTGTCCGATCGTCTCGGGCCGCTGACCTACGGCGAGGACGAGCAGGAGGTCTTCCTCGGTCACTCGGTCACCCAGCACAAGAACGTCTCCGACGAGACCAGCCATCTCATCGACGAGGAGATCCGCGACGTCATCGAGCGCAACTATGCGCGCGCCCGCGAGATCCTCGAGACCCATCGCGACAAGCTCGAGGCGATGACCGCAGCGCTGATGAAGTTCGAGACCATCGATTCGGGTCAGATCGACGACATCATGTCCGGCCGCCCGCCGCGTCCTCCGCGCGACTGGGAGGACGATCAGCCGCAGCGTCCGACCGGACCGGATGCTGCGAATCAGGCCGAGGAGGGGCACGTCGGCGGACCGGCGGGTGAGCACTGAATGCGTAGATACTTCGGAACCGACGGCATCCGTGGGCGGGTCGGCGAGGGCATCGTCACCCCCGACTTCGTGCTCAAGCTCGGCTGGGCGGCCGGGCGGGTACTCGGCAATGGCGGTGGCGGCAAGATCCTGATCGGCAAGGACACCCGCATCTCGGGCTATATGTTCGAGTCGGCGCTCGAGGCCGGGCTGGTGGCCGCCGGGGTCGACATCCGCCTGCTCGGGCCGATGACCACCCCGGCGGTGGCCTATCTCACCCGCACCTTCCGCGCCGATGCCGGGATCGTCATCACCGCCTCGCACAATCCCTATCAGGACAACGGCATCAAGTTCTTCTCGTCCGAGGGCGACAAGCTCCCCGACGCCCTGGAGGCGGCGATCGAGGCCGAACTCGAGCAGCCGCTGCGCACGGTCGACTCCAGCGCCCTGGGCAAGGTGGTGCGGGTGGGGGATGCCGGTGGTCGTTACATCGAGTTCTGCAAGGGCACCATCCCGTCGTCGATCAATTTCCGCGGGCTGAAAATCGTCGTCGATTGTGCCAACGGGGCGACCTATAATACCGCCCCCCATGTCTTCGAGGAGCTTGGCGCCAGCGTGGTACGTCTGGGTGTCGAGCCCAATGGGTTCAATATCAATCGCGACGTTGGATCGACCCGGCCCGAGGCGCTGTGCGAGGCGGTGCTGCGAGAGGGTGCGGACCTCGGTATCGCCTTCGACGGTGACGGCGACCGGGTGCTGATGGTCGATTCGCGAGGTGAGCTGGTCGACGGCGACCAGCTGCTCTACATCATTGCCAAGTCCAGGCTCGCGGCCGGTGCGATGCGCGGCGAGGTGGTCGGTACGCTGATGAGCAACCTCGGTCTGGAGCATGCGCTGGCGCGGCTCGGTACCGGGTTCGTCCGCACCAAGGTGGGCGATCGCTACATCATGGAGGCGCTCAAGCAGGCCGATGGCATCCTCGGCGGCGAGCCCTCGGGCCACATCATCTGCCGCGATCGCACCACCACCGGCGATGGGATCGTCTCGGCACTGCAGGTGCTGGCCGCGCTCAACCGGCTCGACTGCTCGCTCGACGGGCTGTGTGCCGAGGTCGAGCGTTATCCGCAGGTACTGATCAACGTGCGTCTCGACCGACGTCGGGATCTCGGTGAGCTGCCGCGGGTGCGCGAAGCGGTCGCCGAGGCCGAGCGCGAGCTCGACGGCGGCGGCCGGGTGCTGCTGCGGATGTCGGGGACCGAGCCGCTGGTGCGAGTGATGGTCGAGGGAACCGACGAGGGGCAGGTGCGCCGTGTGTGCGAGCGGCTCGCGGACGTCGTACGCGAACAGATCGCAGTTTAGGAGTTTCGACACATGGCCGTCACTTCCATCCATGGGATGTGGTCCACACGTCTCGCCTTCATCCTTGCGGCCAGCGGTTCGGCCGTCGGTCTGGGCAACATCTGGCGTTTCCCCTATGCCGCCGGCGAGTACGGTGGCGGGGCATTCGTCCTGGTCTATCTGATCTGCGTCGCCGCCATCGGCATCCCGATCATGATGGCCGAGATCATGCTCGGTCGGCGCGGACGCCAGAGCCCGATCAACACCATGCGCACCCTGACCGCGCAGGAGGGGCGCGCCGGTAGCTGGCAGGTGGTCGGCTGGATGGGCATCGTCACCGCCTTCCTGATCCTGTCCTTCTACAGCGTCATCGCCGGCTGGGCGCTGGCCTATGTCTTCCGCGCCGCCGCCGGTGCCTTCAACGGCATCGACGGCGTCGCCGCCGGCGAGATCTTCGCGTCGCTGGTGGGCGATGCCGAGCGTCTGCTCGCCTGGCACACCATCTTCATGGCGATGGTGGTGCTGGTGGTCTCGCGCGGGGTCGCCAGTGGACTCGAGAAGGCAGTGCGCTATCTGATGCCCGCGCTGTTCGTGCTGCTGGTGGTGATGGTGATCTATGCCGCCAGCGCCGGTGACTTCGCCGGGGCGGTCGACTATCTGTTCGCGCCCGACTTCGAGAAGTTCAAGGGGCATGCCGGCGAGGCCATCCTCAGCGCCATGGGCCAGGCCTTCTTCAGTCTCAGTCTCGGCATGGGCGCGATCATGATCTACGGCTCCTATCTCGGTCGCGACGCCTCGATCGCCCGCAACTCGGTGATCGTCGCCTCGATGGATACCCTGGTCGCGCTGCTCGCCGGTCTGGCGATCTTCCCGGTGGTGTTCGCCAACGGTCTGGCGCCCGACAGTGGTCCGGGACTGATCTTCCAGACCCTGCCGATCGCCTTCGGCGAGATGCCGGGCGGGCAGCTGTTCGGCGCGCTGTTCTTCGTGCTGCTGGTGTTCGCGGCCTGGACCTCGGCGATCTCGCTGCTCGAGCCGCTGGTCGCCTGGCTGGTGGAGAACCTCAGCTTCAGTCGGGTGCGCGCCTCGATCCTCGCCGGGCTCACCGTCTGGCTGCTCGGTATCGCCTGTCTGCTCTCGCTCAACGAGTGGTCCGGCTTCACCGTCTTCGGTAAGGGGATCCTCGACCTCTTCGACTTCCTCACGGCCAACATCCTGTTGCCGCTCGGCGGGATCCTCATCGCGATCTTCGCCGGCTGGAAGATGGCTCGCGCCTCCTCACTCGACGAGCTGCGCCTCGGCGAAGGTCTTGTCTATCGGGCGTGGCGGATGCTGATCCGTTATGTCGCGCCGACGGCGGTGATGCTCGTCATGCTCAATGCCCTGGGCATCCTCAAATTGATTGGTCTTGATTAGTTGTGGCTACAGTCAGAAAAAGCGCCCTGGTGCCGTACTCCGCGGCCCAGATGTTCGATCTCGTCTATGATGTCGGCTCCTATCCGCAGTTCCTGCCCTGGTGCAAGAGCGCCCGGGTGATCTCGGAGAGCGCCGAGCAGATCTGCGGTCAGATCGAGGTGTCGCGGATGGGGATCCATCAGACCTTCAGTACCTGCAACCGCTACGAGCGGCCCGCGCGCATGAGCATCAACCTGCTCGACGGTCCCTTCCGCAAGCTCGTCGGTGGTTGGCGTTTCACCGAATTGCGCGAGGACGCCTCCAAGGTCGAGCTGGAGCTGGACTTCGAGTTCTCCGGGCGGTTGATCGACAAGGCCTTCGGCACCGTCTTCAACCAGATCGCCAACACCCTGGTCGACGCCTTCTGCAAGCGTGCCGACGAGGTGTATCGTGACTGATTACCTGCAGGTCTCGGTGGCCTATGTCGGCGAGCAGGGACAGATGCTGCGTGCCATCGAGGTGGCACGCGGTACCCGGCTCGAGGAGGCGCTGCATCAGTCCGGGGTGCTCGAGCGTTTCCCCGAGATCGATCTGGCGCGCAACAAGGTGGGGGTCTTCGGCAAGCTTGCCAAGCTCGATCAGGCGCTCGAGGACGGTGATCGGATCGA
The DNA here is from genome assembly GCF_004343155.1 of Marichromatium gracile. Lineage (GTDB taxonomy): Bacteria > Pseudomonadota > Gammaproteobacteria > Chromatiales > Chromatiaceae > Marichromatium > Marichromatium gracile. The sequence continues at coordinate 71,011 of NZ_SMDC01000006.1, forward strand.
GATCTATCGACCGCTGATCGCCGACCCCAAGGCGGCGCGCAAGCGCCGCGCGGCGGGGGCGGGCTGAGTGCCCGTCGCGCCTACTCCTCGGGATCCAGTCCGACGGCCTTGAGGCCGCGTTCGACCAGCCCCTTGCGTCCCTCGTGGTCGGGCACCTTGACCAGGATCTCCCTGGGCTCGCGTGACTCGGCCCGGGCGGGGTCGGGTTTGATGTCCCCTTCGATCCGCACTAGGCTGTCCTCCGCGAAGTACAGCGTCAGATAGCGGATCTCCATCGGCTGGTGTCCACGCTTGATGGTATAGGTGTAATCCCAGCGATCGTTATGGAAGAAATCGGTCAGCAGCGGGGTGCCGAGCAGGTACTGCACCTGCCGTCTGGTCATGCCCGGCTGGAGCTGATCGATCATCTCCTCGGTGATGATATTGCCTTGCTGCACCGTCATCTTGTAGACGAATGGCAGGTTCTCCAGCATGGAGGATCGGTACTCGTCGGGCCGCTTGTCCCGCGAACAACCGCTCGCGACGATAATCAACAAAGAACCGAGGATCGAAAACGTGAGAATCTTTCGCATTGTTTTGCGTCGATGACTGTGCGAATAACCGTGGCATGATACAGCAGCGCCGGATCCCGATCACCGGGCGGCGCGTGAGCAACGCAGTCCGGGCGGTCGCCGACGCCCCCGGGCTAGACGGGGAGAGCGGTTTTGGAAAATCAACAGATCAAACGTGCGGGCCTCAAGGTCACGGCCCCGCGGGTCAAGATATTGGGCATCCTCGAGAAGAGCCGCAAGCGCCATCTCAGTGCCGAGGACGTCTACAAGCAGTTGCTGAGCCAGGACGAGGAGGTCGGTCTGGCGACCGTCTACCGGGTGCTCACCCAGTTCGAGAGCGCCGGGCTGGTGTGCCGACGCAACTTCGAGGGCGGGCAGTCGGTGTTCGAGCTCAACAGCGGAGACCATCACGACCACCTGGTGTGCGTCAAGTGCGGCAAGGTGGTCGAGTTCGTCGATACCCTGATCGAGGAGCGTCAGTCGCAGATCGCCGCGGACAAGGGCTTCCGTATCCAGGACCACTCGCTGGTGATCTACGGCGTCTGCCCGGGCTGTCAGTCGCAGGACTGAGGCCCGCTCAACGGCCCTCGCCGGTGAGCCGCTCGACGAGCTGTTCGACCTGGCGCAGACGCTGCTCGGGTTCGGGCATCTCGCGATAGAACCTGAGCGTGTCGCCGCCATCGAGTCGATAGACCTTGGGTTGCTCCTGGATCAGCCCGATCAGTCGGGCCGGATCGATCCGCGGGTTGTCCTCGAAGCAGATCCGGCCACTGCCGGCCCCCACCTCGATCTTGACGATCCCCCACGGCTGGACCCGCAGCTTCAGTGCGGTGATCTCCAGCAAACGCTTGGCCGGTTCGGGCAGCAGCCCGAAGCGGTCGATCATCTCCACCTGTAGCTCCCGCAACGCCTCCTTGCTGGTGGCGCTGGCGATGCGTTTGTACATCACCAGTCGGGCGTGCACGTCGGGCAGGTAGTCGCTCGGCAGCAGCGCCGGGACCCCGAGGTCGATCTCGGCGCCGTGGCTGAGCGGTCGATCGAGTTCCGGGGTGCGCCCGGCCTTGAGCGCCTCGACCGCGCGCTCGAGCAGCTCCATGTAGAGCGAGAAGCCGACCTCGGCGATCTGCCCCGACTGGTCGTCGCCGAGCAGTTCGCCGGCGCCACGGATCTCGAGGTCGTGGGTCGCGAGGGTGAAGCCCGCGCCGAGGTCCTCCATCGACTCGATCGCCTCGAGGCGCTTGATCGCGTCCGGGGTCATCGCCTTGGTCGGCGGGGTGATCAGATAGGCATAGGCGCGGTGGTGCGAGCGCCCGACCCGGCCACGCAGCTGATGGAGCTGGGCCAGGCCGAGCTTGTCGGCGCGATTGATGATGATGGTATTGGCGCTGGGCACGTCGATGCCGCTCTCGACGATGGTGGTGCACACCAGCAGGTTGAAGCGCTGGTGGTAGAAGTCGCGCATGATCCGTTCGAGCTCGCGCTCGCGCATCTGACCGTGGGCGACCTGGACGCGCGCGCTCGGGATCAGCGCCTCGAGCTTCTGTGCCTGGTTCTCGATGGTCTCGACCTCGTTGTGGAGGAAGTAGACCTGACCGCCGCGCTTGAGCTCGCGCTGTACCGCCTCCTGCACCAGACCGTCGTTCCACGGGCTGACGAAGGTCTTGATCGGGTGGCGCTCGACCGGCGCGGTGGCGATGATCGACAGATCGCGCAGTCCCGACATCGCCATGTTGAGGGTGCGCGGGATCGGCGTGGCGGTGAGGGTGAGGATGTCGACCTCGCTACGCAGCTGTTTGAGCCGCTCCTTGTGACGCACCCCGAAGCGATGCTCCTCGTCGACGATCACCAGCCCCAGGTCGTGGAAGTCGATGCCCGGTTGGAGCAGCTTGTGGGTACCGACGACGATGTCGATGGTGCCATCGGCCAGCCCGGCGAATACCTGCTTCTGCTCGCGCGCGGTGCGAAAGCGCGACAGGCTCTCGACCTTGATCGGCCAGTCGGCGAAGCGGTCGGAGAAGTTCTCGAAGTGCTGCTGGGCGAGCAGGGTGGTGGGCACCAGCACCACCACCTGTCGCCCGCCGTTGGCGGCGACGAAGGCCGCGCGCATCGCCACCTCGGTCTTGCCGAAACCGACGTCGCCGCAGACCACCCGGTCCATCGGCTTGGTGTCGGCCATGTCGGCGAGCACGCTGTCGATCGCGCGCAGCTGGTCCGGGGTCTCCTCGAAGGGGAAGGCGGCGGCGAAGGCGCCATAGTCGGTATCGGGCGCGGGACTGGCCACGCCCTGACGGGCGGCGCGTCGGGCGTAGACGTCGAGCAGTTCGGCGGCGACGTCGCAGGCCTTCTGCGCCGCCTTGCGCTTGATCCGCTCCCATTGCTCGCCGCCGAGTCGGTGCAGCGGTGCCTGCTCGGGGGTGGCGCCGGTATAGCGCGAGATCAGGTGCAGCGAGCTGACCGGGACATAGAGCTTGTCGCCCTTGGCATAGCCGAGGGTGAGGAACTCGGTGCTGCTGCCGCCGACCTCGAGCGTCTGCAGCCCCAGATAGCGCCCGACGCCGTGCTCCTCGTGGACCACCGGGGCGCCCTCGGTCAGTTCGGTGAGGTTGCGCACCACCGCGTCGCCGTCGCGCTCGCGGGCGCGACGGCGACGCTCCTGGCGCACCCGCTCGCCATAGATCTGGGTCTCGGTGATCAGCGCCAGTCCCTGGTCGGCGAGCCGCAACCCCTGTTCGAGCGGCGCGACGGTGAGCGCGAGCGACAGATCGCCGGCGACGAAGCTGCCCCAGTCGCTGACCTGGGTGGCATGGATGCCGAAGTCGCGCAGCTGTTCGGCGAGCAGCTCGCGGCGTCCGGTGCTCTCGGCCACCAGCAGCACCCGCTGCCCCGGGGTGTCGAGGAAGCGCTGCAGCGCCTGCGCCGGCTCGGCGGCGCGGGCCTGCAGCTCCAGCGCTGGCAGGTCGAGGGTGGCGAAGTTGTCGACCCCGGCATAGCCCTTGGGGCGAGTGTCGAACGGTGCGGTGCGGTAGTTCACCCCGGGCATGCGGTTGAGCGCGGCGGCCAGTTCGTCGGCGCCGAGATAGAGCCGCGCGGGGGCGAGCAGCGGGCGCTCGGCGTCGTGGCGACGCTGCTCATGGCGCTCGGCGACGGTGGCGAGGAAGCCCGCGCCGGCCTCGCGACCGCTCGCCGGTTCGATCGCCAGGGTGGTGGCGGGCAGATAGTCGAAGAGGGTGGCGGTGTCGTCGAAGAACAGCGGCAGATAGGACTCGATGCCGCCCGGTGTGCGCCCCTCCGAGACCTCGCGATAGATCAGGCTGCGTTGCGGATCGCCCTCGATGCTGGCGCGATAGCGGCTGCGGAAACCGGCGATCGCCTGCTCGTCGAAGGGGAACTCGCGCGCCGGCAGCATCCGCACCTGCTCGATGCGGTCGTGCGAGCGCTGGGTCTCGGGATCGAACAGACGAATGCTCTCGACCTCGTCGTCGAACAGGTCGATGCGCAGCGGTTGCTGTCCGCCCATCGGGAAGACATCGAGCAGCGAGCCGCGTACCGCGTATTCGCCGTGTCCCATCACCTGCGAGACACAGCTGTAGCCGGCGTGTTCGAGTCGCAGTCGGGTGGCGTCGAGATCGAGTCGGTCGCCGCAGGCGAGCACCAGCGAGTGGGCGTCGACATAGTCGCGCGGCGGCAGGCGCTGGAGCAGGGTCGCCACCGGCACCACCAGTACGCCACGGGTCAGCCCCGGCAGACGGTGCAGGGTCAGCAGCCGCTCCGAGATCAGCTCGGGCAGGGGCGAGAAGACGTCGTAGGGCAGGGTCTCCCAGTCGGGGAAGCCGAGCACCGGGAGATCGCTGCCGGTGAGGAAGAAGCCCAGCTCGGCGTGCAGCCGTCGCGCCGCCTGCACGTCCTCGGCCAGGGCCAGCACCAGTCCGGGGTGACGTCTGGCGGCGGTGGCGATGGCGAGCGCCGCGCCGGCCCCGTGCAGCCCGCCCCAGCACCTGCGTTCACCCGCCCCTTCGGGCAGCGGTGGTTCGAGCGGGGAGTGCAGGGTGGCGGATGTGGCCTGGTTCACGAACGGGTCCTCGTCATTTCGACAAGCGTGGAATTCTCGCACAGCATGAGCGGATGTGCAGACGGGGCGGCGGGGGCCGTTCTGTATGAGTACGGGCAGGGCAGTCGTCGGTTTTTTTTACGGTTTTCGTGCTCGCTTTTGCTCGTGGTGTGCTGGTTTTGAAGAAACCTTTTAGCCTTCAGTTGGTTGTCTTTATATGGCATGGGACGTGCTCTAAGTGTCGAGTCGGGTGCGCGCCATCGTTGCGAGACGGGATGGCCCCGGTGCGGCGCACGATGCTCCGCGAGGATGGATCCGCCCCGGCACAAGGAAGACAACGGAGTTGAGTCAACATGATGAAGCGAATGGTGATGAAAAAGATGGCGCTGGCTGCCCTGGTGCTAGGGGCCTTGGGCAACGCGGTCGCCGGACCGGTGGTGACCCAGTGGGGATACAGCGCCGATGCACGTTTCGTAGATAATCGGTTCTCAGGGTCGAGTGGTGAGATTCAGGTCACCGGCAGCGAGTTGTCCTGGGGGAGCGGATCTTATTGTTCCGGTATGGATACTTGGCTTGGGTGTTGGGGCACAACGGTGACGCCTGATTTCCGTAGCCCCAGCACCGACGCCGATCACAACCGCAGCGCCTTGACCATCGGCAATGGCGTGACCAATGACCTGACCGGCGGCGGCCCGGCCGTCGGCTCGGTCGCGACGGTCGTCGACGGCAGCGCTGATGACGCCGCCGAGATCGGCGTCGGCACCAGCCTGACCCACTGGAACAATCGGCTCTCGTCGCGCTACTCGACCCTGGAGTGGGGGCGTGTCGCGACCAGTCTGACCTTGACGCCAGAGCTGCCCGCCAGTGGCGCCAGCGTCGATACCCGGACCCTGGACTTCGAGTTCTTCTTCAAGGAAACGGCGAACCAGGGGACGTGTGCCGGCGACAGCACCAACCCCTGTCCTGATCTGTTCGGGTTGCTCGCCGTGCAGACCCTGGATATCCCCTTCCTCTACGATGGCAACGAGTATCTGGTGAGCCTGCTGCTGCAGGATGCCAGCGGCGGGGTCGCACCGATCGCCACCCTGCACGAGGAGGAGTGCGCCGCGCTCGGGCTGGGCGCCGGGTGTCAGGGCTTTCGCACCGCCGAGGAGCAGGCGACCACCTTCCAGTTCGCCTTCGCGGTCAGCACCGAGGCGCTGTTCCCGCCGGCCGCGGCCCAGCCGGTCCAGTCGGTGCCGTTGCCGGCTCCGCTGGGGCTGATTGGCGGCGGGCTCCTTGCCGCGGGGCTGTCGCGTCGGTTGGGTCGTCGCGGCCGCTAGGGCGTGGCGAAGACCCGGGTCGGGGCTTGTCCTCCCCGATCCGGGTTCGACGATCTCGGCGCGATCGCTGCAGGTGTGCGCCGTTTCAATCAGATGGCGCAGATCGACCGGTTTTGGATCGGGCGCCATCAACAGTCGTTCCGCGTGTCGGCGCTCGCCGGTCCCGACGCCGTCGGGCCGGGGCCGTCGCGTGCTGACACCCGCCCGGGCCTCCTCGGACATGGCTGAGCTGAATCAGCGTCTTGGTCTTCATCGCATGCTCCTGTTGTCACGGACCTCGGTGAGGGAGAGTCGACACCCCTGGTGTGACGTCTCCCCCGTGGCGGCGGCCTGGCGCGCTCGCCTGCCATCGCTGTTCGGACATCCCTGAAAAACAGACAAGCCTGTCTTTTTTACCGCCTGTCATGACCCCGGTGTCACATGGGAGTGAAGCAGTGCCGTGGCAGCCCGCGGGGTGCGGGCGCGGATCTTGAAAGCCTTGGCGCTATGCGTAAAACAGACGAGTGAAACCCCGGGCGCGATCACGGTTGCGCCAACCCGGGATCAATCGATTGTTGGGCGGGCATCTTCGGTGCTTCCGCGTCCTCCGGACAGTGCGGTCAGACGTTGCACGCGATTGATCACATTTGACAGTATTCGATGAAGTTGCGCTAAACTGCGCCGCCGTGCAGCGAAATTGATCGCTTCTACGCCGTCCTTTCGGTGACGTCGGTGCCGTGTCGCGGTGTGCATCCTTTGCACCCAGACCGCCTTTGGGTATATTGCTGCAAAGCAGCAAGTGCAGCCGAACGATCCTCACCGTTCTGACTCGGTCCACTGAACCGGCCATTCCTGAGGCTAACCAATGCTTCGAAAGATACTGATCGCGAACCGCGGAGAGATTGCGGTGCGTGTCATTCGCGCCTGCGCCGAGATGGGCATCCGCTCGGTGGCAATCTATTCCGAAGCGGATCGCCATTCGCTTCATGTCAAGAAGGCCGACGAGGCCTATAGCCTGGGCAGCGATCCGCTGGCCGGTTATCTCAATGTCCACACCATCGTCAACCTGGCCGTGGCCACCGGCTGCGATGCCATTCATCCCGGCTATGGCTTCCTCTCCGAGAACCCGGAGCTGGCCGCTGCCTGTGCCCGGCGTGGGCTGACCTTCATCGGTCCGAGCGCCGAGGTGATCGCACGGATGGGCGACAAGACCGAGGCCCGTCAGGCGATGATCCGCGCCGGGGTGCCGGTCACGCCCGGCAGTGATGGCAACCTCGCCAACCTCGACGAGGCGCTGGCCTGCGCCGAGCGTGTCGGCTATCCGGTGATGCTCAAGGCCACCTCGGGTGGCGGCGGTCGCGGCATCCGGCGTTGCGATGACGCCGAGGCGCTGCGCCACAACTACCAGCGGGTGATCTCCGAGGCGACCAAGGCCTTTGGCCGTGCCGAGGTCTTCATGGAGAAGTGCGTGGTCAATCCGCGCCACATCGAGGTCCAGGTGCTCGCCGATCACCATGGTCACTGCGTGCATCTGTTCGAGCGCGATTGCTCCATCCAGCGGCGCAATCAGAAGCTGATCGAGATCGCCCCCTCGCCGCAGCTCGACGAGGCCGAGCGCCAGTACGTCGGTGGTCTGGCGGTACTGGCCGCGCGCGCCGTGGGCTATACCAATGCCGGCACGGTCGAGTTCCTCCAGGATAGCGACGGGCGCTTCTACTTCATGGAGATGAACACCCGCATCCAGGTCGAGCACACCATCACCGAGACCATCACCGGCGTCGACCTGGTCGAGGAGCAGATCCGCATCGCCGCCGAGCTGCCGCTGCGCTTCGCCCAACACGAGATCCAGCGCCGCGGTTTCGCCATCCAGTTCCGCGTCAATGCCGAGGACCCGAAGAACAACTTCCTGCCGAGCTTCGGGCGCATCTCGCGTTATTACGCCCCGGGTGGGCCGGGCGTGCGCACCGATGGCGCCATCTACACCGGTTATACCGTCCCGCCCTATTACGATTCGATGCTCGCCAAGGTCATCGTCTGGGCGCTGAACTGGGACGACGTGATCAATCGTGGCGACCGTGCACTGCGCGATACCGGGTTGTTTGGCGTCAAGACGACCATCCCCTTCTACCAGGAGATCCTGCGTCACCCGGATTTCCGCGCCGGAAGCTTCAATACCAGCTTTGTCGAGTCGCATCCCGAGCTGCTCGAATACTCGACCAAGCGCCGAAGCGAGGATGTTGCCGCGGCACTGGCCGCAGCGATCGCCGCACACGCCGGGCTCTAGCCGCCGGGGCGCGGGCGCCGCTGCCCGTGCGATGCTTCAATCCCTCACGGTGCCGGGCAAGCCCCGGCCGAGAACGAGACCATGCCGAAGATCAATATCACCGACGTCATCCTGCGCGATGCCCATCAATCGCTGATCGCCACCCGGATGCGCACCGAGGACATGCTACCGATCTGTCCCAAGCTCGACGCCATCGGGTTCTGGTCGCTCGAGTGCTGGGGCGGGGCGACCTTCGACGCCTGCGTGCGCTTTCTCAAGGAGGACCCCTGGGAGCGATTGAGCCGGTTGCGCGAGGCGCTGCCCAACACCCGGCTGCAGATGTTGCTGCGCGGTCAGAACCTGCTCGGCTACCGTCACTACTCCGACGACGTGGTGCGTGCCTTCGTCACCCGTGCCGCGGCCAACGGCATGGATGTCTTCCGCATCTTCGACGCGCTCAACGATCTGCGTAACCTCAAGACCGCGATCGAGGCGACCAAGGCCGCCGGCAAGCACGCCCAGGGCACCATCTGCTACACCGTCAGCCCGGCGCACGATACCGCGGGCTTCGTGCGCATGGGACGCGAACTGGCCGAGATGGGTTGCGACTCGATCGCCATCAAGGACATGGCCGGGCTGCTCACCCCCTTCGCCACCGCCGAGCTGGTCAAGGCGCTCAAGGACAGCGTCGAGCTGCCGCTGCACCTGCACTCGCACGCCACCTCGGGGCTGGCCGACATGTGCCATCTCAAGGCGATCGAGAACGGCTGCGACACCATCGATACCGCCATCTCGGCCTTCGCCGGCGGCACCTCCCACCCGCCGACCGAGAGCCTGGTGGCGGCGCTGCGCGGCACCGAGTACGACTCCGGGCTGGACCTGGAGGCGATCCAGGAGGTCGGCATCTACTTCCACCAGGTGCGCAAGAAGTACCACCAGTTCGAGAGCGACTTCACCGGGGTCGACACCCGCGTCCAGGTCAACCAGGTGCCGGGCGGGATGATCTCCAACCTCGCCAACCAGCTGCGCGAGCAGAACGCGCTCGATCGCATGGAGGCGGTGCTCGCCGAGATCCCCAAGGTCCGCAAGGATCTCGGCTATCCGCCCCTGGTCACCCCGACCTCGCAGATCGTCGGCACCCAGGCGGTGCTCAACGTGCTCACCGAGAAGCGCTACGAGAGCATCACCAACGAGGTCAAGGGCTATCTCCAGGGACGCTACGGTCAGGCCCCGGCGCCGGTCGACGCCGCGTTGCAGCGTCAGGCGATCGGCAACGCCGAGGCCATCGACTGCCGCCCGGCCGATCTGCTCGAACCCGAGCTGGCGCGGCTGCAGGGCGAGATCGGCGCGCTCGCCGAGGGTGAGGAGGACGTCCTCACCTACGCCATGTTCCCCGAGATCGGTCGCGCCTTCCTCGAGCAGCGCGCCGCCGGCACCCTCCAGCCCGAGCCGCTCGAGCCGCCGCCGAGCGAGACGGCGGCCAACGCCCCGACCGAGTTCAACGTCGCGGTCCACGGCGAGACCTATCACATCAAGGTCACCGGCGCCGGCCACAAGGGGCAGGCCGATCGTCACTTCTACTTCACCATCGACGGTGTGCCCGAGGAGGTGGTGGTCGAGACCCTCGACGAGCTGGTGCTCACCGGCGGCGCCGAGGGTGCGGTGGCGCAGAAGATCGCCGGCAAGCGTCCGCGTCCGAGCGCGCCCGGGCACGTCACCACCTCGATGCCGGGCAACATCGTCGACGTGCTGGTCGCCGAGGGCGACCGGGTCGAGGCCGGTCAGCCGCTGCTGATCACCGAGGCGATGAAGATGGAGACCGAGATCCAGGCGCCGATCGCCGGCACCGTGACCGAGGTCTTCGTCGCCAAGGGTGACTCGGTCAGCCCCGACGAGGTGCTGATCGCGATCGAGGCCTGATCGCGGCGCCGGGCGTCCTCACCAGGGCGCCCGGCCCCGATCGTGGGCCTCGGCGAGTGCCCGTCCGCGCTGCTCGATCACCCCGCGGGCGCCGAACAGCGCGGCGGCGAACAACAGCAGACAGAGCAGGATCGCGCTGTGCAGCCCGAGCAGCCCCTGCACCAGCCCGATGGCGAGCAGCCCGAAGGCCCCGGCGAGCTTGGTCGCCAACCCCCAGAAGCCGAACAGCTCGGCCGCGCGCGAGCGTGGCGCGAACAGCCCCACCAGGGTGCGGGTCGAGGACTGACAGGCGCCGAGACTCAAGCCCGCCACACAACCGACCACCAGAAAGACGTGCTGCGCCTCCCAGTCGAGCCCGAAGCGGCTCTGCGCCTGGCTGGCGATCTCCGGGGTGAGATAGATCAGCGCGATGGCCGCCAGCCACATCCACAGGGTGATGCGATAGGTGCGCAGCGCCCCCAGCCGATCCTGCACGAAGCCGAAGCCCAGCGCCCCGAGCGCGGCGGTGATCTGCACCAGCACGAACATCAGGGTGCGCACCTCGCCGTCCCAGCCGATCACCTGGGCGCCGTAGATGAAGGCGTAGGTGATGATGATCGAGATCCCGCTCATCGAGAAGAACACCGAGACCAGCAGCAGCGCCAGGTCGGGGTGCCCGCGCAGGTGGGCGAGGGTCTGCGCCACCCGACCCAGACCGAGCCGCAACGCGCCCTGGCCGGGCGGCCGCGGTCGCGGTCGCGCGCGCTCGCGCACCCAGAGGAAGGTCGGGATGGCGGCGAGCAGGAAGAACACCGCCGCCCAGGGACCGACCCAGCGGATGCGCTCGAAGTTCTCGGCACTGACCTCGCCGAGCACCAGCAGCACGAAGATCGCCGAGCACATGCCGCCGATATAGCCGAGCGCCCAGCCGAACCCCGAGATCTTGCCGAGGTCCTCGGGCGGGCCCAGCCCGGGCAGGAAGCTTGCGATGAAGGACTCGCCGAGCGAGTAGGCGAGGTTGGAGACGATCAGCAGCACCACCCCCAGCCAGGCAAGCCCCGGGGCGACGAAATAGAGCGCGGCGGTGGCGAGCACGGTGACCAGATAACTGGCGAAGAGAAAGCGCTTCTTGCTCGCGTCATAGTCCATGATCGCCCCGGCCACCGGGGCGCAGACCACCGCCAGCAGATAGCTCGCCGCCAGCGCCAGGCTCCACAGCAGATTGCCGATGCGATAGTCCGGCGCGTCCCCGACGATCACCCGGGTGAACAGATCGCCGAACACCACGGTGATGATCAGCAGCGTATAGGACTGATTGGCGAAGTCGAACATCGCCCAGCCGAACAGCTCGCGCGCGGGTGCGCGCTGGCGGGAGGCGGTCGGGGTGGTGGTCGTCGCGGTCATCGTCGGCCCAATCCTCGGTCTCGGTCGGGGGATTGAACCGCAAAGGCGGGGAGAAAGCGAACGTCGTCAGCGGCCAGTCGCCAGTCGCCAGTCGCCAGTCGCCAGGGGATTGAACCGCAAAGGCGCGAAGGGTTTTGTCGGGTGGGGGAGGGCGCGGCGTGTCCGCCGGGGGGGCGGCATCCGGTCTTCGGCTCGCAGCTCAGGCGGGTTGCTGTCTGATCGCGGCTCGGGTCGGGTTTTCGCCGAACGTCAAAAGGCCGACCGCTCAGGCCCTCTTTGTGTGCTTTGCGACTCGTGGTTCAAGTCGGTCTTCAGTCGCCAGGGGATTGAACCGCAAAGGCGCGAAGGGTTTTGTCGAGTGGGGGGGTGCGCGGCGTGTCCGCCGGGAAGGGCGGCATCCGGTCTTCGGCTCGCGGCTCGGGCGGGTTGCTGTCTGATCGCGGCTCGGGTCGGGTTTTCGCCGAACGTCAAAAGGTCGAGCGCTCAGGGTCTCTTTGTGTGCTTTGCGGCCTCGTGGTTCAAATCGGTCCCCCGCCGCCCTCGTTGAGGGCTGGCGTCCGCTGGCGGCTGGGGGCTGAAGGCTGGCAGCTCCGCTCCGCGGCTTTGTTCTGGTGCGTCATGCACCGTCAATGACATTTTTTGGTTCTCGCGTATTTGCCTATAATCCCCGTGGACATGGCCGCGCGTCCTGGGCGGGTGGTCGACAACTGGGGGAGGACGATGGCAAGCACCGAGACCTTCTACGAGGTGATGCGCCGGCAGGGGATCAGCCGCCGCAGTTTCCTCAAATACTGCAGTCTGACCGCCGCCGCGCTCGGTCTGGCGCCGAGTTATGCCGGGCGCATCGCCGAGGCGATGGAGACCAAGCCGCGCACCCCGGTGCTGTGGCTGCACGGGCTGGAATGCACCTGTTGCACCGAGTCGTTCATCCGCTCGGCCCATCCGCTGGTGCAGGACGTGGTGTTGTCGATGATCTCGCTCGACTACGACGACACCCTGATGGCCGCCGCCGGGCATCAGGCCGAGGCGATCCTGGAGGAGATCCGCGAGCGTTATCGCGGCAACTACATCCTCGCCGTCGAGGGCAACCCGCCGCTGGCCCAGGACGGGATGAGCTGTATCATCGGCGGGCGGCCCTTCCTCGATCAGCTCCAGGAGGTCGCTGCCGACTGCAAGGCGGTGATCGCCTGGGGTTCCTGCGCCTCCTGGGGCTGTGTCCAGGCCGCCCGTCCCAATCCCACCCGCGCCACCCCGGTGCACGAGGTGATCCGCGACAAGCCGGTGATCAAGGTGCCCGGCTGTCCGCCGATCGCCGAGGTGATGACCGGGGTGATCACCTACATGCTCGCCTTCGACCGGCTACCGCCGCTCGATCGCCAGGGTCGGCCGCTGATGTTCTACGGTCAGCGCATCCACGACAAGTGCTACCGCCGTCCGCACTTCGACGCCGGTCAGTTCGTCGAGTCCTGGGACGACGAGGGCGCGCGCAAGGGCTACTGTCTCTACAAGATGGGCTGCAAGGGCCCGACCACCTACAACGCCTGTTCCACGGTGCGCTGGAACGACGGCGTGTCCTTCCCGATCCAGTCCGGTCACGGCTGCATCGGCTGTTCCGAGCGTGATTTCTGGGACAAGGACAGCTTCTACGAGCATGTCACCGATACCCATGTGTTCGGCATCGAGGCCAACGCCGACCGCGTCGGTCTTGCCGCCGCCGGCACCGTGGGCGCGGCGATCGGGGCGCATGCGGTGGCCAGCGCGCTGCACCGGACCAAACAGCGCGATCAAGCGCAGCACGAGGAGCGTGAAGAATGACGGTGAAGACGCCGAACGGTTATTCCCTCGACGACTCGGGTCGGCGCGTGGTGGTCGATCCGGTCACCCGCATCGAGGGGCACATGCGCTGTGAGGTCAACCTCGACGACGACAACGTGATCCGCAACGCCGTCTCCACCGGCACCATGTGGCGCGGGCTGGAGGTGATCCTGCGCGGGCGCGATCCGCGCGACGCCTGGGCCTTCACCGAACGGATCTGCGGCGTCTGTACCGGGACCCACGCGCTGACCTCGGTGCGCGCGGTGGAGGACGCACTCGGCATCGCCATCCCCGAGAACGCCAACTCGATCCGCAACATCATGCAGTTGACGCTGCAGGTGCACGACCATCTGGTGCACTTCTATCACCTGCACGCGCTCGACTGGGTCGACGTGGTCTCGGCGCTCGACGCCGATCCGCGCGAGACCTCGCGTCTGGCGCAGTCGATCTCGGCCTGGCCGCTGTCCTCGCCGGGCTATTTCCGCGACGTGCAGAACCGGGTCAAGCGCTTCGTCGAGTCCGGCCAGCTCGGTCCCTTCATGAACGGCTACTGGGGCAATCCGGCCTACAAGCTGCCGCCCGAGGCGAATCTGCTGGCGCTCACCCACTATCTCGAGGCGCTCGATTTCCAGAAGGAGATCGTCAAGATCCACACCGTCTACGGCGGCAAGAACCCGCACCCCAACTGGCTGGTCGGTGGCGTGCCCTGCGCGATCAACGTCGACGGGACCGGTGCGGTGGGCGCGGTCAACATGGAGCGGCTGAACCTGATCTCCTCGATCATCGACCGCACCATCGAGTTCATCGATCAGGTCTATGTCCCCGATCTGATCGCCATCGCCGGTTTCTACAAGGACTGGACCTATGGCGGCGGGCTGAGCAGCCAGGCGGTATTGTCCTACGGCGACATCCCCGAGCACGCCAACGACGACTCGGCGGAGAACCAGCTGCTGCCGCGCGGGGCGATCATCAACGGTCGCTTTGACGAGATCCACGACGTCGACCTGCGCGACCCCGATGAGATCCAGGAGTTCGTCGATCACGCCTGGTTCAGCTATCCCGATGAGTCGCGCGGACTCCACCCCTGGGACGGCATCACCGAGCCCAACTTCACCCTCGGTCCCAACACCAAGGGGACGCGTACCCGCATCGAGCAGATCGACGAGCGCGCCAAGTACAGCTGGATCAAGGCCCCGCGCTGGCGCGGGCACGCCATGGAGGTCGGACCGCTGGCGCGCTGGACCATCGGCTACGCCAAGGGCATCCCGGAATTCAAGGAGCCGGTCGACAAGCTGCTGACCGATCTCGGGCTGCCGTTCGATGCGCTGTTCTCGACCCTCGGACGGACCGCCGCGCGCGGACTCGAGGCCTCCTGGGCGGCGCACAAGCTGCGCCACTTCCAGGACAAGCTGATGGCCGCGATCGCCGCCGGCGACACCACCACCGCCAACGTCGAGCGCTGGGAGCCCTCGACCTGGCCGAAGCGCGCCAAGGGCGTGGGCACCAGCGAGGCGCCGCGCGGCGCGTTGGGTCACTGGGTGGTGATCGACTCGGGCAAGATCGAGAACTATCAGGCGGTGGTGCCGACCACCTGGAACGGCTCGCCACGCGATCCCGCCGGCAACATCGGCGCCTTCGAGGCGGCGTTGCTCAACACCCCGGTGGCGCGCGCCGACGAACCGTTGGAGATCCTGCGCACCCTGCACAGCTTCGATCCCTGTCTGGCCTGCTCGACCCATGTCATGGGGCCCGGCGGCGAGGAGCTGACCCGGGTCAAGGTCCGCTGAGGGCGTGCGCTCAGCCCCACCACCCAACAATGCGGAGGTTGCAGCCATGTTGCCAGACGTCCCCACGGTCAAGCAGACGGCGGTCTATGTCTATCAGGCCCCGGTGCGGGTGTGGCACTGGGTCAACGCGCTCTCGATCCTGGTGCTCGCCGTCACCGGCTATCTGATCGGCGCGCCGCCGCCGACCCTCTCGGGGGAGGCGAGCGCGCACTATCTGATGGGTGATATCCGCTTCCTGCACTTCGCCGCGGCCTATGTGTTCGCCGTCGGCTTCCTGTTCAGGATCTACTGGGCGCTGGTCGGCAACGCCTACTCGCGCCAGCTCTTCAGCCTGCCGTTCTGGCGTCGGCGCTTCTGGCGCGAGCTGGTGCACGAGCTGCGCTGGTACGCCTTTCTCGAGCGCGAGCCGTGCAAGTACATCGGCCACAACCCGCTGGCGCACCTGTTCATGGTCGCCATCATCACCGTCGGCGGGCTGGTGATGATCGTCACCGGCTTCGCCCTCTATGCCGAGCAGACCGGTCTCGGCTCCTGGCAGGACGAGCTGTTCGGCTGGGTCATCCCCTGGGTCGGGCAGAGTCAGGACGTGCGCATGTGGCACCATTGGGGGATGTGGGTGATCGTGGTGTTCGTGATGCTCCACGTCTATACCGCCATCCGCGAGGACATCATGTCGCGCCAGAGCCTGATCAGCACCATGATCAGCGGCTGGCGGATGTTCAAGGACGACCGGCCATGAGCGCGCCCGCAGCACCTCCGCGTACCCTGCTGCTCGGTATCGGCAACCTGCTGTGGGCCGACGAGGGCTTCGGCGTGCGGGTGGTCGAGCACATTGCCCGGCACTACCGGTTCGGCCCCGAGGTGCGGCTGCTCGATGGCGGCACCCAGGGGATCTATCTGGTCGATCAGGTGCGCTGGGCCGAGCTGCTGGTGATCTTCGATGCGGTCGACTACGGGCTGGCGCCGGGCACGCTCAAGCTGGTCGAGGGCGAGGCGGTGCCGCGTTTTCTCGGCGCGCGCAAGATGAGTCTGCACCAGACCGGGTTCCAGGAGGTGCTGGCGCTCGCCGCGCTGCTCGGCGACCTGCCCGAGCGGATGCTGCTCGTCGGCGTCCAGCCCGCCGAGCTGGAGGACTTCGGCGGCAGTCTCACCCCCGGGGTGCGGGCGATGATCGAGCCGGCGGTGGCCGCCGCGCGCGACTGGCTCGCGCCCCATGGGGTCGAATGGACGGCGCTGGCGCAGCCCTCGGAGCCGGGCGCGCTCGCCGACCTGCCGCATGGCGCGCTGGCGCTGGGGCGCTATGAACAGGAGCGTCCGAGCGTCGAGCAGGCCTGTCGCAGCGGCGATGCGCGGGTGCTCGAACGGCTGCGTGAGGACTGAGCCATGTGCATCGGCGTACCGATGGAGGTGATCGAGAGCGGTCCGTGCTGGGCCTGGTGTGTCGATGGCGAGCGGCGCTTGCGGGTCGACATGCGTCTGGTCGGCGAACAGCCGCCGGGGACCTGGGTGCTGGTCTTTCTTGAGAGCGCGCGCGAGGTGATGGACGCCGGCGAGGCGCAGCGGGTGCGTGATGCGCTGTTGGCGATGCGTCTGGCGCTCGACGGCGAGTCGGTCGATCATCTGTTCGCCGATCTGATCGAGCGCGAACCCCAGCTCCCCGAGCACCTGCGCGCCAAGGACTGAGTCCCCGGAGACCCTGATGCAACCGACCATCCCCCCGATCCTGCTGGGGCCGGGCAGTCAGGCCGACGAGGCCGATCTCGCCACCCCGATCGGCGTGCCCATGTCGGCGCCGATGCAGACCTATGTGCCGCCTGTCTCGATCGACTCGCCCGGTGGTGTCGCCGAGCAGGAGGCGTTGCGTTGTCTCGACGCGCTGCGGGCGCTGCTCGAGCGTCCCGTGCCCCAGGGGCTGGTGCTCGATTTCTCCAGTTCGAACGCGCGTGCGTTGGTTGCCCAGGCGCTCGGGCGGGGCGAGGTCGAGGTGGCCTGTGCCCACCGGCCCGAGTTCAGTGTCCGCGAGACCCGGCTGACCGGGGTCTGGTGGGTCGTCGATGAGCGAGGGGAGCGGTTGGAGGTGGCACCGATCCCGGCCTGCGTGTCACGGATCGCCGCCGCGGTGGCCGCTGAGCGGCTGCGCGAGGTCGATGACTGGGGGGCGGCGCTGGGCGCGCGTGCGGTCTGCGCCGAGTTGAGCGCGGCGCACGACGGCTGGTGTCCGGGGGATGCCCCGCGGGTGATCAATCTCAGTCTCTCGCCGCGTGGTCCGGCCGACCCGCCGATGCTCGAACAGGTCCTCGGGCGTGGTCCGGTGGCGATCCTGTCGCGTGGTTACGGCAGTTGCCGGATCGAGTCGACGCGGCTGCGCCACTGTTGGTGGGTCGGCCATTTCAACCCCGAGGGTCGGGCGGTGCTCGAGACCCTGGAGCTTGCCGAGGTGCCAACCGCCGCGCTGGCGACCGCCGAGGACATCGCCGACGCCGCACCGCGACTGGACGAGATCCTCGCCGCCTTGCGCTGAGCCGAAGGATTAGCCGTGGCTGGCCAGCCGTGAAGCGCAGGCGCGGATGCGATCGCGGCCCAGGGTCTCCTCGGGCAATCCCTGTGCGAAACCGCGGATGAAGCCGTAGAGATCGCTCACCGAGTGCTCGAAGCGCAACTCCACCTGGTGCAGCGGCGCCCATTCATGTCCGGGCAGTAGCTGGCGCGCCTGATCGATCACCCGCGCGCGCAGGGCCAGCTCGCTGCTCATCTCGGTGCCGGCGATCGACAGGCGGATGCTCTGGTCCTCGCGGTAGGCTGCGGTGGTGGTCACCATCAGCCCGCCGGCGGCGATCTGGCGCAGCACGTCGCAGATGTCGTCGGGGTCGTTGTAGACCAGCTCGAGACGTTCGCTCAGGGGGAGTGCGGCCTGCTGGCCGCCGAGCTGCGCGAGCATCATCTCGAGTCGTTGTTCGCTCATCGGCGGGACGCGGAAGAAGCGGGTGGCGACGATCAAGCGACCGTCGTCGAGCGCCTCGCGACGGACGATCTCGGCGTCGGCGCAGAAGCTCGAGTTCTGCTGCCAGGGGAAGAACAGCCGCAGGGTGTTGCTGCCGGTCTCGAGCGCGCGCTCGGTGACGAAGCGCGCCCCGCCCCAGGAGAGGTCCTGGTTGATCGCCTTGAGCGGCGTGGGGTGGTCCTCGAGCAGCACATCGATCGGCATCTGGATCGGGATGCGCCGTTGGGTGCGCTTCTCCGCCTGGACGAGTTGTTGCAATTGCATGCCCGTGTCTCCCAATGTCGTTGATCGTTCTGATGGTCGTATCCATACAGATCTGACAACCGACCGGGATTCCTTCCCGCGCATTCTCAAGCGTTCCCGGCGCGTCTCGGGACGCGTCGGGCGGGGCCGACCGGTCGTGGTCGGCTTGTTGCGTTTACTCGTCCGATATCTTGACGTCCTCGCCCGCGGCGAGCAGGGCCGCGGTCTTGGCGTCGATATAGTCGAAGGGGTCCGCGTGGTCCTGATAGTGACCCGCGCCGACATACTCGAGCATGCCGATGAAATGATAATGATAAAGCATATTGTCGATGCGCGTTCGCTCCTGCCCCTGATCGAAGAGCACCAGGGTGGGGCGGTAGAGGATATCGAGGTCGCGGGCCAGCGCGCGCGCGGTGGTGGCCGTGCCGTCGGGGGCGATGATCGGTGTCTCGGCCCCGGCATCGAGTCGCACCAGGGTGAAGGCGGCGAGCGCCTCGCGCACCTCGGGATCGGCGAGATGACCGTCGTGGAGTGCATCGCAGGCGCTGCAGGCCGTGTCCTCGAAGAGGATCGCCAGCGGACCCTCGATCGCTGAGAGGTCCGCGATCTCGCGGATCTGCGGGTGCGCGCGCAGCTGGTAGCGCCCCTGCTCGCGGTGGCTGCGCAGATAGTCGGCCAGCGACTGCTCGGTATAGGCGCGCGCGTTGACATAGTCGAGGATGCGCTTGAGGTCCTCCGGATTGCGATAGCCGCCGATCTTTGCCACCGGGGTGTTGGTGGCGTCGAGGAAGATCAGCGTGGGGGTCGTCTCGACCCGATAGAACTCGGCCAGCGCCTTCTCCGGCAGGCGGGTGTCCGGGGTGATGGCGACCTCGCGATCCCCCTTGATGTTGAGCGCGATGACGTCGAAGTGGGTGCGGATGAAGTCGCGATGCGGGCCGTGCTTGAAGTTCTCCTCGACCATCTTGTAGCAGTAGGGGCAGCCGTTCAGCTCCATGTACAGGATCAGGTGGCGCCCGGCAGCAGTGGCCTCATCGACGTCCTCGGCGATCTCGAGGAAGCTCTCCTTGAACCACGTCGGGTGTTCGCTGGTCTTGGCGCCGAGCAATCGGCCCGCCGAGTCCTCGGCCTGCGCCAGGGGGGCGCAGAGCAGCACGGTCAGCGTGGCGAGCAGGGCGGTGGTGCGGGGGCGCTTGCCGGTGGTTCGCATCGCCTATCTCCCTGAATCGGTTGCGATAGGTCGATGCTAACCGCACTCGGTGTGGATGCGCCAGCGTTGTCGTGTGCCGGTGCCCGCGTTCAGATCAGCGGGCCGACGGCGGTGCCGATGAGCAGCACCGCAGAGGCGGCGACGGTGATCAATACATTGTCGTCGATCGGGCCGAACTCGTAGCGCTCGACCACGGTTGCCACCACCGCCGAGATCAGCCCCCACACCGGGATCGCCGGGGTGGCCAGCGCGCCGATGTACCAGCCCATCGGCGCGCTCACCGCGAGCATCGCGATGTTGCCCACCGGGCTCTTGGAGCGGCGCCGGATCAACGCGTTGCGCACCACCCCGGTGACCCCGTCGCCGAAGGCCATGTAGAGCGAGGGCAGGATCGCCAGCCAGGGGTTGTCGAGCAGCCACCACAGCAGCGACACCGACAGCGACCACATCAGCGCGAACTTGACGTCGTTGCGGTTCTCGGTGATCTGGAACCAGTACAGTCGCCAGCCGCTGACATGGGCGACGAACACCGCCAGGGTGAGCAGCAGGCCGCTGACCAGCGGGAACCAGGGGTCGGTGAACACCAGCGGCACCATCAGCGAGCCGACGCCGCCGGCGAGCATGTGGACGATCTTGCGGGTGTAGTAGACGGCGCGGATCGGCTCCATGCCGCGCGCCACCATCCAGGCATAGGGCAGTCGGGTGGCGATGAGCACGACGAGGATGTAGAGCCCGAGGGCGCAGGCCCAGAGCAGTTGGGTCGAGAAGGACATACGGATCAGCATCCCCCTGGATGACGGTGAGACGAGCGGTGGTCCGGCCGCTGGTGCGGTCGGCGCAAAACGTTATATTGTATCTTTTCGTGTCCCCGAATCCATGTCCGCGAGGTCCATCCCCATGTCCCTGATCACGCGCCTGCTGTGCCCGGTGCTGCTGGCCGCGTCGCTGCCGGCGGTGGCCGCCGAGCCCGAACCGCTGGAGGTCTTCGTCAGCCTCGCCCCGCAACAGACCTTCGTCGAGGCCATCGGCGGCGATCGCGTCGAGGTGCATGCCCTGGTCGCGCCGGGCGAGAGTCCGCACCTGTTCGAGCCGCGCCCGCGCCAGATCGCCGCGCTGGCCGAGGCCGACCTCTTCGTGCGTATCGGCGCGTCCTTCGAGGAGGGCTGGTTGGCGCGGTTGCGTGCGGCCAACCCCGAGCTGCCGATCCTCGACGCCCGCGAGGGCATCGAGCTGCGCCAGCTCGCGACCGATCACGACGCCCATCACGATCACGACCATGGCCACGATCATCATCACGGCGAGATCGATACCCACATCTGGACCAGTCCGCCGCTGGTGCGGGTGATGGCCGGACACCTGCGCGATACCCTCGGCGCGCTCGACCCGGCGCACGCCGAGTACTTCGCCGCCAATCATGACCGCTTCGTCGCCGAACTCGACGCCCTCGATGCCGAGCTTCGCGAGCGGCTGGCCGGGCTCGCACACCGTCGATTCATGGTCTATCACCCTGCCTGGGGCTATTTCGCCGCGACCTATGGGCTCGAGCAGGTCGCCATCGAACGCGCCGGCAAGGAGCCCGGGGCACGGGCGCTGACCGCGCTCATCGAGCAGGCGCGGCGCGAGGACGTGCGCCTGATCCTGGTGCAGCCGCAGCTCGATCCGCGCGCCGCCGAGCGCGTCGCCGAGGCGATCGACGGTCGGGTCGAGGTGCTCGATCCGCTCTCGCCCGAGTATTTCGCCACCTTGCGCCGTCTTGCTGCGTTGCTCACCGCCGAGGAGGCTCGATGAGCGCGACCCCGGCGATCGCGGTGCGCGATCTCAGCTTTGCTTATGACGGCGCGCTGATCCTCGAACGGGTCGACCTCACCGTGCTCCCCGGTGAGTTCGTCGGCCTGGTCGGACCCAACGCCGGGGGCAAGAGCACCCTGCTCAAGCTGATCCTCGGGCTGCTCAGCCCGCAGCGTGGTCAGATCCATGTCTTCGGTGAACCGCCGCGTCGCGCCGCGCGTCATATCGGTTATGTGCCCCAGTTCCCCGGCTTCCCGCGCGACTTCCCGATCGCCGTCGAGCAGGTGGTCGCCATGGGACGGCTGGGACAGGGGCCCTGGTGGGGCTGGACCCGTCACACCGATCGTGAGGCGGCGCGACGTGCGCTCGCCGCGGTCGGCGCCGAGGGGCTGGCCGAGCGGCGCATCGGTGCGCTCTCGGGCGGGCAACTGCAGCGCGTGCTGCTCGCCCGCGCGCTGGTCACCGAGCCGCGTCTGCTGATCCTCGACGAGCCCACCGCTAACGTCGACCAGCGCGCCGAGGGCGACATCTTCGACCTGCTCGCCGGGCTCGATCCGCGCCCGACCATCCTCGTCGTCTCGCACGACATCGCCTTCATCTCGGCCTATGTCCACCGGGTCGCCTGTCTCAACCGCACGCTCACCTGCCACCCCACCGACGCGCTCGACGGCGAGCTGGTGCAGCATCTCTACGGCACGCGGCTGCGCGCCGTCGCCCACGATCTGCCGGGCCCCTGTCCCGGCGCGCACCGACACCACAGATGAACGCATTCCTCGACGCATTGATCCACTACGACTTCCTCCAGGGCGCGCTCGTCGCCGGGTTGCTCGCCAGCATCGGCTGCGGCGTGGTCGGCACCCTGGTGGTGGTCAAGCGCATCGCCTTCATGGCCGGGGGTATCGCCCACTCGGTGCTCGGCGGTATGGGCGCGGCGCTGTATTTCGGTGTCGATCCGCTGCTCGGTGCACTGTTCGCGGCCATCCTCTCGGCACTGCTGATCGGCGGCGTGCGCCTGGCCTGGGCGGCGCAGGAGGACACCCTGATCGGCGCGCTCTGGGCCATCGGCATGGCCGTCGGCATCCTCTTCATCGCCAAGACCCCGGGCTATGCTACCGATCTGATCAGCCTGTTGTTCGGCAACATCCTGCTGGTGCCCGAGCGCGCGCTCTGGTTCATGGGGGTGCTCGATGTGGTGCTGCTGGTGGTCGTCGGGCTGTGTTATCGCCAGTTCGTCGCGGTGATCTTCGACGAGGAGTTCGCCCGGCTGCGCGGGGTGCCGGTGGCCTTCTTCTATCTGCTGCTGCTGTGTCTGGTGGCGGTGACCGTGGTGCTGCTGATCCAGGTCGTCGGGCTGATCCTGGTGATCGCGCTGCTCACCCTGCCGGCGGCGATCGCCGGGCACTATCTGCACTCGCTCGGCGCCATGATGGTCGCCGCGACCCTGCTCGGCATGGTCTTCACCAGCGGCGGGCTTGCGCTCTCCTACGGTCCCGACCTGCCCGCCGGGCCGACCATGATCCTGCTTGCCGGTGCCGCCTACGTGTTCTCGGCCCTGGTCGCGCGGCTGCTGGCGCGCCATCGCGCCGCGCAGCGGGCGAGGGCGGGCGGATGAGCGCCGAGGAGCGGCTCGAGCGGGCGACGCGGCTGTGCGCCGGGCGCGGTGCCCGGCTCACCCCGCAGCGCGCCCGGGTGCTGCGCATCCTGATCGAGGCCGAGCGCCCGCTCGGCGCCTACGAGATCCTCGCCGAGATGGCCGAGGGGCAGCGCGCGCTGGCGCCGCCGACCGTCTATCGGGCGCTGGAGTTCCTGCTCGCCCAGGGCCTCGTCCACCGCCTCGAGACCCTCAACGCCTTCATCGACTGCCGTCATCCCGAGCGTCCGCACCCGGCGCAGTTCCTCATCTGCAGCGCGTGCGGCCGGGTCGTCGAGATCGACGACGAGGCGATCGCCGCGCGTCTGCTCGATGCCGCCACGCAGAGCGGCTTCGCAGCGAGCCGCAAGGTGGTCGAGGTGATCGGGGTGTGCGAGGGGTGTCGGTGAGCCTGCGTGACACGCGTGCGTCGGCCTGGCCGTCATGACGTACTGTCGCGATGTCGAGCGCCGTTGTTCCGCCGCCTTTTCCTTGACCGAGGAGACCATCGACGATGGATGACGCTGACCTGCGACTCCTGATCGACCTGCACCGGGACGCCGCGCGCCAGGGGCCGGGGAGCGATGCGGAGACCGCGCGTGCGCTCGATCTGGCGCGAATCGACCGTGCCGCGCCTCTGCGTGTCGCCGACATCGGCTGCGGCACCGGCGCCTCGACCCTGGCGCTCGCGCGCCTGCTGCCGGCCGCCGAGATCGCCGCCGTGGACCTCCTCCCGGCGTTCATCGAGGGGCTCGGGGCGCGGCTGGCGCGCGCCGGGGTGGCCGAGCGGGTGCGACCGCTGTGCCGCTCGATGGATGATCTGCCGTTCGCCGATGCGCAGTTCGACCTCCTCTGGTCCGAGGGCGCGATCTACAACCTGGGGTTCGAGCGCGGCGTCGAGCAGTGGCGGCGCTATCTCCGCCCCGGTGGTGTCCTCGCCGTCTCCGAGATCACCTGGACGACGGCCTCGCGTCCGCCCGAGGTTCAGGCGCACTGGGCCGCCGACTACCCCGAGATCGACACCGCCGCGGCCAAGCTCGCCGTACTGGAGCGTCACGGCTATGCCCCGATCGGCTATCTGGTGCTGCCGGAGTCGTGCTGGGAGGCGCATTACTATCGACCGCTGCGGGATCGTTTCGCGGCCTTCCTGGCGCGCCATGCCGGGGATGAGCGGGCACGCGCGATCGTGGCCGCCGAGGAGGCGGAGATGGCGCTCTATGCGCAATACGGAGCCTTCTACAGCTACGGCTTCTATGTCGCCAGGAGGCTTTAGGCGAGACGAATGGGGTCGGATGCAACGGCGGGTGGCTGCATGGCCTCCGGTGGTGTCGATCGGTTAGGGTGATGTGCCTGATCTCAGCGGAACTGAATCTGTCCCCTTTCCGGGGAGGGAGCCCTCATGCACGAGTCGATCCTCTCGGCCCTACTGATCCTGGCCGGGTTCATCATCCTGCTCGGCGGCGGTGAGCTGCTGGTGCGCGCCGCCTCGGCGCTCGCTAAGGCGATGCGGATCAGCCCGCTGGTGGTGGGGCTGACCGTGGTCTCCTTCGCCACCAGCGCCCCCGAGCTGGCGGTGACGCTGCAGTCGGCCTGGGCGGGCGCGGCGGATCTGGCCGTCGGCAACGTCGTCGGCAGCAACATCGCCAACGTCCTGCTGGTGCTGGGCGCGGCGGCCCTGACCGCGCCGCTGGTGGTGCATCGTCGCGCGGTGCGGATCGACCTGCCGCTGGTGCTGGCCGCCTCGGTCGCGCTCTGGCTGCTCGCGCTCGACGGTGGGGTGGGGCGGGTCGACGGCGGGTTGCTGTTCGCCGCGCTGCTGGTCTATCTGGTGTGGTCGATCCGCCAGGGGCGCGGCGAGGGCGCCGTGGCCGACGAGACGACGGCGCCACATTCGCCCTGGGCGCTGCTCGGTCAGCTCGCACTGCTCGTCCTGGGGCTGCTGCTGCTGGCCATCGGGGCCCGCCTGCTGGTGATGGGGGCGGTCGACATCGCCCGGGTACTGGGTGTCGACGAGCTGGTGATCGGGTTGACGGTGGTCGCCATCGGCACCTCGCTGCCGGAGGTGGCGACCTCGGTGATCGCCTGTCTGCGCGGTCACCGCGATCTCGCCGTGGGCAACGTGCTGGGCAGCAATCTGTTCAACATCCTCGCGGTGCTCGGGCTCGGCGCCCTGGCCGCGCCGGAGACCATCGCCATCTCGCGCCAGACCCTGCTGGTCGATCTGCCGATCATGATCGCCGTCGTGCTGCTCTGCCTACCGCTGTTTCGCGGTGGGATGGCGCTCGGGCGGCGGATCGGCGCGCTGTTTGTCGGCGCCTTCGCGCTCTATCTCGCCCATGTGACGCTACGCGCCACCGGGGCGTCGCTGCTGCCCGTCTTCGAGTTGGTGGTGCTGTCCCTGTCGTTGCCGTTGTTGCTGTGGTCGGGCATGGTGTGGCGGCGCGGCGCGGGTCGTTGAGGATCCGCGTGCCGGTGCGGCGTGGGTGTGTTCCGTGCCGACGCCCCCACATGGAGCCATGGACCCAACAACCCGAGGACGGCGCGCGACGCCAACCAGCCGGAGACCCCAAGCAGTGGCAAAGCATCCCCTGACCCGTATCGAGATCAGCAAGGAATATCTGAATTTCAGCGCCGGACACTTCACCATCTTCTCGTCCGTTGCGCGTGAAAACCTTCATGGACACAACTTTCGGGTCCGCTGCGCCGTGACCGCCGGGATCGGCGCCGATGGCATGACCTTCGACTACGTGGTGCTCAAGCGCGTGCTGCGCGAGCTGTGCGACGCGCTTGACGAACGCATGCTGTTGCCCGAACTCTCGCCGTACCTGCGCATCGAGCGCGGCGAGGGCATGGTGTTCGCGTGCTTCGATCGCGAGCGCATCCCCTTTCTCGAACGCGACGTGCTGCTGTTGCCGTTGCGTAACGTGACCATCGAGGAACTCGCCGAGCTGTTGCTGGCGCGGCTGCGCGATCGCCCCGAGCTGATCGGCGCCGACGTGCGCGGTATCGAGCTGGGGGTCTCGTCGGGGCTCGGGCAGTGGGCCTATTCAACCTGGGAGTCAGAATGAATCGATTGATCGTCACCGGTGCCAGCTCGGGGATCGGGCGCGCCATCGCCACGCGTTTCCTGGTCGACGGCTGGAGCGTACTCAATCTCTCGCGTCGTCCCTGCCCGGATGCGGGCGTCGACAACCTCGCCTGTGATCTGGCCGCTCCCGGCGCGCTGGAGCAGTGTGCCGGGGCGCTGCAGGAGGCGCTCGCCGGTGCCGAGCGGGTGTGTCTGGTGCACAATGCCTCGGTGATGCACGCCGATCGCGCCGATGCGCTCGAGGCCGAGCACCTGCGCGCGGTACTCGAACTCAACCTGGTGGCCGCCGCCACCCTCAACCGGCTGTTGCTGGGGCGGATGGGTGCCGGTTCGAGCGTGATCTATATCGGCTCGACCCTGGCCGAGAAGGCGGTGCCCGGGGTGGCGAGCTATGTCATTGCCAAGCACGCGCTCGCCGGGATGATGCGCGCAACCTGTCAGGACCTGGCCGGGCGCGGCGTCCACACCTGCATGATCTGTCCCGGTTTCACCGATACCGAGCAGTTGCGCGGGGTGATCGACGGCAATGACGAGACCCTGGCGGCCATCACCGGTCTGAGTGCCTTCGACCGGTTGATCGAGCCCGAGGAGATCGCCGAGACCGTGGCCTTCGCCGCCGGCGCGCCGGTGCTCAACGGTGCACTGATCCACGCCAACCTCGGACAGCGCGAGCGATGAGCGCGACGACGCCACGGGTGGTCTGTGTCAGCGGCGGCACCTCGGGGATCGGCGCGGCGCTGGTCGGACGCTTTCTCGAACTCGGCGCGCGGGTCTACACCTTCGGTCGCGACCCCGAGCGCCTGGCGCGGCTGCGCGCGGCGCACCCCGAGGCGGTCGTTGGCGAGCGCTTGCTGGCGCTGGCCGGGGACGCGACCGACGCGGCCTTTCGCTCGCGGCTGGTCGAGGAGATCAGGACGCGTGACGGATGTCTCGACGTGCTGGTCAACAACGCCGGGGTGATCCTCGACTCCGGCACCCTGGAGGCCGATCTCGACCAATGGCGCGCGACCCTTGAGATCAATCTGGTCGCCCCCTTTGCGCTGACCCAGTGTGTCGCGGCCTTGCTCGAGCACAGCGCTGCTCCGGTGGTCATCAACCTCTCCTCGGCCTGCGCCGGGCACCCCTTCGCCAGCTGCACCTCGACCAGCTACTCGGTCAGCAAGGCCGGACTCGACATGCTTACCCAACGCCTTGCGCTCGCCCTCGGCGAGCGTGGCATCCGCGTCAACGGCGTGGCCCCGGGGGTGGTCGATTCGGAGATGTGGGGCGAGGCGCGCGCGCTGATGGCCGAGACGGTGGCACGGCGTCATGTGCTCGGCGCCGAGGTGGTGCGCCCCGAGGACGTGGCCGACGCGGTGGAGTTTCTCGCCTCGGCGCGGGCGCGCCTGATCACCGGCGCGACCCTCAAGGTCGACGCCGGCTATACCCTCGGATGAGGGCGGCGGGCGCGGGTGCGCGCCCGCCGGACTGAATTACTTCAGCTCGTCGGTGTCGACCTGGTGCATCAGGCCGAAGCACTTGATGAAGGGGTTGGCCATGCGCGGATCCTTGAGCATCGCCTTGTAGTCCCCGACCAGGAACTTGAGCTTGCCGGTGGCGAAGGCGCTACCCAGGCCCATCATGCCGACGCCGTTCTCGATCCACTTCAGCCAGTCCTTGAGGTCGGCGCGCATGTCCCAGTTCGCCGCCGGTTCGCTCTCGCTCCAGGCGCCGGCGTGCACGCACTCGCCCTTCTCGACCACGAACAGACCGCGCGGGGTCTCCTCGTTCTTGAAGCCGCAATAGACCACGGAGTTGAAGTCGATCTCGGCGAGGCGATCACGCACCTCGGGCTCGGCGTTCCAGGCGTCTTTGAACTGCTTCATCCAATCATCGGAAAAGAGAGCGGCCATTGGTTCCATATCCTCCTGTGGATTACTGCAAATGGGTGCCGGCCGATTCTATCAGGAACCCGATCACGGGATGGGCCGTCGTTGGAACGGCGACGGGATTACTCGAAACGCAGCGAGAACCCGGCGCTCGCCAGCCGTTCGGCCTCTTGCTCGAGCTCCAGCCGGTTGAGCGGATGCGCCTCGAGCCAGCCGTCGGGGAAGCGCAGCACGAGCGCGCGCTCGCCGGCCTCGATCTCGGGGCAGGGCTTGCGCTCGCCGGAGCGGGCGCGGCGCATCAGCACCGCCAGGCGGAGGATCAGACAGAGCCACTCGGTACTCTCGCGCAGTGATTCGGGCAGTGACTGGATCTCCTGGGTGGGGAACTTGCGCCGGTGCCCGAGGACCAGGGCGGCGAGCACGGCCTGCTCGCGCCGGGTGAAGCCGGGCAGGTCGGCGTTGCGCAGCAGATAGGCGCCGTGCTTCTGGTATTGGCTGTGGGCGACCAGCAGCCCGATCTCGTGCAGCCGCGCTGCCCAGCCGAGCATCAGCTGGTGGGTTGGGTCCTGCAGCGACCAGGGCGCGGCGAGCTGGCGTAGCAGGTCGAGTGCGCTGGCGCGCACCTGTTGGGCGTGGGTCTGGTCGATCTGGAACTGACGCGAGAGGGTGGCGACGGTGCGCTCGCGCACGTCCTCGTGCTGGTCGCGCCCGGCCATCTCGTAGATCAGCCCCTCGCGCAGGGCGTAGTCGCAGACCTGCAGGTGCTCGATGCCGAGGGTCTCGAAGATCGCGCACAGCACCGCCACGCCGCCGGCGAACACCGGGCGGCGCTCCTCCGAGAGCCCCTTGAAGTCGAGCGCCGCGACCCGCCCGCGTGCGACCAGGGCCTCGCGCAACCGGCTCAGCGCGGCCGCCGAGATGCCGTCGTCGCACCATCCCTCGGCGCGCACCACGGCGGCGATCGCGCGGATGGTCCCGGAGGTGCCCACGGCGGTCTGCCAGCGGCTCTGGCGGAAGAGCTCGCGCACCGGGCGGACCTCGAGCGCGCCGGCGAGCGTCGCCTTCTCCATCGCCCGGGCCGTGATCCGCCCGTCCTCGAAATAGCGCCGCGACATGCTCACGCAGCCCATGTGCAGGCTCTCGCGCAGCCGTGGCGAGAAGCCCATGCCGATGATGATCTCGGTGCTGCCGCCGCCGATATCGACCACCAGCCGGCGCTCGGCCCCGGCGGCCAGGCCGTGCGCCACGCCGAGATAGATCAGTCGCGCCTCTTCGCGTCCGGCGATGACATCGACCGGGTGGCCGAGCGCGGCCTCGGCGCGCTCGACGAAGCCGCACTTCGGGTTGATCTGGCGCAGGGTGTTGGTGCCGACGGCACGTACCGTGCCCGGCGGCAGGCTGCGCAAACGCTGGCCGAAGCGCTCCAGACAGGCGATGGCGCGGGCCTCGACCTCGGGGTCGAGGCTCTTGTCCGGACGCAGCCCGGCACCGAGCCGGACCATCTCCTTGAGCCGATCGGTGATGCGCATGTGACCGTCGTCGACCTGAGCGACGATCATGTGGAAGCTGTTGGAGCCGAGGTCGACGGCGGCGACTACCTGGGGCTCGGGGTTGGCGGGTTGCGGGGCGTCTGCGGGCATCGGCTGGATCCGGCGGAGAGAGTCGAGGCGCGAAATGGTAGCAGAAGCAACCGTTGGGCCGTCATCTCGGCATCGCCCGGTGGTGCGATCGGCACGGTGTGGGGGTGGTGAGTCATCTCACAGTTTTGAAAGAAAAATTCGGATTGCAGGGCTTGTTTGACCGCTGTCAAACTCGGTGTGGCATGTCCTTGCGTGTGGTATGGCTTAGGTGCAGAGTCACGGGTTGCTGGATTGCGCGTGTCGCGCGAGGGAATAGAATGCGTTCGAGCTTGGCGGGGCCTGCCGACGAAGTAGGGGCCCTGGCTTGGGATTCAAGCGGTTCGACTGGACGGGGGATGTCCGGGAGCAGAAACCGGCCTTGATCGCGGGCGAGAGACTCGACGCCCCGGGCGTTCGGAATGGGTGGCCTGTGGGTGCATTCTGTCGGGGAATCCGTCCTGTCGCGATCAATCATCAACAAATCAAACGCGCTCCAGAGTGGCCGATTTCGACCGCCATTGACGAGGACTCACAGGTATCCGACATGCGACGTATCAATGACCTGCCGATCTGGGTGCGCCTGATGGCCGCCATGTGGCTGATCCTGGTGCCGGCCTGGACCGGCATGATCTTCTGGGCCGCCAACGAGCAGCGCCAGACCGCCATCGATCAGGCAGCGGCCTTCGCCGACACCCTTCACGAGATGACCATGGCCGGGCTCACCACCCTGATGATCACCGGTACCATCTCCCAGCGGGCAGAATTCCTCGATCAGATCGTCGAGCTGCGCAACCTCAACGACCTGCGGGTGCTGCGAGGCCCCGGGGTCGCCGACCAGTATGGTCCGGGTACCGAGGACGAGCATCCGCGCGATGAGATCGAGCGTGAGGTCATCGCGACCGGCGAACCCTACATGGAGTTGTCGGAGGACGGCAGCGTGCTGCGCTCGGTGGCGCCGGTGTTCGTGCGCAAGGACTATCTCGGCAAGAACTGCACCATGTGTCATTCGCTGCCGCCGGTCGACTCGGTGCTCGGTGCGGTGAGCATGGAGATCAGTCTCGACGACGTCAACGCCAGTGTCGAGCGGTTCGGTATCAGCATCTTCACCGTCGCCACCCTGCTCAGCCTGCCGGTGCTGCTGCTGCTCTATATCTTCACCTCGCGCTTCGTCACCCGACCGATGCGCCAGATGACCATGGGGCTGCGCGGTATCGCCGACGGCGATGGCGATCTCACCCATCGCCTGCCGGTGAAGGGCAGCGACGAGATCGGTCAGGCCTCCAGCGCCTTCAACGCGATGATGGACAACTTCCGCGATCTCATCGGTCGGGTGCTCGCCTCCACCACGCAGTTGACCCAGGCCGCGCGCGACCTCGAGTCGATCACCGACATCACCGACTCGGGCTGCCGCCGGCAGCGCTCCGAGGTCGATCAGATGGCCACCGCGATGAACGAGATGAGCGCCACCGCGCAGGACATGGCGCGCAACGCCCAGCAGGGCGCCGAGGCCACGCGCGAGGCCAACGAGGCGGCGCAGGCGGGTACCGAGGTGGTCTCCGGCACGATGAAACGCATCGAGCAGCTCGCCGAGGAGATCCAGGACGCCTCGACGGTGATCCGCGACCTCGGCGCCGACAGCGACGAGATCGGCAAGGTGCTCGATGTGATTCGTGGGGTCGCCGAGCAGACCAACCTGCTCGCGCTCAACGCGGCGATCGAGGCGGCGCGCGCCGGCGAGGCCGGACGCGGCTTCGCGGTGGTCGCCGACGAGGTGCGCAACCTCGCCAATCGCACCCAGAACTCCACCCAGGAGATCCAGGCGATGATCGAGCGGTTGCAGCAGGCCAGCCGTCGCGCGGTGAGCGTGATGGACGAGAGTCGCGATCATGCCCAGGTCAGTCGCGAGAGCGCCGCCGAGGCCGAGGCCGCGCTCAACGCCATCACCCAGGCGGTGGCCACCATCAATGACGTCAACAGTCAGGTGGCGAGCGCGGCCGAGGAGCAGAGCGCGGTGGCCGAGGAGATCAATCGCAACGTCACCTCCATCTCCGACGTCTCCGACCGCAACGCCGAGGGCGCCAAGCAGACCACCGACGCCTCGGACCGGCTGGCCAAGCTCGCCGCCGAACTCGAGGCCCTGGTCGGCCGTTTCCGCATCTGAGTCCGTTCGGGGCCTTGTCCCGTCACGCCGCCCGGCGTGGCGGGGCGCTCAATCGGCAGCGGGCGTCTCTCCCACCTCCACCCGATCACGACCCGCCGACTTGGCGCGATAGAGCGCCCGGTCGACGCGCTCGATCAGCTCCTCGGGGCGTTCGTGCGCACGCGCCTCGACCACGCCGATCGAGGTGGTCACCGTGCCCACCCCGGAGGCCGGCGGTTTCTGGCGGAAACGGATCGCCGAGACCTGCTTGCGCACCTGCTCGGCCAGCGCCACGGCCCGTTCCAGCCTCCCCTCGACGATGATCGCGAACTCCTCGCCACCGTAGCGGGCGACGAACACCTGCTCGTCGCGCAGATCGGCGAGCAGCTGACCGGTGATCTGCAACACCCGGTCGCCCATCAGATGACCGAAGGTGTCGTTGCACTGCTTGAAGTGATCGAGATCGAGCAGCAGCAGGCAGGTCGGCTGCTCCGGGTCCTGGAGCGCGCGCAACAGGGCGTGGTCGAAGGCGCGGCGGTTGGGGATGTTGGTCAGCGCGTCGACCAGGGCGCGCTGCTGGGTGCGGGCGAGCTCCTGCTTGAGCAGCTCGACCTCGTCGCGGGCCGATTGCAGCTCGCCCTGGAACTCCTGGTGCATGCCCTCGACCGCACGGGTGTCGGCGAGCAGTTGCGAGAGCGTCTCCTGGATCAGCATCGGGTCCGATGCCTGGTCGAGGATCTGGCGCGCCTCGCGCAGCGAGTCGCCGTATTG
Organism: Marichromatium gracile; assembly: GCF_004343155.1. Taxonomy (GTDB): domain Bacteria; phylum Pseudomonadota; class Gammaproteobacteria; order Chromatiales; family Chromatiaceae; genus Marichromatium; species Marichromatium gracile. The sequence goes on from NZ_SMDC01000006.1 coordinate 103,437, forward strand.
CTGCGAGCCGGCGAGGTTGCGGGCCACCGCGCGGGCGAGCTGGGCGACCAGACTGACGAGCAGGTTCTGCGCCTTGGGGTTGTTGGGCAGATAGTTCTTGATGAAGTACTTGAAGAACAGCGATTCGCTCTTCTTCGCGCTGTAGCTGCCGGAGACCGGGAACTCGGCGAGCAGCTCGCGGCTGAGTTCGGGGTTGAGCCCCTGGACGTGGGCATACCACAGCGCATAGTTGTAGGGCGTGGGCGGGATGCCGCGCTGGACCATCAAGGGGATGGCCTTGCGCAGATAGTCGGCCGAGGTCTCCAGGTCCTCGTTGAATTCCAGCATGTCTCGACTCACGGCAGGATGCGGATCGGCGTGCCGTTGCGCACCATGCGCCAGATCTCGTCCATCTCGTCGTCCTGGACCGCGATGCAACCGTCGGTCCAGTCGCGCGTGGCGTATTCGCGGCGCACCTGCTCGGAGCGGATGTGGTTGGGCTGGCCGTGGATCATGATCATCCCCCCGGGGTCATGGCCGAGCAGCCGCGCGGTGGCGCGGTCGCGTTCGTTGGGGTAGGAGATATGGATCGACTTGTAGAAGTTGCTGCGCGGGTTGCGCCAGTCGAGCACATAGTCGCCGATCGGGGTGCGCTCGTCGCCGGCGCGGAACTTGTGCCCCACGGGCGCATCGCCGAGCGCCACCCGGTAGCTGCGCAGCAGGGTCTCGCCGTGCCACAGCTCGAGGCTGCGCTCGGACTTGCGCACCACGACGCGATCGGCCTGGTCCGGCATCGGCCCGGGGGTCCCGGCACAGCCGGCGAGGAGCACGATGAACAACAGGATTAGCCACGATTGGTGTGCTGCGGGTGCGCGCCGCTGGGGGCCGGGCGGGTTGGACGAGAGACACGAGGCATCGCGTGGCATCGCAGGGTCCTGGTGGAGAGGTCGATTTCGGCTAGGTGAGGGTGCGAGGGTGGAATTCTAAGCACGGCGCCGCTGCATGCACAGTGCTTTTCGACACCGCGCACATTCGTGCGCGGTGTCGCCGGGTCTGCTCAGAAGTGGGGCAGGGCGCGCATGAAGAGGGTCTTGAGATAGGCCGTCTCGGGGATCGCCGGGTGCACCGGGTGATCCGGTCCCTGCTGACCGACCTCGAGCAGCTGCAGGCTGCGCGCGCTCTTGCGCGCGGCCTGCTGCACGGTACGCTGGAAACCGTCACGGCCCATGTGGAAGGAACACGATGCGGTGACCAGCAGGCCGCCCGGTTCGAGCAGGTCGAGGCCCAGACGGTTGAGGCGCTGGTAGGCCTGGGTGCCGTCCTTCTCGTCCTTGCGACGCTTGATGAAGGCTGGTGGGTCGAGGATCACGGTGTCGAAGCGCGCGCCCTGATCGCGCAGCTCGCGCAACACCTCGAAGGCATCGCCCTGCAGCGGCTCGATACGATCGCTCAGGCCGTTGCGCGCGGCATTGGCCGCGACCCGTTCGAGGGCGCTGGCCGAGGCGTCGACGGTGGTGACCCGGCGCGCGCCGAGATGCGCCGCGCGCAGACTCCAGGCGCCGACATAGCTGCAGACATCGAGCACCCGCTCGCCGACGCCGTAGCGCCCGAGCCGCTGACGGTTCTCGGCCTGGTCGAAGAACCAGCCGGTCTTCTGCCCGGAGAGTGGTGCGACCTCGAACGCCAGTCCGCCCTCGTCGAGCACCAGGGTGTCGGCCGGTTCGCCGAGCGCGATCTCGACCTGTTGATCGAGCCCTTCGAGCGCGCGCACCGCGGTGTCGTTGCGCAACACGATCGCACGCGGGCGCAGCACCTGCTCGAGCGCGGCGAGCAGCTCGCCGCGCACCCGTTCCATCCCGGCGGTGGTGATCTGCACGCAGAGCAGGTCGCCGTAACGATCGACGATCAACCCCGGCAGCCCGTCGCTCTCGCCGAAGATCAGCCGATAGTAGGGCCGCTCGTAGAGCCGCTCGCGCAGCGCCAGGGCATCGCGGATGCGCTGGATCCATAGCGCCGGGGTGAGGTGCTGCTCCGGGCTGCGGCTGACCAGCCGGGCACAGATCAGCGAGTGCGGATTGACATAGCCGTGTCCGAGCCAGCGCTCGCGATTGCTGAGGATCTCGATTGCCTGACCGGGCTCGAGCTGCTTGAGCGGGGTCGCCTTGGTGTCGATCTCATTGCTGTAGATCCAGCAATGCCCGGCGAGCAGCCGGCGCTCCTGGTCCTTGCGCAGCAGGATGGGTTGGGGGTTCATCGTTGGAGCTCTACCGTTGTCTGGTGATCGTCTGCGTGTTCGGTGCGGCGTTCGTGTCTCGGGACAGGGCGGGCACGGCCCTGACGCTCGCTCCGGTACGCCGCCGTCGGCGCATGTCGGCCATCAAGACTACCAGAAGCGCCGATCGCGCGAGCCGGCATGGAAAGGTCGCGCTCGTGCTCCCACTCTTGGAGGACAGACCCCGGACCCGTTCGTCCAATCATCGCGACAGACCAGCAGAGGTGAGTCCATGCCGAGCGTCACGCCCCCCGCCGCAGGCGGCCGCAACCGTCTCGATGGGGCCACCAGCCCCTATCTCCAGCAACACGCCGACAACCCCGTCGACTGGTGGCCCTGGTGCGACGAGGCGCTGGCACAGGCACGCGAGCAGGACCAGCCGATCCTGCTCTCGATCGGTTACTCTGCCTGTCACTGGTGTCACGTGATGGCGCACGAGTCCTTCGCCGACCCCGAGGTCGCGAGCCTGATGAATCGCGCCTTCGTCAACATCAAGGTCGATCGCGAGGAGCGCCCCGACCTCGACGGGCTCTATCAGCGTGCCCACCAGCTGCTCAACGGTCGTGGCGGTGGCTGGCCGTTGACCGTCTTTCTCTCCCCGCACGATCTGCGCCCCTTCTTCGCCGGCACCTATTTCCCGCCGACGTCGCGTCACGGCCTGCCGGCCTTCACCCAGCTGCTCGTCGGGGCCGAGCGCGCCTACCGCGAACAGCGCGACAAGATCCTCCAGCAGGGCGAGAACCTGGTCGAGGCGTTCGCCGGGCTCGAACCCGAGCCCGGCGAACGCCCCCCCGAGCGCAACCTGATCGGTGCGGCGCTGAACCAGCTCGCGGTGAGTTTCGATCCCAGGCACGGCGGTTTCGGCGCCGCGCCCAAGTTCCCGCACGCCCCGGAGCTGGCGCTGTTGCTGCGTAGCGCGGCGCGCGGTGATCGCCCCGGCGAGGATGCGCCCGGACCGCTGGAGATGGCCCGCGTCAGCCTCGAGCGGATGATCCGCAGCGGGCTCAACGACCAGCTCGGCGGCGGCTTCTGTCGTTACGCCGTCGATGCCCAGTGGATGATCCCCCACTTCGAGAAGATGCTCTACGACAATGCCGCGCTGCTCGCGCTCTGCTGCGACCTCCACGCCTGTACCGGCGAGCAGCTGTTTCGCAGCGCCGCCGAGTCCACCGCCGATTGGGTGCTGCGCGAGATGCAGTCGCCCGAGGGGGGGTATTACTCGAGCCTGGATGCCGACAGCGAGGGCGAGGAAGGGCGCTTCTATCTGTGGGAGCGCGAGCAGGTCCGGGCGCTGCTGCCCGAGGCGGAGTATCGCCCCTTCGCCGCGGTCTACGGGCTCGACCGTCCGCCGAACTTCGAGGGCCGCTGGCATCTGCACGGCCATCTCACCCCGGCGGCGGTGGCCGCCGCCCAGGGGCTGACCCTCGAACAGGTGCAGTCGCTGCTCGGCGCGGCGCGCGCCACCCTGTTCGCCGCGCGCGAGCGGCGCGTGCGCCCGGGCCGCGACGACAAGGTGCTCGGTGCCTGGAACGCGCTGATGATCGGCGCCATGGCCCGTGCCGCGCGGGTGCTCGAGCGCGACGACTATCTGGAGTCGGCCGAGCAGGCGCTCGGCTGCGTGCGTGAGCGACTGTGGCGCGATGGCCGCTTGCTGGCGAGCTATCGCGACGGTCGCGCGGCCTTCGACGCCTATCTCGACGACCACGCGTTGCTGCTCGCCGCAGTGCTCGACCTGTTGCAGACGCGCTGGTCGAGCGCTGATCTGGCGTTCGCCATCGAGCTGGCCGAGACCCTGCTCGCGCGTTTCCACGACCCCGAGGCGGGCGGCTTCTGGTTCACCGCCCACGATCACGAACGCCTGATCCACCGCACCAAGCCGCTCGCCGACGAGACCCTGCCCGCGGGCAACGGGGTCGCGGCGCTGGCGCTGCAGCGTCTCGGCCATCTGGTCGGCGAGCCGCGCTATCTCGCCGCCGCCGAGGGCACGCTGCGTCTGGCCGCGACCGCGATGCGCCGGCTGCCCCACGCCCACGCCACCCTGCTCTGCGCCCTCGACGAATGGCTCGACCCACCCGAGCAGTTGGTGATCCGCGCCAGTGACGAGCTGTTGGCGAGCTGGCGGCGCGAGGCGCAGCGCGGCTATCGCGCCGATCGACTGGTGTTTGCCATCCCCGAGGACGCCGAGTCGTTGCCGCCGGTGCTCGCGGCCATGGCACCCGGGCCGCGTCCGCGGGTCTATCGCTGTATCGGCACCCACTGCGAGGCGCCGCGCGAGCAGCTCTGAGCCGCGCGCCGCCTGTCCCTGATGCGCCGCCCCCGGCGGCGCGGTATCGAGACCAATGGATCGCTGCTGCGATCGAGGAGCCCTGGATGACCCGCAACCCACCGCGCCGCGCGCTCGCGCTGCTCGACTGGATCTACAACCCGCTGCGCCGGCTGTCGGTGAGCGCCGTCTACGACCTGCTCGGAACCGACTCCCCGGCCGCCGGCGGGCACTATCTCAACCTCGGCTACTGGGCCGAGGCCGACGAACTCGACGCCGCCTGCCGCGCCCTGGTCGATCTGGTCGGTGCGCGCGCCGGCATGGCGCCGGGCAAGCGGGTGCTCGATCTCGGCTTCGGCTTCGGCGAGCAGGACCTGCAGTGGATGCGCACCCTCGGCCCCGAGGCCATCGTCGGGCTCAATGTCACCGGCTCGCAGGTGGCGCTGGCGCGCGAACGGGTGGCCGCCGCCGGCGAGTCGGCGCGCATCGACCTGCGCCAGGGCTCGGCCACCGAGCCGGGACTCGAGCCGGGGTCGTTCGATATCGTCGTCGCGCTCGAGTGCGCCTTCCATTTCCGTACCCGCGAGCGCTTCTTCGCCGAGGCGCTGCGGCTGTTGCGTCCGGGCGGGCGGCTGGTGCTCGCCGACATCCTGCCGCTGGCGCCGGCCGAGGGCTGGCCGCGGCGGCTGGCGCAGCGGTGGTCGTGGCGCGAGGTCGCCACCAAGTTCGCGATCCCGGCAGAGAACGCCTATCCGCGCGCCGAGTACGCCGAGCGGCTGCGTGCCTGCGGCTTCACCGGGGTCGAGGTCGAGTCGATCCGCGACCGGGTCTATGCCCCGCTGCACGCCTATCTGCGCGCCAATCCCGAGCGGCTCTCGACCCTGCCGCCGGCGCTGCGCACGGCGGTGCGCTTCGGGCTGTGGCTCGAGCCCGAGACCGTGTTCGCCGGACTCGACTACGTGCTCGCCAGCGCCGAGCGTCCGGCGACGGATCAGTAGATCCAGGGGATGAACTTGCTCACCCGGCGGGCATAGTCGGCGTACTCGGGGTGGCGCTCGCGCAGCCACCCCTCTTCCTTGCCGGCCTTGTAGTCGAAGAAGAGGAAGCCGATCACCAGGATCGCCAGATGCGTCAGGCTGAGGCTGAACAGCACCCAGGCGAGCGCGGCGAACAGCTGGCTGCTGTAGAGCGGATGGCGCACCAGGGCATAGATCCCGTGCTGGACCAGCTGGTTGTGCTCGACCGGGTAGGGTAGCGGGGTGAGATAGTCGCGGATGTGCATCGAGCCGACCGCGCCGAGCACCATGGCGAAGGTGCCGAGCGCGATCAGCACCGCCCAGCGCAGCGGCGCCATCGCCTCGAGGATGCCGGGGGTGAGCCAGGGGTTCCAGCTCGGGGTGAGGACGAAGCCGAAGAAGAGCACGAACTGGAGGGCGACGAGGTGCTCGCCGCGTCGGCCCTGGAGACGGGATAAGAGGGACATGATGACTCCTTGCGCGATGGGTGATGGGTGGTCGGTGTGGCCGCCGGTCGGTCGTCGGTGCCGGCTGCGGGATGCCGGATGCGGCGGTTTTCGATACACTGCCGGTCCTTGAGAATCAAGCCATCCGGTGATTTCGAGTTCCGTGCCCACATCCAGCCAACCCGCCCAGTCCGGCTTCATCTGGCCGATCCGTGTCTATTACGAGGATACCGACGCCGCCGGCGTGGTCTTCTACGCCAATTATCTCCGCTTCTTCGAGCGTGCGCGCACCGAATGGTTGCGTGAGCTTGGCTACGAGCAGGACGAGCTGCGCGCACGCGAGGGGGTGTTGTTCGTGGTGCGTCGCGTCGAGATCGACTATCTCGCCGCAGCGCGCTTCAACGAGCGGTTGAACGTCCATACCCGGCTGAGCCGGATCGGCGGGGCGAGCATGGCCTTTGACCAGGAGTTGGTGCGCGAGGCCGACGGCGAACTCTGTTGCCGGGGCACGGTCAAGGTGGGCTGTATCGATGCCGCGGGCGAGGCGCTGCGCCCGACGCGCATCCCGCCCCGGCTGCTCGCCGACATTCGCCGCACGGTCGCGGAGTGACCCATCATGACCTCTGATCTGTCGTTGTTGGCCCTGGTGATGCAGGCAAGCCTGGTGGTGCAGCTGGTGCTGCTGATCCTGGTGCTCGCCTCGGTCGTCTCCTGGACCATGATCATCGATCGCGCGCGGGTGCTCGGTCGGGCGCGCAAGCTCGCCGACGCCTTCGAGGAGCGCTTCTGGAGCGGCGGCGATCTCAGCGCACTCTACAAGGAGCTGGGACAGGATGGGCGCAGTGCGCGCGGGCTGGCGGCGATCTTCCGTGCCGGCTTCAAGGAGTACGTGCGCATGCGCAAGGCCGCCGGCGTCGACCCGATGACCGTGCTGCAGGCCTCCGAGCGGGCGATGCGGGTGGCGCTGAGTCGCGAGCTCGACCGGCTCGAGAACAACCTCGCCTTCCTCGCCACGGTCGGCTCGATCAGCCCCTATGTCGGACTGTTCGGCACCGTCTGGGGCATCATGCAGGCCTTCCACGCCCTCGGTAACGTCGAACAGGCGACCCTGGCGCTGGTCGCGCCGGGTATCTCCGAGGCGTTGATCGCCACCGCCATCGGCTTGTTCGCCGCCATCCCCGCGGTGGTCGCCTACAACCGCTATACCGATCAGGTCGAGCGCCTCAGCAACCGCTACGAGGAGTTCATGGAAGAGTTCTCGACCTTGCTGCAACGTCAGGGGCGGGGCTGAGCCCCGGGAGTATCCGAGCCTTGAGCAGACGCGCGCGCAGTCGCAATCGCCGCCGCTTGGTGGCCGAGATCAACGTCGTCCCCTATATCGACGTGATGCTGGTGTTGCTGGTCATCTTCATGGTGACCGCCCCCATGATCACCATGGGGGTCAAGGTCAACCTGCCGCGTGCCCAGGCCGGGGCGGTCACCTCCGAGAGTGGTGACTCTGTGGTGATCAGCGTCGATCAGTTCGGTGACTACTACATCGACATCGGCGAGGACCGCGACCAACCGGTGGGCGAGGAGGCGCTGTTCGAGCGCATCGGCAAGGTCCTCGACTACGCCCCGCAGACACCGGTGCTGGTCAAGGGCGACAGCGCCGTCGACTATGGTCGGGTGGTCAACGCGATGGTGATCGCCCAGGCCGCCGGGGCCGCCGAGGTCGGACTCATCACCCTGCCGCCGGAGCATGACGGACCCTGACCATGTTGCAGATCCTGCGGCGTGACCCCGGGGCGCTCTACTGGTCGCTGGGGCTGCATCTGCTGTTCGCGCTGCTGCTGTTCGTCGGCGTGCGCTTCACCCAGGACGCGAGCAACGGCGGCGATCGCCCGCGCGTGGTCCAGGCCAGCGTGCTCGGCGACCCGGCACTGAGCGCCCGTGTCCAGGAGGTGCGCGAACGGCTCGATCCGGAGGCGCGCGCCGAGGCCGAGCGTCGCGCCGCCGAAGAGGCCGCACGTCTTGAGGCGGAGCGCCGCGCCGCCGCGGAGGCCGCCCGTCGCGAGGCCGAACGTCAGGCCGCCGCGGCCCGTGCCGAGGCCGAGCGTCGCGCCGCCGAAGAGGCCGCACGCCGTGAGGCGGAGCGCCGCGCCGCCGAGGAGGCCGCTCGTCGCGAGGCCGAACGTCAGGCTGCTGCGGCTCGCGCCGAGGCCGAGCGTCAGGCCGCCGCGGCCCGCGCCGAGGCCGAGCGCCGTGCCGCCGAAGAAGCCGCACGCCGTGAGGCGGAGCGCCGCGCCGCCGCGGAGGCCGCCCGTCGCGAGGCCGAACGTCAGGCCGCTGCGGCCCGTGCCGAGGCCGAGCGCCGTGCCGCTGAAGAGGCCGCGCGCCGTGAGGCCGAGCGCCGCGCCGCCGCGGAGGCCGCCCGTCGCGAGGCCGAGCGTCAGGCCGCCGCAGCCCGTGCCGAGGCCGAGCGTCGCGCTGCCGAAGAGGCCGCACGCCGTGAGGCGGAACGCCGAGCTGCGGAAGAGGCAGCCCGCCGCGAGGCCGAACGCCAGGCCGCTGCGGCGCGCCAGGAGCGCATCGAGCGCGAGGCCGAGCAGATGGCCGAACTCGAGCGGCAGCGATTCGAGGACGAGATCGCGCGCGAGGCCGAGCGACTCGAGGCCGAGGCGGCCGAGACCGAGACCGCGCGCCGATCGCCGCCGGTCGTCGCCGGCGGCGGTGGTGGCGGGCTGAGCAGCGCCGAGCAGCGCCAGGTCGACTACTACAAGGGCGTGATCGGGGACCGTGTCCGCCAGCACTTCGCCTATCCGCCCGGTATGTCCGAGGGGCTGAGCGTGGAGTTCGAGGTGCGGGTGACCTCGGCGGGTTACATCGTCCCGGGGAGCGTGGCGATGCAGCGCTCCAGCGGCACCCCGGCCTTCGATCAGGCAGCGCTCGCCGCGCTGTGGCGCGCCGAGCCGCTGCCGGTGCCCAGCGGGGCGCTCTTCGACCAGTTCCGTGAATTCACCTTTACCTTCCGACCCTGATCAGGGGGGCGTGTCATGACCCGATCCATCTCATCGTTGCTCATCCTCTGCGCCTTCCTGGCGGTCTTGCTGCCCGGCACCGCGCTGGCGCGGCTGAACATCGAGATCACCGGCGGGGTCGAGGCCGCGCAACCGATCGCCGTGGTGCCCTTCGGGTTCGCGGGAGGCGGGAGCGCCTCGGTCGATCCCGGCGCGGTGATCGCCGCCGATCTCGCCCGCACCGGTCGCTTCGCGCCGATGCCGACGCGCGACATGCTCGACCAGCCGACCTCCCACGAGGAGGTCGATCTGCGCGACTGGCGCCTGCTCGACATGAACAACCTGGTGATCGGGCAGGTCGTACGCGAGGGTGCGCGCTACCGCATCAGCTTCATCCTCTACGACGTCTTCCGCGGCGAGCGTCTGGCCGGCGCCACCCTGACGGCCACCGCCGCCGGTCTGCGCAACGCCGCGCACCGCATCGCCGACCAGATTCACGAGACGCTGACCGGCATCCCTGGCGTGGCCGCCACCCGCATCGCCTATATCAGCGCCACCGGCCGCGGCGAGAACGCCCGCGTCACCCTGCAGGTGGCCGACGCCGACGGCTACAACCCGCAGGTGATCGTCTCCTCGACCGAGCCGATCATGTCCCCGGCCTGGTCGCCGGACGGGCGCCGCATCGCCTATGTCTCCTTCGAGAGCCGCCGTCCGGCGATCTATGTACAGGAGCTGGCCAGCGGTCGGCGCGAGCGGGTGGCGAGTTACCCCGGCATCAACAGCTCGCCGGCCTTCTCGCCCGACGGACGGCGTCTGGCGATGACCCTGTCGAAGGACGGCAATCCCGAGATCTATGTGCTCGATCTCGACTCGCGCGCGCTCACCCGGCTCACCGATCACTTCGCCATCGACACCGAACCGGCCTGGTCGCCCGATGGCTCGCACCTGGTGTTTACCTCCGGGCGGGGCGGCAATCCGCAGATCTATCGCGTCCCGGCCAGCGGCGGGGCGGTCTCCCGGGTGAGCTTCGAGGGTGACTACAACGCCTCCCCGGTCTATGCCCCCGATGGTCGCTCGATCGCCATGGCGCGCCGGATCAACGGCGCCTTCCGCATCGCCTTGCTCGACGTCGAGCGCGGCTTCTCGCGTCTGCTCAGTCGCGGGCCGCTCGACGAGTCGCCGAGTTTCGCGCCGAATTCGAGCATGGTAATTTACGCCACCACCCATGGCGGTCGCGCGGTGCTCGCCGCCGCCGCCGTCGACGGCGGTGCCAATCAGCGTCTCACCCAGGGAACCGACCAGGTGCGCGAGCCGGCCTGGTCACCCATGGTGCAGTAAGGAGTCAGACTCATGCGCATCCACCCTTGGTCCCTGTTGCCCGGCGTTCTTCTGCTGGTGCTCGCCGGGTGCTCGACCACGCCTCGCCAGGGCGCCGACGGCGCCGCGGTGGACGGCGCGACAGGGACGCCCGGCGGCGGCGCCGGCGCGGAGGTCTCGACCGCCGGCATCGACGGCGAGGACGCCCGTTACGCCGGTCCCTGGGAGGACCCGGCCAACCCACTCTCCAAACGCGTCATCTATTTCGGCTATGACAACGCCGAGATCGCCCCCGAGTACGTGGCGCTGATCCGCACCCACGCCCGTTATCTCGGCACCCATCCGCAGGTGCGCGTCACCCTCGAGGGTCACACCGACGAGCGCGGTACCCGCGAGTACAACCTCGCGCTCTCCGATCAGCGCGCCGATTCGGTGCGCCGGGTGATGCTCGCCGAGGGGGTGCGCGCCGATCAGCTCGAGGTGATCGGTTATGGCGAGGAGCGTCCGGCCTCGCCGGGACAGAGCGAGTCGTCCTGGCGGCTGAACCGGCGTGTGGTCATCGAGTACTGAGGAGGCGCGAATGCGAGTCCTGCAGAGAGTTCGTGGCGGCCTCGGGGTCGTCGTCACCCTGGTGCTGAGCGCCGCCGCCGCGCCGGTACTCGCCGTCGACGCCCGGCTCGAGGACCGGGTGGCGCGGCTCGAGCGCGTCATCGAACACCAGCGTGGCTCGGACATCGAGCTCCAGCTCCAGCAACTGCAGAGCGAGATGCAGGCGCTGCGCGGTCAGGTCGAGGTCCAGCAGTTCGAGATCCAGCGTCTCGAGCGTCAGTTGCGCCAGCAGTCGATCGACATCGACGCCCGGCTCAACGGCGCCCGCGCGCGCCCCGAGACCCCGGAGCCGCCGGCCGCGCTCGAGGCCCCGGTCGATATCAACCAGCCCGAGCCCGCGCCGGTTCGACCGGCCACGCCCGCCGGCGGTCCCGGCGCCGGCGTCCCCTCGCTGCCGAGCCCGGAGACCGCCGCCGGCGACGAACGCGACGCCTACGGCAAGGCCTTCGATCTGCTCAAGGCGCGCAAGTACGACCAGGCCCGTGCCGCCTTCGAGTCGCTGCTCGGGCGCTATCCGCAGGGACGCTATGCCGACAACGCCCGCTACTGGCTCGGCGAGACCTTCTATGGTCAGCGCGACTACGACGCCGCGCTGACCGCCTTCGAGGATCTGGTGCGCCGTCACCCGGCCAGCCCCAAGGTCCCCGGTGCGTTGCTGAAGATGGGCTACATCCACTTCGAGCAGCGCGATTTCGAGCAGTCGCGCGCGCGCCTCGAACAGGTCATCGACAACTACCCCAACAGCACCGAGTCGCGCCTGGCCCGCGCGCGTCTGGCGCGGCTCGACGAGGTCGAGGGCGCTGGCGGACGCTAGGGTTTACATCGCGCCGATGGTTTACGTATAATTCTCGGTCTTCGGCGCCCTTAGCTCAGTTGGTAGAGCATCTGACTTTTAATCAGGTGGTCGTTGGTTCGAACCCAACAGGGCGCACCAGAAAATGCAACGGCCCGGACGTTCAGCGTCCGGGCCGTTTTTCGTTGTGTCCAGGGCTTTCCGGCCTGCTTGAGCGAGAGGGGCGTCCCTCTCTCCGCCCCGAGCCCGAGGGTTGGGCATTTCCGGCCTGCTTGCGACGGTCTCGGGGCCGTTCATGATCACTCTCCCCGCGACCGTGCTCGGTCGCTGGCGCGCACCTGATGCCTTGAGATGCGTGTGGCGAGCCGCTGCATCGTCCGCCTCCAAGGCTGATACCGTCAGCTCTCGGGCAGGGCCATCGAGTCGATGCTCTCGTCCCTTGCGCATTGCCTGCCGTTGAGCAACGCCGCTTCGTCCTCAGGCCTGTCTTTGTGTTTCGATCGTTTCTGGCTATGGTTAGCGATCGAGGGTGTCGACCAAGGCGGGGCTGGGCTTGATCTCCAGACCCCGATGTCCGGTCGATCCGGCTCGCTTTGGGTTTTGCATACACGATATTGCGCGATGGAGTGCCTGCCATGGACTGGCTTCACGATCTGCTCGCCCGCGACGTCCTGCGTGGGTTGGGTGAGTGGTCCGATCATGCGATCCGGTGGATCGCGACCTTCTTCGACCAGCAGTCCAAGCCGCTCGCAACCCTCTCCGCCGTCATCACCGTGCTGATGGCGGTCGCCACGGTGTTGTCCTGGTTGAGGCGTCGGCTCGCCGTGGCGCGCGGTGCCGAGGCGCGGCTACTGCTCTCGACGCCGACCGACTCGGCCACCCTCAATCGCTATAGCGCGCGTGCGGTGACGGTGCTCGGGCGTGACCGCGAGTGGGGCGAGCTGCTGCGCTTTCTCAAGGCCGAGAGCGCCTTCTGCTGGTTACAGCTCGCCGGTTCCGGCGGACAGGGCAAGAGCCGCCTGGCGTTGGAGCTGATCGATCAGGCGCAGGGCAAGGGCTGGGTGGCCGGGTTTCTCGATGTCGAGGACATTCGCCGGTTCGGGGACGGTTGGACCAAGTGGTGGCCGGACCGGCCGCACCTGATCGTCATCGACTACATCATCGGCAGGGAGGCCGAGATCAAGCCGGTGCTGCAGGGGCTGGCGCGCCGTGCGCGGCTGATCCGCAGGCGACGGCGCGGTCGGGTACGCGTGCTGTTGCTCGAGCGTCAACGTTGGGACCGCGGCGGGATCGGAGGCGCGCGTCATGCCGTCGGCGGAGCCGACCCTGCGCCGGCGATCGCCGGCGAGGCGCGGGCCGAGTGGTTCATCCGTCTCGCCGAGCATCACGACGGTAGCGATGCGGTGCTGATGGAGAGTCGTTTCGAGCGTGGGGTGATCGAGCTGTGCAAGCTCGACCAGGCCGCGCTCGTCGAGATCGTCCGCGCGGTCGCGCGTCAGGCCGCGCCGGCGCCCGAGCCGATGCTGCCCGATGCGGCGCTGATCGCCGAGCAACTGGCGCGGATCGATGGCGAGGGGCGCCCGCTCTATGCCTATTTTCTTGGGCAGATGCTCGCCGACGGGGGCAAGAACACTGGCTGGCAGCGCGATGACCTGCTGGCCGCGACCCTCAATCGCGAGCAGGGCGCGCGCTGGCGGCGTTGTCTGGGGGAGGGCGATTTGCCCTGTCTCGGCGATGGCAGCGGCGCCGAGCGCATGGCGGTGCTGGCGACCATCACCGGGGGGCTCGACTGTGTCGACGCGGTGCGTCGGGGGTTGCTCTCGCCGTTGAGTTCGACCCTCCGGCGTCAGGTACTGGTGTTGGTCGACGGTTGTCTCGATCAGTGCGCCACCGGCCCCTCGCACCAGATTCCGCCGGTGCTGCCCGACCTGCTCGGCGAGTGGTTCGTGTTGAGCGCCTTCGACAAGGGGGTCGCCCCCGAGGAGTTGATGGACCGGGCCTGGCGTCTGGCGCCCCGAGCGACCGCAGGCTTCCTGCAGCGCATCGTCCAGGACTTTCCCGAGCACCCGGTGACCGCCCTGCTGCTGGAGCTGGCCCCGCCGGAGCCGCCGGCCTGGGAGGCCCTGGTCGAGGCCGCGTCGACGATCCTCGCCCATCTCCACCGGGCGCGCCGTCCCTTCCCCGAGCAGATGACGCGGGCGCTGATCGCCGCCGCCGAGACCGGCGATGGGCGAGCGATGTCGAACCTCGGGGTGTGCTATCACACCGGTCAGGGCCTGCCGGTGAATCTGCACGAGGCGGTGCGTTGGTATCGTCGGGCGGCCGAGGCCGGTGTCGGTCGGGCGATGACCAACCTCGGGCTCTGTCACGAGCGCGGCGACGGTGTCGTCGCCGATCCGGCCGAGGCGGTGCGCTGGTATCGCCGGGGCGCCGAGGTCGGTCACGGTCGGGCCATGGTCCATCTCGGGGTGCATTACTCCACCGGCCAGGGCGTGCCGCAAAGCGTCGAGGAAGCGGTGCGCTGGTACCTCCAGGGCGCGCGGGCGGGAGACGGTCGAGCGATGGCGCTGCTGGGCATCTGCTATCAAGGCGGGCAGGGCGTGGCGCGCGACATCGACGTGGCGCTCGACTGGTTCCGACGTGGCGCCGAGGCCGGCGATTGCGGTGCGATGGTCAGTCTCGGGGTCTGTTATCACACCGGCCAGGGTGTGCCGCTGGATCTGCGGATGGCCGAGTGCTGGTATCGGCGCGGGGCCGAGGCCGGCAGCGAGGTCGCCAGACAGCGGTTGGGCCTGATCCAGAGCGAGACGGATACGGCCCGGCCCGAGGTCGCCGCACTCGGGGTGGAGGACATCCGCACCTCGCAGCCGAACTTCACCTATATCCAGGCGTAACGCGCCACGCCTCGCTGTGGTCGCATCTGGCCCGTCGGGGCGCGGCCGCCGTGCGCGTCGCCGCGCCGCACCGCCCGACCATCAGCAGTCCACCCGGCTCGTTACGAGCGTCGCTCCCGGAGTGGGCTGCGGCGCTCGGTCGCCGTCTCTTTGGCCATGACCGCGACTCTCTGATGAAAAGACAGGTCAGCTAGACGTTCATTCCTCCTCTAGATGGCCCCGTTGCAGGATGCCGGATTGCCGTTAGGCACGATGTGTGGCGTTGTCGTCCCTCCTTCGGGAGGGCTGCGTTGCGGTCTCGGTCGGCTGGAGTGGTCGTCGGGTCGATGCTCCGTCGGCGGACCGCTCGTCCGTCGCAAGCCGATCTTTTGGGGCACGTTCGACAAGGTTGTCAGCCATTCGCATCTCGGCTAGACCACGGTAAGGTGGGCCGGTGTGGCGCCGCCCGGCGGGCGTTTGCGGCGCTTCTGTCAAACTGCGGCGTTTCTCGGGCGTCAACGCCCGGTATACTGGGCCGCTTCGTTGCCAGTCATGCGGCGCTGGTCTGTCATGGATGGAGTCCGGCGCGTGATTATGTTTTGGTTGAGCAGGACATCGTGTCCATCGGGCCTGCGGCAGGCGGTGGGCGGTGGGCGCACAAGGATAGAGATGATTCAATGTCTCCAGCCGATTTTGCGATACGGGGCCGGCGCTGCATGGATGATCCCGAGTGGACCGCGCGGGCGGTACGGACGGCCCTGCGCGGCGATGTCGGCGAGCTGCCGCCGGCACCGGCGGCGGCGGTCAAGCTGCTGCGTCTGACCAACGACGAGAGCAGCGATATCGCCGCCATCTCGCGGGTGATCGAGACCGAACCCGCGCTCACCGCCAAGGTGCTGCAGGTCGTCAACTCCGCCTTCTACGGTTTTCCCCGACGTATCCGCTCGATCTCGCGGGCGGTCACCCTGCTGGGCTTTTCGGCGGTCCGTCAGGCGGCGCTGCACGCGTTGTTCTTCGAGGGCATGGTCGGGCGCGGCGGGCAGGGCGGTTTCGATCGCATCTACTTCTGGCAGCACTGTCTGCTGGTCGCCATCCTCAGCCGCAGCATCGGTGAGCGCGTCGGCCACCCCGACCCGGATGCGCTCTATGCCGCCGGGCTGCTGCACGATCTCGGCAAGGTGATCCTCGAATCGCATGGCCGGGTGCGCTACAGCGATTTTCTCGCCGCCGCGACCAACTCCGGCAACCCCATCCGCGACGACGAGCAGACCTTCTTCGGCGTCTCGCACGATCAGGTCGGTGCGGTGGTGTGCGGGGACTGGGATCTGCCGGAGCTGATCTGTCGGGTGCAGTCGCTGCACCATTGCGCGATCGCCGACAGCGGGCTCGACGCCGAGCGCGCGCGCGAGGTGGCGATCGTCTCGCTGGCCGACTTCATCGCCTGGACCCAGGGGATCGGCTCGGTCGATCTGGTCGGCTGCCCGCTGCTCGCCCCCGAGGTGCCGGCGCTGATCGCGCTCGATCAGCTCGACCTGGCCGAGCTGCTCGCCCAGGCCGATCGCGAGGTGAGCGAGATCGGCGGCTTCTACGGTGTCCGCTTCCCCTCGGTGATGCAGCTGCGCGCGAACATGATCAATACCGCCATCGGGCTGTGTCGCCACGATGCGCCGCCGTTGCCGTACGGTGGGCGCAGCAGCCATACCGCGCCGCACCATAGCCTGGAACCCGACGAGTTCATCCCCACCACCCTGGAGGCGTTGCGCGCCGAGTTCGGCATCGAGCAGCTGCTGATGATGCAGATCGAGTCGCGCCGTCGCAGCCTGGTGACCACCCACGCCCTGCCGCGGGCGTTGCTGATGCGCGAGACGGCACCGATCGAGCTGAGCATCCCAGCGCTCACCGGCGATCTGGTGCGCGCGCTGCGTGCGCGTCAGCCGGTGCTGGTGCCGGATACGCCGGAGAACCTGCGGCTACTCGACCGGCTCGGGTTGCAGCAGGCCGCGGCGGTGCCGGTGTTGAGCAATGGACGCATCCTCGGGGTGCTGTGGCTCGGCGGCGGTGAACAGCCCTTCACCCTGCGCCTGCTCGAGGAGGTGGGGGTGGTCGCCGGCGAGCTGGGGATCGCGATCGAACGCAGCCAGACCTTCGCCCGCGAGCGGACCCGGGCGCAGATCGATGCGCTCACCCGGCTGCACAACCGCAGCGTGATCGACGAGTATCTCGACAGTACCTTCGCCCAGAGTGCCGAATCGGGGCGCGGCTTCGCCCTGGGGCTGCTCGATATCGACCGCTTCAAGGCGTTCAACGATCGTTTCGGCCACCAGACCGGCGATGACGTGTTGCGGATCGTCGCCGACACCATGCGCGGCCTGACCCGACCGAGCGATTTCCTCGCCCGCTACGGCGGCGAGGAGTTCCTCTTCCTGCTCCACGACACCGGCGGGAGCGGGGCGCTCAACTATGCCGAGCGCATCCGCCACCAGATCGAGCGCCGCGGTCAGCTCCTCGGTGAACGCTTCCCCGGTCATGCCCTGACCGCCAGCATCGGCGTGGCGCTCTATGATCCCTCGCAGCCCGACCCGAAGACGTTGATCGCCACCGCCGACCGCGCCCTCTATCGCGCCAAGGAGACGGGCCGCAACCGCGTGGTCGCGGCCTGGATGGAGTAGGGACGCCCCAGCCGCCAGCCGCCAGCCGCCAGGATCGAACCGCAAAGCCGCGAAGCGCGCAAAGTGAATGATGTGTAATGTCGGCGGGAGGCCACAGGCGACGCGGGTCCGCACCTGCTGGCGGCTGGTCGCTGGCGGCTTATTCCCCTTTGCGCCCTTGGCGCCTTCGTGGTTCAAACCAGCTTCCAGCGATCAGCTTCCAGCCTCCAGTCGGGGAGGCTGGTGTGCATGATCGGCGATTGACGGGCAAGACGGTATCTCGTCGTGGGTGCTCTCGCCGCCCGCTCCGGCCCTTTGAGCCGGTGCGTTGTGGCGTGCTCCAATAGCCGCTCCGTCACCCTCGAATCTGGAGCCCGCCATGGGCCATCTGGCCGGTAGCAAGTCCTCGCTGATCCCGTTGATCGATCGTCTCAACCAGTACCCGATCGGGTTGGTCGACAACGCCCATCTGCGCGAGATCCTGTCGATCCTGTTCTCGCCCGAGGAGGCGCGGGTCGGCGCCGCCTTCCCGCTGCACGAGGCTACGCTCGACGAGCTGGTCGAGCGCACCGGGACGCCCGCCGAGGCGCTCGCGCCGGTGCTCGAGTCGATGGCCGACAAGGGGCTGGTGATGGACATGGATTACGCCGGTCACACCTATTATCTGTTGGTGCCCGGGCTGATCGGCTTCATGGAGTTCACCTTCATGCGTCGGCGCGCCGACACCGAGCTGCCACTCGAACGTCTGGCGCAGCTGATGTCGGAGTATCTGCACGAGCAGGGGCGCGGGGGCCAGCCCGCCGAGTTCTTCGGCAGCCCCACCCAGCTCACCCGCGCCCTGGTCTATGACGAGCACGTGCCGGTGAACTCGCGCATCACCTCTTACGAGGACGCGCGCGCCATCCTCGAGCAGGCCGACTATCTCGCCGTCACCCTCTGTTACTGCCGCCACAAGAAGGAGCACCTCGGCGAGCACTGTCGCAAGGGGGCGCCGGTCGAGGACATCTGCATGGTGCTCGGCGAGGGCGCGCGCTTCCTGGTGCGCCGTGGCTTCGCTCGCGAGTGCGACCTGCCGACCATGCTGGAGAAGCTGGAGCTGGCGCGCTCGCTGGGGCTGACCCATGTCACCGACAACGTGCGCGAGCAGCCCTCCTTCCTCTGCAACTGCTGTCGCTGCTGCTGCGAGCTGATGGCCGGGGTGCAGATGGGCTTCAGCGACGGTATCGCCAAGACGCCCTTCCTCGCCGAGATCGACCCCGAGCGCTGCGACTACTGCGGCGCCTGCTTCCCGGTGTGCAACGTCAAGTGCATCGGTCTGGCCGAGGGGCTGCGCGGGGTGGCGCGTGCGCAGCGACATGCGGCGATCGACCCGGCGGTCTGTCTCGGCTGCGCGGCCTGTCTCGATGCCTGTCCGCAGGGTGCGATCACCCTGGTGGCACGCTCCAATCCGGCGACCCCGCCGCGCGACAAGGGGCGGATGTTCGCCCGCATCCTCTGGGAGAAGGGGCGGCTGTGGCCCTTCGTGCGCGACCGGGTGGGGCAGGGCGTGCGTCGGCTGCTCGACCCGGGGCGTCGATCCGGCTAGGCTATGGCGTTCGCCCGAATCCCGGTCCTCGGGGCGGTCGCGTCATCAGCCGTCGAACCAACGCGCCTTGCGCGAACGAGTGCTGATGGCCGGGCCCCGCGTCCCTTGCTGTCTTGTCCCGTGTCCATGACCCAGCCGCAGATCCGTCGCCGTGGTGGCGATGCCCCCTTCGTCGATGTCCACTCGCCCGCCGAGCTGCTCGCCAGGCTCTATGCGTTGCGCTCGGGCGAGGCGCCGCCCGGGCTCGGGGCGCTGGCGGCCTTCGCCGCGTTGCGCGGGTTGGATGCCGCGCTCGACACCCTGGAGGGGGCGCTGCGCGACGGCGCGCACCTGCTGGTGGTGGGTGACTATGACGCCGACGGCGCCACCGGCACTGCGCTGGCGGTACGCGGGCTGCGCGCGCTCGGCGCGGCGCGGGTCTCCTATCTGATCCCCAGCCGCTTCGACTTCGGCTACGGGCTGAGTCCGGCGGTGGCCGAGGCCGCGCACGCGCTCGGCCCGGATCTGCTGATCACCGTCGACAACGGCATCTCCAGTGTCGCCGGGGTGGCGCGGGCTCGCGAGCTGGGGCTGGCGGTGCTGGTCACCGATCATCACCTGCCGGGCGAGCGATTGCCGGAGGCGGCAGCGATCGTCAATCCCAACCAGCCCGGCTGCGACTTCCCGAGCAAGGATCTCGCCGGCGTCGGGGTGGTCTTCTATCTGCTGATGGCGCTGCGCGCGCGTCTGCGCGAGCGCGGCTGGTTCGGCGCCGGGCGCGCCGAACCGAACCTGGCGACGCTGCTCGATCTGGTCGCGCTCGGCACCGTCGCCGATGTGGTCACCCTCGATCGCAACAACCGTATCCTCGTCGAGCAGGGGCTCAGGCGCATCCGCGCCGGGCACTGCGGTCCCGGGGTGCGCGCGCTGTTGCGGGTGGCCGGGCGCGACCCGATGCGCGCGAGCGCCACCGATCTGGCCTTCGCCGCCGCGCCCAGGCTCAATGCCGCCGGGCGGCTCGAGGACATGTCGGTGGGGGTCGAGTGTCTGCTCAGCGACGATGCCGAGCGGGCCAATGCGCTGGCCCAGCAGCTCGATGCGATCAATCGCCGCCGGCGCGAGATCGAGGGCGAGATGAAGGCCCAGGCCGAGACGGCGGTGCAGGCGCTCGATCTCGCCGAGGCGGGGTTGCCCGCGGCGCTCTGTCTGTACGGTGCGGACTGGCACCAGGGGGTCTCGGGGATCGTCGCCGCGCGCATCCGCGAACGCTATCATCGTCCGGTGATCGCCTTCGCCGACGGCGGCGACGGGCTGCTGCGCGGCTCGGCGCGCTCGATCGACGGGTTGCACGTGCGCGACGCCATCGATCGCGTCGACCGGGCCGAGCCGGGGCTGATCGCGCGTTTCGGCGGTCATGCCATGGCCGCCGGGCTGAGCCTGCGCGCCGAGGCCTTCGAGCCCTTCCGTGCGCGTTTCGCGGCGGTGGTCGAGGAGATGCTCGAGGGCGTGGCGAGCGGCCCCGAGCTGGTCTCCGACGGCCCGTTGCCGGCGCGGCTGCTGACCCTGGAGACGGCCGAGACGTTGCGTCTCGGCGGTCCCTGGGGCAAGGGCTTCCCGGAGCCGCGCTTCGACGGCG
Source organism: Marichromatium gracile (assembly GCF_004343155.1). Taxonomy (GTDB): domain Bacteria; phylum Pseudomonadota; class Gammaproteobacteria; order Chromatiales; family Chromatiaceae; genus Marichromatium; species Marichromatium gracile. The sequence goes on from NZ_SMDC01000006.1 coordinate 123,852, forward strand.
AGTTCGAGGTGTTGCAGGCGCGTCTGGTCGGCGAACGTCATCTCAAGCTGCGCGTGGCGCCGCCCGAGGGCGGCTCGATCGAGGCCATCGGCTTCGATCTGGCCGAGCAGCTCACGCTCGCGCACGGGCGGGTGCGTTTGGCCTACCGGCTCGACGTCAACGATTATCGGGGCCGTCGGAGCCCACAACTCATCCTGGAATCAGTACAACCGATATGACCACAGACCACGATCCCACCGTGACCGAGGACGAGCTCGAACAGGATCTCGGCCCGAGCAGGAGCCAGATCAAGCGCGAGCGCCAGGCGCTGCAGGCGCTCGCCGAGCGCATGGTGGGGATGCCGCGCGCCGAGCTGTTGCGGCTGTCGCTGAGCGAGGCGACCTGGGCGGCGATCGACGAGACGCCGCGGATCAAGGATCTGCGCGCGCGCAAGCGTCACTGGAAGCGGATCGCCAACCTGCTCGAACGCGAGGACATGGATGCCGTCCACGCCCTGCTCGACGAGGCCGATGCGCGCGAGCGCGCCGCCTCCGCGCGCCATCACCAACTCGAACGCTGGCGCGAGCGCCTGATCGCCGAGGAGGCGGCGCTCGGCGAGTTCATCGACGCCTGCCCCCAGGTCGATCGTCAGCACCTGCGTCATCTGGTGCGTGCGGCGCGGCGCGACGCCGAGCAAGGGCGTCCCGAGGCGCCGCGCAAGCTGTTTCGCTATCTGCGTGAGGTCATGGACGCCGCCGCCGACTGAGCGGGATACTGCGCGCGGCCACCAGGTCCCGGCAGTCGCTGCCCGGTCTTCGAACTCAACCGAATGGATCCCTGTCTGCGATGAGCACCCCAGATCGAACCCCCTCCCGGCCGTCGCTGTCGGTCGTCATCCCGATGTACCAGGAGCTCGACAACGTCGAGCCGATGCTCGAACGCGTCCACCAGGGGCTGGCGGACTATGGCGCGCCCTGGGAGCTGATCTGTGTCGACGACGGCAGCCGCGACGGCACCGGCGAGCGGCTGCGCGCCTGCGCCGAGCGCCGGGGCGGGCACGTGCGGGTGATCCGGCTGCGGCGCAACTTCGGCCAGACCGCGGCGATGCAGGCCGGATTCGAGAGCGCGCGCGGCGAGCTGATCGCCACCCTCGACGGCGACCTGCAGAACGACCCGGCCGACATCCCGCGGATGGTCGACGCGTTGCTCGAACGCGATCTCGATCTGTTGCAGGGCTGGCGGCGGCGGCGCCAGGACGCGCTGGTGATGCGCAAGATCCCCTCGCGCATCGCCAACAAGCTGATCGGCAAGGTCACCGGGGTGGCGCTGCACGACTACGGCTGCAGCCTCAAGGTCTATCGCGCCGAGGTCATCCAGGAGGTGGCCCTGCTCGGCGAGATGCACCGCTTCATCCCGGTATGGGTGGCGGGGGTGACCGCGCCGCAGCGTATCGGCGAGATCGAGGTCGCGCACCAGGCGCGCCAGTTCGGCACCTCCAAGTACGGCATCTCGCGCACCTTCCGGGTGCTGGTCGACCTGCTCTCGGCCTTCTTCTTCCTGCGCTTCGGGGCGCGCCCGGGGCACTTCTTCGGCTTGATCGGGATCGCCTTCGGGGTGATCGGCGGGCTGCTGATGACCAACCTGCTGTGGGTGAAGTTCTGGCTCGGCGAGGACATCGGCGGCCGCCCGCTGCTGATCGTCGCCATCCTCATGCTGCTCGCCTCGGTGCAGTTGCTCACCACCGGGGTGCTGGCCGAGATGCTCACCCGCACCTTCTTCGCCTCGGGTGATCGCAGCCACTTCCGTATCCGCTGGAGTTCGCCCGTCGAGACCGCCGGGTGGAAGGAGCCCGAGGCATGAGCCGGCCGGAGACCTCCCCGCTGACGCGGGCGCTGACCTCGCCGTGGCTGCTCGCCGCGGTGGTGCTGTTCGCCTTCTACTGGCAGCTCGGCGCGGTGCCGCTCTACGACCTCGACGAGGGCGCCTTCACCGAGGCGACCCGCGAGATGCTCGCCAGCGGCAACTTCATCACCCCGCACAAGGACGGCGAGCCGCGCTACGACAAGCCGGTGCTGATCTACTGGCTGCAGGCGCTCTCGGCCTCCAGCCTGGGGTTCGACGAGTTCTCGCTGCGCCTGCCCTCGGCGCTGGCCGCCACACTCTGGGTGATGGCGCTGTGGGGCTTCGTGCGCGCCCGGCTCGATGCGCCCACGGCGACCGTCGCCGCGCTGGTGATGACGCTCTCGCTGCAGGTCTCGCTGATCGCCAAGGCGGCGGTGGCCGATGCGGTGCTCAACCTCTTCATCGCGCTCGCCTTCTTCGAGATCTATCGCTATTTCCTCGATCCCGGCGCGCGCCAGAGCCGCAACGCGCTGCTGCGCGCCTATCTGTGGATGGGGCTCGGCTTCCTCACCAAGGGGCCGGTGGCGGTGTTCTTCCCGGTGGTGGTGAGCTTCCTGTTCTTCTGGTCGCAGGGGCGGCTCGAACGCTGGCTGCGCGCGGCCTTCGCGCCGCTCGGCTGGCTGGTGTTCGTGCTGGTGGCCGGTCCCTGGTACCTGGCGGTCTATCTCGATGACGGCGCCGGGTTCTTCCGCAGCTTCTTTCTCGAACACAACGCCGGGCGCTTCGGCGGCACCATGCACGGCCACTCGGGCTTCCCCGGCTATTATCTGGTGGTGCTGCCGCTGATCCTGTTGCCCTTCACCGGCTGGTTCCTCAGCCTGTTGCCGCGGTTGCGCGCGAGCTGGGCCGATCCGCTCGATCGCTTCCTGTGGCTGTGGTTCGCCACCGTGTTCCTGTTCTTCTCCTTCTCCGGGACCAAGCTGCCGCACTATCTGCTCTATGGCGCCGCGCCGCTGTTCATCCTCATGGCGCGCCACCGTGACGCCTTGACCAGCCGCGCGCTGGCGATGGTCCCGCCGCTGGTCTTCCTCGCGCTGCTGCTGGCGCTGCCGCTGGTGGTGCAGGTCGCCGCCGGGCAGGGCGGGCGCGCCCACGAGATCGCCCAGTTCGAGCTGGCGCTGCCGCTGCTCGGCCCGGCCTATCTGGCGCAGATCGCGCTCGCCACCGCGCTGGTGGTGGCGCTGGCGCTGTGGTCGCGCCCGGCGCTGTGGCAGCGTCTGGTGCTGGTCGGGCTGATCCAGACGGCGGTGGTCTATGGCACGGTGGTGCCGCGGGTGTTTGCGGTGATGCAGGCGCCGGTGAAGGAGGCCGGGCTGCTGGCGCGCGAGCTGGATCGTCCGACCGTGGTCTATCGCACCTCGATGCCGAGCTTCAGCGTCTATCGCGACGCCATCACCCCGCACCGTCCGCCGCGCGCCGGTGATCTGGTGTTCCTCCGCCTCGACAAGCTCGACCGGCTCGCCGAGGACTATCCGCTGCTGCGCGGCGAGCAGCTCTACCGGCGCGGCCCGGTGGCGCTGGTGTTGATGCACCCGCGCGAGCAGGCACGGGTGCCGGGAGGTGAGGGATGAGCGATTGGCGCACACGCCTGAGCATGCGGCTCGCCGCGCGGGCCGGGGCCGAATCGGCGGCGCTGCCGGGGGCGCGACGGCAGTGGCGCTGGGCGCTCGGCTGGCTGGCGGTGGGGGTGTTGCTCTATCTGGTCTGCGGCTATCACGCCGGCTTCCTGCGGCTCAATGCCGCGGCGGCCCTGGCCCCGGACTGGCTGTGGCAGTGGTTGACGCTGTTCGGCGACGAGCGTGTCGCCTTCGCGCTGGCGCTGCTCTTCTCGTGGCGGCGGCCCCGGTTGTTCTGGGCGCTGGTGCTGGCGGCGCTGCTGGCGATCCTCTACGCCCGTGGGCTCAAGCCGTTGGTCGATGCGGCACGCCCGCCGGCGGTGTTCGGCGCCGATGTCTTCAACCTGATCGGACCGGGACACACCCGGCACAGCTTCCCCTCCGGGCACAGCGTCACCGCCGGGGTCTTTTTCGGGGTGCTGGCGGTGCACGCCCGCGCCTGGGGCTGGGTGTGGCTCGGTTGCGCCCTGCTGGTCGGCGCAAGCCGGGTGGCGTTGGGGGTGCACTGGCCGGTCGACGTCGCCTTCGGCCTCGCCGGTGGTGGGCTGGCGGCGTTGCTCGGGAGTTGGCTGGCCGCGCGCTGGCCGGGCGGCGCGACGCGCCCGCTGCCGCACCTGCTGCTGGTCGGCGTGGCCGCGCTGCTCGCCGTCTCGCTGCTGCTCGACAACGGCGGCTACGCCGCCGCGACCTGGCCGCTGCGACTGATTGCCGTGGCGGCGCTCTTCAGCGCGGTGGTCGGCTATCTGCCGGTGTGGCGGGGGGGAGAGGTCAACCACGAAGGCGCGAAGGACGCGAAGTGAGATGAGGGAAGAATGCGGTCGGTTGTAAGCTGCCAGCTACTTTTCAGCGGCTAGTCGTCAGCCGCCAGCTATCAGCCGCCAGTCGCCAGTCGGCGCTGCCTGTGAGCAAGGTATTGTGCTGGCGGCCGTCGGCTGGTCGCTGATGGCTCGAAAAATCTTCGTGTTCTTCGCGTCTTTGCGGTTCAAAGCAGCCGCCAGCCGCCGAGTGACTGGAAGCTGGTGGCTGCTCGCTGCCCTCAATGATACTGCTCGGTGGTGTACTGCCCCGGGGCGTGGCGGCGGTGGCGTTCGAGTCCGCGTGATTCGAGGATCGCCTTGGATTCCTTGATCATCGCCGAGTTGCCGCAGAGCATGACGTGGCTGTCCTCGGGGGTGATGGTGGCACCGGCGCGTGATTCCAGGGTGCCCGAGACCAGCAGGTCGGTGATGCGGCCATAGAGCGCGTCCGGGGCCTCGGCGCGGCTGATCGCGGGGATGAAGGTGAAGCGCTCGCCATGGTGCGCGGCGATCTCGGCGAGGGTGTCGCCATAGGTGAGGTCGCTCGGCTGGCGCACGCCGTGGACCAGGACCACGCGCTCGAAGCGCTCCCAGGGCGTGGCGGTGCGCAGGATCGACAGATAGACCCCGAGCGCGGTGCCGGTGGCGAGCAGCCACAGGGTCTTGGCCGGTTGCACGGTGTCGAGGGTGAAGATGCCGCTGGCGCGCGTGGTGAGCCACACGGTATCGCCCGGCTCGAGGTCGGAGAGCCGGGGGGTGAGCGGCCCCTCGGGGATGGCGTTGAAATAGATCTCGGGTTCGGTCTGCCCGGGTGGATTGACCAGCGAGTAGGGGCGACCGACGCGCTCGCCATCGATGTCCATCGCCACCTTGATGTACTGTCCGGCGCTGAAGGGCTCGAGCGTCGCCTCGAAGCGCATGCTGTAGAGCCCCTCGGCCCATCGCTGCTTGGCCGTTACCCTGCCTTTGACCCAGTCGCTCATCTTGGCTCCTCGAATGCTGTGCTGCTCATGACCCGCAAAGCGACGCGGGCGTGTTGATGGGTTCGGAGTAGGGGATGTGGGCGCGCCCTCGAGATTTTCCAACCAATTTGGTAGGAAATTATTGCAATGACGCGCACGGGCGCCATGTCTCGCTCCATGTCCGTCGATACCTCAGGAGAGATCCACCATGAGATTGCCACTGTTCGCCCTCGGTCTGGCCGCGGCGACCCAGGTCGCGGCCGAGTCCCCCGCCTGTTCGTCTTTGCTCGACCTGGAAGTCCGTCGGCTCGCCGGGGACGAGCGGGTCAATCTCTGCGAGGCCTATCAGGGTAAGGTGATCCTGGTGGTCAACACCGCCAGCAAGTGCGGTTTCACCCCGCAATACGAGGGGCTGGAGGCGCTCTATCGCGATTACGCCGATCGTGGTCTGGTGGTGCTCGGCTTCCCCTCCAACGATTTCGCCAACCAGGAGCCGGGCGACGAGGCCGAGATCCGCGACTTCTGTCGTCTGACCTACTCGGTGGAGTTCCCGATGTTCGAGAAGGTGAGCGTCAAGCGTGGTCGTGCCGCGCCCCTGTTCGAGCGCCTGGCCGCCGCCGGGGCGCCCTATCCGAAGTGGAACTTCTACAAGTATCTGATCGATCGCGAGGGCAATCTGGTCGAGAGCTATTCGAGCATCACCAAGCCGCAGAGCGGTCGGCTGGTGCGGGCGATCGAGCGTTTGCTGTGAGCCGGGGAGGGCGCGCCCCGGCGCACGGGCCGGGGCACGTGGGGATCAGCCCGCCTGTTCGAGCGCGGCGATACGCCGTTCGAGCGGCGGGTGGCTGCTGAACAGGCTGCCGATCTTGCCGGAGATGCCGAAGGCGGCGAACTCCTTGGCCTGAAGGTCCTGCGGCTCGTGGACCCGCTGCAGCGCGCGCAGCGCGTCGGCCATCTGGCGGCGGCTGGTGAGCGCGGCACCGCCGGCGTCGGCGCGGAACTCGCGATAGCGCGAGAACCACATCACGATCATGGTGGCGAGCACCGAGAGCAGGATCTCGGCGATGATCGAGACGACGAAGTAGCCGATTCCCGGTCCCTCCTCATTCTTGAAGATCACCCGGTCGACGGTATGGCCGATGATCCGCGCGAGGAACACCACGAAGGTGTTCACCACCCCCTGGATCAGTGCCAGGGTGACCATGTCGCCATTGGCCACGTGGCTGATCTCGTGGCCGACCACCGCCTCGACCTCCTGCTTGTTCATGTGTTGCAGCAACCCGGTGCTGACCGCGACCAGGGCGTCGTTGCGGTTCCAGCCGGTGGCGAAGGCGTTGGGCTGGGGTGAGTCGAAGATGCCGACCTCGGGCATGCGGATGCCGGCGCGCTCGGACTGGCGGGCGACGGTCTCGAGCAGCCACTGCTCGAAGGGCGTCGACGGCTGCTCGATGATCTGCACCCGCATGCCGTGCTTGGCCAGCGTCTTGGAGAGGAACAGCGAGATCAGCGAGCCGCTGAAGCCGATGATCGCCGCCATCAGCAATAGCGCGCCCATGTCGAGCCCGCCCTGCTGGACCACACCGTCGATGCCGAACAGGCGGAAGGCCACGCTGATGACGACCAATATCGCGAGGTTGGTCGCCAGGAAGAGGAAGATACGCATCATGGAACGAGGCTCCTGGATCGTCGAACAAGGGGGCTACCACCCGGTTGGTTGAACCGATGGGGTAGGGTTGCGCTCCCTTGGACAGGCGGGATGAAAAAAATTTCCGCACAGGGGTAGACAAAGTCAAAAGATGTGCGTAGCATACGTGGTCTCAGGTCGCTGGGGCCATAGCTCAGCTGGGAGAGCGCAACACTGGCAGTGTTGAGGTCGGCGGTTCGATCCCGCCTGGCTCCACCAAAATTCGGTAGTTCGGATCGGATCGCCTAGGCAGGCCCGGTCTGCAAGACTGAAAACGTTTCAGTCCCCATCGTCTAGTGGCCTAGGACACCGCCCTTTCACGGCGGTAACCGGGGTTCGAACCCCCGTGGGGACGCCAACAAGCATAACGGGTTAGCGATTCGGCTGGCTAGTTCGTTGGAAGTACAAAGCCGGGGCCATAGCTCAGCTGGGAGAGCGCAACACTGGCAGTGTTGAGGTCGGCGGTTCGATCCCGCCTGGCTCCACCAAATTCAGCCAAGAAAGACAGGATCGCCTAGGCAGGCCCTGTCTTGACTGAGACCGAGTTTCAGTCCCCATCGTCTAGCGGCCTAGGACACCGCCCTCTCACGGCGGTAACCGGGGTTCGAACCCCCGTGGGGACGCCAACAAGCATACGGGCCAGTCGCGAAAGCGGCTGGCCCGTTTTGCGTTTGGGGGCGGGCAAGGCGGCCCGCTCCGTGACCCTGCCGCAGGAGCCTTCCGTGCCCGCGCCCTTCTTCTCGCGCTATCTGGGGATCGACTATTCCGGGGCCGGCACCCCGGAGCAGCGATTGCCCGGAATCCGTGCCTACCGACTCGACGCTGACGACGACCTGCCGTCCGAGGTGTTCCCTGAGGGTTGTGCGCAACGCTGGAGTCGCCGTGCCCTGGCCGCGTGGCTCGAAACGGTGCTGCGCGAGCCGGTGCCGACCCTGGTCGGGGTCGATCATGCGCTTTCCTTTCCGCTCGACTACTTCGTCGCGCATGGGCTGAGGCACGACTGGCCGGTCTTCCTCGACGACTTCCAGTGTCACTGGCCGACCGATGGCGTCGGTGTCAGGGTCGAGGATGTGCGCCGCGGGCGCGTCGGGGCCGGGGCTGCGCGCAGTGGTGATGCGCGCTGGCGGCGCCTCACCGACCGTCGCGCCAGGGGCGCCAAGTCGGTGTTCCATTTCGACGTGCCCGGCTCGGTGGCCAAGTCGACCCATGCCGGGCTGCCCTGGGTGCGTCTGTTGCGCGCGCGGCTCGGTGGGCGGCTGCACTGCTGGCCGTTCGATGGCTGGACCCCGGCGCCGGGCCGGTCGGTGCTGGTCGAGGCCTATCCCGCACTCTATCGCGACGATGGCGATTGCATCGGGCTCACCCCGGATCAGTGCGATGCCCGTGCCGTGGCCTTGTGGCTGATGCGCGCGGATCGCGCCGGGCGACTCGATGAGCTGTTCACGCCTCCGCTCGATGCCGACGCCCGCCTCCATGCCGCCATCGAGGGTTGGATCATCGGCGTCGGCGCCCGCCGGGACTGAAGAGCTGAACCAACGAGTCGCGGCGGAGACCAATCGGTGTCGTCACGGTCGCTGACGGCGGGGCTCGGGGGCGGCGCGCGCAACGTGTGCGCTCGACTGGAACCGCGCTCGCGGATGCGAGAGGATGGAGGGCTTGCCGTGGCCTGGTCACGGCGGTTCATCACTTCGTTTCGTGCCGCCCGCGCACGCAGTCTGCGCGGGCGGTCTGTTTTGGTCGCGATTCGCACGAGAAGACACCGAGGAGATCGGAATGCCACGTATCAAGCTCGAGTTTCCGAACGCCGCAGGGCACCGACTGGCGGGGCTGCTGGAGATGCCGCCGGAACGGGTGCCGACGCGACGTTATGCGCTCTTCGCCCACTGCTTCACCTGCAGCAAGGACATCGCCGCGGCGAGCCGGATCAGTCGCGCCCTGGCCGATCGCGGGATCGCCGTGCTGCGCTTTGACTTCACCGGGCTGGGCAACAGCGACGGCGATTTCGCCAACACCAATTTTTCCTCCAACGTCGAGGACCTGCTGGCTGCGGCGCGCAAGCTCGAGGAGGACTTCCAGGCCCCGGCGCTGCTCATCGGTCACAGCCTCGGCGGCGCGGCGGTGCTCGCCGCCGCGCCCCAGCTGCCTTCGGTCGAGGCGGTGGTGACCATCGCCGCGCCTGCCACCGCCTCGCACGTCCAGCATCTGTTGAGCGACGCCCGCGACGAGCTCGAGGCGCGCGGCGAGGCCGAGGTCAAGATCGGGCTGCGCCGTTTCCGCATCCGCAAGCAGTTGCTGGAGGACCTCGCGCAGTACGGTGCGGCCGATCACATCCGCGACCTCGACCGGCCGCTGCTGGTGTTCCACTCGCCGCTCGACACCATCGTCTCGATCGACGAGGCGGCCAAGATCTATCAGGCCGCGCGTCACCCCAAGAGCTTCATTTCGCTCGACAACGCCGACCACATGCTCAGCGATCGCGAGGACGCCGAGTACGTCGCCGAGACCCTGGTGGCCTGGGCCAGCCGCTATCTCGGCCTCGGCGGTCATCGCTTCGAGCAGAGCCTGGGCACCGCGCCCAAGGTGGGCGCGGGCGAGGTGCTGGTCACCGAGCTGCACGCCCGCTTCCTGCGTGGACTCTATACCGGTCGCCATCAGTTGCTCGCCGATCAGCCCTCGGCCGTCGGCGGCAGCGGGCTGGGTCCTGATCCCTATGAGCTGATGCTGATGGCGCTCGGCGCCTGTACCTCGATGACGCTGCGCGAATACGCCACCGCCAAGGGCTGGGATCTCGACGACGTCGAGGTGCGTCTCGCCTTCGATCGCAGTCACGCCGCCGACTGCACCGCCTGCGAGCGCGAGGAGGTGCGTGTCGATCGGGTGCAGCAGCGCATCAACCTGCTCGGCCATCTCACCGCCGGGCAGCGGGCGCGACTGCTGGAGATCGCCGAGCGTGCCCCGGTCAACCGCTCGCTCGAATCACTGATGCTGATCCACAGCGAACTCGACGACGAGCGCCTCGACTGAGCCCGGCTCAGTCGCCGAGCGGGGCGTAGCGATAGAGCCGCCAGATGTGGAGCGGGCGCGCGCAGGGCGCGCTCGCCCCCTGGTGGAGCGGCTGTCCCGCGCAATCCTGGAGGACGCGCCGCTCGGTCACCCGGAAGCCGGGGAGCGCGGGCGGATGACCGGCGCGCGAGACCAGCCAGAAGGGCTGGTCGATGCGCGCCGGGTCGAGCCGTGGCGCGATGCGCCCGTGCAGATACTCCGAGGGGCGGTGCAGTCCCGGCCACTGGCTGGTGGTGGCCGCAAGCCCCGGGGCGTGGAAGCGCAGCATCGCGACGAGCTGATAGCGGTCGGCATGGACCGGGGCGTCGAGTCCGGCGGCGACCTCGGCCAGCGCGGCGAAGCCGTGGGTCTCGCGCAGCACCCGGTTGGCGCTGTCGGGCAGCGGCAGCGCGGCGCTCGCCGCGTGCACCGCATAGAGCGTGACCAGGACGAGGTTGGCCCCGGCGCCGCCGAGCAGCCAGCGCGGTCGTTGCAGCAGTCGCGGTGCGAGCAGCGCCGGGGCGGCGAGCAGATAGACCACCGGCCAGTTGGCCTCGACCTCGCTGAAGCTGGCGATGACGGCGAAGAAACCGAGCGGGAACAGGGTCGCGGCGATCAGCAGGGCGCGGGCGTGACGGGTGAGTCGCGGGCGCGGTGGCGTGCCGCCACCGCCGCGCAGCGCCATCACCAGCACCGGGACCAGCAGCCCCCAGAAGGCGAGCTGGGCGCCGAGATAGCCGCCGAGGCTCGCCAGGCGCTCGACGAGCGTCTGCGGGCCGCTGTGGGCCATGGTGCCGGCGCCCAGGGTCTCGGGTGCGGCCAGCTCGGTGGAGAGCCCGTGACCGAGCTGGAAGCCGAGGCTGAGCCAGTCGTGGCTGGCGTTCCACCACAGGTTGGGGGCGAACACCAGCAGCGCGGCCAACGCACCGAGATAGGGCCAGCGGGTGCGCAGCGCGCGCGGATCGACCCAGAGGATCGCCCACAGCAGCACCGGTCCGATCAGCACCATGGTGTACTTGCCGAGCAGCCCGATACCGACCGCGATGCCCGCCGTGATCCAGCGCCGGCGCTCACCGCCGAGGGCGCGCTCGGACTCGTGCAGGGCCAGCGCCCAGGCCAGCGCGAGCACGGTGTCCGGGGTGGTGACGACGCCGCCGATCAACCCCGGCAGGGTGGCGCAGGCGAGCAGCAGCGCGCTCGCCAGGGTGGCGGTGGTGGTCAGCCCGGCGCGCCAGTAGAGCCGGGCGAGCACCACCAGGGTGAGGACGCCGGCGAGCAGGGTGCCGAGCCGTGCGGCGAGCGCCGAGCCGGGCTCGAGCAGGGTGCCGAGCCCGAGCGCGGCGACCCCGGGCGGGTGATCGAAATAGCCCCAGCCGAGCGTCCGCGCCCAGTCGAAATAGTAGGCCTCGTCCTGGGTGACCGGCAGGAGCGCGGCGATGGCCAGGCGCAGTGCGCTCAGCGCGAGGATCAGCAGCGCGATCGGGCGCCAGTCGAGGGGCTCGGCAGCGGGACGACTCGGGGTGGCGGTGGACATGGCGGGCACGGGTTCGATGGACGAACGCGTTAGAATGCCGCCCACCAGGGTCGTCGCGCAACCGAGCCGCGTGCGCGATCGCCGCTCAGTCATGCCGCGTCCGGTACCGCCGAGGCGCCAAACCCCTTGTTTCAGGTTGTTCGGATCCATGCCACACAGACCCCCCCACCAGCCGCCCCAGCTCGCCGTCGTCGTGCCTACCTACAAGGAGGCGGGATCGGTCCCCGAGCTTGTCGAACGTGTCCGTCGGGTGCTCGACGGGCTCGCCTGGGAGCTGATCTTCGTCGACGACGACTCGCCCGACGGCACCGCCGAGCGGGTGCGCGAGCAGGCCCGGCAGGATCCGCGGGTGCGGCTGATCCGGCGCGTCGGGCGGCGCGGGCTGTCCTCGGCCTGTATCGAGGGGATGCTCGCCACCACCGCGCCCTGCGTGGCGGTGATGGACGGTGACCTGCAGCACGACGAGTCGCTGTTGCGCCAGATGTACGACACCCTCGACGCCGAGCCCGAACTCGACCTGGTGGTCGGCAGCCGCTATGTCGGCGGTGGCGGGGTCGGTGAGTGGAACGCGCGGCGCCAGGCGATGAGTCGCTTCGCCACGCGCGTCGGGCAGCGACTGCTCGGGGTCGAGCTGGCCGACCCGATGAGCGGCTTCTTCATGGTCCGCGCCGCCGCCTTCCAGGGCTGCGTGCACCGGCTCAGCGGGGTCGGTTTCAAGATCCTGCTCGACATCGTCTCCTCGAGCGAGCGGCCGCTGCGCTGTCGCGAGCTGCCCTTCACCTTCCGCGAGCGTCACGCCGGGACGAGCAAGCTCGACAACGCGGTGCTCTGGGAGTATCTGCTGATGCTCGCGCAAAAGACCCTGGGCTCGGCGATCCCGGTGCGCTTCCTCGCCTTCTCGCTGATCGGCGGGTTCGGCGTGTTCGTCCACATGGCGGTGCTGTGGCCGCTGCTGGCGGTGCTCGGCGAGGGCGCCTTCCTCGCCGGTCAGGCCACCGCCACCCTGGTGGCGATGACCAGCAACTTCTTCCTCAACAACCTGCTCACCTATCGCGACATGCGTCTGCGCGGTCGCGCGCTGCTGCGCGGCTGGCTCTCCTTCGTGGTGGTCTGCAGCGTCGGTGCCCTGGCCAATGTCGGCATCGCCAACTATCTGTTCGTCGAGGGGCTCTCGGGCTGGTTCCTCTCGGCGCTCGCCGGCATCCTCGTCGGCGCGGTGTGGAACTATGCGGTGACCGCGGTCTACACCTGGCGCCGCCCGCAGCCGGCCTGAGCCGGCTCAGCCGTCGAGCCGTTCGGCCAGCGAGCGCGGGAGCTGGCGCAGCTGGGCGCGCAGCCGGGGGACGAGCTGTTCGTAGAGCAGCTCGACCTCGCTGGTCCCGGCGCGTCCGAGTAGCGCCAGATAGGCATCGAGGAAGAGTCCGGGGTCGCCCGGGGTGTGACCGTGTAGCCGCGCGAGCAGTCGGCGCGCGAGATAGAGCACGGCGACGTTGTCGCGCACCGTCTCGGGGAGCCGCGCCGGGGGCGCGAACTCGGGGTGATGCTGGTGGTGCAGGCTGTCGCACACCATCGCCGGCAGGTGCCAGCTGCGCAGTAGCGCGGCGCCCATCTCGGCGGGATCGAGCAGGTCGAACAGGGGCTTGAGCCGGGGGTTGGCGCTCTTGAGCAGCGCGTTGATCACCAACCCGATGTCGGCGAGGATGCCGAGGGTGGCGACCTCCGCTGGGCGCCCGACGGCAAGCGTCTGGGCGAGGGTGAAGGCGAGGCGCGAGAGCTCGACGGCACGCTGGTGGATGTCCGTGAACAGCTCGGTGTTGGGCAGGCTGCGGCGCATGCTCTCGGTCATGATCACCTGGTAGACGGCGTTGTGACCGAGCAGGGCGATGGCATGGCTGACGCTGGTGACCTGGTGCTGCAGCCCATAGTAGGGCGAGTTGATCGACTTGAGCAGGGTGCTGGTGAGCGCCGGGTCCATGGTCACCAGCTCGACGATCTCGCCCTTGGTGGTGCGCTCGTCGAGCATCTTGTTGAGCAGCGCGGTGGTCGAGATCGGCAGCGCCGGGACCTTGGCGAAGAGCTGACGTGCGGTCTCGGTCTCGGCAAAGCCTGCGCCGCCGGCGGTGCGCGCGGCGATCAGCGCATCGGTGAGCGCCCGGCTGTGACGCGCGAGCGCCGCCTGGCGTCGCTGTGCGCGGTACAGGCGCTGGAGACCGAACTGGTGCGCGCGGTGCCGGAGGTAGTCCTGCAGCGCGGGTTCGAGGTCGGCGATGGCGCTGCGTTCGAGTGCCAGCACCTGGCTGTGGGTGAGGGCGGTGGCGGTAGCGGCGTGGATGCCGGGTTGCGTCAGGTCGAACTCGCAGATCCAGTCGCCCGGGCCGAAACGCTCGGCGTCCGAGGCGGCGGTGTCGCCGATGACGATCTCGCCGGTGCTGATCACATAGAGCCGCTCGGCGCGGCTGTCGGCGCGAAACAGCACATCACCCGGGGCGAGACGCAGCGGGAGGGCGCGATTGTGCAGTCGCACCACCTCTGCTTCGGAGAGATCGGGAAAGGCGGTTGTCTGTTCGGCGTGAAGGGCGGGCGGGCCGGAGCGGGTCTCGCTCCTGGGGGCGGTGAGGTGTTTCCAGAGGTTGCGCATCGACTCGATCCCGGGGCGGTCCCGCACGGCTGGCCGTGGCAGAGAGGCTAGCCGAAAACGCCGTCGACCGCTCGTCGACGACCCTGCCCGGGACTCAGTGGAACAGCGCCTCGGCGGCCTGACGCAGCGTCTCGGCCTGGTCGGCGGGCGCGGCGGCGCCGGTCTGGTGGCGCGGCTCGAACAGCTCGCAGAAGTTGGCGCGGACCTTGTCCGTTACCGGTTCGGCGATCGGCTCGATGCAGTCGTTGGCGCGTCCCGGGGCGTGGTGCCGGCAGTTGCGGCAGCAGTGGGTGGCGCGCTCGCAGTTCGGGCAGCGGCCCTCGCGGGCGTAGTCGAGACGGGTCAGGGGACTGCCGCAGTGCCAGCAGTTGCCGAGGCTGGGGTCTGTCATGATGGCGAGGTCCGGGGCGCCAGGCCCCGCTCCGTGGCTGGTCGGTGCACGCAATTCTAGCGCTCGCTCCGGTGCTTCGCGACGACGAAAAAAGGGGGCCGTGCGGCCCCCGAAGACTCCTCCTCCTTTGGTCCCTCTCGCGGGCGCCCGCCTCGTGGCGGGTCAGCCGAAGGTGTCGTGGGTGATGTTGTTGTACCAGCTGTAGGCGTACTGCACCTCGCGGGCCAGTGCCCAGTCGGGAGCGTCGCTCGGGGTCAGGCCGCCGGCGCCCTCGACCGGGGCGATGGTGGCGCCGTCCTCGCTGAGGCGGTAGACGGCGGCGATCGAGATGCCGTAGTCGGTGCCGATGATCGAGTAGCAGGTGTTGATGTAGGAGGGCGTGCCCGGCTCCTCGCCCTTGAGCAGCGCGGCGATCGCCGCGGCGGCGACCTTGCCCTGGCTGTTGGCCGAGTAGCCGGACTTGGGCATCTTGGTGGCGATACAGGCGTCACCGATGACATGGATGCCGGGATGGATGCTCGACTCGAAGGTGCGCTTGTCGACCGGGCACCAGCCGCTGTCGTCGGCCAGGCCCGCCACCTGGGCGATCTTGCCGGCGCGCTGCGGCGGGATGACGTTCATCACGTCGGCTCGGATCTCGTCGCCGAAGCTGGTCTCGGCGACCATGCCCTCGGCGTCGACCCTGACCACGGCGGCGTCCGGGCCGGGATGCCACTCGATCAGGCTGTCCTCGGTGCCGAAGCCGTAGAGTCGCTCCCAGCCCTGGGTGAACAGTCCCTGCTTGGAGAATGCCTGCTTGCTGTCGAGGATGATGACCTTGGACTTGGGCTTGTGGCCCTTGAGGTAGTGGGCGATCTGGCTGGCGCGCTCGTAGGGACCGGGCGGACAGCGGAAGGGGTTGGGCGGGGCGACCAGCACCACGGTGCCGCCGTCGGCCATCTCCTCGAGCTGGCGGCGCAGCAACGCGGTCTGGGCGCCGGCCTTCCAGGCGTGCGGCAGGGTCTCGGCGGCGGTCTCGCTGTAGCCCTCGATGCGGTCGTAGAGCAGCTCGATGCCCGGGGCGACGACGCAGCGGTCGTACTCGAAGCGCTCGCCGCCGGCGGTGTCGACTGCGCGCGCCTCGGGGTCGATCGCGGTGACGGTGTCGTGGACCACGCGGATACCGTGCGCGCGCAGCCCGTCATAGCCGTGCTCGAGGGTGTCGAGCTGGCGGTCGCCGCCAATCACCTCGTTGCTGAGATAGCAGGTGTAGTAGGTCTGGTTGGGCTCGATCAGGGTGACCTCGATCGCCGGGTCGGCGCGCTTGAGGTACTTGGCGGCGGTGGCCCCGCCGGTGCCGCCGCCGACCACCACCACCCGGTGGCTGGCGGCGCGGGCGAGATAGGGGGCCGAGAGCAGGCCGAGGGCGGCGGTGGCAGTGGCGCCGGTCTTGACGAAATCGCGTCTGCTGAGCTTCATCGCGTGCTGATCCTCCGATGTCCTTATTGTTGGCTGGCGTAGAAGGCGTACAGGGCTTCGAGACCGTCCTCGCCGTGGCGCTCGAGCAGGTCCTCGAGCTTGCTGCGCATCTTCTTCGGCAGCTCGCGACGATCGGCGCGGAAGTCCTCCATGGCGTAGCGCAGATAGGGCATCCACTGTCCGGCGAGGATGTTGTAGTCCTCCTCGTCGACCAGCGGGATGCCGCCCTCGGCGTGGCACTTCTCGCAGAAGCGGTCGTGGAGCTCGGCGCCGGTGTCGACCAGTGCCGCGTCGTAGTCCTGGGGGGCTGGGCGATAGGGCTGGGCATGGAAGTATTCGGCCATCGCCTCGAACTCGGCGGTGTCATAGCCCTTGGCGATGCGGCCCATCACGGTCGAGTAGGTGTCTCCGCTCTTGAACGCCTCCATGGTGTCGACGAATACCAGCGGGTCCATCGCCGAGATGCTGGGCGCCGCCGGCCCCATGCTGTTGCCCTCGGTGCCGTGACAGCCGGCACAGGCGTTGGCGAGCATCTCCGGGGTGGCGTCTCCGGCCTGTGCGGCGGAGACGAGTCCGAGCGCGAGGAGTCCCGCGGTCAGGGACAGTCTGTTGCGGATCGAGTCGGCCATTCCTTCCTCCTGTTGCATCTTTGCGGTAGACCGACGCCCTCCGGGGCGTCGGCGGCTGAGGGGTAGCGGCCTGGGCCACTGCCTCTTGAGCAAGTGCGCGGTGCGCGGAGTCGTGTCGTCGCCCGGCGGCGAGCGGGATCAGTGACCGCGGGCCAGCAGCTCGATCGCCTCGCGATTGTCGAGCTGGCGGGCGCGGTCCGCCGCGGTGCGTCCCTGCGCATCCTCGAGAGCGGGGTTTGCGCGATAGTCGATCAGGAGATCGATCAGGGCGTTGTGATCGGTCGAGATGGCCTCCATCAACGCCGTGGTGCCGTCGCTGTCTTGCAGATTGGGGTTGGCGCCCTGTTCCAGCAGCAATCGCGCCAGCTCGTGGTGGCCCTGACTGGCGGCGAGGATCAGCGCGGTGGCGCCGAGCGCGTCGCGGGCGTTGACCTCGGCGCCGGCCTCGAGCAGGGCGCGGGCCATCTCGAGCTGGCCGCGGTCGGCGGCGATCAGCAGCGCGGTGGCGCCGTCGCGGTCGCGCGACTCGAGCTCGGCGCCGGCCCCGAGCAGCGGTGCGACCAGGGCGACATGGCCGCGTTCGGCCGCCTGCATCAGCGCGGTGCGACCGTCGCGATCGGCGGCCTTGGGATCGGCGCCGCGGAACAGCAGCTGTTCGACCATCTCGAGGATGCCGTGACGCGCGGCGATCATCAGCGCGTCCCAGCCGGCGCGGGTGCGGTCGTGGACATGGGCGCCGCGTGCGATCAGCAGCGCCGAGATGCCGATGTGTCCGCCCTCGGCGGCAAAGGTCAGCGGGGTGCAGCCGGCGACGGTGCGGGCGTTGACCGTTGCGCCACGGGTCAGCAGCAGCGCCACCGTCTCCAGCTCGTCGGCCTCGACGGCGAACATCAGCGCGGTCTTGCCGAAGGCGTTGGCGGCATCGACGGGGGCGCCGCGGTCGAGCAGTTCGGCCATGGTCTCGGTGTCTCCGACCATGGCATTGAGCCTGAGCTCGGTGGCAAGGTCGGCCGCCCCGGCGCCGCCCGCGCCGAGCAGCAAGGCGGCGAGCAGGGAGATCCTCGGGGCGCGGCGGCAGGTCCTGTTGCTGGTCATCATCTCCGGCCTCGTCGTTGCGCGGGCGCCGACCTCAATCGGCGGCGGCCGTTTCGGGCAGCGGCTCGTAGGGCTCTTCGTGGACGATGCCCTTGTGACAGTCGATGCAGGTCTGTCCCTTGTCCTCGGCGGCGGCGTGACGGCTACGCGCCGAGCGCCCCTGTTCGGAGAGGTCCATGCTGGAGAAGTCGTGGCAGGTGCGGCACTCGCGCGAGTCGCTGCGCTCCATCTTCGCCCAGACCCGCGAGGCCATCTCCCAGCGACGCGCCTCGAACTTCTCGGGGGTGTCGATGGTGCCGACCAGCTCGTGGTAGACGTCCTTGACGGCGATGACCTTGGTGACCAGCTTTGGCCACAGCGCCTTGGGGACATGGCAGTCGGCGCAAGTCGCCTGTACGCCCGAGGGGTTTTTGTAGTGGAGTGTCTCCTTGTACTCCTCGAAGTTGGTATGCATCGTGTGACAGGAGGTGCAGAACTCCATGGTGTTGGTGGAGCGGATGCCGAAGTCGAGCGCGGCGACGAAGCCGATGCCGGCAAAGAACATCAGAACCAGGACTGCCATGGAGAATCTGCGCCGAGACGTCTTGCGCTGGGGCATACGAACCATCCTCCCCGACGGCGGTTGGTGACCGGTCCCGAGCACGCCCAGGAGGTCGCTCCGCCTTCTTGATAATTGTCATTGATCTTAAGTGAATTGGTCTATGGTTGCCAAGGCCGGCGCCCGTGTCCGAGGTTGGCGGGCGTATTCCGGACGTGGACGTGTGCCGGGAACGCCGCCGTGAATCACTGGTCGGAGGTGGAGTGGTGCTATCGCAGTTGATCCCCGCTCATGGGGTCTCCGTGAGCCCCGATGTCGTGCGGCAGGTGCTCGCCACCGCCTTCGCGATCGACGATGGACTGCTCGGTGACGCCGTCACGATCCGTGTCTCCGGTGTCTCCGACGACCAGAACGCCATGCTGATGGCCGAGCTGCTGCTGGATCGTCTGTGCAGGGTCTCGGGGCGGGTGCTGGTCGATGTGCGCCGGCTGCACGGCCGTCCCTCGCTGGCCTCGGTCTACTTCCTGATGCGCGAGTTGCCGCTGCGCCAGCACCCGCCGCGTGAGGTCGCGATCCTGGAGCGTGAGGCGCTGCGTGCCCATGCTGAATTCCATCGCACGACCGCAGCCAACACCGGGGTGTGTTTCACGTACTTCTTCGACGTCGCCGCGGCATGTGCCTGGCTGGCCGCCGGGCGTTGAGTCGGTAGCGACGGCGGATCTCTCGGGGGATGGGGTGCATGCAAGGACGTTGTTGCATCATCAAGGTCGGCCGGACCTTCGGCGAGCTGGTCGCGCGTCGAGGTGACTTCGAGGACTGGATCCGCACCGGTCTCGGCAGCGATCGCGCCTGGCGGGTGGTCGACGCTGCGGCGGGCGCATCCTTGCCCGCGCCCGATGAACTCGCCGCGGTGGTGATCACCGGCTCGCACGCCATGGTCAGCGAGGCCGCGCCCTGGAGTCTGGGCATCGAGCGGTGGCTCTCGGGGGTGTTGGCGCGCCGGGTGCCGGTACTCGGGATCTGCTACGGGCACCAGTTGCTCGCCCGCGCCTGCGGCGGCGAGGTCGGCTTCAATCCGCGCGGACTCGAACTCGGCTGTGTCGAGGTTCGGCTGAGCGCGGCGGCGCACGACGATCCGCTGTTCGGTGGGCTGCCCGATCGCTTCGTGGCGCCGGTCACCCATGCCCAGTCGGTCTTGCGCCCCCCGCCCGGTGCCCGGGTGCTGGCAGCCAACGACCACGATCCCCATCAGGCATTGCGCCTGGGTGCGTCGGCCTGGGGCGTACAGTTCCATCCCGAGTTCGATCGCGAGGCGACCCAGGTCTATGTCGATCGCCAGATCGACGCCCTGGGCGCGCGCGGGTCCGAGGTCGAGGTCGTCGACACTCCCGAGGCGGCCGGCCTGCTCCAACGCTTCGCCGCTTTGGTGAGCGGGCGGTAGGGTGCCCAGCCGCCAGCCGCCAGCCGCCAGCCGCCAGCCGCCAGCCGCCAGCCGCCAGTCGCCAGTCGCCAGCGCCCAGCCGGGGAGATTGAACCGCGAAGGCGCGAAGGGCGCAAAGAGCCTCAAGTCGTAAGCGGCCAGTCTCCAGCAGCCAGTGGGAGCGCACCCTCGACGAGGGCACGTCTTGCCCGCATCCGTGGTGCAGGTCTTTGGCACCAGCGCTTGAGGGTAGTCAGCCACTGGTGGCTGGTGGCTGGTGGCTGGTGGCTGGTGGCTGAAGGCTGGTCGCTGGTCGCTGGCGTGATGGCCTCTAGCGCTGCGCGGAGAAATCGAGCATGCGCTGGATCGGGCGTACCGCGCGTTCGCGGATGGCGTCCTCGACCTGGATCTCCTGGTCGCCCTCGCGCAGCACGCGCTCGAGGTTCTGCAGCGCGTTCATCGCCATCCACGGACAGTGCGCGCAGCTCTCGCAGGTCGCGCCCTCGCCGGCGGTGGGGGCCGGGATCAGCGTCTTGTGGGGGGCGAGCTGACGCATCTTCCAGAAGATGCCGGTGTCGGTAGCGACGATGAACTCGGGGTTGGGCAGCTCGGTGACCGCGCGGATCAGCTGGGTGGTCGAGCCGACCACGTCGGCCTGCTCGACCACCGCATCGGGTGATTCGGGGTGGACCAGCACCGCCGCGTCGGGGTGTAGCGCGCGCACGCGTTCGAGGGCGTACGACTTGAACTCCTCGTGGACCACGCAGGCGCCGTCCCACATCAGCATCTCGGCGCCGGTCATGCGCTGGACATAGTGGCCGAGATGGCGGTCAGGCGCCCACAGGATCTTTTCGCCGCGCTCTGCAAGGTGGCGCACCACCGGGAGCGCGATGCTCGAGGTCACCATCCAGTCGGCGTGTGCCTTCACCTCGGCGCTGGTGTTGGCGTAGACCACCACGGTGTGATCCGGATGGGCGGCGCAGAAGGCGGCGAAGTCTGCTGGCGGGCAACCCTCGTCGAGTGAGCAGGTGGCGCTCAGATCGGGCATCAGCACCCGCTTCTCGGGGTTGAGGATCTTGGCCGTCTCGCCCATGAAGCGCACCCCGCAGACGACCAGGGTGCTGGCCTCGGTCTGGGTACCGAAGCGCGCCATCTCGAGCGAATCGGCGACCCGGCCGCCGGTTTCCTCGGCCAGTTCCTGGAGGTCGCCGTCGGTGTAGTAATGGGCGACCAGTACCGCGTCCTGCGCCTTGAGCAGTTTGGCGATGCGCTCCTTGGTGGCGCGCTTCTCGTCGGCGCTGAGGATGGGCCATTGGGGCTGGGGCGGTACCTGGACAGTGGGGCGGGAGCCACCCCCCGTGGTCGCGTTTGGCATGGTCGTTCTCTAGTGGTTCGTCTGGGGTCCGGCCTGGCGCCGCAGACGGGTTCGTCGCGGGCCGATGTCATGGCATTGGACCGGTCTCGGGTATGAATGCTCCCGTCCAGGCGTGTCGCCGCGCCGTGGCGAGCAGCGCCATCCGTGGGCTGGTGGACGGGGGTGCATGGTGGCGCCGCAGCGCCGTGTCGCCACCGGCCGGGGTCGGCCGGTGGCAAGCTCTCCTCCGGGCGAACCCGGAGCGGTCAGGTCAGGCCGAGGCGGAGTCGCTTTCGGTTGCGGACTGCCCCCGGCGCGGCTTGTCGGGCAGGCCGCGCGGGTTGGTGAAGCGCTCGTTGAGGGTCTGGATATAGTTCTCGCAGTTCTGCAGCACCTCGTCGATAGTGTTGCGGCTCCTGCGACTCCAGCCGATCGGCGAGCCCGAGAGCACGGTGCGCCAGAAGCGGGTGTTGCGCTGGAAGGCGCCGATCACGTCGCCCGGCGGGTTGTGCTTCTCGACCTGCTTGCGCAGCCAGGGCATCACGCTCAGCGCCGCCAGTCGGCGGATGGTGAAGTGCCCGCCGATCACCAGCACCGCGATCACGCCCTCGAGCCCCCACAGCCCCCAGGAGACGGTGGTGAAGAGGTCGAGCCACTGCGGGTCGTAGACCAGCCCGTGCCAGTGTCCGGCCCGCAGGCTCCAGACCATGAAGGCGCCGGCCAGCAGCGCGAGCAGGATGGTTTCGGTGACCAGGGTGCGACGACGCCAGCGACGCTTGGCCTGTTGCAGCAGCGCCATCGAGCCGTCGGTGAAGTCGGTGGCGGTCTTGCGCAGCGCGGCGACGATGCGGTAGGCGCGCTCGATCTCGACGCGCTCCATGCGCAGATAGATCTCGGCGAGATCCTCGTCGCGCTTCTTCTCGAAGCGCGCGCGCCGGTGCTCGTCGGCGATGGTGGTGCCGGCGTCCGGGCTGTAGACGGTGTAGAAGCGCCCGGCGGTGAGTCCGGCCTCGCCGAGCGCGCGCAACCAGGCGGCGACCACGTCCTCGGGGTTATCTTCGGTGGCCGCCGAGTCCATCTGGTTGAGGATATAGAGGAACTTGCCCGAGTCGGCCCGGTTGATGGTGTCGCGCACCAGGTGCTTGAGGGTGTCGCGCATCGCCCCGGGCTCGGGGTGACGGGCGTCGAACATCACCAGCACCAGGTCGGAGAGGTCGATCATGTGATCGGTCAGGCGCAGGATGGTGGTGCGCTGGGCATCGGCGTCGAAGCCCGGGGAGTCGATCAGGATCTTGCCGCGCAGCCGGTCGCTGTGACAGGTCTTGAGCTGCAGATAGGTATCGATGCGGTTGCCGTCGCCGCTGTCCTCGGCGGTGTCGACATGGGCGATGTCGCGCGACATCTGGTAGAAGGGGAAGCGCGGGTCGGAGTCGAGCGAGACCCCGGGCAGCGAGTGGCTGATCGGGTCGGCGCTGTAGACGACGACGGTGAAGCGGTCGTCGACGGCCTGGTTGCCGGTGCGCTGGAGCTTCTCGCCGAGATAATGGTTGATGAAGGTCGACTTGCCCGCCGAGAAGGTGCCGAGCACCGAGATCAGCGGCCACCAGGGGATCTGACTGGAGAAGGTCTGATTGGTCTGCAGAACGCCGGTGGCGTAGGCGACCTCGTCGATCTCCCGGAAGCTCTGCACGGCACTGAGCAGGACCGGGTTCTCCTGCTCCAGGTGGGACTCCAGTTCCTTCAGGCGCTGCTGCACAGCGTCAGCGGTAGACGGCATGGATTGGGTTCCTCTCTGCGATGGTCCGTGCGCTTGTCGCTTGCGGGTGTGTGCCGGGCACGTCGCGGCGGACGCGCACTTCAGTATCGGGCTCACCTGCGGTTTCCCGGCGCGCGATGGCCCGCGATGTTACAACGAACCCCCAGGCCAGTGATAGTCGACCGCGCGGCGGTCTGCATGTCCCCGGGAACGGGCCCGTGGCCTGGGTTGAATGTCTCGCGGCGACACAGGCATACTGGACAACTGCGCCGTCCGGAGCACAGGGATGCGGCACCTGGCATGTCTCGCAGTACCCGGCCGAAGATCGCCTGGTCCATGAAAAGACGGACGCGCGCCGGGCTCAACGACCCTCCCCCCCGACGGTGTCCGAGTTCCGCTCCGAACCGCAATCGCGCCCTTCGGGCTTCCGACTCAACACACAGCGTTTGGTGTGCGATCCGATGGCAATACAGATGAGAAAGGCCTCAGCCGCGTGGCTGTTCGCCCTCGCCCTGGTGGGCGCCGCAAACACGGCGCAGGGGCAGGGCGGTCCGGACGAGACCTTCGTCGTCCAGCAGGCGCAGGGTGCGCCGACGGTCTCCATCGGCGGGACCGTGGTCCCCTACAAGGAGGTGATGCTCGCCGCCCAGCTCCCCGGGCGCGTGACCTTCATCGCCGGTCGCGAGGGCGACGCCTTCGATGACGCCGAGCTGCTGGTGGCCATCGGCGACGCCGAGTTGCTGGCTAAGCGCCGTGCGCTGCTCGCGCAGATGGCCAGCGCCGACGCCCAGCTGCGCAACGCCGGGGTGCAGTACACCCGCGAGATCTTCTCGCCGCAGTCGCGCGCGGTGCCCGGCGGCATGGGTCTGCCCAACCTGTTCGATCAGATGTTCACCCGTCCGGTCGAGTCCTTCATCGGCGAGCGTGATCGCAGCGCCGAGCGCTCGGCCGACCTGTTCGCCTCCGGCGTGCAGATCCAGGAGGCGCAGAACCTGATGCTGCGTCTGCAGGCCGAGCTGCAGGCGCTCGACGCCAAGATCCGCGATGCCCGCGGCATCGCGCCCTTCGACGGTGTGATCGTGAAGAAATTCGTCGAGGTCGGCGACACCGTGCAGCCGGGGCAGCCGCTGCTCAACTATGCCGACATTGAGTATCTCCAGGTCGAGGTCGACGTCCCGGCGCGACTGCGTGCGGGGCTGCGCGAGGGGATGATGCTGCAGGCCGAGATCGACCCCTCGAACCAGCGCGTGCCGGTCCGGGTGGCGCAGATCTTCCCCATGGCCGACCCCCAGCGTCACACCATCAAGATCAAGTTCGACCTGCCCCAGGGCGTCTCCGAGCCGGGGATGTACGCCAAGGTGCTGGTGCCCGATCACAACGCCCCGGCGCGTGCCAACCCGGTCGTGCCGCGCTCGGCGGTGCGCTACAACGGCAGCCTGCCCGGGGTCTATGTGCTCGACACCGAGGGCGCAGCCAAGCTGCGCCTGATCCGTGTCGGCGAGTCGCTCGAGGGCGGTTTCATCACCGTGCTCAGCGGGCTGCGCCCGGGCGAGCGAGTGCTCGCCGACCCCGGTCCCGGGGTGAGTGCCGGCTGGGCCCGAGGCGAGGACGCCGGGCACTGACGGATCAACCGGTCGCGGCGCGCAGGACCGCCCGCGACCCGGCGTGACGGCCTGCGACCGTCGCGCCGCTGGGCAGCGACGCCCGCTGCGGGCGTCCGCCGATCGCCGCCACGCCGCGCTGGCCCGTACAAGCTGGATTCGACATGAGCCAAGACGTAACCCCCATGACCTCGGATCAAGACACCCGTCTCGCCGACGACGCGCATCTCGGCATCGCCGGGCGCACCGCCCGCTTCTTCATCCGCTCGCCGCTCTCGCCGCTGTTCTACGCGGCGATGCTGATGATGGGGCTGCTCGGGTTGATGATGACCCCGCGCCAGGAGGATCCGCAGATCTCGGTGCCCATGATCGACATCATGGTGCAGTACCCGGGCGCCTCGGCGCAGCAGGTGGCCAACCTTGCCACCCAGCCGCTGGAGCGGCTGATCAGCGAGATCCCCGGGGTCAAGCACGTCTACTCGGCCTCGCGGCGCGGCGAGGGGCTGGTGACCGTCGAGTTCGACGTCGGCGAGGAGATGGGCCCCTCGTTGGTCAAGGTCAACGACAAGCTCGCCTCCAACATGGACCTGATCCCGCCGGGTGTGCTGCCGCCCCTGGTCAAGAGCAAGGGGATCAACGATGTGCCCATCGTCACCCTGACGCTGTGGTCGAAGGATCTCGACGACAACGGCATCGCCGACGTCGACGACGGCCAGCTGCGCCTGCTCGCCCAGGACCTGCTGCAGGCGCTCAAGCAGGTCGAGGACACCGGCAACGCCTTCATCGTCGGCGGGCGGCGCGAGCAGGTCACCATCGACGTCTCGCCCGAGCGGCTCTCGGGCTATCGCATCAGTCTCGACCAGGTGGCGCAGACGCTGAGGAGCGCCAACGCCGAGACCACCGCCGGCGACGTCGAGTCGCGCGGCGCGCACTTCACCGTCACCACCGGCGCCTTCCTCACCGGGGTCGAGGACATCAACCGGCTGGTGGTCGGCACCTACAACGACATCCCGGTCTACATGCACGATGTGGCCGAGATCCGGCTCGGACCCGAGGACGCCAGCCAGCTCGTCACCTATTACACCGGACCTGCCGCCGAGATCGAGACCCGCGCCGACGGTCGTCCCGCCGTCACCCTCGCCATCGCCAAGAAGGAGCTGAGCAACGGCGTGACCGTGGCCGATGCCATCCTCGAGCGGGTCGAGGAGCTGCGCGGCACGCGCATCCCCGACAACGTCGAGGTCAGCGTCACCCGCAACTACGGTGAGTCGGCCGATCAGAAGGTCTCGGAGCTGATCTGGAAGCTGATCAAGGCCACCCTGTTCGTGGTGGTGCTGGTGCTCATCGCCTTCCGCGCGGTGCGCCCGGCGCTGGTGGTGATGCTGGTGATCCCGGTGGTGCTGTTCATGACGGTGTTCATCGCCTGGGTGGGCGAGTTCACCATCGACCGGGTGAGCCTGTTTGCGCTGATCTTCTCCATCGGCATCCTCGTCGACGATGCCATCGTGGTGGTCGAGAACATCTACCGACGCTGGCTGGCCGAGGGCCGCACCGACGAGGCCACCGCGGTCGACGCGGTGCGCGAGGTCGGCAACCCGACCATCCTCGCCACCTTCACGGTGATCGCGGCGCTGCTGCCGATGGGCTTCGTCAGCGGCATGATGGGGCCCTACATGGCGCCGATCCCGGTGCTCGGCTCGGTGGCGATGTTCGTCTCGCTGTTCGCCGCCTTCGTCTTCACCCCCTATCTGGCGATCTCCAAGTGGCTGCGCCCCTCGATGGGCTATCTCGCCGCCGCCGAGCGGCGCGAACATCGCGACGCCGAGCGACTCGAGCGCTTTTTCCGCCGCGTGCTCACCCCGCTGATGGAGAGCCGCGCCAAGCGGCGCATCTTCCGCCTGGTGCTCTGGGGCACCTTCCTCTTCGCCTGCTCCTTCTTCTACTTCAAGTGGGTGGCGGTGAAGATGATGCCGCTCGACAACAAGCCCGAGTTCTCGGTGGTGATCGACATGCCCGAGGGCACGGCGCTGCCGGTGACGGCGAATCTCGCCCACCGGCTCGCCGAACAGCTGCGCACCCTGCCCGAGGTGACCGCGATCCAGCTCTATGCCGGCACCGCGCGACCGTTCGACTTCAACGGCATGGTGCGCCACTACTATCTGCGCTCCGACCCCTGGCAGGGCGAGCTGCAGGTGCAGCTCACCGACAAGCACGCGCGCGAGCGCAGCAGCCACGAGATCGCGGTCGCCGCGCGCGAGCTGATCACCGCCACCGCGCACCAGGCCGGGGCGCGGATCGCGGTGGTGGAGATGCCGCCGGGACCGCCGGTGCTGCAATCGGTGGTCGCCGAGATCTACGGCCCGACCCCGGAGCTGCGCCGCGAGTTCGCGCGTGACGTCACCGCCTTCTTCGGGCAGGCGCCGAGCGCGCGCGATGTCGACAACTATCTGCGCGACGACTTCGACTACTGGCGCTTCGAGGTCGATACCGAGAAGGCGGTGCGTCGCGGCATCTCGGTCGACACCATCAACCGCAACCTCGAGATGGCCCTCGGTGGCGCCACCATGGGCGACATCAAGCAGCAGAGCGGGCGTCAGAGCGGTCACGAGCCGACCCGGATCGTCATCCAGGTGCCGCTGGCCGAGCGCTCGCAGATCGAGCGTCTGGGCGATCTGCCGATCCTCTCCAACCAGGGCTTCACGGTGCCGTTGAGCGAGCTCGGGCGCTTTGTGCTGACCCCCGAGGAGGATCTGATCTATCACAAGGATCTGCGCCCGGTCGAATACGTCGTCGCCGATGTCGGCGGGCGTCTGGCCGCGCCGGTCTATGCCATGTTCCAGGTCCAGGACCTGATGGCCGAGCAGGACTACCTCGCCCCGGACGGCTCGCGTCCGAACGCCGGCGGCGGTTTCGGCGATGCCTTCCACTGGCTCGGCGCGCCGCCCAACGACGGGCGTCTCGCCTGGCAGTGGGCCGGTGAGTGGACGGTCACCTTCGAGACCTTCCGCGACATGGGCGCGGCCTTCGCCGTCGCCCTGGTGCTGATCTACATCCTGGTGGTGTGGGAGTTCGGCAACTTCCGCATCCCGCTGGTGATCATGGCGCCGATCCCGCTGACCCTGCTCGGCATCATCCCCACCCACGCGCTGGTGTTCGCGATGGGCATGGGCGGCGAGTTCACCGCCACCTCGATGATCGGCTGGATCGCCCTGGCCGGGATCATCGTGCGCAACTCCATCCTGCTGGTGGATTTCGCCATCCACGAGATCCAGAAGGGCGTGCCGGTGGCCGAGGCGATGATCCGCGCCTGCAAGATCCGCACGCGCCCGATCCTCATCACCGCGCTGGCGCTGGTCGCCGGCTCCAGCGTGATCATCACCGACCCGATCTTCCAGGGCATGGCGATCTCGCTGCTCTCGGGCGTGGTGGTCTCGACCCTGCTCACCCTGATCGTGATCCCGCTCGGCTGTGTCGCCGCGAGCGAGGCCATGTGCGAGGTCGCGGCGGCGAGCGCGCCGCCCGGGGTGCGGGTGCCCTGTCTCGCCGAGCGCGAGGAGGCCGCCGAGGCCGCAGAGCGCGCGCGTCCCGATGCCGCGCCAGGCGCGGGGCGGATGCGCCGGATCGCCGCCCAGGCCGGTGAGATCCTGGTGATGGTGTTCTATGCGGTGCGCGCGATCTTCGTGCTGCTGTTCGAGGCGCTCAAGGGGATGCTCGGGCGTTGGCGCGAGCGGCGCCGGCCGCAGCGCCCGGCGCCGACGCGGACCACGGCGCCGCCGCCGAGCGACACTCCGGCAGCGGCTGCGTCGCCCACGACGCGTGCCGCCGAACCGGAACCGGAACCGAAACCTGAGCCTGAGTCCGAGTCCGAGTCGCCGGCGAAGAGGACGACCGCGAAGAAGACGACGGCGAAGAAGGCCACCGCGAAGAAGACGACGGCGCGCAAGACCACCGCGAAGTCGACCACGACGCGCAAGACCGCCAAGCGCAGCGGGCGGCGTGGCATCCAGTTGAAGGATGACGCCCAGGAGCCGCCGAGCGATGACTGAGTCGTCTCCGTCTGGTCGCCTGCCGGGGCGGTCTGCTAAGGTCGCTGCGTTGCACGTCGCCGCATGAGCGTGCGCAAGGAGTCACGTTCATGATGCGTCGGTTGTCGGCCGCCACCCTGGTGTGCGCGCTCTGGTGCGCGGCCCCCGGGGCCGCCCAATCGCTGTGGTCGGCCCCCGATGGGGCGGATTCACCCTATCGCCAGGGCTTCGAGCAGGGGCTCGAGCAGGGGCTCGAGCAGCAGGCCGCACCGCCTGTCTGGTCAGCGCCGCCGCGCGCTCGCGACGACGGCTATCGCTTCCGCCCCTGGGGCGCTGAGGAGGCGAGGACGGATGAGGTTCCGGGCTATCGCTTCCGTGAGCCCGGGCGTCGCGCCGATGCGCCATTGGTGGTGCCGGGGGAGGGGATCGAGTATCGCTTCCGACCGCTGACCGAGCGCGAACGCATGCAGCGTGATGAGACAAGGAGTC
Source organism: Marichromatium gracile (assembly GCF_004343155.1). Taxonomy (GTDB): domain Bacteria; phylum Pseudomonadota; class Gammaproteobacteria; order Chromatiales; family Chromatiaceae; genus Marichromatium; species Marichromatium gracile. The sequence continues at coordinate 152,762 of NZ_SMDC01000006.1, forward strand.
GCGACTGGCGGCCGCGACGACAGCGTTCGAGTGACGGCCAGGCGCCGCCACCCCTCGGTTGGCCCGCACCCTGGTCCGTGGACTGACCTCGGCGGCGTGGTCCCGATCACCATCCCACACACCATCAGGAGGAGCTGACGTCATGCGGTTGAAACAATGGATGCAGACGGCCGTCGCCCTCGGCGCCGGTCTGGCCGCGATGGCCCAGGGGGCCTCGGCGGCGACCGAGTTCTCCGCCGAGATGCTCAGTCGCGCCCCGGACGGGCAGACGACCTCGGGGCGGATGTATGTCGGCGACGGACGGATGCGCGTCGAGATGACCCGCGAGGGGCGGGAGATGGTGCGCATCGTCGATCGTGACCAGGGGCGCGAGTGGTTGCTGCTGCCGGCGCAGCGCGTCTACATGGAGCGCAGCCTCCCGCCCCAGGCGGGCAATGATCCGCTGCCCGCGCCCTCGGCCGAGCGCAATCCCTGTGCCGGGCTGCCGGAGATGAACTGCCGGCGCGCCGGCGAGGAGACCGTCGGCGGTCGTGCCGCGGTCAAGTGGGAGATGACGATCAGCCGCGACGGCCAGACCCTCACCGGCGCCCAGTGGCTCGATGTCGAGCGCGGACTGCCGCTGAAGTACGAGATGCCCGATGGTCGGCGCATGGAGCTGCATCTGGTCGGCGAGGAGCGGCTCGACGGGCGGCAGGTCGAGAAATGGGAGGTGACCGCCAGCGCACCGAACCAGCAGCCGACCCGGACCTTCCAGTGGTTCGATCCCGAGCTGGGGCTGGCGGTGCGCGAGGAGTTCCCCGGGGGTTACGTACGCGAACTCGACGCCATCCGCGTCGGTCCGCAGCCCGATCACCTGTTCAGCGTCCCCGAGGGCTATAGCCGCGCCGAGCCACAGCAGCAGCGCTAGGGAGGAGGCGCCGCCGGGCGTGGCGGCGCAGCCCCGCCCGGTTCGCCCGGGGAGCAGTCGTTGAGGAGTTGTGCAGCATGATCACCATCGTCGGCAGTCTCAAGGGTGGCTCGGGCAAGAGCACCGTCACCTTCAATCTTGCGGTGTGGCTGGCCATGGCCGAGCGCCGGGTGCGGCTGATCGATGCCGACCCCCAGGCCACCCTCAGCGACGTGCTCGAGGTGCGCCGGGAGGAGGGGTTCGAGCCGGCGCTGGCGGTCGAGCCGCTGGCCGCGCTCGATGATCCCGCGCTGGGCGAGGCCGATGAGGTGCTGATCGATGTCGGCACCGCCGACATGGCGGCGATGCGCCGGGCGCTGGCGGTGTGCGACCGGGTGCTGGTGCCGGTGCAGCCGTCGCAGGCCGACATCTGGTCGGCACAGCGCTACATTCGGCTGATCGCCGAGGAGGGGCTCGCGCGCACGCCCGAGATCCTCGGTTTCATCAACCGCGGTGATACCCATCACGCGGTGCGCGAGACCGCCGAGGCCGCCGCCGCGCTGGTCGCGCTCCCCGGTCTCCGTTTCATCCGCCCGCGCCTGTCGCAGCGCACCCTGTTCCGGCGCTCCTTCAGCGAGGGGCTGGCGGTGTTCGAGCTCGAGCCCCGGGGCAAGGGCGCGCGCGAGTTCCTGGCGCTGGCCGCGGCGCTCTACCCCGAGCTCGTCTGAACCAGCCGACCGGCTTCGTACGGTACTTGGCCGTTTCCACTGGGATCGTCCGTGTTGCCCGTCGCGGCAATTCTGTTAATCTCGAAGATCAGCGTTCCGAGCCGGTCGTCCGGCCCTGGCCGGTGGACAATCACAACGAGCAGTCTGTCTCATCATGGCCGATCATCAGAACCCAGCGGGCGAGGAGGAGGCGCGGGGACGCGCCGGCAACGAGACCATCGACGAGGTCGCCGCCGAGTCGCACCTCAACGCCTACGCGATCGAGCGCCTCTCGCAGGCCTTCGAGACCAGCGCCAAGCGCTGGGAGCTGATCGTCTACCCGACCCTCTTCGCCTTCATCATCCTCGCCGCCTACGGCTTCTATCTGGTGTTCAGCCTTGCCAAGGACGTGCACTATCTGGCGATCAGCGTCGACACCAACATGACGGTACTGGCCAGCAACATGCAGTCGATCTCCGACAACATGGGCCAGATGACCGCCACCATGCGCAACATGGGCATCGGCGTCGACTCGCTCGCCCATGACGTCAACACCCTCGAGCCGATGCTCGACAGCCTGCAGTCGATGGACCGCGCGATGCAGCACATGACCTACTCGACCTCGTCGATGCGCAACGACATGGCGGTGATGAACCAGAGCATCAGCCGGCCGATGCAGTTCATGAACTGGTTCATGCCCTGGTAGCGGGCTGTCGGGATGATGACGGAGATGGATGAGGTGCGGCTGGTGGTGGCGATCTCCTCGCGCGCGCTGTTCGATCTCAGCGCCTCGCACCGGGTCTTCGAGGAGGAGGGCGTTGACGCCTACCATGCCTACCAGATTGCCCACGAGCAGGAGATCCTCGAACCCGGCGTGGCCTTCACCCTGGTGCGCAAGCTGATGAGCCTCAACGACCTGCTCGGTGATCGTGGCCGGGTGGAGGTGATCCTGCTCTCGCGCAACAGCTCCGATACCGGGCTGCGGGTGCTCACCTCCGCTCACCAGCATGGGCTCGATATCGAGCGCGCCGCCTTCACCGGGGGCGAGAGCCCCTATCGCTATGTCGCCGCCTTCGGCGCCCATCTGTTCCTCTCGGCCGATCCCACCGATGTGCGTCTGGCGCTCGATGCCGGTTGCGCCGCCGCGACCGTGCTGCCGAGCAGCGCACCCGCGCACGGCGACGACGACGCCCAGTTGCGCATCGCCTTCGACGGCGACGCCGTACTGTTCTCCGACGAGGCCGAGCGACTCTATCGCCAGCAGGGGCTGGCGGTGTTCAACGCCAGCGAGTCGGCCGCCGCCCACGATCCGCTGCCGGGCGGGCCCTTCAAGGGGTTTCTGGTCGCGCTGCATCGGCTGCAGCGGCTTTTCCCGGCCGCTGCCGCGCCGCTGCGTACCGCCCTGGTGACCTCGCGCGGCGCGCCCTCGCACGAGCGGGTGATCCGCACCCTGCGCGCCTGGGGGATTCGGCTCGACGAGTCGCTGTTCCTCGGTGGGCTCGGCAAGTCACCCTTCCTCGAGGCCTTCGACGCCGACATCTTCTTCGACGATCAGGCCGAGCACTGCGAGGCGGCGCGGTTGCGGGTGGCCACCGGGCACGTCCCGCACGGCGTGGCCAACGGTTGAGCTGCTCAGCCGGTGCGCCGCCGTGACCAGGGGGTCAGTGCGGCGAGACCGAGCCCGATCAGCACCCAGGGGGCAGGGGTCGGGATGCTGCCCGATGGCGCTGCAAAGGTCGCGAAACCGGTAGCGATCAGCGGCGGCGTGGTGCCGGTCAGCTCGCCGAGCAGCTTCGACGAGCCGATACCGTCGAAGACCCCGCCGGCGATGCTCTGGACCCGCAGCCCGATGCGTTGATCGGTCAGCGCCGCGCTGCTCAGTCCGGGCAGCACCAGGTCGAAGGTACGCTGCTGCTGGAAGCCGTCGCGACCGCCGTTGAGCCCGAGCAGCAGGCCGATATCGAAGCCCGTCGCCACGCCGCCACCGCCATTGAGGTTGTTGCCGCCGCCGAGGCTGCCGATCGCGTCGGCGTCGAACCAGGCATCGAGTACGCCTCCGCTCGGGAACACCTGGCTGGCATCGTCGGCGAGGCTCGCGGTCGCACCGCTGGTGTCGAGACGGGTGAACGTGGGCACCAGCGCGGGATCGGCGAGATCGAACCAGAGGGCGAGCAGGTCGGCCTGGGTCAGCCCCGGATTGACCGGATCGGAGACATCGAGGGTGATGCGGATGCGGTCGGGGCCGAGATCGCTGACCCGTACCTCGGCGAAGAAGCCGCCGCCGTTGGTGAAGTCCTCGATCCTGGTGGTGATGCTCCCGGCGGTGGCCGGAGCGATTCCGCCGAACAGCAGGGTCAGCGCGAGCAGCAGGGTGGTGTTGTGCATCATCTCGGCCCTCTCCGACAGGTCAACCTGCCCGTTGGGTGCCCGCGCCATGTCGTCGTCGGTGGCGCGATGCGGTGTTGGTCGGTGCGTCTCCGGAAAGAACAAAGCATGAACTGGACCAGTTTTTATGTCGTTGTTTTCATTGTTTGATGATCGGGGCAGCATGATCGCTTGACAAGAATTCTGACGTTTCTTGTCAGTTTTGTCCGCGTTTGTCTGGACACCCCACTGTCGCCCTGTCTATGCTCGAGAACCCCGTCCTGCGCTAGCGAACGAGGTCCCGTGTCATGTGCCGCTGCCCCCATGCCGTGCTGCTGATCCTGCTGCTCCAGGCGCCGCTGCCCGTGGTGGCCGACGAGACGGCGCGCTATGCCGAGCTGGCCGGGCGCATCGCCGATGGCATCGGACTCGACCGGGATCTGGTGCAGGCGGTGATCGCCGCCGAGTCGGCCTATGACCCGGACGCGGTCTCGCCGGTCGGTGCGGTCGGCTTGATGCAGGTGATGCCGGAGACGGCGCGGGACTATGGCGTCGAGGGTCAGGCCCGTCTCGCCGAGCCTGCGACCAACCTGGCGACCGGGATGCGTCATCTCAAGCGGCTGCTCGAGAAGTACGACAACATCGGCCAGGCGGTGATGGCCTACAACGCCGGCGAGGGGGCCCTGGCACGAGGCGGCGGGCGGGTCGACTACCCCGAGACCCAGCGCTACACCCATCGGGTGCTCACCGACTATCTCGGACGCAAGGGCGTTGCACCCTACTCGGAGGCAGCGCGCGCGCTGCTCGGGATCGAGCTGTCCCCGGCGATGGCCCGGGCCGGGGGCGAGCGGAGCGGGGCGAGCGGCGCGCTGCGCCCGGTGCTCGCGCGTACCGCGTTGCGTCCCGAGATGGCGGCGCGGCATGCGGCCGCGAGCGCCACGCTCGCCGCTCGTCGGGACGGTGCGCAACGGCTCTCCGCGCCGCGCCTGAGACGCGCGCCGCCGGGCTATCTGCGGGCGCCGCCGACGGCGCGCTAGCCGCCGCTGGAGACCTCCAGCGTCGGTGAGGGGCGCTGCAGGAAGTTGCCCTGCACATAATCGACCCCGGCGGTCCACAGCACCGTCAGGGTGCGCGCATCCTCCACCCCGGTGACCACGCTCTTGATGTTGAACTCGCGCGCGAGGTTGGCCAGCTCCATCACCCGTTTCTGCTTCTGCTGATCGTCGGCCAGACGCTGGGAGAAGTCGGGCATCAGCAGCACGAAGTCGAGTGCCAGCCCCTGCAGCAGCATCTCCGGGCGTTCGGCCATGCCGAAGCGATTGATCGCCACCCGGCACTTGATCTTGCGCAGCGCCTCGACCAGCTTGCTCAGGCCGGCGAGGTTGGCCGCGACCAGCGCCTCCTGGAACTGGAAGGTCAGCCAGTTGCCGCGCACGTCGAACTCGCGCATGCAGTCGCAGATCCACAGCACGATGCTGGGGTCGCGGAAGGTATCCTCGGAGAGGTTGATGAAGAAGCTGATGTTGTGACCGGCGCGACGCTGTTCGCTGAGTGACTGGATGGCGGCGCGGATGGCCCACTTGTCGATGCGCTCGATCAGCCCGCGACGGATCGCCGGACCGATGAAGTCCTTGGCCTCGAGCATGTCCTCGTCCTCGTCGAACAGCCGCACCAGGACACTGTAGTGCTCCTGGTTGTCGCCCATCAGACTGATGATCGGCTGATAGACCAGACGGAACTGGTCGTGCTCGAGGGCGTACTCGATGCGTTCGGCGATCTGCTCATCGCCCTCCTCGGCGCTCTGCTTGGTGCGCGAGGCGAGCGAGGTCGGCTTGCCCATCCCGCCCTGACCCGGGCCGCCGGCGAGCAGGCGCAGACAGCGCTGATGAGCGAGGTTGACGATGTCGCTGGGTTCGCGTGCGCGTAGCTCCACCAGCACGTGGGCGACGACACAGTCGGCGGCCTCGTCCTCACGCTCGCCATTGCGCCCGCGCTGGAGACGGGCCTCGTGCTCGATCCGGGCGGTGATCTGCTCGACCGTGGTGGTGTCGAGTCCGTCGATCAGCAGCATGAAACCGTCGTCGCTGACCTGCGCCAGCATGCCTCCGGCATGATCGGCGAGGATGCCCTGGAGTGGTTCGCGCAGGCCCTCGATCAGCGTCAGTGCGGTGGTCAGGCCGAGGTCGCGCAGCAGTTCGGCGCGGCCCTTGATCTGGATGAAGAAGAGCGCGAAGGGATGCCTGGGGCGGTGCTCGGCATCGAGTCGCGCGGCGATGGCGGCGATCATCTGCGCGCGCCCCGGCATCGCCTCGGCGCTGTGGTTGTCGCTCTCGATGAGCGGCGCCGCCGCGCCCGCCGCCGGTCGCACCAGGATGCGCAGACAGGGCTCTTCGTCGATCTCCGAGCTGGCCGCGCGCAGCCGCGCGGCGAAGGGCCGACGGTCGGCGCCCTGGCACTGGGTGTCGAGCTCGGCGCCGTCCTCGCGATCGGAGTACTCGACCGCGCGCAGGAACTCGCGCACCCGGGGGCGTTGCTCGGCGGGGATCAGGTCGAGGAAGGTGGCGCCGGCCAGCGCGTCGGCGTCGGCATAGCCGAACAGCGACAGATAGGCGGCATTGGCGTGCAGGTGCAGCCCCTCCTGGACGAAGGCGATGGCGTCCAGGCTGCCCTCGATGAACTCGCGCGCGCGGCGCTCGCACTGGCGCAGCCGGGTGGCGAGCGCGCGTGCCTCGCGGCGCTGGTAGAGATCGGCCAGCTCGCGCTTGGCCACCAGCTGGAGGTGCTCGGGGTCGTCGCGCCGGACCAGATCGCGGGCGCCGCCGCGACGGGCGCGAAGCGATTCGGTCGCGTCGCTCTCGGGGCCGGTGATGACGATCAGCGGGGTGTCGCTGTCGAGCCTGCGGTGGGCGGCGAGGGCCGCTTCGAGATCGATGTCGCGGTCGTGGGCGCAGCACAGCACCAGATCGCAGGGGGTGCGTGCGAGTAACTCGCCGAGTCGCTCCACCTGGGCGCTGACCATGCCGCGCGCCGCGATGCCCGCCTCGCGCAGGGTGGCGACGAGGCGCTCGGCCTCGCTGGACTCGGCGGTCAGGATGAGCAGTGTGACGGCTGGATTCGGGGCAGGCATGCTGGGCGACCGGTTTCAGGAACGCAAGAAAAGGCTTGCATCGATTATCGGGGTTTGCGCCGCCGATGAAAACGACCGTCGACCCAGTGATGGCTTCGGCGGCCTCAGATCTCGTCGCCGACGGCCAGCGGCAGCTTGGCGACGGCGCCGGGGCGCTCGCGTACCAGACGCGGCACCAGATAACCCGGCAGCCGGGCGCGCAGCGTCGCGACCAGGGCGCGCGCCTCGGTGTCGTCGACCTGGAAATGGGCGCCGCCCTGGACCCGGTCGAGCTGGTGCAGATAGTAGGGCAGGACGCCACAGCCGAGCAGCCGCTCGCTGAGCGCGCACTGTGCCGCGACGCCGTCGTTGACCCCGCGCAGCAACACCGCCTGGTTGAGCAGCATCGTCCCGGTCTCGCGCAGTCGCGCGAGCGCGGCGGCGGCCGCCTCGCCGAGCTCGTTGGCGTGGTTGGCATGGATCACCACCACCGTCTCCAGCCGGCTCCTCGCCAGGCGGGCGCAGAGCGCCTCGGTGATCCGTGCCGGCAGCACCACCGGCATCCGGGTATGCAACCGTACCCGCCGTAGCTGGCCGATCGCCTCGAGCCCGTCGAGCAGGGCGTCGAGACGATCATCGTCGAGCATCAGCGGGTCGCCGCCGCTGAGGATCACCTCGTTGATCGACCCGTCGGCCGCCAATCGCGCGAGCGCGGCGCGCAGGCGGGTCTGGCCGGTCTCCGGGGCGGCGTGCGGGTAGTGACGGCGGAAGCAGTGGCGGCAGTGCAGGGCGCAGGCGCCGGTGGCGATCAGCAGGGCGCGACCGTGATACTTCATCAACAGCCCGTCGCCCTGGTCGGCGGCGGCGTCATCGACCGGGTCGGCGCTGAAGCCGGGCACCACCACGCGCTCGCGGGCGAGCGGCAGTACCTGACGCAGCAGCGGGTCGTCGGGGTCGCCGGGACGCATCAGCGCGACGAACGCACGCGGCACCCGCAGGCCGAAGGGGCGCGGGTCGGGATCGAGCGGCGGCAGTCGGTCACGCTCGAGGCCGAGCGCGTCGAGCAGGACGTCGGTCTCGGTGATCGCCTGACGCAGCGCCTGCTTCCAGTCGCGGGTCTGACAACCGCTATCGCTTCGCGGTAAGATCGTAGGGTTTAACTCTCGATTAATTGAGGATGACATGGCGACTTACAGCACGAATGAATTCAAGGGCGGGCTCAAGATCATGCTCGACGGTGATCCATACACCATCGTCGAGAACGAGTTCGTCAAGCCCGGCAAGGGGCAGGCCTTCAACCGCGTCCGGGTGCGCAATCTCAAGACCGGTCGCGTGGTGGAGAAGACCTTCAAGTCCGGTGAGTCGGTCGAGGCGGCCGATGTCCATGATACGGAGATGCAGTATCTCTACAACGATGGCATCGAGTGGAACTTCATGGACCCCGACACCTTCGAGCAGCTGATCGCCAGCGAGCAGGCGGTCGGCGAGGCGGCGAAGTGGATCAAGGAGCAGGACCTCTGCAAGGTCACGCTGTGGAACGGCGTGCCGCTGTCGATCGAGCCGCCGAACTTCGTGGTGCTCGAGATCACCGAGACCGATCCCGGCCTCAAGGGCGACACCTCGGGCGGCGGCGGCAAGCCGGCGACCCTCGAGACCGGCGCCGTGGTGCGCGTGCCGCTGTTCGTGCAGACCGGCGAGCTGATCAAGGTCGACACCCGCACCGGCGAGTACGTCTCGCGCGCCAAGGAGGCATGAGCCCCGCCGCCCGGGACACGGCCGCGGCAGGGCTGCCGTGGCGCCCGTGCGCGACCCGCGAGATGCTCGAGGCGCGCGCGGCGATGCTCGCGCGCATCCGCGCCTTCTTCGCCGCCGCCGGGGTGCTCGAGGTCGAGACCCCGCTGCTCTCGCGCGCGGCGGTCACCGATCCGGCGCTGACCAGCCTGGCGGTGCGCCCCGGTACCGGGGTCGCCGGGGGCTATCTGCACACCTCGCCCGAGTTCGCGATGAAGCGCCTGCTGGCCGCGGGCTCGGGGCCGATCTACCAGATCTGCAAGGTGTTCCGCGACGACGAGCGCGGGCGCTGGCACCACCCCGAGTTCAGCCTGCTCGAATGGTATCGCCCGGGCTGGGACTATCAGCGCCTGATCGACGAGGTCGCCGCGCTGGTGCGCGCCGCGCTCGACCGCCCGGCGCTCGCCGTCGAGCGGGTGAGCTATCGCGCGCTGTTTCGCGACGGGCTCGGCATCGACCCTTGGGAGACCTCGGTGGCGGCGCTGCGCGACTGTGCGCGCCGCGTCGGGATCGGCGGGGTCGAGGGGCTGGAACTCGACCGCGACGGCTGGCTCGACCTGCTGCTCAGTCATCGGCTGGAGTCGGGGCTGGGGCGCGGTCGGTTGAGCTTCGTCCACGATTATCCGCCGAGCCAGGCGGCGCTGGCGCGGGTGCGCCCGGGCGCGGCCCCGGTGGCCGAGCGCTTCGAGCTCTATGTCGAGGGCGTGGAGCTGGCCAACGGCTTCCAGGAGCTGACCGATGCCGCCGAGCAGCGCGCCCGCTTCGACGCCGACCTCGACTGGCGCCGTGCCAACGGGCAGGCCGAGGTGCCGACCGATGTGCACTTCCTCGCCGCGCTCGAGGCTGGGCTGCCGGAGAGCGCCGGGGTCGCCCTCGGGCTCGATCGGTTGCTGATGATCGCCACCGGCGCGCCCGACATCGACGCCGTGCTCGCCTTCCCGGTCGAGCGCGCCTGAACTGCCCGGGCGGTCGCCAGCCGGCGACCTGTCCGGTGCTGTTATCCTCATCTTCCTTGCCAAGTCCGTCGACATCAACGCCTTGACCGAGCAATCGTTCCCCGCCGATTCCGAACTGGAGCGCTGTCTGCTCCAGGACCGCCCGACCCTCGGGCGCCGTCTCAAGGGGCTGCGCCGCCGTGCCCGCGCCGGTCAGCCCTTCGAGCGCGGTCTGCACGCGCTGTGGCAGCGCCTGCGCGCCTCGCAGGCACTGTGCGAGCGCCGTGGCGCGCTGGTCCCCGCGATCGACTATCCGCCGGCCCTGCCGGTCAGCGAGCGGCGCGAGGAACTCGCCGCGCTGATCCGCGAGCATCAGGTGGTGGTGGTCTGTGGCGAGACCGGTTCGGGCAAGTCGACCCAGCTCCCCAAGCTCTGTCTCGACCTCGGTCGCGGCCGGTTCGGGCGCATCGGTCATACCCAGCCGCGGCGCATCGCCGCGCGCAGTCTGGCCGCGCGGGTGGCGCAGGAGCTCGGCGGCGAGGTCGGCGCCCTGGTCGGCTACAAGGTGCGTTTCCACGACCGCGTGCGCCCCGAGACCGCGATCAAGCTGATGACCGACGGCATGTTGCTCGCCGAGGTGCAGCAGGATCGCGATCTGCGCGAGTACGACACCCTGATCATCGACGAGGCCCACGAGCGCAGCCTCAACATCGACTTCCTGCTCGGCTATCTGCGCGGGGTGCTGGCGCGGCGCCCCGAGTTCAAACTGATCGTCACCTCGGCGACCATCGACCCGCAGCGCTTTGCCGATCACTTCGCCGACGCCGCTGGAAATCCGGCGCCGGTGATCGAGATCTCCGGGCGCACCTACCCGGTCGAGGTGCGCTACCGTCCGCCCGAGTCGCCGCACGCCGGCGAGCGCGACGAGTCGATGCAGCGGGCGATCTCGGACGCCGTCGGCGAGCTTGCCGCCCAGGGTCCGGGCGACGTGCTGGTGTTCCTCTCTGGCGAGCGCGAGATCCGCGAGACCGCCGAGACCCTGCGCAAGCACCATCCGCCCTCGACCGAGATCCTGCCGCTGTTCGCCCGTCAGGGGCCGCGCGAGCAGGCACGGGTGTTCCAGCCCCACAGCACCCGTCGGGTGGTGCTCGCCACCAATGTCGCCGAGACCTCGCTGACGGTGCCGGGCATCCGCTATGTGATCGACCCCGGCTTCGCCCGTATCAGCCGCTACAGCCACCGCACCAAGGTGCAGCGGCTGCCGGTCGAGCGCATCTCGCGCGCCTCGGCCGACCAGCGCAAGGGGCGCTGCGGGCGTGTCGCCGAGGGCATCTGTATCCGGCTCTACGACGAGGAGAGCTTCGCCGAGCGCGCCGCCTTCACCGAGCCGGAGATCGTGCGCACCAACCTCGCTGCGGTCATCCTGCAGATGAAGCTGCTCGGTTTCGGCGCGATCGAGCGCTTCCCCTTCATCGATCCGCCCGACGGGCGACTGGTGCGCGACGGCTACCGCACCCTCGAGGAGCTGGCGGCGATCGACGCCGCGGGCGAACTCACCGAGCTGGGACGACGGCTGGCGCGGCTGCCGGTCGATCCGCGCATCGGCCGGATGCTGCTCGCCGGGGCCGAGCGGCGCTGTCTGCGCGAGGTGCTGATCATCGCCGCGGCGCTGAGCGTGCAGGACCCGCGCGAGCGCCCCCACGATCAGCAGCAGGCCGCCGACGAGATCCACGCCACCTTCGCCCACGAGCATTCCGACTTCCTCGGCTTCGTCAATCTCTGGACCTTTCTCGAGCGCGAGCGCCATGCGCTCTCGCGCAACAAGTTCACCAAGCTCTGCCAGCGTCACTTCCTCTCGCCGACCCGGGTGCAGGAGTGGCGCGATGTTCACGCCCAGCTGCGCGAGCAGATGCTGGAGATGGGCGACAAGGAGGACAGCACCGAGGGCGGCGAGGAGCAGATCCATCGCGCCCTGCTCAGCGGGCTGCTCGGCAACATCGGCTTTCGCGATGGTCAGCGCGAGTATCTCGGCGCGCGCAACAGCCGTTTCCACCTCCACCCCAGCTCGGGGCTCTTCGCCCAGCCGCCGAAGTGGGTCGTCGTCGCCGAGCGGGTCGAGACCACGCGCCAGTACGGGCGCACCGTGGCGCAGGTGCAGCCGGCCTGGATCGAGGAGGCCGGGCGGCATCTGCTGCAGCGCAGCTACAGCGAGCCGCACTGGCAGTCGCGCGCCGGTCAGGTGGCGGCCTTCGAGCGCGTCACCCTGTTCGGCGTCACCCTGGTGGCGCGCCGGCGCGTCAACTACGGCCCGATCAACCCCGGCGAGGCGCGCGAGATCTTCCTGCGCTTTGCGCTGGTCGAGGGCGACTTCAGCACCCGCGCGCCCTTCTGGCGGCACAATCAGGCGCTGATCGAGGAGATCCGCGCGCTCGAGGCCAAGTCGCGCCGCCGCGACATCCTCGTCGACGAGGAGGCGATCTACGCCTTCTATGCCGAGCGCGTGCCCTCGGGCATCTACTCGCGCCCGCAGTTCGAGCGCTGGCTGCGCGAGGCCAGCCGCGACAACCCCAAGCTGCTGCACATGGGGCGCGCCGATCTGATGTGTCACGATGCCGCCGGGGTCGATGCGGCGCGCTTCCCCGACGCGCTCGCCGTCGGCGCCGCGCGGCTGCCGCTGGCCTATCACTTCGAGCCCGGCAGCGATGACGACGGGCTGACCCTGTCGGTACCGGTAGCGCTGCTCAACCAGGTCTCGGCCGAGCGCCTGGAGTGGCTGGTGCCGGGGCTGCTCGGTGAGCGCATCGAGGCGCTGCTGCGCGCGTTGCCGAAGTCCATCCGCCGCTCGCTGGTGCCGATCCCGGACACCGCCGCGCAACTGGTCGCGCGGCTCCAGCCCGGCGACCGGCCGCTGCTCCAGGCGCTCGGCGAGGCGATCCGCGCGGTCAAGGGGGTGCACATCGCCGAGGACGCCTGGGACCCGACGGCGGTCCCCGAGCACCTGCGGATGAAGATCCGGGTGCTCGGCGACGAGGGCGCGACCCTGGCCGTCGACAGCGACCTGGCGCGGTTGCGCCGACGTTTCGCCGCGCACGCCGAGCAGGGCTTCGCCGATCTCCCCGATCCCGGGCTGGAGCGCGACGGCCTCACCCGCTGGGATTTCGAGGCGCTGCCCGAGCGCGTCGAGCTGGAGCGCGGCGGGATCCGTCTGAGCGGTTTCCCGGCGCTGGTCGATCAGGGCGAGACGGTGGCGGTGCGGGTGCTCGACGCCGAGGCGCGCGCCGCCGCGGCGCATCGTCACGGGGTGCGACGGTTGTTCGCGCTGCATCTCGGGCAGGAGCTGCGCCAGTTGCGTCGTCAGTTGCCGCAGCTCGATCGGATGCGGCTGCAGTACGCCAAGGCGCCGCAGCCCGAGTCGGCCGACGGCGAGGAGGGCGCGCGACGACTGCGCGAGGCCGATCTCGCCGAGGCGCTGATCGCGCGCGCGCTCGATCGTACCTTCCTCGCCGAGGACGACGCGCCGATCCGCACCCGCGCCGCCTTCGAGGCGCGCCTGGCCGAGCGCCGCGGCGCGCTCGCCGCCGAGACGCGTGCGGTGTGCGCGCTCGCCGGCGAGATCCTCGACGTCTACCAGCGGGTGCGCAAGACGCTCGCCGGGATCAATCAGATCAACTGGATGCATGCGGTGCTCGACATCCGCGCCCAGCTCGACGCCCTGGTCTTCCGCGGTTTCCTCGATGCCGTGGCGCCGGAGCGGCTGCGCCACTACCCGCGCTATCTCAAGGCGATCGAGCAGCGTCTCGACAAGCTGCCGCTGGGCGCTGCGCGCGATCGCCAGTGGATGAACGAAATGGCCCCGCTGCAGTCCCAGTGGCGCGAGCGGATGGAGGCGGCGCGCGCCGCCGGTCGCGACGACCCGCGCCTCGACGAGATCCGCTGGCTGCTCGAGGAGTTGCGGGTGTCGCTGTTCGCCCAGCAGCTCGGCACCGACGGCCCGGTCTCGGTCAAGCGCATCCGCGCGCGCTGGCGCGAACTCGGGTTGTGAAACAGACGGGCGTGGATGCGATGAAGGAGCGTGAGCAATGACGACGCCACTACTCGAGGCGTGCGAGCTGGTCAAGGTCTATCCCGGTGGCGTGCGCGCCGTCGCGGGTATCGGCTTCGCCGTCGGCGCCGGTGAGTGCTTCGGCCTGCTCGGTCCCAACGGCGCCGGCAAGACCACCACCCTGGAGATGCTCGAGGGGGTGCTGGCACCGAGTGGTGGCGAGGTGCGTTATCGTGGCCGGGCGCTCGACGCCGGTTATCGCGAGGTGGTCGGCATCCAGTTCCAGGCCACCGCGCTGCAGGACTTCCAGCGCGTCGGCGAGGCGCTGGAGATGTTCGCGCGGCTCTATCGGCGCAGCGCCGATCGCGACGAGCTGATCGCACTCTGCGACCTCGAGCCCATCCTCGGGCGCGACACCCGACGCCTCTCCGGCGGTCAGCGTCAGCGCCTGCTGCTCGCCATCGCCCTGGTCAACGACCCCGAGCTGATCTTCCTCGACGAGCCCACCACCGGGCTCGATCCACAGGCGCGCCGCAACTTCTGGCGGCTGATCGAGCGGGTGCGCGCGCGCGGCACCACCATCGTGCTGACCACCCACTACATGGAAGAGGCCGAGCGGCTGTGTGATCGCATCGCCATCGTCGACCACGGTCGGGTGATCGCCGAGGGTACGCCGGCGGCACTGCTGCGCGCGCACCTGCCGGCGGCGGTGGTGCGGCTGCCGGCGGCGGACTGGCCGGCGGGGCTGGCGCTGCCCGAGGGCGCGCGCCGGGTCGACGAGACCCTGGAGATCGCCACCGCGCAACTGGCCCCGGTGCTCGCCGAGCTGGCTGCCAGCGGCGCCGACCTCGATGCGCTGCGGGTCAAGGCGCCGACGCTCGAGGACCTGTTTCTGAAACTGACCGGTCACGCACTGCGGGGGTGATGACGATGTGGCACCGGATCCTTGCCGTGCTGGTGGCGCGCAATCGCGAGTTCTACCGCGATCGCGCCGGCCTGGGGTGGAACGTGGTGATGCCGCTGGTGATCGTGGTGGCGCTGGCGGCGATCTTCCGCGCCGGCCCCGAGCCGGTGTTCAAGGTCGGGGTGCTGGGCGAGGGGGGCGCCGCGTCGCTGCCGCTGCTCACCCTCGAACACGTCGAGCAGGTGGCGGTGAGCGATCCGGCGGCGGCGCGCGCCAAGGTCGAGCGCCATCAGCTCGACCTGGTGGTCGACCTCACCAGCGAGCCGCCCGGCTACTGGGTCAACGACGACTCGCCGAACGGCTATCTCGCCGAACGACTGCTGCTCGGCGGGCAGGGCGACGCGCCCGCCGAGGCGGGCCCGGCGCTCGAGGTCGAGCGCCGCGCGGTCAGCGGCGCGGCGGTGCGCTATATCGACTGGGTGCTGCCCGGGGTGCTGGCGCTCAACCTGATGTTCTCCAGCCTGTGGGGTGTCGGCTGGGTGATCGTGCGCTATCGCAAGAACGGGGTGCTGCGCCGACTCAGCGCGACCCCGCTGCGCGCCGCCGAGTTCCTCGTCGCCCAGGTGCTGTCGCGGCTGCTGGTGGTGCTCGGCTCGACCCTGGTGGTCTATCTCGGCGCGTCGGTGTTGATCGACGTGCCGATGCACGGCTCCTATCTCGCCCTGGCGCTGGTGTTCGCCTGTGGCGCGTTGGCGATGATCAGCCTGGGGCTGATCGTCGCCGCGCGGCTGCGCACCGAGGAGCTGGCCGACGGCGTGCTCAACCTGCTGGTGTGGCCGATGATGCTGCTCTCGGGGGTGTGGTTCTCGCTGGAGGGCACCAGCGCGCTCGCCCAGGCGGTGGCGCCACTGCTGCCGCTGACCCACGTGGTCGACGCCGCCCGCGCGGTGATGATCGACGGCGCCGGGGTCGTCACGGTGCTGCCCGAGCTGGGCATCCTGCTCGCCTTCGCCGCCGCGCTGCTGGCGATCGCCGCCCGGCTGTTTCGCTGGGAGTAGAGCCGCCAGCCACCAGCTGCCAGCCGCCAGGAAGTTTGAACCGCAAAGCCGCAAAGAGCGCGAAGATTCAAGTTTCGGGCGATCGGCCTTCAGTCGCCAGCGGGTGTGCGCCTTCGACCACGGCACCGCCCGCTGTCAGCCGTGGCGCATGATCCAGACAGCGGTCGTTGAGCGCAGCGCCGCTGGCGGCTGAAGGCTGGTCGCTGGAGGCTATTTTCCCCTTCGCGCTCTTCGCGGCTTGGCGGTTCAATCCCTTGATCGCTGGTCGCTCTTACGACCCGCGTCGGCCGGGCACGCTGAGGATCTCGACGCGGACCCGCGCCAGTCCCTTGTGGAGCATGTCGAGCTTGGCGGCGGCGGCGCGCGAGAGGTCGATGATGCGGCCCTTGATGAAGGGGCCGCGATCGTTGATCCGCACCACGATGCTCTTGCCGGTGGCGGTGTCGGTGACGCGCACCTTGGTGCCGAGCGGCAGGGTCTTGTGCGCGGCGCTCAGTCGGTTCTTGTCGTACGGGGTGCCGCTGGCCGTCGGTAGCCCGTGGAGGCTGTCGTGATAGTAGGAGGCGATGCCTTTCTGGACGTCGCCGGGGGTGACCTTGGCCGAGACCTGGGCCGCGGGGAGGACGAGCAGCGCGGCGAGCGCGCCGCTACGGAGGATGCCGGGGATTCTGTGCATGAGGCCAACCTGATTCTGTTGTATTGCGGCGCATGGATACCCCGTCCCGCGCTGGTGTGCGGGACGGGTGAGCGCCGTGATTCAGAGGTTGGCGCGAGTCTATAGGGAAACCACCTAGGGGTAAACCCTTAATCCGCTCGGGCGGATGCTTCCGCCGTGTCCCTGGGGCCGTCCATCAGGTCGCCGAGGTGTCGTCGGAGGGCTGCAGTCGTTCGCACTCCATCGTCCCCATCGGGCCGACCAGGCGTGCCGGCAGTCGCGGTGCGGCGCTGATCAGCGAGACCACCACCGAGGCGAGATAGGGGATCGACTGCACCAGCAGCACCGCCGCCCAGATGCGCACGTCGAGCATGTAGCCATCGTCACGCAGCAGCACCAGCACCGCGCCGAGCCATAGCGCGACCACGAACAGCGCCTCCTCGCGGGCGTCGAGCAGGGCGCGCACCGCGGCCGGCGCGCTGGCGAGCTTGGGGGTGCGGAAGAAACCGAGCCTGCCGCTGGCCAGGGCGCCGAACATCGCCCGCGAGATGGTGTGCGAGAGCGCCAGACCGGCGAGGCCCGCGGCGAGGCTCTGGCGCAGGGTGGCGGTGACGCGGCGGCGATAGAGGAAGAAGCTCTTCGACATCTTGAAGCCGAACATCACCAATGGGACCAGGGCGACGGTGATATAGGGCGGGGTGACCTCGCTCGGGAACATCACCATCGCCACCGTCCAGCCGAGCGCGGCGAGGTTGAACAGCAGGTTGATGCCGTCGGCGAACCACGGCAGCCAGCCGGCGAGGAAGTGATAGCGCTGCCCGGCGGTGAGCGCGGTCTTGCGCAGCCCGAACAGCTCGCGCCAGTGGTGGATGAGGATGCGCACCGCGCCGTAGGCCCAGCGATAGCGCTGTTTCTTGAAGTCGGAGAAGGTGTCGGGCATCAGCCCGCGGCCATAGGTGCAGGGGATGTAGAGGGCCTTGTGGCCGGCCTCGAACACCCGCAGCCCGAGCTCGGCGTCCTCGGTGATGCACCACTCCGACCAGCCGCCGTCCTCGAGCGGTCCGCGCCGGATCATCGTCATGGTGCCGTGCTGGATGATGGCGTTGCGCTCGTTGCGGGTGACCATGCCGATGTGGAAGAAGCCGCGATACTCGGCCATGCACATCGCCTTGAAGGCGTTCTGGTCGGCGTCGCGATAGTCCTGCGGGGCCTGGACGATGCCGACCTCGGGATCGGCGAAGGCCGGCACCAGGTCGCGCAGCCAGTTCGGCGAGACGATGTAGTCGGCGTCGATCACCGCCACCACCTCGGCGTCGGGATGGGTGTGGCGCAGCGCAAAGTTGAGCGCGCCGGCCTTGTAGCCCTCGAGTGGCGCGACGTGGAAGAAGCGGAAGCGCGCGCCGAGCCGTGCGCAGTGTGCCTCGACCGGGCGCCACACCGCCTCGTCCTTGGTGTTGTTGTCGATCACCAGGACCTCGAAGCGCGGATAGTCGAGCGCGGCCAGGGCATCGAGGGTCTCGATCAGCAGCTCCGGGGGCTCGTTGTAGGCCGGGACCTGGACCGAGACCAGCGGCAGTGCGTCATCGGGCAGTTGGTGGCGCGGGAAGGCGCGGCGCCAGCGGCGCAGCCACAGCGATTCGGCCCACTCGTGCGCCTCGGCCGAGACCAGCACGATCACCCCGACGCCGCCGAGCAGCAGCAGGATGCCGACGACCGCAGTCGCCGGGGTCATGTACTGACGGGTGTAGTCGTAGACGATCCACACCGCGGCGGTGGAGATGGCGTAGGTGACGATCGCCAGGAACCCCTTGCCCTTGCTCGACAGGGTGGCGCTGTCGCGATAGAGGAAGGCGAGCAACAGCACCGCCATCAGCACCGAGAGCGCGGCCAGTTCCTGCCAGTCGGGGATGCGCACCACCGGCTGGGTGAGGGTGAACTTGGGCTGGCGCTCGACGTCGTAGACGCCCCAGTAGGTGCCGATCGAGCCCTCGATCTTCATCTTCCAGGGTTGATCGAAGGCCTCCATCACGTAATAGACATAGCCCTCGGCCTCGGCGTGGGCGAGGAAACGTCGCAGGAAGCGGGTCTGGTTGGCCGGCGAGGGCTCGGCGCCGCGGTTGCGCCGGCCGTTGCTCGGCCAACCGACCTCGCCGATGATCACCTGCTTGTCGGGGAAGGCGGCCTTGACCTGTTCGTAGCGCGAGATGGCGTAATCCACCGCCTCGTCGTAGGGCACGCCCTCCCAGTAGGGCAGCAGGTGAATGGTGATGAAGTCGACGTGTTCGGCGAGCTTGGGATATTTCAACCAGACGTGCCAGGGCTCGGCGGTGCTCACCGGCAGCCAGGTGGTCTTGCGCACCTGGTCGAGATAGTCCATCAGCGTCGCCACCGAGACGTCGCGGCGCAGGATTGCCTCGTTGCCGACGATCACCCGCACCACGTTGCGATAGCCCTCGGCGAGCACCTGGTGCAGGCGTTCGAGTTCGCGCTCGTTGACCTCGGTGTCCGGGCCGACCCAGGCGCCGAGGGTGACGTTGAGATCGTGCGCGGCGGCCAGCCGGGGCACTGCCGCCAGGGTGTCCTCGACGGTATAGGTGCGCACCGCATAGGCATCGCCCTGGAGCAGCGCCAGATCGGCGTCGATCTCCTCGACCGAGGGGTAGATGTGCTCGCTGGGGTCGTCGTCGGCGTGCATCGGCGCGAACGAGAAGCCCTGGATGCGAGAGGGCCAGGGTGGCTCGTCGTCGGGCTGGTTGAGCAGCGCCCAGGCGGCGATGGTGAGCAGGGCGATCAGGATCGGGATGAGGAAGTTGCCGGCGCGTCTCATCGGCTGGCTCCGCTGTCTGGGGTTGGGCCGGCCTCGGGCGTGGCAACGAACCACTGCCAGGTCGGCGCGATCGGGGTGATCCGGTGGGTCGGTGCGAGCTGCGCGCGCAGCGACTCGGAGGGGGTGAGCAGGTAGTAGGTGCGCTCCGGCGCGGGCGTGATCGCGGCCGGGTCGGCGAGCTGTCGCAGTCGGGTCTCGGGGGCGAGCTGGTGGGCGAGCGAGAGCAGCTCGCCGGCGCTCACCCCGCTGGGACTGGCCAGCACCTCGACGCCTGTCGCCTGGCGGTTGATCCGCTCGGCGATGGCGGCGTTGTCGGCGCTGAACTGCTTGGTCCGCCAGGTCTCGGCCTCGAGGATGGCGTGCTGCGAGCCGAGCCCGAGCGCGAGCAGCAGGAGCAGCGCCAGGGCGGCGACGTGAGCTGTCGGTCCCGCGGCCTCGAGCGCCCGTCCCAGCGACCAGGCGAGGATCAGGCTGAGCGCGAGCAGCGCCGGCAGCGCGTAGCGCAGGTGCAGCGAGCGGCTGCCGCCGAGGACCAGGTCGGGCCCGAGCACGATGCCCAGATGGACCAGGATGGTCGCGAGCAGGAGCCTCACCGCCGCGCCGGGGGCGGTGACGACGAAGCGCCACAGCGCCCAGACGAGGGTCATGAGCAACAGCCCCACCGCCCAGCCCGGCAGCCGCGTCGGGCCGAGATCGACGAAGGTGTGCATCAGGTGATCGCGCCAGGCGGCGAGGATGCGTGCGCCGTCGATCGGACGCTGCATCCAGGCGGTGAACTCATCGATGCGCTCCGGGGCGAAGGCCATCACCGCCACCCAGGGCAGGAACAGCACGCCTGCCGTCACCACTGCGATGAACCAGCGTCGCCACCGCTCGCGTCGCGCCAGAACCACCAGGGCGTGTACCGGCAGCATCAGTACGAAAAGCAGATGGGTATAGAGCCCGAGGGTGAGCAGCGCACCGTAGCCCCACCAGTCGCCGCGCCGGTCGTGTCGGCAGGCATGCAGCAGGGCCGCGCTGGCGGCGACGACGAGCAGCAGCCAGAGCGCGTACTGGCGCGCCTCCTGGGCATAGAGCAGTTGCACCGGGGAGACGGCGACCAGGGCCGCGGCGACCCAGGGCGTGAGCCCGCGACCGCCGAGTTCGCGTGTCAACCAGAACACCGCCGGGACCAGCAGCACGCCGAAGAGTGCGGCGAGCCCGCGCAGGCCCACCACCGGGTCGGAGGCGAGGCCGCCGGCGACGCGTCCGAGCAGGTAGTAAAGCGGGGCGTGCTCGGGGTGCGAGGCCAGTGCCCGCAGTGTCGCCGCCCAGCCGAGCGCGGGGTCGGGGCGCTGGAAGCGCAGCAGCTCGGCGGCGCTGATCGGTTCGGCGGCCTCGAGTGCCGCCTGCAGCGCCTCGAACGGATGACCGAAGATCCGCAGCAGGGAGAAGGTTTCGTCGTGCCAGACCGGCAGCCCGGCGAGATCGAGCGCACGCGCGCCGCTGCCGAGCAGGATCACGACCAACAGGGTCAGGCGTAGCAGGGTGGCGCGGGACATCGGGCTGGAAGCGGATGGCAGGGGCAAGGCTTGATCGTCCTGATGACGCCTCGTCGGGCCAGGGGTCGGCGCGCGTGGCACGAGGCTGCCACCGGGTGCGCCGGTGAATGATAACGCGTTCGCGCGCCGGCGCCGATGATTCGGGTCAGGCTGTGCCCAGCCGCCAGCCGCCAGCCGCCAGCCGCCAGCCGCCAGCCGCCAGCCGCCAGCCGCCAGCCGCCAGCGGGAAAGACTGAACCGCCAAGGCGCGAAGGGCGCGAAGAAAGCGACCAGCCTTCAGCACCCAGCCTCCAGTGTTGGTTTGCACTCAACTGCGGCGAGACCAACCGCGCCTCCCTCACTGGAGGCTGACGGCTGGAGGCTTTTCTTCTCTTGGCGTTTCAATCCCCCCGGCCGCTGCCTGTCAGGCAGGCGTGTCGGGCTGGTCCTCGTAGCGGTAGCCGACGCCGTAGACGGCGTGGATGAGTTCTCGGTCGGGGAGGAGTTCGGCGAGCTTGCGCCGGAGCTTCTTGACATGACTGTCGATGGTGCGGTCGGAGACCACCCGGCGGTCGCGATAGATGCGCTCCATCAGCTGTTCGCGCGAGTAGATCCGTCCTGGCGCGCGGTGCAGGGTCTCGAGCAGCGCGAACTCGACCGCGGTGAGTTCGACGGTGCGCTCGCCGTCGCTGACCCGCAGACGTGCCGAATCGAGGTCGATGGCGCCGGGCAGCGCGCGGACCGGCTCCGCGCTCACCTGCTGGCGCCTGAGCACGGCCTTGACCCGGGCGACCAGCTCGCGCGGGCTGTAGGGCTTGCAGACATAGTCGTCGGCGCCGAGTTCGAGTCCGAGCAGGCGGTCGATCTCCTCGACGCGCGCGGTGGTGATGATGATCGGTATCTGGCTCTCGGCGCGGATCTCGCGGCACAGGGTCAGCCCGTCGCGTCCCGGCAGCATCAGGTCGAGCAGGACCAGTGCGGGCCGGTGGTCACGGATCCATTCGAGCACCTCGGTGCCTTCGGCGAGATGGGCGCTGCGATAGCCGCCGGCGTGCAGGTAGTCCGCGAGCAGTGCGGCGAGACGCTGCTCGTCCTCGACGATCAGGATCAGCGGGGCGTTGGTGTTGTCGGTCATCGGTCGCTGCGTTGTCCGGGGGCGGATGGGAGTTCGAGACGGATCCACAACCCGCCGAGCGGCGAGGGGCGGGCGCTGATGGTGCCGCCGTGCGCGCGCGCCACGTTGTCGGCGATCGCCAATCCCAGCCCGGCGCCGCCGGTGTGGCGGTTGCGCGAGTCCTCGACCCGGTAGAGTCGTTCGAACAGACGTGCGCACTGCGCCTCGGGGACGCCGGGGGCGGTGTCCTGGAGGTCGAGGGTCAGCCCGGCGGCGGTGCGTGCGATCCGGATCTCCAGCCGTCCACCGGGGTCAGTGTACTGCAGGCTGTTGGCGAGCAGGTTGCGAAAGAGCTGAGAGAGACGCTGGGCATCGGCCATCAGGATGGTCTCGCCCGGCGGCGTGGCGACGAGCGCGAGGCTCAGCCCGGCATGTTCGTAGCGCTCGGCGAAGGCCTCGCAGTCGGCGCGCAGCAGCGCAACCGGATCGGTCGGCTCGAAGCGGTAGCCGAGCGCGCCGAGATCGGTGGTGGTGAGTTCGTAGAGATCGTCGACCAATCGGCCGAGTCGCAGCGCGTCGGCGTGGAGTTGATCGACGGTGTCGGCATCGATTGGTCTGACCCCGTCCTGGACCGCCTCGAGCTGGGCGCGCAGCAGCGCGATCGGGGTGCGCAGTTCGTGCGAGATGTCGGCCACCCAGCGCCGACGCGCCTGTTCGTTGCTCTCGAGCGCGGCGGCCAGGGCGTTGACGTCGCGCCCGAGCCGGGCGAGTTCGTCGTCACCTCGGGGCTCGGCGCGTGCGGCGAAATCCCCCGCGGCGAGTCGGCGGGCCGTCTCCTGCAGCTCGCGCACCGGGCGCACCAGACGTCGCGAGAGCGGATAGGCGAGGGCGGCCGAGAGGGCGAGCATCGCCACCGCGATCAGCCACAGCCGATCGCCCTGACGAGCGCGAAAGCGCAGCTCGGCGACCTCGGTCACCGGGCGCCCGGGGAGGATGGCGAGCGTCCCGATGATCTCGCCATCGAGGCGCAGTGGCTGGCGGCGGGCCTCGGCGAGCAGTTCGCTGCGGCCATAGACGATGCTGCCCTCGGCGTCGAGCAGCATCAGGCGCAGCTCCAGTGGGGTCGGGCGGTCGTGATGACGCAGCCGCTCGAGCGCGTGCGGTGGCGGCCAGGCACCGCTGCCGAGGCCGCCGTGCATGGGAGGACGGCGCCCGGCAGGTGCCGTGCCGCGGCCGCTGATGGCGTTGAACCACAGCCAGGGCTCGTCGCGCAGTACCTGCCAGTCGCCGTGCTCACGATAGCTGTCGATCAGACGTTCGCCGACCTGCTCGAGCCGCGCCTGCTCGCGCGCGTCGACCAGCTCGACCAGACCGCGCTCGAGCGACCAGTGCATGAACGCCTGGGTGCCGACCAGTACCAGCACGCAGGCGAGCAGCAGGGTGAGGAAGAGTTTGGCGCGGATCGAGAGCCTCATGCCGTCATGATCGCGCCCCAGGGTGCAAGAAATATGGACGCAGGTTCAGTGTGGCGAGGACTCCGTCGGGGCGACGGGCTGGAGGAGATGGTGCTCGTTGAGGTGGCGTCGCAGCAGCCAGCGGCGTTGTTGCAGGCGGCTGCGGGGACGGGAGCGGACCAGCGCGAGCACCAGGCTCAGTAGCCGGGAGGGGGGAGCGGGGTGAAATCGGCGCTGTTTGGTCATACCTCTCTCCTCAGGCTCATTCGCAGGCACAAGGTGACGCGGCTGCGCCGTCGGGTGCGTCGAGACGCGTGGCGCGCAGCAACTCGTGGGCGCAGCGCGCGCAACGTCCGCACGGGCCCGGGACGGCCAGGGTTCGGCGCAGTTCCGAGAGCGAGGAGATGCCGTTGGTGGCGGCATCGCGGATCTGGCGGTCGGTGACGGCATTGCAGACGCAGACGTACATGGTGGAATCGGACCCGTGATCGAGGAGAATTGTGGTTGAGAAGAAAAATAGGAATTATTCGCGATTCCTGCAACCCCTCTGTTCGTAGGCTCAATTCAGGGCGAGGCGGGTGTCCCGGCACCGCCGTGTCTTAATCCAAGGAGGCTGCCCAGGCATGAAGATCGATCCAGCGATGAACCGTCAGCTCAATGCGGTCATCAAGGAGGCGTTGACCGCGATCAACCAGTCCTTCCTCCACGCCCGCATGCTCGGTCACTGGGGATTCCCCGGGATCGAGAAGCGACTCTATGACTACTCGATCCTGGCGATGCGTCAGGCCGACCGTCTGATCGAACGGGTGCTCTTTCTCGAGGGGCTGCCCAACCTGCAGGATCTCGGCAAGCTGCATGTCGGCGAGGACGTGCCCGAGCAGCTCGCCGCGGAGCTGGAACTCGGCCAGCGCTATCGCACCGCGCTGGGGGAGTGCGCGGCCCGTGCCGAGCAGCTCGGCGACTATGTCAGTCGGGCGCTGTGTGAGTCCCTCAACGGCGAGGTGGAGGAGCAGATCGACTGGCTCGAGACCCAGCACGCCCTGATCGATGAACTCGGACTCGAGCGTTATCTCGAGACCCAGGTCTGAACCACGGATCCAGGCGAGGTATTTCCCATGCAAGGCAATCCCAAGGTGATCGAGCACCTGCAGCGGCTGCTCGCCAACGAGCTGGCGGCGATCGATCAGTACTTCATCCATGGCCACATGTACGAGGACTGGGGGTATGCGCGGCTGCAGGCGCGCATCCTTCACGAGAGCGAGGACGAACGTGGTCACGCGGCGTTGCTGATCCAGCGGATGCTGTTCCTCGATGCCATCCCGGACATGAGTCAGCGTGATGGTCTGCGGGTGGGGCGCGACGTGCCCGAGATGCTCGCCAACGATCTGCAGCTCGAGTACGCGGTGGTCGCCGCGCTCAAGGAGGCCATCGCCTGTTGCGAGCAGGAGCGCGATTACCAGACGCGCCAGGTGCTGCTCTCGATCCTTGCCGATACCGAGGAGGATCACGCCTACTGGCTCGAGCAGCAGCTCGGGCTGATCGATACCCTGGGTCTGGAGAACTATCTCCAGACCCAGGTCCACGCCGACTCGGCTCCGGGCGCCTGAGTCCTTCTCCCGCTCCCGCGCGGGAGCGGGTGTGCCGGTCTCGCTTCAGGAGTGCGCCTCAGGGCGCACCCGATCCTTTCTGCTCTGCTCTCGACTTCTCGCGCTCCCGGGTCGGCCAGGGGCGTGCCGCGTCAATGACAAGCGCGGGTCGCGTCAATACAATCCCTCGAATCTTGTGGGCAATTGGTCGGTCCGGATCGACGCCGGCCGCCGTCAGGCGGTCTTGCCCTGCGATGCGTGTCCGCTCGTGCCGGTCGGTGCAGTGGATGCGCCCGGCCCCGCGCCACAGTGGACGGATCCAGAACACCAGGGTGCGGGGGCGTCGTTGTCAATCCATCTTGTCGAGAGGAAACGCGCGTGAAGTATGCGGCAAAGAGAACCTGGCCCCTGCGCTCCCCGTCCTGGGAGCACGAGGGTGAGGCGGAGAGTTTCAAGGCGTTCGCGACCGAGTTTGCGGCCGTCGAGCGGCTGGGTGCGGACGGAGAGTTCGTCGTCATCGATAAGTCGAGCGATGAGGCCGAGTCGCGCTTCTTCCGCGTCGTCACCATCGCCCCCTATCAGGTCGAGGAGACCGAGCCGCGCAGCAGCGCCCCGGCGCCGGAGGCTGGTCAGACCGAGGGCGCGCAGCCGGCCGCGGAGCAGGATTACAGCTCCGCGCTGCGTCCGGCCATCTCGATGCTCGTCTACATGGGCAAGGTTGCGGTGATCGCCGTTGCGGTGATCACCATCGCGGCCTTCGGAATCGGCTACATCAAGGATTTACTTGCATAAAGTCGTGTTTCGGTCCTCGACGATGCCCTTTTGCGATCGCAGTGGTTTTTTGTCAGAAGTCTGTTTTTATTGGTTTTTTTGGGGCAGCAAAAAGTCTGTTCTCGTCATGTAAAACCTTCTTGACATCCGGTCATGTCAAGCTAAGATGACACACGGGATCCACGCAGGGTCCTAGAGTCCAGGACGAGGACATGACCGGCCCCGCATCGCTCGCGATGCATCGTCGAGGTCGATCTCGTCCGATCCCTAAGGTTGCGAGTGCCGCATACGGTATTCGTTGATTTCTACAGGAGGCTAATAATGGCTGATCAGAAGAGTCTGTCGGGTCTGACCGAGCAGCAGGCGAAGGAATTCCACGAGCAGTTCAAGGTGACCTACACCGCATTCGTCGGTCTGGCTGCGCTGGCGCACCTGTTCGTCATCGCTGCCAACCCCTGGTGGTAATCGGTCGTCGTCGAGGATAAGAACATGCAGATCATGGGCTACAAGCCGCTGGAGCAGGACTACCGCTTTTGGCTGGTGGTGAATCCGGCTACCTGGCTGATCCCGACGCTGGTTGCCGTCCTGGTGGTGGCACTGGCTGTTCACGTCTACGCCTTCTCGCTCCCCGATCAGGGCTGGTCCGCTCCGGCTCCTGAGGCCGTCGAGGCGGTCGCAGCTGAAGAGGCTGCTCCGGCTGAGTGATTGATGGCGTCGCGATCATGTCGATCGCGTCCGTCTGGTTTGCCGCGCGCATCTCATGAGTTGAGTGCGGTAATGTTTTAAACCCCATAGAGAGGGTAGTTCCATGACTGGACTGACTGAACAGCAGGCAAAAGAATTCCACGAGCAGTTCAAGGTGACCTACACCGCTTTCGTCGGCCTGGCGGCGGTCGTTCACCTGTTCATCATCGCTGCGAACCCCTGGTTCTAATCGAACCTCGGTTCAACGCACCCTAACCTAATTCAACGAGGTCAAAACAATGAGCGACATCGCAAAGCCGAAGAACCCGGAAGACGATTGGAAGATCTGGATGGTTGTCAATCCTGCCACCTGGCTGATGCCCATCCTGTTCTCCGTGCTGGTCGTCGCACTGGCCGTGCACGCGGTCGTGTTCTCGATCGGTCTGGGCTGGTAACAGCCTGACGGCGGTTGCGCCCGGCGCGACCGACTGTCTCACCGGCTGTCTCGTACAGCACGGTACACGGCAGACGAGGTTGTCCTCGTCTGCCGTCGCCCAGTGGTGCAACGCCACTGTAGAGCACTGAGTCCGAGCCACGCGGAGTCCTGGCTCGGACGAAGAGACGTCTCTCGACACCTTGCCCTCCCAACCTTTCCTCCATCGCTGACCGGTCGCTCTTCAGCCGATCGTCGCTGCGCGCGCGTTCTGGCCGCGGCCTTCTGCGATCCGGCATTTTCTCCTTTCGCTGCAATTTGCCGTTTTTTATCGGTTTTTCGCCTCAGAAGCGGCCTGTTCGGAAAGGCTGTCAGGAACCTGCGGCGATCTGTTGTCTATTAGTCTTGACATTCACCTATGTAAAGCTAAGATGACACCCAAGATCTGCGCTGACCCCTGGATCCACCGGAGTCCCGCGCAGCGCATGAACCACTGGTTTCGCGGCCAGAGGGTCGCGAAAAGATTCAAGTCGTTTGTAACGGCGCGATTTCATTAGGAGGCCAACATGGCTGATCAGAAAAGTCTGTCGGGTCTGACCGAGCAGCAGGCGAAGGAATTCCACGAGCAGTTCAAGGTGACCTACACCGCATTCGTCGGTCTGGCGGCACTTGCGCACCTGTTCGTCATCGCTGCCAACCCCTGGTGGTAATCGGTCGTCGTCGAGGATAAGAATATGCAGATCATGGGCTACAAACCGCTGGAGCAGGACTACCGCTTTTGGCTGGTGGTGAATCCGGCTACCTGGCTGATCCCGACGCTGGTTGCCGTCCTGGTGGTGGCACTGGCTGTTCACGTCTACGCCTTCTCGCTCCCCGATCAGGGCTGGTCCGCTCCGGCTCCTGAGGCCGTCGAGGCGGTCGCGGCCGAAGAGGCTGCTCCGGCAGAGTGATTTATGGCGTCGCGACCGATCCGGTCGCGTCCGTCTGGTTTGTCGCGCACATCGATGAGTGCGGCAATGTTTATAACCCCTTAAGCTAGAGGGTATTCCAATGTCTGGATTGACTGAGCAGCAGGCAAAAGAGTTTCACGAGCAGTTCAAGGTGACCTACACCGCATTCGTCGGTCTGGCGGCACTTGCGCACCTGTTCGTCATCGCCGCGAACCCCTGGTGGTAATCGAACCGCCCCGGTTCAACGCACTTTAACCTAGTCCAACGAGGTCAAAACAATGAGCGACATCGCAAAGCCGAAGAACCCGGAAGACGATTGGAAGATCTGGATGGTCGTCAATCCTGCCACTTGGCTGATGCCGATCCTGTTCTCCGTGCTGGTCGTCGCACTGGCCGTGCACGCGGTCGTGTTCTCGATCGGCCTGGGCTGGTAAGCACCAGTTCCTGATGGCGACCGCCCACGGTGGTTGCCATGACGCCCGGATGTGCTCCGCATGTCCGGGCGTTTGCGCAGGTGGTCCCATACCTGTCGCAGCGATAACCGATGTCCATCCCGGTGCGCACTGAGCCACGCCACATCGGTGTTCCTTCCCGTCCGTTTCCTTGACCGCCGCTATGTTGTCGTCGCCACCGCGTCCCGGTCGCACGCAGGCATGGCTTCCTCGCGCGTCGAATTTGCCCCTGCCTCTTGGTTCGATCGTATGCCTGGCAAGCGTTCATGGCCGGTCGGAAGAGGCCTCGGTGCATGCTGGCCGACGCAATCGCCGGCTTCCTTCGTGCTTGCCAGGAGCGTACCATCGCCTCCACCGTGTCGACCCCAGCGGCGCGATGCCACGTCTCGCGCACGGGTCGCATCTTCGCGTGGTGAGCGGGGGAGAGGCGATGACGCTTCTGCGCCGAGCCGCGCGTTTCTCTGTATCAACCCCTGTTTGGAGCTGATTCTGGCATGAGTCGCCCTGATGATCCTTTGGCAGCCGCGTTCCGCGAGTTGCTGCCCAAGATCCTGCCCTTCGCCGATGTGGCGACGGCGGATCTTCCGCTGCGCCGCCTGCTGCGCCTGTCGTTGTTCCAGGTGTCCGTGGGCATGGCGATGGTCCTGCTCACCGGTACCCTCAACCGGGTGATGGTCGTCGAACTCGGCGTCTCGACCTGGCTGGTGGCGACCATGGTGGCCCTCCCGCTGGTGTTCGCACCGCTGCGCGCGCTGATCGGATACCGCTCGGACTATCATCACTCCGCCTTCGGGCTACGCCGTATCCCCTATATGTGGATGGGGACCATGCTGCAGTTCGGTGGTTTCGCGATCATGCCGTTCGCACTGCTGCTACTCGCCGACGCCGAGAACAGTCTCAATGTCATGGGTCAGATCGGCGGTGCCCTGGCCTTCCTGTTGGTGGGTGCGGGCCTGCACACGGTGCAGACCGCCGGGCTCGCGCTGGCCACCGACCTCGCGCCCGAGGACAAGCGCCCGCGCGTGGTGGCGCTGCTTTATGTGACCCTGCTGCTGGGGATGGGCGGTAGCGCGCTGCTGTTCGGTCAGTTGCTGACCAACTTCTCGCAGCAGTTGCTGATCCAGTTGATCCAGGGGGCGGCGGTTGCGACCCTGGTGCTCAACGTGATCGCACTGTGGAAGCAGGAGGCGGTTGATCCGGAGCGCGCCGCGGCGAAGATCGAACGCCCGCCCTTTGCCGACTCGTGGAAGCAATTCGTCTCCGGCGGTCGGGCCAGTCGCCTGCTGGTGGCCGTCGGTCTCGGCACCGCCGCCTTCACCATGCAGGACATCCTCCTCGAGCCCTATGGCGGCAAGGTGCTGGGGCTGAGCGTATCGCAGACCACCATGCTGACCGCGATCCTCTCCGCCGGCACCCTGCTGGCCTTTGGTCTCGCGGCGCGGCTGCTCGGGCGTGGTACCGTGCCCTATCGGATCGCGACCATCGGCGCGTTGTTCGGGGTGTTTGCCTTCGCCGCGGTGATCACCTCCTCGGCGCTCGATCTGCCCTGGCTCTATCGGACCGGCGCCGGGATGATCGGTTTCGGCTCGGGGTTGTTCCTGATCGGGACCCTGGTGGCCGCGATGGCGATGTCCGAAGGCGGACACAGTGGTCTGGCGCTGGGCGCCTGGGGCGCGGTACAGGCCACGGCCACCGGTATCGCCGTCGCGCTCGGCGGCAGCCTGCAGGACATCTTCGCCGCGATGGCCGCACACGGTGTCTTCGGGGCCGAGCTGATGGGGCCGGCGGTCGGCTATGACATGGTCTATGCGCTGGAGATCGTCCTCCTGGTGGTGACCCTGGTCGTACTGGTGCCGCTGCTGCTCAAGCCCACCGACGCCAAGCGCGCCGCCGATGGCAAGATCGGTTTCGAGCACATGCCCTGACCGGGTGCGGGGTGGACGGTCGCTGCCCCGGCGCGGTCGTCCACCTCGACGCTCCGCGTCGCGTTTTCTGAAAGGGGGTGACGCTGTACGGTTGCGCCCCTTCCTTGTCCGAGAACCGGAGATCGCACATGAATGGATGCATGCTCAAGACCCAGACGCGTCTGCTCGGCGCCTCGCTGTTGCTCTGTCCCTGGCTGGTGGCACAGGCCCATTTCCAGACCCTGATCCCCTCGCACGAGATCCTCGATGCCGCGACCGGCCCCGAACTCTCGCTCGAACTCGAGTTCACCCACCCGATGGCCGGCGGGCCGCGGATGGACATGGCGCCACCGGTGCGTTTCGAGGTGCTCGGTCCACAGGGGCGCGAGGATCTCGGCGATCGGCTCGAGGTGGTCGAGCACCCCGATGGGGTGCGTGGCTATCGCGCCGACTATCGGGTGAAGGGGCCGGGCGATCATCTCTTCATGGTCGAGCCCGCCCCTTATTGGGAACCGGCCGAGGGGGTGATGATCGTCCACTACACCAAGGTGGTGGTCGATGCCTTCGACGCCCAGGACGGCTGGGAGCGGCTGCTCGGTTTGCCGGTCGAGATCGAGCCCTTGACCCGTCCCTACGGGCTCTGGACCGGTAACCTGTTCCAGGGCGTGGTGCGCCGCGCCGGCGAGCCGGTGCCCTTCGCCGAGGTCGAGGTGGAGTGGCGCAACGACGGCAGCATCGAGGCCCCGGCGCCGGCCTTCCTCACCCAGGTGGTGCGGGCCGACGGCGACGGGGTGTTCAGCTATGTCATGCCCTTCCCGGGGTGGTGGGGCTTCGCCGCGCTGCTCCCCGGCGAGCAGCCGATGACCAACCCCGAGGGCGAGGCGGTGCCGGTCGAGCTCGGTGCCCTGATCTGGGTGCGGGCGCGTGCGCCCGAGTGAGCCGCGGGTGCTGCTGCTGGCACTGCTGATGCTGTGCTGGCAGCCGGCCTGGGCGCATCGGCTCAATCTGTTCGCAGGCGTCGAGGGGATGCGGATCAGTGGCTCGGTCTACTTCTCCGGCGGGGCTCCTGCCGTCGGCGTGCCGATCGAGCTGTCGGGGGGAGAGGTGTCGCTGGCGTTGGTGAGTGATGCCGAAGGGCGCTTTGCGCAGACGGTGGCGCGAGCGGCCGACTATCGACTGGTGGCCCGGACCGCCGACGGTCATCGCGCCGAGTGGCGGATCGATGCTGCCGAGTTCGTGCCCGCTCAGCCCCTTCAAGCCGCGACCCAGACGGTCGCGCCGACGCCGGTGGCTGATCCGGCGCTGCTCGCCGCGATCGAGCAGGCGGTGGCGCGTCAGCTGCGTCCGCTGCGCGAGGAGCTGGCCGCCGAGCAGGCGCGCGTCCGGCTGCGCGATCTGCTCGGCGGGCTCGGTTACATCCTCGGGCTCACCGGGTTGGCGTTGTGGTGGCGCGCGCGGCGCGGCTGACGTCGGCCTGTCGCTGCGGGTTCAATAACCCCCCTTGCGCCTGACCTCGGGGAGCCCGGCGATGCGGGTGCCCTGCTTGGTCGGGGCGAGCGGGAAGAGCTGATAGAGATCCTTGCTCGTCGGCTTGCTGCCCCAGCGTTGTGCCATCGCCTTGAGCACCGCGCGCTCCATCGGCTGGTTCTGGCCGTTGTCGAAGTATTCCTCGCGCAGGTAGCGGATCACGTCCCAGTGGCGTTCGCTCAGCTCGACCGACTCCTCGGCGGCGAGCGCCTCGGCGACGGCCTCGCTCCAGTCGGTTGCGTTCTCCAGATAGCCATTGGCGGTGGTGGCGATGGTCTTGCCGTTGACCTCGATGGCCATTGCATACTCCTCCCTACTGCTGGCTCGATGATCACCGGCGCCAGGTGCGCCGGTTCGGATATCTGGTGTTTCTGCGCGGTCGAGTGTTCAGCCCGGACGGACCGGGTCGATGCCCTTGTGTGCGATGAACAGCCCGCAACCGAGATGGCGGTGCGATCCGAGCCCGTGCTGCTGGAGCCGGATCGACTCGTCGGCCGGCAGATTTGCCAGCAGCAGGCTGCGGGTGTGAAGGGGGCCGTCGGCGGTGGCGAGCGTGAGGGCGCGACCGCACAGCGCCTTGCGCATCCCGACCTCGATCCGGGCGAGCGTCTCGGCGGCGCGTTCGAGGAAGGCGTTCTCGTCCTCCTCGGCGCTGCAGACGACATGACGGGCGAGCTGCGTGGGGTTGGGATCGAGCGATCGGATGCGTCCCTGCCCGATGGTGAGCGGATGACCGGCGACCTCGATGCGGCTGCCCGGCAGTGTCGCCAGCAGCGAGTCGGACAGGTGTTGCGGGACGCGCAGCCGCAGCTTGGTGCGGCGCGAGAGCTGCAGGCAGGTGTCGGTGCCGTGCGGCGGGCGCTCCCAGCCGTTCTGCGAGCCGGCGCCGTGGATGCTGTGGATGCCGAGTCCGGCGGTCTCCGCCAGCCAGGGCTGGGCGACGATCAGTGCGCGATGCAGGGCATCGGCATGATCGACCGGGAGCGCCCGGCAGTCGATCGCGAAGACCAGTTCGACAACGTCTGCCGGGACCCTGAAGTCGTCTTCCTGCTCGGGTTCTTGCCAGTACATGGTGTCAGCGTCCGAAGGGTAGGCGGTCCTGCAGCGCCTGGCGGTCGAACCACCAGTCGTCCTGGACCAGCACGTCGACGACGTTGCGCAGTCGCACCAGGAACTTCTCCGGTTCCTTGAGTTCCAGCCGCTCCATCCACTGATCGAGCTGCTCCGGGCTGTCGACGCCGCTGTGGCGTCGGGCCACGGTGCCGAGCATCTGGGTGGCGAAGAACATCAGGTCCTCGCGCTGGTGTCCGGCGGCGCGTACGTCGGCGAGGAACAGCGCGGTGGTTGCGGCGACCGCGGCGCCATCGGCGTCATCCGGGGTCTCCTCGATGACATGGGTGAGCAGTTCGGTGGTGAGTTCGGGGTCGATCGGGCAGGTGACCGCCAGCCAGATGCCCTGGCCGAGGGCGGTGAGTGATTCGGGGCGGTTGCACTGGAAGAGGATGTCGCAGGCATCGGCGGCGAGTTCGAACTGGTCGTGCTCGATGAAGGTGTCGAAGACTGTGCGGGCGAGCGACCAGGCCTCGTCGCTGCGACCCAGACCGACCAGGGCGCGGGCCATCTGGAGTTGCGCGTCGGCCAGCACGTCGCATGGCGCGTTGCTCTGTTCGAGCTCGGCAAGCCGTTCGGTGAGCGCCTGCAGATGCGCCTGCAACGCCGTTTGTTCGGCGCCATGACCGATCACTGAGTCGGCGGCGGTGTCGATCAGGTGCTCGGCGAATAGATCGAGATGCTTCATGGGGCTGGCCTGCGGCTAACGGATGAGGCCGTTGAAGGCGGCTTCGAGGCGGTCTTCCCAATCATCCGGTGTGTCGGGGTAGGGGGGGCGGACGTCCATGCGGAAGAAGCGTTCTCCGGTGCGTGCGACGGTCTGGACCAGGGGCAGGAGTTCGTCGAACGATTCTAGGTCCTGGTTGGCGATGAGGATGTCACTGAGCTTGAGCATGGGTTGACGCAACCGTTCCTTCTAATCGTGGTGTGGGGCGTCTGCTGGAGACTGTGCCTGGCGTACCGGTCGTTGCGGGGGCGGCGGACCCCGCTTGCGGGATCGACCGGGGCGTGACCGTGTCTCGTACCCGCGACGACAGGCGAGGGCGATACGATTATACCGTCCACAAATCGGGGTTGACCCGGTCGGTGTAACGGATCCGCAACAATTCACGTGCCCGCCCTTCTTGAGCGGCGGGTGCGAAGGCCATTCTGTTGTGCAGCACATTGTTGCTGATCAGTCCCTCGCCAGCGGCCATTCTGTGGGTGAATGTGAAGACAGTCTCGCGCGAAAACAACTCGTCGAGCGCGGCGCGGGCGGCGGCGGTCTCCGGGGTGTCGCGCCAGCACACGTTGCGGCGACGTGCCGAGTAACGCATGTGCAGCCGACCTTGCTGGATCGAGAACACCGGTCCCCGGCTCTCGGCGCGCTGCACCCGCCCGTCGATCACGTGGGCGGGGATGGCGAGCGCCTCGGGGTGCATCAGCGCGGCGATGTGGTCTGGCGAGGCGTCGCGCAGCCGGATATAGGCGATCTCGGGATCGAGCAGCTGGTTCTCGCCACCCTCCCGTGCGGGGTGGAGGCAGAACAGCATCCAGGCCCGTACCTGCTGCCCGGGCGGGTTGTAATAACCGTCGGTGTGCCAGTTCAGTGCCCGCTCGGTATAAGGAATGTAGTCGCCGCGTCCATCCCCCGGGCCGTCGGTCGGGGTGATCCGGCTCACCGCCCTGGCGTCGGCGAAGTGGTTGGCCTCGGTGCGGCGCAGCCCGAGCGCGCGCCCGAGCGCCAGCAGCGATTCGGCCCCGAGCTGCTCGGGTGCGCAGCTGACCAGCGCCATGCCGTCGCTGGCGATCCGTGCGCCGATGGCCGCGAGTTCGGCGCGGCTGGGCGCCGCCGGCTGCTGTACCCGTACCCGCAGGCGTGCCGCGCTCGGCGCCGGGCGCGCGAGCCTCACCGCGCGCCAGCGCTGGTAGGTCGACTCATCCGTCAGCGAGAAGGGATTGGACATGAGGTTTTTTTATCAGTAAGTTCTTATATTATTCAATCTTTATCCGAGCCTAACAGCTGTGGGGATTGCATGCAGCCGTCGTGTCGAGTGCGTTGGGACGAACGGTGGGGACCTATCCCGAAAGGGATAGACGGAGGCCCCGCATCCACCCCGATCGTGGAGTGTGCGGCCACGCGAGCGCCCGGTACAGTGATGCTCAGACGATGGAGTTCCCGAGATCGACAGGGTCTCGGTTCCGAGGGCCCATCCTCGCCACAGACGCGACGCGATGCATCGAGCCGCCGCTCGCAGCGGCCTTGAGGGGGACCGGTTCGATCTCGCACGCACGCCACTTTCCTGGTTCACAGCGTAGGAGAGACAGCGCAATGTCCATCGATAAGCACTCCACCCCGATGCTCGATCAGCTCGAGAGCGGGCCCTGGCCGAGCTTCATCTCCGGGATCAAGCGGTTGCGCGATCAGCACCCGGAAAACCGCATCAACGCCATGGCCAATGACCTGCTCGGTCAACTCGAGCACTCCTACGAGACCCGCAAGGGGTACTGGAAGGGCGGCACCGTCTCGGTCTACGGCTATGGCGGCGGCATCATTCCGCGCTTCTCCGAGGTCGGCAAGGCGTTCCCCAGCTCCAAGGAATTCCATACCCTGCGGGTACAGCCGCCGGCGGGCAACCATTACTCCACCGCGATGCTGCGCCAGCTCGCCGACAGCTGGGAGAAGTGGGGCTCGGGGCTGGTCACCTTCCACGGTCAGACCGGCAACATCATGTTCATCGGCTCGAGCACCGAGAACACCCAGCACTTCTTCGACGAGATCAACGACTACGGCTGGGACCTCGGCGGCGCCGGTCCCTGCGTGCGCACCGCGATGTCCTGCATCGGCGCGGCGCGCTGCGAGATGTCCTGCACCAACGAGCTCAAGGCGCACCGGCTGCTGGTCAACAACTTCACCGACGACGTGCATCGTCCGGCCTTGCCCTACAAGTTCAAGTTCAAGATCTCGGGCTGCGCCAACGACTGTCAGAACGCCATCGAGCGCTCCGACTTCGCGGTGATCGGCACCTGGCGCGACGACATGAAGGTCGACCAGGACGAGGTCCGCCGTTATGTCGCAGAGAAGGGCCGGCAGTACTACATCGACAACGTCATCACCCGCTGTCCGACCCAGGCGCTCTCGCTCAACGACGACGATACCCTCGCCGTCGACAACCGCGACTGCGTGCGCTGCATGCACTGTCTCAACGTCATGCCCAAGGCGCTGCACCCCGGCGACGATCGCGGCGTGACCATCCTCGTCGGCGGCAAGCGTACCCTCAAGATCGGTGACCTGATGGGCACCGTGATCGTGCCCTTCAAGAAGCTCGACACCGAGGAGGATTACGCGTCGCTGGTCGAGCTGGCCGAGACCATCATCGACTTCTGGGCCGAGAACGGGCTCGAGCACGAGCGCTGCGGCGAGATGATCGAGCGCATCGGTCTGGCCAACTTCCTCGAGGGCATCGGTATCGAGCCCGATCCCAACATGCTCAACCATCCGCGTCAGAGCTCCTATGTGCGCATGGACGGCTGGGATCAGGCCGCCGAGGCCTGGTTCGAGCGTCAGGCCGAGGCGGCGGGCTGAGCGGCGAGGTCGCGGCCCGTGCCGGGTCGCGCACGAGCGATGGCTGACTGAGACAACTGGAGGACAAGGCAATGGCCGACATGCGCGAGCCGATCGAATCCGGATGCCCGGATCCCTGGCAGTACATGCATCCGGTGATGCGCAAGAACTTCGGGCAGTGGAAGTACCACGAGCACCCGCGTCCCGGCGTGCTGCTGCACGTGGCCTACAACGGTGATCGGGTGTGGACGGTCAAGGCCGGCACCCAGCGCATCCTCGACGTCTTCACCCTGCGCAAGCTGTGCGACATCGGCGACACCTTCGCCGAGGGTCACGTGCACTTCACCCTGCGCTCGAACATCGAGTACCTGGTGACCGACGAGTCCAAGGTCACGCCGCTGATCGAGGCCCTGGAGGACGCCGGCTTCATCGTCGGCGGCACCCAGAACTCGGTGACCATGATCTCCCACACCCAGGGCTGGCTGCACTGCGACATCCCCGGCACCGACGCCTCGGGCGTGGTCAAGGCGATGATGGACGAGCTGGTCGAGGAGTTCCGCAACACCAACATGCCCAACCGGGTGCACATCACCACCTCCTGCTGCCAGATCAACTGCGGCGGTCAGGGCGATATCGCGATCAACGTCCAGCACACCAAGCCGCCGAAGATCAATCACGACCTGGTGGCCAACGTCTGCGAGCGCCCCTCGGTGGTGGCCCGCTGTCCGGTGGCGGCGATCCGCCCGGCGATGGTCAACGGCAAGCCCTCGCTGGAGGTCGACGAGCGCAAGTGCATCTGCTGCGGCGCCTGCTATCCGCCCTGTCCGCCGATGCAGATCAACGACGCCGAGCACACCAAGCTCGCCATCTGGGTCGGCGGCAGCCACTCCAACGCGCGCAGCAAGCCGAGCTTCCAGAAACTGGTCGCCGCCGGCATCCCCAACAACCCGCCGCGCTGGCCCGAGGCCACGGCCATCGTCAAGCGTATCCTCAAGGCCTACAAGGAGGGCGCGCGCGACTGGGAGCGGATCAACGAGTGGATCGAGCGCATCGGCTGGCCGCGCTTCTTCGAGGAGGTCGAGCTACCCTTCACCAAGTATCACATCGATACCTGGCGCGGCTCGCGGGCGAGCTTCAACAGCTCCTCCTACATCCGTTTCTGAGGCCGTGCGGCCCCATCCACTCCGAGCGAGGACGTCATGAAGTTCGCTCTACAGATCAACGAAGGACCCTATCAGCACCAGGCCGCCGACTCGGCCTATCACTTCGCCCGGGCGGCATTGGAGAAGGGACACGAGATCTTCCGCGTGTTCTTCTATCACGACGGTGTCAACAACGCGACGCGCTTGACCACCCCGCCGCAGGACGACCGCCATATCGTCAACCGCTGGGCCGA
The DNA here is from genome assembly GCF_004343155.1 of Marichromatium gracile. Classification (GTDB taxonomy): domain Bacteria; phylum Pseudomonadota; class Gammaproteobacteria; order Chromatiales; family Chromatiaceae; genus Marichromatium; species Marichromatium gracile. The sequence goes on from NZ_SMDC01000006.1 coordinate 190,482, forward strand.
GCTCGCCGAGCAGCACGACCTCGATCTGGTGGTGTGCGTGGCCGCGGCGCAGCGTCGCGGCATCGTCGACGAGGGCGAGGCCAAGCGCAACGGCAAGGATGCCACCAACATCCACCCCAGGTTCCGCATCTCGGGTCTCGGGCAGCTGGTCGAGGCGGCGATCGCCGCCGACCGGCTGGTGGTCTTCGGCGACTAGGGGGAGGAGACGATGTCTGAAACCGTGAAACAATTCCTCTATCTCAACCGCAAGGCCCCCTACGGCACCATCTACGCCTGGGAGGCGCTCGAGGTGGTGCTGATCGGCGCCGCCTTCGATCAGGACGTCGGGGTGATGTTCCTCGACGACGGGGTCTATCAACTGGTCAAGGGCCAGGATCCCCGCGAGATCGGCATGAAGAACTTCTCGCCCACCTTCCGCACCCTCGGCGACTACGAGGTCGGGCGGATCTATGTCGACGGTGAGTCGCTCGCCGCGCGCGGTCTCACCCGCGAGGATCTGGTCGAGATCGCCTGGGAGGATCCGGAGACCGAGGAGGAGGTCGACAACATCGTCGAGGTGGTCGACCGCACCCGGGCGCGGGCGCTGATGGACGAGGCCGATGTGGTCTTCAGCTTCTGAGTCGGCGCCGGTCGCCGGGGGGAGACCGGCCCCGTCGTCGTATCCATGTATCGCGGGGGCGGCCGTTGCGGGCGTCTCCGGCAAGGGGGACGCATGAGCATCCTGCATACCGTCAACAAGTCACCGTTCGAGCGCAATTCGCTAGAATCCTGTGTGCAATTCGCCAGCGATGGCGCGGCCGTCCTGCTGTTCGAGGACGGCGTCTACGCGGCCCTCGCCGGGACCGGCGCGGAGTCACGGGTTCGCGAGGCACTCGGCAGACTCAGGCTCTACGTGCTCGGGCCCGACCTCAAGGCGCGCGGATTGTCCGAGGATCGCATCATCGAGGGAATCGGCGTCGTGGACTACGCCGGCTTCGTGGATCTCGCCGCGGAGCACGACAAGGTCCAGGCCTGGTTGTAACTCAATTCACGCACCGAAGAAGGAGACATCACCATGTCCGACACCATCGAAGTTGACGGCAAACAACTGGCCGTGGACGAGGAGGGCTACCTGGCCGACCTCAACGACTGGGTGCCCGCGGTGGCCGACGTGATGGCCAAGCAGGACAACCTGGAGTTGAGCGAGGAACACTGGGACATCATCAACTTCCTGCGCGAGTACTACGAGGAGTACCAGATCGCTCCCGCGGTGCGCGTGCTGACCAAGGCCGTGGGTAAGAAGCTCGGCAAGGAGAAGGGCAACAGCAAGTATCTCTACAGCCTCTTCCCCTACGGGCCGGCCAAGCAGGCCTGCCGCTTCGCCGGGCTGCCCAAGCCGACCGGCTGCGTCTGAGTCCGATGTCCGGGGCGGGTGCGCCCGCCCCGGCGTCGACGGACGGCGTCGGGCGACCGGCGACGTCTCTCCGGCAACCGCAGAGAGATCACCCTAAAGGGAGCGGAAGTATGGCGTTCCTGACCCATTTCTACGCCGTCCTGTTCTATGTCGCCGCCTTCGTGCTGGTCTCCGGCCTGGTCGTCAAGGTGGTGCGCTATGCCCGCACCCCGGCCCCGCTGAAGATCCCCACCACCCCGGCGCCGACCAGCCGCAGCGGCGTGGCGCTACGCATGACCCGCGAGGTGGTGCTGTTCGAGAGCCTGTTCCGCGGCAACAAATGGACCTGGATCTTCGGCTGGATCTTCCACTTCGGACTGTTCCTGGTCACCCTGCGTCACCTGCGTTATTTCATCGAGCCGGTGTGGGCGCCGATCGCCCTGGTCCAGCCCTTCGGCATCTATGGCGGGATCGCCATGGTCATCGGGCTGATCGGGTTGTGGGCGCGTCGCTTCCTGGTCGATCGGGTGCGCTATATCTCCTCGACCTCCGATCATCTGATGCTCGCCCTGCTGGTGCTGATCGGCGCGAGCGGGCTGCTGATGAAGTTCGTCTTCCACACCGACGTGGTCGCCATCAAGAGCTTCTTCCTCGGTCTCTACGCCCTCGATCCCCAGCCGCTGCCGGCCGATCCGCTGCTGTTGCTGCACCTGCTGCTGGTGGCGCTGCTGATGATCGTCTTCCCCTACAGCAAGCTGCTCCATGCCCCGGGTCTGTTCTTCAGCCCGACGCGCAACCAGGTCGACGATCCGCGCGAGCGTCGCCACCTCGCGCCCTGGGCGCGAGAACTCGAGCAGCAGGCGCCCGCCGCGTCGTCCGATCCGCGAGGTTGAGCCATGGCCAAGGCAACATTCGACGTCCCCGAGCTGACCCCCTACACCGAGGTGCCCGCGGTTACCCCGGAGGCCATGGCTCACAGCGCCCCCTTCGTCTCCAAGGCCGAGTTCCAGGCGCCGCTCGGCTTCCCCGGCGAGCTGGTCGAGGACTGGCAGACGCGGGCGATCGACAAGATGGGCGAGCTGCTCGGCAAGTATCGCTCGCTGCGCGTCTATCTCGACTCCTGCGTCAAGTGCGGGGCCTGTACCGACAAGTGTCACTACTTCCTCGGCACCCAGGACCCGAAGAACATGCCGGTGGGCCGCCAGGACCTGATGCGCAAGGTCTATCGGCGCTACTTCACCCTCGGCGGTCGGTTCTTCCCCAAGCTCGTCGGCGCCGAGGACTTCACCAAGGAGGTGCTCGACGACTGGTACAGCTATTTCCACCAGTGCTCGCAGTGTCGGCGCTGCTCGGTGTTCTGTCCCTATGGCATCGATACCGCCGAGATCTCGATGGCCGCGCGCGAGATCATGGACAGCATCGGGGTGGGGCAGAAGTACTGCAACGAGATCATCGGCAAGGTCTACAAGATCGGCAACAACCTCGGCCTGCCCGGCCCGGCGCTGGTCGATACCCTCGAGGGTCTCGAGGAGGACGTCTTCGACGAGACCGGCGTCAAGGTGCGCTACCCGATCGACGAGGAGGGCGCCGAGATCCTGCTGGTCACCCCCTCGGCCGACTTCTTCGCCGAGCCGCACGTCGACGGGCTGATCGGCTACGGCAAGGTCTTCCATGCCGCCGGGGTGTCCTGGACGCTGAGTTCGCACGCCTCCGAGGCGGCCAACTTCGGCATGTTCATCGGCTCCTACGACAACATGCGCCGGGTCGCCCAGCGCATTCGCGAGGCGGCCATCGCGCTCAAGGTCAAGCGCATCGTCTTCGGCGAGTGTGGCCACGCCTGGCGGGTGGCCTACAGCTTCCTCAACACCCTCGCCGGGCCCTGGGACTTCCTCGACCCGCGCTATCCGGTGCCGCAGCACATCTGCGAGTTCACCCACGACCTGATCGAGCAGGGGCGGCTGACCTTCGACAAGTCCGAGAACGACGACAAGGTCATCACCTTCCACGACAGCTGCAACGTCGCCCGCGCCTCGCGCATGGGCGAGGTCCCCGGCGGCCAGTTCGAGATCCCGCGCGCGATCATCCGCGCCACCTGCAATCACTTCTACGACATGGACGAGGACACCATCCGCGACCGCACCTTCTGTTGCGGCGGTGGCGGCGGGCTGCTCACCGACGACCTCATCGAGCTGCGGGTGAAGGGGGCCAAGCCCCGGCTCGATGCGCTCAACAACGTGATGCAGGAGAAGGGGGTGACGCACATGGCGGCGATCTGCGCCATCTGCAAGAGCCAGTTCACCAAGGTGCTGCCCTACTACGGCATGGAGATGGATCAGATCGTCAGTCTCCACCAGCTCGTCTCCAACGCGATCGTGCTGGAGGGCGGCGAGGACGACGACGAGGAGGACGCGCCCGCGGCGGCCTGATCCCGGGCCGGCGACGGGACGCGCGCGACAAGACACCCGGGTCGGTCATCCGGGGGCAATTCGGTCACTAGAGAGAGAACCCTATGGCGACTTCCAGCGACGAGATGAAGACCAAGCCTTCCTGGCGCCGCTTCGAGGACGGGGCCAACGTCTGGGAGGATCTGACCGACAAGATCTTCATGGAGGACAGCTCCCACAAGTGTCCGACCTATGTCCACAAGACCCCGCCCTGTCAGGGCAGTTGCCCCTCGGGCGAGGACATCCGCGGCTGGCTGCAGATCGTGCGCGGGCTCGAGCAACCGCCGGCGGACATGGACTGGCGCGAGTACGCCTTTCGCCGCTCGACCGATGCCAACCCCTTCCCGGCGATGATGGGCCGGGTCTGTCCCGCACCCTGTCAGGACGGTTGCAACCGCAACGCGCTGGAGGACTTCGTCGGCATCAACGCCGTCGAGCAGTTCATCGGCGACTCGGCCATCGACAACGGCTACCGCTTCGCCCCGCCGCCGCCGGACACCGGCAAGCGGGTGGCGATCGTTGGCGGTGGTCCGGCGGGGCTGGCCGCCGCCTATCAGCTGCGGCGCCGGGGGCACGCCTGCACCATCTTCGAGGCCAACAGCGCGCTCGGCGGCATGTTCCGCTTCGGCATCCCCGGCTATCGGGTGCCGCGCGACCGGCTCGATGCCGAGATCCAGCGCATCCTCGACCTCGGCCAGGTCGAGGTGCGGCTCAATACCCGGGTCGGGCGCGATCTCGCCGTCGCCGAACTCGAGCGCGACTACGACGCCGTGCTCTGGGCGCTCGGCTGTCAGAGCGGGCGCGGGCTGCCGGTACCGGGTTGGGAGGGCACGCCCAACTGTGTCTCCGGCGTCGCCTTCCTCAAGGCCTTCAACGAGGGGCGGATGAAGGTCACCGCCGCCAAGGTGGTCTGCGTCGGTGGCGGCGACACCTCGATCGACGTGGTCTCGGTGGCGCGTCGTCTCGGCCACCTGCCCGAGCACGCCAAGCGCGACCTCCCCGAGACGGTGATCCACGACGGCTATCTCGCCCACGACACCGCCGGCGCGGCCGCCGCCGAGGGCGCCGAGGTGACCCTGACCTCGCTGTTCTCGCGCGAGCAGATGACCGCCGCCGAGCACGAGGTCACCGATGCCACCCGCGAGGGCGTGACCATCCTCGATGGGGTGATGCCGCTCGAGGTGCTCAAGAACGCCGAAGGGCGCGCCACCGGGCTGCGGGTCGCCGACTGCCGCATGGAGGAGGGGCGGCCGGTGGCGGTCGAGGGCACCGAGCGGGTGCTCGAGGCCGATCTGATCGTCTCGGCGATCGGCCAGGGCGGTGATCTCTCCGGCCTCGAGACCCTCGACAACGGTCGCGGGCTGATCGACGCCGACAAGTTCCATCAGGTGCCGGGCCGTCCGGGACACTTCGTCGCCGGCGACATCATCCGTCCCCACCTGCTCACCACCGCCATCGGTCAGGCCTGGGTCGCGGTCGAGTCGATCGACGCCTATCTCGGTCAGGTCGAGCAGCGGCGCCGCCCCAAGGTCGACGTCCATCACTTCAACCTGCTCGACAAGCTCGCCGAGGTCGAGCGCGCGCCGCAGCCCTTCGTCGTCGGCGAGGCCGGCGACCTGCGCGGCACCTCGGCGGCGGACTATGCGGTGCACAACTACGAGGACCGCTCCGGGGCCGAGGTCATCCCCCATGAGGAGCTCTATCTCGGTCACTTCAACCACCATGCCCGCAACCTCCGTCAGGAGCAGGTGCCGAGCGCCGAGCAGGTGCTCGCTCACTTCGCCGAGCGGGTTGCCGGGTTGAGCGAGGCGCAGGCGATCGACGAGGCCAAGCGCTGCATGAGCTGCGGGATGTGCTTCGAGTGCGACAACTGCGTCATCTTCTGTCCGCAGGACGCGGTGTTCCGGGTCGACAAGGCCGCGCGCACCACCGGACGCTATGTCGACACCGATTACAGTCGCTGTATCGGCTGTCACATCTGCGCCGACGTCTGTCCGACCGGCTACATCAAGATGGGACTGGGCGAATAGTCCCGAGGGAGAGGCGCCGATGGTCAATGCTGTATCAACCACCCGGACGCTCGCCGTGGCCCTGCTGTGGATGCTCGCCGTCCTCGCGGTGGCGCCCTCGGCCAGCGCCCGCAACTATGTGGTGCCCGGCTCCGAGGCGGCCGGGCTCGGTGCCTGTGTCGAGCCCACCGAGCTGATGCGTCGCCAGCACATGGAGTTCATCAAGCACCAGCGCGATCGCACCGTGCACAGCGGTATCCGCACCAGCAAGTACAGCCTCGCCGGCTGTGTCGAGTGCCACATCGGTCACGATGTCCGGGGACAGGCCGTGCCGATCAACCGCGCCGACCAGTTCTGCGGCGCCTGTCATGCCTATGCCGCGGTCGATCTCAACTGCTTCGATTGCCATGCGGCGGTACCGCGTGGCCCCATGGCCGGGCCCATGGCCGAGGCCGCGCGGCGCGCCGTGGGCGAGGCGCACCACGGTCAGGGAGCGGGACAACCATGAGCGAACAACGAGCGGAGATCGATCGGGAGCGGCGTCGGCTGCTCGGGGCGGCGGCCGGCGCCGGGGCGGCGCTGGCCGCGCCGGCGGTGGTGGTGCGCGCGCTCGAGACCACCCCGCGTGACAACCCGGCCGACGGCCGGGTGCGCTGGGGGCTGGCGATCGACACGGCCAAGTGTGCCGCGGGCTGTACGGCCTGTGTCGATGCCTGCGCCCATGAGAACGGGCTCGACCTGCAGCGCCCGCCCGAGGGGGCGACGCCCGCCGATTGGGCGGCGCAGCGCGCGGTGTGGGTCCGCAAGGTCCGGCTGCGCGACGACCAGACCGGGCGCGAGACCAATCTGCCGCTGATGTGCCAGCACTGCGAGCATCCGCCCTGTGTCGACGTCTGTCCCACCGGCGCCTCCTTCAAGCGCGCCGATGGCATCGTCATGGTCGACCGTCACACCTGCATCGGTTGTCGCTACTGCATGATGGCCTGCCCCTACAAGGCGCGCAGCTTCATCCACGAGGCGCTGAGCGATCAGCTCAGTCACGTGCCGCGTGGCAAGGGCTGTGTCGAGAGCTGCAATCTCTGCGTCCACCGGCGCGACTTCGGCATCCCCTCGACGGCCTGTGCCGAGGCCTGCGCCGAGACCGGACACGGCGCCATCCTGTTCGGCGACCTGGCCGACCCGGACAGCGCCATCAGTCGGTTCCTCGCCAGCGAGCCGACCCGCCAGATCCGCGAGGACCTGGCGCTCAATACCGGGGTGCGCTATGCCGGCGTCTGATCCCGGCGGGAGAGTCTGAGCATGAAGCGAATCGTCTATCGCGAATGGCGTCTCGCCCCGGCGCGCTACTGGGGCATCCTCGGCGTGCTCGCCCTGATGGTGGGGGCCGGGCTGCTCGCCTTCGCCTACATGGAGCACGAGGGACACTGGGTCACCGGGATGAACAACGCGGTGGTCTGGGGCACGCCGCACGTGTTCGCGGTGTTCCTCATCATCGCCTCGTCCGGGGCGCTCAACATCGCCTCGATCGGCAGCGTCTTCCGCAAGCCGATCTACAAACCCCTGGGACGGCTCTCGGGGCTGCTGGCGATGGCCCTGCTCGCCGGCGGACTGATGGTGCTGGTGCTCGACCTGGGACGCCCGGAACGCCTGGTGGTCGCGCTCACCACCTACAACTTCAAGTCGATCTTCGCCTGGAACATCTTCCTCTACACCGGCTTCATGGCGATCGTGATCGCCTATCTGTGGAGCATGGCCGACCGCAAGGGCGACCCCTTCATCCGTCCGGTCGGGATCTTCGCGCTGGTCTGGCGTCTGGCGCTGACCACCGGCACCGGCTCCATCTTCGGCTTCCTGGTGGCGCGTCAGGCCTATGACGCGGCGATCCTCGGCCCGATGTTCGTGGCCATGTCCTTCGCCTACGGGCTGGCGCTGTTCGTGCTGGTGTTGATGTTCGGCTTCGCCGAGGACCGGCGTCCGATCGGCGCGCGGATGCTGCGCCGACTGAAGAACCTGCTAGCGGTGTTCGTGCTCGCCGTGCTCTATTTCACCCTGGTCTATCACCTCACCAGCGCCTATGGTGCCAAGGACCAGGGGTTCGAGGGCTGGCTGCTGTTCGGCGGCGGGGTCTACACCTTCCTCTTCTGGGTCGGCTGGATCCTGCTCGGCTCGCTGGTGCCGCTCGGCATCCTCTACCACCCGGTACGCGGCGCCGAGGCACCCTGGGTCGCCGCCGCCTGCGTGCTGGTGATCCTCGGCGGTCTGGCCGCGCTCGCGGTGGTGATCATCGCCAGCCAGGCCTATCCGTTGCAGCTCTTCCCCGGCAAGACCATCCTCGAGTCCGGTTTTCTCGACGGTGTCGGTGGCCAGCCGGCGCCCTATCACCCGACCCTGCCGGAGCTGCTGCTCGGGTTCGGCGGGGTGGGGCTGGCGCTGCTGATCACCGCCGTCGGGGTGCGGGTGCTGCAGTTCCTCCCCGAGTCGCTCGCCGACGAGGTGTTGCCGATCGACGAGGAGACCATCGAGCAGCCGGTCGCCAAGGCCGCCTGACCCACCCGCGTCCGCGTCGCTGCCGAGTCGGCGACGCGGACCTTGATCCGCGATCCCGAATGGCCCACCTCTATCTCTCCGCGCCGCAGAAGTCCTCGGGCAAGACCACGCTCGCCATCGGTCTGTGTCGCGCCTTGCGCGGGCGTGGCCTGGCGGTACAGCCGTTCAAGAAGGGACCCGACTATATCGACCCGCTGTGGCTGAGCCAGGCCGCCGGGCGCCTCTGTCTCAACCTCGACTTCAACACCATGGATCGCGCCGAGATCCTTGCGGCCTTCGGGCGCGAGTGCGCCGGGGCCGATGTGGCGCTGATCGAGGGCAACATGGGGCTGTTCGACGACACCGCGCTCGACGGTGCCAACAGCAACGCCGCGCTCGCCCGGGCGCTCGCCGCGCCGGTGGTGCTGGTGGTCAACTGTCAGGGCATGGGGCGCGGCATCGCGCCCCTGCTGCTCGGCTACCAGACCTTCGACCCCGGGCTGCGGCTCGCCGGGGTGGTGCTCAACCGGGTCGGCTCGGCGCGTCACGCCGCCGGTCTGGTGCGCGCCGTCGAGCACTACACCGACCTGCCGGTGCTCGGGGTGATCGAGCGCGACGCCGCGCTCGCCATCGACGAGCGCCATCTCGGGCTGATGCCGAGCATCGAGACGGCGAGCGCCGAGTCGACCATCGACACCCTGGCGCGCCGGGTCGCCGAGCAGCTCGATCTCGATCAGTTGCTGGCGCTCGCCGAGTCGGCCCCGGTGCCGCCCGCGCCGCCGCCCGAGCCGGCGGTGGCGCCGCACGGCGCCGGGCTGCGTATCGGCATCGCCCGCGATGCGGTGTTCGGGTTCTACTACCCCGACGACCTGCGCGCGCTCGCCCGCGCCGGTGCCGAGCTGGTCCCTTTCAGTCCACTGGTCGATGCCGAGCTGCCGGCGGTCGATGCGCTGTTCATCGGCGGCGGCTTCCCCGAGCTGCGGATGGCCGAGCTGGAGGCCAATCGTACGCTGCGCGCCCAGATCGCCGAGTTCGTCGCCGCAGGCCGACCCGTCTATGCCGAGTGCGGCGGGCTGATGTATCTCTGCGCCGGGCTGCATTGGCGCGGCGAGCGCCGCGCCATGGTCGGCGCGCTCGCCGCCGAGGTGATGATGCACCCGCGCCCGCAGGGGCGGGGGCTGGTGCGGCTGCGCGAGACCGGGGATCATCCCTGGCCCGGTGGCGGGGCGGGTCGCGAGCTGGCCGCGCACGAGTTCCATCACTCGGCGTTGATCGCGCCCGACCCGGGCTGGCGCTATGGCTTCGAGGTGGTGCGCGGCAGCGGCATCGACGGTCGGCACGACGGCGTGGTACAGCAACGGCTGCTCGCCTGCTACAGTCATCTGCGCGACGTCGGCGGCAGCGGCTGGACCGGGCGCTTCCTGCGACAGGTCGCCCGCAGTCTCGGCGGGCCCTAGCCCGTGAGGTGCTGCGGCGCGGTGTCAGGGAACACGACTGAAGACCAAGGGGATGAGATGTTCAGACTCACCACGGCGGCCGCCCGACAGGTGCTCGAGGCGGCCAGACAGGGCGGGACCGAGGGGCTGGCGCTGCGGCTCGCCGCGCACCAAGGGCCCGATGGCGGGATCGACTACCGCATGGGTTTCGACGAGGTCGGCGAGGAGGATATCCGCTTCCAGACCGAGGGGATCGAGGTCTGCATGGCGCCCGAGCACGTGCCGTTGCTCGATGAGGCGACCATGGACTATGTCGAGCTGGAACCGGGCCAGTTCCACTTCATCTTCCTCAACCCCAGGGATCCGCACTATCAGCCACCCGCCGAGGGTTGAGCGCGCGCCGCCTCAGCGCTGCTCGCGGCGACGACCGCGATAGGCGCTGATCCGGCGGACGATGTGCTCGAAGGGCAGTGCCTCGAGGCTGCCGTAGCGTGCGCGTGCCTCGACCAGCAGGGCATGGACGTCACGGATCGCCCGGGTCGAGGCGTCGGGTGCCAGCGCGGTGGCGATGCCGCGCAGCCCGCCGAGCTGCAGCCGCAGGCTCTGGGCGTGTGACAGCCGCTCGCGGGTGCCCGGGGTGGCGAGCGCGAAGCGCGCGCGCTCGCGCAGCAGCAGCCGCAACGCGCGACAGCGCCGCCAGGGCGACTCGGCACCACAGCGCACGCCGCTGCGCTCGCCGATGCAGTAGCGCTCGGCATGACTGCAGTCGTGCGCGTTCAGCAGCGCCAGCGCGAAGGCGCACTCGCGCGCTGCCTCTCGCACCTCGCCGGGCTCCTCGTCCAAGCGTTGTTCACTCCTGCCCGTGGGACGGGTCGGTGAAGCGGTGGATCTGCCGTCGGTCGCGCTTGGTGGGGCGTCCGCGCCGGTCGTGAATCTCGCCGCGCTCGCGCCGTTCGTGCACCAGCGCCTGACGGCGCAGCCGGCTGGCCTCGTCCTCGACATAGAGGGTGGCGGCCTCGGTCGCGCCACGACGTTGACGATCGATCGCCACGACCTCGATCTCCCAGGTCAGGGTGCCCTTGTGGATTTCCAGCCGGTTGCCGGGACGGATGGTGCGTCCGGGCTTGGCGCGCTGGCCCTCGACATGGACCTTGCCGCCGTTGATCGCCTCGACGGCAAGCTGGCGGGTCTTGAAAAAGCGCGCCGCCCACAGCCACTTGTCGAGTCGCAGGCTGTCGAGCGCCCGGGCGTCGCCGGCGCTCATGCCGCGAGCAGCGGGTCGAGGTCGCCGCAGACGTCGAGTTCGGCCATGTCGTCATAGCCGCCGATATGACGCTCGCCGATGAAGATCTGCGGCACCGTGTGGCGACCGCTGCGCTCGATCATCACCGCGCGCTGTGCCGGGTCGTCGTTGATGTCGATCTCCTCGTAGACGACGCCCTTGCGCTCGAGCAGCCGGCGGGCACGGATGCAGTAGGGACAGGTCTGGGTGGTGTAGAGGGTGACTCGGGGCATGGTTTCGCTCTGTCGATGGCTCGGGTAGTAACATGTCGATGAAGGCCGCGGGCGGTTGAAATCGCGCCGGTCCGCCGGAAAGCTTCAAGCAGAAGCAAGGCGCGCGGTCTCCCGCCGTCGTCTCGTCGACTCGTCATCAGGATCATCATGTATCGTAACAACCCGCACCCTGTCCATCTCAAGGATTACCGTCCACCCGAGTTCCTGATCGATACCGTCGATCTGCGTTTCGAACTCGATGCCGACCGGACCCGGGTCGAGGCGCGTCTGGCGCTGCGTCGCAATCCCGCCGCCACCCGCGGCGACGGTGATCTGCGGCTCGACGGCGAACAGCTCGAACTCGAGTCGGTGGCCCTCGACGATCAGCCGCTGACCCCGGCCGAGTATCGGGTCGAGCCTGAGTCGCTGACCATCCACCGCGTCCCCGACCGCTTCACCCTCACCACCCGGGTGACGATCAGCCCGAGCCAGAACACCGCGCTCGAGGGGCTCTACCAGTCCGGCGACATGCTCTGCACCCAGTGCGAGGCCGAGGGCTTCCGCCGCATCACCTATTTTCTCGATCGCCCCGACGTGATGGCGCGTTTCACCACCACGCTGATCGCCGACACCGAGCGCTATCCGGTGCTGCTCGCCAACGGCAACCCCGCCGAACAACGCACCCTCGACGACGGTCGCCAGCTGGCGCGCTGGGTCGATCCCTTCCCCAAGCCCTGCTATCTGTTCGCGCTCATCGCCGGCGACCTGCGCGCGGTCGAGGACCGCTTCACCACCGCCTCCGGGCGCGAGGTGGCGCTGCGCATCTATGTCGAGCCGCACAACCTCGACAAGTGCGACCACGCAATGCGCTCGCTCAAGCAGTCGATGCGCTGGGACGAGGAGCGCTACGGGCGCGAGTACGACCTCGACATCTTCATGATCGTCGCCGTCAGCCACTTCAACATGGGCGCGATGGAGAACAAGGGGCTCAACGTCTTCAACGACAAGTACGTGCTCGCCCGCCCCGACACCGCCACCGATCAGGACTTCCAGGGTATCGAGGGGGTGATCGCCCACGAGTACTTCCACAACTGGACCGGCAACCGCATCACCTGTCGCGACTGGTTCCAGCTCAGTCTCAAGGAGGGCTTCACCGTCTATCGCGACCAGGAGTTCTCCGCCGACATGGGCTCGCGCGGGGTCAAGCGCATCGCCGACGTGCGTCTGCTGCGCGCTCACCAGTTCGCCGAGGACGCCAGCCCCATGGCTCATCCGGTGCGCCCCGAGTCCTATATCGAGATCAACAACTTCTACACCGTCACTGTCTACGAGAAGGGCGCCGAGCTGGTGCGGATGCAGGCCGCACTGCTCGGTCCCGAGCGTTTCCGTCGCGCCACCGACCTCTATTTCGAGCGCCATGACGGTCAGGCGGTGACCACCGACGACTTCGTGCGCTGCATGGAGGACGCCAGTGGCTGCGATCTCGGTCAGTTCCGTCGCTGGTACAGCCAGGCCGGCACCCCGGAGCTCGAGGTCGAGGGTCATCACGACGCCGGATCGGCGACCTATCGGCTGCGGGTGCGTCAACACACCCCGTCGACCCCGGGGCAGCCGGAGAAGGCGCCGCTGCACCTGCCGCTGGCCCTGGCGCTGCTCGATGCCGAGGGGCGCGAGCTGGCGCTGCGCCTCGACGGCGAGGACGGGGCGGCGCCCGCCGGCACCCGGGTGCTGGAGCTGCGCGAGGCCGAGCAGTGCTTCACCTTCGTCGATGTCCCCGAGCCGCCGGTGCCCTCGCTGCTGCGTGGATTCAGCGCCCCGGTGCGGCTGCGCTTCGACTACAGCGATGCCGAGTTGATGTTCCTGATGGCCCATGACGGCGACGGCTTCAACCGCTGGGATGCGGCCCAGACGCTGATGCAGCGTCTGTTGCTGCGACTGGTGGAGGATCCCGCCGCGGTGATCCCCGAGTCCTTCTTCGCCGCTTTCGCCCAGGCGCTCGACGATCGCACCGGCGATCCGGCGCTGCTCGCCGAGGTGCTGACCCTGCCCGCCGAGTCCTATCTCGGCGATCAGCTGGCGGTGGTCGACGTCGACGGTATCCATCGCGCCCGTTGTACCCTGGAGCGGGCCATCGGCGCGCGGTTGCGCGATCGGTTGCTGGCGGTCCACGCCGCCCATGACGACACCGGCCCCTATCGCCTCACCCCCGAGGCGATCGGTGCGCGGGCGCTGAAGAACCGCGCCCTGGGCTATCTGCTCGCCGCCGGCGACGCCGAGGGGCTGGCGCGCTGCATCGCCCAGTTCGAGGCCGCACGCAACATGACCGACTGCATCAGCGCGCTGCGCCTGCTGGTCGACCATGGCGGCGAGGCCGGGCTGGAGGCGCTGAGCAGTTTCCACACCCGCTGGTCGGGCGAGCCGCTGGTGCTCGACAAGTGGTTCAGCGTCCAGGCCACCAGCCCACGGCCCGATACCCTGGCGCGGGTCGAGCGGCTGATGCGCGACCCCGACTTCTCGCTGCGCAATCCCAATCGTGTGCGCAGCCTGATCGGCGCCTTCTGCAACGCCAACCCGGTGTGCTTCCACGCCGCCGACGGCAGCGGTTATCGCTTCCTCGCCGATCGCGTGCTCGAGCTCGATCCGCTCAACCCCCAGGTCGCCTCGCGGCTGATGCGCGCGCTGGTGCGCTGGCGGCGCTTCGATGCCGCTCGCCAGGCGCTGATGCGCGCCGAGATCGAGCGCGTGCTCGCCGCCGAGGCGCTCTCGCGCGACGTCTACGAGGTCGCGGCCAAGGCGCTCGAGGACTGAGCGCGCCAGGGCCCGCCACCCGCGGCGGGTCCTGTCATCCCCTTGTCAAAGCCGCGCCGACCCACTACCGTGCTCGGCTTCCCATCGATCCACTCAGGAATTCACCATGTCCGATTACCCGCGTTGCCCTCGGTGTGAGAGCGAGAACACCTATTCCGACGGCATGCTCTACATCTGCCCCGATTGCGCCCACGAGTGGTCGATGCATGAGGAGGAGACGGAGGAGCAGGCCGAGGCCGGGGTGCGCGACGCCAACGGCAACCTGCTCGCCGACGGCGATACCGTGGTGGTGATCAAGGACCTCAAGGTCAAGGGCAGCTCCTCGCCGTTGAAGGTCGGTACCAAGATCAAGAACATCCGTCTGGTCGACGGCGACCACGAGGTCGACTGCAAGACCGATCTCGGCAACCTGATGCTCAAGGCCTGCTATCTGCGCAAGGCCTGAGCGCCTCCTCGATCACCGGGGTCGGTCGCCGATGGCGGCGATCGGCCCGCGCGTGTCAGAATGACACCGCTCGGGTAACGGAAACGCCATGCTCGGAATCGTCGATCGCTATGTGCTGCGGGAGGTGACCAAGGTCTTCCTGGCCATCGTGCTGACGCTCGCGCTGATCGTCGCCAGCATGTTGTTGCTGCGCACCTTCGAGGAGGTCAACGTCGGCGCGCTGAGCGTGACCCTGGTGTTCCGCTTCCTTGGTTATCAGCTGGTGCGCGATGCCTCCAGCCTGTTGCCGCCGGCCTTCTTCCTCGCCGCGCTGGTCACCCTCAGCCGCCTGGCGCGCGACAGCGAGCTGATCGCCATGCACGCCTGCGGGCTCGGTCCCTCGCGCACCTATCGCGCGCTGCTGCTGCTCGCCGTCCCGGTCGCCGCGCTCACCGCCTGGTTCGCCCTGGTGCTCCAACCCTGGGCGGCCACCGGCATCCAGGACATCCGCATGCAGCAGAAGGAGCAGGCGGCGCAGATCGCCGGGCTGCAGCCGGGACGCTTCTATGTCGAGGAAGAGGGCGATGTGGTGGTCTATATCGGCGCGATCGACCGCCATCGCTCGCTCGGCGACGTCTTCCTGCTCGATCGGCGCGGTGGCACCAACCGCATGGTGGTCAGCGAAGGCGGGGTGCACCGGCTCGAGGAGGGCAGCGGCGACCATCTGGTCACCCTCACCAGCGGTCATCGCTTCGACGGCAACCCCGGAGAGGCCGCCTTCATGATCGGCGACTTCGATGCCTACGAGATCCGTATCCGCGCCAAGGAGCGCGCCGCGCGCGCGCGCGGCAAGCGCTCGACGGTCCCGACCTCGGAGCTGCGCGTCGCCGCCGACCTGGCCGATCGGGTCGAGTTCGAACACCGTCTGGCCGCGCCGCTGGCGATCTTCACCCTGGCGGTGCTGGCGATCCCGCTGGTGGCGGTCTCGCCGCGTCAGAGTTCGACCGGACGTCTGGCGCTCGCCTTCCTCGCCTATTTCTGCTTCTTCAACCTGCAGCGTCTCGCCGAGGGTTGGCTCGAGGAGGGCATCACCCCGCTATGGCTGAGCAGCCAGTGGTATCAGCTGTTGATCCTCGTCGTCGTCTATCTCGCACTGCTCCCCGACAGCCTGTGGGCGCGCCGGGTGCTCGGACGCTGGCGGCGCGCGGATTAGTCCGCCCAGGGCGATGGAGCTCCTGCCCTGGCAGCCGTTGATCGCGGGTCTGATGCTGGGCGTGGCGATCGCTGCTCCCCCTGGTCCGGTGGGGCTGCTGTGCATGAGCCGTACCCTGGCCCACGGCGCACGCAATGGCTTGGCGACCGGTCTGGGTGCGGCCCTGGCCGATGCCTGCTACGGTGCGCTGGTGGCCCTCGGCGCCACCGCCCTTGCCGAGCTGCTCACCGCTCATGCCGCCGGGCTGCGCCTGACCGGTGGCCTCCTGTTGATACTGCTGGGCATGCGTCAGCTGGTCGATGTCGCAGTCGTGCCGTCGGCGGTTCCAGCGCCCCCGCGGCACGGCTCGGCGTTGCTCTCGGCCCTGGCCCTGACCCTCACCAACCCGATGACCCTCTTCGCCTTCGTCGTCGCCCTGGCCGCCTTCGGTCAGTCGGGGGCGACCATTGCCAGTAGTGGGGCCTGGGCCCTGGTCGTCGGGGTGTTGCTCGGCTCGATGCTGTGGTGGTGCCTGCTGGTCGCGCTGGTGGTGTGGCTCGGGCGTCTGCTGTCGGCGTCTGCCCAGCGCCGTATCCGCCTGCTCTCGGCGCTGGCGCTGATGGCGCTGGGCGGCGCGGTCCTGCTCGGTTGAACCAGGCTCAGGCGAGCAGCAGCGCGGTGTCGGCAACGGTGCCGAGTCGTCCCTCGGCCGCGCCCCAGAGGACGAAGTGCGAGGTGGCGTCGAGCCCGGCTGCGGCGACGTCGGGGTTGGCCGCGAGATAGGCGGCGGTGTCGAACCAGGGGCCGGGCGCGCGGTTCTCGTCGGCGCCGTAGGACCAGTAGTGCTCGATGGCCGAGGCGAAGGTGCCGTCGGCGACGGCGGCGGCGACGTCGGGGTTGTCGGCGAGGTAGTCCTCGCCGTCCCAGAGCGCGTGCGGTGCGCGCCCCTCGGCGATGCCCCATTGCTGGAAGTGGTCCAGGGCGGTGGCGAAGGTGCCGGCGGCGACGGCGGCGGCGACGTCCGGGTTCTCGGCGAGATAGAAGCTCGCGTCGAAGGCGTTGCCGTCGGTGAACTGGCGCGCCGCCGAGAAGGTCTGCACCAGGGTGATGGCGCCATCGGCGGTGCTGACCAGCAGCTCGACATCGGCGCCGAGGGTATCGGTGCCGGTGGGGCCGAGCAGGGTGGCCGAGCCGTCGGCCGCGCGCGTCAGCGTCAGCTCGGTCATGGTGGCGGCGACCTCGGCGGTGTCGGCGCCAAAGCCGCCAGCAAGCTGGTCGTTGCCGCTGCCGCCGACGAGGATATCGGCGCCGAGTCCGCCGTCGAGC
>NZ_SMDC01000007.1 GCF_004343155.1 Marichromatium gracile
ATTCGCTACAACCCTCACGTCAAGGACCTCTACGAACGCCTCCTGGCGCGCGGCAAGCCCAAGATGGTCGCCCTCGGCGCTGCCATGCGGAAACTTGCCCACATCTGTTTCGGCGTGTTCAAGAACCGTCGTCCCTACCAGCCCGATTACGCTTCCGCGGCTTGACGGGAAAGACGGTATCTTTGCGGTTTCAATCTCCTGGTCGCTGGTCGCTGGTCGCTGGTCGCTGGTCGCTGGTCGCTGGTCGCTGGTCGCTGGTCGCTGAACCCTTGATGGGCGCGCTGCGCTTTGTTCATCCTAGGGTGTGGCGGGGCGTCGTTCCATTGGCGACGGCGGGAGAGAACGCCTGCTGGCGGCTGGATGCCGATGGCTGGAGGCTGACTTGCGGCCGCTTCCGTCCACGCAGGTGCTTGGCCGTCTGTTAAACTTAACGGCTTCGCTCGAAAAGACCCAATTTGCTATGAGCCATACCGGCCTGAACACGACCGAGGAGATCATCGCCGAGCTGCGCGCCGGGCGCATGGTGGTGATCATGGACGACGAGGATCGCGAGAACGAGGGCGATCTGCTGCTTCCGGCCGACTGCGTCACCCCGGAGGCGATCAACTTCATGGCCAAGTACGGTCGCGGGCTGATCTGTCTGACCCTCACCCGTGAGCGCTGCGAGCAGCTGCGTCTGGCGCCGATGGTCAACGACAACCAGGCCCCGCACGCGACCGCCTTCACCGTCTCGATCGAGGCCGCCCGGGGCGTCACCAC
Organism: Marichromatium gracile; assembly: GCF_004343155.1. Classification (GTDB taxonomy): domain Bacteria; phylum Pseudomonadota; class Gammaproteobacteria; order Chromatiales; family Chromatiaceae; genus Marichromatium; species Marichromatium gracile. Next base: position 760 of record NZ_SMDC01000007.1, read on the forward strand.
AGGCATCTCCGCAGCCGATCGTGCGACCACGGTGCGCGCCGCGGTCGCGCCTGACGCGACCGAGCGCGATCTGGTGCAGCCCGGACACATCTTTCCGCTGATCGCCCAACCCGGCGGGGTGCTGGTGCGCGCCGGTCATACCGAGGCCGGCTGCGATCTCGCCCGGCTCGCCGGTTTCACCCCGGCGGCGGTGATCGTCGAGGTCCTCAACGAGGACGGCACCATGGCGCGCCGCCCCGATCTCGAGCGCTTCGCCGAGACCCACGGGCTGAAGATCGGCACCATCGCCGATCTCATCCACTATCGGGTGCGCAACGAGCGCGCGGTGGTGCGCGAGAGCGGCTGCGAGCTGCCCACGCCCTACGGGACCTTCAAGCTGCACGCCTATCGCGACAGCATCGATCACGAGCTGCACCTGGCGCTGACCCTCGGCGAGATCGATCCGGAGCACCCCACCCTGGTACGGGTGCACCTGCAAAACAGCCTCTGCGATCTGTTCGAGGCCGATCACGGCGCCTGCGGCTGGCCGCTGCGCGACGTGATGCGTCAGGTCGGCGAGGCCGGCGAGGGGGTGATCGTGGTGCTGCGCAACCGCGATCGAGCCGAGGATCTGCTGGCGCGGATCAAGGATTTCGATTTCCATGACCGTGACGACGAGGTGCCGCCGCGCCGGCAGCAGGACGGTCATACGCTGCGCACCTTCGGTATCGGCGCGCAGATCCTCGCCGATCTCGGCGTGCGCAAGATGCGCGTGATGAGCGCGCCGAAGTCGATGCATGCCATCTCCGGGTTCGACCTGGAGGTGGTTGAGTACACCGGTGGTCGCCAATCCTGAGAGGACAAACCGAGATGACCATTCATACCATCGAAGGCACCATGCGTGCCGATGGCGCCCGCTTCTGTCTGCTGGTGGCGCGCTGGAACAACTTCGTCGTCGATAGCCTGGAGCGGGGCGCGATCGACGCGCTGCGTCGTCACGGTGTCGAGGAGTCGGACATCACCATCGTGCGCGTGCCCGGTGCCTTCGAGATGCCGGTGGCCGCCGAACAGATCGCCACGCGCGGCGGTTTCGACGCCATCGTCGCCCTCGGCGCGGTGATCCGTGGCGGCACCCCCCACTTCGAGTACGTCGCCAACGAGTGCGTCAAGGGGCTCGCCCAGGTCGGTCTCAGCCACCGGCTGCCGATCGCCTTCGGCGTGCTCACCGTCGACAGCATCGAGCAGGCGATCGAGCGTGCCGGCACCAAGGCCGGCAACAAGGGCGCCGAGGCCGCGCTCTCGGCGCTGGAGATGGTCTCGCTGGCACGGCAGTTCGACTGAAATGGTGAGTCCACGCACCCAGGCGCGTCGCTATGCGGCGCTGGCCCTCTACCAGTGGCGTCTCACCGGTGAGGACCCGATGGCGATCAAGCGCCACATGCTCGATGACCCGGATTGGCTCGATGCCGTCTCGGCATCGCTGCAGGGCATCGATGAGGACGAGACGCTGGCCTCGGCGCACCGTTTTCGCTTCAACCTCGAGCTGTTCGAGCAGCTGCTCGCCGGGGTCCCCGAGCGCATCGAGCCGATCGACGCCCAGCTCACCCGCTTTCTCGATCGCCCGATCGAGCAGGTCGATCCGGTGGAGCTGGCGATCCTGCGTATCGGCGCCTTCGAGATCCTGTTCTCGGCGGCGATCCCCGACGGGGTGGCGATCAACGAGGCCGTCGAGCTCACCAAGTTGCTCGGCGCCCACGAGGGCCACAAGTACGTCAACGGCGTACTCGACAAGATCGCCCGTCATCAGGCGGTGGCGCGGCGCGCCGCCGAACGTCCCGACGGTGACGGCTGAACCCGGCGCCGAGTTCGCGCTGATCGGGGCGCACTTCGCCGGGCTCGGCGCGGCACGCGAGGATGTGCTGCTCGGGGTCGGCGACGACTGCGCCCTGTTGCGGGTGCCGCCGGGGCAGTCGTTGGCCGTCAGCCTCGACACCCTGGTCGCCGGCGTCCACTTCTTCCCCGACTGCGATCCCCACGCGCTCGGTCACAAGACCCTGGCGGTGAGCCTCAGCGATCTCGCCGCGATGGGCGCGGAGCCCGCCTGGGCGACCCTGGCGCTGACCCTCCCTGCCTCCGATCCGGCGTGGCTCGCGGCCTTCGCCGCCGGGCTCGGCGAGCTGGCCCGCGCCCACGGAGTGCGGCTGGTCGGTGGCGACACCACTCGGGGGCCGCTGACCATCACCCTGCAGCTCCAGGGGCTGGTGCCGCCCGAAGCGGCGCTGCGTCGTGATGGCGCATGTGCGGGCGATCGCATCTGGGTCAGCGGCACCCTGGGCGACGCGGCGCTGGCGCTCGTCGAGCTGCAGGCCGGTCGCGATCCCGATCCGGCGCTGCGCGCGCGGCTCGAACGTCCGACCCCGAGGGTCGCGCTCGGGCGCGGGTTGCGCGGCATCGCCAGCGCCGCGATCGATCTCTCCGATGGGCTCGTCGCCGACCTCGGGCATGTGCTCGCCGCCTCCGGCGTCGGCGCCGAGCTGCAGCTCGGCGCGCTGCCGCTCGGTGAGGCGGTGGCCGCGCGCGCGGACTGGTCGCTCGCGCTCGCCGGCGGCGACGACTACGAGCTCTGTTTCTGCGCGCCGCCCGGTCGCGACGGTGAGATCCTGGCGCTGGGGCAGCGTCTCGGCTGTCGTCTGACCCCGGTCGGTATCATCCGCGGCGATGACGACGCGCTGCGTTGCCTGCTGCCAGACGGCACCGTGCTGAACCCCACGAGGAAGGGCTATGACCACTTCGCCGGCGCCTGAGCGCCCGGCGCGCGCGGGCTTCGATCCGCGTCGCGCACACCATTGGATCGCCTTCGGGTTCGGCTCGGGGCTGGCGCCGCGCGCGCCCGGCACCTTCGGTACCCTGGCGGCGATCCCGCTCTATCTGCTGTTCGCCGGGCTGTCCTGGCCCTTCTATCTCGGCTTGCTGGTGCTCGCCACCGGCATCGGTATCTGGGCCTGTGGGCGCACCGCGCGCGAGTTGGGGCTGCATGATCCCTCGGCGATCGTGTGGGACGAGTTCGTCGGTTTCTGGCTGACGATGGCGGTCGCCCCCGCCGGCTGGGGCTGGATCCTCGCCGGGTTCCTGTTGTTCCGGCTGTTCGATATCTGGAAGCCCTGGCCGGTGCGCCTCGCCGATCGTCACGTCGAGGGCGGGCTCGGCATCATGCTCGATGACCTGATCGCCGGTGCCATGGCCGCGCTGGTGCTCCTCGGCGCGGTCTGGTTGCTCTGATCGGAAGGGGGGTGATGAGACTGGGCGCGCCGTCCTGCTGGCGCGTGCGGCGGACTCAGTGGGCGTGGGTCTCGGCGGTGGTGTGACGGTCGATGCGCGGCGGATAGGCCGGCGGCGCACAGAAGGCGATGCCGATCATCCAGCGCTGGGCATCGTGTCCGGCCTCGACCCAGACCACCGAGCCGGTCACCTGCAGCGGCTCGATCGTATCCTCGAGCGCCATCTCCAGCAGCAGTCGCGAGCGGATGGCGAAGCGCTCGCCGGCGCTGATGCACATCCCCCCCTCGCCGATGTCGTGGCCGTTGACGTGATAGATGTGCTGACGTCGCTCGATCCGTTCTCCGGAAAGCGGGATCAGCCGCGCCTCACCGGTCCATTCGCGGCGCTCGTAGCGGCGGCGTTCGGCATCATCGCGATTTGCGTACATGGTGTTTTCATCCTCCCGGGGCTGCCTGTTTAATCCGCTGTTTTTCTTGTTTTTATCCAGTATAGACGCTGCTGCGTCCGGTGCTGCCGGGTGAGTGGGCCGTAGATGGCGAAAACGGGAGGGATGCGGGGCGGGAGATGAGGGGCGTCCGGGCGTTGCGCCCGGACGATCGGAGCAGTGGTGGCGCGTCCCTGCGCCTCGACGCCCACCGCCCGCGTGCGCGGGCGGTGAGTGGGACCTCAGTGGCTCGCGGCCCCCTCGGCGCCGATCCCGGTCTCGCAGCGGATGCGCTGGGCACGATAGGCGCTGCGCTCGCGCTGGGCCTGCTCGGAGTTGTCGAGCAGCGAGACCAGCCAGATGAAGAAGAAGGCCATCGGGATGGAGACGATCGCCGGGTTGTCGAGCCCGATCAGGCCGACCGGCACCGGGGTGCCGTCGGGGCCGGGCGCGGTGTGACCGAGCACATCGCCCCACACCGCCTTCGACAGCACCGTCAGCACCACCGCGCTGAGCAGACCGGCGAGACCGCCGGCCAGTGCTCCGCGGGTGGTCATCCGCCCCCAGAAGATCGAGGCGGCCAGCACCGGGAAGTTGGCGCTGGCAGCGATCGCGAAGGCCAGGCCGACCATGAAGGCGACGTTCTGGCTCTCGAAGGCGATGCCGAGTGCGATGGCGACCAGTCCCAGCCCGAAGGTGGCGAAACGCGAGATGCGGATCTCGGTGGCTTCGTTGCCGCGACCGCGCGCGATCACGCTGGCATAGAGGTCGTGGGAGATGGCCGAGGCGCCGGCCAGGGTCAGCCCGGCGACCACGGCGAGGATGGTGGCGAAGGCCACCGCCGAGATGAAGCCGAGGAAGAGGTTGCCGCCGACGGCCTCGGCCAGCCGGATCGCGACCATGTTGGAGCCGCCCTCGACCCCGCTGACCAGGCGCTCGCTGAGTACCGCACCCTCGGCGCTCAGTGCCTCGGGCTTGAAGAACTCGGGGTGCTGGGCGAGCAGCACGATCGAGGCGAAGCCGATGATGAAGGTGAGGATGTAGAAGTAGCCGATGAAGCCGGTGGCGTAGAACACCGACTTGCGCGCCTCCTTGGCATCCGGGACGGTGAAGAAGCGCATCAGGATGTGCGGCAGGCCGGCGGTGCCGAACATCAGCGCCAGCCCCAGCGAGATGGCGTTGATCGGATCCTGCACCAGCGAGCCCGGTCCCATGATGTCGAGACCGTTGGGGTGGATCTCGGTGGCCTGGCGGAACATCTCCTCGGGGGAGAAGCCGAAGGCCGAGAGCGCGGCGAAGGCCATGAAGGTGGCGCCGGAGAGCAGCAGCACCGCCTTGATGATCTGCACCCAGGTGGTGGCGGTCATGCCGCCGAAGATGACGTAGACCATCATCAGCACGCCGACGGCGACCACCGCCATCCAGTACTCGAGACCGAACAGCAACTGAATCAGCTTGCCGGCGCCGACCATCTGCGCGATCAGATAGAAGGCGACCACGACCAGCGAGGAGAGCGCGGCCATGGTGCGGATCTGGGTCTGGCCGAAGCGGTAGGAGGCAACGTCGGCGAAGGTGAACTTGCCGAGGTTACGGATCTGCTCGGCGAGCAGGAACATGATCACCGGCCAGCCGACGAGGAAGCCGATCGAGTAGATCAGGCCGTCGTAGCCGGAGGCGAAGACCAGCCCGGAGATGCCGAGGAAGGAGGCCGCCGACATGTAGTCGCCGGCGATCGCCAGACCGTTCTGGAAGCCGGTGATGCCGCCGCCGGCGGTATAGAAATCCTTGGCGCTGCGGGTGCGGCGCGCCGCCCAGTAGGTGATGCCGAGGGTGCCGACGACGAAGGCGACGAACATGCTGATGGCGGTGACGTTGACCGCCTGTTTCTCCACCGCGCCGCTCATTGCCGGGGCGGCGGCGAGACCGAAGGGGATGAGCAGGGCGGCGAGTACGCCCCAGGGTGCGAAGCGTCTCATCGTGCCTCCTCCTGGATCTCTTTGGTCAGGCGGTCGAAGTGACCGTTGGCGCGCACCACGTAGATGCCGGTGAGCAGGAAGGCGCTGAGGATGATGACCACACCGAGCGGCATGCCGATGGTCATGATCGCGCCCTCGGCGACCGGGATCGCCAGGAGTTCAGGGGCGAAGGCGATGGTGAGGATGAAGCCGTAATAGATGCCCAGCATCAGCAGGGTCAGCACCCAGGCGAAGCGCTTGCGTGATCTGACCAGCTGTTGATAGCGCGGATTCGCCTCGATAGCGTCGATCGATTCTCGTTGCATGGGTTTATCCGAAACACGATGAGTGGGGTCTGTGCCTCGACTCGGCGCCGCGCGCCGCTGCCTGCGGCCCCAGACCAGTGCCGCTCGGCGCTCGATGTCTGTGTTTCGGGTCCAGCTCAGCGGGGACGCGGTGCGCTTGTCGCTTTCCGCACAAAACAAAAGGAAAGACCGATTCTCTTGGTCATTCCTCGCCGATGTCAACAAAAAGTTGATGCGTTATCTCAATCGGGTGGATTGTGAAACTGCACCGGCGCACACAGCATCAAAGGTGGACGAGACGTGTCTTCCGTGCGCGAGCATGGTGGTTACCGATGGCGATGGCGCATGTGTCTTGGGGAACGTTCGGCGCATGGTGCAGTCTCTAGGCAACACCGCATGGACCCGGGGCCGGTCTCGGGGCGAGAATGGTAGGGTCGGGTTTGATGTCAGGGCGGGTTGCGCCCGACACGCCCGGTTGTCTGTCCGCAATCACTCGAGGTGGGCGCGGGCCTCTCGCTCGTCGGGTAGCGCATCGGCGTGGCCCGGGCCGCGGTACGACGAATTTCGGGACGCTGTCCCCCGTACCGCCATGGGGGCTGCGTCCTTGTCAGACTTTCAGTCAGTAAGGAGTCAAGTGATGGACCTGAATCTATCCGGCCTCAGGGCCGCGATCCGTCGACGAGCCAAGAATTTAATGGAACTCTACAACCCGCGCATCTGGCGCGAACGGGGCCTCTGGTGGACCAGCGGAGTATTTCTGGTCACCTATCTGTTGGTGGTACTGGTGCTCGGCATCGTCTGGTCGCGCTCGCCCGGCGAGTTCGATGTGCGCGAGAGCGCACTGGAGATGGTCGGGGGCGACGAGGCCCGACTGGTCCCGGGCACCCTGACCACGGCCACCGCCATCCGCATCGTCGAGACCCTGCTCGACAAGCCCGGTGGCTATCTCTCCAATGATGTGATGCCGCCCGGGGTCTATCTCGACAATATCCCCAGTTGGGAGTTCGGTGCCCTGACCGAGGTGCGCGACCTCGTCGACTCGCTGCGCAATCACCTCAGCCGTGCCCAGTCGCAGTCGATCGAGGACGTCGACCTGCAGATCGCCCAGCCGCAGTTCAACTACAACGCCAACTCCTGGATCCTGCCCTCGAGCGAGTCCGAGTACCGCAAGGGTGCCGATGCGCTCTATCGTTATCTTGAGCGACTCTCCGACGAGCGCGCTCAGGATGGTCAGTTCTTTGCCCGCGCCGACAACCTGACGATGTATCTGGGGCTGGTGGAGAAGCGTCTGGGGAGTCTGGCGCAGCGTCTGTCCTATGCCGTGGGGCAGCGTCAGCTCAACACCGACCTGGCTGGCGACCCAAGCGCGCGTCAGTCGACGGCGGTCCCCGAGGAGCGGGTGCAGAAGACGCCGTGGAACCAGATCGACGACGTCTTCTTCGAGGCGCGTGGTTACACCTGGGCGTTGCTCCACACCCTCCAGGCAATCGAGGGTGATTTCAAGTCGGTGCTCGAGAACAAGAACGCGCTGGTCTCGCTGCGCCAGATCATCCGCAAGCTCGAGGAGACGCAGAGCCCGATCTGGAGCCCGCTGATCCTTAACGGTACCGGCTTCGGCCCGATGGCCAATCACTCGCTGGTGATGGCCTCCTACATCTCACGGGCCAACGCGGCGATCATCGAGCTGCGCACGCTGCTCGAGATGGGCTGAACGGGGCGGGCGGCACGACCGCCGCCCGTTCGTCATCCTACCTGGCCGGGGGCGTTCAGCCCTCGGCCTGCTCTTCCTTCTCAGCGGACGCTGCCGCCTCGACGTCGCTCGGTGCGGTGGTGGCGCGGTGGCTCGCCGCGCAGGCGGCCACGCACTCTTCGCGCTGGATACGGCAGATGCGCAGGTCCGCGCCAAGACAGACGTCGGGCTTCAGGCAGCCGGCGCCGCGATTGGCGACACAGGTCTCGTAGTCTTCCCCGATCATGCGAATATGGGTCTGGCACTCGGTCTCGCGGATCTGCTGGCGCTGCTCGCAATGCGTGCTGGCGATCTCGCAGCGTGCCAGGCAGGTCTGTGACTGCGGGTCCTGGGCCTTGAAGTCACTGCTGGTCTCGGGGGTGGCGCAACCGCCCAGGCTCAGTGCGAGCAGGGCGGCGGCGAGGACGGGGGCGAATGCAAGCGGCATCGGCGGGACTCTCCTTCGAAAATGGGCGAAGACTAGCATAGAAGCCCCGGGCTGAACGCCGCTCGGCGATACCCGGGGCTGAGGGTGGCGATTCAGCCGCGCAGGTCGCGCAACTGCGCGAGGATACGCTGCTCGAGCCAATAGATCGGGCGCCAGGGATGGCTGCCGGAGACGAAGCCGACATGGCCGCCGTGGCGGCTGAGCTCCAGGGTGACGCCGGGGCCGAGTTCGTGTGCCATCGGGACCGTGGACGGATACATGAAGGGGTCGTCGGCGGCGTGGATGATCAGCGTCGGGGTGGTGATCCCGCGCAGATAGCCGCGACAGCTCGAGCGGCTGTAGTAGTCGAAGACACCGGCAAAGCCGTTGAGCGGTGCGGTGATCTGGTCGTCGAAGTCGTTGAAGTCGCCGATCCGCTCGAGGTCGACCGCCAGCGGCAGGGGGCGGTCGGCGAACTTGCGTCGCAGGTTGGCCTTGAGCCGGTCGAGCAGATAGCGACGATAGACCCTCGAGAGCCCACGATTGAAACGCAGCATGCCGTCGCGCAGCACGAAGGGGACGGAGACGGCGATCGCTGCGCCGACCCGCGCGGTGTCGCGCTCGCCGAGATACTTGAGCAACAGGTTGGCGCCGAGCGAGAAGCCGACCGCCGCAAGCGGCTCGCCCTCGGGGTCGGCGGCGAGCTGCTCGAGCACCTCGGCGAGGTCCTCCGAGGCCCCCGAGTGATAGGAGCGATCGAGCCGATTGGGCGCCTCCGAGCAGCCGCGCAGGTGCATGAACACCGGCTGGAAGCCGGTGCCCTCGAGGGCGTGGATCAGTGAGCCGGCGTAGTGCGACTCGAGGTTGCCCTCGAGCCCGTGGATCAACACCACCCGCGGACCGACGGGGCGACCGATGGCGAGATCGATGAAGTCGCCATCGCTGAGCTCGATGCGTCTCGGGGTCAGGTCGAGCGGCGGGCGTCGGCGCATCAGCGCCGGCCAGACGGTCTGCAGATGGGCGCCGGGCAACCACCAGGCGGGACGGAAGTCGCTAGCGACGAGACGTGCCATCGTTGGGGGAATCCTTGTGAGCGGGGAACGGCGGGCGGTCTGCGCGGTGCGGGGACGTCCGGTCGGGGCAGGGCGCCGACGCATTGAGGGCGGGCCCGCTTCTCCCCTATACTGCAATCCAAGCATGATGACGGAATCCCGTCTCGATTGGAACCATCGCCTCCGGATCCAAGCACGATCTCCAGCCGTCGTGCGCGGGTCTGCACCCAGGAAACCAAATCCGATGCGGAAAACCCTTCCGACCCTGATCACGGCTCTTCTGTGCGGGATCGCGCCGCTGAGCCAGGCCGAGGATCTGCTGCAGATCTATGACATGGCCGCGCAGAGCGCGCCCACCCTGCGCGAGGCCGAACAGCGTCTGTTCGCCTCCCGCGAAGCCCGCCCCCAGGCTCAGGCACTGCTGCTGCCGAACCTGAGCGTGCAGGGCGACATCGACTATCAGAGCGTCGACAGCAGCGGTACCAGCACCTTCGGCAGCTTCGACCGCTATGACAAGTACGGCACCCAGGGGCTGCAGGCGGTGGTCAACCAGACCGTCTACGACCGCGCCAGCTGGATGACCCTGAAGCAATCCGATCATGTCATCGCCCAGGCCGAGGCCGAGTTCCGCGACTCCCAGCTCGAACTCATGGTCCAGACCACCGAGGCCTATTTCAACGTGCTGCGCGCTGCCGACGCGGTGACCGTGCAGGAGGCGCTGCTGCGCGCCAACGAGCGCCAGCTCGAGCAGTCGCGCCAGCGCTTCGAGGTCGGTCTGGTGGCGATCACCGACGTCAACGAGAGTCAGGCCGCCTACGACCGCTCGCGCGCCGACCTGATCACCGCGCGCAACGATCTCGACAACGCCTGGGAGGCGCTGCGCACCATCGTCGGCCCGATCCAGGTACCGCTGGCGCGCCTCGGCGACCGCCTGCCGCTCTCGCCGCCCGAACCCAACGAGATCGACGTCTGGGCCAAGACCGCACTGCGCAGCAACTACGGCATCATCGCCGCGAGCGAGGCGGCCAACGCCGCGCGCAAGGGCATCGAGATCGAGCGCTCCGGCCACTACCCCTCGGTCAACCTCCAGGCCGGCTACGACATCTCGCGCTCCGATGCGACCTTCGACACCGACTCCGACACCGGTTTCGTCGGTCTGAGCGTCAACATCCCGGTGTTCCAGGGTGGGGCGGTGAGTTCGCGCACCCGTGAGGCCGGCTACAACTTCCGCGCCGCTCAGGATCGACTCGACCAGACCCGTCGTCAGGTCAGCCAGCAGGTCAAGGACGCCTATCGCGGCATCCTCTCGAGCATCGAGGACGTCAAGGCCCGTCAGGCCTCGATCGTCTCGGCGCGCTCGGCGCTGGAATCGACCCAGGCCGGGCTCGAGGTCGGCACCCGCACCCAGGTCGACGTGCTCAACGCCCAGCGCAACCTGTTCCAGGCCGAGTTCGAGTACCTGAGCGCGCGCTACAACTACATCGTCAATGGGGTCAAGCTTCACCAGGCCACCAGTACCCTGAGTCGCGAGGTGCTGGCCAAGGGCAATGCCTGGCTCGATCCCGACGACATGGTGGCGCCGCCGACCTATTGATCCGTCGGGCCGCGCCGGTGTGCTCGGCGTGGCTCGATCCGTTGTCCTGAATCCTTCTCGTTGCCTGGATCCCGATCATGTCTGGAAGCAGTCTCGGTAAACTGTTCGTCGTCTCCGGTTTCGGCGAGAGCCACGGGCCGGCTATCGGCGGCATGGTCGACGGCTGCCCGCCCGGGCTGGCGCTGTGCGCGGCCGATCTGCAGCGCGACCTCGATCGGCGCAAGCCGGGGCAGTCTCGCCACACCACCCAGCGGCGCGAGTCCGACACCGTCGAGATCCTCTCCGGGGTGTTCGAGGGGCGTACCACGGGGGCACCGATCGGGCTGCTGATCCGTAACGAGGACCAGCGCTCCAAGGACTACTCCGAGATCGCCACCCGCTATCGTCCCGGCCACGCCGACTACTGCTACGACCAGAAGTACGGTCATCGCGACTATCGCGGCGGCGGTCGTTCCTCGGCGCGCGAGACGGCGGTGCGGGTCGCCGCCGGGGCGATCGCCAAGAAGTATCTGGCCGAGCAGGTCGGGGTGCGGATCCGCGGTCATCTCTCCCAGCTCGGCCCGATCCGTCCGCGCGGCTTCGACTGGGCGGCGGTCGAGTCCAACCCCTTCTTCTGGCCGTGTCGCGAGAGCGTGCCCGAGCTCGAGCGCTTCATGGACGAGCTGCGCAAGTCCGGCGATTCGATCGGGGCGGCGCTCACCGTGGTCGCCGAGGGGATGCCCACCGGGCTCGGCGAGCCGATCTACGACCGGCTCGACGCCGACATCGCCCACGCGATGATGGGGATCAACGCGGTCAAGGGGGTCGAGATCGGTGACGGCTTCGCCTGTGTCGAGCAGCGCGGCAGTGAGCATCGCGACGAGATGACCCCGGAGGGCTTCCTCTCCAACCATGCCGGCGGGGTACTCGGCGGCATCTCCTCGGGCCAGGACCTGGTGGTCCGTATCGCGCTCAAGCCGACCTCGAGCATCCGCATTCCCGGGCGCTCGATCGATCGTGACGGCAACCCCGTCGAGGTGGTCACCAAGGGGCGTCACGACCCCTGCGTGGGGATCCGCGCCACGCCGATCGCCGAGGCGGTGTTGGCAATCGTGTTGATGGATCATCTGCTGCGCCACCGCGCCCAGAACGCCGCCACCCAGGCGCCGATCCCACCGATCGCCGCGCGCGCGCCCGGCGCCTGAGTCCGCGTGCGCGCCCCCGTGGCGCCGCGCGCCCCCGTCATGCCCTACTGGCGTCTCTCCGGCTACTACTTCTTCTATTTCGCCTCGCTCGGGGCGTTGGTGCCCTATTGGGGGCTCTATCTGCAGGATCGCGGCTTCGATGCCCTGGCCATCGGCCAGTTGATGGCGATCCTCTACGCCACCAAGGTCGTCGCCCCGCTGGTCTGGGGTCAGCTGGCCGACCGCAGCGGCCGGCGGATGCCCTTGGTGCGGCTCGCCGCGCTGCTCTCGGTCGTGCTCTTCGGGCTGATCTTCTTCGGCGAAGGGTTCTGGGCCACGGCGCTGGCGATGGCGCTGTTCAGCTTTTTCTGGAACGCCTCGTTGCCGCAGCTCGAGGCGGTGACCTTCAATCATCTCCGCCGTCGGCCGACGCGCTATGCGCTGGTGCGGGTGTGGGGTTCGGTCGGCTTCGTGCTGGTGGTGGTGGCGCTGGGGATGGCGCTGCACGTGCAGTCGTTCGCGATCCTGCCCTGGTGGGTGCTGGCGCTGCTCCTTGGGATCTGGTTGACCAGTCTGGTGATCCCCGACAGTGCGCCAGTGCATGCCAAGGGCACCGAGCCCCGGATCGGGGCCTTGTTGCGCCGGCCCGCGGTGCTCGCCTTCTTCGCCGCCTGTCTGCTGATGCAGCTCGCCCATGGCATCTATTACGCCTTCTACTCGATCCATCTCGAGGCCAACGGCTACGGTACCGACGCCGTCGGCGGGCTGTGGGCGTTGGGGGTGGTGGCCGAGGTGGCGATCTTTCTGGTGATGCACCGCCTGCTCGAGCGCTTCGGGGCGCGTCGGGTGCTGCTCTGGAGTCTGGCCCTGGCGGTGGTGCGCTGGCTGGTGATCGGCGCCTGGGTCGAGCTGCTGTGGCTGCAGGTGCTCGCCCAGTTGCTCCATGCCGCGACCTTTGCCACCTTCCATGCCGCGGCGATCCATTGGGTCCACCATGCCTTTCCGGGGCGCACCCAGGGGCGCGGGCAGGCGCTCTACAGCGCGCTGAGCTTCGGCGCCGGCGGCGCCGCCGGCAGCCTGATCGGTGGGTTGTTGTGGGAGGACGCCGGTGCGCTGGTGACCTTCGGCGGCGCGGCGCTGGCCTCGGCGGTGGCCTGGGTGCTGGCCTGGGGCTGGGTCGATCGTCCTGCGCCGGCGGCGGTGCGGCACGCCTGAGGCGGTCGGGGCGAGCGCCCGTGCTATGCTCGCGGTGCCTGTGACGCCGCGGCTGCGTCACCTCTTCAGCTGTCCCTTCCGGCAGCATTCGCAACCGGGGCTGCGTATTCCGTCATGGTCGTTCTCAATGCTCCGTATCACACCCTGCCCGGGCACCGTCACCCGCCGGGGGCGACCGTGGAGGACGCCGGGGTCAACTTCTCGGTGTTCAGTCGTCATGCCACCGGTGCCGAGCTGCTGCTCTATGCCGGTGCCGACAGCGCCGAGCCCTTCCAGGTCATCCGTCTCGACCCCGAGGTCAACCACACCTTCTTCTCCTGGCACGTGCTGGTGGTCGATCTGCCGCCGGGGACCCACTACACCTGGCGCATGGACGGTCCCTTCGATCCGCAGGGCAACGGCTGGCGCTTCGACACGGAGGTCGAGCTGGTCGACCCCTGGGCGCGCGCGGTCAACGTCTGTGACTGGGACCGCTGGCGCCGTCAGGACGAGGGCGTGCGCCCCCACGACTCGCCGCGCGGCGTGGTGCTGGCCGAGGAGTACGACTGGGAGGGCGACACCCCGCTGCGCCGAGCCTGGGAGGAGACCATCATCTACGAGCTGCACGTCGGCGGCTTCACCCGACATCCCAGTGCCGGGGTCGCGCACCCGGGGACCTTCCTCGGGCTGATCGAGAAGATCCCCTATCTGCGCGCGCTCGGCATCAGCCATGTCGAGTTGATGCCGGTGATGGCCTTCGACGAGCAGGACGTGCCGCCGGCGGTGTGGCGAGCGGGGCTGCGCAATTACTGGGGCTACAGCAGCTACGGCTTCTTCTCGCCACACCCGGGCTATTGCGTCGACCCCGAGGCCGGCTGCCACCGGCGCGAGTTCCGTGACTTGGTCAAGGCGCTGCATCGCGCCGGGATCGGGGTGATCCTCGATGTGGTCTTCAACCACACCAGCGAGGGCGGGGCGGGGGGACCGACCCTGACCTTCAAGGGCTTCGGCAACGAGACCTTCTACTGTCTCGACGTGCTCGATCGGCGCATCTATCTCGATTTCACCGGTTGTGGCAATACCGTCAACGCCAATCACCCGCTGGTGGCGCGCTATATCATCGACGCGCTCGAGTACTGGGTGCGCGAGATGCACGTCGACGGCTTTCGCTTCGACCTGGCCAGCGCCATGGCGCGCGACGCCGACGGTCAGCCGCTGGCCAACCCGCCGGTGTTGTGGGGGATCGAGCTCTCCGACACCCTGGCCACCAGCCGGATCATCGCCGAGGCCTGGGACGCCGCCGGGCTCTATCAGGTCGGCAGCTTCCCCGGCTATCGCTGGATGGAGTGGAACGGTCGCTATCGTGACGTGATCCGTCGTTTCGTGCGCGGCGATCCCGGGCTGGTGGCCGAGGTCGCCACCCGGCTCGCCGGCAGCAGTGATCTCTACCAGGCCAACCTCCGCCATCCGCTCAACAGCGTCAACTTCGTCACCTGTCATGACGGTTTCACCCTCTGGGATCTGGTTTCCTATAACCGCAAGCGCAACCTCGCCAACGCCGAGGACAGCCGCGACGGCACCGACGACGATCTGAGCTGGAACTGCGGCATCGAGGGCGAGACCGACGACCCCGAGGTGCTGGCGCTGCGTCGGCGTCAGGCCAAGAACCTGCTTGCGCTGCTGCTGCTCAGTCAGGGGGTGCCGATGCTGCTCGCCGGCGACGAGGTGCTGCGTACCCAGGGCGGCAACAACAACGCCTGGTGTCAGGACAACGCCGAGAACTGGTTCGATTGGTCGCTGGTCGAGCGCAACGCCAGCATGTTGGGTTTCGTGCGCGGCCTGATCGCGCTGCGCCAGCGTCATCCGAGCCTGCGCCGGCGGCGCTTTCTCAGCGGTCGGGCGCGCGCTGGCGGGGGGCTGCCCGACATCCGCTGGCACGGACTCGAACCCGATCAACCCCCCTGGGATGACCCCGAGGCGCGGGTGCTCGCCTTTACCCTGGCGCCGTTGCACAAGACCGAGGCGGTGCTCCATGTCGCTATCAACATGGAGCCCTGTGCCCGCCGCTTCACCCTGCCGCAGCTCCCGGGCGTTGCCTGGTTCCGTGCGCTCGATACCGCCAGGGCCTCACCGACCGACCTGATCGAGCCCGACCTCCAGCCGCCGCACCCGGCCTCGGTGCTGCTGGTGCGCGGCCGTAGCCTGGTGGTGCTCGAGGGGCGGGCCGAGTAGGGCGCGTCGATCGTCAGCCTCCAGCGGCCAGCTTTCAGCCTCCAGGGGCGAGGGCTGGCGTCGGCGGCTGACGGCTGGTGGCTCTTGCCTGTCTCGCGCTCTTTGCGCCATTGCGGTTCAATCCTCCTGGCCGCTGGCCGCTGGCCGCTGGCCGCTGGCCGCTGGCCGCTATCCCGCGCTTTACCCGTCCCGCCCCATTGTTTAATGTGGGATTGCTCTAGCCCGTGGATGTCACGGGACTCGTCGACCCGCTGTTCAGATCCGGATGACCGTCACCAATATCGCCCACGCGCTCGGGCTCCACATGCACCAGCCCCCGGGCAATCTGCGCCTGCTGATCGAGGTCAGCCCCTGGGAGGCCGAGCAGATCATCCGTTGTTACGAACGGGTCCTGCGCTATGCCGAGCACTTTCGCGATGTCGCGGTGTTGCATGTCGGTTTCTCCGGGGTGCTGCTCGAGCAGCTGCTCGATCCTGAGGTGGTCGCGCGCTATCGCGCCATCGTCGACATCCCGGCGATGCTCGAGCGATATCGCCGGGCGGCCAACATCGAGCTGGTGGGGACGGGGTATTCGCATCCGATCTTCCCGTTGATCGCGCGCGCCGACTGGTCCGAGCAACTGGTGCGGGGGCGGGCCCTGATTGAGCGCGCCTTCGGCCGCGCGCCGCGTGGGTTCTGGCCGCCGGAGCTGGCCTTCACCATGGAGATGATCCCGGCGCTGGTGAAGGCTGGTTACGACTATGTGGTGGTCGACGGTGGCCATGTGCGCCCGGCAGATGGCATGAGCGACGTGCTGCGCCCCTATCTGGCCTGTCATGATGGCGCCTGCATCCGTGTGGTGCCGCGCGATCGCGCCCTCTCCGGCGCGCAGCAATCGGGACTGGAGCCCGATGGTTTCGAGCGCGAGGTCTGTGTCCGCGCCGCCCGCTCGCCGCGTCCCCGCGAGCCGCGTTTGCTCACCACCTGGTGCGACGGTGAGAATGGTGCCTGGCTGCGTCAGACCCAGGAGCAGGCTGGCTTCTTCGGTCATTTCTTCGCGCCGCAGATGACGCGCTGGCGCGCCGGCGAGAGCATGATCCGTCCGGTCTCGCTCGGACGCTATCTCGATGCCTTTCATCCACGTGTCCACGCGCGGGTCCAGACCGGTTGCTGGAACACCGACGCCGATGTCGGCGCCGCGCTCTCGCGCTGGACCGGTAGTCGGGCGCAGCGTGCGGCGGTGACCGAGCTGGTGCGACTGAGCGAGCGGTATTGGAGTCTGTTGCGCGAATATCGCGAGGATGACGATGATGGCCACCTGACGCGCGCCCGGCAGTTGATCCTCGAGGCCGAGACCAGCTGCTATCTGTACTGGGGCGAGTCCTGGCTGCCGTATCTGCATCAACGCCTGGAGGCTGCTGCATCCGCCTTGGCCGAGTTCGCGGGAGAGAGCGGCTCGGCGCCGCCTCCGATATGCTGCGCGGTCGACTTGACGTCGGCCGACGCCGAGGCCTGATGGGGCTGATTTGAAGAGGAGCGCAGAGCGATCGATATCCACCAAGACTTCAGCGCGGACGAGGTCAGTGCGCGTCCCGGCGATGCCGCCGATGCGGTGATGGTCGATCCATCGCTGATGTCGTATCCGGTGTCGCTGGATTTCCCTGCGCCCCGGCGTGGCAGTGAGGTGACCCTGTTCGAGCACGCCGCCGGTGGTATCGGGGCGAGCTGGTGTCTCGCCTCGACCGATGTGGCTCGCGCCGCCGCGCTCTTTGGTCCTGGAGGGGCGAGTCCGGTGGTGCGGTTGCTGCGTGCGGATCCGGGCGCCGGCGATCGGCTGGTGGCGGAGCGGGTGGTGCGGGCACGGGTGAGCGGTGGCGCGCATGGGCTGATGGGACTCGTGGAGAGACCGCCGAGCGGTGATTATTGCGCCGAGCTCGGGCTCTCCGACGGCGCCGAGGGCTGGGTGATGATCGCCCGCTCCGAGCCCTTCGCGCATGGACTCGGGCTCGAGGTCGATGTCGAGCGGGTGCGCCGCGGTGTCGTGGCGCGAGGCGATGTCGCCGCCTCGGTGTCGATCGCCGCGCCTGCCGATGTGTCGCGGCCGGAGGAGGCGCGACTGGTCGGTCAGGCCCCGCCGAGATTGGAGTACGCGCAGCCCTCGCCGCGCGCCGAGGATGTCGTGGTCGAGGCGCGGTTGTGCGTCTCGGGCTGGGCGCCGCCGGGGCGCGAGATCGATCTCTTCGGTCAGCCGTATCGGGTGGGGCCCGGTGGGCGCTTCCAGTTCGAGTGTCGGGTCGAGGATCCTGAGTTGCTGCGTGCGATCCTGGCGCAGCATCCGCCAGCGCTGGCGTCGCGCACCGAGGAGGACTGAGCGATGCGCGTGGTCATGGTCGGCGCCGAGTGTGCGCCCTTTGCCAAGGTCGGTGGGCTCGGTGACTTCATCCAGGGGCTGGCGCGCGCCCTGGCCGCGACCGGTGTCGAGGTCCAGGTGCTGCTGCCCTATTATCGCGGGCTGCTGCCGGAGCCTTTCGTCTCGCGGCTCGAGCCGCTCGACGTCGCAGTATCGATCCCGCTCGATGGCGCCGCGCTCGAGTGCACCTGCTGGCGTCTGCGCGCCGAGGGACTCGACTGTGTCCTGATCGATCCGGCGGGTGACTGGTTCCGCCGCCCGCACGTCTACGGTGAGCCCGACGACGGGCTGCGCTTCGCGCTGTTCGCGCGCGCGGCCGATGCGCTGCTGCGCCGCCCCGGATGGCGGCCCGACATCATCCATTGTCACGACTGGCAGAGTGCGCAGCTGCCGGCGCTGCAATGGGCCGTGACGGATGCCGGCGAGCCCCCGGTCCGGGTCTGTCTCACCCTGCACAACCTCGCCCATCAGGGGCTGATCGAGCCGGCGGTGTTGGCCCGTCTCGGGGTCGATGTCGGGACGCTGCTCGGTCCGGGGCCGCTCGACGATCCCGCCGCGCCGGGGCGGGCCAATCTGTTGCGTGGCGCCATCCACTGTGCCGACTTCGTCAATACCGTCTCGCCGCGCTATGCCTGGGAGGTCCTGCACACCGGGCAGGGCATGGGGCTGCAGGGGGTGCTACAGGCCCATGTCGACAAGTTCGGCGGCATCCTCAACGGCATCGACGACGCGCTCTGGGATCCGCGGACCGATCCGCTGATCCCCGTCCACTATGGCCCCGACAGCCTGTCGCTCAAGGCCCGCAACGGCGAGGCGTTACGCCGGCGTCTGGGGTTGCGCGCGCGCGCCGCGCCGATCCTCGCCGTGGTCAGTCGGCTCGACGCGCAGAAGGGTGTCGAGCTGATCCTCGGCGGGATCGACAGCGCGCTCGCGCTCGGCTGTCAGGTGGTGCTGCTCGGCGCCGCGCCGGATGCGGCGGTGGCCGCGCGCTTCGCCGCCAAGCGCGAGGCGCTGGCCGACTGTCCCGATGCCCATCTCGAACTCGCCTTCGACGAGGGGCTGGCCCATCTCATCTATGCCGGTGCCGACATGATCCTGGTGCCGAGCCGCTATGAGCCCTGCGGGCTGACCCAGCTGATCGCGATGCGCTACGGCACCGTCCCCCTGGTGCGTCGGGTCGGCGGTCTGGCCGATACCGTGGTCGACGCCAACCACAGCGATCGCCCGGTGGGTGAGCGCAACGGTTATCTGTTCGAGGCGCAGACGACCGAGGCGGTGCATGCCGTCCTGGGTCGCGCCGCTTGGCTGTGGCGCCATCACCCGGATCACTTCGATCGTCTCCGGGACAACGGGATGCGTGCCGATCACGGTTGGCGGCGCCCGGCGGCGCGTTATCTCGACCTCTATCGCGGGCTGCTCGGCGCGTGATCCCGATGTCTGGCGCGGCGTGCGTGCCGCGCCAGGTTCGGGACGTGAGAGATGGTTCCGGGACCTTCCTGACGTCTGTGGCTTCAGCCTCACCGGGGAGTGGGGTGCGTCGATTTCCGGGTGTCATGGTCGTCTCGGGAAACTAGCAATTATCGAACCATGAAATGTCTTGCGAATTGAAATGAAAGCCGATTCAGCGGCTTGTCTGTCCATTAAAAACATCTGTCCAATTTTATTGACATCACAAGGCGTCAAGCTAATATGACACCTGGGATCCCCAAGGGGTTCTGAGGAATTTCAAGGTCTGGCTGATTGCCAGGCCATTCGGTTCTCGATCACCGAACTCTCAATTCGCAATCCGCCGAGGAGGAGAATCATGCAGGTATTCGACTACAAGCCGATGGAACAGGATTACCGGATCTGGTTGGTCGTCAATCCCTCAACCTGGCTGATTCCGATCCTTGCCGCGGTGCTGGTCGTCGCGCTCGCAGTCCACGTCTATGCCTTCTCGCTCCCGGATCAGGGTTGGGCGGCGCCCGAGGCGGCTGCCGCGCCCGAAGAGGTCGTGGTCGTCGAGGAGGTGGTCATCGTCGAGGAGCCGGCCGCAGTCGAAGAGGCTGCGCCTGCCGCCGAAGAGGCCGCGCCGGTCGAGGACGCTGCACCTGCCGAGGAGGCCGCACCGGCTGAAGAAGCCGCTCCGGCCATGCCCGAGACCGCTTGATCCGTCTCCGTCGTGACGGCGAGCCGTTCGTCGTCGCGGCACACCCGCCGCGGCCCCGGTCGCGGTAACCCATGACCCATCTTGGAGGATGACCCCAATGAGTCTTTCCGGACTGACCGATCAGCAGGCGAAGGAATTCCACGAGCAGTTCAAGGTGACCTACACCGCGTTCGTCGGGCTTGCTGCGCTCGCCCATCTGTTCGTCATCGCGGCCAATCCCTGGTTCTGATCTCACGCCCACCGGCGTCCCTGACCATCACTCAAAGAGAGAGTTGTCATGAGCGATATCGCAAAGCCGAAAAACCCCGATGACGATTGGAAGATCTGGCTCGTCGTCAATCCTGCCACCTGGCTGATGCCGATCCTGTTCTCCGTGCTGGTCATCGCGCTCGCGGTGCACGCGGTGGTGTTCTCGATCGGTCTGGGCTGGTAACGGCCACCGATCCGGTGTCGCCGAGCGGTCTCTGACGGCCGTCGGTGAACCAGATCAACGGGGATGCGTTCGCGCATCCCCGTTTTTCATTGGCTCATGCCTCGCTCCCGGTCTCGGTCGGCGTCTGTTCGAGCAGGCGCTCGATGTGGACCCGCACTGCCGGGATCACCCGCGCGACCTCGGGCGAGAGCCGGTAGCTGGCGTAGTCGAGCGAGGCGGCGCCGACCGAGAGCAGCCAGGCCCTCGGGCGGTGGTCATAGAGGGCCTCGCACCAGGCGAGCAGTTCGCGCGGATCGAGGAAGTGGGCCATGCTCGATCCGCCGGTGCGGCTCGGGTCGAGACGTTGACAACGGATCTCGCCGGGCGCGGTATCGAGCGCGGCGTCGAGGAAGATCACCCGGTCGCAGTCGAGCAGCTCCGGGATCAGGTCGGCGGTGAGGATATGACGGGCATGGATCCGCAGGCGCGGGTCGCTCGTCTCCGCCCCGAGTTGTTCGGCGAGCAGCGGGCCGAAGGCGTCGTCGCCGCGGATCGGGCTGCCGTAGCCGAGGATCAGGACTGGCATGTGCGCTCCAGGCGGTCGAGCAGCCGCTCGCGCTGATCGCGCAGCTCGATGACCAGTGGCATCTGACCGACGGCGTGCGAGGCGCAGGACAGACAGGGATCGTAGCAGCGGATCACCGCCTCGACCCGGTTGAGCATGCCCTCGTTCAAGCTGTTGCCGTCGACATAGGCTGCGGCGACCTGACGGATGCTCTGGTTCATCGCCAGGTTGTTGTGACCGGTGGCGATCACCAGATCGACCCAGGTGATCAGCCCCGTCTCGTCGATGCGGTAGTGGTGCATCAGGGTGCCGCGCGGGGCCTCGGCGACACCGATCCCTTCGTCGCGATTGCTGCGCGCGCGGGCACGCACCCGGGTGTCGAGGATCTCGGGGTGTCTGAGCAGTCGCTCCATCATCTCCAGGGCATAGATGATCTCGACCAGCCGCGCGTAGTGATAGTGGAAGCTGCTGCTCACCGGTCCGGACTCCTGCAGCATGCGGAACTCGGCGAGGGCGACGTCGGCATAGGGGGTGCCGCAGGCGTCGGCGTTGTTGAGCCGCGCCAGCGGGCCGACGCGATAGATCCCCTGCGGATAGCCGTGCGGCTTGTAGTAGGGGAACTTCATGTAGCTGAAGTCCTCGACCGCCTCGCCGATCAGCCGGGGGTATTCGTGCGGCGGCACCTGATCCTCGAGGATTCGACCCTCGGCGTCCTTCACCCGCAACAGCCCGTCGTAGTGCTCGAGCCGTCCCTCGGGGCTGACCAGGCTGAGAAACAGGGTGGGGAAGTTGCCAAAGCGCGTCGCCTCGTCGCGAAAACGCGGCAGCAGTCCCTTGTAGAGGTCGTAGGTGCGCTTGGCAATCTCCAGCCCCTCGGGGAGCAGGCCGAGGATGGCGTCGCGTTGCTCGGCGCCGAGCGGCTCGCTCACCCCGCCGGGCACCACCCAGGTCGGGTGGATCTTCTTGCCGCCCAGGGTCTCGATGATCTGCTGACCGATCTGGCGCAGCCGGATGCCGTCGCGCGCGAGTTCGGGGTGCTGGCGCATCACCCCGAAGATGTTGCGGCTGGCCGGGTCGGCGTCCCAGCCGAGCAGCAGGTCGGGCGAGGAGAGATGGAAGAAGGAGAGCGCGTGCGATTGCGCCAGCTGGGCAAGGTTCATCACCCGGCGCAGCCGCTCGGCCGCCGGCGGGATGCTCACCGAGAGCAGATGATCGCAGGCCTTGTTGGAGGCGAGCAGGTGACTGACCGGGCAGATCCCGCAGGTGCGCGCGGTGAGCGCCGGCATCTCGCGATAGGGCCGACCCTCGCAGAACTTCTCGAAGCCGCGGAACTGGGTGAGATGGAAGCGGGCGTCGGCGACCTCGCCCTGGTCGTCGAGCTGGAGGCTGATCCGGGCGTGTCCCTCGATGCGGGTGACCGGCTCGATGGTGATGGTGCGGCTCATGGTGTCCTCTTGCTCGTGGCGTGCCGGCTCAGGTGCCCGTCTCGCGCCCCTGCTCGTTGGCGAGCGCCCGGGTGGTGATCTCGTGGTAGAGATGGATCATCGAGGCGATGATGCCGCCGAGCTCGGGGTGATCGCGCCAGCGTGGCTGCAGCGACCGGGCGTCGGCGAAGACCTCCTCGAGAAAGCTCAGGTCGAAGGTGTCGAGCGCCTCGCCACGCTCGACCTTGGCCTTGATGTCGAGCGCGCGCGGCAGGCGCTGGGTGCGCAGTCGCCCGAGCAGGGCGACGATCACGCCTTGTTCGGTCTCGGGGTCGGACATGGCCGGTGGTCTCCTGGGGTTGGTCAGGCGCCGAAGCGGGTGAAGGCGCTGGGGTCGGGGTCGCGCCCCTCGAGCAGGGCGACGAGCACCTGCCAGATCGCCTCGGCGCTCGGGGGGCAGCCGGGGACGAAGACGTCGACGGTGACCTCGCCGTGGATCGGCACCACGCGCTGGCGCAGCGCCGGCACCCCGCGCTCGGGCAGCTGTGGCTGCAGGGTGACGTTCTCGCGATAGGCGCGGGCGAGCACCTGCTCGAGCGGGAAGTGGTTGCGCATCGCCGGCACGTTGCCGTTGACCGCGCAGTCGCCGAGGCTCACCAGCACCCGGCAGTGCGCACGGAAGCGGCGGGCGAGCGCGAGGTCGTCGGCGTTGCTGATCGAGCCCTCGAGGATGCCGACGTCGACCCGTTCGGGCAGCACCTTGGCATCGACCAGCGGGCTGTAGACGATATCGATGCGCTCGCTGAGCTCGATCAGCCGCTGGTCCATGTCGAGCAGCGACATGTGACAGCCCGAGCAGCCGTCGAGCCAGGCGGTGGCGACCTTGAGTTTGGGGGTGGCGCTCATCGTGGATGCCTCCGGCGCGCGAGGATCGGCAGGAAGTGCTGGTCCTTGACCATCTCGCCGACCGAGGTGCCCTGCTTGACCAGCGCTCCGGTGGGACAGACCTGGACGCACTTGCCGCAGCTGGTACAGGTCTCGCTCTCGGCCCAGGGCTGAGCCATGTCGGTGATCACCCGACAGTCGCTGCCCCGACCCATCACGTCCCAGGTGTGGGCGCCCTCGATCTCGTCGCACACCCGCACGCAGCGGGTGCAGAGGATGCAGCGGTCGTGATCGACCCGGAACATCTCGTGCGAGCTGTCGACCGGGTAGGAGACGGCGCGTCTGGGCATGCGCATGTGGTCTACCCCGCAGCGTTGCGCCAGAGTCTGCAGCTCGCAGTGACCGTTGGAGACGCACACCGAGCAGACATGGGCGCGCTCGGCGAACAGCAGCTCGACCAGGGTGCGGCGGTAGCGGCGCAGCCGCTCGGTGTCGGTGTGCACCTCCATGCCCTCGACCACCCGCGTCGAGCAGGCGGCGGCCAGGCGTGGTTGGCCGACGATCTCGACCATGCACAAGCGGCACCCGCCCCAGGCCGAGAGCCCCTCGAGGTAGCAGAGGCTGGGGATCGGGATGCGGTGCTCGCGACAGACCTCGATCAGGGTCTCGTCCTCGCGGGCGGAGAGGTCCTGGTCGTCGACCCTGAAGGTGACGACACGGACCTTGGGCTGGCTGGCTGGACCTGGCATGCTCCCTCCCGTGCCTTCAGTCGACGAGTCGCGACTCGTACTCGTCGCGGAAATAGCGTAGCGTGCTCAGCACCGGATTGGGCGCGGTCTGACCGAGCCCGCACAGGCTGGTGGCCTGCACCACCTCGCACAGCTCCTCGAGCAGCGCCAGCTCGGCGCGCCCGGCCTCGGCGGCGGCGATGCGTTCGAGCAGGGCGTGCATCTGCTGGGTGCCGGTGCGACAAGGCACGCACTTGCCGCACGACTCGGTCATGCAGAACTCCATGAAGTAGCGCGCGACATCGACCATGCTCGAGCGCTCGTCCATCACGATCATCCCCCCCGACCCCATGATGGTGCCCAGGCCCTTGAGGCTGTCGTAGTCGACCGGGGTGTCGAGATGGGCGCGGGGGATGCAGCCGCCCGAGGGGCCGCCGGTCTGTACCGCCTTGACCCGACCGCCGCCGGGGATGCCGCCGCCGATGACCTCGATGATGTGCGCCAGGCGGGTGCCCATGGGCACCTCGATCAGCCCGGTGTTGACGATGGTGCCGGCGAGCGCGAAGACCTTGGTGCCCTTGGAGCCCTCGGTGCCGAGGGCGGCGAACCAGTCGCCGCCCTCGCGCACGATGGGGGCGATGTTGGCGAAGGTCTCGACGTTGTTGATCAGCGTCGGACAGCCCCACAGCCCGGCCTCGGCGGGGTAGGGCGGGCGTGGCCGTGGCTGGCCGCGCAGCCCCTGGATCGAGGCCATCAGCGCGGTCTCCTCGCCGCAGACGAAGGCGCCGGCGCCGAGACGGAGCTCGATCTCGAAGCCGAACTGGGTGTCGGCGATCTGGCTGCCGAGGAAGCCGGCGCGCTTGGCCTTGCGGATGGCGTTGGTGAGCCGCTCGACGGCCAGCGGGTACTCGGCGCGGACATAGACATAGCCCTTGCTCGCGCCGACGGCATAGCCGGCGATGGCCATGCCCTCGATCACCCGATGGGGGTCTGACTCGAGCACCGCGCGATCCATGAAGGCGCCGGGGTCGCCCTCGTCGGCGTTGCACACGACATATTTCTGCCCGCCCGGCATCTTCGCCACCGTCGACCACTTCAGTCCGGTCGGGTAGCCGCCGCCGCCGCGACCGCGCAGGCCGCTGCTGGTGACCTCGCGGAGCACCTCGGCCGGGGTCAGCTCGGTGAGCGCGCGCACCAGGGCGCTGTAGCCGCCGACGGCGATGGCGTCGTCGAGGCTGTCGGGGTCGATCCGGCCCGAGTGTTCGAGCACGATGCGATGCTGGGCGGTGAAGAAGGGCTGGTCGGTGGGGCAGTGCAGCCGCTCGATGGGCTCTGGGTTGCCGAGGTTGTCGAGGATCGCCGGGGCGTCGGTGGGGGCGACGTCGCGATAGAGGCGCGAGGCGTTCAGCGTGTCGCCGGGTGCGGCCACCGCGACCAGCGGACCGGCCGAGCACAGCCCCATGCACCCGACCCCCTTGACCCGACAGCTCTGGGTCTGCGGCTCGACCCCGGCACGCAGCGCATCGAGCACCTGGCCGGAGCCCGAGGACTGACAGCTCGCGGCCATGCACACCCGGATCTCGTGTTCGGTCTCCGCGTCGCGGGCGCGGATGGTGGCGGCCTGTTCGGCGAGGTCGTCCAGATGCATCGCTCTGTCGCGGGGAGCCCGGCTGTGGCCGGGTGGGATAGCACGGCTCGTTGGCAAGCCCCGGTCCCGCTCTCCTCTTGAGGTTGGCTATCTCGGTGGCTGACTGGTCGGTGGCGCCTGACGGTGCCCGCCGCCCCCTGTGCTGAGGCCGCCGCCTCAGGCCGGCGCGCGGGCGCGTGGTGGCGGCGCTGGTGCGGTCTTCGCGTGTTCGAGCTGATCGAGCCGTTCGAGCAGTGCTTCCGGGGCGAGCTTGCCGACGACCTCGCCGTCGACCACCGCCGCCGGGGCCAGTCCGCAGGCGCCGACACAGCGCGCGGTGAGCACCGAGAGCGCGCCGTCGGCGGTGGTCTCGCCGGGCTCGACCTGGTGGTGCGCGCGCAGCGCATCGACCAGCACGCCCGCCCCCTTGATATAGCAGGCGGTGCCGGTGCACACCACACAGGTGTGACGTCCCTTGGGCTTGAGTCGGAACAGATGATAGAAGGTGGCGACACCGAAGACCTTGCTCAACGGGACGTCGAGCGAGGCGGCGACGAACCTGAGCGCGGTCTCGTCGAGAAAGCCGAAGGCGTCCTGGACGCTGTGCAGGGTCTCGATCAGGGCGTGATCGGCATAGCCGTTGCGGCGCATGGTGGCGTTGACCAGCTTCCAGCGGGTGTCGTCACTGGGCAGCGGCGGTTTGGGTCGATGCAGGCTCATGTCCCCTCCGTCCGTCTGGCGACGGTGCGTGGATTCGAGCGCGTTCGGTGTCTGTCCCCGGATGATCGCACCCGGATGCGCGTGCCGCTCCTCGCTTTCGGACGGGGTCGGCTCCCGGCTATACTCGCGCCAGTGCAAGTCCTGCTGCGCATCCAGACAAAGGAGACTATGGACGAAACGCTCGCATCCCGCAAACGGGCCCGCGGCATCTATCTGCTGCCCAACCTGTTCACCACTGCCGCGCTGTTCGCGGGCTTCTATGCCGTGCTCTCGGCCACCCATGGGCGTTTCGAAGCCGCTGCGCTGGCGGTGCTCGCGGCCATGGTGCTCGATGGTTTCGACGGGCGCATCGCGCGACTGACCCATACCCAGACCGATTTCGGCGCCGAGTACGACAGCCTCTCGGACATGGTCGCCTTCGGCGTCGCCCCGGCGCTGGTCGCCTATCACTGGGCGCTCTCCGGGCTGGGCAAGGTCGGCTGGCTCGCCGCCTTCGTCTATACCGCCGCCGCCGCGCTGCGGCTGGCGCGTTTCAATACCCAGGTCGGGATCGCCGACAAGCGCTACTTCCAGGGGCTGGCGAGTCCGGCGGCTGCCTCGATCATCGCCACTGGTGTGTGGCTGGGCACCGACCTGGGGGTCGATGGGGCGAGTCTGTCATGGCTCGCCGCGCTGCTCACCGCCGGGGCCGGCCTGTTGATGGTGAGCAATTTCCGCTATCAGAGCTTCAAGCAGGTCAATCTGCAGGGGCGCGTGCCCTTCCTGCTCGCCGTGGTCATCATGCTCAGCTTCGCGGTGGTCTACATCAACCCGCCGCTGGTGCTGTTTGTGATGTCGGTCAGCTATGCGCTCTCGGGTCCGGCATGGACCCAGATCCGTCTGCGTCAGCGTCGCGCGCGGCGGCGCCAGTGAGCGCCCGGGGGTAACCGCGGTGTCGGGACAACTCGTCTCCCTGGTGCTCGGCAGCGGTGGCGCGCGCGGGCTGGTCCACATCGGCGTGATCGAGTGGCTGAATGCCCATGGTTATCGGATCGCCTCGATCAGCGGCGCCTCGATGGGCGCGCTGGTCGGAGGCATCCACGCCGCCGGCGAGCTCGACGCCTACAAGCATTGGGTGTGTGCGCTGCGCCGTCCCGACGTGCTGCGCTTCCTCGACTTCGCCTTCAGCGGCGACGGGCTGATCAAGGGCAACCGCATCATGGACACCCTGCGGGCGATGGTCGGTGACTTCGCCATCGAGGATCTGCCGATCGTCTTCACCGCGGTGGCCACCGACCTCGACCGCCAGCGCGAGGTGTGGATCTCGCGCGGCGCGCTGTTCGACGCCATCCGCGCCTCGATCTCGATCCCCGGTGTGTTCCGCCCGCACTGCTATCTGGGCAAGACCCTGGTCGATGGCGGATTGCTCAATCCGGTGCCGATCGCCCCGACCTTTCGCGACCTCACCGACCTGACCATTGCGGTCAACCTCAATGCCCAGCCCATCCCCGAGGCGCCACGCCCCCGGGTCGAGCGCCGGAATGATGCCGCGGCCTCGGCCACGCCCCCTGCCGAGATCGGTTACGAGCAACGGATTCGCCAGTTTCTCGACGCCATCGGACTCGATCTCGCCCGCGAGGACGAGGACAAGCTGGGGATGTTCGAGCTGATGAACCGCTCCTTCGAGACCATGCAGAACAGTATCGCCGCGGTGCAGCTGGCCGCCTATCGCCCCGACGTGGTGATCGATGTGCCGCGCGATACCTGTGCCGCGCACGAGTTCCACCGCGCCAGCGAGTTGATCGAGCTCGGCCACGCCCTCACCGAGCAGGCCGTCCGCGAGGCGCGTCGCTGAGTTCGGGGCGCTGCTCTCAGCACAGCGCCAGCATGGCCTCCTCGCGGGTGTAGAAGAGCCCGTCGCGAACGAACCCCGAGACGATCCCGGGACGGGTCTGTACCACGTTGCCGGCGGCATCGCGGCGCGCCACCCAGGTCGGCGGCAGGCCGTCGAGCACATGCACCGGCGCCGGGGAGCCGTCACGGAACCGCGACAGCACCCACTCGCCGCTGGTGCTGTCGAGATAGCCGGGGACGAAGTTGGCGGTGCGGTTGTGTTCGCTCACCCCGCGGGTTGTGGCGAAACGGACATTCTCGTCATGCAATGACAGGGCTGTCAGGCCGGCGCTGCGTCGCGAAAGCGGCTCGAGCGGCCAGGAATGGGTGCCTCTGCTCGATGTTTCGTTACACATGATATCTGCTCGTTGCGTGGATGCTGACTGGGTGGTCAGCCCGCTCGGCGCGGCTGAGCCCGGATCCGGCGCGGGGCCGCCGCTGTGATCGCGACGGCGCGCGCGCTGCCTTGCCGTTGATGCAGCACGGACCATGCCTTGTTATCGGCCTTGGCGTCCATTCGAACAGTGGAAAATGTAGGGATTTTGCGCGCGCTCAATCCACCGGCAGTTGGGTACGTTCGAACACCCGCCGCAGCACGAAGCTCGAGTGCACCCCGGAGACCCCCTCGATACGGGTGATACGCTCGATCAACAGTGCCTGATAAGCCTCCATGTCGGGGACGATCACCTTGAGCTGGTAATCGGCGTCGCGCCCGGTGATCAGCAGACACTCCAGGACCTCGGGCATCGCCGCCACCGCCCGCTCGAAGCGCTCGAAGCGCTCCGGGGTGTGGCGATCCATCGAGATGCTGATGATCACCAGCAGGTTGAGCCCGAGCGCCTGGGGCGAAACCAGGGTGCGATGGCCGGTGATGATGCCCGCGGCCTCGAGCGCGCGTACCCGACGCAGACAGGGCGAGGGTGAGAGCCCGACCCGCTCGGCGAGGTCCTGGTTGCTGATGCGTCCGTTGTCCTGTAGTTCGGCGAGGATCCGGCGGTCATAGCGATCGAGTTTCATCAAGGCTCCGCGGTTGCGTCTTCAGTTGTCTGGATGTTTTCAGAGTTGGCATTTTATTGCGCGAAACGCGCTTTTGCGGCGCGAATTCGCAATCCTCTGCCTGAGCCTCCGGCGTAGACTTACAACCGTCGGCCAACCAGCCGCCAACCACCGGCAGACGCCCACCAGGCGCGCGCCGAAACAGGCTCGATGTCCCAACCAGGACGAGAGCGGCCGAGGGTCCTTACCGGGACCAGGCACAGGAGACGACGCTCGCCATGTCTCTGCGCGACGACAGCGCGAGGTCGTCACTTCACAGGCCCTCAGGGTTGACTGCCGGGAAAGACCGGCCCCGATTCATTCGCGGGTCGTCGTCGCACGGCCCGCGTCCCGCCCCGCCGCGTGTCAGCGGCGGGCATCCCCGCCAAGGAGTAGAGCGCATGACCCGCTTTGATCATCGCCGCTACCGGCCGTCCCCGGCGATGGCCATGCCCGACCGCCAGTGGCCGAACCGCACCGTCGAACAGGCCCCGCGCTGGGCCAGCGTCGATCTGCGCGACGGCAACCAGGCACTGCTCGAGCCGATGGATGTCGCGCACAAGCAGCGGTTGTGGCGATTGCTGGTCAAGCTCGGCTTCAAGGAGATCGAGGTCGGTTTCCCGGCCGCCAGCCAGCCCGATTACGACTTCGTGCGCTGGTTGATCGAACACGACGAGATCCCCGAGGACGTCACCGTCCAGGTGTTGGTGCAGGCGCGCGAGGCGCTGGTCGAGCGCACCTTCGCGGCGCTCGCCGGCGCACCGCGGGCGATCGTCCATGTCTACAACTCGACCTCGCCGGTACAGCGCGAGCGCGTCTTCGGTCGCGACCGCGCCGGGGTGATCGAGATCGCCCGCAACGGCGCGCGGCTGTTGCGCGAGGCCGCGGCACGTCATCCCGAGACGCGCTGGACCTTCGAGTACTCGCCGGAGAGCTTCACCGCCACCGAGCCCGACTACGCCCTGGAGGTGTGCGAGGCGGTGCTCGCCGAGTGGGCGCCGACGGTCGATCGCCCCTGCATCATCAACCTGCCGGCCACCGTCGAGGTCGCCAGCCCCAACGTCTTCGCCGATCAGGTCGAGTACATCTCCACCCGGCTCTCGCGACGCGAGGCGGTGGTGCTCTCGGTGCACCCGCACAACGACCGCGGTGGTGGCGTGGCCGCCGCCGAGTTGGCGCTGCTCGCCGGCGCCGATCGCGTCGAGGGCACCTTGTTCGGCAACGGCGAGCGCACCGGCAACGCCGATCTGCTGACCCTGGCGATGAACCTCTACAGCCAGGGCATCGATCCCGAACTCGACCTCTCCGACCCGGCCGAGATCGTCGCCGTCTGCACCGAGTGCACCGGGTTGCCGGTCCATCCGCGTCACCCCTGGTTCGGCGAGCTGGTCTATACCGCCTTCTCCGGCAGCCATCAGGACGCGATCCGCAAGTGTCTCGCCCGGCAGCGCCCCGACGCGCCCTGGGACGTCGCCTATCTGCCGATCGACCCGCAGGATCTGGGCCGTGACTACCGCGCGGTGATCCGCGTCAACAGCCAGTCGGGCAAGGGCGGGGTGGCCTTCGTGCTCGAACAGGACTACGGCTTGCGCCTGCCGCGCTGGTTGCAGGTCGAGTTCGCTCAGGTGGTGCAGCGCGAGAGCGAGCGCCACGGCGGGGCGCTTGCCGCCGCCACCCTCTACGCGCTGTTTCGCGAGCACTATCTGCGCGAACAGGGACCGGCGCGGTTGATCGGCTACCAGCTCGACCATCCCGGTCACGACCGCGTCGAGGCACGGATCGACGCCGGCGAGGGCGAGCAGCGCTGGTGCGGCGAGGGCGAGGGCACCATCGCCGCCTTCGTCGATGCCTGCGCGCGCCGCTTCGACCGCAGCCTGCGGGTGCGGGATTATCAGGAGCACGCGCTCGACGGCGGCACCGAGGCCGAGGCGGTGGCCTATGTCCAGCTCGAGGTCGACGGCGTGCCGATCAGCGGCGTGGCGACCGATCGCGATACCGTGACCGCCTCGCTGCGCGCCGTGCTCCAGGCGCTCAACCGCGCCGCGCTGGCCCGGGCCGAGGCCGCCTGATCGGCGCGCCATGCCCGTCAAGGATATGACGGGCATGGCGCGCACGGGTTATGATCCGCTCCCGGTGGCGGGATCGGAGACGCTCCGCCGAGGCGGTGCATGGGGCACCCCCTGTATGGATCTCGCCGCGCAACCGACGTAGAGTAGCCGGTTGGACTACGGAGCGGCAGTCTGAGCCCATGGATCTCCGACATCACCCAAGCGAATCCCCGGCCGATCACACCCCGGACGCCGCTGCGCGCTGGGACGTCCCGGACCTGATCGACCTCGAATACTATCTCGACGCCGACGAGCGCGCGCTGCGCGACGAGCCCGCCGCCCGTCAGCGTCTCACCGAGCGCGATCGCGCGCTCTATCTCGAACACATCCAGGCGCCTCTCGACGGCGCCGCGCCCCACACCCAGGAACACCGTCGCGCCAGCCTGCGTCGCTGGCTCGCCGAGCGTCGCGCGCGCGAGCCCGCCGGCATGGGCGCGCTGCTGCCCGGCGCGGCCTTTGCCTCGGCGCAGCGACTGGGCAACCTGTTGCTCGGCGGCGCCGGCTTCCTGCTCGGCGTGGCGGTGGCCTCGGCGCTGCTCAACTACGACGGGCTGCAGCCGGTCAGCGTCACCTGGTACCTGTTCCTGCTGGTGTTCGTACAGTTCGCCCTGGTCGTCGCCCTGGTCTCGACCTGGGTGACGCGCCGGGTGCGCACCGGCGCGGCGATCGGCCAGGACCTCTCGCTGCTGACCCGTCTCATCCAGCCCCAGCTCAGCAAGGGCGCGGGCTGGTTGCAGCACCAGCGCCTGGCGCACAGCACCGAGGAGGTGCGCGAGCGCGCCCAGTCCACCCAGGGGCTGCTGCGCGCGCAGTATGCGCTCTACGGTCCGATCGCCTACCTGCCGCTGCTGATCCCGGCCCAGCTCTTCGGGGTGGCCTTCAACCTCGGGGTGATCCTCACCACGGTGATGCTCGAGTGGTTCACCGACATCGCCTTCGGCTGGGGCTCGGCGCTCGCCGTACACCCGCAGACCATCCACGACCTCGCACGGCTGATCGCCACCCCCTGGGGCTGGCTGTTCGGCGAGGGCGTCGGCTATCCGACCCTGGAGCAGATCGAGGGCTCGCGGATCTATCTCGAACAATGGGCGATGTCCTCGGTGGCCCGGCCCGACCCCGAGCACCTGCGCTCCTGGCGCTGGTTCCTGGTGCTGGCGGTAATCTCCTACGGGCTGCTGCCGCGGCTGCTGCTCTACTGGGCCTCGCGCCTGGTCCTGCGGCTGTCGCTGGAGCGGCTGCCCTTCACCCATGGCCGTACCCAGGCGCTCTATGCGCGGATGCTCAACCCCCGGCTCGACTTCACCGGGGTCGGCGGCGAGGGCGGAGCCGAGATGCACATCCCGGCGCCGGTTGCCCCCGGCGAGCGCAAGCCCAAGGAGGCGGGTGAGCCGCGCGCCAAGGTGCCGCTGCACGTCGCCCGGCCCTGGCGCGATCAGGTGCAGCGGCGCGCTCCGGTGCCGCCGCAATCGACCCCGGTGGACGAGACCTCGACCCCGCCAGCCGCCATTCGGTCGGCGCCAGAGACCGCCGCTCGACCGGCGGTCCCTGCGGTCCCGACCATGCCGGTGACGCCGCCCGTCCCGAGCGCGGCACCGTCCGTGGGCGAGGTCGCGGCGGCGGATTCGACCGCCGAGACTGCGGCGGGGACGCCTGGGCCCCGAGCGACCCCGCCGGTGTTCGAGCAGGTCGCCGAGCCCCCGGTCGAGGACCGGACCTCGGCGTCCGAGCCCGTCACCGAGCCCGAGGCCGAGCCGAAGGCGGCGCCGGCGGCCGCCGAACCCGAGGGAGTGCCCGAGCCCCCGCGGCCGGCGGTCGAGCCGGTCGTGGAGCCTGCGTCAGAACCGGAACCCGAGCCCGAGCCGACACCCCGACCCGAGCCCGAGCCCGAGCCCGAGCCAGAGCCAGAGCCAGAGCCAGAGCCAGAGCCCGAGCCCGAGCCGCACGCGGCATCTGAGTCGGGAGAGGGGCAGGAGAGGGTTGGCGATACCGGGGCCGCGCGTCTCATCGAGCCCGATCCGGAGGCCGCGT
The DNA here is from genome assembly GCF_004343155.1 of Marichromatium gracile. GTDB lineage: Bacteria > Pseudomonadota > Gammaproteobacteria > Chromatiales > Chromatiaceae > Marichromatium > Marichromatium gracile. The sequence goes on from NZ_SMDC01000007.1 coordinate 34,035, forward strand.
CGAGGACCGAGCCCGCCGCGCAGTCGGTCGCGGCGGCGTCGCAATCGTCGATCGTGTCCGACGCCGTCTCGTCGGTGGATCAGGCGCGCTCGACCGCGGCGCCCGAGGCGGATGAGCGCGAGTTCGAGAACAAGGCGCCCGAGTCCGTCGCCGAGCCGGAATCCGAGCAAGGGGGCGAGGTGACCGAGGGCGAGACCGAGCCGGAGGCGGAGAAGACGACCGCCGAGCCCGAAGGAGCGCCCGAGCCCCCGCAGACGCAGGCCGCGACGCTCGTCGAGTCGGCCGCAGAGCCCACGTCAGAAGCGGAACGCGTGCCGGAACCCGAGCCCGAGTCGACACCCCAACCTGAGCCTGAGCCTGAGCCTGAGCCTGAGCCTGAGCCTGAGCCTGAGCCTGAGCCTGAGCCCGAGCCTGAGCCTGAGCCTGAGCCCGAGCCCGAGCCCGAGCCCGAGCCCGAGCCCGAGCCTGAGCCCGAGCCCGAGCCCGAACCCGAACCCGAACCCGAACCTGTGGTGCCGGTGGCCTCAGGCGCTGGGCCGCGTTTCGCCCCCGACGGCTGTCTGCTGCTGATCCATGTCGACATCGACGACGTGCTCGAGCCCGAGGATCAGCCGCGACTGGCCGCGCTGCTCGCGCAGCACACCGGGTGGCGGATCGGCGCCCGGGCGCCCTTCGGCGCCGGCAGCCAGATGACCGAGGAGGCGCTCGCCCTGGTGACCGACGGGGCCTGGGAGGCGCCGCCGGCGCGCATCGCCATCATCCAGGACGGCTCGCAGCCGCCGATCACCGAGAACCTGGTGTTCCTGCGCGAGCTGCGCGCCGCCGCCGGCACCCAGGCACAGATGCTGCTCGCGCTGGTCGGCGACCCCGAGGACGAGGACCGCCTGCCGCCGCTCAGCACCTTCGATTACACCGACTGGCAGCGCAAGATCGAGCAGATGGCCGACCCCTATCTGCGTCTCGAGATGCTGGCGCCGCAGCCGCAGCCGCAGGATGGAGAAGATTGATGGCGGTGAAGATCCCACGCCTGGCGATCATGGGACACCCCAACGCGGGCAAGTCCTCGGTGGTCGCCACCCTCACCGAGAACGACCGGATCGCGATCGACAAGCGCGCCGGCACCACCACCGAGTCGACCAGCTACCCGGTGATCATCGATGGCCGCACGGTGGTCGAGTTCATCGACACCCCGGGCTTCCAGAACCCCAACGCCATCCTCGAGTGGTTCCAGGCCAACGAGTCGGTGGGCGATCTGGCGCGCGCCTTCGTCGACACCCATCAGCGCGACCCGCTGTTCGCCCACGACTGCGCCCTGCTGCAGCCGGTGGCCGAGGGCGCGGGCATCATCCTGGTGGTCGACGGCTCCAAGCGCATCAAGGAGAAGGACCGGGTCGAGATCGAGCTGCTGCGTCTCACCGGCCGTCCGCGCATGGCGATCCTCAACAACCTCACCAACCAGGATCGCCACATGGCGCAGTGGCAGGACGCGCTGAGCAAGGCGTTCAACTCGGTGCGCGAGTTCAATGCCCACCGCGCCACCTACAGCGAGCGCATCAAGCTGCTCGAGGCGCTCAAGAGCATCGATCAGCGCTGGGAGGAACGCGTCGAGGAGGCGATCGACGCCTTCGCCTGCGACTGGGAGCGGCGCACTGACCAGGCGGTCAACACCATCCTGCAGTTGCTCAAGGATGCGCTCTCCTATCGCGTGACCCGTACCGTGAAGAACGGCAAGCTGGTGTTCAAGACCGGGCGCGAGCGTATCCGCGACGAGGTCGCCGCCGAGTTCGAGCAGGGGCTGCGCCAGCTCGAACTCGACGCCCAGGAGCATGTCCGCGCCAACTTCCGCCATCATGTCTGGAACCTGCCGCCGGACTCCATCCTCAACCAGGATCTGTTCTCCGACGAGGTCGGTCAGGCACTGGGGCTGTCGCGGCGTCAGCTGGCGATGGTCGGGGTCGCCGCCGGTGCCGCCTCCGGGGCCACCGTCGATCTCGCCGCCGCCGGTCACTCGCTCGGCGCCGGGGCGCTGATCGGCGCCTTCACCGGCGGCGTGCTCGGACTGGTCGGCGGCAAGGCGCTGGCCAAGCTCGATATCGAGCGCGCCCCCGGCACCCAGCGCTTCACCATGGGGCCGGTCTCCGACCCGCGCTTCCCCTTCGTGCTGCTCGATCGCATCGTGCTCTACAGCGCGCGGGCGATGAACTGGGCGCATGGTCGTCAGGCCGCCGACGAGGAGGCGGCGAACAAGGTCCCCGAGCGCGTCGCGGTGCGCCGTGGCTTCTCCGAGGAGCTCACCCAGTCGCAGCAGCGTGAGCTCGCGCGCTTCTTCCAGGCCGCGCGCCGCGGTCGCGACTGCGACCGCGAGGCGGCCTGTCGCGAGATCATCAAGGAGATCCTCTCCGGCGTCGCCACCAGTCGGATCGACAGCCGCGCCGACATGTAGCCGACATGTCATGGCTTCATCCCGTCCGCGAGCAGGGCCGCGCGCGGGCGGTGTGTCCTTCATCCCATCCAAGGCGGCCCGTGCGATCGACCAACCATGCAAGCCAACGACATCCTCGCCATCGATCAGGCCCATGCCTGGCACCCCTATACCTCCACCCGCGATCGCGACCCGGTCTATCCGGTGCGCGCCGCGCGCGGCTGCCGCATCGAGCTGAGCGACGGGCGCGAGCTGATCGACGGCATGTCCTCCTGGTGGTGCGCGATCCACGGCTACAACCACCCGGTGCTCAACCAAGCCGCGCGCGATCAGCTCGAGCGCATGGCGCACGTGATGTTCGGCGGACTCACCCACGAGCCGGCGGCGCAGCTCGTCGAGCGGCTGGTGGCGATCACCCCGGAGCCGCTGCAACACGTCTTCCTCTGCGATTCGGGCTCGGTCTCGGTGGAGGTGGCGATCAAGATGGCGCTGCAGTTCTGGCAGGCCGCCGGTCGCCCCGAGCGCCATCGCCTGATGACCATCCGTCGCGGTTATCACGGCGATACCTTCAACGCCATGTCGGTGTGCGATCCGGTCACCGGGATGCACCACCTGTTCAGCGCCACCCTGCCGCAGCAGGTCTTCGCCCCGGCGCCCGAGTGTCGCTACGGCGAGCCCTGCACGCCGGCGGCGATCGCCGAGTTCGCCACGCTGATCGAGCGCCACCAGCACGAGCTGGCCGCGGTGATCCTCGAACCCATCGTCCAGGGCGCCGGCGGCATGCGCTTCTACAGCGCCGACTACCTGGCGCAGGTGCGAGCGCTGTGCGATCGCTTCGAGGTGCTGCTGATCGCCGACGAGATCGCCACCGGCTTCGGGCGCACCGGGCGGCTGTTCGCCTGCGAGCACGCCGGCATCGCCCCGGACATCATGACCGTCGGCAAGGCACTGACCGGCGGCTACATGACGCTCGCCGCCACCCTCGCCAGCACGCGCGTGGCCGATACCATCTCCGGGGCCGAGCCCGGCGCCTTCATGCACGGACCGACCTTCATGGGCAATCCGCTTGCCTGCGCGGTGGCCAACGCCAGCCTCGGGCTGCTGCTCGAGGACGACTGGCAGGGCCGGGTGGCGGCCATCGCTGCCGGGCTCGAGCGTGCTCTGGCGCCGGCGCGCGCGCTGCCCGGGGTGGCCGAGGTGCGGGTGCTGGGCGCGATCGGTGTGGTCGAGATGACCGAACCGGTGGCGATGCGCGAGATCCAGCGTCGCTTCGTCGAGCGTGGCGTCTGGGTGCGTCCGTTCGGTCGGCTGATCTATCTGATGCCCCCCTTCGTGATCACGCCCGAGGAGCTCGAGGCGCTCTGCGCCGCGGTGGTTGCCGTGGTCGCCGACTCGGCCGCGGACTGATCTCGCTGCCGTCCTGGCGTTGTTTCCGCCCACCGCTGCCCTGATCTGGTGGCGGTGGCGGTAATCGTGGAAACAAATGGCATCCACCACATTTGCCGTAGCAGGGTGGCCTGCGCCTCGGCACAATGCCTCTCCCGGAGGGTGAGACCGCCCGCCGGCCTGGTCATCGTCGCCCCGGGCGCCGATGACGGCGCATCCAACCCCAGCTCAATCGACCAAGGGACACCGTGAATCGTCTGCTCAAGTTGTTGCTGCCCGTCCTGATCCTCGCCGTCGGTTTCGGTGTCTTCCAGTATCTCAAGCAAACCCGCCCCGATCGCCCGGTCACCGAGACCCGCGAGCGGATCTGGCGGGTGGCGCTGGAGCCGCTCGAACCGCGTGCGCTGGCGCCGATGCTCGAACTCTACGGCCAGGTCGAGAACCCCGACCTGCTGCGCGCGGCGGCCTCGGCCTCGGCGCGGGTGGCGCGGGTGCTGGTGCGCGAGGGTGAGCGGGTGGTGCCCGGCCAGCTGCTGCTCGAACTCGATCCGCGCGATCTGGTGCCGGCGCTCGCCCGCACCGGCGCCCAGGTCGCCGAGCTCGAGGCCCAGCTCGAGAGCGAGCGCAACGGTCAGGAGAGCGATCAGGCAGCGCTCGAACAGGAGCACCGCCTGCTCGAACTCTCCGAGGACGCGGTGGCGCGCGCCAAGAGCCTCACCCGCCGTCAGGTCGGCTCGCAGAACGACCTCGACATCGCCGAACAGGACCTGGCCCGTCAGCGTCTGGCGGTGAGCGAACGCAGCATGCGCATCGCCGACTACCCGGCGCGCCGGCGCGCCCTCGAGGCGCGGTTGCAACAGGCCCGTGCCGAGTACGAGGAGGCGCGACTGGCGTTCGCCCGCTCGCGCGTGGTCGCGCCTTACGCCGGGGTGGTCAGCGCGGTGGAGGTCGCTGTGGGCGATCAGGTCAAGACCGACGAGGTGCTGCTCTCGCTCTATCCGCTCGCCGGGCTCGAGGTGCGCGCCCGCATCCCCGCGCCCTATCAGGCCGAGCTTGCCGCCGCGCTGCGCAACGCCGGCTCCTTGCCGGCCTCGGCGCTGGTCGATGGTGGTCGTGTCGGGCTGGTGCTCGAGCGGCTCGCCGGCGAGGCCGATCCGAGCGGCATCGACGGGCTCTTCACCCTCACCGAAGGGGCCGAGTGGTTACGTATTGGTCAGATGCTCACGCTGCGCCTGGAGCGTCCGTTGCGCGAGTCGGTGGTGGCGGTGCCCTTCGCCGCGGTCTACGGCGGCAACCGGGTCTATACCTTCGTCGACGGGCGGATGCGCGCGGTCGCGGTGCGCACCCTGGGGAGCTGGTTCGCGCCCGATGGCGAGGAACGGCTGCTGGTCGCGGCGCCCGAACTCGTCTCCGGTGACCAGCTGGTGGTCACCCACATGCCCAACGCCGTCGACGGGCTGCGGGTGGAGGCGCATCAGTGAGCCGGGCGCGTCGGGCAACGGGACATCGCAGCGACCTGATCGGGCTGTTTGCACACCACAAGGTCGCGGCCAACCTGCTGATGGTGATGATGATCCTCAGCGGCATCTTCGCCCTCGATCGGCTCAACATCCAGTTCTTCCCCAACTTCGATCTCGACATCGTCAGCGTCCGGGTGGTGTGGACCGGGGCCAGTGCCGAGGACGTCGAGGATGGCATCACCAACCCGCTCGAGCAGCGTCTGCGTAGCGTCGACGGACTCAGTGACCTGACCTCGACCTCCTCGCAGGGGATCTCGGCGATCACCCTGGAGTTCGACGAGGACACCGACCCGCTGCTCGCGCTCGATCAGGTCAGGCGGCTGGTCGACAACTTCCGCAACCTGCCGCAGGACGCCGAGAAGCCCGAGGTGGCGCTCGCCACCCGCTACGAGACCGTGGCGCGGCTGCTGGTGAGTGGCCCGGATCGCCCCGAGGAGCTGCGTCATCTGGTGCGCCGCTTCGAGTCCGAGCTGCTCGATCGCGGGATCGACAAGGTCGACATCCGCGGGTTGCCGGAGGAGGAGATCAGCATCGCGGTCGACCACCAGCGTCTCGAGCAGCTCGGCCTGAGCCTGGGGCAGATCGGCGATCGGGTGGCCGCCTTCAGCCGCGATCTGCCGGCCGGTCAGGTCGGTCGCGCCGAGGCCGCGCGCGAGCTGCGCAGCCTCGACAAGCGGCGTGATCCGCTGGAGTTCGCCGACCTGCCGGTGGTGACCGAGGAGGTGCTGCAGATCGATCTCGGCGATGTCTCCGAGATCGAGCGGGTGCCGCGCGACGGTCAGCTGCTGCTCACCGTCGATGGCCGTCCGGCGGTGGAGATGGTGCTGCAGCGCGCCGAGCTCGGCAATTCGCTGGAGGCGGCGCGGGTGCTCGACCAGTGGCTCGCCGACACCCGCCCGACGCTCTCGCCCGGGGTCGAGCTGGTGGTCTACGACGCCGCCTGGCAGTTGATCCGCGACCGCATCATGCTGTTGGTGAGCAACGGCGCCGGGGGCTTGATCCTGGTGGTGGCCATCCTCTTCCTGTTTCTCAGCGGACGGGTGGCCTTCTGGGTCGCCTGGGGCATCCCGGTCTCCTTCATGGCGACCCTGTTCATCCTCTATCTCGCCGGCGGCAGCATCAACATGATGAGCCTGTTCGCGCTGATCATGGCGCTCGGCATCATCGTCGACGATGCCATCGTCGTCGGCGAGGACGCCCAGGCCCATCACCAGATGGGCGAGGATCCGCTGCTCGCCGCCGAGGGCGGGGTGCGGCGGATGCTCGCCCCGGTGCTCGCCTCGTCGTTGACCACCATCGCCGCCTTCCTGCCGCTGATGCTCGTTGGCGGGATCATCGGCAACATCCTCGGCGCCATCCCGCTGGTGGTGGTGGCGGTGATCCTCTCCTCGCTGCTCGAGAGCATGCTGGTGCTGCCCGGGCACCTGCGCGGGGCCTTCGTCCACGCCCATCGCACCCAGCCGGGCTCGTTGCGCGCGCGTCTCGATCGCGGCTTCGAGCGGCTGCGCGACGAGTTCTTCCGCCCGCTGGTGACGCACGCCGTGGAGCACCGCTTCGCCACCATCAGCGCGGCGGTGGCGCTGTTGATGATCGCCGTCGGCCTGCTCGCCGGGGGGCGCATGACCTTCGTCTTCTTCCCCACGCCCGAGAGTCAGATCATCAATGCCAATGTGACCTTCGTCGCCGGCACGCCGCGCGCGCGCGTCGATGACTTCCTCGAACATCTCGACCACACCCTGCGCGAGACCGAGGCGAGCTTCGATCAGGGGCGGCTGGTCAACCTGGCCATCGCGCTGCACGGCAGCAAGCCCGAGAGCGCCGGCTCGACCGCCGATCAGCTCGGCGGGCTGCGCGTCGAGCTCACCCCGACCGATGCGCGCACGGTGCGCAACGCCGAGTTCATCCGCGCCTGGCGCGCGCGCATCGAGCAGCCGCCGGGGCTGGAGTCCTTCACCATCACCTCGCGCCGGGCCGGACCGCCGGGGCGTGATCTCACGGTGCGTCTCAACGGTGCCGAGGCCGAGACCCTCAAGGAGGCCGCGCTGGCGCTCTCCGAGGCGCTCAAGGGCATGCCCGGGGTCGGTGAGGTGGAGGACGACATGGCCTATGGGCGCGAGCAGATCATCTATCGGCTCTCGCCGGCGGGCGAGGCGCTGGGGCTGACCGTCGAGGACCTGGGGCGCCAGCTGCGCAACGCCTTCGACGGCCAGCTGGTACAGATCTTCCAGGACGGCGCCGACGAGGTCGAGGTGCGGGTGCGGTTGCCGCGCGCCGAGCGCGACCAGCTCGGCGCGCTCTATCGCTTCAACGTGCGTCTGCCCGACGGTTCGGCGGTGCCGCTGAGCGCGGTGGCCGAGTGGGATTCGCGCCGTGGCTTCGAGATCCTGCGTCATGCCGGCGGCAAGCTCGCCGTCGAGGTCTCGGCCGATGTCGACTCCGAGGTCAGCGAGGTCGGCGCGGTGCTCGAGTCGCTCGCTGCCGGGCCCTTGCCCGAGCTGCAGCGTCTCCACGGTATCAGCTACTCGTTCGAGGGACGCTCGGCCGATCAGCGCGAGACCCTGGGGGACATGCGCAAGGGCCTGCTGCTCGGGCTGATCCTGATCTATATCATCCTCGCCTGGGTGTTCGCCTCCTACGGCTGGCCGCTGGTGGTGATGGCCGCCATCCCCTTCGGTCTGACCGGGGCGCTGTTCGGGCACTGGTTGATCGACATCGACGTCACCATCCTGTCGCTGTTCGGCATGTTCGGCCTCTCCGGGATCGTGATCAACGATTCGATCATCCTGGTGAAGTTCTATCAGCAGTTGATCGACCAGGGGCTGGGGCGCCAGGACGCCCTGGTCGAGGCTGCCTGTCAGCGTCTGCGCGCGGTGTTGCTGACCAGTCTGACTACGGTCGCCGGGCTGATGCCACTGCTCTTCGAGACCTCGGTTCAGGCCCAGTTCCTGATCCCGATGGCGACCTCGATCGCCTTCGGTCTGGCCTTCGCGACCCTGTTGGTGTTGCTGGTGATCCCGGCGCTGCTGTCGGTGCACGAGAGCATCCATGCCCGGTTGCAGGCGCTGCGCGTGCGGCCCGCCTGAGCACGCTGCGTTTGCCAAGGACGAGGCCAGGGCAGTAGGCTTCGGCCATCATCCCCGTGACGTCGGTTGCGGCGTGACTGGGGATTCGGGGTGAAGCGGTCTGGTGATGCGAAGGGATCGAACCATGCAGCAGTGTTGCGGTTGGATGCCGGCCGAGCAACGGCCGGTGGCGGAGATTCAGGGAAGTCTTGCGACCATGCTCGAGGGCAGTGCCGCCGAGGTGGCGCAGCGCTGTGTTGCCGAGGGTGGGTTTGCGGGTCGCTCCGGGGCCGATCTGGCCGAGTCGGACGGCCTGCTTGTGCTGATCGTCGGTCGTCCACGCAGTGCGCATGATTCCGCTCCGGTCACCGCGCGCGCGCTGCTCGCGCGCTGGCAGGAGCGGGGCAGGGCGCTGCTCGGTGAGCTGCACGGACCCTTCGCGCTGGCCGTGCTCGATCGCCGCCGCCGCACCCTGACCCTGGCGATCGATCGGCTCGGTATCCATTCCCTGGCCTTCGCCGTCGGGCCTCAGGGCGCCGTCTTCGCCACCCGCGCCGACCGGGTCGCCGCCCACCCCGAGGTGGCCGCCGCGCTCTCGCCCCAGGGGCTGTTTCACTATCTCTACTTCTACCAGGTGCCGGCGCCGGGGACGGTGTTCCACGGCGTCGAGAAGCTGCTGCCGGCCGAGTGGGTCGAGATCGACGCCTGCGGCGGGGTGGCGCGCGGTTTCTACTGGCGTCTGGCCTATCGCGACGCGCCCCGCCACGACTTCGCCGCGCAGCGCGCGCGTTTCCACGGGCTGCTGCGCGAGTCGATGACGCGCGCCCGGGGCGAGGACGCGGTCGCCGCCTTCCTCTCCGGCGGCACCGACAGCTCCACCGTCGCCGGGGTGCTCACCGAGCTGCAGGGCACGCCGGCGCGCACCTATTCGATCGGTTTCGCCGCCGAGGGTTTCGACGAGATGGAGTACGCGCGGCTCGCCGCCCGCCACTTCGGGCTCGACGCGCGCGAGTACTACCTGACCCCCGACGACGTCCTCGCCACCATCCCGCTGATCGCCACCACCTACGACGAGCCTTTTGCCAACGAATCGGCGGTCTCGGCCTATCACTGCGCGCGTCTGGCCGCGGCGGACGGCTACCGGGTGATGCTCGGCGGCGATGGCGGCGACGAGATCTTCGGCGGCAACGAGCGCTACGCCAAGCAGGGCGTCTTCGAGCTCTACGCCGCGCTGCCGGCGCCGCTGCGCCGCGGGCTGATCGACCCGCTCGCCGCGCTGCCGGGGATGGGAGCCTGGTGGGGCGGGCGCAAGCTGCAGAGCTATGTGCGCCAGGCGCGCATCCCGCTGCCCGAGCGCATGGAGTCCTACAACTTCGTCCACCGCCAGCCGCTCGCCGAGATGTTCACCGCCGATTTCCTCGCCGCGATCGACCCCGAGGCGCCGGCTGCGCTGCTGCGCGATCCCTACAATCGCGCGGCCAGTGACAGCTACATCAATCGCATGCTCCATCTCGACCTCAAGTTCACCCTCGCCGACAACGATCTGCGCAAGGTCTCGGCGATGGCCGCCGCCGCCGGGGTCGAGGTGCGCTATCCGCTGATCGACGACGCCATGGTCGAGTTCTCCGGCGAGGTGCCGCCGGACTGGAAGGTGCGCCGGGGTTATCTGCGCTGGTTCTTCAAGCGCGCGCTCAAGGGCTATCTGCCCGATGCCATCATCGACAAGAGCAAGCACGGCTTCGGCCTGCCGTTCGGGGTCTGGGTGCGCGAGCACGGACCGCTGCGCGAGCGCGTCTCCGATCGTCTCGCCGACAGCCAGCGTCGCGGCTGGCTGCAGCCGGGCTATGTCGAGCGGCTGCGCCGCGCTCACGAGGCCGAGCACGCGACCTATTTCGGCAAGATGCTGTGGGTGCTGGTGACGCTCGAGGAGTGGCTCGATGCCCAGCCCGACCGGGTCGTGCGGCTCCATGACTGAGCCGTCCGGGGCCGACTGTCCCGCGCGCATCGTCCTGATCGGGCCGCTGCCGCCGCCGGCCGGCGGCATGGCCAACCAGACCCGCCAGCTCGCCGAGCTGCTGCGCGCCGAGGGGCTGGCGGTCGAGCTGGTGCAGGTCAACGCCCCCTACCGCCCGGCCTGGGCCGGACGGCTGCCGGTGGTGCGCGCACTGTTCCGCCTGTTGCCCTATCTGTGGCGACTGTGGCGCGCCATGGGCGGTGGCGGGGTGGTGCACCTGATGGCCAACTCCGGCTGGTCCTGGCACCTCTTCGCCGCCCCGGCGCTGCTGATCGCCCGTGTCCGCGGGCTACCGGCGGTGATCAACTATCGCGGCGGCGAGGCACAGACCTTCCTGCGCGCCCAGGCGCGCTGGGTGGTGCCGCTGATGCGTCGCGCCGCGGCCATCGCCGTGCCCTCGGGCTATCTGCGCGCGGTGTTCGCGCCCTACGGCCTGGAGGCCGAGGTGGTGCCCAACATCGTCGATCTCGAACGCTTCGCCGCGCGCGCCGCCGCCGCGCGCCACCCCGAGGCCCCACACCTGGTGGTCACCCGCAACCTCGAGGCGATCTACGACAACACCACCGCGCTGCGCGCCTTCGCGCGCATCCGCGCGCGCTGGCCGGCGGCACGTCTGACCATCGCCGGGACCGGGCCCGAGGCCGCGGCGCTGGCCGCCGAGGCGCGCGCGCTGGGGATCGCCGAGTCGGTGACCTTCAGCGGTCGGCTCGAGCGCGCGGCGATGGCCGCGCTCTATGCCGAGGCCGACCTGATGCTCAACCCCAGCCGGGTCGACAACACCCCCAACTCGGTGCTCGAGGCCTGGGCGAGCGGGGTGGCGGTGGTCAGCACCCGCGTCGGCGGGCTGCCCTATCTGGTCGAGGACGGGGTCGATGCCGTGCTGGTCGCCCCGGGTGATCCCGAGGCGCTGGCCGAGGCGGCCTGCGCCCTGCTCGACGATCCGCCGCGCCGCGCCGCGCTGGTCGCCGCCGGGCGGCGCGCGGCCGAGCGCTTCTCCTGGCCGGCGGTGCGACCGCTGTGGCTCGCGCTCTATCGGCGGATCGCCGGCGGGGAGGGGTGCGGCGAGTGAGAGACATCGCCATCACCCTGATCATCTTCGGCCTGTTGCCGGTGATCCTCTCGCGCCCCTATGTCGGCATCCTGGTGTGGTCCTGGCTCGGCTACATGAACCCGCACCGGCTCGCCTGGGGGTTCTCGACCACCATGCCCTTCGCGATGATGGTGGCGCTGGCGACCTTCGCCGCGATGATCGCCTCCAAGGAGCGCCACCCGCTGCCCTGGTCGCGCGAGACCGTGGTGCTGCTGATCCTGGTGCTGTGGATGTTCATGACCACGGCGCTCTCGCTCTATCCCTGGCTGGCCTGGCCGCAGTGGGATAAGGTCTGGCGGATCATGCTGATGACCTATGTCACCCTGATGTTGATCAACGATCCGCAGCGGGTGCGGTTGCTGATCTACGTGATCGCACTCTCGATCGGTTTCTACGGCTTCAAGGGCGGGGTCTTCGTGCTCACCGGCGGTAGCGCCAACTCGGTGCTCGGTCCCCAGGGCAGCTTCATCGAGGATCGCAACTCGCTCGGTCTGGCGATGATCATGACGGTGCCGCTGCTCTATTACATGCGTGCGCAGATGACGCATGTGTGGGCGCGGATCGGGCTGCTGGTCGGTATCGTGCTCACCCTGATCGCCATCGTCGGCACCCATTCGCGCGGCGCGCTGCTCGGGTTGGCGGCGATGATGCTGTTCTTCCTGCTCAAGTCGCGACAGAAGTTCGCCGCCATCCTGGCGATGATCCCGCTGGCGCTGGTGCTGCTCTACGTGATGCCCGAGGAGTGGTTCCAGCGCATGGAGACCATCGAGCACTGGGAGGAGGACGAGTCGGCCTCGGAGCGGGTGCGCGCCTGGCACAACGCCATCGATCTCGCCCAGCACCGCTTCATCGGTGGCGGCATGCGCGCGCTGGTGGTCTGGGGCGGGCGCGACTCGCACAGCATCTATTTCGGCATGCTCGGCGAGCACGGCTGGGTGGGGCTCGGGCTGTTCCTGCTGCTGCTGTTGCTCACCTGGCGCTCGGCGAGCTGGATCATCCGCAACGCCAAGCGCCAGCCCGAACTCCGGTGGGCGCGTGATCTCGCGGCGATGATCCAGGTCAGCCTGGTCGGCTACATGGTCGCCGGCGCCTTCCTCGGGCTGCAGTACTTCGACATGTACTACCACCTGGTGGTGATCGTGGTGATGACCAAGATCCTGGTGCGCCGTGCGCTCGAGCCCGATGGGCCGGCGCGCGCGCCACCGCACGTCCGGCGCGCGCCGGCACCGGCACGGGGGCTGGACCGATGAGCCTGGTGTCGACGCTGGTCGTGCTGCTGCTCTGCGCCTGGTGCGCCATCCTCCTCGTCTATCGTCGGCGTCTGCTGCGGCTGTGGCGCGAGCCGGTGCTCGCCGCCCCGGTGCTGATCATCGAGAGCGACGACTGGGGGCCGGGGCCGGCGTCCCATGTCGCCGCGCTCGAGCGCCTGATCGCGCTGCTCGCGCGTCATCGCGACGCCAGCGGGCAGGCGGTGGTGATGACCATCGGCGCAGTGCTCGCGATCGCCGACACCGCCGCGATCCGCGCCGGCGAGATCAGCTGCTACCGACGTCAGCGGCTGTGCGACAGCGACGGCGCGGCGATGCGCGAAGCGCTGCTCGCCGGGCGCGCGCGCGGGGTGCTCGCGCTCCAGCTCCATGGCATGGAGCACTACTGGCCGCCGAGCCTGCTGACGGTCGCGCGCCGCGATGCCGAGGTCCGCGACTGGCTGGAGACTGCCGCCGGCAGCGATACCGAGCGTCTGCCCTCGGCGCTGCAGAGTCGCTGGACGGATGTCACCACGTTGCCCTCACGCCCGCTGCCCGAGTCCGAGATCCGCGCGGCGGTGGCCGAGGAGGTCGCCTGTTTCGAGACCAGCTTCGGCGCGCGTCCGTTGGTCGCGGTGCCGCCGACCTTCGTCTGGACCGAGCAGGTCGAGCGCGCCTGGGCCGAGGCCGGGGTGCGGGTGATCATCACCCCGGGGCGGCGTCTCACCGGGCGCGACCGCGCCGGGCGTCCGGGCGGCTGCGATCGCGACATCCTCAATGGTGAGCGCGGCGCCGGCGGGGTGCGCTATCTGGTGCGCGATCTCTATTTCGAGCCCGCTCTCGGTCACCGCCCCGAGCGGCTGTGCGACGAACTCGCGCGCCACTTCGCGCTGGGGCGCCCGGCGCTGATCGAGACCCACAGGTTCAACTTCACCGGCGAGCACGCCGAGAGCGCCTATGCCGCGCTCGAGACGCTGCTCGAACAGGCGCGCGCGCGCTGGCCGGGACTGCGCTTCATGTCCGCCGAGGCGCTCGCCACGGGCCAGGTGAGGGGCGCGGAGTGGCTGGTGCGCGATCGCGCGCGCCGGCTCGAGGTCTGGCTGCGTCGCGCCGCGCGCGTCGACCGGCTGCGCAAGCTCGCCTGGTCGAGCGGGCTGGTGCTGCCGGCCTGGGCGCTACTGGCGGTCTTGGGCGCGTGGCGCCGAGGAGAGGAACACGGATGACGGATGCACGCTATCTGGTACTGAGCGAGCTGTTCATGCCCACCAAGGGGGGCACGGCGGTGTGGTTCGCCGAGGTCTATCGCCGACTCGGTGGCGCCGGGACCCATATCGTCACCGCGCGGGTGCCGGGCGACGCGGACTACGACCGCACCCAGCCCAACAGCGTCCATCGGGTGACGATGCGCGAGTCGCGCTGGCTGCGCCCGGCCTCGCTGCCGCGCTATCTGGGGCTGTTGCGCGGCGGTCTGGCGGCGATCGCGCGCGCGCGTTTCAGCGCCGTGCACGCCGGTCGGGTGCTGCCCGAGGGGCTGGTCGCCTGGCTGCTGGCGCGACTGATCCGCCGCCCGCTGGTGGTCTACGCCCACGGCGAGGAGATCACCACCTGGTCGCGCTATCCGCGTCGGCTGTGGGCGATGCGCTGGGTCTATCGTCGCGCCGAGCGGGTGGTGGCCAACAGCGACTTCACCCGCGAGCGCCTGCTCGAGCTGGGGGTGCGCCCGGCGCGCATCCGGCTGATCCACCCCGGGGTCGACCTGGCGCGCTTCCACACCGCGATCGACGCCAGCCCGGAGCGCGCCGAGCTGGGGCTCGGCGAGGGCGCGCGGCTGATCCTCTCGGTCGGGCGGCTGAGTCGGCGCAAGGGCTTCGATCGGGTGATCGAGGCGCTGCCCGCGCTGCGCGCGCAGGGGCTCGACGTCCATTACGCGGTGATCGGCATCGGCGAGGACCAGCACTATCTGGAGACGCTCGCCGCGCGTCACGGCTGCGCCGAGCGCGTCCATCTGCTCGGTCACGTCGCCCCCGAGGCGCTGCCGTGCTGGTACGCCGCGGCCGATCTGTTCGCCATGCCCAACCGCGAGATCGACGGCGACACCGAGGGCTTCGGCATGGTCTTTCTCGAGGCCGCCGCCTGCGGTACGCCTTCACTCGCCGGGCGCGCCGGTGGCACCGGTGCGGCGGTGCTCGACGGCGAGACCGGCCTCAGGGTCGAGGGCGCCGACGCCGAGGCGGTGAGCGCCGCGTTGGCGCGGTTGCTCGGCGATCCGCTGTTGCTCGCGCGCATGGGCGAGGCGGCCGCCGCCCGCGCCCATGCCGCGTTCTCCTGGGAGCGGGTCGCCGAGCTGACCCGGACACTGTGATGATCAAGACACCCGCAGCACTCTCGCGCCGACTGGTCTATCCGCTCCAGGAACGGCTGCTGGGACGCCCGACCTTCGCCATGCTCGACGAGCTGGAGCAGAGCCAGTGGTTGTCGCGCGAGGCCATCGAGACCTTGCAGCGGCGCCGGCTCGCGCGGCTGCTCGGCATCGCCAATGGCCACTGTCCCTGGCATGCCGAGCGGCTGGCGGCGGTCGGTCTCGGCACGGTCGATGCCGCCACCGAGCTCACCCCCGAGGACCTCGCGCGCATCCCGACGATGGACAGGCGCGATGCCCAGCTCGCCGGCGAGCGGATGCGCTGGAGCGGGGTGCCGGGCGGGGCGCAGCCCTACAACACCGGCGGGTCGAGCGGTACGCCGCTGCGTTTCGTGTTCGGTCGCGCGCGTCAGGCCGCCGACGCGGCGGGGCGGATGCGGGCGCGACGCTGGTGGGGGGTGGAGGTCGGCGACCCCGAGGTCTATCTCTGGGGCGCGCCGGTCGAACTCTCGCGGACCGATCACGTCAAGCAGCTGCGCGATCGTCTGCTCAACCAGCTGGTGCTCGACGCCTTCGCCATGTCGACGGCCAACATGGACCGTTATCTCGTCGCGCTCGAGCGTTTCGACCCGGCCTGTATCTACGGCTATGCCAGCAGCCTGGCGCTGCTCGCCGAGCATGCCCGGGCGCGGCGTCGCATCCCCCGGTTGCGCGCCCTGCGGGTGGTCTGCGCCACCGGTGAGCCGCTCTATCCGCATCAGCGTGATATCATACGCGACGTGTTCGGCGTGCCCGTGGCCAACGAGTTCGGCAGTCGCGATATCGGCTTCACCGCGCACCAGACGCCCGCCGGTCAGCTGTTGCTGCTGAGCGAGGGGCTGATCCTCGAGGTGCTCGACGATGCCGGGCGCGCGGTGGCCCCGGGCGAGGCGGGCGAGGCGGTGATCACCGGGCTCTGCTCCGAGGCCCAGCCCTTCATCCGCTACCGCACCGGCGATCGGGTGCGGTTGAGCGCCGAACCCTGCCGCGCCGGGCGCGGGCTGCACGTGATCGACGCGGTGCTGGGGCGCTCGACCGACTTCGTGGTCAAGCCCGACGGCACGGTGATGCACGCCCTGGCGGTGATCTACATCCTGCGCGCGGTCGAGGGGGTGGCCGAGTTCAAGGTCATCCAGCACGCGCTCGATGTCATCGAGGTCCAGCTGGTGACCAACGCGCGCTGGCGCGAGGCCTCGCGCCAGACCATCCTCGCCGCCTTCGCCGAGCGGCTCGGCGCGACGGTGCGGGTCGATATCGAGCAGGTCGCAGCGATCGCCCCGGAGGCCTCGGGCAAGCATCGCTATGTCGTCAGTCGGGTCTCGCCGCCGTTCGGTGGGGCCGTGGAGAATGAGGAGTCCAGTCGATGACATCCCCGCTCACCCTGCTGGGGCTGCCCAGGCGTTACCGGTTGTGGCGCCCGACCCATCTGCGCCTGATCGCCGCCGATCTGCTGCGCCCCGCCGCCCAGTCCCCGCGCGACCGGCGCGCGCACCTGAGCGCGGCGATCGACTGGCTGTGCCGCGCCCAGGACCGACGCGACGGGTGCGCCGACGCCGGCGGGGTCTCGGCCGGGTGGAGCTTCGAGGACGGCTGGCTGCCGAGCTATCCCGAGACCAGCGGCTATATCGTCGAGACCCTGCTCGCCGCCGCGCGGGTGCTCGATCGCCCCGAGCTGACCGCGCGCGCCGGGCGCATCCTCGACTGGGAGCTGGGGCTGCAGTTGCCCGACGGCGCCTTCCCCGGACACTTCGGCGAGCCCGGCAGCACCCCGGTGATCTTCAACACCGGCCAGATCATGCACGGCCTGCTCGCCGGTCATCAGCAGCTCGGTCGCGACGACTGTCTCGCCGCGGCGGTGCGCGCGGCGCACTGGATGGTCGCGCGTCAGGACCCCGACGGCTGCTGGCGGCGCAGCGTGCACAACGCCATCCCCCACGTCTACAACACCCGCGCCGCCTGGGCGTTGCTGCGCACCGGACTGGCCAGCGGCGAGCCGGGGCTGGTCGAGGCGGCGCTGGCCAACCTGCGCTGGGCGCGCTCGCAGGCGAGCCCCAGCGGCTGGTGGCGCGAGAACGCCTTCCGTCGCGGCGAGGCGCCCTTCACCCACAACATCGCCTATGCCATGCGCGGCCTGCTCGAGGGCGGGGTGCTCGCGGGCGACCCCGAGCTGGTCGAGTCGGCGGCCTGCGCGGCACGGGCGCTGGTGCGCGCGCAGCGTGCCGACGGCTGGATCGCCGGCGCCTTCGCCGAGGACTGGCGACCGGCGGCGCGCTACAGCTGTCTGACCGGGGTCGCGCAGATCGTGCTCAACTGGCAGCGGCTCGAGCAGCTCGGGGTCGTCGGCGCGTGGCGCGAACCGATCGAGCGCTCGCTGGGGTTCCTCGCGCGCAACCAGCGTCTGCGCGGCGACGGCGCACCGGACGACGGCGCGCTGGCAGGCTCGCTGCCGATTTGGGGTCGCTATTCGCGCTTCGAGTACCCCAACTGGGCGACCAAGTTCCTCGCCGATGCGCTGATCATGGCCTGCTCCGACGAGGTCGTGCCGCCGCTGCCCGAGCGCGCGTCGGTGGAGGCCGGGGCATGAGCGGGCCGCGCGTCATGGTGCTCTGCGGGCGCTCGCCGCGCCACCTCCACCTGGCCAACCGGCTGTGCGCCTGCGCCGAGGTCTGCGCCGTGGTCCACGAGGCGCCGACCCAGTGGACGCGCGAGAAGCTGCTGCGCAACCTGCGCCCGGCGGTGGTCGGGCGCAAGGCGTGGCGCTGGCTGCGCGATCGTCGTCGTTACAGCGGCAACCCCGAGGCGCGCTTCTTCTTCGGCGAGGCCGCGCCGGCGCTCGCGCGGCCCGAGCTGGCGCACGAGGTGCCGAGCGTCAGCGACCCGGCGCTGCTCGCGCTCGCCGAGCGGCTGTCACCCGAGCTGATCTGTGTCTTCGGCACCAGCCTGATCCGTGGTCCGTTGCTCGAACGCTACCCGCTGATCAATCTCCACGGCGGGCTCTCGCCCGAGTATCGCGGCGCCGACTGTACCTTCTGGGCGCTGCACAACGGCGAGCCCGAGCAGGTCGGCTGCACCCTGCACTTCATCGACCAGGGGATCGACACCGGACGGTTGATCGCCCATGTCAGCCCCGAGGTCCGTCCCGACGACGACGAGCTGACGCTGTTCTGGCGCGGGGTGCGCGACAGCGCCGAGGTCTATTGCGAGGCGCTCTCGCGCTGGCGCGCCGGTACCCTGCCGGGGGCGGTGCAGCCGGGGCGGGGGCGGCTCTATCAGGTGCGCGACCGCAGCTGGAGGGCCGAGCGCGCGCTGGCGCGACGCCTGGCGCGCGCGCCGCTGCCGGCGTTGCCGGCGCGGGTGCGCTGGTTCGAGGCCGCCGCGCCCAGTGAACAATGAGGATGTCATGAAGAGGATCGATCAGGTGAGCGAGACGAGTCGGGATCGGGCCGCGGCGCTGCTCGGCGCAGGGCTGCTGTTGCTCGGCGCCGTGCTGCTGGCGCCGTCCCCGGTGCGCGCTGCCGAGCCGACGGCGCTGGAGATCGTGATGTTGCCGCCCTATTGCCAGGCGCGACTGAGCGGTGATCGGGCGGCGATGGAGCAGTGGAGTGCGGCGCTCGGCAAGGAGGTCCATCTGCACATCCACCACTATTGTTACGGCTTGGTCTACGTCAATCGCGCCAACCAGACCTTTGAGCAGCGCAAGCGGCGCTATCTGCTCAATCAGGCGATCAGTGAGTTCGACTATGTGCTCAAGCGCTGGCCGCCGACCTCGACGCTCTATGCCGAGGCCCAGGGGCAGAAGGCGCTGGCGCAGATGCTGGAGCAGCCATGAGCGAGACGGCGGGGCATCCTGGAGCGCAGGCACGGGTGTCGGTATGGCGCGAACTCTACGCCTATCGCGAGCTGATGCTGACCCTCGCCTGGAAGAACGTCATCGTGCGCTACAAGCAGGCCTATCTCGGTCTGGTGTGGGCGGTGCTCAAGCCGTTGCTGCTGATGCTGATCTTCAGCGTGGTCAAGGGGTTCGTCGGCATCGAGACCGGCGGCATCCCCTATCCGGTACTCGCCTTCGCCGCACTGATGCCCTGGATCCTGTTCCAGGAGTCGGCCTCCGAGGGGGTCAACAGCGTGGTCGGCAACGCCGCGCTGATCCGCAAGATCTACTTCCCGCGCGAGATCTTCCCGATCACCGCGACCCTGACCAAGCTCATCGAGCTGCTGATCAGCTTCGCCATCCTCGCCGCGCTGATGGCCTACTATCAGATGGCCCCGACCTGGCAGGTGCTGTGGGTGCCGCTGATCATCGCCTATACCCTGCTCGCGGCACTGATCATCAGCCTGGTCGGCTCGGCGATCAACGTCTACTACCGCGACATCGGGGTGGCGCTGCCGGTGTTGCTGCAGATCGCGATGTATCTCTCGCCGGTGATCTATCCGCTGTCGCTGGTCAAGCAGCGTCTGCTCGAGGACCAGGCCGCCGGGGCCTGGTCGGACTGGCTCTACCTGATCTACACCCTCAATCCGCTGGCCGGGATCATCGACGCCTTCCAGCGCACCATGCTCCACGGCCAGGCCCCCGACCTCGCCAGCCTGTGGCCGGGCATGCTGCTGACGGCGCTGCTGCTGCCGCTCTCCTACCGGCTGTTCAAGCGCGCCGAGTCGCGCTTCGCCGACGTGATCTGAGCCATGCAGGTCCCTCAGGTCATCACCCGGCACCCATCCCGCGCGCGCCCCGAGCGGCGCGGCGCGGGGCACTCCCTTGCCATCCAGGCGCCGCGGCACGGCCGCGGCGCGGACGACCCCGTGGACCCACATGGCCATCTACTATCTCTGTCCTGAGCACCGCCACCCGGTCGGTGGCGTGCGGGTGATCTATCGCCATGTCGACATCCTCAACGCCCACGGCATCCCGGCCTACGTGGTGCATCGCACCCCGGGTTTCCGCACCGACTGGTTCGACAACGACACCGCCATCGTCTACTGGCGCGAGACCCGCGTCGAGCGCCTGCTGGCGCGGCTGCGCCGTCGGCTGTTCCCGGAGGCGGTGATCGAGCTGCCGATCCGTGGCGGGCGCGCCGCGAGGATCGGCGCCGGGGACATCCTGGTGGTGCCGGAGATCTACGGCCCGGACCTGGCCGCCGCCCAGGGGCGCGGTATCCCCAAGGTGGTGCTCAACCAGAACTGCTATCTCACCTTCAACGGTTATTCGCTCGATCCGGAGCGGCGCATCACCCCCTACCAGCACCCCGACGTGCTGGCGACCCTGGTCAACTCGGAGGACGGTGAGGACTATCTCCGCCATGCCTTCCCCGCGCTCGCGCTGCACCGCTTCCGCCTCTCGATCGACCCCGAGCGCTTCGCCTATCGCGGCGAGAAGCGACGCCAGCTCTGCTTCTCCTGCATCAAGAACCGCGCCGACGCGATGCAGGTGATCAACATCCTCAAGTTCCGCGACGCGCTGCGCGGTTTCGAGGTGGTGCCCTTCATCAACCGGCCACAGCACGAGGTGGCGCGGATCTACCAGGACTCGGCGCTGTTCCTGAGCTTCGGCTATCCCGAGGGCTTCGGTCTGCCGGCGGCCGAGGCGATGGCCTGCGGCTGCGTGGTGGTCGGGTTCCACGGCGGCGGCGGGCGCGAGTTCTTCCGCCCCGAGTTCTCCTATCCGATCGAGCAGGGCGACATCCTCGGCTTCGCCCGCACCGTCGAGCGGGTGATCGAGGGGCTCGACCGCGACCCCGAGACCTTCGCCGCCAAGGGGCGCGCGGCCTCCGAGTTCATCCATGCGCACTACGCCCCGGAGCGTGAGGGCGCCGAGGTGCTCGGCGCCTGGCGCGCGATCCTCGAGCACGCCGGACAGGTGGGCGGGGCATGAGTCGTCGCGTCGGCGTGCGCCGCGCGACCTGTAATCCGCGTCCGTGGTGACGGGCGCCAAGGAGTCGATGACGATGAGGCCAGCAAGCAGCACCGAGCGATGCCGGGGGCGGGCGCGATGAAGGCGCGGATGATCGCCTTCCATCTGCCGCAGTTCCACCCGACCCCGGAGAACGACGCCTGGTGGGGCAAGGGGTTCACCGAGTGGACCAATGTCGCCCGCGCCGCGCGGCTCTACCCCGACCACTACCAGCCGCACGTGCCCGCCGACCTCGGCTTCTACGACCTGCGTCTGCCCGAGGCGCGCCAGGCCCAGGCCGATCTGGCCCGAGCCCACGGCATCGAGGGCTTCTGCTACTACCACTATTGGTTCGGTGGGCGGCGCATCCTCGAGCGCCCGGTCGAGGCCATCCTCGCCTCCGGCGAGCCCGACTTCCCCTTCTGTCTGTGCTGGGCGAACCACAGCTGGAACACCGCCTGGCAGGGCACCGACTCGACCCTGATCGAGCAGGTCTATCCCGGCTGGGACGACCATGCCGCGCACTTCGACTGGCTGTTGCGCGCCTTCACCGATCCGCGCTATCTCAAGGTCGACGGCAAGCCGATCTTCGTCATCTACAAGCCCGACCTGATCCCCGACGTCGCCGCGGTGATCGCCTTCTGGCGCCAGCGTGCCGAGCGCGCCGGGCTGCCTGGGCTGCACCTGATCGGGGTGTCGCACCGCAGCGAGCGCTGGGACCCGCGCGAACGCGGTCTCGACGCCTCGACCATGCAGGTGCTGCCGCAGCGCGACGGACGCATCCCGCGGCGCTATCTCGGGCTCAAGCTGCGCCTGGCGCTGCGCGGCAACCGTCACCAGCTGACCATCTGGGACTACGAGGAGATGCGCCCGAGCCTGCTGCGCAGCCGTCCCGCGCCCTGGCGCGACTATCCGCTGGTGCTGCCCAACTGGGACAACACGCCGCGCTCCGGCATGCGCGGTCTGGTGCTCCACGGGGCGACCCCGGAGCGCTTCCGCCCGCACCTGCGCGAGGCCATCGCGCGGGTCGCCGAGCATCCGCCAGAGGAACGCATCGTCTTCCTCAAGGCCTGGAACGAATGGGCCGAGGGCAACCACGTGGAACCCGACCAGCGCTTCGGTACCGGCTGGCTTGAGGTGATCCGCGAGGAGCTCGCGGCGCCGTCCGCGACCTGAACCCCGACCCTGGAGCCCCGAGCGATGCAGCCGAACGCGCCTGACGGCATCTCCGTGATCATGCCCTGCTACAACTGCGCGCGCTTCGTCGCCGAGGCGGTCGACAGCGTGCTCGCCCAGACCCACCCGGCGGTGGAGCTGATCGTGGTCGACGACGGCTCGAGCGATGACTCGCTGCGCATCCTCGAGGGCTATGGGGCGCGCATCCGGTTGCTGCGCCAGCCCAATCGCGGCCCCTATGTGGCGCGCAACCTCGCCCTGCGTCATGCCGAGGGGCGTTATCTGGCCTTTCTCGACGCCGATGACTGGTGGCTGCCGGAGACCCTGGAGCGGCTCCATCGCGCGCTGCGCGAGGCCGAGGCGGATATCGCCTACTGCGGCTGGCAGAACGTCGGCGAGGGGATACGCGCCGCGCCCCATGTGCCGCCCGAGCGGGATCGTCGCGCGCTGCTCGAGCACGCGGTGCGCAGCTGCCCCTGGCCGATCCATGGCGTGCTGGTGCGGAGCGCACTGGTGCAGGGGGTCGGCGGTTTCTCCGAGCGCCGTCGTACCGCGATGGACTACGACCTGTGGCTGCGTCTGCTGGGACTCACCGACCGGGTGGTGCGGGTACCCGAGGTGCTCGCCTTCTATCGCTGGCACGACAGCGGCCAGATCTCCGCAGTGAAGTGGCGTCAGGTGCTCGATGCCTGGGAGGTGCAGCGACGCTTCGTCGCCGAGCACCCGGGGCTGCTCGACTGGATCCCGGCGCGCCGGTTGCGCGCGCTGATCGACGATCAGTTGCGCGACCAGGCCTATCGCGCACTGTGGCGGCGCGATCTGGTCTCGGCGCAGCGGCTGTTCCGCCATGCCTTGCGGGTCGGTGCGCTGGGGCGCGGCGATATTGTCCATGCCCTCGGCGCGCTGCTGCCCGGTTCGCTTTATCGTGCCCTGATCGGGGCGCGTGACCGGGGGCAGCCGGCGCCCGGGGGTGAGTCGTGAGCGCAGGGGCCGAGCGTTGTCCGGTATTGATGTATCACCGGGTCGATCTGCCCGGGTCGCGATTCTGCGTCCCCCCGGCGCGTTTCGCCGCGCAGCTGCGCGCGCTGGCCCGCGCCGGTTTCCGGGCCGTCACCCTGGAGCACTTCACCGCCTGGCTGGCGGGTGAGACGCGGCTCGAGCCGGGGGACTTCCTGCTGACCTTCGATGACGGCTATCGCGACCTCCATCACCATGTCCTGCCGGTGTTGCGCGAACTCGACTGGCCCGGCGTGGTGTTCCTGGTCAGCGACCGGATCGGCGGCGAGAGCCGCTGGGCGACGGATGATGAGGCGCGACCGGTCTATCCGCTGCTCGATGCCGCGATGATCGCCACGCTGCGTGCCCACGGGGTGAGCTTCCAGTCGCACTCGCGCACCCATCCGCGGCTCACCGCGCTCGACGCGACGGCGCTCGCCGATGAGTTGGCGGGTTCGCGCGTGCGGCTCGAGGCCCTGCTCGACGAGCCGGTCGAGGCGCTCGCCTATCCCTTCGGCGCGGTCGACGAGCGGGTGGCCGAGGCCGCGCGCGCCGCCGGCTATCGTCTCGCCTTCTCCACCCGCAGCGGTTTCAACCGTCGCGGCGAGGATCGCTGGAGGCTGCGGCGCATCGATGTCCAAGGCGACGACAGCCCGCGGACGCTGCTGCGCAAGATCCGCCTCGGCACCAACGACGGCGGGCTGATGCCCCTGGTTCGCTACTATCTGCGCCGTCTACTCGGCAAGGTCTGATCATGGACGCCTCGATCATCGTCTGTACCTACAACCGCGCCGACTCCCTGGCCGAGACCCTCGACGCCCTGGCGGCACTGCGTACGCCGCCGGGGTGCGACTGGGAGGTGGTGGTGGTCGACAACAACTCCAGCGATCACACCGCCGCGTTGCTGCGCGAGCGCGCGGCGGGCTGGTCGCGGCTGCGCGCGGTCAGCGAGCCGCGTCAGGGGCTCTCCCATGCGCGCAACCAGGGCATCGCCAGCGCCCGGGGCGAGGTGCTGCTGTTCACCGACGATGATGTGCTGCCCGAGCCCGACTGGCTCGAGCAGGTGCTCGACGGGCTCGAGCGCGAGCGGGCGGACGCCTGCGGCGGCTATATCGCGCCGATCTGGGAGCGACCGCCGCCGTCCTGGCTGAGCGCGCGTTTCCACGGCTTCCTCGCAGTCCGCATGGACGAGCGAGGCCCCTTCGTCTTCAACCCCGGCGACTCGCCCCCCTATGGCGCCAACATGGCCTTCCGCCGCGCGGTGTTCGAGCGCGTCGGCGGGTTCGACGTGAACCGCGGGCGCAAGGGCGCGGTGCTCGCCAGCGGTGAGGACGGCGAGCTGTTCGAGCGGGTGCTGGCCGCCGGGATGCGGGTGGTGTGGCTGCCGCGGGCGCGGGTCCATCACAAGGTCGAGGCCTTCCGTCTCGAACGGCGCTATTTCCGCCGCTGGCGCTACCAGAACAGTCGCAACCTCGCCCAGGCGCGGGGACTGCCCGGGGGGCGCCGGCTGCTCGGCGTGCCGCTCTATGTGCTGCCGCAACTCGCGCGCGCGGTCGGTCGCTGGCTGTTGGCGCTCGCCACCGCGCCGGCCGACGAGACCTTCAGGCGCGAGATCCTGATCCATCACTTCCTCGGTACCATCCACGGGCTCTACGACACCCGCGCGCGCGGCCACGAGTGAGCGCGACGCTCAGTGCAGCCAGGGCTGGAGCCTCGCCCTGAGCCGCGCGACCACCTCGGGGTGCGCGGCGGCCCGGTCGTGGCGACAGTCGGGGTCGTGTTCGAGGTCGAACAGCAGCCAGATCGCGCCCGCGACGAGTGGCTGATAGGTCAGCTTCCAGCGCCCCTCGCGCACCATCCGGTCCTTGGCGCGGACCACCAGATCGGCGTACTCGGGGCGGATGGCGAGGGTGCCGCTGCGGTGATCGGGCACGTCGAGCAGACCCAGCAGGTCGGGGTAGCGCAGATGGCCCTCGGGCATCCCCGGCAGGTCGGTCAGCCAGATCCCGCTCTCGGTGTAGGCGGTGAGTGCGGGTGCGGGTGCGCCGCCGAGACAGGCGGCGAGCGAGACCCCGTCCATCGCCGGCGGCGGGCGCAGCCCGCAGCGCTCGAGCAGGGTGGGGGCGAGGTCGACGCTGCGCACGATCCCCTCGACGCGGTGTCCGCCGCACTCGCCCGGGTCGCGTACGATCAACGGGATGCGCGCGCTGTGATCGCTCAGCACGCTGTTGCCCTGGCCCCAGGTGTCGTGCTCGAAGAACTCCATGCCGTGGTCGCTGTAGATCACCACCAGGGTGCGCTCGGCCAGTCCGCAGCGCCCGAGATGATCGAGGATGGCGCCGACCTCGTCGTCGAAGCGCTTCACGCAGCCGTCGTAGAGCCTGAGGATCTGGTCGAGGTCGAACTCGCGTCTCGGCTCGCCCTGGCGGCGGATGATCTCGAAGGGGTCGGTGAGGCGCGCCATCGCGAACTTCGACGGCCCGCTGTAGCCGGGCTCGGCATAGCGGGCGTAGTAGGGATGCTCGCAGGCGAAGGGCGGGTGGGTGGTGGAGAAGAAGGCATTGAGCAGGAAGGGGCGCTCGTCCTCGGCCAGCCGGCTGAGCCGGGCGCGCACCTCGGCGCCGAGCGCGCTGGTCGAGGGTACCCCGCCGAGATAATAGACCTCGGGCAACAGCCGCTTGCCGAGCCGGTTGTGGAGAAACAGCGAGAGGAAGAGTCGCAGGTCCTTGGGGCCCTGGCGCAGCAGATAGCGCAGGTTCCAGGAGTCGTCGGGCAGGTCGAGCCGGTCGAAGCCGAAGTCGAACTTGCCGAGATCGGCGCCGCACCAATCGCTGATCGCCTCGCTGCGATAGCCCGCCGCGCCGAGCAGCCGGGGCAGGCTCGGCACCCGCAGCCGGGTGGCGGCGTCGGCGACGAAGTTGTCGCGGATCCCGTGGGTCTGCGGCCAGGTGCCGGTGAGCAGCGAGATCAGGCTCGGTGCGGTCCGCCCGCAGGGCACGTAGCAGTGCGCGAACTGGGTGCCGGCGGCGGCGAGCGCGTCGATGTTGGGGGTCAGACCCCGCGGGTGCCCGGCGCAGCCGAGCCAGTCGGCGCGCAGGGTGTCGCAGCCGATCAACAGCAGGTTGGGGCGCTCGCGGCTGCCGGCGCGCCCCTGGCGCGCCGGGGCGCGTGGCCGCTGGCTGGCGAGCGCGGCGAGACCGAGCAGCAGCGCCAGGGTGGCGAGCAGCAGCAGGCTCCCGGCCCGGTCGCCGGTGCGCGCCGGGGCCAGCGCCCCGAGCAGCATCGGCACCAGCCCGGCGACGAGCAGTCCCCGCTCGATGCGCCGCAACCGGACCGGGCTGAGCCGTGACCACAACGGATAGAAGCGGCTGATGCGATAGTGCGAGGAGGCGACGATCAGCCCGGGGTTGTGCAGCAGGGCGTGGACGAAGCGCCACAGGGTGGCGCCGGCGATCGTCAGGGCCGCGGCGAGTGCCACCCCGGCCATGGTCGTCTGGTGACCGAGCAGGGTGGCGACCCCCTGCCTCCACAGCGCCCCGGCCAGCGCCCAGTAGCCGGCGACCAGCAGCGCCCAGACGGCCAGCCGCGCCAGTGCCCAGACGGCGTAGCCGCGGAAGCGGTGCACCACCTCGTCGGGCAGCATGGGACCGGCGGTGGTGTAGTCGCGGACCGACTTGAGGGTGAGCGCCAGGGTGAAGGCCAGCGCCGCGAGCAGGGCGCCGCCGTGGACGGTCGCGGCGAGCTGCGCGAGCGTCGGGGTCAAAGCGTCCGTCCCGCACCCATCGCGGCGAGCAGCCCGAGCAGCATCCGGCCCCGGCTCAGCGGCGCCAGCGCCAGCCCCTCGGCGAGGTGCAGCATGGCGCGGCCGCGTTGGCCTGCGCGGTACTCCCACTTGGCGAAGTCGGCGAGCACGCTGGCATAGCCCGCGCGCCACAGCCGACCGCGCGCCGCTCGCGGGAGCAGGTGGCGGTTCTTGCGCATCACCCGTAGCGCGGCCGCGCGCATCACCGCGAGGTTGCGGCTCATGCTCCCGGGGTGCTTGACCACCAGGGTGAGGGGCTCGTCGATGCAGGCATAGCCGCTGACCGCGGCCAGGCGCATCCACATGTCGATGTCCTCGAGGCTGCGCAGGCTCTCGTCGAAGCCGCCGACCCGGGCGAACAGGTCGCGCCTGACCATCACCCCAGAGCCGCTGCCGGGGACGGCGCCGTTGCGCAGGAACAGGGTCTCGAGCAGGGTGCCCGCGTCGTCGGGGCAGTCCCAGTGGTTGAGCAGCCTGCCCGCCGGGTCCTCGACCCGGGTGCGGGTGGAGCAGAAGCCGAGCGCGGGGTCGGACTCGAGCCGCGCGAGCTGGCGGGCGAGCTTGTCGGGGTGCCAGCGGTCGTCGGCATCGAGAAAGGCGACGAAGGTGCCCCGAGCCTCGGCGATGCCGCGGTTGCGGGCGTTCGACAGGCCGCCGTTGGGCTGGCGGATCACCCGGATGCGCTCGCCGAATCCGGCGAGCAGCTCGGCGGTGGCGTCGCGACTGCCGTCGTCGACCACCACCACCTCGACCCCCGCGAGGGTCTGGGCGAGCACGCTCTCGACCGCGCCGACGATGTGCGCGGCGGCGTCGTAGGCCGGGATCACCGCGCTCACCCGCGGGGTCTCAGGCGTCGCAGTCATAGCCGAGCTCCTCCATCAGCGGGCGGATGCGCGGCAGGATGCGCGCGATCGCCTCGGGGTTGCGGGTGCGCCACTTGGCCCGCTGGGGCGGGCCGGAGACGATGCTGGTGGGACGCTGGTCGAGGGCGCGGCAGTGCGCGCGCAGCGGTTCGTCGAAGGGGATGCCGAGTCGCGCGAAGACCTCGGCGAAGACCGCTTCCGGTCGTGCCACCAGGTCCTCGTAACGGATCTGGATCCATTGCTCGGCGGGGATCTCGGCGGCGGCGTCGAGCGCCCTGCGGTTGGCGCTGAGCCACTGGTAGGCGCAGACCTCCTCGAGGCTGGCGTGGTTGTAGTCGCGCCAGCCCGGGGGCAGGAAGAAGTGCCACTGGGTGAACTCGCCGTCGTTGATCGCCACCGGCTCGGGGGATGGGCCGAAGAACTGGTCGAGCCCGAAGCCCCCATCGGTGCGGCCCTGGCGCCAGCCATCGATCATCGAGCTGATGTTGTCGCGCCCGTCGCGATGGATGAAGACGAAGCGCGCCTCGGGAAAGAGTGCGTGGAGATAGGGCAGGCGCAGGGTGTTGATGCAGGTCTTGTCGAGCACCCAGCCGCCTCCCAGGTGCTGGTAGAAGAAGCGCAGCGCGGCGTCGCGGTGTTCGGGGCGGGCGTCGGCACGGTCCGCCGCCTCCGAGGCCCAGCCGTTGTTGAGCGGCCCATGACATCCGTTCCACAGTCGCGGCACCTCGTAGCCGAGGCTCAGCAGCTGCGGCGCGGCGGCCAGGGTCTCGTAGGTCACGGTGGTGCCGGAGCGCGAGCAGCCGACCAGGAACACCGGGTCGGGCACCCGGGGCCGGGTCAGGTCCCACCAGCGTCCGCGCGCGCCGAGACGCAGTGCGCGCCAGTTCTTGGCGCGGATCTCGGGGTCGCGCAGTTTGGCGAGCTTAGCGAGTGGGCGCATCCGGATCGCTCCCTGACGGTGATTCCGGGTGGGGATCACGCACCTGCTGGCTGAACCCCTTGATCTCGCCGAGCGCGGCGGCGAGCCGGGTGAGATAGAAACGTCGCGCCGGCCAGTCGAGGGCGAACAGGGCGCGCAGCCCGTAGCCGACGACCTTGCGCAGCATGTAGCGCGGCGGCCAGCGGTGCGGGTGCTCGCTCGGCGCGATGCGCAGGGTCGAGGCGGAGCGCTCGTAGGCCTTGCGCAGCACATAGCCGAGGGTCATGCGGTCGGCCTCGACATAGTGGTACTGACACATCCCGGGGACATAGTGCAGTGGCGCGCCGCTGGCCACGGCGCGCTTGACCCACTCGATGTCCTCGGCGCCGCCGAGGTTGTGACCGTGCGGTCCGAGTTCGAGGCGGAAGGGACCGATGCGCGCGAACAGCCCCTGACGGATGGCGAGATTGCCGCCGCCCGGGGTGGCGCTGCCGGGGACCACCGGATGGGGCTCGGCGCCGAGGTCGAAGCGCGGCACCGGCAGCGGATAGATGCGGTAGGGCCCCTGGTCGTGGACCCAGGCCGGTTCGCTGCCGTCCCAGTCGGGGAGGATGCGGCCACAGAAGAGCTCGGCCTCGGGCTGGGTGCGGGCGGCCTCGACCAGGGCGAGCAGATAGCCGGGGTCGAGTCGGTGATCGTCGTCGACGAAGGCGATCAGCGGGGCGCGTGCCTGCGGCAGAGCGAGGTTGAGCGCGTGGCTCTTGCCCGGGACCGGATCGACGATCCAGCGCAGCGGCAGCCGCGCGGTGTCGGTCGCGGCGGCGCGCTCGGCGAGCAGTCTGGGGGTGTCGTCGCTGCAGGCGTTGGCGACCACGAAGACGCCGAGCGGACAGTCCGCCGGGCGCGTCGCCGCCTCCAGCGAGTCGAGCGCGCGCGCCAGCAGCCGGGCGCGCTGATGGGTGCAGATCAGCACCTCGAGCGCCGGCCGTGACGGGTAGTGTCGGCTCTGCTGGGCGTTCACCTGGAGCGTCGCGCCTGGGGGTTGCGATGACGGCATTGTGCCCGTCCCGGGTGACGGCGGGATTGCCGTGTGCGGTCGCGCTCAGTCATCGCCGCCCCACTTGTGTCTGAGTCGGGCGATCTCGGCCTCGCCGTAGAAGTGGCGGGCGAAGGCGGTGTCGTAGAGTCGGTCGAGATAGTCCGCCGGCAGCCGGACATTGGCGATGAAGTCCTTGTACATCGAGTAGGCCGGATCCTCCTCGGTGACATGGGTCTGCTCGAGCCCGGGGATGTCGACCCCGAGGAACTCGGCGAAGGCCGGGGCATAGCAGTCGTTGAGACGCTCGACCTTGATCAGCAACAGCTCGATGCCCGGTGCGCGGACGATCTGGTAGCCCTGCCCGGCGGGGAAGGGATGGGCGTAGACATCGATGCCGAAGGTGTCGCGGATCTCCTCGTCGAACCAGCGCACCGGCTCCTCGTGCGGGAAGCGTTCGAGGAAGGTGGCGAGGATCTCGGCGTCGTCGAGTTCGCCGCGGGCGTGGCGGGCGAAGAAGTCGGGGATGAACTCCTCGATGCTGAGGAAGTAGACCGAGAGGTTGCGCGCCACCGGCTCGCGAAAGACGGTGACCAGGTGCCAGGGGCGGTGGCGGGGACCGTGACGCTGCAGCTCTTCGCCGACGCGGCGGGCGACGCGCACGTTCAGCGGCATGCGCCGATCCGCCACCCCGGCGAAACGGTCGAGACGCTTGCGGATGTTGGCCGGGTTGAGCCAGTGGGTGTGGAACACCGGCATCGTCAGTCCGGCGGCGCGCAGGGTGTTGACCGTGGTCATCGAGCCGGCGCGGCCCATCTGATGGACCAGCAGCGCCGGCTCCTGTGTGGCCAGGTGTGCCTCGAGCGCGGCGATGCTGCGCTGGTTCTTGTGGCGGGTGTGCCAGGTGTAGAGGCGTTGGCGCGCCTGTTCCAGAGTCAGTTTCATCATCTCTCCCGAAAGGTCGCCGTCGGCCGCGCGCCGCGATCAGGCCTGGCGGCCGAGTGCCTGGGCATAGGCCGGTCCGTAGTGGGCGATGCTGGCGCGCCAGTTGCGCGTCTGCTCGACGAAGTCTCGGCCCGCCGCACGCATCGCCGGCCATCGTTCGCGTGTCTCGAGCGTCTCCGTGACCACGGTGGCGAGCGCTGCGACGTCACCGGCGCGGAACAGTCGGCCGGTCTCGCCGTCGCGGATCAGCTCGCGGTGTCCGCCGACGTCCGAGGCGACGAACAGCCGTCCCTGGGCCATCGCCTCGAGCGGCTTGAGCGGGGTGACCAGCTCGGTGAGACGGATCGAGTGACGGGGGTAGACCAGCAGGTCGATCAGGTCGTAGTAGCGCTGCACCTCCTGGTGCGGCACCCGTCCGGTGAAGCGGACCGCCGCGGTGAGGCCGAGGCGCTCGGCGTGCGCGCGCAGCGCCGCCTCCTGGGGGCCGCCGCCGACCAGCAGCAGCCGCAGCCCCGGGCGCTGTCGCAACAGTTGTGGCAGCGCCTCGAGCAGCAGGTCGAGCCCCTCGTAGGCGTAGAAGGAGCCGACGAAGCCGAGTACCTCGGTGGCGTCCGCGAGCCCGAGCTGGTGCGCCAGCGCCGGGTCCGGCGCGGCGCTCGGGCGGAAGTGTTCGATGTCGACGGCGTTGGGGATCACGGTGACCCGCTGCGCCGGGATGCCGCGGGCGATGATGTCGTTGCGCAACCCCTCGCAGATGGTGAAGACGTGCGCGGCGCGGCGCAGCGCACGGGTCTCGAGCGTGCGGGTGGCGCGATAGCGCAGGCTGCCGGCGCTGGTGGTGCCGTGATCGACCGCGGCGTCCTCCCAGAAGGCACGTACCTCGTAGACCACCGGGATGCCGAGCCGGCGCCCGACGCGGAGCGCGGGCAGGGCGTCGAGCACCGGCGAGTGAGCGTGCAGCAGATCGGGTTCGACACGTTGCGCGAGATCGAGCAGCCGCCGCTCGGTGGCGCGCATCTCCAGCCAGGGGCCGAGCGCGGGGTGACGGGCGAGCGTCCCCCGGGGTGGTGCGGTGCGGTGGAACTCGAACCCGTCGCTGTGCTCGCTGCCGGCCTGTTGATTGCCGTGTCGCGGTCCGGTGAGGTGGATGGTCTCCCAGCCGAGCCGGCGCTGCTCGCGCAGGATGTTGGCGGTCCTGAAGGTGTAGCCGGAGTGGAGCGGCAGCGAGTGGTCGAGGACGTGGAGGATGCGCATCGTTGGGGGCTCAGGGGGCTCAATCCGGCAGGTGGCGCGCATGCGAGGCCTCGGCCCCGTGGGTTGGGCTGTACAACGGCATGCTCCTGTGACGGGCTGGATGGGCCGAAAGCTACGGAATGTGTGGGGTTCGCGTCAAGTCGGCCGGCGTGCCTCAGATGGATATCTTACTGTGCTGGGCGTTTACGCGGATCGAGGTGTCGGTTTTTTTTACAGTTCGGGTTCGGTGCGTGTGCGCAGGGGTGGCGATACGGTATGATGATTCGAACAGTCCCCATTCAGGTGCGCTGTCCCGTCGGGTGTGTCGGCAGGTGGCGTGAAAATTGCCGCTTGTACCTGGCGCCGCCCGTCGCCAAGAAAGAATGCTGTAACCGTTCACCGTTTAAATGTGCGAGACGCATGTCGTTGAGTCCATGGCAGTGGATCCTGTCGCGCGATCCAGCGCAGGGCTTGATGCGCTGGGGGCGGTGCTTCATCAAGGTCGCAGGGGCTTGCGCCCGCCTCGAAACCAGGCCAACACGCTGAGACATCATCATGACTACCCCGAATTCGTCCGACGCCGAACATGGCCAGAACCCTCAGACAGCACGACGGCGACTGCTCAAGCAGGCCGCCATCGCCGCGCCGGCGATCCTGACCCTGCGCAGTGGCGCGGCGCTCGCCCAGACCAGTGGCTGTCTCGACGTCATCGAGCGCAACGTCAAGCGCGAACTCAATCCCGGCGAGGCCTGCGACGGCTTCCTCACCGACGAGACCAATAATGGCGTGACCACCACCCAGTGCAACGGCAACATCGTCACCGCCTCGTCGGCGACCTCGCTGGGGCCGGATGCGCCGCTTTGCGAGTAGCGCCGCTCCCGTGCTCGCCGAGCCTTGCCCGCATGCGCCTTGCCCGCATGCGCCTTGCCCGGCGACGGTGAGCGATGACCGTGCCGTCGTCGACAGCCGTTCAACGGCGCTGGCGCTTGAGCAGCGCCCCCCTGCTCGAGGTCGAGTGGGACGGTGAGCGGTTGCTCTATCATGGCGCCTCGGGCGAGACCCACTTTCTCAACGCCACCGGCGCGCGGGTGGTCGAACGGTTGCGCGAGGGCGATGCCGATCTCGACGAGCTGCTCGCGGCGCTCGACCCCGAGTCCCTGGGGATCGCCCCCGAACTGTTGCGCGATCAGCTCGATGCGCTGCTCACGCGTCTCGACGAACTGGGGATCGTGATCGGGACGACGACGGCGTGAGGATCGGTGATCTCAGCGACGGCGAGCTCGCTCGCCAGGTGCGTGCTCGCCCCGGACTCGACGTGCGCATCGGCCCCTTCCTGGTGAACCTGCGCCTCGGTCTGTGCGAGCCGCTGCCGCTGCTGCAGCGGATGTGGCACGACTATCCCCTGGAGCCGTCTGCCGGGATACGCGACTTCCACGTCAGCCTCGATCACAACGGCTGGCTGCGGCGCTGGTGGCGCCCGCAGGCGCGTTTCACCGTCGATGGCCGCTCTCCCTTCCAGCCGCTCGCAGCAGCGCACCATTTCCCGATGCTGGAGTGGGGCCTGAACTGGTGCGTGGCCCGTCGTGGCCACCATCTGTTGATGCTCCATGCCGCAGTGCTCGAACGCGGTGGACGTGCACTGATCCTGCCCGGTGCTCCGGGCGCGGGGAAGTCGACGCTGTGCACCGCGCTGGCCCATCGTGGCTGGCGGCTGCTCTCCGACGAGTTCGCGCTGGTGTGTCCACAATACGGGCGCCTGCTGCCGCTGCCGCGCCCGATCCCGCTGAAGAATGGCTCGATCGGGGTGATCCGAGACTTCGCGCCGGAGGCCGAGATCGGCCCCGCGTTCACCGGCACGCGCAAGGGCACTGTGGCGCATGTGCGTCCCCCCAGCGCGGCGGTCGCGCGCATGGACGAGCCGGCGACCCCAGGTTGGCTGGTGTTCCCGCGTTGGCAGGCCGGGGCGGACACCCAACTCGAGCCGTTGAGCAGGAGCGATGCCTTCCTGCTGGTGGCGAGCAACGCCTTCAACTACGAGTTGCTTGGCGAGACCGGTTTCATCACCGCGGCACGTCTGGTCGAGCGCTGTGGTTGCCATACCCTGAGCTACTCCAATCTCGACGAGGCGATCGTCAGGCTCGGCGCGCTGGCGGAGGCCGCGGCATGAGTCGGCGCATGGCCGAATCACGCCGTGCCGCGGCATTGCTGGTGGCGGCGCTGAGAGCACCGGAGCGGTTGCCGACACTGGCCGACGAGGACTGGGACCTGTTGCTGCGCATCGCCCGACACGCACGCCTGCTCGGGCGGCTCGATGCCGATCTCGGCACGCTCGGTCTGCACGCGCGGGTGCCAGAGCGAGTGTGTCATCACCTGGAGTCGGCGCGTCAACAGGTCGCCTATCGGCAGCGGTTGCTGACCTGGGAGGTCGATCGTGTGCTGCGCGCGCTCGAGGGCCTCGATGTCCAGGTGGTGGCGCTCAAGGGGGTGGCCTATGTCCTCACCGGGGTGCCGGCGGCACGTGGTCGGAT
Organism: Marichromatium gracile; assembly: GCF_004343155.1. GTDB lineage: Bacteria > Pseudomonadota > Gammaproteobacteria > Chromatiales > Chromatiaceae > Marichromatium > Marichromatium gracile. Next base: position 68,559 of record NZ_SMDC01000007.1, read on the forward strand.
GTTCGCCGACGTCGATCTGCTGGTCCCGATGGCGGCGCTCGAGCCGCTCGAGCAGCGCCTGCATGCGCGTGGCTGGCTGTCGCTCGGTCATTCGGAGTATGACGAGCGCTACTATCGCGACTGGATGCACGAGATCCCGCCGCTGCGCCATGCCGAGCGCGACAACGAGATCGATATCCACCACCGCCTGCTGCCCCGGACCAGCCGCTTCCATTTCGATCCGGCGCCACTGTTCACCGCCAGTCAGGCACTCGATGGGCACGGGGCGCTGCGGGTGCTGGGCGCGCCCGACATGGTGCTGCACGCGGTAGTGCACCTGTTCCTGGAGGGGGATGCGCGCGAGGGCCTGAGGTTGCGCGACCTGGTCGATGTCTGGGACCTGATCCGTCACTTCGAGGCCCGCACGGGGTTCTGGGACGCGCTGCTTGATCGTGCCGAGCAGCTCGGGCTGCAGCGTCCGCTGTTCCATGCGCTGCGTCAGGCGCAATCGCTGTTCGCACTCGAGCCGCCGGCGCACTGTCGCGCCAGACTCGCCGGGTGGGGACCGGTGGCGCCGGTGCGGTGGCTCATGGACCGTCTGGTGCCGTTGGCGCTCTTTCCCGATCATGCCGGGCGGGCGCCGCTCCGGGTGAGGCTGGCGCGACTGGCGCTCTATGTCCGCGCGCACTGGCTGCGGATGCCTTCCGGGTTGCTGCTGCGCCATCTCGGCTACAAGGGTTGGCTGCGGGTGCGCGGGTGGCTGATGACAGGTCGGGAGGAGGCGGCACGCCGTTGATCGGGGCGCTTTCGGGGTTGGTGTAGCATACACGCTTCGATGTGTCTGGCCTTGTCGGATGGAGGTGCGTCGATCCCTCATCGGCCAATACCGACATGATGCGAGATGGGCGGTTTCTGAACATGCTTTTCGTTAGTCTCTTGTGATTTTTGTGGGCGTGTCCGATGTGCCTTCGATCATGTTTCGACTGCCGTCTCTCGATGGTTGGTGGCCACGTTTCGGGGGGCGTTGGCAGTGCCTGCGCATCAGCCGGTCGCCGGCACGAGTCGCGCGTTGTGATCAACAGTGCCCGGACATGTTTTTTCGTCCGTCGCGGGGCAGCCTTCGTCTGTCGCTCCGTGCGATGCTAGCCAGGAATCCAGCTCATGCGTTCGGTTCGTATCTTTCGTCATTACATGCGCCTGCCCCTGCTGATCCTGGCCGGGGTCGAGGGGCTGATGTTCGTCGCCTGTTTCCATGCCAGCTTCCATCTGCGTTGGTGGTCGATCGGTGCCGAGGTACCGGCCTCGACCTCGGGGGTGATGGCCTACTCGGTGGTGCTGGCGGTCGTCTTCGTGCTCTCGATGGGCGCCATGGGGCTCTACGAGGCCAGCCTCCGCGAGGGCTGGTGGGGCTCGCTGCTGCGCATCGTGCTGGCGTTGCTGCTCGGCGCCGTGGCGCTGGCGGCGATCTCCTTCAGCTTCCCGCACATCGAGCTGTGGCGCAGCATCCTGGCGCTGACCGTGGTGCTCTCGATCATCGTCGTGAGCGGTCTGCGGTTGCTCTCCTATGTCATCAAGCCGGGCATCTTCAAGCGTCGTGTGCTGGTGCTCGGTGCCGGACCGCTCGCCGAGGCGGTGATGGTCGCCAATCCACGTGGGCTCGATATCGTCGGGCTGGTGCCCCTGCAGGCCGATGTGGACGAGCGCGACTTGCCGAAGCGCATCCCCTATGACCGGCCGCTGCTGCGCATCGTCACCGAGACCCAGGCCGATGAGCTGGTGGTGGCGGTCAAGGACCGGCGCGGCAAGCTGCCGATCGAGGAGCTGCTCGACTGTCGCATGGCGGGGATCCAGGTGCTCGAGCCGCAGGGCTTCTTCGAGCGTGAGATGGGGGTGGTCAAGCTCGATCTGCTGACCCCGAGCTGGCTGATGCTCTCCGATGGCTTCCAGCACGGGGCGATGACGATGCTGCTCAAGCGGCTGTTCGACGTGCTGGTCTCGGTGGTCTTCCTGGTGCTGCTGTGGCCGGTGATGCTGGTGACCGCGCTGGCGATCGCCGCCGAGAGCCGCTTCCGCCACCCGGTGTTCTATCGTCAGACCCGGATCGGCGAGAACGGCATGCCCTTCGACGTGGTCAAGTTCCGCAGCATGCGGGTCGACGCCGAGGCCGATGGGCGGGCGCGCTGGGCGACCAAGAACGACTCGCGCATCACCCGTGTCGGGCGCTTCATCCGCAAGACCCGGATCGACGAGCTGCCGCAGATCTTCAACGTCCTCAAGGGTGAGATGAGTTTCGTCGGTCCGCGCCCCGAGCGCCCCGAGTTCGTCGCCACCCTGGCGAGCAAGTACGACTATTACGCCGCGCGTCACCGCGTCAAGCCGGGGCTGACCGGCTGGGCCCAGCTCTGCTACCCCTACGGCAGCTCCGAGGAGGATGCGCTGCGCAAGCTCGAGTACGACCTTTATTACGTCAAGAACTACAGCATCTTCCTCGACCTGTTGATCCTGATCGAGACGGTCGAGGTGGTGGTGTTCGGCAAGGGGGCCGTCTAGCGGCGAGCCGCCGCGGGCATCGCTCCAGGGCCGTCGTCAGTCGTCGTTGTCCTCTTCCTCGCAGTCGGCGAGCGCGCTCAGGGCGTGCTCGCAGGCGTGCTCGCCGAGCCCGAGGCGTTCGAGCAGGCCGGTCCGGGTCTCGGGATCGCTGGGGCGGGCGCCGAGTCCGTCGCCGCGCCCTTCCAGCAATTGATCGGCCAGACAGGTGAGCAGCACCAGCGATTGGTGCTCGCCGCTGTAGGCGGGGTTGTGGTGCTGGCGCTGCACCGTCTGCAGTGCCTCGGGCATCTCCCAGGCCTCGAACAGCCAGCCGCCGAGTTGGGTGTGTTCGACGCCGATGGCGAAGCGCTCGAGGGTCGGCAGCGCCAGCCCGGGGTTGGATTGGATGAAGCGTCCGAGCAGCTGGAAGTGTTCGGGGAGCAGGTGTCCGAGCAGCAGATAACCGATGTTCTGGGTGACCCCGGCGAGCTCGATCAGGCCGCTGGCCGGGCGTATCTCGGCGGGTTGCTCGCGCGCGAGCGCCTGCATCAGGGTGGCGCACTGCATGCCGTGACGCCAGATGCGGTCGCGACTGAGTGGTCCGGTGTTGGGGGTCTTGAGCGGGCTGAGCGCCGCCAGCCCGAGCGCGAGGCTGAACGAGAGGTTGAAGCCGAGTGCGCGCACGATGGCGTCGCGCACGGTGCTGACCGGGCTGCGCGGGGCATAGTAGGGGGAGTTGGCCCAGCGCAGCAGCTGTGCCGAGAGCATCGGGTCGAGTCCGACCGCCTCGGCCAGCATCAATGCATTGGCGTCGGGGTCGGCGCGCAGCTCGAGCAGCCGGCGGGTGATCTCGGGCAGGGGCGGGAGCGCCTCGCTCGAACGAATGCGGTCGCGGATGTCGCCCGGTGCGGCCAGGGTCTGTCCGGCGCCGGTGGCCGACTCCAGGTTCCAGCGCAGGGTCTGGATCTCGTCGGCGGTCCTGGAACGCTCAACTGCCACTGTGTGTTCGTTCATCGGTTGTATTGAGCCGGTAGCGCTTGAGTTTGCGATAGAGCGTGCGCTCGCTGATCGACATGCTGGCCGCGACCTCCTTGCGGCTGCCGCGATGACGCTGCAGCAGTTGCAGGATGTACTTGGCCTCGACGGCCTCGACCGGCGAGAGCGTGGTCATGCTGGGGTGCTCATGCAAGAGCTCTGCCGCCTCGCTGCTGGGAATCGTCGGCGATGCCGGTTGCTCGGCCGTGACCGGCAGGCGGATGGCCTCGGCGTCGATCACGCCGTCTGCGCTGAGCACGGTGGCCAGGTGCAGCAGGTTGCGCAGCTCGCGGATGTTGCCCGGGAACTGGTAGAGCAGGAGCTTGCGCAGCGCATCCTTGGTGATCCGGTAAGGGTGGCCCGACTGCGCCGAGATCTCCTGTAGCAGGTGCTCGGTGAGTTCGGGGATGTCGGCGCGCCGTCCGCGCAGCGGCGGAATCGCCAGCGGCAGGACGGCGAGACGATAGTAGAGGTCCTGGCGGAAGTGCCCCTGCCGGACCATGGCGAGGAGGTCGCGATGGGTGGCGCTGACCACGCGCACATTGGCCTGGCGGATCTTGGTCGAGCCGACCTGTCTGAACATGCCGCTCTCGAGCGCGCGCAGCAGCTTGGGCTGTTGCGAGAGCGGCAGCTCGCCGATCTCATCGAGGAACAGTGTCCCGGCGTCGGCCAGCTCGAGCAGGCCGGTCTTGTTGCCGACGGCGCCGGTGAAGGCCCCCTTGACGTGGCCGAACAGCTCGCTCTCGAACAGGTCCTCGCTGAGCACCGTGCAATCGACCACCACGAAGGGGCCGTTGGCGCGGGTGGAGTGCTGGTGAAGGAACTCGGCGGCCAGCTCCTTGCCCGAGCCGGTCTCGCCCTGGAGCAGCACGGAGACATCGGTGGCGGCGGCGCGCTTGAGTTCCTGGACGAGGCCACGCATCTGCTCCGAGCGACCGATCATCCGTCCGGGCTGGCGCTGCCCCTGGAACAGGTGCAGTGATTCGCCGAGAAAGATCTGCCCCTGGCCGTCGACGATGGGGAAGCCCTGGATCTGGGCGAAGTGGACCTCGCCCCGGCCATCGGCCAGGGCGCGGGTCTCGACATAGGGTTCCAGGTCACGGAAGAAGCGGCGATGACGGCAGCCGTCCTCGGCGGCGTTCGCATCCAGTCGACAGCAGGGGCTGCCGATCAATTCGCTGGTGTCGTATCCCAGGGTGGTCTCGAGCGATGCATTGACACTGCGGATGCGCGCGTCGGCATCGATGACCACGAAGGGGTTTCTCTGGGCGAGCAGCAGGCTCGAGAAGTACGGTGTCCGCGACATGGGGGGCTAGGCTGTGTCCTGACGTCCTCCACTCCCGGCGCCGTCGGGGCTCCGCCGTGCGCGTGATCGTGAGAGTGGCCATTGTGGTATTGAGCCGCCCCGGGACGCACGAGCGTCCAGGCCGACCGGTATCCGTCGAGCAGCGTGGGGCGGGCGCCCTGAACGGCGCAGCCACGACGCGCGGCGGCTCGGGTGTCGCGGTTGGCCAGCGTGGGCGGGTACCAAGGCAGTGTAGCAGTGCCCGCGCGGGCCTCTCAAAGACAGCGCATACCATCGCCTCCCCCCGCCGTTGTCGATGCTGTGGCCTGGAACGCTCGAGGTCAAGCGCATGACCATGGCGGTTATGGGCAGGCGGTGTCGCCCGCTGTCTGCCAGATCTGGCAGTGGCCAGACCCGCTCCGGGGTCATCGCCAGCACTCGACCCGTGCGATGAATGCGTGGGTGTACTCGAGCATGTCGTCCGGCGGTGTCGATGGCGCCGTTTCCTCGATGCCGATGCCGTGCCGCTCGAGGAACGGCAGGGTGACGGTGTTGGGGATGGAGACCCCGATGTTGCGCACCACGCGTCCGGTGTGCTCGTAGACCGCCGGGGTGTCGACCGCGGCGAAGACCACGCCGACCACTCGACCATCGTCGGCGAGGACCGGACCGCCGCTGTTGCCGGGGCGGATGTCGGCATTGAGGGTGAGGGTGCGCGGTGGGGTGGTGATCAGCCGGGTGGGGGCGATGGTGCCGATGGTCAGCAGCGGGCGCAGTGGCGGCAGTCCCTGGTTGGGATAGCCGACGATTGCCACCGTCTCGGGCAGTGGGGCATCGAGCGGCATGAAGGGGGCGGCGCGTTCCGGGCGATAGTCGGTGGCGAGCAGCGCCAGATCGGCGCGGCTGTCCACCGCGATGGGGCGGGCCGGCGCCATCTCGCCGCGATCGCGCGAGACGGTGATGGTGGTGCAGTTGTTGACCACGTGGGCGTTGGTGAGCAGGTGTCCGGCTGGATCGACGAAGAAGCCGGCACCGATGCGCTCGAGGCGCCTGCCGAGTACCCGGGGGTTGCTGTTGACCTCGAGCGAGTCGCGTACATAGCTGCGCCGCCGCTCACGGATGGCCGCCGCCTCGGCATCGCTCACCGCGCGACCCTGACAGTCCTCCTGACGGGTACGGACCACCATCTCGCGTTGTGCGTCGTAGCAGTTGACCAGGGTGGCGCCCACCACGGTGCGGGTGGGCAGGATGCCTGTCAGCAGCAGGAGCACGACGGGCAGGGTGATGAGCGCCGGTCGCGCGCAGGGGAGGGCGTGCATGCTTGGAGTTCCTGTTCGGTCGGGCCATATGGTCGGGAGGAGAGGCCGGTGTCAGCGCTGCCGGTCTGCTTCGCGGTCTGCGTTGCGTGTTCCTCGGAGTGATCTGGATCCTACAATCGGTCATGATAAGCATGACCCCGTCATCGTCGAGAGGTGGCTCGCTGGCGCCATGTGGCAGCCTGGACGGTTGCGGGGCCCGACGATTAAGGACGCAAACCCGTTTCTGCCAGGGAGACCCCTTTCCATGTCGAAGGTCGATCTCGTTACACCGTACAAGGAATACTTCAAGATCATCGCGGCGACAACGGACGAGTTGCGCGACCGGGTGTTCGCGCTGCGCTATGAGGTGTACTGCAAGGAACTCGGCTGGGAAGATGCCGCAGCCTTTCCGGACCAGCGTGAAACCGACGCCTTCGATGATGATGCCGTGCACTGTCTGCTGTTCCATCGCCGCTCGGGGCGCGATGCCGGCACCGTCCGCCTGGTTCGCTCCCGCCCCGAGGATCCCGAGCCCAGGTTGCCGCTGATCGAGCACTATGATCGCAGTCTGTTCCGCACCGAGCACAATCCGCTGACCATGCCCAAGGGCTGTTTCGGCGAGATCTCCAGGCTGGCCCTGCACGAGCAGTTCAGGCGTCGCCCGGGGGAGCAGTCGACGCCCGAGGGACATGGCACCGAACTCTTCCAGTGGACCCAGGACGATCGCCGCCGGTTCCCGCACATGGCGCTGGGGCTGTATCTGGCGGCGGCGACCATCGGTCTGTCCGAGGGCATGGAGGGCGTCTACGCGATGATGGAGCCACGGCTGGCGCGTCATCTGCACTTCGGCGGCATCTATTTCGAGCAGGTCGGCGAGGCGATCGAGTTTCGCGGCGCGCGCGCGCCCTTCTACATCTCGCGCCAGATGCTGTTCGAGCGTCTCACGCCGCCGCTGCAGGCATTGCTCGATGCCATCGCCGAGGATCTCGACGTGGCGCTGTGAGGTTCGCGGCATGCTCACAGCGTCTTGCTGCCGGCGCGGCCGAAGGCTGGGTTGTGATCGAGCTGCGGGATGTAGCGGCTCTGTGTGAAGGCGTGTCGACTGCAGTCCTCCACCCGTCCGATCATCGGCACCACATGATCGCCGATCTCGGGGATCCACAGCGGTTCATGGATCGGCCTGAAACCGATGCGTCGATACAGTGGGGTCAGCTTCGGGGTCGAGTTGAGGATGACGTGGGTTGCGCCCCAGTGCTGGAAGCAGTGGGTCGCGGCCCGGAACAGGGCGCGCAGGATGTTGTAGCGTCGGCGCCAGGGGCTGCGGATCACCAGCATGCTGCCCGATGCGGCAAGACAACGACCGCCCGGTTGCTGCTCGTGCATACGCAGCTCGGCGATGGCGGGACGGAAGTCGAAGTGGGTCTCGGGGGGGAGTCCGTGGCCGGTCTCGAGGTTGACGCGGATGGCCGCCACCGGTTGCGCGCGATCATAGGCGAGGATGTGGCGCACCCCCCCGAGCCGGTCGAAGCGATCGGTGAGTTTCGCCGCGGGCAACGGGACTCCGCCGTAGCGCCCTTCCTCGACGATGTACACTTGGTGTCTGAGCCAGAAGGCGTCCTCGATTTGATCTGGCGTCCTAGCGATCAGTATCTTAATCGTCATCGTCGATGATAGAGCTGTGCTTTTTGGGCTGGTCGCGTCCGCTGCGGTCCATGGTTGAGCCATGCTAACGGATTCGTGCACTGGGTCACATTCTTTTCACACGAGCGGTTGCATCGGCGGGAGGATTACACGCAATGGAGGCACGAAGGATGTGCATGAGCGACGCTGCCGACCTGAACTCGGCGCTGGAACTCTGGAAGGAGCAGCTCGGAGCGCAGCGTGTTCTGGTCGGCGAGGCGGCCGAACGCAGGTACGGAGGCGACACCACCGGAACGCAGCGTCGGATCGCCGCTGCGCTGCTGGTCGAGGACGCCAGCCAGGTTGCCCCCCTGGTGAGCGTTGCCGCCCGCCACGGGCTCTCCCTGTATCCGATCAGCACGGGCAGGAACTGGGGGTATGGCGGCGCCCTGCCAGTTCGCGATGACTGCGTGATCGTCGATCTCGGCGCGCTGCGCCGGATTCTCGACTTCGATCCCGAGCTCGGCGTGGTCACCCTCGAGCCCGGGGTGACCCAGGCGCAGCTCGCCGAGTTTCTCGACCAGGGCGAGCACCCCTTCCTGGTGCCGGTGACCGGTGCCGGTCCACACTGCAGCCTGATCGGCAATGCGCTGGAACGTGGCTACGGCATCACCCCGCATATCGATCATTTCGGCGCGCTGACCGACCTCGAGGCGGTGCTCGCCGATGGCTCGATCTATCGCTCGATGCTCAGCGAGGCCGGTGGCGAGGGCCTCGCCCGGTTGTTTCGCTGGGGCATCGGTCCCTATACCAACGGGCTCTTCACCCAGAGCGGCTTTGGCATCGTCACCCGTGCCAGCATCGCGCTGGCGCGCCGCCCCGAACGGGTCGGCATCTTTCTCTTCAGCCTCAGGAACGAGGCGGCGCTCGAGTCGGCCATCATCCGCGTGCGCGATATCCTGCAGCGTCTGCCCGGGGTGGTCGGCGGGGTGAACCTGATGAATCGTCGCCGCGTGCTCGCCATGGCCGCGCCCTATCCGCAGTCGCGTCTCGACCGGCACGGGCTGATCCCCCAGGCGGTGATCGACGAACTCGGCGCCCAGTATCAGGTGCTGCCCTGGACCGGCTTCGGCACCCTCTACGGCTCGGCGGCGGTGATGGCCGCGGCGCGCCGCGAGATCCGTCGCGCGCTCTCTGGGGTCGGCGTGCGGCTGATCTTCCTCAGCCCGGAGCGCGCCGCGCAGCTTGCCCGGTTCGCACGCTGGCTGCCCGGCCGTATCGGTCGTGGTCTGGCCAGTACCGCCATGACCCTCGCCAGCTCGCTCGAACTGGTGGCCGGTCGTCCCAACCAGACGGCGCTGCCGCTGTGCTACTGGCGCAACCCGGCGGCGATGGGCGAGGGGATGCTCGATCCGGCGCGCGATGGTTGTGGTCTGCGCTGGTACTCGCCGCTGGTGCCGATGCGCCCGCGTCAGGTGCGCGAATATGTCGACATGGTCGAGCGCATCGGGTTGGAGCACGGCATCGAGCCTCTGATCACCCTCACCAGCCTCAACGATCGGGTGTTCGACAGCACGGTGCCGCTGATCTTCGCCCGTGACGAGAGCGGTGCCGGCCAGCGCGCCGCGCGCGCGTGTCATCGCGCGCTGGTGGCGGCCGGACGCGAGATCGGTTGTTTTCCCTATCGCGTGGGGGTCGATGGCATGGGCGAGCTCGACAGCCTGCTCGATCACTCCAGGGACTTCGGGCGGCGGCTGCGCCAGGCCCTCGATCCCGCCGGGGTGATCGCGCCTGGTCGTTACGAGGGGGGCTGATGCCGCACCTCGGGACGGACCCCTTCACCGATCAGGAGCCTGGCCGACGATGATGCAACAACGTATCCATCTCTTCGAACTCGAGGATCTGCCCTGGTTGCCGGCCGCGATCCGCGACGGTATCACCGACTTCCTCGAGTTCGCGGTGCGGGTTCCCGACCTCTATCGCCCGGTGGCGCCGCGTCTCGAACGTGCCCTGAAGGAGAGCGGGGCGTCGACCATCCTCGACCTTTGCGCCGGCGGCGGCGGTCCCTGGATGCGGATGCTCGATCAGCTCGGTCCGGTTCGCGCCGGCGAGGTCCGCGTGTTGGTGAGCGATCTCTATCCCAATCGCACCGCCCTGGCGCGGCTGCGCGAGCAGGCCGGGGCGCGGGTCGAGGTGGTCGAGCGCTCGGTGAGCGCGATGGCGGTGCCGCGAGATCTCGAAGGCTTCCGCACCCTGTTCTCCGCCTTCCATCACTTTCGCCCGCGCGAGGCGCGGGCGATCCTCGCCGATGCCGTCGAGCAGGGGCGGGGGATCGCGGTGTTCGAGTCGACCCAGCGGCATCCGCTGCTGCTGCTCTATATGCTCTTCACCCCCCTGCTGGTGCTGCTTGCCACCCCCTTCATCCGTCCCTTTCGCTGGAGCCGGCTGTTCTGGACCTATCTGATCCCGGCGATCCCGCTGGCGGTGATGTTCGACGGTATCGTCTCCTGTCTGCGCACCTACAGCGTCGCCGAACTCGATGCGCTCACCCGTGGGCTCGAGCGCGAGGGTTATCGCTGGGAGCGTGGCGTGGCGCGGCTGGGACCCTTGCCGGTGGGGGTGACCTATCTCATCGGATTGCCGGGGCGCTGAGCGGGCACCGTCTCGGCTCCTGGTGTCTGTCGGTGATCGCGCCGGCAGTACACTCGTGCAACGAAGGTGAGGGCGTGTCGTGCTGGCCTCGGACGCCCCGCCTCGAGGCCATTTCGCAAGAGGATGATCGATGTCGCGTGCAACGAAAATGATCGAGCTGGTCGCAGTCTCCACCGCACTGACGCTGTTGAGCGGGGCTGCCCTGGCCACCCCCGCCGCCCCCCTGCAGCGCGGCGCCGCCGCCCTCGCCGCGGGTGAGCCGCGGGTGGCGGTGATCGAGCTGAAGAATGCCCTGCAGGCTGATCCGCGCAATGCCCGGGCCCGGGTCCTGCTCGGGCGCGCCCTGCTCGCTCAGGGGGATGTCAACGCCGCCGCCCAGGAGTTCGCGCGTGCACAGCGACTCGGCGCCGATGCCGCGCTGCTCCAGCCCTGGCTCGCCCGCGCCTGGCTGCGTCGTGGCGAGTTCGAGCAGTTGCGCGCGCTCGCGGTGACCCCGGAGCTGTCGCCCGCGCATCGTGCCGAGCTGCTCGCGCTGCGTGCCGAGGCCGAGCTGGCTGACGGCGAGTCGGGCGCGGCGCGGGCGACGCTCGAGCGTGCCGCTGCGCTGCAGCCCGATGCGCCCGCGGTACAGCTCGCCCTGGCCCGCGTCGAGGTCGCCGAGGGGGCGGTCGATGAGGCGCGTGCGCGGCTCGCGACCCTGCTCGAAAACGCCCCGGAGGCAACCCGGGCCTGGTCGCTGAGCGGTGAGCTGGCGCGCCAGGCGGGTGACATGGACGCGGCCGAGGCGGCCTTTTCGCAGGCCTTGGAAGACCCGTTGGAGCAGGCCCAGGCGCGTCTCAATCGGGCCTATGTGCGGATCCAGGATGGTCGACTCGATGCGGCCCAGGCCGATCTCGATCAGCTGCGCCGCGCCGCGCCCGACAATCCGCTGGTCAAGTACGCGCAGGGCTTGCTGTTCTACAGCCGTGAGGACTATGCCGCCGCGATCGAGCAGCTGGATGCCGCGCTCGGTGCGCTGCCCGATTTCGCCCCGGCGCAGTCGTTGGCGGGGGCGACGCGACTGGCGCTGGGCGAGCCCGAACTCGCGCGCATCCATCTCGAGCGCGCCCGCTCGCTGCGCCCGGATGATGCGTCGACCCAGCGGCTGTTGGCGATGACCCTGTTGCAGCAGGGCGAGGCGGCCAAGGCCGAGCAGCTGGCGCGCGCGGTGCTCGAGCGTCAGCCCGAGGACCTCGCCACCATGGACCTGCTGGCAAGCGCTCTGCTGCAGCAGGGCCGGCGCGAGGAGAGCCTGCCCTATCTGCGTCGGGTCAAGGCGGAGCTGCCCGACTCCCCCGTGGCCAGCGCGCGGCTCGGTGCGGCGCTGCTCGCCGACCCCGGATCCGACGAGGGGGTGCTGGAGTTGCAGGCCGCGCTGGCGCAGGACCCCGATTTCCAGGGCGCGGCCGAGCAGTTGGTGATCGGTCGGTTGGCTCGCGGTGAATTCGACCAGGCACTGGCCGCGGCGCGTGACTATCGCGACCGTCACCCCGACTCGGCGCGCGCCCACACCCTGCTCGGGGTGGTCGAGCTGCGTCGCGAGGCGTCGCAGGCTGCGCGCGCGGCGTTCGAGCAGGCGCTGGCGCTGGATGCCTCGGACCTTGCCGCGACCACCGGACTGGCGACCCTGGCGCTCGCGCGTCAGGACCTTGCCGAGGCGCGGCGGCTGTTCGGCGAGAGTCTCGAGGCGCGTCCCGATGATCCGCGGGTGCTGATCGCCCTGGCCCGGATCGCACTGACCGAGGGCGAGACCGCACAGGCGCAGGCACTGCTCGAGCGGGCGGTGACGCACAACCCCGAGACACTGGCTCCCAGACTCTATCTGGCCGCCTATCTGTTGCGTCACGGTGAGCCCGGGCAGGCGCTCGAGATGCTCGATGCGGCGCGTGCGCGCTTTGCCGAGACCCCGGTGCTGCTCGGTCTGATCGCGGATGCGCAGCTCGTCCTCGCGCGTCACGGTGCCGCGCGCGATACCCTGATGCGTCTGGTCGAGCTGGCGCCCGCCGATCCCCGGGTGCGGGTCGCCCTGGCGACCAGTCTGGTGGGTCTGGACGAACTCCCCGCCGCGCGTGACCAGCTCGATCGTGCCCTGGTGATCGATCCCGAGTTCGCTCCGGCGCTTGCCTGGTCGGCACGGTTGGCGCTGGCCGAGGGTGAGTTCGAGCAGGCCGAGGCGCGGCTGGAGCAGCTGCGCCGGGTCCGTGGCGCGCTCGATGCCGATGTGCTGCTGATCCAGGGCCAGTTGGCGCAGCAGCGCGGTGATCTGTCGAGCGTCGCCGATGCCTTCACCGAGCTGCTCGAGGGCGCGAGCGAGGACCCTGCGCTCGGCCTCGACCCGCAGCGTCTCGACGCCGCCGAACAGCTGGTGCTCGGTCAGGTGCGACGTGGTGACCTGGCCGCTGCGATCGATGCCGCGCGCGCACTCTGTGCGCGTGAACCCGATGCCGCGCGACCGCGTGCGCTGCTCGGGATGATCTATCTGCGCGCCGATCAGCGCGAGGCGGCGGCGACGGCCTTCGCCGAGGCGCTCGACCGCGACCCCGGCATGGCGATGGCGGTCGACGGGCTGGTCTCGCTCGATCTCGAGGGCGATGATCCGGACACCGCCGCGGGGCGTTATCGCAGTGCGCTGGAGGCGGCGCCCGGAGACGCCGAACTGCTGATCGGCCAGGCGCGGCTGGCACTGCTGCGTGAGGATCCGCAAGGCGCGCAGCAGGCCCTCGAGGCGGCGGTGGCGGCCAACCCCGAGCAGCTGCGTCCGCGGCTCTATCTGGCGGCCTACCAGCTGCAGCGTGGCCAGCCACAGGAGGCCCTCGACGTGCTTGGCACCGTGGCGGCGGCCCATGCCGATGCCCCCGATCTGCTCGGGCTGCGCGCCGAGGCCCAGCTCGCGCTGGGGCACAACGAGGACGCGCGTCAGAGCCTGGTGGAACTGGCCCGGCTGCAGCCGGGTGCGCCCGGGATATTGACCGCCCTGGCGACCGCCGAGGCGCGGCTGGGACGCATGGCGCTGGCCGAGGAGGCGCTGCGACGCGCCCTGGAGCAAGCGCCCGATTCGGTCGCCGCGCACGCCGGGCTGGTCCGGTTGGCGCTGGCCGAAGAGGACATGGTGTTGGCCGGTGAGCGACTCGAGTCACTGCGGGCAGTGGTCGGTGAGGCGCACCCCGAGGTGCTGCTGCTCGAGGGGTTGATCGCCGACGGACAGGGGGATGGCGTGGCTGCACTGGCCAGCTATCAGCGTCTGTTCGAGGTGGCGCCGAACTCGGTCAACCTGCTGCGGCTGGCGCGAGCGCAGCGCCAGGCCGATGATCCGGCGGCCGCTGTCGCGACCCTTGAGGGCTGGCTCGTGGAGCACCCCGAGGATGTCCGCATTCAGTTCAACCTGGCGCAGACACAGATGGAGGTCGGGGAGTTGTCACAGGCGATTGCCGCCTTCGAGCGCACCATCGAGATCGCGCCGGAACATGCCATCGCGCTCAACAACCTGGCCTGGTTGATCCGCGACCGGGATCGTGCGCGTGCCCTGGACTATGCACGCCGCGCCTATGCCGCGGCACCTGAGTCGGCAGACGTGGCCGACACCCTGGCCGTAGTGTTGTTCGAGGAGGGCGCGCTCGACGAGGCGAGACGGATCATCGACGAGGCCCAGGCGCTCGCGCCGAAGAGCGCGACGGTGCGCTTCCACAAGGCGCAGATCCTGGTCTCCCAGGGGCTCGACGATGAGGCCGGACGGTTGCTTGAGTCGATCCTCGCCGATGTCGCAGACTTCCCCGAGCGCACCGAGGCCGAGTCGTTGCTCGAGAGTCTCGATCGCTGAACTCCGCGCCCCGTTTCGTCCGAGCCGATCCGGGGCCCTCGTGCATCGGCCTCGCCCCATCCGGGGAGAGGCCTGACACCCGCTCCGTCGGACACGATCTGTCGGCCACTGCCGGCAGATCGTGTCGGTGCGCGTCAGGTCAGCGCCTGATGGCTGGTGTGGTGCTCCTTGTCATAGCGTTGCAGCAGACAGCGATAGACATTGACCAGAACCTCCTCTCTGAAGGTCGCCGGCGGGGTCAGGTCAGCGATCTCGCGCCGGTAATGATCGATGCGTGCGTCGAGATTCATTTCATCGATTGCAACGTCGTTATCGTTCTGATGCTTGTGCATGATTCGGCCTGCTTGTCGTGCGTGAAGTGGATGCGAGCGCGGGGACGGTCATTGCCGTTCCGTGCCGGCTGAGCGGCCCGCTCTAGGCAGCAAAATACGTGCCTTTCTGGTCTTCATGAGCGACATCCGTATCTGCCTGACTGCGAGGGCGTTGTCGAGCGCCCCAGTGGTGCCGCCATACGCGGCATGAGAACGGTTGTGCGCGAACGGGTCGTGGTGCAATGGGTCGTTCACCGTCTTCACATTGCTGCCGTGCGACGCGAGTGTCAGAATCTGACGACCTGTTGCCAATGCTGCCCGTCGTCTTGTTCTATCAGTCCTTGAGTGCGAGATGGGGGCTGGCGCGGCTGCTCGTACGCTACCGCAGATGCGTGTGTCAGGTGCGTCTTCTTTTCCGATATTCGTAGTTGCGGTCTGGCCCTTGTATTGCAATGTCGACTGCACGCAGACAGGGGTGATGCCGACATTTCGGGCCGTGCGCCGCCGTAGCCACTGCCACTGGCCACACCCCGTGATCTTTACCACGAAAAGAATCGCGCCGCCAGATCGATCAGAGGTCTTGAGCCATTATGTACGAGCATTTCTATGCCCTCGGGGCCGATCCGTTTCGCTTGAGCCCGGATCATCGTTTCTGTTTCACCCACAGGAACTACGCCCGTGCGCGCTCTTATATCGATTATGCGCTGCACCGTGGCGAGGGCTTCGTCATGATCACCGGTCGACCGGGGACAGGCAAGACCACGCTGATCAATGACCTGCTCGATCGTCTGCCGACACAGGAGGTGTCCGTCTCCATGTTGGTCAGCACCCAGCTGGCCGCCGAGGATCTGCTGCGGATGACCGCCCACGGTTTCGGGTTGAGTGCCGGCGCCCCGCGCAAGGCGGATGTGTTGCAGGGACTGATGGCGTTCCTCGAGCGCCAGCACCAGGCCGGGCGGCGTGCCCTGCTGATCATCGACGAGGCGCAGGACCTGGCTGCCTCGGCGCTCGAGGAGCTGCGGCTGCTGACCAATCTGCAGCGCCAGGGGCGTCCGCTGCTGCAGATCGTGTTGGTCGGTCAGGAGCGGCTGCGCGAGCTGGTCCAGGGGCCGGATATGGAGCAGGTCCATCAGCGCCTGGTTGCGGCCTGGCATCTCGAGCCGCTGGGACCGGTCGAAACCTTGGCCTATGTCCGCCACCGCTTGGAGAAGGGGGGGTGGCACGGTGACCCGGAGTTCGCGCCCGGGGTGCTGCGTACCGTCTTTGAGTTCAGCGGTGGGGTGCCGCGGCGGATCAACCTGATCTGCAGCCGGTTGCTGCTGCACGGCTTCATCGAGGAGCGCCGCCTGATCAGCGCCGAGGATGCCGAGGGGGTGCTCGATGAGTTGCAGCAGGAGTCGCTGACCGGCGCGTCACCGGAGATCGAGGTCGATTGGGACGCGCTCGACCAGGGATTGAGCGCGTCGCCCGACCTTGCTCCGGTGATCGCCGAGACGCCGCGGCCTGGGGAGGCTCCGCCGTCACAGATGTCTCCGCCACCGTTGGTCGATGACGCCCCGTCCGCAAGCCAGGCCGCCGAGCCGGTGTTCGAGCTCGACGAGGCGGTCGACGGCGAGGTGCCGCCATCCGATGACGAGTTCCCGTTGCGTGAGGCGGTGTTGCTGCCCGAGGAGCTCGATGAGCTCGTCACCGAGCCGGCGGTCGCCCCTGGACGGCGTCGCTCGCCCGCCCGCTGGGTCGTCGGCGGCAGTGTCCTGGCCGCCAGCTGTCTGCTCGGTGCCTTCTATCTGCTCCAGCCGCAGCAGACCGTCGAGTTGGGGCGAGCGACCTTCGCGTGGGTGGCGCGATCGCTGCACGAGCTGAGGGTCGAGGTGATGCCCCCCGCCGCCGACGATCGGGTCGCCGGCCTCTCGCCGGCCGATGAGCCGCCACCGGTCGCGCCCGAGGCGCTATCGCCTGTCGAGACGATGCCGGCTGCTGTGGTGGTTGAGTCCGGGCTGGTAGCCGAGGAGTCGTCTGTGGCGCCACGACCGGCGCCGATCGAGCCCGAGCCCGAGCCTAACGAGCCTCGCGCACGCGCTCAGTCTCGTCCTGCGGTCGCAGTGGCCGACGCAGTCGGGTCAAGTGTGACCGCCGCCGATCAGGCGCTGCCGGTGGGGCGAGCGACCGCGGATGGGTCCATGGCGGTCTCCACCGAGGTCAGCGATGAGCCTCCGGTGCTCAGGGTGGCCGATCTCCGCTCGGTGGCGCCGTCTCCGTCGACCGCTGCCGCCGCTGTATCGGCCGTTGACAGCTCCGCGGCGGTGCGCGAGGTGTCGCGTGGGCCCTGGCCGGAGCCGCTCCAGGTGGTGTTCGGGTGGAACAGCACCGAGGTCGAGGGGCGTTTCGCCGGGCGGCTCGATGTGCTGATCGAGGCGTATCGATCGCGTGATGATCTCGGCATCGAGATCGTCGGTTATTCCGACGCCCTCGGCGATCCCGCCTACAATCTCGACCTGTCGCGGCGTCGTGCACAGGCGGTTGCCGATTATCTGGTCGCCGGCGGTCTCGCCCCTGATCGATTGCGGGTCGAGGGCCGAGGTCCGGTCGAACCGGAGGCGTTGGAGGGGCAGTCGGCCGAGGCGGCCGGGTCGCGCGGTCGCATGGTCGAGCTCACCCCCTATGCGCCGGAGAGGGTGGAGATGGATGAGGAGAACGGATGAGCGTGCCCACCATCAGCTATGCGGCGGCGCTGATCGCCTATCTGGTGCTGACCCTGCTGCTGGCCACTGCGTGGCGTGGGCGCCTGTTGGGGCTGTTTGCGCTGGTGGCGAGCATGGCCGGCGTCTGCTGGGCGGCGATCGTGTTGGCGATGACGCATGGTCTGCTGCCTGCGGGGCAGTGGTCGGCGGTGGCCGAGCTGATCCGCAGTGGTGCCTGGTTCATCTTCCTGTCGCGGGTGCTGGTGGCCGAGCACGATCCGAGTCAGCTGCGTTTCTGGGCGCAGGCACCGTGGTGGGTGATCAGCGGTGGCGCGCTGCTCACCCTGGGGGTGCCGTTGCTCGAGGTCCCGCTCGGCCTCGACGGCGCCCAGGTGATCAATGCGATGCTGCTCGGCTGGGTGCTGTGGTCGATCTTCGGTCTGGTATTGCTCGAGCAGATCTTCCGCAATCGCCGCCCCGAGCAGCGCTGGGGCATCAAGCACCTGTGTCTCGGGCTCGGGGCGGTGTTCGCCTTCGACCTGTACTTCTTCTCCGATGCCCTGTTGCTGCATCGGGTTGATCCCGTGCTGTGGCAGGCGCGCGGCCTAGTGCACGCCTTGGTGGTGCCGTTGGTCGCGGTCTCGGCGGCGCGTAATCCGAGCTGGTCGCTGGAGGTGCACGTCTCGCGTCACGCGGTGTTCCACTCCGCCACGCTGACCGCCGCCGGGCTCTATCTGCTGGCGATGGCCGCCGCCGGCTACTACATCCGCTATTTCGGCGGCGCCTGGGGGGCGGTGCTGCAGATCACCTTCCTGTTCGCGGCCCTGCTGTTTCTGCTGGCGGTGCTGTTCTCGGGGCAGCTGCGCGCGCGCCTACGGGTCCTGCTCAGCAAGCACTTCTTCAGCTTCAAGTACGACTATCGCGAGGAATGGCTGGGCTTCACCACGGCACTGTCGCGTCCCGGCGTGGCGTTGCCGGAGGCGGTGATCTCGGCGCTCGGCGGGATCGTCAACAGCCCGGGCGGGATGCTTTGGGTGAAAGGTGAGCACGGCGCGTTCGAGTTCTGTGCCCAGAGCCATTTGGGTGAGTCGCAGGCGCAGATCCTCGCTGCCGACGCGCCGATGATCACCTTCCTGGCGCGCAGCGGCTGGGTGGTCGATCTCGAGGAGTATCGCCGCCACCCGGAGCGCTACCAGGGCTTCTCGGCGCCGTCCTGGCTCGCGTCGCTGGCCGATGCCTGGTTGATCATCCCATTGCTGCATCGCGAGTCGCTGTGCGGCTTCGTGGTGCTGGCCCGCCCGGGAGGCGCCGGGGCGCTCAACTGGGAGGACCGCTCACTGTTGCGCACCGCGGGGCGTCAGGCGGCGACCCATGTCGCTCAGCACCTGGCCGACCAGGCGCTGATCAGGGCGCGTCAGTTCGAGGCGTTCAGCCAGCTCTCGGCCTATGTCGCTCATGACCTCAAGAACCTGCTCGCCCAGCAGTCCCTGCTGGTCTCCAATGCCGAGCGTCATCGCGACAATCCTGCCTTTTTCGATGATGTCATCCGTACCGTGCGCAGCTCGGTCGAGCGCATGACCCGGTTGATGGAGCAGTTGCGCGATGGTGTGCGCGGCGAGGCGCCGCAGCGACTGAGTCTGGCGCCCTTGCTGGAGGAGTTGGTGCGCGGGCGTGGCGGGCATGCCCCGGTGCCGGTGTTCGAGGCGCCGCTATCGTCGCCCTGTGTGTGTGCCGATCGCGAGCGTTTGCTGACTGTGTTCGGTCATTTGGTGCAAAATGCACAGGAAGCGACCACGCCGGAAGGGCGCGTGGTGGTTCGTCTGTTCGCAGAGGGCCGATTCGCGATCGTCGAGATCGAGGATGATGGCGTCGGCATGTCGCAGGAATTCGTCCGCGAGCGGCTGTTCAGGCCCTTCGACTCGACCAAGGGCTTGACCGGCATGGGGATCGGCGCATTCGAGAGCCGCGAGTTCATCCGGCTGCTCGGCGGTGATCTTTTGGTGTGTAGTCAGCCGGGGGAGGGTACGCTGTTTCGTGTATGCTTGCCGCTGGATGGCGAGTTACAGCAGGAGGAGCGCGTGCACGCCGGGCATCATGGAGTGGCCTCATGAAGGGCTCGGAGAAGTGTCTGTTGGTCGTCGAGGACGACCCAGGGCTGCAGAGCCAGCTGCGCTGGTGCTTTGATGGTTTCGAGGTGGTGCTCGCCGGTGATCGGCGTGAGGCGCTGGCGCAGTTGCGTCGCCACCGTCCCAGCGTGGTCACCCTGGACCTTGGCCTGCCGCCCGACCCCGGCGGGGTGAGCGAGGGGCTCGCGCTGCTCGAGGAGATCGTCGCGCTGGCCCCACAGACCAAGGTCGTGGTGGTCACCGGCAACGATGATCGCAGTCATGCGCTCAAGGCGATCAGCCTCGGGGCCTACGACTTCTATCTCAAGCCGATCGACGCCGAGACCCTCAACCTGGTGGTCGAGCGTGGCCATCGGCTGCATGCGCTCGAGACCGAGAATCTCCGCCTGCAGCACAGCCAGATGGACTCGCCGCTGCGCGGCATCATCGCCAGCAGCACGCCGATGCTCGAGGTCTGTCGTGCGGTCGAGAAGGTCGCGCCGACCGACGTCACCACCCTGATCCTCGGCGAGAGCGGGACCGGCAAGGAGCTGTTCGCCCGCGCCCTGCACGAGATGGGGCCGCGCGCCTCGGGCCGGCTGGTGGCGATCAACTGTGCCGCCATCCCCGAGAACCTGCTCGAGAGCGAACTGTTCGGCTACGAGAAGGGCGCCTTCACCGGCGCGGTCAAGCAGACCCGAGGCAAGATCGAGTACGCCGATGGCGGCACCCTGTTTCTCGACGAGATCGGCGACCTGTCGCAGCCGCTGCAGGCGAAGCTGCTGCGTTTTCTGCAGGAGCGGGTGATCGAGCGGGTCGGTGGTCGTCAGGAGATCCCCGTCGACCTGCGGGTGATCTGCGCGACCCATCGCGATCTGCGGGCACAGATCGCCGAGGGCAGTTTTCGCGAGGACCTTTTCTATCGGGTCAGCGAGGTGACCATCACCCTGCCGCCGCTGCGCGATCGCGAGGGTGATCTGCTGGTGCTGGCGCGCGCCTTTCTCGAGCGCTACAACCGTGAGTACGCCAAGACGGTGCGTGGTTTCACCAAGGATGCGCTGGCGGCGATGGAGACCTATGCGTGGTCGGGCAATGTGCGCGAACTCGAGAGTCGGGTCAGGCGGGCGGTGATCATGGCCGATGGGCAGCAGTTGACACCTGCCGATCTCGAGCTGGCGCCCGCCGGCGCCGAGCCGGTCCTGCCGCTGAACCTGCAGCAGGTCCGTGAACAGGCCGAGACTCGGGCGATCCGTCAGGCGCTTGCCCGGGTCGACGGCAATATCACTCAGGCTGCGCGGTTGCTGGGCGTGACCCGTCCGACCCTGTACGGCCTGCTCGATAAGTATGGGCTCAAGGAATGAGGTCGTGGCGACCTTCAGGCACTGTGATCGTGTTTACACGATTGGTGCTTGGTGCTTTGTCCTCGTGGTTTGCGCCACATCTATGCAACGCATGGCGGAGTACGGACGCGGCGCTCGGCGAAGATCATGAACAAGCCGCGCCCGGCCTCGCCGGGCGCGGTATCGGACCAGGGCTGGTCCCTGGAGCTTGGTTACAGGGGGAACACTGTTGAGCGCGTATCTTGGATCGATCGACGGCGCCTGGTCGCGGTTGTGCATGGGCGCGGCACTGGTGCTGCTGGCCGGTTGTTCTGGCTCCGGCAAGGACCTGCCGCCGGTCCCGCCGGAGCAGCGCGAGCTGGCGGTACAGCAGGGATACTTCTACGAGATCGCTCCGGGCGATTCGGTCAGCATCTTCGTTTGGGGCCTCAACGACCTCTCGGGAACGGTCCCCGTGCGCCCCGACGGCATGCTCACCACGCCGCTGATCGAGGACATGCCGGCGAGCGGCAAGACCCCGTCGCAGCTTGCCCGCGATCTCGAAAAGGAATATGCGGTCTATGTCCGCTCGCCGATCGTTACCGTGATCGTCAAGGGCTTCGTCGGACTGCCCTCGCAGCAGGTGCGGGTCATCGGCGAGGCGATGGCGCCAGCCGCGGTGCCGTTTCGCAAGCACATGACCCTGCTCGACCTGATGATCGCCGTCGGCGGACTGACCGATTTCGCCGCCGGCAACAAATCGGTGCTGGTGCGCTACTACGGTGGCGAGCGCCAGGAGTACTCGGTACGGCTGGATGATCTCATTCGCGATGGTGAAATCGCGGAGAACGTGAGCTTGCTCCCGGGCGATATCCTGATCATCCCCGAAGCTTGGTTCTGAAGCCGTGCAACAGCCCGGCGTGATGCAGGTTTAGACTGAAAGAGGACGGCGATGCACGAACTCCTGGCCCAACTGTTCGGCTACGCGCGCGGCATGTGGCGTTACCGCTGGCTCGCGCTCGTCGTCGCCTGGGCGATTGCGATCGCCGGATGGACCATCGTCTCGCGTATCCCCGATGAGTATCGCTCCTCGGCGCGGGTGTTCGTCGACACCAACAGTGTGCTGCGGCCTCTGCTGCGTGGTCTGACCATCCAGCCGGATCTGGTGCAGCGCGTGGCGCTGATGAGCCGAATGCTGCTGAGCCGACCGAATCTGGAAAAGATCATCCGCATGAGCGATCTGGATCTGAAGCTGCGCACCGAGGCCGAGCGCGAGCGGCTGATCAGCGATCTCGGCAACAAGATCAAGATCCGTGGCGATCGCTCCAACCCCTCGCTCTACACCATCTCCTTCGAGGATCGCGATCCCCAGAGCGCCAAGCTGGTGGTGCAGTCGCTGGTGTCGATCTTCATCGAGGAGGCGCTGGTGAGCGATCAGCGCGCCACCTCCAACGCCCAGGACTTCCTCGATCAGGAAATCGAGGAGTACGAGGCACGGTTGCGTGACTCCGAGCACCGTCTCGCCGATTTCAAGCGTCGCTATGCCGGGTTGCTGTCGGGAGATATCGGCAGTTACTACTCCAACCTCCAAGCGGCGCAGAAGGAGCTCAAGGACGCCGAGCTGACCCTGCAGGAGGCCAAGCGGCGTCGTGATCAGCTCCAGCAGCAGATCGAGACCCAGGAGCAGGCGCTGGAGAACGCCGAGGCGCTGGTTCCGCAATTGCCCGATGATCCGCGCATCGCTGCGCTGCAGACCAAGCTCGACGAGCTGCTGCTGCGCTACACCGAACGCCACCCCGATGTCATCGAGCTGCGCCGATTGATCCGCGAGATCCGCTCGCGTCAGCAGCAGCGCAACGAGATCACCGGTAGCTCGCTGATGGCCACCACGGTACAGGCCGACAGCCTCTATGGCAGCCTGCGCATGGCGCTCAGTCAGGCCGATGCACAGGTGGCGGCACTGCAGGCGCGGGTCGATGATCATGGCCAGCGGGTGCGTGACCTCGATCAGAAGATCGACACCATCCCCGAGATCGAGGCGGAGCTGACCCAGCTCACCCGTAACTACAAGACGATCGTCGCCCAGCATGCCGAGTTGCTCGAGCGGCGTGAATCGGCGCGGCTCTCGAGCGAGGTCGAGAAGACCGCCGAGGGGGTCAAGTTCCGCGTCATCGATCCACCAGTGGCGCCGCTCAAGCCCTCGGCGCCGAACCGGCTGCTGCTCGCCAGCGGCGTGTTGCTGGTCGCCCTCGGTGGCGGTCTGCTCGCCGCCCTGGCGATGGATCTGGTTCGTCCCGTGTTCGACGATCGGCGGCTGCTCTATCGTGCCACTGGTCTGCCGGTGCTCGGCACCGTGGCCCTGGTGCGCTCGCCCACCGAGCGCAGACGTGAACGGGTCATGCTGATCCCGTTCTTCGCGATGACCGTGGGGCTTGCGGTCGCCTTCATCTTAGTTGTCTCCGGTCTGCCGCTGTTGCAGTCTCTCATCTAGTCCGACACACGGACATGCAGGGGGTATCCTTGTGAGTACCATCGAAAAGGCCATTGCCAAGATCGGTCGCCAGGGCGCAGCGGAGCCTGGCGTTGCCGATTCGTCCACCGGTTGGGCGACGTCCGCAGGGAGGCAGGGGCACGTATCGGAGGGAGCCATCACCGACCCGGGACGGGTCCAGCACCTGGCGCTCGAGCGTCTGCGTGCCCAGGGCTTGCTGACCCCAGATGCCAAGCGCTCACAGCTGGCCGAGGAGTACCGGCTGATCAAGCGTCCGCTGCTGATGAATGTCGACAAGAAGGGTGCCGACATCGTCGACAACGCCAACATGATCATGGTCACCAGCGCCCTGCCGGGCGAGGGCAAGACCTTCTCGGCGATCAACCTGGCGATGAGCATCGCCATGGAGCGCGATCGCACGGTGCTGCTGGTCGATGGTGACGTGGCCAAGCCGACCGCGGCCAAGCGCCTGGGGATCGAGGCCGAGCTGGGGTTGACCGATCTGCTCGACGGTAGCTGCGACTCGGTGGCCGACGTACTCGTGCATGCCGATGTGGCCAACATGCGCATCCTGCCGGCCGGGCGTCGTCACGAGCGTGCCACCGAGCTGCTGGCCAGCGAACGGATGAGCATGGTCATGGCCGAGCTCTCGACCCGCTACAGTGATCGTGTGGTGATCTTCGACTCACCGCCGCTGCTGCTGGCCAGCGAGAGCGCGGTACTGGCCGAGATGATGGGGCAGGTGATCATGGTGGTGGCTGCCGAGCAGACGGGGCAGCACGCGGTCAACGAGGGGTTGGCGCGACTCGGCGAGGACAAGATCATCGGGTTGCTGCTCAACAAGTACCGCCCCGGGCTCGGCAATCGCTATGGCACCGGTTACCGATATGGTTATGGATACGGATACGGTTATGGACAAGCGCCAACGGCGGACGAATCGGCGGCCCAGCCCGGCGTCTGACCCGGGTCCGTGCTGTCGGGGAGTGGAGTCATGCTGAAGCCCGCGCGGCATCGTCATCTGGTGTCGTTGTGCCTGTGTGCGACCGCGCCCCTGATCTGGGGCGCCGCCTGGGGCGCGGACTGGCGGCTGTCGCGTCAGCTCAGCGTCAACGGGGTCTATACCGACAACCTCTCGCTCTCCGAGGAGGATCAGGGCAGCGACTTCTATGTCGAGCTGACCCCGGGCTTCGTGGTCTCAGGCAAGGGAGGGCGCGCGGAACTCGATCTCGCCTATTCGCTGCAGTACCTCAACTATCTCAGTTCGGACAGCGGCGACCGGGCCAATCACCGCCTGCAGGGCAACGGCCGGGTCGAGCTGCTCAGGGAGCGGCTGTTCGTCGATGCCAAGACGACTGCGCGCCAGGAGTTGATCGACCCACTTGGTCCGACCAGCGGCGATGCCACCAACCGCTCCGATAACCTCCAGACCAGTTACACCTACGAGATCTCGCCTTCTTATTACGAGCGCTTCGGTCGTCGTGCGGAGCTGACCGCGCGCTTCTCCAACAACGGGGTCTTCTACTCCGACGAGGGCAGTGACAGCATCGGCTACGATGGCTCGATCGAGCTGCGCAGTGGTCCGGCCTTCGGCACCACCAACTGGGCCCTGTTGATCTCTTCCGAGCAGATCGACTACCAGGACGACGAGGTGCCCTCGGATACCTATTCCGATGCCAGCTTTCTGCTCGGCAACCAGCTCTCGCGGCGCTGGCGCCTCGACGCCACGCTGCTCTACGAGGACAACGACTACACCTCGCGTGATGGCACCAGTGGGGCCGGTTGGGAGCTGTCGACCACCTGGACGCCGACGCCTCGGACCTCGCTGCGGGTCGGTGTCGGTCACCGCTATTTCGGCATGACGCCGGTGCTCGACTTCTCCCATCGCAGCAAGCGCTCGATGTGGCGCGCGAGCTATGCTCGCGATGTCTCCAGTGCGCGGGGCGATCGTCTCGATTCGGAGGTCTTCGCGTTCGAGGACGTCTTCGGCGATCCGACCGTCCCCGAGGTGACCGCACCCTTCGAGGTCACCGACGACACCGCGGCACCGACCACCGGAACCTATATCAGCAACACCTTCGAGACCAGCTACACCCTGCAGACCCGACGCAGCACCCTGGGGGCCTCGCTCGGCTATGTGCTGCGCGAGTACGAGGCCACCGCGGAGGATCAGTCGACGATGCGCGCCCGGCTGTTCTGGAGTCGGCAACTCTCCGGCCTGACCCGCTCCAACCTCACCCTCGGCTGGAGCCGGAGCGAGCTCGACCAGACCAGCGTGACCGATGGCAGTGACGAGCGCGACGAATACACCCTCGATGCCGGACTGAGCCGGCGCGTCGGCACCAACACCCGGGTGGCGCTGCAGTATCGGTTGAGCAGCTCCGATGACATCACCGAGAACCGCGTGACCCTGGGCCTGGTCACCAGCTGGTCGGACTGAACGTGCTGGATGCCGTCCCGTCCCCATCCCTTCGCATGCGTCCGGCGCCGGAGCGGCGTCCGGGGCAGAGTCCTGTCGCGAGTCCGTCAGCCATGCTGAACGCCATGACCATCGACGTGGAGGATTACTTCCAGGTCTCCGCCTTCGAGCGTCACATCGCTCGCACCGACTGGGAGCAGATCCCCTGCCGGATCGAGCGCAACATGGATCGAATCCTCGAGCTGCTCGAGCGTCATGCCACCCGCGCGACCTTCTTCACCCTCGGCTGGATCGCCGAGCGCCATCCCCGGGTGGTGCGCGAGCTGGTCGCCGCCGGGCACGAGCTGGCCTGTCATGGGTTGGCCCATGTGCGCGTCACCCAGCAGACGCCGACGTCCTTTCGCGAGGATGTGCGCCGCAGCAAGGCGCTGCTCGAGGACATCGGCGGGGTCGAGGTCCGTGGCTATCGCGCGGCCAGCTACTCGATCGATCGCGACAACCAGCGCTGGGCGCACGAGACGCTGTACGACTGCGGCTACCGCTACAGCTCCAGCGTCTACCCGGTACGTCATGATCTCTACGGCATCCCCGAGGCGCCGCGCTTTGCCTACCGACCGCTCGCCGGGGTCGAGGACTTCGTCGAGATCCCGATCACCACCAGCACGCTCCTCGGGCGCCGCCTGCCCAGTGGCGGCGGTGGTTTCTTCAGACTCTATCCCTACGCGCTCTCGCGCCAGGCGATCCGGCGGATCAACCGTCGCGAGGGCGCCGCCGCGATCTTCTACTTCCACCCCTGGGAGATCGACCCCGACCAGCCCCGTGTCGGCGGTCTCCCGCCGCGTACCCGGGTGCGTCACTATCTCAACCTGGCACGCACCGAGGCGCGGCTCGAGCGCCTGCTCCAGGATTTTCACTGGGGACGCATGGACCAGGTCTTTCTCGAACCGCAAGGAGTGTCTGTTCGCCGATGATGGACTCGCCATCGACCGCCCCCGCCGACCCGGACACGTCAACCGCCGCAATCCGTATCGCCCGACTCGAGACGGACGCCGATCTCGCCCGCTGGGACGCCTTCGTCGACCGTCACCCCGAGGCGACCTTCTTCCACCGTGCCGGCTGGAAGCAGGTGCTCGAGCAGGGGCTCGGTCATCGTGCGCCCTTCCTGTACGCCGAGCGTGACGGCGAGCTGTGCGGCATCCTGCCGCTCGGCGAGATCCGCAGCCTGTTGTTCGGGCGCGCGCTGATCTCCACCCCTTTTTGTGTCTACGGCGGCGCGGTCGCCGACGACCCGGAGGTCCGCGGGCTGCTCGAGGCCGAGGCCTGCCGGCTCGCCGAGACCGCCGGGGTGGGGCACCTGGAGCTGCGCGAGCGCGAGCCGCATCACCCGGAGTGGCCGGGCAAGGCGCTCTATGCCACCTTCCGTCGAGCGATCGATCCCGACCCCGAGCGCAACCTGCAACAGATCCCGCGCAAGCAGCGGGCGATGGTGCGCAAGGGGATCAAGGCGGGGCTGTCGAGCCGCTTCGACGAGGGCGTCGATGCTCTCTATCGGGTCTACAGCGAGAGCGTGCGCAACCTCGGCACCCCGGTGTTCCCGCGTCGTTATTTTCGCGTGCTCAAGCAGGTCTTCGGCGATGATTGCGAGGTGCTGCTGGTCGAGCACCAGGGCGCGCTGGTCTCCGGGGTGATGAGCTTTCGCTTCCGCGACGAGGTGCTGCCCTACTATGGCGGCGGCACCCAGGCGGCGCGCGCGCTCAAGGCCAACGACTTCATGTACTGGGAGGTGATGCGCCGGGCCTGCGTCGACGGCGCGCGTACCTTCGACTTCGGGCGCAGCAAGCGCGGCACCGGGGCCTTCGACTTCAAGCGCAACTGGGGCTTCGAGCCCGAGCCGCTGCACTATGCCTATCGGCTGGTGCGTGCCAGCGAGCTGCCCGACGTCAACCCGCTCAACCCCAAGTATCGGCTCTTCATCGCGGCCTGGAAGCGGCTGCCGCTGCCGCTGAGCCAGCTCATCGGCCCGCTGCTGGCCAGGAATCTCGGCTGAGGATCACACCCGGACATGGATGATCTGCTGTTTCTGGTCCACCGCATCCCCTATCCACCGAACAAGGGCGACAAGATCCGTTCCTTTCACCTGCTGCGCTTCCTCAGCGAGCACTATCGGGTGCACCTGGCGACCTTCATCGACCAGCCCGAGGACCGCGTCCATCGCGCGCGTGTCGCCGAGTGCTGCGCGAGCAGCTGGTTCGGTACCCTCGATCCGCGCCGCGACAAGCTCCTGAGCCTGCGCGGGCTGCTCGGCGGCGAGCCGTTGACGCTTACCTATTACCGCGATCGCGCGCTGCGGCGCTGGCTGCGCGAGACTCGCGCGCGTCATGCCATCGGTCGCGTGCTCGCCTTCTCCTCATCGATGGGCCAGTACCTGTTCGATCCGGCCTGCGCCGATCTGCGCCGGGTGATCGACCTGGTCGATGTCGACTCGGAGAAATGGCGCCAGTACGCCGCCGAGAGTCCGCCGCCGATGCGCTGGGTCTATGCCCGCGAGGCGCGGCGACTGGGCGCGTTCGAGCGTCGCCTGGCCACCGCCTGTGATGCCTCGACGCTGGTCTCCGAGGCCGAGGCGGCGCTCTTTCGTGAGCGGCTCGATGACGCCTCGGCGCGGGTCGAGGTGGTCGGCAATGGTGTCGACACCGCGCACTTCGCCGTGGCTCCCGGGACGCCATCGCCCTATCCGGACCTCGCCCCCAGGCTGGTCTTCACCGGCGCCATGGACTACTGGGCCAATGCCCAGGGCGCGGCCTGGTTCGCCGAGCAGGTGCTGCCGCGGATCCGCGCACGTCGGGCCGATGCCGAGTTCTGGGTGGTGGGGATGAATCCGACCCGCGCGGTGCGCCAGCTCGGGCGGCTGCCCGGCGTGGTGGTCACCGGCGCGGTGCCCGACGTGCGACCCTATCTGCAACATGCCGCCGCGGCAGTGGTGCCGCTGCACATCGCCCGCGGTATCCAGAACAAGGTGCTCGAGGCGATGGCGATGGCGCGTCCGGTCATCGCCACCCCGCAGGCGCTGGAGGGGATCCCGGCGGCCCCGGGGCGCGAGGCCCGGGTGGCCGAGGCAGTCGAGCCCTTCGCCGCCGAGTGTCTCGCCGCGCTGGCGACGTCCGATGACCCGATGGGCGCACAGGGTCGGGCGCTGGTCGAGCGCCATTTCGCCTGGGAGGCGACCCTGCCCAGGCTGGTCGAGCTGTTGGAGGGTGGATCATGAGTCGAGTCGACTGGTTGTCCCGACCGCTCTCGCCGCGGGCGCGGCTGATCTGGCTTGCGCTGCTGCTGCTCGTGCTGCTCGCCGCCTTCTGGCCGACGGTTGCCGGGATGATCGAGATCTGGACGCGCTCGGAGACCTTCACCCACGGCTTCCTGGTGCTGCCGGCGGTGTTGTTCATGATCTGGCGCGAGCGCGCCGGGCTGCGCGAGGTGGTGCTGCGCGGCGAGCCGCTGGCGCTGCTGGCGATCGCCGCCGGGGGGCTGGTGTGGCTGCTGGCGCGGCTCACCGAGGTGGCGGTGATCGAGCAGCTGGCGCTGGTCGGGCTGAGCTGGGCGCTGATCGGGCTGGTGCTCGGCCGGACGATGCTGTGGCGTCTGGCCTTTCCGCTCGCCTTCCTGCTGTTTGCGGTGCCCATGGGCGAGGGGTTGATCTACCCGCTGATGGAGTTCACCGCTGCCTTCACCGTCAACCTGCTGCGCCTGACCGGCATCCCGGTGTTCTGGGACGGCACCTTCTTCAGCATCCCCAGCGGTGACTGGTCGGTGGTGGAGGGCTGCAGCGGGGTGCGCTATCTGATCGCCTCGCTCTTCCTCGGGGTGATCTACGCCTATCTCAGCTATCGCTCGCCCTGGCGCCGGCTTGCCTTCATCGTCCTGGCGGCGGTGGTGCCGCTGCTCGCCAACGGGTTGCGCGCCTATCTGATCGTGATCATCGCCCACCTCAGCGACATGCGCCTGGCCGTCGGCGTCGATCACCTGATCTACGGCTGGGTGTTCTTCGGGCTGGTGATGTTCGTGCTCTTTCTCATCGGCGGGCTGTGGCGCGAGCCGCCGCGCGCCGAGCCAGAGACGCCGACGGTGTCCTCCACCGCCGATCGGCGGGGCGCGCGGCGGCGTGGCGGACACGCGCTGCCCGCGCTCGGGCTGGCGTTGCTGCTCGCCTGGCCGGCGCTCGCCGCCGACCTCGAGCGCCCGCGCGCGATTCAGCCGCTCGCGCTCGCGCCGCTCGCGGCCCCCGCCGACTGGACGACGGGCGCGGCCTTCACCGAGTGGCGCCCGACCTATCTCGGCGCGAGCGCCACCCTGGAGCAGGTCTTCGTCCGCGATGGCGAGCCCGTCGGGTTCTATCTCGCCGGTTATGCCGGCGAGGGCGGCGAGCTGGTCAACTCGCAGAACGTGCTGGTCGCGCAGAAGCACCCGAGGTGGAAGATGCCGCAGCAGGCGCCGCGTCGCGAGGACCTTGCCGGTGGCTCGCTGGGGCTGATCGAGTCGCGGGTACGGACCCCCGAGCAGACCCTGCTGGTGTGGCACTGGTACTGGATCGACGGCGCGCATCTCGCCAACGACTACCTGGCCAAGCTCCATGAGGCGCTGGCGCTGCTCCAGGGGCGCGGGCGTCACGAGGCCGGGGTGGTGATCTACACCCCGCTCGGACTCGATCCGCAGGCCGCGCGCGCGCGGTTGCGTGCCCTGGCCGAGCCATTGCGCCCCGCGCTCGACGCCCTGCTCGAGGCCCCCAGTCGTCCCGCCGCCGGAGTCCATGATGGCCGAGAATAATCCGCCGCTGATCGTCCATGTCATCCACCGGCTCGCCGTCGGCGGGCTGGAGAACGGACTGGTCAACCTGATCAACCGCACCCCGGAGGGGCGCTATCGTCATGCGATCCTCGCCCTCGAGGGCGTGGATCCTGACTTCCGCGCGCGCATCGAGCGACCGGTCGAGGTCCACGACCTCGCCAAGCGCCCGGGGCAGGACCTCGGGCTCTATCTGCGGATGTGGCGCGCGCTGCGGCGGCTGCGCCCGGCGATCGTCCATACCCGTAACCTCGCCACCCTGGAGATGCAGCTCCCGGCGCGATTGGCCGGGGTGGCGCACCGCGTCCACGGCGAGCACGGGCGTGACGTCCACGACCTCGACAACACCCGCCGCCGGTATCGCTGGCTGCGCCGTGCCTTCCGTCCGCTGGTCGAGGCCTACATCCCGCTCTCGCGCGAGCTGGCCGAGTATCTGCGCGAGGATATCGGGGTCGCGCCCGAACGCATCCACACCATCCGCAACGGGGTCGACGAGCAGCGCTTCCGCCCCGCGCGGCCCGACGAGGAGGCGCGCGCGGTCCTGCCCGCGGGCTTCGCCGGACCGGATGACCTCGTCATCGGCACCGTCGGGCGGCTCGAGCCGGTGAAGGATCAGGCCACCCTGGTGCGTGCCTTCATCGCCCTGGTGCGCGAGGACCCGGCGCGCGGCGCGCGGTTGCGGCTGGTGCTGATCGGCGACGGCTCGCAGCGCACCCGGCTCGGCGCCCTGGTCGATGCCGCCGGGCTCGGCGCCCAGGTGTGGTTCGCCGGCAGTCGCGACGATGTGCCGGCCTGTCTGCGCGCGCTCGATCTGTTCGTGCTGCCCTCGCTCGGCGAGGGCATCTCCAACACCATCCTCGAGGCGATGGCCTCGGGGCTGGCGGTGGTGGCGACCGAGGTCGGCGGCAACGGCGAGCTGGTGGTGGCCGGGGAGACCGGCGCCCTGGTGCCGCGCGACGACACCCAGGCACTTGCCGCCGCGCTGCGGGGCTATCTCGCCGACCCGGCGCTGGCGCGTACCCAGGGCGCGGCGGCGCGCTCGCGAATCGAGGCCGAGTTCGGCCTCGGCACCATGGTCGCGCGTTATCTCGAGGTCTATGACGGGCTCCTCGCGGGGCCGGGGGAGTAGGACAGTCCATCATGTGCGGAATCGCAGGCATCTTCGATACCCGGGGACCGGGGCCGATCGACCCCGAGCTGCTCGGGCGGATGAACGAGGCGCAGCATCATCGCGGCCCGGACGACGGCGGGGTCCACATCGAGCCCGGGGTGGGGCTGGCGCACCGACGTCTGTCGATCATCGACCTCTCCGGCGGGCATCAGCCGCTGTTCAACGAGGACGAGACCGTCGCCGTGGTGTTCAACGGCGAGATCTACAACTTCCAGGAACTGGCCGCCGAGCTGCGCGCCGCCGGGCACCGCTTCCGCACCCACAGCGACACCGAGGTGATCGTCCATGCCTGGGAGGCCTGGGGCGAGGCCTGTGTCGAGCGCTTTCGCGGCATGTTCGCCTTCGCCATCTGGGATCGCGGACGCGAGACCCTGTTCCTCGCCCGTGACCGGCTCGGCATCAAGCCGCTGCACTACGCGCTGCTCGACGACGGCCGGCTGCTGTTCGGCTCCGAGCTGAAGGCGCTGCTGGTCGACCCGACGCTGCCGCGCGCGCTCGACCCCCAGGCGATCGAGGAATACTTCGGCTTCGGCTATATCCCCGATCCACGCACCATCTTCGGCGCGGTGCGCAAGCTCGAACCCGGTCATACCCTGACCCTGCGCCGGGGCCGCACGGTGCCGCCGCAGCCGCGCCGCTACTGGGACCTGGATTTCGCCGACAACGGCGTGCGCGATCTCGACGGCGCCGGCGAGGAGCTCATCGAGCGGCTGCGCGAGGCGGTGCGTATCCGTCTGATCTCCGAGGTGCCGCTCGGTGCCTTCCTCTCCGGCGGGGTCGACTCCAGCGCGGTGGTGGCGATGATGGCCGGGCTCTCCGAGCAGCCGGTCAACACCTGCTCGATCTCCTTCGGCGATCCGCGCTACAACGAGTCGCGCTATGCCGAGCAGGTGGCCGGGCGCTTCGCCACCCGGCACCTGGTCGAATCGGTCGACCCCGACGATTTCGCCCTGCTCGAACGGCTCTCGGCGCTCTACGACGAGCCCTATGCCGACAGCTCGGCGCTGCCGACCTATCGTGTCTGCGAGCTGGCGCGCAAGCGCGTGACCGTCTGTCTCTCCGGTGACGGCGGCGACGAGAGCCTCGCCGGCTATCGCCGCTATCGCTGGCATCTCTACGAGGAACGGCTGCGGCGGTTGTTGCCGCAGGGGATGCGCGGGCCGCTGTTCGGGCTGCTCGGGCGGGTCTATCCCAAGGCCGACTGGGCGCCCAAGGTGCTGCGCGCCAAGTCGACCTTCCAGGCGCTGGCGCGCGACTCGCTCGAGGGCTATTTCGAGAGCGTCTCGATCCTTGGCGACGGGCTGCGTCAGTCGCTGTTCTCGGCCGATTTCAGGCGCGAGTTACAGGGCTATCGCGCCGTCGAGGTGCTGCGTCGTCATGCCGAACGCGCCCCTGATCATCCGCTCTCGCGGGTGCAGTATCTCGACCTCAAGACCTATCTCCCCGGCGACATCCTCACCAAGGTCGATCGCGCCAGCATGGCCCACGGGCTGGAGGTGCGGGTGCCGATCCTCGACCACCAGCTGCTCGAGTGGAGCGCCGGGCTCGCCCCCGGCCTCAAGCTCTCCGGGCGCGAGGGCAAGTATGTGTTCAAGCGCGCGCTCGAGCGCCATCTCGACCCGGAGATCCTCTATCGTCCGAAGATGGGCTTCGCGGTGCCGCTCTCGGCCTGGTTCCGCGGGCCGCTGCGCGAGCAGGTGCGCGAGACCCTGCTCGGCGACCGGCTCGCCGACACCGGGCTGTTCGACAGCAAGCAGCTCGCCTGGATCGTCGACCAGCATCAGTCGGGGATGCGCGAGTTCAGTCCGGCGATCTGGAGTCTGTTCATGTTCGCCGCATTCCACCGGCGGGTGATCGACGGCGAGGGCTGAGGGAGATCCCGGTCGGCCATCGCCGGTGGGACAAGGAAGAGAGGAGGGAGGCTGGTGCGCGAGGGGGGACTTGAACCCCCACGGATTGCTCCACTGGAACCTAAATCCAGCGCGTCTACCAATTCCGCCACCCGCGCAAGCGCATCATTCTATACCGAATCCACCGCGAGATTAAACGGGCGCCGATCGCCATCGGCGCCCGTGTCGTTCAGGGCGTGACCGTGGTCAGGCCGACGCTCACCCAGTCCTGCATCCCGCCGCGATACCACTTGAGCTTGTGCAGCGGATAGCCGATCTCGACCAGGTTCTTGATGTTGGCGGTCGACTGCGGGCACCAGATGCCGTTGCAGAACAGCACCAGGGTCTTGGCCTCGCCGAAGTCCCAGCCGCCCCCGGCCAGTGGTTCGGCGGCGAAGGTGTCGGCCAACACGTGGTGGAAGGTGTCGGCCTCGGTGGGGGTCTCGAAGGTGCCGGCGTTGTCGCGGCTGATGGTGTTCCAGGGGATGTTGACCGATCCCGGGATGGTGCCGCGCAGTACCCAGTCCGGGGTGCGCGAGTCGACCACCAGGATGTTGTCGTCGCCCTGCTCGATGCGCTTGAGATAGTCGAGCAGCTCCAGCTCGCCGATGGTCTCGACGCCGGGGACGGCGACCATCGGCTGGACGCAGAAGGGCGGGCAGCCGCGATCTGTCTTCTGGAACGCCTCGGGCAGGGTCGCGTCGCGGTCGTGACCGCGGGCGATGGTGACGCTCTCGCCCTGGTGGGTGACGGTGACCGATTCGATCTCGGGGGAGATCCGGTTCTCGGCGGCCGGTGCGGCGGTGGCGACGCCGAGCGCGCCGGTCAGCGCGACCAGGATCAGGGTGCTGTTCGCGTGCATGGAGGTCTCCTGGGCTCAGGGTTGGCGGATATAGTCGGGGAAGTCGGCGTCGCGCTCGCGCAGCGCCTGCGCGTGACCGAGTTCGCCCTGGCGGCGGGCGCGTTCGGCGAGCGCGATGGCGGCCTCAAAGTCACCGGCGCGGGCCAGTCCCTGCGCTTCGGCGATCAGTTTGGCGGTGTCGCGCCACTCGCCGCCGACCGCGTCGGCGCGCGCGCGTGCGGCCTCGGCCGCGGCGATCGCCGCCTCGGCTGCGGCGGCGCCGGGCTCGGTCTCGTCGCGTTGCGTCTGTTCGTAGGCATGGGTGTCCTGGGCGATCGCCTGCTCGGCGATCCGCACCGCCTTGGTGTATTGGCGCGAGGGCAGCAGTCCCGCCGCGCGTTCGATCAGCGCCGCGGTCTCGTCGACCTCGGCCCCGGCCTCGACGGCGCGTTCGTGAGCGGCGCGCGCCGCGGCGATCGCCGCCTCGGCCTCGCTGCGGTGGGTGGCCCAGGCGGGTGCGATCATCAGTGTGGTGAGCGCCAGAACGAGGGTGAAGCGGGCGCGGGTGCGAAATGGCGTCATGCCGTCATCTCCTCTGGTGCGTGGGCCGGGATCATTTGCGCGCGCCCGGGCCGTTGAGCGGCAGACCGTTGTTCATGTAGGTCATGAAGAACTCCAGGTTGCGATATTCCTCGCCCTGGGCGGGGAAGGCCTTGGCGCGGACCTGCTCGTTGCAGCCGCTGAAGCGGCGGTGCAGGGTGCCCATCTCGCCCCACTTGGAGCGATAGACCGGGAAATGGGTGGTGTGGCCGTAGGCGGGACTGAGGATCTCGGTGCGCAGCGTGGTGCCCGAATTGCCCATATGGCAGTGGCTGCAGGCGAAGTTGAGCTGGCCGCGACGGGCGAAATAGAACTGTCTGCCCTGTTCGTAGGCGGCCAGCGCGCGGGGGTCGTCCTCGGGGATCTCGACGGCGGTGATCTGGCCGCGC
Organism: Marichromatium gracile; assembly: GCF_004343155.1. GTDB lineage: Bacteria > Pseudomonadota > Gammaproteobacteria > Chromatiales > Chromatiaceae > Marichromatium > Marichromatium gracile. Next base: position 103,865 of record NZ_SMDC01000007.1, read on the forward strand.
GAGGCGAAGGCGATGTAGGCGACCAGGTCGGCGATCGGGCCCTTCTTGTACTTCAGCGGTGGCTCGTCGTTGGCCGCGCGGCAGTCGTTGAGCGCCAGCGGCAGGGTGATCACCATGCCGCGCTCGCGGTCCCAGTGCGGATAGCGCCCGGCGATCGCCGGCCCGTCGGGGAAGCAGTCGGCATAGCCCTGGCCGTTGGCGAAGGGGGTGTTCCACATCTCCTCGCCCTTGCTGAGGGCGGTCTCGTAGGGGGGGAATTCCTCGATCGCCTCCCAGTTCTCGCGCCCGACCGGGTCGAGTGCGTAGGCGCCGTTGATGAAGTCCTCGGTGGCGATGGCGGGGAAGCGGGTCTCGAAATACTGCTGGAAGGCGGCGCGGTCCTCCTCGGGACCGGCCGCGACCGGGGCGGCGAGCAGTGCGCCGGCGAGCAGCGCCAGGGCGCGATGGCTGGTCTTGGCTGTCATGCGTGCTCCTCCGTGTCGGGTGGCTGCGGTGCCGTGATCCTCTATAGCGACCAGACGAACTCGACCACATCGGCGAATTCCCGCTCGGTGAGGATCTCGTGCTTGCCGAAGGGCGGCATCACCACCTCGGGGTTCTGCGCCGTGGGGTCCCAGATCTGTTCGGCGAGCGCGCGTTTGCTCGGGTAGCGGGTCTGCATGGCGATCAGTATCGGGCCGATGGCGCCAGGGCTCTCGGCGCCGGCGATCACGTGGCAGGCGACGCAATTGCCCTTGGCGCGCGTGGTGGCGACGATGCGCCCGGCCTCGATGTCGCCCTCGAGCGTGAGGTCGGAGGGCATTTCGGCCCGCGTCGGCGCGGTGCCGAGCGCCAGGGTGAGCGAGAGTGCGGTCAGCACCAGCCTGGGGTGCGGGGACGAGCTCATGCGGGGCCTCCTGGATCTCCGTTGGTGACGGTGGTGGTCTGGGGCGGCCAGGGGCGTGATCGTCGGCGATCCGGTCGAGCGTCGGTGGTGTCGCGCGCATCGTGGAGCGGTGCGCGCCGGGTCGAACGGTACCGGATGTCTTCTATGGTTATTGTGTGCGCCGCCCCGTGCGCCGAAAGTGAAGGTGACGACCGGTGTTTTCAATCTCGTCGTGACACCTTCGATGTCGTCGCGGGGTGTCTTGCAATCGTGGCGGGAGCGCCGATTTCTTTGTCTTGTTAGTCGGCACGGCCCGATGCCGAGCCCGAGAGAACCCAGCAGGAGGACATCCCCGATGACCCTGTCGCGACGTGACTTCGTGCGCCTGCTCGCCCTCGCGGGCGCCGCCGGCATGCTCCCGCTCAGCGCCCGCGCCGCGCGGCGCATCCCCGCCGATCCCTACGACCTGCCGGTCTTCGGCAACCTCCGGCTGCTCCACATCACCGACACCCATGCCCAGCTCAACCCGGTCTACTACCGCGAGCCCAACGTCAACCTCGGGCTGGGGGCGGCGCGTGGGCGAGCGCCGCACCTGGTCGGGCAGGCGCTGCTCGATCACTTCGGGGTCGCACCGGGGGGGCTCGAGGCCCATGCGCTGACCTATCTCGACTATGCCGAGCAGGCCGAGCGCTTCGGCCGGGTCGGCGGCTTTGCCCAGCTGCGTACCCTGGTCGAGCGGCTGCGCGCCGAGCGCGGGCGCGAGGCCACCCTGCTGCTCGACGGCGGCGACACCTGGCAGGGCTCGGGGACGGCTTACTGGACCCGTGGGCGCGACATGGTCGGCGCCTGCAACCTGCTCGGCGTCGACGTGATGACCGGGCACTGGGAGTTCACCTATCGCGATGCCGAGGTGATCGACAACATCGCCGCCTTCGCCGGCGACTTCGTCGCGCAGAACGTCAAGGTGCGCGAGGAGGCGCTGTTCGACTATCGCTTCGAGGACTTCGCCGGCTTCGACGAGGACCTCGGGCTGGCCTTCGACCCCTATGTGATCCGCGAGGCCGGCGGGGTGCGGGTGGCGGTGATCGGCCAGGCCTTCCCCTATACCCCGATCGCCAATCCGAGCCGATTCATCCCCGACTGGACCTTCGGCATCCAGGAGGGGCGGCTGCAGGAGATCGTCGATCGGGTGCGTGAGCGCGAGCGCCCGGCGCTGGTGGTGCTGCTCTCGCACAACGGCATGGACGTCGATCTCAAGCTCGCCTCGCGGGTGCGCGGCATCGATCTGATCCTCGGCGGTCACACCCACGACGGCGTGCCCGCGCCGCAGGTGGTCGACAACCCGGGCGGGCGCACCCTGGTGACCAACGCCGGCTCCAACGGCAAGTTCCTCGGGGTGATGGACCTCGATGTCGGCCCGGGGGGGCTGCGCGACTTCCGCTATCGGCTGCTGCCGGTGTTCTCCGACCTGATCGCGCCCGATCCGGAGATGACCGACTATATCGCCGGGGTGCGTGCACCCTATCGCGCGCGCCTCGAAGAGCCCCTGGCGGTGGCCGGGCAGACGCTGTATCGTCGCGGCAACTTCAACGGCACCTTCGACCAGCTCATCTGCGATGCGCTGCGCACGGTCAAGGACGCCGAGATCGCTCTCTCGCCCGGGTTCCGCTGGGGAACCACCCTGCTGCCGGGCCAGACCATCACCATGGAACACGTGCTCGACCAGACCTGCATCACCTACCCCGAGACCTATCGGCGCGAGATGACCGGCGCCGAGCTCAAGGCCATCCTCGAGGACGTCTGCGACAACCTCTTCAACCCCGATCCCTATGTCCAGCAGGGCGGCGACATGGTGCGTAGCGGCGGGCTCGACTATGTCTGCGAGCCGGGCGCGGCGATCGGCTCGCGGATCCGGTCGCTGCGTCTCGCCGACGGCACCCCCATCGAGGCCGACAGGCGCTATGTGGTGGCCGGCTGGGCGAGCGTCGGCGCCCAGGCCGAGGGCGAGCCGATCTGGGAGACGGTGGCGACCTATCTGCGCGATCGCGAGCGGATCGACATCGCCCGGCTCGAGACCCCACGTCTCGCCGGTGTCGCCGACAACCCCGGCATCGCCGATTATCCAGGAGAGGTTTAGTGCGTGATGGCAGTGGGCGCGTCGCGGTGTGGCGCGCAGCGGGTGCGGTGCTGGCCGTGGGTTGGAGCGGTGCGGCCAGCGCCGAGCCGGTGGCGGGGTTGATCGAGCCAGCGTGGCTGATCGGACCGTTGTTGCTGCTGGTGGTGACCTTCTTGATCTGGAATCGGCGACTGCGTCGCGAGGTCGTACAGCGGCGTGCCGCCGAGCAGGCGTTGCGGCGCTATCGCCAGGTGGTCTCGGCGACCCAGGACTCGATCTCGCTGATCGACCGCAATGCCGTCTATCTGCTGGTCAACGAGTCGTATCTGCGCATCTTCGAGCGTCGCTATGACGACATCGTCGGCCATTCGGCCCGCGAGCTGCTCGGCGCCGAGACCTTCGAGCGCGTGGTGGCGCCGCGGTTGGCGCGCTGTCTGGCCGGCGAGACGGTCAACTATCAGGCCTGGTTCGAGCGGCCCAGCACCGGGCGCTGTTATCTCGACGTGATCTATGCCCCTTACCGCGATCAGGGCACGGAGATCGACGGCGTACTGGTCAGCGTGCGCGACATCACCGAGCGGCGCCGTGCCGAGGAGGCGCGCCAGCTCGCCGCCAACGTCTTCACCCATGCCCGCGAGGGCATCGTCATCACCGACCCGCAGGGGGTCATCGTCGACCTGAATGCCGCCTTCGTCGAGATCACCGGCGAGTCGCGCGAGACCCTGCTCGGTCGCCGTCCGGCGGTGCTCGAGTCCGGCGCCGGGCTGCTCGGTGGCAGCGATGCCGTCACCGTCGAGGCGATCTGGACGACCCTGGCCGATCAGGGCCACTGGGAGGGCGAGTTCTGGGGCCGACGACGCGGCGGCGAGAGCTATGTGGCGATGATCACCATGACCGCGGTCGGCGACGAGGCGGGCGCGTTGCAGCACTATGTCCTGCTCTATCACGACATCACCGCGCTCAAGCTGCAACAGCGCAGGCTCGAACAGGCGGCGCACTACGACGGCCTCACCGGGCTGCCCAACCGCGCGCTGCTGTTCGATCGGCTCGAGCAGGCGATGACTCAGGTGCAGCGACGTGGCGGCACCCTGGCGCTGGTCTATTTCGACCTCGACGGCTTCAAGGCGGTCAACGACGGGCTCGGCCACGAGGCCGGCGACCGTCTGCTCGCCGGCCTCGCCGTGCGGATGCGCGGGGTGTTGCGCGAGGGCGATACCGTCGCCCGGCTCGGCGGTGACGAGTTCGTCGCCGTGCTGCTCGATCCGGGCGGGATCGCCGAACTCGCGCCGCTGCTCGATCGTCTGCTCGAGGCGCTCTCGCGCCCCATGCCGATCACCGATCACCTGGTGCAGGTCTCGGCCAGCCTCGGCGTCAGTTGCTTCAAGCAGGGCGACGAGACCACCCCGGATCTGCTGCTGCGCCGCGCCGATCAGGCGATGTATCAGGCCAAGCTCGCCGGCAAGGGGCGCTATCGCTTCTTCACCCCGGGGGTCGACGACGCCCCGCGCCGTCACGCGCTCGCCGGCTGAGGCTCACAGCCTGACCCCGGGCGAGGCGCTGTAGCTGTCGAGCACGTTGACATAGTTGGCGCGCTCGAACTCCGCCGGGTTGGGCACGGCCAGGGCGCTGACCCGGCCACGGAAGTCCTTCACCGACTCGAACCCCTGCTCCTCCATCCATTGCTCCACCCCGCCGATCACCTCGCCGAGATAGGCCGGGCCGTGGGCGAGCAGCGCGCTGCACAGGTGTACCACGTCGGCGCCGGCGAGCAGCAGCTTGATCGCGTCCGCGGCGGTGTGCACGCCGCCGGTGGCGCCCAGCGACAGGCCCTCGAAGCGACCGTGGAGCAGGGCGATCCAGCGCATCGCCAGCAGCGCCTCGGCCGAGGTCGAGGGGTGCAGGCTCGGCTGCAGGCGCAGGGTGTCGATGTTGATGTCGGGCTGATAGAAGCGGTTGAACAGCGCCACCCCGTTGGCCCCGGCGGCGGCGAGCTGACCGATCAGGTGGCCGAGCGAGCTGAAGCTCGGCGAGAGCTTCATGTTGATGGGGATGGCGACGTGAGCGCGCAGGTCGCGCAGCAGGTCGAGATAGCGTGCCTCGACCGTGGCGCCGTCCTGACCGATGTCGCCGGCGACATAGTAGACGTTGAGTTCCAGGGCGTCGGCCCCGGCACGCTCGATCTCGCCGGCATGGGCGATCCAGCCGCCGGGGGTGACGCCGTTGAGGCTGGCGATGACGGGGATGTCGAGCGCCGCCTTGAGCCGGCCGATGTGCGCCAGGTACTGCTCGAGCGGGCTGTCGAAGTCGTGATAGTCGGGCAGGAAGCCGTCATCGGCCTCGGCGAAGCCGATCTCCTGGTGGTGGAGGAAGCGCACCATGGCCTCGGACTCGGCGCTGACCGCCTCCTCGAACAGCGACCAGAGGATGATCGCCGAGGCGCCGTGGTCCTCGAGCGCGCGCGCCTGGTCGAGGCTGCGCGACAGCGGCGAGGCGGAGGGGACGAAGGGGTTGCTGAGGTCGAGACCCAGATACTTGGTCGCTAGATCCATGATCGGCTCCGTGTTCGGTCCGGGACGGTGTGTTCAGTGGTTGTGCTCGTCGGCATCGGCCGCTGGCGCCTTCTGCAGCGCGATCTGCGCGAGCTGCTCGTAGAGGCTGAAGCGTGTCTGCACATGACGCTGGGCCTGTTGCAGGTAGCGTTCGGCGGCCTCGGGGTGGATGCGCTCGAGCACGCTGAAGCGGGTCTCGGTGGCGATGAAGTCGCGATAGGGCAGGCTCGGCGGCTTGCTGTCGATGTGCAGCGGGTGTTCGCCGGCGGCGGCGCGGCGCGGGTCGTAGCGCAGCAGCGACCAGTGTCCCGAGTTGACCGCCATGTCCTGCTGGCGCAGGTTGTTGGAGAGATCGACGCCGTGGGCGATGCAGGGCGCGTAGCAGATGATCACCGAGGGGCCGGGGTAGGACTCGGCCTCGAGGAAGGCGCGCACCGTCTGCACGTCCTTGGCGCCGAAGGCGACCTGGGCGACATAGACGTTCTCGTAGGCCATCGCCATCAGCGCCAGGTCCTTCTTGAAGGTCGGCTTGCCGCCGGCGGAGAACTTGGCCACGGCGCCGAGCGGGGTGGCCTTGGAGGTCTGGCCGCCGGTGTTGGAATAGACCTCGGTGTCGAGGATCAACAGGTTGACGTCGCGTCCGCTGGCGAGCACGTGATCGACACCGCCGTAGCCGATGTCGTAGGCCCAGCCGTCGCCGCCGACGATCCACACGCTGCGCTTGACCAGCTGATCGCACAGCCCCTCGAGCAGTCGCGCCTCGGGCGCGTCGATGCCGCTGAGCGCCAGGCGCAGCCGCTCGATGCGTGCGCGCTGGGCGTGGATGCCGGCCTCGTCGGACTGCCCGGCCTCGAGGATCTCGCGCGCCAGCCCCACGCCGATGGTGTCGGCGAGCCGACCGAGCAGCTCGCGCGCCTGATCGCGCTGCTTGTCGATCGCCAGGCGCATGCCCAGGCCGAATTCGGCGTTGTCCTCGAACAGCGAGTTGTTCCAGGTCGGTCCGCGGCCCTCGGGATCGGTGGTGTAGGGCGTGGTCGGCAGGTTGCCACCGTAGATCGAGGAGCAGCCGGTGGCGTTGGCGATCAGCATGCGGTCGCCGAAGAGCTGGGTGGCGAGCTTGACGTAGGGCGTCTCGCCGCAGCCGACACAGGCCCCGGAGAACTCGAACAGCGGCTGCATCAGCATCGCGTGCTTGATCTTGGTCGGTTCGAGCTGGGTGCGGTCGTACTCGGGGAGATCGAGGAAGAAGTCCCAGTGTGTCTGCTCGGCGGCATGGATCTCGCCGGCCTCGACCAGGTTGAGCGCCTTGCGGCTCGGGTCCTTGCGGTCGCGGATCGGGCAGACCTCGACACAGAGCCCGCAGCCGGTGCAGTCGTCGGGGGCGATCTGGTAGCTGATGCGGTGTCCGGCGGGGAAGTCGCGTCCCTTGACCGGGGCGCTGAGAAAGCCCGCGGGCGCGCTCGCCAGCGTCTCCTCCGGATAGACCTTGGCGCGGATCGCCGCGTGCGGGCAGACCAGCGGGCACTTGCCGCACTGGGTGCACAGCTCCGGCTCCCACAGCGGCAGTTGCAGCGCGATGTTGCGCTTCTCAAAGCGGGTGGTGCCGGTCGGCCAGGTGCCGTCGGCGGGCATCAGGCTCACCGGCAGCCGGTCGCCGAGTCCGGCGATCAGCGGTGCGGTGACCTGGCGGACGAACTCGGGGGCATCGGCCGGGACCACCGGCGGGCGCTCGAAGTCGCTGCTCGGCGTCGCCGGCACACTGACCTGGTGCAGCCCGGCGAGCGCGGCGTCGATCGCGCGATAGTTGCGATCGAGCAGGCGCTGGCCCTTGCGTCCGTAGGTCTTGCGCACCGCCTCCTTGATGTGGGTGATGGCCTCGTCGCGGGGCAGCACCCCGGAGATGGCGAAGAAGCAGGTCTGCATGATGGTGTTGATGCGCCGTCCCATGCCGGTCGCGGCGGCGATCCCGTAGGCGTCGACGACATAGAAGGCGAGCCCCTTGTCGATCATCTGTTGCTGCATCGACCGTGGCAGGCCGTTCCACGCCTGATCGGGCGGGGCGGCGCTGTTGAGCAGGAAGGTCGCCCCGGGGGCGGCGAGCGCGAGCATGTCGTAGCGCTCGAGGAAGGTCGGTTGGTGACAGGCGACGAACTGCGCCTCGTCGGCGCCGATCAGATAGGTGCTGGAGATCGGTCGCGGGCCGAAGCGCAGATGGCTGATGGTGACCGCGCCGGCCTTCTTGGAGTCGTACTGGAAATAGCCCTGGCCGTAGTTGGGCGTCTCCTCGCTGATGATCTTGATCGAGTTCTTGTTGGCCGAGACGGTGCCGTCCGAGCCGAGTCCGTAGAAGACGCAGGCGCTCACGCCGGCGCTGGCGTCGGGGCGGAAGGCGGGGTCCCAGTCGAGGCTGGTGTGGCCGACGTCGTCGATGATGCCGACGGTGAAGGGGCAGCGCGGCTGCTCGGCGGTGAGCTCGTCGAGCACCGCCTTGGCCATCGCCGGGGTGAACTCCTTGGAGGACAGCCCGAAGCGCCCGCCGATCACCCGGGGCATCGTCGCGCGCGCGCCGCTGGCATGGGCTTGGGCGAGGGCGGTGAGCACGTCCTTGTAGAGCGGCTCGCCGTCGGCGCCGGGCTCCTTGGTGCGATCGAGCACCGCGATCCGCGCGGCGCTGGCGGGCAGCGCGGCGAGCAGCGCCTTGGGCGCGAAGGGACGGAACAGCCGCACCTTGACCAGCCCGACCCGCTCGCCGCGCGCGACCAGGTGCTCGATGGTCTCCTCGGCCGCCCCGATCCCCGAGCCCATCAGCACCAGCACGCGCTCGGCGTCGGGTGCGCCGACATAGTCGAAGGGCTGGTAGTGACGACCGGTGTGTCCGGCGAAGCGGGTCATCACCCGGGCGACGATCTCCGCGGTGGCCTCATAGTAGGGGTTGACCGACTCGCGCCCCTGGAAATAGACGTCGGGGTTCTGCGAGGTGCCGCGGATCACCGGTCGGTCGGGGTTGAGGGCGCGCGCGCGACAGGCCCGTACCTGCTCCTCGCTGATCAGCGCGCGCACCGTCTCCTGCGGGATGCGCGCGATCTTGCTGACCTCGTGCGAGGTGCGGAAGCCGTCGAAGAAGTGCAGGAAGGGCACCCGGCTCTCCAGGGTCGCGGCCTGGGCGATCAGCGCAAAATCCATCACCTCCTGCACCGAGGCCGCGCACAGCATCGCGAAGCCGGTGCCGCGACAGGCCATGACGTCACCGTGATCGCCGAAGATCGACAGCGCCTGGGCGGCCAGCGAGCGCGCCGAGACATGGATCACCGTCGGGGTCAGCTCGCCGGCGATCTTGTACATGTTGGGGATCATCAGCAGCAGCCCCTGCGAGGCGGTGAAGGTGGTCGCGAGCGACCCCGCCTGCAGCGCCCCGTGGACCGCGCCAGCGGCACCGGCCTCGCTCTGCATCTCGACCACGTCGGGGACCGTGCCCCACAGATTGGTGACCCCCAGCGAGGACCACTCGTCCGACCACTCACCCATCGGCGAGGCCGGGGTGATCGGGTAGATGGCGATGACCTCGTTGGTCATGTGGGCGATGTAGGCCGCGGCTTCGTTGCCGTCGAGCGAGACCATTTCTGTGTGCGACATCGATCTGTCCCGGGTTGCGAGGTGGCTGGAGCGGGGGCGCGGCGGTTGCTCGTGACCCCTGGTCCGGAGGCTGTCCCGACCACTGGGGCGCGAGCCGGTCTGTCATCCGGCGTCCGGCACGTCGCCCCGATCAACTATAGTCGCTATCTGTGAATGCTTTTGATCGCCGGGCAAGCGGCGATCGACCGACGGGGATGATGTCAGGAACCCTGATGAATGCAGTGATCGAACAGGCGGGGTTGGCCCTGCGCGAGATGCGCGAGACCGACCTCGCGACGGTGATGATGGTGGAGCGGGCGGCCTATCCCCACCCCTGGAGCGAGGGGGTGATGCGCGACTGTCTGCGCGCCGGCTACGACTGCCGGGTGGGCGAGCTCGACGGCAGGCCGGTGGCCCATGCGGTGGTTTCGGTGGCGGTCGGTGAGTGTCACGTGCTCAACATCACCGTCCATCCCGACTGCCAGCGTCGCGGCTTCGGTCGCGCCCTGCTGCGCGCGCTGGTCGAGCGCGCCCGCGCCAAGGGAGCGCAGACCGCCTTTCTCGAGGTGCGCGCCTCCAACACCGCCGCACGCGCGCTCTACGAGGCCGAGGGCTTCTGCGAGATCGGCCGCCGCCGCGGCTACTACCCCGCCGCCAACGGCCGCGAGGACGCCCTGGTGCTGGCGCGGGAACTCGGTGGGATGCATGGCGTGTTGGCCAGGGATTGAACCGCAAAGACACAAAGCACGCGAAGGCGTTGCAGGGGACGGAGAGGCTCCGACGGCGATGGCGCCGCTGTCAGTCGCTGGAAGCGACTGACAGCGAGTGACGAGGATTGCTTTGCGTGCTTCGCGTCTTTGCGGTTGGGGACTTATAGCTCGCGCGTGGCGGAGAAGCGGACCTCGGGCCAGCGCTCCTGGGCGAGGCTGAGGTTGACGCGGGTGGGGGCGAGATAGACGAGCTGGTCGTCGCCGTCGAGGGCGAGATACTCGTGGTTTTTGTCCTTGAAGCGCTCGAACAGCTTGGCGTCGTCGCAGCTCACCCAGCGCGCGGTCTGGACGTTCACGGCCTCGACGATGGCGTCGACGCCGTACTCGTCCTTGAGGCGGTAGGCGGCGACGTCGAACTGCAGCACGCCGACCGCGCCGAGGATCATGTCGTTGTTCTTGAGCGGGCGGAAGACCTGGGTCGCGCCCTCCTCGGCGAGCTGCACCACGCCTTTCTGCAGCGCCTTCATCCGCAGCGGGTCCTTGAGCACCACGCGGCGGAACAGCTCGGGGGCGAAGTAGGGCACGCCCTCGTACTTGAGCTCCTCGCCCTCGGTGAAGGTGTCGCCGATCTGGATGGTGCCGTGGTTGTGCAGACCGATGATGTCGCCCGGCCAGGCCTCCTCGACGTGACGGCGTTCATCGGCCTGGAAGGTGATGGCGTTGGCGATCTGAATGGTGCGACCGATACGTACGTGACGCATCTTCATGCCCTTGCGGTAGCAACCCGAGCACACCCGCATGAAGGCCACGCGGTCGCGGTGGGCGGGGTCCATGTTCGCCTGGATCTTGAACACGAAGCCGGTGAAGCCTTCTTCGGCGGGCTCGACCGGGCGCTGCAGGGTGTTGCGCGGGCGCGGCGGCGGGGCGTACTGGACGAAGGCGTCGAGCAGCTCGCGCACGCCGAAGTTGTTGATCGCCGAACCGAAGAACACCGGGGTCTGGCGCCCGGCGCGGTAGGCCTCGAGGTCGAGCGGGTGGCTCGCGCCCTCGACCAGCTCCAGCTCCTCGCGCAGCTCCTCGGCCTGATCGCCGAGCACCTCGTCCATGCGCGGGTTGTCGAGCCCCTCGATCACCTCGCCCTCGACGATGCGCCCGCCGTGCTGGGCCGAGAACAGATGGGTGCGCCCGTCGCGCAGGTCGTAGACGCCGCGGAAGCGCTTGCCCATGCCGATCGGCCAGGTCACCGGCGCGCACTGGATCTTCAGCACCTCCTCGATCTCGTCGAGGACCTCGATGGCGTCGCGGCCCTCGCGGTCGAGCTTGTTGACGAAGGTGAGGATCGGGGTGTCGCGCAGCCGGCAGACGTCCATCAGCTTGATGGTGCGGTCCTCGACGCCCTTGGCCACGTCGATCACCATCAGCGCCGAGTCGACCGCGGTGAGGGTGCGGTAGGTGTCCTCGGAGAAGTCCTCGTGGCCGGGGGTGTCGAGCAGGTTGACGGTGGCCTCGCCGTAGGGGAACTGCATCACCGAGGAGGTCACCGAGATGCCGCGCTGCTTCTCCAGCTCCATCCAGTCGGAGGTGGCGTGGCGGGCGGCCTTGCGCCCCTTGACCGTGCCCGCGAGCTGGATCGCGCCCCCGAACAGCAGGAGCTTCTCGGTGAGGGTGGTCTTGCCGGCGTCGGGGTGGGAGATGATGGCGAAGGTACGACGTTTGTCGAGTTGCGCTTGAAGCTCGCTCATAAGAGGTGTCTGGCGTTGCTGGCTGCGGACTGGGAAAACCATCAATTATATCCCCGCGACCCGGTTGCGTTCATCCGCCGGGTGGGCGGCTCGGGCGGGGAAATGGTTGAACCGCCAAGATACCGTCTTGCCCGTCAATCGCCGATCAAGCACACCAGCTTTGCCGACCGGAGGCTGGATGCTGATTCGAACCGCAAAGCCGCGAAGGGCGCGAAGAAGACTTGATGGAATCGAGGTCTCGGCGGTGGTGCCGGCTTCCCACGGTGGGTGGCAGCTGGCAGCTGGCAGCTGGCAGCTGGTGACTGGTGACTGCAAGCCTTTCTTCTCTGCGCGTCCTTCGCGTCCTTCGCGGCTTTGCGGTTCAATCCTCGTGGCCGCTGGCCGCTGGCCGCTGGCCGCTGGCCGTGGCTTGAGCCAGGGCCGCGCCGCACCAATCTCTGGCGGGTGCGCCGAGTCGGTGCGCGTTCATTCTCAAGCCTGCGCAGGAGTCGAGACGTGGAGACGACAGCGGTTGCCGATCTGATTCGTCGGGGGATGCCCGAGGCCGAGGTGGAGGTCACCGGCGATGGTGAGCACTTCGACGCGGTGGTGGTCAGCGAGCGGTTTGAGGGGCTGACGCCGCTGGCCAAGCAGCGGTTGGTGATGGAGACGGTCAAGGCGGAGATCGCCAGCGGCGCCTTGCACGCCATCTCGATCCGCACCCTGACCCCGGCGCAGCGCGCCGCGGGGTGAGGGCAGGGCGGGTGCCGCCTGCGCGGCACCCGGACGACGCCTTGCGGCGTCGCCCGGCCCGTCTTACTCGATCTCGACCGGGATCTTGCCGATGCGCGCGCGCCACTCGGCCGGGCCGCTCTGATGCACCGCGCCGCCGCGGCTGTCGACGGCGACCGTGACCGGCATGTCCTCGACCTCGAACTCGCGGATTGCCTCCATCCCCAGGTCCTCGAAGGCGACCAGGCGCGAGGACTTGATCGCCTTGGCCACCAGATAGGCGGCGCCACCGACGGCCATCAGATAGACCGCGCCGTGTCGCGCGATCGACTCCACCGCCGCCGGGCCGCGCTCGGCCTTGCCGACCATGCCGATCAGCCCGGTCTCGGCGAGCATCTGCTCGGTGAACTTGTCCATGCGGGTGGAGGTGGTGGGACCGGCCGGGCCGACCACCTCCTCACCGACCGGATCGACCGGGCCGACGTAGTAGATGAAGCGGTTGGTGAGGTCGACCCCCTCGGGCAGCGACTCGCCGCGCGCGAGCATCTCGGTGATGCGCTTGTGCGCGGCATCGCGCCCGGTCAGCAGCTTGCCCGAGAGCAGCAGGCGCTCGCCCGGCTGCCACTCGGCGATCTGCTCGCGGGTGAGGGTGTCGAGATCGACCCGACGCGCGCCGGCGGCACCGTCCCACTCCAGTGCCGGCCAGTCCTCCAGGCGCGGCGGCTCGAGCCTGGCCGGGCCGTTGCCGTCGAGGGTGAACTCGACGTGCCGGGTGGCTGCGCAGTTGGGGATCATCGCCACCGGCAGGGAGGCTGCGTGGGTGGGGTAGGTGTGGATCTTGACGTCGAGTACGGTCGCCAGTCCGCCGAGCCCCTGGGCGCCGATGCCGAGCGCGTTGACCTTCTCCATCAGCTCCAGACGCAGCGCCTCGATCTCGTCCTCGGCGCCGCGCTGTTGCAGCTCGTGGATGTCGATCGGCTCCATCAGCGCCTCCTTGGCCATCAGCATCGCCTGCTCGGCCGAGCCGCCGACACCGATGCCAAGCATCCCCGGCGGGCACCAGCCGGCGCCCATGGTCGGCACCGTCTTCAGCACCCAGTCGACCAGGCTGTCGCTGGGGTTGAGGATGGCGAACTTGGACTTGTTCTCCGAGCCGCCGCCCTTGGCGGCGATCTTCACCTCGAGGCTGTCGCCCGGCACCAGCTCCATGTGCACGATCGCCGGGGTGTTGTCGCGGGTGTTCTTGCGCGCCCCGATCGGCGGCGTGACCATCGAGGCGCGCAGCGGGTTGTCGGGGTGGGTGTAGGCGCGGCGCACGCCCTCGTCGACCATCGCCTGCACGCTCTTGTCGGTCTCCCAGCGCACCTCCATGCCGACCTTGAGGAAGACCACCACCATGCCGGTGTCCTGGCAGATCGGGCGCCGGCCCTCGGCGCACATCCGCGAGTTGACGAGGATCTGCGCCATGGCGTCCTTGGCCGCCGGCGATTCCTCGGCCTCGTAGGCCGCAGTCAGGGCGCGGATGTAGTCCTGCGGGTGGTAGTAGGAGATGAACTGAAGGGCATCGGCGATGCTCTCGACGAAGTCAGACTCGCGAATGGTGGTCATCGTCTCTCGTGGCTGTTTGGCTGTGGGGGAGGGGCTCGCCGTCATCGATGGCGCGCCCCGTGTTGCAGTGGTCGCCATCGCCGGCGGCCGGTCTGTTCGCGCCAGTATATCAATCGGGTTTGACGTGCCGCCTCGCGCGCGCCCGCGCGTTCATTACATGGACGAAGGGTCAGAAACCCTCGATCGTCATTTTTTTCAAAAAAGGGGTTGCGCGATCTGGGGAGGGTCTGTAGTATACATGGCTCACGACGACAGGCGCATAGCTCAGTTGGTTAGAGCACCACCTTGACATGGTGGGGGTCGTTGGTTCGAGTCCAATTGCGCCTACCAAACACCGGGCCGTCAGTCTCCAAACGTCAGTATGCCCCACTACGGTGGCGACGACCAAGGAGGCTGGCGGCTTTTTTTCATGTGATCCCTCGTATCGATCACCACTGAACACCCAAGGTCCGCGCATGCCTCAGATTACCCTTCCCGACGGCTCGACGCGTCAGTTCGACGCGCCGGTCAGTGTTCACGATGTTGCCGCATCCATCGGTCCCGGTCTCGCCAAGGCGGCGCTCGCCGGTCGCGTCGATGGCGAGCTGGTCGACACCTCCTATCGCATCGATCGCGATGTCGAACTCGCCATCGTCACCAGCAAGGACGAGGAGACCGCCCTCGAGCTGATCCGTCACGATGCCGCGCACGTGATGGCCCAGGCCGTCCAGGAGCTCTACCCCGGCACCCAGGTCACCATCGGCCCGGCGATCGAGAACGGCTTCTACTACGACTTCGCCCGCGACGAGCCCTTCACCCCCGACGACCTCGAGCGGATCGAGGCGCGGATGCACGAGATCGTCAAGCGCAACCTGCCGATCGTGCGCGAGGAGCTGTCGCGCGAGGAGGCCAAGCGGGTCTTCGCCGAGCTCGGCGAGCACTACAAGGTCGAGATCATCGACGCCATCCCCGAAGGCGAGACCATCACCCTCTATCGCCAGGGTGACTGGTTCGACGTCTGTCGCGGGCCGCACCTGCCGAGCACCGGCAAGCTCGGCAACGGCTTCAAGCTGACCAAGCTCGCCGGCGCCTACTGGCGTGGTGATGCGGCCAACGCCATGCTGCAGCGCATCTACGGCACCGCCTGGCGCGACAAGAAGGAACTCAAGGCCTATCTGCGTCGTCTGGAAGAGGCCGAGAAGCGCGATCATCGCAAGCTCGGCAAGCAGCTCGATCTCTTCCACTTCCAGGACGAGGCCCCGGGCATGGCCTTCTGGCACGCCAAGGGCCGGGTGGTCTACCGCCTCGCCGAGCAGTACATGCGCGAGAAGCTGGAAGAGTACGGCTATCAGGAGGTCGAGACCCCGCAGGTGCTCGACCGCTCGTTGTGGGAGCGCTCCGGGCACTGGGAGAAGTTCGCCGAGAGCATGTTCACCACCCAGCTCGACGATCGCGACTTCGCGATCAAGCCGATGAACTGCCCCGGCCACATCCAGCTCTACAACCAGGGGCTGAAGAGCTATCGCGACCTGCCGCTGCGCATGGCCGAGTTCGGCGTGGTTCATCGCAACGAGCCCTCCGGTACCCTCCACGGGCTGATGCGCGCGCGTCGCTTCACCCAGGACGACGCCCACGTCTTCTGCACCGAGGAGCAGCTCCAGCCCGAGGTCGCCACCCTCATCGACATGGTCTTCGAGACCTATCGCGATTTCGGCTTCGACAACATCGAGCTGGCGCTCTCGCTGCGCCCCGAGAAGCGGGTCGGCAGCGACGAACTCTGGGACAAGGCCGAGGCGGCGCTCAAGCACTCGCTCGACGCCAAGGGGCTTGAGTATCGCGTACAGCCGGGCGAGGGCGCCTTCTACGGTCCCAAGATCGAGTTCACCCTGCACGACAGCATCGGTCGGGCCTGGCAATGCGGTACCATCCAGGTCGATTTCTCGATGCCGGGGCGGCTCGGCGCGCACTACATCGCCGAGGACAATAGCAAGCAGACCCCGGTGATGATCCACCGCGCGGTGCTCGGTTCGGTCGAGCGTTTTATCGGTATCCTCATCGAACACTACGCCGGCCTGCTGCCGCTGTGGCTCGCTCCGGTGCAGGTGGTAGTGCTCAATATCACCGATCGCCAGGCCGACTATGTCGCTGAGATCGCTAAGACCTTGCGTGCAAAGGGCTTGCGTGTTGAGACCGACTTGAGAAACGAGAAGATCGGCTTTAAAATCCGCGAGCACACCCTGCAGAGGGTGCCCTATCTGCTCGTCATCGGTGACCGCGAGGTGGAAACCCGCTCCGTCGCCGTGCGTGACCGCAAGGGCCAAGATCTCGGAACGCTCGAGCTCGACGCCTTTGTCGAGCGTGTAGGCGAGGAGATGACAAACCGAATCGCCTAACCCGGTCGGGCTGCGCGGACGACGATCGACGTTGCCTGATGCCCGATCGATCGTGATCTGTGCTTTTGGAGGAACCTGCTATCGCTGCACCAAAGAGAAACCGCGTCAACAAGGAAATCAACGTACAGGAGGTACGTCTGATCGGCGCGGACGGTAACCAGGTCGGCGTCGTCAGTACGCGAGAGGCTCTCACCCTCGCCCAGGAAGCGTCGCTCGATCTGGTCGAGATCGTTCCTAATGCCGATCCGCCGGTGTGTCGGCTCATGGACTTCGGTCGTTTTCTCTTCGATCAGAAGAAAAAGAAGAACGAAGCCAAGAAGAAGCAAAAGCAGGTTCAGGTCAAGGAAGTCAAGTTCCGTCCTGGAACGGATCAGGGAGACTATCAGGTCAAACTACGCAACCTGACGCGTTTCCTGCAGGAAGGGGACAAGGCCAAGGTCACCATGCGTTTTCGTGGTCGCGAGCATGCTCACCGTGAACTCGGGCTCGAGCTGCTGCGGCGCGTGGAGAGCGACCTGGCCGAGATCAGTACCGTCGAGCAGCAGCCGCAGATGGAAGGGCGGCAGATGGTGATGGTGCTGGGTCCCAAGAAGAAATAGCGACACCGAACGGATCGTCGATCCTCTTCCCCGAAGAGCACGCCCCGGCGTGGCCGCCGCCCGACCGTCGTCGACACGACGGTCGGGCGATGTGGCGTCGTCGGTTCGTTGCCGTCGCTGTAAAAACAAAAGATCAGCAAATAGCGGAGTATCGAATGCCCAAGCTGAAATCCAACCGCGGAGCCGCGAAGCGCTTCAAGCGCACCGCATCCGGTTCGGTCAAGTGCAACGCCTCCCACCGGCGTCACATCCTGACCAAGAAGAGCACCAAGCGTAAGCGTCAGCTGCGTGCGCCGCAGCGCATCCACAAGTCGGATGTGCGTGCAGCGCTGCGCATGATCCCTTACTGCTAACCCGCTGATTCCAACCGGAGACTCCACATGCCACGAGTGAAACGCGGTGTTACCGCTCGCGCCCGCCACAAGAAGGTTCTGAACGAGGCCAAGGGTTATTACGGTGCCCGCCGCAAGGTCTATCGCGTCGCCAAGCAGGCCGTCATCAAGGCCGGCCAGTACGCCTATCGCGACCGTCGCCAGAAAAAGCGTCAGTTCCGCGCCCTGTGGATCGCCCGTATCAACGCCGCTGCGCGTGCCAACGGTCTGTCCTACAGCCGCCTGATCGCCGGTCTGAAGATGGCCGGCGTCGAGGTCGACCGCAAGGTGCTGGCCGACATCGCCTACCACGACAGCGTCGCCTTCGCCGCGCTCGCCGCTCAGGCGAAGGAAGCGCTGGCTTGAGGCGCGCGGCGTGGTCCGCCTCGGCTGACCACGCCGGTGACGGCGGTCGGTATGGGCGCGTGACGAGCGTCTGCCTGCAACACCTTCCCAGGGATCGGGTCGCTCGACAACGCCAGGGGTGCGTCGCCGAGATCGCGACCCGCCCCGCGCTCGCCGCCATCCCGCCTGCGTAGCCGCCGAACGGAAGAGGGAAAGGCCCCGGTCTTTCCCTCTTTTTGCGTCATGGGGCTGGCAGGCCGTTCAACAGACACCCCTGTCGGAAGATCCAGGTATGGCAGAAGAAATCGGACTCGATATCGACACCCTCTGCGAGACGGCGCTCGCGGCCATCGCCGCCGCCCCCGATCTCGCCACGCTCGATCAGGCGCGGGTGCGCTATCTGGGCAAGAGCGGCGAGCTGACCGCGTTGCTGAAACGGCTCGGCACCCTGCCGCCGGCCGAGCGTCCCGTCGCCGGGCAGCGCATCAACCAGGCCAAGGGCCAGGTCCAGAGCGCGCTCGACGCACGTCGCGAGACGCTGGAACAGGCCGCACTCGAGGCCCGCCTCGCCGCCGAGCGCATCGACGTCACCCTCCCCGGACGCGGCACCCCCGCCGGCGGTCTGCACCCGGTCACCCGCGCGCTGCGCCGCATCGAGCGGCTGTTTGCCGACGCCGGCTTCGCCGTCGAGCAGGGCCCCGAGGTCGAGGACGCCTATCACAACTTCGAGGCGCTCAACATCCCCGCGCATCATCCCGCCCGGGCGATGCACGACACCTTCTATTTCAACGCCGAGCTGCTGCTGCGCACCCACACCTCGCCGGTGCAGGTGCGGGTGATGGAGGAGCAGGCGCCGCCGCTCAAGCTCATCGCCCCGGGGCGCGTCTATCGCTGCGACTCGGACCTGACCCACACCCCGATGTTCCATCAGGTCGAGGGTCTGGTGGTCGACGAGCAGATGAGCTTCGCCGACCTCAAGGGTGTGCTCTACGACTTCCTGCGCAACTTCTTCGAGCGCGATCTGGAGCTGCGTTTCCGCCCCTCCTACTTCCCCTTCACCGAGCCCTCCGCCGAGGTCGACATCCAGTGCGTGATGTGCGGCGGCGACGGTTGCCGGGTGTGCAAACACACCGGCTGGCTCGAGGTCTTGGGCTGCGGCATGGTCTACCCCGAGGTGTTCCGCCACGTCGGTATCGACCCCGACCGCCACCAGGGTTACGCCTTCGGCATGGGCGTGGAGCGACTGGCGATGCTGCGCTACGGCATCGACGACCTCCGACTCTTCTTCGACAACGATCTGCGCTTCCTGCGACAGTTCGCCTGAGGCGCGCTGGACCGCGCCGTGCGCCTGAGCCCAGGCGCGCGGCGCGCTCCGCTCGGGACGGCACCCGCGGGTGCCACGGAAAGCGCCGAGCCGCTCGGCCTTTCGCCAACATCTTCATCGAGGCCCCGGCACCGACGCGCGCCGGGACCGAAGCACAGGAAAGCGGGACATGCGATTCAGCGAGGCATGGCTGCGGGAGTGGGTCAACCCGCCGGTCGATACTCAGACTCTGGCCGATCAGCTCAGCATGGCAGGACTGGAGGTGGACGCGGTGGAGCCCGCCGCGGCCGCCTTCAGCGGCGTCGTGGTCGGTCTGGTGCAGGCGCTCGAACAGCACCCGGACGCCCAGAAGCTGCGCGTCTGCACCGTCGACGTCGGTGGTGACGCGCCGCTGCAGATCATCTGCGGTGCGGCCAACGTCGCCGCCGGCATGCGCGTGCCGGTGGCCACCATCGGCGCGCGGCTGCCGGGTGACTTCAAGATCAAGAAGGCCAAGCTGCGCGGCGTGCAGTCCTTCGGCATGATCTGCTCGGCGAGCGAACTCGGCCTCGCCGAGTCCTCCGAGGGCATCCTGCCGCTGCCCGAGGACGCGCCCATCGGCACCGACTTCCGCGCCTGGCTGGGGCTCGACGATCACTGCATCGAGGTCGACCTGACCCCGGACCGCGGCGACTGCCTGAGCATCGCCGGGCTCGCCCGCGAGGTCGGGGTGATCAACCGCGCCGCGCTCACCCGCCCCGATTTCGCCCCGGTCGCGCCCGCCTGCGACGACCGCATCGAGGTCCGCCTGCTCGCCGAAGAGGCCTGTCCGCGCTATCTCTGCCGCGTGGTGCGCGGCATCGATCCCGCTGCCGCCACGCCGATGTGGATGCAAGAGCGGCTGCGCCGCAGCGGCGTGCGCGCCATCTCCCCGGTGGTCGACGTCACCAACTACGTGCTGCTCGAACTCGGCCAGCCGCTGCACGGCTTCGATCTCGCTCGCGTCGAGGGCGAGATCCAGGTGCGCATGGCCGCCCCCGGCGAGCGCCTCGTGCTGCTCGACGACAGCGAGATCGAGCTACGCGCCGACACCCTGGTGATCGCCGACGCCAGCCGTCCGCTGGCCGTCGCCGGCATCATGGGCGGGGCCGGCTCCGGCGTCGGCGCGGACACCCGCGACGTGCTCCTCGAGAGCGCCTTCTTCTCGCCGCTGGCCGTCAGCGGCAAGGCGCGCAGCTACGGTCTGCACACCGACTCCTCGCACCGCTTCGAGCGCGGCGTCGACCCCGAGCTGCAGCGCCAGGCGATCGAACGCGCCACCGCGCTGCTGCTGGAGATCGCCGGCGGCACCCCCGGCCCGGTGGTCGAGGCGGTGGCCGAGTCGGCGCTGCCGCAACGCGCCGCGCTCACCCTGCGCGAGGCGCGGGTGGGGCAGGTGCTCGGCGTCGTGCTGGAGCGCGAGACCATCGTCGACATCCTCGAGCGTCTCGGCATGACGCTCGAGACGGTCGAGGGTGGCTGGCGCGTCACCCCGCCGAGCGCGCGTTTCGACCTGCTCCACGAGGTCGACCTGATCGCCGACATCGGGCGTATCTACGGCTACGACAACATCCCGGTGCGCCAGGCCACCACCAACAGCGCCATGCGTCCGGTGCCCGAGGGCGCCTTCGAGACCGATCGCGCGCGACTCGCGCTGGTCGATCGCGGCTATCACGAGGTCATCACCTACAGCTTCGTCGGCCCCGAGCTGCAGGCGCGCATCGACCCCGAGCGCGAGCCGCTGAAGCTCGCCAACCCGATCAGCAGCGAACTCTCCTGCATGCGCACCAGCCTGTGGCCGGGTCTGCTGCAGTGCGCCCGCCACAACCAGGCGCGCCAGCAGGCGCGGGTGCGCATCTTCGAGAGCGGGCTGCGCTTCATCCCCGAGTCCGAGGGACTGGCCCAGCGCGAGGCCATCGGTGGCCTCAGTCTCGGCGCGGTGGCGCCCGAGCAGTGGGGGCAGGGTGAGCGCGCCGCCGACTTCTTCGACCTCAAGGCCGACGTCGAGGCGCTGCTCGCGCTCACCGGCGCGCCCGAGCGCTTCGCCTTCGTCGCCGCCGCGCATCCGGCGCTGCACCCAGGGCAGAGCGCGCGCATCGACTGCGACGGCGCGCCGATCGGCTGGATCGGCATGCTCCACCCGGCGCTCGCCGCCGAACTCGACCTCGACGGCAACGCCTTCCTCTTCGAGCTTGAGCTGGCCCCGCTGGATCTTGGCGTCGCGCCGCGCTTCAGTCCGATCTCGCGCTTCCCCAGCATCCGCCGCGATCTCGCCATCGTGGTCGATGCCGAGGTCGACTTCGCCGCCGTCGCCGCCTGCGCCCGCGCCGCCGGCTCCGAGCTGCTGCGCGACCTGGTGCTGTTCGACGTCTATGCCGGCGACAACATCGAGAAAGGACGAAAAAGTCTGGCTTTGGGATTGATTTTACAGGCTTCTTCTCAGACACTTACCGAAGAAGTGATCGACGACGCAGTGGGCCGCATCCTGGCCCGGTTGACGTCCGAACTTGACGCACGATTGAGGGATTGACGGTATGGCTTTGACCAAAGCCGACATGGCTGAACATCTGTTCGACGAACTGGGGCTCAACAAGCGCGAGGCCAAGGACATCGTCGAGATGTTCTTCGAGGAGATCCGTACCGCGCTCGAGCGCGGCGAACAGGTCAAGCTGTCCGGGTTCGGCAATTTCGATCTGCGCGAGAAGAAGGAGCGACCCGGCCGCAACCCCAAGACCGGGGAAGAGATCCCGATCACCGCGCGTCGCGTCGTCACCTTCCGTCCAGGCCAAAAGCTCAAATCGCGGGTGGAAGCCTATGCCGGAAACGAAAGGTAGCGTCGGCAGCCAGGGGGAGGGCGAACTCCCGCCCATCCCCGGCAAGCGCTATTTCACCATCGGTGAGGTCAGCGAGCTGTGCGGCGTCAAGCCGCACGTGCTGCGCTACTGGGAGCAGGAATTCCCCCAGCTCAAACCGGTGAAACGGCGCGGCAACCGCCGCTACTATCAGCGCCACGACGTGCTGATGGTGCGCCAGATCCGCAACCTGCTCTACGACCAGGGTTTCACCATCGGTGGCGCCCGTCAGCAGCTCAGCGGCGAGGGCGCGCGCAACGACCTCAACCAGACGCACCAACTGCTCCGGCAGATGCGTCTGGAACTCGAAGAGATCCTTCAGGTCCTGAGGCGTTGACAAGAGACCGCTAGCCCGATATTATATCGGTCTCTTCACGGGGCGTAGCGCAGCCTGGTAGCGCACCTGAATGGGGTTCAGGTGGTCGGAGGTTCAAATCCTCTCGCCCCGACCAAAATAGAAAAAAGCGGCTCTGCTTTGGCAGGGCCGCTTTTTTTGTGTCTGTAATTCCTGCGCTTGTGGTTTGTCTCCCTGATCGGCCGGAGGCTGCGTTAACATCTGTCGCGTGTCCATACGCTCAGGAGTTGATTCCGGTGTCGGAAATTCCGCTTTCGAAGACGCTTGCCTGCCTGCGCCAAGAGTTGCGCGCCGCTCAGCAAGAGGCCGAGCAGTCGGGTGATGTCTGGTTCCTCGTCGAAGAACTCGAGCTGGAGCTGCAGGTCGTCGTCTCACAACAGGGGGATGGCAAGGTCGGCTTTTCTCTGCTCGGCTTTGAGGCTGGTGGCGGCGGTGGGGCAAGCAAAGAAACCGTTCAAAAGATTCGCTTGAAACTCGGGCCGCGAGGGGCGGACAAGGAAAAGCGTTTGTTCACGAGCGATGAAGGAGAGATGTAAAGGCTTGACTCGGACGCATGACAGACCGGATGAGGCAGGGAAAGCCTCAATGTGACGGCTGCTCGTGACAAGCCTTGGAGACGGTTAGCATGGATGTTCGGTATTTCGTGAGGATTGAGGTTCCGACGTTTCGCAATGGGACGGAAGATGGTGGCGGCACCTACGGTGCCACCGGAACCGGCTATCCCGTGGGCCGGGACTTGATTCTGACGGCTCTGCATGTAGTGAAGAGAAAAAATCGGGACGACCGCTATCCCATCAGGATCCGCTGGGTTTGTTTCCCTGAATTTGGCGAAGGTGGCCGTGTCGAGTTGGATTCAAACGATGCGGTAGCCATTGCATATCCAGCCAAGAATGAGGCAGAGCAAAACGACGACGGTATTGCCTTGTTGCGCTGCCCGAGCCGTCCCCCCGAAGTGAAAGTGCCTTCCTGGGCTTGGTCTCGTATCCCACTGGATGATAAATCTTATCGAAGCATCGGGTATCCTTCAGCGACTGAGTTGAAAGTCCCTGATACGAATGCTCCAAAGCCAACGCAGAATGTCTTCAAAGGCGAGATCCGCGTCAGCGCAGAGCGGTGTTTTGAAATCACGGATCCGAGCGATCCAAAGACCGCTGAGGGCTGGCAAGGTGCCTCTGGGATGCCGATCTTTGTTGGCGATAAGATCGTCGGTGTCTTGAGTGCCTGCCTCAGTCAAGTTAACGCAAAGGGTCACGCCATCCCGATCGCGCCGTTGCTGAATGATCCAGCTTTCAAAGCGCTGTTTGAAGATGAATCACTATTTGATGAGCATTGGAATGGTCAGCGTGAAAAGACGCGTGATGAGGTGGCGAGAATTCTGCGTGGATCTCCGATGCTGCTTGAGCAGATGCTCCATGAGCTTGATCGGCTGCCCAGCTCGGCAAGCAATGATCAGCATCCAGCGCGGATTGCCTCTCGTTTGCTTGGGATCGATGAGCGCGAGCGATCCGATGGTGATGTCGGCAAGTCGGCGAAAGATGCCTTTGCTAACTTTAATAAGTTGATTACGTCGGTCTACCATGCGCTCAGACGCGAGCAAAGAGACCCTGGTAGATCCAGGGCCGCCGAGGATGCGCTTGACGCACTGCTCGCCGTTACGCTCTACAGCATGCCCGTGCTCTACGATCCTCACCAAGCGAGATCGGCCTACGTGTCGGCGACACGGGCCGAGCTTGTCGAACTACCGGCTGCGCTCTATGCGGTGGCAGAGCTTATGATCGCCACGGCGGAGGGGCGTAAGGCTGCTTTTCAACGCCTATCTGATCCTAATGAAAGAGACGTGCGTGGACTGGCGTGTTTGAGTATCCATGTGCCCGAATTGGGAATCGACGCGACGCAGGAGAAATACTGCGAGCGGATGGATATGCACCTCGGACGCAAAGTGATGTCTTCCGAGCTGTTCGAAAAAGCGATGTATTCCGAGCCGTTCGAAAAGGATGAGTTTTTGAAAGATTGCCACCAATTTTTAAAGCACTTCTACCCGAAAGGACGGCCAATCAGGGGGCAGACTAAGGAAGATCGTCACGCTGATGAGTGCCGTGGAATCAACCATAATCTCGGTCAGTGGAGCGATCTCAATAGAGAGACTCACAAGCTTTACACCGTTTTTCGCCCAGACGGCCCGCAGGAATATAAGGAGATGTATGAGACCGCCAAGATTCTGGAAAGCCGTTACTCTAATCTGCGGATTATCTTTCTGACCGCCTATAGCGATAGCGGCCAGCGCGGGAACCACGCATGGGATGACGAGGCCGAAAGGCTGGACGCCCTGATCAAACTTCTTCCCCTGCGCACTGTTTCAAAAAGAGATGTTTGACCCATGATGCCTCTGGACCTCAAAGAAGGAAGCCAAGTTACGTTGCCGGCCGAGGCTGCAGGGGAACAGGAGCGTGTCCATGTCTTCAGCCAATGGGAGGTCGATGCCGTCAATGCCGCCTTGGGTGCCGGTCGGCCTTTGCTGGTGCGGGGGGAGCCTGGAATCGGCAAGACACAGCTCGCCGAAGCGGTTGCTGCTCAATCCGGGCGCGTTCTGCTGCCGTTTGCGGTAGATGCTCGTAGTGAGTCTCGCGATCTGCTCTGGCACCTGGATACCGTTCAGCGTTTGGCCGACGCGCAGTTGCTTGGTGCCGCACGTGAGCTGCTGCCCGTATCCCGAAGTCAGGACGAAAACAAACAGACGACTCAGGGCGAGCCCTGCCGTCACGATCGCATTGATGAGCTGTTGGGTGGCCTGCGCGAGATATTGGCACTGGAGAACTATCTGCGTCCTGGCCCTCTCTGGTGGGCCTTCGACTGGGAAAACGCCCGTATCCAGGCCGAAAAAGTCCACGTTGCACCGCCGAGTCTCAGCAAGCCGACCGCTGGCTGTTTGGTTCTGATCGACGAGATCGATAAGGCTGAAAGTGATTTTCCGAACGGCCTCCTTGAGGCCTTGGGCAGCCGACGGTTCACGCCCTGGGGGCGAGTCAACGCCGTGACGGCGCAAGATGAGCCGCCGCTGGTGATCATCACGACCAATGAAGAGCGCGCCTTGCCCGATGCCTTCGTCCGTCGCTGCCTGGTGCTGCACCTGACCTTGCCCGATCATCCCAACGGCTTGATCCAGCACTTGGTCGAGCGTGGACAGGCCCACTTCCCGGACGCGGATGAGTCTGTGCTGCGCCAGGCGGCCGCCATGCTCGTCGAGGATCGCAGTCACGCCGACGCCAATCAGTGGTTCCCGTTGCCCGGTCAGGCGGAGTATCTGGACTTGCTACGCGCTGTCATGGCCTTGAAGAACACTCCCGAGGCACAGTGCGCTTGCCTGGTCGAGCTTCGTCGCTACGTCTTGATGAAGCACCCAGAGGCGGCGCGTGCCGCGCCGGATCCGAGCACGCGGAGCAGCAATGATGAAGCGGCGCTCGCCTCCGACTGAAAACTCCGCGTGCTCTGGCGCTGAGCCCGCTGATATTCCACGCCTTCGTCTCGGGGCACAGTGCTCCCGAGCCGATCTGCTCTTGGCCCTGGCGCGCGATGCGGAGCAGGGCGCGGCGATGGCGCGGTTGCTGGGCTATGATCGGCGCCCGGACGAGCCAGCGAACGCCGTGTTATCGGGCGCGGAGAAGGTTAAGTCATTCACATTCACCGCGTCCTCGGACAGTCGTTCCGCCTTGCCCGAAATCGCCGCAACGGCACGGCAGCCCGCATCCTATTGGTTGCCGGTACAGCTCACTCCGCGTCTCGAACGCGAGCGACTTCCCGTGGTCGAGAGCCCAGTGCCACGAGCCCCACGGACAGATAAGCCCCCGATTGCCCCCCTCCTGGCCCCCTGGCGTGAGCTACGCACCCGGCTTCAGCCGCGACTTCGGCAGGGCCGAGAGGGCAGGGAGGTGGATGTGGAGCGGTTGGTCAAGTGTCTGAGTCAAGCACATCACATCGAGCGCATCCCCAGACGCATGCAGCCCTGTCGGCGACCGGTGTTGCTGATCCTGGCCGACCGGAGCGAGCATTTGGTGCCTTACTGGAGAGATCAGGAAGCACTCATCGAGCAGCTGGCGCATGAGGCGCCTCATAACAGCCTGCGACTGGCTCCGGTCCATGAAACGCGCGATCCGCCTCGGGTGGATGAGCCCGGGGCCGCGTCCGCGTTGCCGTCAGGCAGTCTCGTCCTGTTGCTCGGGGATCTCGGGTGTCTGCGCGGACGGGATCGCATGCGTGAGCGCCAATGGCTGGCCTATGCCCGCCACCTGCGGCAGGCGGGCGTCACCCCGCTGGCATTGTTGCCCTGTGCGCCCCGGCGCTGTCCGGCTACCCTCAGACAGGCTTGGAAGGCCCTGCCGTGGGAGCAACCGCGAGCGAAGACGACACCTGCCTCATCGTCTCCGTCAACATCGCCGCTGGAGCAGTTGCTGCCGCTTCTTGCGGCGGCGATTCGGCTCGAACCCGGCTTCGTGCGTGCGGCGCGGTATCTGCTTCCCGAGGGGCGTCGCGACGCCGGGCTGGAGTCCGACGTTTGGCAGCATCCGCACATCTGCAGTACGCACAGCGATGCGGCCAGTTGGGATCCGACGCAGCTTAATCGCTGGCGTGCCCGGTTCGATGTCCTCGACCCGCCGACCCGCGAGCGCCTGCTGACGTTGCAAAAGACCTGGCGCATGCACCTTCCCGGCGAGATCTGGTTCGAGGAGCTGCTGAGTCTGCCGCCCTCAACCAGACAGCTTGAGGCAGTACGTGCGGACGCCTCTCTGGCCGAGCACTTCTATATCCAGCTCAGTGCCGAAGCGCGCTCGGAGGATGCGGCGGCGCTCTCGAAGGGAGCGCCGAGCTGGTATCAGCGCAGCCGTCGTCGCCTCAGTGACCACGCCTATAACGGTCAGGTTGGGCAAGCACTGCATCAGCTCACGGCCCATTGGGATCCGGAAGATCCAGAGTACCGAGACAAGCCGGGTTACGACCCACGGTATGGTCGTTCCAATCCGCAAGAGGAGTGGCGCTGTGCCGTTCGCCAGATCGGGCCGCATCTGAATGTTTCGCGGGAGCGTGTGGCGGTTTCTTCGGGCAGTCCTTTGGGCGAGCTACACACCGGCAACGGCGAGATCAAGGTCGAGCGGTACGACAAGCGACCGCTCGGGTTTTGGGAAAACGGTGCCCCCCCTCCGCCCTGGGCCACCGACTGGGGCTGGGACGTCTACGGTGCCTGGGTGGAATTCGCGATCGAGGACAAGACCGGTCAGCCGGTCACCCAGCGCATGCGCTGGATCGAGCCGGGGCGCTTTTGGATGGGGTCGCCGGTGGGCGAGCCAGAGCGCCGCAACAATGAAGGACCGCGGCATGAGGTGACGATTCAGGAGGGCTTCTGGCTGTTCGAGACCGCTTGTACCCAAGCCCTGTGGGAGGCGGTGACGGGCGAGAATCCGAGCCGTTTCCAAGGTCCGGAGCGTCCGGTGGAGCAGGTGAGCTGGAATCAGGTTCAAGGCTTCATCGAGACGATCAATGCCCGCCTGCCGGGACTGGCGTTGAGCCTGCCGAGCGAGGCGCAGTGGGAGTATGCGTGTCGGGCGGGGAGCGATACGGCCTTCAGTTTCGGCGAGACCATCACCCCCGAGCAGGTCAACTACGCTGGCAATCATCAGGGGACCGTCCCGGTCAAGGCATTGCCTCCAAACGGTTGGGGGCTCTACCAGATGCACGGCAATGTTGACGAATGGGTGCAGGACGCTTGGCACAGCACTTACAAAGGTGCGCCTAAAGACGGCTCGGCCTGGGAGTCCGCCGAATCCGGCGCGCTGCGGGTGATCCGCGGGGGCGGCTGGAGCAGCGCTGCGCGGTTCTGTCGTTCCGCCTACCGCGACAGGGACAGGCCCGACGACCGCAGCAGCAACCTTGGCTTCCGGTGCGCCCGAGTTCAGGTCCGTGAGTCAGGCACGCCGGAGGCAGAGCGAGTGGAGCTGGCGCGACCCGGCCCGCGGAGCGGATCAGGCCGGGGCGAGATGGCTCCGTCTCGCGCAGCCGGGCAGGGGCACGTCAAACCGCAATTGTTGCGACTCGACATCGCCGCTTCGGACTCGGCTGAACTGCCGGATGCGTCGGGGCTGGAGATCCGCTCCGATCGCGAGGTCCTGCGCTTGCAGCGCTGCGCCAAGCCAGCCTGGGCCAGCGCCATGGGGCGCGATCGCTTTGGTCTCTGGGCCGAGATCCCGATCGAGCCGGTATCACCCAATAAAGCGCCGCAAGCAGTTCCCGAGAACGTGTCGAAGCCCGTCATCCAGCGTCTTCGCTGGATTCCGCCCGGTCGCTTCCTGATGGGCTCGCCGGAGGACGAACCGGGGCGTTGGGGCACCGAGGGGCCTCAACATTCAGTGACCGTCGGTCAGGGCTTCTGGCTGTTCGACACCCCCTGTACCCAGGCGCTATGGGTGGCCCTGGGTTTGGAGAATCCGAGCCGCTTTCAGGACCCGGCGCTGCCGGTGGAGCAGGTGAG
This sequence comes from Marichromatium gracile, assembly GCF_004343155.1. Classification (GTDB taxonomy): domain Bacteria; phylum Pseudomonadota; class Gammaproteobacteria; order Chromatiales; family Chromatiaceae; genus Marichromatium; species Marichromatium gracile. Next base: position 132,531 of record NZ_SMDC01000007.1, read on the forward strand.
TTGGGACGAGGTTCAGCAGGAGTTTTTACCGGCGCTGAACGAGCGCATTCCGGGCTTCATCTTGCCGAGCGAGGCGCAATGGGAGTATGCCTGTCGGGCGGGGAGCGATACGGCCTTCAGCTTTGGCGAGACCATCACCCCGGAGCAGGCCAATTACGGTCGCAGCCAGAAGGAGACCATCCCGGTTAAGGCGCTGGCCCCAAACGGTTGGGGCCTCTACCAGATGCATGGCAATGTTGACGAATGGGTGCAGGACGCTTGGCACGGCACTTACGAAGGTGCGCCTAAAGATGGTTCGGCTTGGGAGTCCGCTGAACCCGGCGCGAGTCGGGTGATCCGCGGGGGCTCCTGGGACGTCACTGCGGGGAGCTGTCGTTCCGCCTTCCGCCTCAGGTACGGGCCCGGCCGCCGCTACAACAACCTTGGCTTCCGGTGCGCCCGAGTTCAGGTCTTGTGAGCCAGGCGAGGATTAGGAAGAGCGGAGCGAGGGGGCGCGGCCTGGACCGGCCCGCGGAGCGGATCAGGCCGGGCCTGGCCGCGCCTCCTCGCGCAGCGATGGCCAGGGATGGCCTGCTCCGACAACAGACGCCCGGTGTGCGCGCCCGCTCGCTAACCGGAGGCATCTTGTATGCAACTGCGTTTCTTTACCATCCCGATCCACGGGGGTGAGGCGACCGCCGAGGCGCTGAACCGCTTTCTGGCCGCCCAGCGGATCCTGTCCGTCGAGCGCCACCTGATCCAGGACGGCGGCGCGAGCGCCTGGGCCCTCTGCATTGCCTACGAACCGGCCGGCGAGGGCGCTCGACCACCGACCACCCGGCGCGGCAAGGTTGATGATTGCGGGGTCTTGCGCGATCCCCGGCACCGACCACGGTTGACGCGATGCCGCAACCCAATGGCCCCCGGTGTGCCGGTAGCCGGCGCAGTTGCCCGGCGAAGGCTCGCCGGTGGGTCGATCCGATCTCGATCGTCAACGCTGAAAGGGGCCGTCGAGCCGCGTCGAGTCCCATGACGGTAAAGGGGTTCAAGGTGTTGTCCGCGAGGCGGTCGTCATTCGTCGGGTGGTGGGGCGCGCGCGGCAGCTCATTTTTGCTTCGTCGTGCCGGCGTGGCTCCGGCTGGCGAAATCAGGTGACAGGGTTCAGATGACCAGCGTCCTCTCAATCGATCCGTCCTTGCATCCGCTGATCAACGGCTGCCCGCCCGCGTGGGCGAGCGAGTGGGGCGAGGACCGTTACGGCGTCTTCGTCGCCTTCACCCTGGATGCGGTCACGCAGCGGCTGCGGTGGATTCCGCCGGGGCGGTTCCGGATGGGCTCGCTGGAGGAAGAGACCCAGGGGTTAGCCGAGGATGATGCGGAGCGCGTTTTGTTCGAGCAGGAGCATCCACGGCATGCGGTCATCATCTCGCGCGGCTTCTGGCTGTTCGATACACCCTGCACCCAGGCGTTGTGGGAGGCGGTGATGGACGAGAACCCCAGCCGCTTCAAGAGCCCGGATCGCCCCGTCGAGCAGGTGAGCTGGGACGATGTACAGACCTTCATCGACCGGATCAATGCGCGGATTCCCAACCTCGGGCTGAGTCTCCCGACCGAGGCCCAGTGGGAGCATGCCTGTCGGGCCGGCACCGAGACCGCGCTCTACACCGGCCCTATCGAGATCCTTGGCGAGAACAATGCCCCGGCGCTGGATCCGATTGCCTGGTACGGCGGCAACAGCGGCGTCGATTTCGAGCTGGAAGAGGGCAATGACTCCTCGTCCTGGCCCAGTATGCAGCATCCGAATCCCCGCTCTGGCACCCATCCGGTAGGCAAGAAGCAGCCGAACCCCTGGGGTTTGTACGACATGCTCGGCAATGTCTGGGAGTTGTGTGCCGATGGTCTACGTCATTATGAGCCGACTATGGCGGTCGATCCTGAAGGTCCGACCAAGATCGGCGCGGAGCGGGTGAGCCGCGGGGGCTCCTGGGGCGGCGAAGCGCGGAGCTGTCGTTCCGCCTTCCGCGTCAGGGGCGGGCCCGGCGGCCGCGGCAGCTACCTTGGCTTCCGTTGCGCCCGAGTTCAGGCTTCGTGAGTCGAGCAGGTTAGAGGATGGATGAGCGGAGCGCGTGAGCCCGTCAGGAGCCGGCCCGCGGAGCGGATCAGGCCGGATTCTGACGGGCTCGTCGCGTGGAGCGAAGGCCAGGGATGGCCTCGTCGGCTCTGCGTTTCTGTGGCTGAGCCGCGGTTTTTTCGTCGGGTGCCGAGTGGTCCAGTTCGAGACCTGACATCCTTCCTACCCCCTCGGTATGATCCCACCAAATCCTTTCTCCCAAGAGTGTTGCGATGTCCCTGAAGAATGGTGTTCTGCTCGATCTTGCGACGATCGATCGGGACGATCTCGATCTCTCCGCGCTGGCGGAGGTGTGCGGGGGGTGGCGGCGTCATGCCTATACCGAGCCCGCCGAGGTGGCGGCGCGGATCGCCGATGCCGAGGTGGTGGTGACCAACAAGGTGGCGCTCGACCGGCAGGCGTTGAGCGGGGCGCGGTCGCTGCGGCTGGTGTGCGTGGCCGCCACCGGCACCAACAATGTCGATCTGGAGGCGGCACGCGAGCTGGGCATCGCCGTGGCCAATGTCGCCGGTTACGCGACGCCCTCGGTGGTGCAGCACGTCTTCTCGCTGATCCTCGCGCTGACCACCCGGCTGCCCGAGTATCAGCGCGCGATCGACGCCGGGGCCTGGCAGCGTCACGACAGCTTCTGCGTGATGGACTACCCGATCCGCGAACTCGCCGGGCGCACCCTGGGGATCGTCGGGCTCGGTGATCTCGGCGGCGGGGTGGCGCGGGTGGCCGAGGCCTTCGGCATGAAGGTGCTGGTCGCGCAGCGTCCGGGTGGGGCGCTGCGTGTCGGGCGGCTGATGCTGGAGGCCTTGCTGCCGCGGGTCGACGTGCTCAGTCTGCACTGTCCGCTCACCGAGTCGACGCGCGGGCTGATCGGCGCGCGCGAGCTGGGGTTGATGCGTCGCGACGCGTTGCTGATCAACACCGCCCGGGGCGGTATCGTCGACGAGCAGGCGCTGGCCGACGCGCTGCGCGCCGGCGCCATCGGCGGCGCCGGGGTCGACGTGCTGAGCGCCGAGCCGCCGCGCGCGGGCAATCCGCTGCTCGACCCCTCGATCCCCAACCTGATCGTCACCCCGCACATCGCCTGGGCCAGTCGCGAGGCGCGCCAGCGCATGGTCGACGAGATCGCCGCCAACATCTCCGCCTTCCTCGCCGGCACGTCGCGCAACCGCGTCGCCTGAGTCCTCCCGCGTGCGTCGTCTCGCCCTTGCCCCCGGGGCGGGGGCGGCGCGCTCGTCCCGTCGCCCGTCGCGCGCTCAGATGCTGAACGCGCTCCCCGTCTCGCTCAGCGCGCGCTCGATCACCCGTCGGGTGAGGTGCGGGGCGAAGCACTCGATGAAGGCATGGACGTAACCGCGCAGCCAGGCCTTGTGACGGAGACCGATGCGGGTGAGGCTGGTGTCGAACAGATGGCTGGCGTCGGCCACGCCGAGACCGTGATCGGTCTCGGGGTCGTGCGCCATGCGCGCGATCAGCCCGATGCCGAGCCCGGTGCGCACATAGGTCTTGATGACGTCGGCGTCGAGCGCGGTGAGGACGATGCGCGGCTCCAGCGCGCGGGCGCGGAAGGCGCGGTTGATCAGCCCGCGTCCGGTGAAGGCGCTGTCGTAGGTCACCAGCGGCCAGCGCGCGATCGCCTCCAGCGACAGCGGCGAGGTGTCGAGGATGGGGTGGCCGAGCGGGGCGATGACGCAGCGGTTCCACTCGTAGCAGGGCAGGCTCACCAGCTCGGGGGTCTCGGCGACGGCCTCGGTGGCGATCACCAGGTCGGCCTCGCCGGCGACCACCAGCTCGCAACCCCGGGTGGGGCTGACCTGGCGCAGCGACAGGCGGACATCGGGATAGCGCGCCATGAAGGCGTGGATGACCGGCGGCAGCACGTAGCGTGCCTGGGTGTGGGTGGTGGCGATGGTGAGGCTGCCGGCGCTCTCGCTGCTGTACTCGGCGCCGACTTGGCGCAGGTTGTCGAGTTCGCCGAGCAGGCGCGCGGCAATCGCCAGCACGTGCCGGCCCGGCTCGGTGACCGCCACCAGCCGCTTGCCCTGGCGGCGAAAGATCTCGATGCCCAACTCCTGTTCGAGCTGGCGGATCTGTTTGGAGACGCCGGGCTGGGAGGTGAAGAGCGCCTCGGCGGCGGCCGAGATGCTCAACCCCTGGCGGGCGACCTCGTGCACGTAGCGCAGTTGTTGCAGGTTCATCGGGGCTTCAAATAACTAAAAGGAATATCAAGATAACGATAAATTCCTTTTTTGTCTTATGGGCGCTCGCTAGCATCGCCGCCATCGATATCCCCAGCGAGCATCCCGATGACCGAACAGACCCCCGCTGCCCCACTCGACCCGCGACGACGGGTCGAGCACTTCCGTGACCTCACCCGTGACTATCTCGATGGCCGTCTCAGCGAGGAGGCCTTCCGCCCGCTGCGGCTGATGCACGGGCTCTATCGTCTGCGCGAGACCACCATGCTGCGCGTGGCGGTGCGCGATGGCCGGCTCGACGCCGCGCAGTTGCGCGCCCTGGCGCGCATCGCCCACCGCCGCGGGCTGGGCGGCGTCCGTCTCACCACCCGGCAGAACCTCCAGTTCAGCGGCCCGGCGATCGCCGAGGTGCCGGAGATCCTCGCCGAGCTGGCCGAGGTCGGGCTGTCGAGCTTCATGACCTCGGGCGGCTGCGTGCGCGGCATCACCCTCGACCCGCTGGCCGGCGTCGCCTGCGACGAGCTGGAGGACCCGCGCCCGTGGCGCGCGTTGCTCGATCGCTGGCGCGAGACCCTGCCGCTCGCCTCGCGTCTGCCCGGCAAGTTCAAGATCGCGATCAATGGCGCGCGTGAGGACCGGGTGGCGCTGGCCGCGCACGACCTCGGGCTCGATCTGGTGCGCGACGCGCGCGGCGAGCTGGGCTTTCGCGTGCTGGTCGGCGGCGGGCTGGGGCGCGATGCGCGACTCGCCGAAGAACTCACCGGGTTCCTCCACTGGCCGCACCTGCTCACCTATAGCGAGGCGGTGCTGCGGGTCCATGCCCGCGACGGTGGCGGCGCGCGGCTGCGCACCCTGGTGCGACGCATCGGCATGGCGGCCTTCGCCGACCGGGTGGCGCGCGAGTGGGCGGGGTTGTGCGACGGCCCGGGGACCCTCGACCGGGAGCAGGTCGCCGCGGCGGCGCGCCGCTTCGCCGTCGCGCCCGTTACCGCCGAGGCGCCGGCGCAGCCCGTCGCGACCACCGGCCCGGCCGACTATCGCCACTGGGTGGCGACCAATGTGCGCGCCCAGCGCGATCCCGAGCGCGCCATCGTCACCCTCTCGACCAAGGGGCGCGACGTGCTGCCCGGCTGGTTGTCGGCGGCGCAGCTCGAATGGCTCGCCGGGGTGGTCGAGACGGCGAGCGACGACGAGGCGCGGCTGACCGGCGCGCAGCAGCTGGTGCTGCCCCGGGTGCGGCGTGCGCGGCTGTTCGAGCTCTGGGCCGAGGCGCGCGCCCAGGGGTTGGCCGAGGCCAATGTCGGGCTGTTGACCGATCTCGTCGCCTGCCCGGGGATTCGCGAGTGCGATCTGGCGCACGGCGATCCGCAGTCGATCGCCGCGGCGATTCGCGACCGTTTCCAGGATCGCGCGGCGCTGCGCGACATCGGCCCGCTGACGCTGCGGATCTCGGGCTGCCCCAATGCCTGCGTCCACCACAACCTCGCCGACATCGGCATCCGCGGGCTGCGCAAGCAAGGCGGGGCGCGCTATCAGGTGTTGATCGGCGGGCATGGCGGACGCGGGGCGCGGCTCGGCGAGCCGCTGGGCGCCTCGTTCGCGGCCGCCGAGGTGCCCGAGGTGATCGACACCCTGCTCGGCGTCCATCTCCAGTGGCGCCTGCCCGGCGAGCCCTTCGCCGGCACCGTGCGCCGGGTCGGCACCGCGCCCTTCCGCGCGGCGCTGGAGCTGCGCGCCGCCGCGGCGCCGCGGGAGGTGGCCCATGGCTGATCGTCGCGCCCCGACACCAGAACAGCTGGCCGCCCGCGAGCGCGAGCTGGTCGAGCGCCTGCGCGCCTCGTGTCGCGCGTACTCGCCGATCGTCTTCGCCACCAGCCTGAGCGTCGAGGACATGGTGCTGACCGAGGTCATCTGCCGCGAGCGTCTGCCCATCGGCCTGTTCACCCTCGATACCGGGCGGCTGCCGACCGAGACCCTGGCGCTGATCGAGCGGGTCGAGCGTCACTACGACATCCGCATCACGCGTTATGCGCCGCGCCCCGAGGCGGTCGCCGACTATGCTCGCGAGTACGGCATCGACGGCTTCTACGACTCGATCGCCGCGCGCCGGGCGTGCTGCCGGGTGCGCAAGCTCGAACCCCTGGGGCGGGCGCTGGCCGGACAGGCGGCCTGGATCACCGGTCTGCGCGCGGCGCAGTCGGTCACCCGCGTCGGTCTGGCGCCGCGCGCCTGGGACGCCGAGCACGGGCTGGAGAAGCTCAGTCCGCTGATCGACTGGAGCGAGGGCGAGGTGTGGGCCTTCATCCGCGCCCATCAGGTGCCCTACAACCCGCTCCACGACCAAGGCTATCCGAGCATCGGGTGCGCCCCCTGCACCCGCGCCATCACCGTCGGCGAGGACATCCGCGCCGGACGCTGGTGGTGGGAGCAGCCCGAGACCCGCGAGTGCGGGCTGCACCGCCGCGCCGAGCACGACGCGCCGTCGCCTTGATCGACGCCATCCCGAGCACGTCCCGGCCGTTGGTCGGGGCGGGCCCCATCGTATCGACACACAGGCCAGAGATGACCACCCTGACACCATCCCGTACCCGCACGCTCAGCCATCTCGACTGGTTGGAGGCCGACGCCATCCACATCCTGCGCGAGGTGGTCGGACAGTGCGCCAACCCGGTGCTGCTGTTCTCCGGCGGCAAGGACTCCATCTGCCTGCTGCGCCTGGCCGAGAAGGCCTTCCGCCCCGCGCCGCTGCCGTTCCCGCTGCTGCACATCGACACCGGACACAACTATCCCGAGGTGCTCGCCTTCCGCGACGAGCGCGCCGCCGAGCTGGGTGCGCGGCTGATCGTGCGCTCGGTGGAGGACTCGATCGCGCGCGGCTCGGTGGTGCTCCGCGACCCCGGCGAGTCGCGCAACCGTCACCAGTCGGTGACGCTGCTCGAGACGATCGAGGCGTTCGGCTTCGATGCCTGCATCGGCGGGGCGCGTCGCGACGAGGAGAAGGCGCGTGCCAAGGAGCGGATCATGAGCCTGCGCGATGCCTTCGGTCAGTGGGACCCGAAGCAGCAGCGCCCCGAGCTGTGGAGCCTCTACAACGCGCGCACCCACCCCGGCGAGAACATCCGCGCCTTCCCGATCAGCGACTGGACCGAACTCGACGTCTGGCAGTACATCCGCCGCGAGCGGCTGGCGCTGCCGTCGATCTATTTCGCCCACTATCGCCCGGTGGTGCGCGTGGGGTCGCGGTTGCGTCCGGTCACCCCGCTGACCCCGGCGCGCGAGGAGGAGCGCATCGAGACGCTGCGGGTGCGCTTTCGCACCGTCGGCGACATCACCTGCACCGCGCCGGTGGCCTCCGAGGCCGACACCCTGGAGGCGATCATCGCCGAGACCGCCGCCGCCACCCAGAGCGAGCGCGGCGCCACCCGGTTCGACGACCACACCAGCGAGTCCTCGATGGAGGAACGCAAGAAGGCCGGTTATTTCTGAGAGGACACCCCATGTCATCGCCACACGCATTCCCCGAGATCGACGACCACGGCCTGCTGCGCTTTCTCACCTGCGGCAGCGTCGACGACGGCAAGAGCACGCTCATCGGTCGGCTGCTGCACGACACCCGCGCGATCCTCGCCGACACCCTGGAGACGCTCGCCGCCACCTCGCGCCGACGCGGACTCGACGGGGTCGACCTGTCGCTGCTCACCGACGGGCTCGCCGCCGAGCGCGAGCAGGGCATCACCATCGATGTCGCCTACCGCTACTTCACCACCGGCACGCGCAAGTACATCATCGCCGACGCCCCCGGCCACGAGCAGTACACGCGCAACATGGTCACCGCGGCCTCCAACGCCGATCTCGCCATCATCCTCATCGACGCGCGCCGCGGCGTGCAGACCCAGACCCGGCGCCACGCCTATCTCGCCCACCTGCTCGGCATCCCCAATCTGGTGGTCGCGGTCAACAAGATGGATCTGGTCGATCACGACGCCGAGGTGTTCGCGCGCATCCGGCGCGACTTCCTCGACTTCGCCGCCTGGCTCGGCATCGAGGGGGCCTGCTTCGTGCCGATCTCGGCGCTCCACGGCGACAACGTCGTCGAGCGTGGACCGCACCTCGACTGGTATCGGGGGCCGACCCTGGTCGAGCTGCTCGAGTGCGCGCCCAGCGCCCAGGGCACGCGCCCGGACGTCTTCCGCTGCCCGGTGCAGTACGTCTGTCGCCCGCGCGACTCTGCCGATCCGGCGCTGCACGACTATCGCGGCTACATGGGGCGGGTGGAGTCCGGCGCCATCGCCGTCGGCGATGCGGTGATGGCGCTGCCCTCGGGGCGGACCAGCCGGGTGCGCGACATCCAGATCGGCGGGGTCGGTCAGCCCGAGGCCGGGCCCGAGCAGTCCGTCACCCTGTTGCTGGAGGATGCACTCGACATCTCGCGCGGCGACCTGCTGGTGCGCCCCGATCAGGCGCCGGCGCCCCGGCGCGAACTCGAGGCCCATCTCTGCTGGCTCGCCGAGCGTCCGCTGTCGGCCTCGCGTCACTACCTGCTGCGCCACACCACCCGCGAGGTTCGCGCCCGGGTCGCGGCCATCGAGCACCGCATCGACCTCAACGCGCTGACGCACCAACCGGCCACCGAGCTGGGGATGAACGACATTGCCCGGCTGCGCCTCCGGCTCGCCCAGCCCATCCACCCCGACCCTTACGCCAGCAACCGCGCCACCGGCGCCTTCGTGCTCATCGACGAGAGCACCAACGACACCGTGGGGGCGGGGATGATCCTCTGAGCGCCGCGCCGGGGTTGCCGACGGCAACCCCGGCGCGGTGGCGGTTTGGTGTCCCCGCGCCGCGCGGGCTCAGCGCTCGATGGTCGGCCAGTGGTGCGGGTCGTGCCGGGTGCGCCAAGTCGAGCGGCGTCGTGTCGCGCGCGTGCCCGGGGGTGCCTCATGGTGCGTCGCCTCGGGCTCGACGCGGAAGACGCTGGCATAGATCACCGGCACGACGACCAGGGTGAGCACCGTGGCGATGGTCAGCCCGCCCATGATGGTGACCGCCATCGGCGAGAAGAAGGCGTCCCACAGCAGCGGTGCCATGCCGAGCACGGTGGTGAAGGCGGCCATGGTGACCGGGCGCACGCGGCTGACCGCCGCGTCGAGGACGGCGCGATAGGGCGGCTTGCCGGCTGCGCGTTCGAGATCGATCTGGTTGAGCAGCACGATCTCGTTCTTCATCAGCATGCCGAACAGGCTGAGGAAGCCGAGCATCGCCATGAAGCCGAACGCCTTGCCGGCGAGCAGCATCGCCGGGGCCACCCCGACGATCACCAGCGGCAGGCCGAGGAAGATCACGGTCGCGTGGCGGAGCGAGTTGAACAGCATCACCGAGATCACGAACATCGCGAGGAAGGCGATGGGGAAGTTGGACATCAGCTTGGCGTTGGCCTCGGTCGCCGCCTCGTGCTCGCCGCCCCATTCGAGTCGGTAGCCGTCGGGGATGTCGAGCTGCTCGATCTGGGGGCGCAGCCGCTGGAACAGCGCCTCGGTGGTGCCCGAGACCGGCTTGCTCAACACCGAGAGGGTGCGCTCGCGGTCGCGGCGGCGGATCACCGGGTCCTCCCAGTCGGTGGTGGCGGTGGTGGTGACCTGTTCGAGCGGCACCCAGTGGTCGTTGGTCTCGCTCCACACCCGGACGTTGCCGAGGGTGTCGATCCGGGTGCGCTCCTCGGCCGGGGCGCGCACCAGGATCGGCAGCAGGTCGTCGCCGTGACGATAGGTGCCGACGCGCACGCCGGAGAAGTTCATCGCCACCGCCTCGGCGATCTCCGGGCGGGTGACGCCGATGCGCTGGGCCTGGGAGCGGGCCATGGTCATCACCTGCACCGGCACCGGCTCGCCCCAGTCGGTGCGCACGGTGCGGGCGTTGTCGTCGCGGCGCATGATGGTCTCGACCTGTTGCGCGAGGTGGCGCAGCACCGCGATCTCGGGGCCGATCAGACGCGCCTCGACGGCGCCGCCGCCGGGACCGAGCTTGAAGGCGTCGGCGGTGACGGTGATCTCGGGGTGGTGGTGCTCGATGTGCGTCATCACCGTGCGCGCGAGCGTGGGGATGGCATGGAAGTCCTCGACATCGACGAGCAGCATGGCGTAGGCGCTGTTGGTCATCTCCGGCTCGTAGGTCAGCAGGAAGCGCAGCGAGCCGGCGCCGACGAACCCGGTGGTGGCGGTGACGCCCTCGAGCCCGGCGACGTGCCGCTCGATGGTGGCGAGGGTGGCGGCGGTGCGGTCGATGTGGGTGCCCTCGGGCAGCCACAGCTGCACCATGAACTGATCGCGGTTCATGTCGGGCATGAAGTCCTGCTGGACCTTGGAGAAGCCGGCCATGGCCGCGACCAGGACCGCGAGGGTGACGCCGAGCGCGATCGGCCGATGCCCCAGACACCAGGCGACCAGACGTCGATAGCGGCGATAGAAGGCGGTGTCGGTGACGCTGCCCGTCCGACCGTCCTGCCCGACCCGCAGGAAGCGCGCGCAGAGATAGGGCGTGACGGTGATCGCCAGCAGCCAGCTCAGTCCCAGCGACAGACAGATCACCTGGAAGAGGCTCTCCAGCCACTCGCCGGTCATGTCGTCGGACAGCGAGATGGCGGCGAAGGCGAGGATCGCGATCCCGGTCGCGCCGAGCAGCGGCCACTGGTGCTCGCTGACCGTGGTCTCGGCGGCGCGGGTGCGCTCCATGCCCGCGCGCATCTTCTCGAGGATGTCCTCGGTGACGACGATGGCGTTGTCGACCAGCATGCCCAGCGCGATGATCAGCGCGCCGAGCGAGATGCGCTGCAGGGTGATGTCGAGCGCGCGCATGCACAGCAGCGTCGCCATGATCGTCAGCAGCAGCACCGCGCCGACGATCAACCCCTCGCGCGGCCCCATGAAGACCACCAGCAGCAGGATGACGATGACCACCGCCGAGATCAGCCCGTGGACGAAGCCCTGCACCTTGTCGCGCACGGTGTCGCCCTGGTGGGCGATGGCGTGGATCTCGATGCCCGCGGGGATGCGCGCGCGCAGCTCGGCGATGCGCTGGTCGATCGCCTCGCCCATGGCGATGACGTTGCCGCCGGAGACGGTAGAGATGCCGAGCCCGATGCCGTCCTCGCCGTTGCGCCGCAGCAGCTGGCTGGCTGGGGTGATGTCGCCGCGGCTGATGGTGGCGATGTCGCCGATGCGCAACAGCCGCCCGTTGCCGCCCTCGACGAGTTGCTCGCCGAGTTCGTCGATATCGCGATAGTCGCCGTCGACCCGCAGCCGCACCTGTCTGCTCCCGACCCTGACCTCGCCGGCGCTGGTCACGCGGTTTTGCTGGGCGATGGCCTCGAGGATCGTGCGCGGGTGCAGCCCGAGCTGGGTCAGTCGGGCGCGGTCGATCTCGATATAGACGGCCTCGTCCGGCATCCCCCAGAAGTCGATGCGACCGACGTCGGTACAGGTCAGCAGTGACTTGCGCAGGTCCTCGGCCACCTCCTTGAGCTCGGACTTTGAATAGCCCTCGCCGGTGAGCGCGAGGAAGACGCCGTAGACGTCACCGAAGTCGTCGTTGACCACCGGCGTGCCGCTGTCCGGCGGCAGCGTGCCGGCGGCGTCGCGCACCTTGCGCCGCAGCTCGTCCCAGACCTGGGGCAGGCTGTGCCTGTCGTGGGTCTCCTGGATCTCGGCGAAGATGATCGACAGCCCGGCGCGCGAGATCGAGCGCACCTCATCGAGCTGCTTGAGCTGCTGGATCGCCGTCTCCAGCGGATCGGTGACCTCCTGCTCGACCTCCTCGGCGGTGGCGCCGGGGTAGTGGGTGACGATCAGCGCCTCCTTGATCGAGAACTCCGGGTCCTCCAGCCGGCCGATGCTGGCGTAGGAGAGCAACCCGCCGATCAACAGCAGGATGCAGAGCAGTTGGGTGACCGCCCCGTTCCTGATCGCGATACCGGCGGGGTTCATCCTTCCAGCCCTCGCTTGCCGGCCAGTCGGGGGCGCACGGGCAGGTCCTCGCGCAGCGCGCGCAACCCGGCCACGGCGACCCGCTGACCGGGACGCAGCCCGGAGAGGATCAGCATCTGACCGTCACGCAGCGGCCCGGGCTCGACGCGGACGCGGCGCGGCGTGCCGCCGGCCTCGGGGACGACCCAGACATGGCAGCCCCCGTCGGCGTCGCGCCACACCGCCTCGCTCGGGACCCGGGTGATCACCTCGGTGGGCGCCCCGGTGGCGACCGGCGGCTGATCGATGTCGGTGCGCACGGTCGCGTTCATCCCCGGCAGGATGTTGATCCCCGGGGGCGGGGCCAGGGCGATGGTCAGGTCGTAGGTGCGGGTGGCCTGGTCCGGCTGCAGCCGGTACTCGTGGGTGCGCGCGGCGAACCAGCGCTGTCCCTCGACGTCGAAGCGCACCCGGGGGTTGCGCAGCGCCTCCAGTCCGCCCTGGGCGATCAGCCGCTCGGGGACCTGGATCACCACCTCGATGCGCGAGCCGTCCTGCAGCGAGAGCACCGTCTGGCCGGCGGTCACGCGCTCGTGATTCTCCAGGTGGCGCGCCGCCACCACGCCGTCGAAGGGCGCGCGCAGCACGGTGTCGGTGACCGCCTTCTCGCGCGCCTGCAGCTCGGCGCGGGCGATGTCCAGGGCCGCGCGCGCCTTGTCGTACTCGGACTCGGAGACCATCCGCTGGCCGCGCAGCTCGCGGGCGCGATCGAGGGTGCGGCGGGCGTCGTCGAAGCGCGCCTGGGCGGCGCTCAGCGCATTGCGCGCGTCACGGTCGTCGAGCCGGGCCAGCACCGTGCCGGCGGCGACAGCGTGGCCCTCGCGCGCGTCCAGCTCGACGAGCAGGCCGTCGAGGTCGAAGGCGAGCTCCACGCGCCGGTTGGCGCGCACGCTGCCGGGGAAGTCTCGTGTCACCCAGGGCGTGTCGCGGGTGACGACGGCGGTCGGCACCGGACGCGTCACCTCGGTTGCGGCCGGCTGCGGTGTCGTCGCCTCGCTCGACCAGTCCCCGTACAGCGGCAGGGCGAGCGCGGTCAGCGCCGCGAGCCCGGTCAGTCCCGCCGCGGTCCGTTTACGCATGATCGTCATGGTGGGGTCCTCCGGCGCAAAATGTTTAGGAGCTAAACCTTTTGCGCGAAAAAAAAGATCACTGCTCGCGCAGCCGTTCGTTCATCACGCCTTCCATGATGTCGAGTACCACCGTCACATCGTCGAGCTGCTCGCGGGGGAGGGCGGCGAGCCGTTCGATCAGCTCGGTCTTGGCCCTGCCGTGGTAGTGCTCGTGGGCGCGGAAGGCGCGCCAGCCGAGGTCCGTCAGGCTCAGCTCGAATTCCTTGTTGCTGTGCGCGGCCGCCCGCTTGGCGACCAGCCCGCGCTCGACCAGCCGGCTGATCCGCTGCGAGGCCGCGCCCTTGGTGATGCCGAAATGGGTGCCGACCTCGGTGACGTTCATCGTCCCGCGCTTGCCGATCGCCTCGACGGTGTGGATCTCCTTGGTGCTGAGATCGAGCCCGTCCTCCACCTGGATCGGCTGCTTCTCGATACGGTCGAGCTTGTTGAGCAGTCGCAGCAGGTGGCGGATCAGTGCGTCGATCGAGTCGTGTGCCGGGGTGTCCATGGGATTAATTGTATAGCTCCTAAACCATTTTGCAACAACCCGGATCACCGGCCCGGGGCCGGGGCCTTCCCGCCACGCCACGGGCGACTGGTTTGCTGCCCCGGGACCGGGAGTCGACCCGAAGCGTGGCGCCGCGCTGGGGTGCCTGCAGACGGCAAGAGGAAGAGGGCGCCTGGGGTCAGTGGCTGGGCGGATGGCGCGATCAGGATGATGCACCGCGTCCATTGACAGATAGTTAGCATGCTAACTAGTATTTAGACATCTATTGGTTTTGTGGAAGCTGTCGTGACCGAGCACAGACAGGAACGGGAGCGTGCGCTGACGACACGGTTGGTGCGGCTGTCGCGGCTCTATCGTCAGGAGGTCAACCGCGAGCTGGCCCGCTACGGGATCTCCGACGCCCAGGCGGTGCCGGTGCTGCACATCGCCCGCGACGGCGGCGGCATGCGCCAGCACGCGCTCGCCGAGGAGATCGGCATCCGCGGCTCGTCGCTGGTGCGACTGCTCGATCAGCTGTGCGCGAGCGGGCTGGTGGAGCGGCGCGACGACGGCAGCGACCGCCGCGCCAAGACGCTGCACCTCACCGCCGCCGGTGAGGCCCTGGCCGAGCGCGTCGAGGCCGCGCTCGGATGCTTGCGCGAGTCGCTGCTCGGGCCGGTCGCCGATGACGACCTGGCCGCGGCGTTGCGGGTGTTCGAGGCACTGGAGCAAGGGCTGGCGGCGCGTGGCGAGGGCCAGCGCTGAGCCCCATGCCCAAGCTCTCGCGCAGTGCGCTGCTGTTCTCGGCCAATACCTTCGTCGCGGCGATGCTGGCGCTCTATCTGGCCATGAGCATCGGTCTGGAGCGTCCCTATTGGTCGATCATGACCGTCTATATCGTCAGCGGTCCGCTGGCCGCGGCGGTGCGCTCGAAGGCGCTCTATCGCTTTCTCGGCACCTTCGTCGGCGCCGCCGGCGCGGTGCTGCTGGTGCCGTTGCTGGTGCACGCGCCGCTGCTGCTGTCGTTGGCGATGTCGCTGTGGGTTGGCGGCTGTCTGGCGCTCTCGGTGCTCGACCGCTCGCCGCCGAGCTACATCCTGATGCTCGCCGGCTATACCTGCGCGATGATCGGCTTCCCGGCGGTGAACCAGCCGACGGCGATCTTCGACATCGCCGCGGCGCGGGTCGAGGAGATCCTCATCGGCATCGCCTGCGCCGCCCTGGTCCATAGTCTGGTGTTCCCGCGTCCGGTGGGCACGGCGTTGCGTGGGCGCATCGGTCACTGGCTCGGCGAGGCCGATCGCTGGGCGCTGGCGCTGTTGCGCGGCGACCTCGATCAGCTCGAACGCGACCGTGGTCGGCTCGCCGGCGCCGTCAGCGAGATCCAGCTGATGGCCAGGCACCTGCCGTTCGACACCTCCTTCCTGCGCGAGACCACCGTCGTGGTGCGTCAGCTGCGCGACCGGGTGCTGGTACTGGTGCCGGTGCTGGCGAGCCTGTCGGACCGGCTCGCGGCGCTGCGCGCGATCGCGCCCGAACTCGATCCCGAGCTGCGCGGCCTGCTCGCGGCGCTGGCCGAGTGGGTCGAGTCCGGCGCACCCCGTGCCCGCGGCGAGGCGCTGATCGCCGAACTCGAGGCGGCGCGGACGTCGATGTCGGTGCGCGACTGGTACGGCTTCAACCGTTCGAGCCTGCTCACGCGCGCCATCGAGCTGGTGCGCGCGCAGGCCGACGCCCATGCCCTGCATGCCTATCTGCAGGACCCCGAGGGACCGCCGCCGCGGCTGCTCGGCGCCGGGCAGGCGAGCGAGCGCCGCCCGTTGCATCGTGACCTCGGGCTGGCGGCGCTCTCCGGCGCGGCGGCGTTCGGCGCGGTGCTGCTGTGCTGCGTGGTGTGGATCTGGAGCGGCTGGCAGGAAGGGGAGTCGGCGGCGATCACCGCCGCGATCACCTGCTGTCTGTTCGCCGCGATGGACGACCCGGTGCCGGCGATCCGCAAGTTCGGCGTCTATCTGCTGGTGGCGATGGTGCTCGGCGCGCTCTATCTGTTCGTGCTGATGCCGGCGATCGGCGGCTTCCCGATGCTGGTGCTGGTGCTCGCGCCGACCCTGCTCGTGGTGGGCGCGATGATCCCCGATCCGCGTCTGGCCTTCCCGGCGCTGTCACTCATCGTCAATCTCGTCAATACACTCGTGATCCAGGACCACTTCTCCGCCGATTTTGCGCGCTTCGTCAACATCAATCTCTCGCAGTTCTTCGGCGTCTTCGCCGCGGTGCTGGTCACCCGCACCCTGCGCTCGATGAGCGCCGAGGTCAGCGCCCGGCGACTGCTGCGCCACACCTGGGGCGATCTCGCCCGGGTCGCCGGGGGGCGTGACGACGACTCGGCGGTCGATCTCGCCTCGCGGCTGGTCGACCGGGTGGGGCTGCTCAGTCCCAAGCTCGCCGCCGCCCGCGCCGGCGATCTCGAGGGACTCGACATCCTCCGCGAGCTGCGCGTCGGCATCGATCTGGCGACCCTGCGCGCGCTGCGCCGGCGCCTGCCGCAGCCGATGGTCGTCGAACTCGACGGCCTGCTCGACGGGGTCGGGGCCTGCTATCAGGCGCGGGCCCTCGGCGCGCCTGAGCCGCCCGGGCCGCCGTTGCGCGAGCGTCTCGACCGGTTGCTCGGGCGGTTGGCGCGGGACGATCTGGCCGCGACCGGCGCGCGCGGGCTCTGCGCCCTGGTCGGGCTGCGGCGCAATCTCTTCCCCGAGGCCGCGCCGCCGGCAGCGGTGATGGAGGGCGCGGCATGAGCGGTGAACTCAACCTGTTCGGCGTCTATCTGCACGCGGAGCTGGTGACCAGCGCCATCGCGCTGGCGCTGACCCTGGTCCTCAACCGGGTGCTGATCCACCTCGGTCTCTATCGTCATCTCTGGCACCAGGCCCTGTTCGAGGTCGCCGTGTTCGTGATCCTCTGGGCCCTGGTGGTGAAACTCTCCTCATCCTGGTTGCTATGACTCAAGCCTTTCTGTTCCCGTCCGCCACCTGGCAGCGCATCCGCCGGGTCGGCCTGACCCTCGCCGCCGTCGCGCTCGCGCTCCTCGCCGGCCAACGGCTGTGGATCCACTATCAGGTCGAGCCCTGGACCCCCGACGGGCGGGTGCGCGCGGATATCGTGCGTATCACCCCGGACGTCTCCGGGTTGGTCACCGAGGTCTTCGTCACCAACGACCAGCGGGTGGAGGAGGGCGACCCGTTGTTCCAGATCGATCGTCGACGCTATGTGCTGGCGCTGCGCGAGACCGCCGCCGAGATGCTGGCGCGGCGGACCGATATGGAGCAGGCGCGGCGCGATGCCGAGCGCGCGCTGGCGCTCGGCGACGTCATCTCGACGGAGGACCGCGAGGACAGCCTGTCGCGCCAGATCCTCGCCGAGGCGGCGTTGACCCGCGCCGAGGTGGCGCGCGATCTGGCCTCGCTCGATCTCGCCCGCACCACGGTGCGCGCCCCGACCGATGGGGTGCTGTCGGACTTCGCGCTGCGCGTCGGCGACTATGTCACCGCAGGCACGCCGGTGCTGGCGTTGATCGATGCCCGCTCCTACCGGGTCGAGGGTTATTTCGAGGAGACCAAGCTGAGCCGGATCGAGGTCGGACAGCCCGCACTGGTGCGGCTGATGGGCGAGCAGCGCACCCTGAGCGGTCATGTCCAGAGCATCGCCATGGGCATCGAGGATCGCGATCGCGGTGCCGGCGACAGCCTGCTGCCCGACGTCAATCCCACCTTCAGCTGGGTGCGTCTGGCCCAGCGCGTGCCGGTGCGCATCCGCCTCGACGCCCTGCCCGAGGACGGACTGGTGGTGGGACGCACCGCGACGGTGATCGTGTTGCCGTTCGACCAGACGGCGCGACGATGACCGACCCTTCCACGGCATGATCGGTCTCTACCGGAGTTGACGCGGCGCCGTCGGTGATCGCTGTCGTGCGCTCAGGTGTCAGTGTCGGCCCGGGTCGCCGTCCGCGGCTGTCCGCGCTCGCGCGCCCGTGCGTCGCGCAGGCTGTAGAGACAGCCGCAATAGGTCTGCTGATAGAAATCGAGTTCGCGCACCAGCTGGTTGCGCCGCTCGGTGAGCCCCTGCTTGCGCCAGTTGCGCGCCCAGTAGTGGACGCCGGGGTTGGCGGCGGCGGCCGCCGCGCCGGCGGCGTCGATCTGGGCCAGATCCTTCCAGCGCGAGGTCGACAGGGTGGTGGCGAAGAGGGTCAGTCCCTGGGCCGCGGCCTCGGCGGCGGTGGCGCGTAGCCGCTGGTCGAAGCAGCGCGCGCAGCGCGCGCCGCGCTCGGGTTCCTGTTCGAGCCCGCGCATCCGCGCGACCCAGTCGGCGGGGTCGTAGTCGGCGTCGATGAAGCGCAGCCCCAACCGCTCGGCATGGGTGATGGTCTCGGCCTTGCGCAGCCGGTACTCGCGCTCGGGGTGGATGTTGGGGTTGAAGTAATAGAGCACCGGGGTGATGCCGTTGTCGAGCAGACACTCGACGATCGCCGTCGAGCAGGGCGCGCAGCAGGTGTGGAGCAGTAGCCGGTCGGTTGCGACCGGTGGGGTCAGTGGGACGCGTGGCGGCATGGGGTCAGTGTTCCTGGTGACGGCAGTGGCTGTGATCGGCGAGCACCTCGAGCACCCGGCAGTGGTCGTCGCAGGCGCGGTCGCAGTCCGCGAGCATCTGGCTGATCTCGTCGCGCAGCGCGGTGAGACGCGCGATGCGCTGGTCGATCTGGTCGAGATGGGCGCGGGCGATGGCGTCGGCGCGATGACAGGGCGGCTCGCCGTCGCCCTCGAGCGCGAGCAGCGCGCGGATCGCGGGGATGTCGAAGCCGAGTTCGCGGGCGTGACGGATGAAGCGCAGCCGTTGCACCGCCTCTAGCGGGTAGCGACGGCGGTTGCTCGCGGTGCGCGCCGGGGCGGGCAGCAGCCCGATCTCCTCGTAGTAACGGATGGTCGGGACCTTGACCTCGGTCGCGCGGGAGAGCTCACCGATTCCAAGCATGATTCTGATTCTCACTTGATGCTCTAGTCACTAGAGATTGTAGCCTCATCGATGACGACAGGATTGTATCGATGAGGTGAATCTGAAGATGTCTAGCCAAGCTGTCGGGGCGCCGCTGACGGTGCCCGTGGAGACCCGGTTGCGGGTCGATGGGATGGATTGCGGGGCCTGCGCGAGCCGGGTGGAGACGGCGCTCGGTCGGTTGCCCGAGGTGCGCGCGGTGACGGTCTCGCTCGCCACCGCCGAGGTGCGGGTCGAGCATCTGCCCGGAATCGAGCGGGCGCGACTCGCCGAGACCCTGTCGCGCCTCGGCTTCACGCCACGCGAGACCGCATCGACCGGGGCCACGGCCTGCGGCTGCGGCGCGTCGGCCTGCGCCGCCCCGGAGGCGCCGCCGAGGGGCGCCGATCGGCCGACGCCCTGGTGGCGCAGTCGTCAGGGGCTGCTCACCCTCGGCACCGGGGCGCTGATGCTCACCGCCTATGGCGCGGCGAGCCTGTTCCCGGCCTTCGAGCGCCCGATCTTCCTCGCCGCGGTGCTGCTCGGCCTGGTCCCGGTGGCGCGGCGCGCCTGGGCGGCGGCTCGGCTCGGCTCGCCGCTGTCGATCGAGACGCTGATGAGTCTGGCGGCGCTCGCCGCGGTGGCCGTCGGCGCCGAGGCCGAGGCGGCGGCGGTGCTGTTCCTGTTCCAGGTCGGGGAGTCGCTCGAGGGGCTGGCGGCGCGGCGCTCGCGCGCCGGGATCGGCGCCCTGATCGAGCTGTTGCCGCGCAACGCGCGCCGGCTGCGCGCCGACGGTACGCTGGAGACGGTCGCCGCCGAGCGGTTGCGAGTCGATGATCGCATCGAGGTCCACCCCGGCGAGCGCATCCCCGCCGACGGCGAGGTGCTGGAGGGGGTCGGCGGCGTCGACGAGTCGCCGCTCAGCGGCGAGAGCCTGCCCCAGCTCAGGCGCCCGGGCGATGCGGTGTTCGCCGGCAGCGTCAACCTGGAGAGCCGGTTGCGGTTGCGCGTCACCGCCGATGCCGCCGACAACACCATCGCGCGGATCACCCGGTTGGTGCGCGAGGCGCAGGCGCGCAAGGCGCCGAGCGCGCGTTTCATCGAGCGTTTCGCCCGCGTCTACACCCCGCTGGTGGTGCTCTTCGCCACCCTGGTGGCGGTGGTGCCGCCGCTGTTCCTGGGCGCGCTCTGGTCGGAGTGGATCTATCGCGGCGCGGCGATCCTGTTGATCGGTTGCCCCTGTGCCTTGGTGATCTCGACCCCGGCTGCGATCGCCGCCGGGCTGGCCGCC
Organism: Marichromatium gracile; assembly: GCF_004343155.1. Lineage (GTDB taxonomy): Bacteria > Pseudomonadota > Gammaproteobacteria > Chromatiales > Chromatiaceae > Marichromatium > Marichromatium gracile. The sequence continues at coordinate 152,763 of NZ_SMDC01000007.1, forward strand.
GGGGCGCGTCAGGGGTTGCTGATGAAGGGCGGGGCGGTGCTCGAGGGGTTGGCGCGGATCACCCGGGTGGCCTTCGACAAGACCGGCACCCTGACCCTGGGCCAGCCCCGGGTGACCGAGGTGGTCGTCCTGGAGGGTGAGCGCGCGCGCCTGCTCGAGTGTGCCGCGGCGCTCAGTCAGGGCTCGTCGCACCCGTTGTCGCGAGCAATCCTCGCCCACGCCGAGGCGGCGGGACTCGCCGCCGTCGCGCCCGAGCGCGTGCGCGCGCTCCCCGGTCGCGGGGTGCGTGGCGAGATCGGTGGGCGTGAGTGCTTCCTCGGCTCGCTGACGGCGGCGCGCGAGCTGATCGGCGGCGATGCTTCCGGGCTGGTCGTCGCCGCCGAGTCGCAGCAGGCACTGGGGCGAAGCCTCTCGGTGGTGGTCGAGGACGGGCGTGCGCTCGGGCTGATCGCGATGCACGATGCGCCGCGTGAGGATGCCGCCGCCGGCATCGCGGCGCTCGACCGGCTGGGGATCGGCGCCCTGGTGCTCAGTGGCGATCAGCGCCCGGCGGTCGCGGCCCTGGCCGGGCCGCTGGGCATCGAGGCCCACGCCGGGTTGTTGCCCGAGGACAAGCAACGGCTGGTGAGCGAGCTGCAACAGACCGGCGAGCGGGTCGCCAAGGTCGGCGACGGCATCAACGACGCCCCGGCGCTGGCGGCCGCCGAGATCGGCATCGCCATGGGCGGCGGCACCGAGGTGGCGCTGGAAACGGCCGACGCCGCCAGCCTGCATGCTCGGGTCGGTGATGTCGCGGCGATGGTGCGGCTGTCGCGCCGCACCCTGCGGGTGATCCGCCAGAACGTCGCCCTCGCCATCGGGCTCAAGCTCGGGCTGATGGTCACCACCCTGCTCGGCGTGACCGGGCTGTGGCCGGCGGTGCTCGCCGATACCGGCGCCACCGTGCTGGTGACCGCCAACTCGCTGCGACTGCTGCGGGCGCGGGTCGTCGAGCCGACGGCGGCAGGGGCCTCGGGCCGTCAGGAGGCCAGTGGTGCGAAGCCGGACGAATGCTGCCGGGACGGCGACCAGTCGCCAGCGGCCAGCCTCCAGTAGGAGAGAGCGCCTTTCCGTAAGCCGGGCAAAGCGCAGCGTGCCCGGCGAAGGGGTTGAGGTCTCTGGTGTGGGCCTGGACTGCCGGGGCAGCTAGCCGTCAGCGGCCAGCCTCCAGCCTCCAGTCGGAGCGGGTCTCCCTGTCACCGGTCGGTGATCGCGAGCGGTCGAGGTGCGTTAGCTGTCATCGCAGTCGAATCCCCAACCCCCTTTGGACAAAGGGGGCTTGAGAGCAGTGGGCTTGTCGGACGGAGCGCGGGGGAGAGGTGTAGCTGGTCGCTGACGGCTGAAGGCTGGAATCTCTCCCGCCTTCGCGCCCTTCGCGGCTTTGCGGTTCACATCAGCTTCCAGCGATCAGCATTCAGCTTCCAGTCGGGGAGGCTGGTGTGCATGGTCGGCCGTTGACGGGAAAGACGGTATCCCTTGGCGGCTGAAGGCTGGAATCTCTCCTGCCTTCGCGCCCTTCGCGGCTTTGCGGTTCAATCTCTTGGCGGCTGGCGGCTGGCGGCTGGCGGCTGGCGGCTGGCGGCTGGCGGCTGGACGAAAAACGGCCAACCGCATTGCGGTTGGCCGTTGTGGTTGAGGTGGTGGTGAGGGGCGCGGGTCAGCGGATGCGCGTGCGGGTGCGTCTGACCGGGACGGTCTGGCGGGCACGGCGCCGGGCATGCTGGAGCTGCCAGGCCATGGCGCCCAGGGCGCCGGTGAAGAGCGCCAGCTGGAGTGTCGTCAGGAGTGCCTCGCTCATTGGGCTGTCCTCGCGTGGTCGTGGGTCATGTTGCCGGGCGACCAGCGCGCCCGACCCTCGTTGTCGAGAATCGGGCTTTTCGCGGCCCGGTTCAAGGGGGCAAAAACCCTTAGCCGTCCGGGGTGAGACCCGGGTCGCGTCCTCAGGCTACACGCCGGTGCCGCGCGCGCAGTGTCTCGGCGCGGCGCGGGCGAGCGCGCAGCGGGCGGGATCGTGGCGGCCCGCGGCGGCGTGGTGCCGCTGCCGGTCGGGTCAGTAGCTGATCACCACGGTGTCCTCGGCGCTCATCGCCGCGAGGCTGCGTGCGCAGTCGACCTTGACGGTACCGGGGAGCATGTCGGCCATCTCCAGTCCGGCCTTGCGCAGACACATGCCGCAGAGCATCACCTCGGCCCCGGCGTCGATCAGCGCGCCGAGCTGGCCGCGCAGGTCGTCGGGGGCGCCGCCGGCACGGTCGGTGGCGAAGCCCTGCTGGGCGAGATAGACGCCGCGTACGTTGAGGAAGACGGTGACGGCGTAGCCGGCCTCGAGCGCCCGGGTGGCGTGGCCGAGCGCCATGCCGGCGCGCCAGGCCTCGTCGCTGGTGAGGTTGTAGAAGACGTGACGATCGGGGGCGGCGAGGGCGCTGGCGGGGATGCTGAGCAGCAGTGCGATGAGCAGCGCGCCGAGGCGCGTGGTGCGAGCGGACATGGTTCGACCTCCTGTCGTGGTTGGGATCCTGCAGCGGCGCGCCCCTGTGGGCGCGCCGGCCCTGTCAGTCCTCGTCCTGCTGCTCGTCGCGCCGTCGGCGCAGCAGGTAGATGTCCATCTGCCAGCCCTTCTCGGCCTTGAGTTCGGCGCGGGCGCGCAGCGCCTCGTCGACCACCTCGTCGAGCGGTCCGGCGACCAGGCGCTCGTCAGCGGTGCCGACCAGCCCGCCCCAGTAGAGATCCATGTCCTGGCCGGTGAAGCGCTGGTAGGAGGCGTTGTAGTCGAGCATCACCACGGCGTTGTCGAGCGTGGCCGGGTCGCAGTGCTCGGCATGGCGTCCGGTGGTGATGGTGATCGCCTCGCCGACGCGGTTGAGCGGGATCTTGTGCCGGGCGGTGAGCACCTGGACCGAGGTGATCCCGGGGATGACCTCGAAGCGCAGCTGCTCTGGCTGCTCGGCGACCAGCTCGGTGATGTTGGTGATGGTCTGGTCGTAGAGCGCGGGGTCGCCCCACAGCAGGAAGGCGCCGGACTGGCCGTCGGCCAGCTCGCGCTCGATCAGCTCGGCGAAGATCTCGCGCTTGCGCTGGTGCCAGCGGCGCACGCCTTCCTTGTAGTCGCCGTTCTCGATGGTGCGCTGGGGGCTCTCGGCGATGACCACCCGGTAACTGCCGGGCTCGCAGTGCGCCTCGAGGATCTGGTGGCGCAGTGCGAGCAGATCCTCCTTGCCGCGCCCGGCCTTGTCGAGCATGAAGAAGACATCGGTCTTCCGCATGGTCTCGATCGCCTGCAGGGTGAGATATTTCGGGTCCCCCGGACCCATGCCGATGAGATAGAGCGTCTTCATGTGTATAACCAGCGACCAACCTGGCCTCGCGGCCGGAGTGACGGACTGTCTGGCCCCATGATCTGGTGTGGTGCCAGCCAACCGCGTCGGCGGTGGCCGATGGTAGCAGTATCCTCGCCGGACAGTCAGCCGTATCGGTCGTGGCGCATTCTGGGATCCGTTGGTAAGATGCCTGCCCGACGTAGAACCGGCTTTTTGCAGACATGATGCGGGCGAGAATTTTTCCCACAAGGGTTTTGTGGTTGCCAGCGCCGAAGGGGCTGACGCATGCTCGCGGATCGTGGTCGATGCTTGCCCTTGCGTCATCTACTACTACACCGACTGTTTCGAATTTGGCCAAGCGCTCGCCCGTCACAGGACTCCCGTCATGATCGTTCGTCATCGCACGCCGTCGAGCGAGCCGTTCGCCCCGGCCCCGTCGCGCTGCGCCGGTCGACGGTGTCTGTGCCAACTGTCGCAGTCTGGCGGGGCTTCACTACACTCAGCAGAGCCCAGCTGAGTCCGACGATCGAGATAACCCGGAGCTGACAATGCGAATCCTTTTTGTCCACCCCAACTATAGCGCCGGTGCCGCCGATATCGCCGGCAACTGGTCGCCGGCGTGGGTTGCCTATGTGGCTGGCTATCTGAAGTCCGGTGGCTACGAGGACTACCACTTCATCGACGCCATGGTGGACAAGCTCGACGACGATCAGCTGCGTGCCGCCATCCGGGAGATCGAGCCCGATATCATCGCCACCACCGCGATGACGCCGATGATCTACGCCGCGCAGCGCCTGCTGCAGGTTGCCAAGGAAGAGCGCCCGCAGGCCCTCACCGTGCTCGGCGGCATCCACGCCACCTTCATGTTCCAGCAGGTGCTCGAAGAGGCGCCCTGGATCGACGCCATCGTGCGCGGCGAGGGCGAGGCGGTCACCCTCAACCTGGTGCGCAGCATCGATCAGACCGGCTGGCCGGGTGATCGCGACAAGGTCAAGGGTATCGCCTTCCTCGGCGACGACGGCGAGGTGGTCGCCACCCCGGCCGAGCCCTCGATCAAGGACGTCGACTCGATCTGGCCGGACTGGGGCATCCTCGACTGGCAGAAGTACATCTACATCCCGCTCGGGGTGCCGGTGGCCACGCCCAACATGGCGCGCGGCTGTCCCTTCACCTGCAGCTTCTGCTCGCAGTGGAAGTTCTGGCGCGACTACCGCGTGCGCGATCCCAAGCGCGTGGTCGACGAGATCGAGGAGCTGGTCAAGGTCCACGGCGTCGGCTTCTTCATCCTTGCCGACGAAGAACCGCAGATCAACAAGAACAAGTTCGTCGCCTTCTGTCAGGAGCTGATCGACCGCGATCTCGGTATCCACTGGGGCATCAACACCCGTGTGACCGACGTCATGCGCGACGAGGAGCTGCTGCCCTTCTACCGCAAGGCCGGTCTGGTGCACGTCTCGCTCGGCACCGAGGCGGCCGCGCAGCTCAACCTCGACCGCTTCGTCAAGGAGACCACGGTCGCGCAGAACAAGCGCGCGATCCAGCTGCTCCAGGAGAACGGCATCGTCACCGAGGCGCAGTTCATCGTCGGTCTCGAGAACGAGACCCGCGAGACCCTGGAAGAGACCTATCAGATGGTCATGGACTGGGGCGCGGACATGGCCAACTGGTCGATGTACACCCCCTGGCCGTTCGCCGACATGTTCACCGAGATGAGCGATCGGGTGGAGGTCTTCGACTACTCGAAGTACAACTTCGTCTCGCCGATCATGAAGCCCGACAACATCGATCGCGCCGAGCTGCTCGACGGGGTCATGGCCAACTACCGACGCTTCTACATGAAGCGGATGTTCTTCCAGTACCCCTGGGTGCGCGACCCCTTCCGTCGCAAGTACCTGATCGGCTGCATCAAGGCCTTCCTCAAGAGCGCCATGGAGCGTCGCTTCTACCAGCTCGGCAAGCAGAACTACTGGGGGCCGATGTTCAAGAAGCTGATCAAGTTCGACTACGACAAGAGCCGCGCCAAGATCGTCGAGCCGGATCACAACGCCTGGAAGAAGGCGCCGCCGGCCAAGCGTCCGGCGGTCTCGGCCACCGGTGCCGCGCCCCAGGCCTGCGCCGGGCCCAAGGCCTGTGGCGGTGGCGATCAGCAGATGACCGAGGAGCAGGTCAAGCAGTACGAGAACGCTTGATCCGCGACTTGGTCGACGCGGGCGGGTGGACGGTCGCGGCCGTTCCGTCCGCTCGCGCCGCATAGGCAATCAGCGGCCCGCTTCGTCGCACGACGAACGCGGGCCGTGTCGTTCAGAGATTCATCGCATGACCGATTCCGCACCGACGATCAAGATCGACCTCCCGCCGCTGCGCGACAGCGGCCCGCGCCGTGCCCGCACGCTGATGATCCAGGGCACCGCCTCGGACGTCGGCAAGAGCATGCTGGTCGCCGGCCTGTGCCGCGCCTATGCCCGCCGCGGCCTGGTGGTGCGCCCGTTCAAGGCGCAGAACATGAGCAACAACGCGGCGGTGACCATCGACACCGACGCCGCCCCCGGCCCCGACGGCGAGCAGCCGCGCGGCGAGATCGGTCGCGCCCAGGCACTGCAGGCGCGCGCCTGTGGAGTGGCGCCCTCGATCCACATGAACCCGGTGCTGCTCAAGCCGCAGAGCAACGTCGGCTCCCAGGTGGTGCTGCGCGGACGCGCGCTCGGCAACTGTCCGGCGCGGGTCTATCACGAGATGCGCCAGGGGCTGATGCCGGCGGTGCTCGACAGCTTCGAGCGGCTCTGCGCCGAGGCCGATCTGGTGCTGGTCGAGGGCGCCGGCAGCGGCGCCGAGGTCTATCTGCGCGACTGCGACATCACCAACATGCACTTCGCCGAGCGCGCCGAGGTGCCGGTGGTGGTGCTCGGCGATCTCGACAAGGGCGGCACCATGGCCTCGCTGGTCGGCACCTGGCTGCTGCTCGATGAGGCCGACCGCGAGCGGGTGGTGGGCTACATCGTCAACAAGTTCCGTGGCGACTTCTCGCTGTTCGAGCCTGCCTGCGAGACCATCACCGAGATCACCGGCTGGCCCTTCCGGGGCGTGCTGCGCTGGTTCGAGGGGGCGGGGCGGTTGCCCGCCGAGGACTCGCTGGCGCTCGAACGCCCGGCCGAGACCAGCGGCGGCGTGCTCAACGTCGCCATCCCGCGTCTGTCGCGGGTGGCCAACTTCGACGACATGGACCCGCTGGCCGCCGAGCCGAGCGTCAACCTGCGCTGGATCCAGCCGGGCGAGGCGATCCCCGCCGAGACCGACGTGGTGATCCTGCCCGGCTCCAAGGCCACCCGCGCCGATCTCGACTGTCTGCGCCGCGAGGGCTGGGACGTCGACATCATCGCCCATGTGCGCCGTGGCGGTCGGGTGGTGGGGCTGTGCGCCGGCTACCAGATGCTCGGGCGCGTGGTGCGCGACCCCCAGGGCATCGAGGGCGAGCCGGGCGAGACCCCCGGGCTCGGGCTGCTCGACATCGAGACCGAGATCGGCGGCGACAAGCGGCTGATCGAGATCGATGGCCGCGACCAGCGCAGCGGTTGTCGCCTCACCGGCTACGAGATGCACATGGGGCGGACCGCCGGGGCCGGGCTCGAACGCCCCTGGCTGATGCTCGACGACGGCCAGGGCGGGGTGCGCGCCGAGGGCGCGATCAGCGCCGACGGACGGGTGATGGGCGGTTATGTCCACGGCATCTTCGGTGGTGACGCGTTCCGCGCCCACTGGCTCGACCAGGTCGGCGCTCAGGCGGCGCGGATCGACTTCGAGGCACGCATCGAGGCCGCGCTCGATGCCCTGGCCGACCACTGCGAGGCCAATCTCGATCTCGACGCCCTGCTGACACTGGCGCGCTGAAGCGGAGGGGCGTCGTGACCGAACCCAAGGAGCTGACCGACAACCCGTCCTTCAAGGGCTTCACCAATCACGACTGCCCCTTCTACCCCTGTCATCCCGGGGTGCGGCGAACGTTCAACTGTCTGTTCTGCTACTGCCCGTTGATCGCCTACGACTGTCCCGGTCCTTACCGGATCTACACCGACCGTCACGGCAACCGGCGCAAGGACTGCACCGACTGCCGCCTGCCGCACGAGGGCTATCACTCCGCCTGGTCGTTCATCCAGAAGTGGCTCGACGACCCCCGACCCTGGTGCGGCGAGCCGCAGCGGCGCTATCGTCGACGCGATCCCTCCTAGCCGTTGGCGAGCGCGGTGGCCGATGGCTGCTGCTCCTGCAGCGCCTGCCGCACCGCCGTGAGCAGCTCCCCAGAGCGCCTGATCCAGTCTTCGAGCCGGCTCGATCGTTCGCCGGCGCGACGCAGTGTCTCCAGCCGCAATCGTCGCAGCCTGAACAGCGCCTCGCGCAGCAGCTGCTCCTGTTCGAGCCGTATCTGCTGATCGTCGCCGAGTAGTTCGGGGTCCGACCCCATGGCGCCGGGAGCGAGGCCCGCGCGCACCAGCATCAGCCTGATCTCCGCCAGTCCGGGGCTGAGCAGTCGATCGCCGGCATCCGGTGGCTCGACGACCTCCCAGAGCGTATCGAGCGCGCTGAGCAGTCGTTCGGTCTCGAGGCGCGGCGCCGGCGCCGGCAGCCACTCCACGCGTTCGCGCATCCCCTCGATCAGCTGCCCGATCAGGGCGCGATCGAAACCCGCGTCCTGGGTCTTGGCGATGGTGAGCAGCTCGTGCGCTCCCAGCCGCTGACTGGTGGAGACGATGAACTCGGTGAAGGCGAGCAGGATGCCGAGTCGGCTGAGGTCCTTGCCGCGTCGGCCATGAGGGTAGCCGCTGCCGTCGAGGCGTTCGTGATGTTCGAGTACCGCGCGCGCGATCCGTCCGCGGGTCTGTGGCTCGCCCTCGAGGATCAGCGCGCCGATCCGTGGGTGGGCATAGAACTGACTCCAGTGCTCGGGGTGCAGGGGCTGCGAGGGAGCCAGCGAGGCGGCCTCGAGATGGAGGATGCCGATGTCGTGACAGAGCGCGGCCAACGCCAGACGCTCCTGGTCGCGAGGCTCCAGGGCGCGTGCGCTGGCCAACGCATCGGCCGCGAGCAGGGTGGCGACCCCATGCTCGAACAGCGCCGGGTTGAGGTGACGGGCAACGGCGAGCTTGTTGCCGAGCACGCCGGGTGGATCGATCCGCGCGGCTGTGCGGCGCGGGTCGTGGTGCGGTCCGCCGAGACAGGCGATCAGTGCGGCCAGGGTCGGGTCCCGATCGAGCAGGCGCGCGATGGTCTCGAGCAAGGTGGTGCGATCGACCCGCTCGGCGAGGCGAGTGGTGCGGTCGATCGGTTCGAGCAGCTTGTGGCGCAGCAATCGCTCCAGCACCGAGCGATCGATCCGCGCGCCACGGGCCAGCAACTTGCTGCCATTGGCCGCGCGGATATCGGCGCTGGCGGCGATCGGCTGTGTGTCACCGAGGGTGGTGAGACGACGGATATAGACCGACTCGTCGAGCGTCATCGCGAGCCGTCCGGCAGACGGTGAGCGGCGTGGGGCACTGATTGAACATCCATGTTGCAGCATTGCGTGCGGCCCCGATCCGGGCCGTGTCAACACGCGAGCGGACACCGCCTGGGACGGTGCTCCATACCCCATCCTAACACCAGATGTTGATCTGGTGCGTCTCCAGCGCCACGCCGCTGGGTGAGGTCTGTAAACCGCCAGCGGGGCTGGACGCGGTTCAGAAGACGGTATGGCGCCGCGGTGGCGGGCGATGGGGGGCGAGACCCGCGGGTTGCCGTCGATCTCGCGGGCAGGGAGGGTTTTTCAGTCGAAGGGCAAGGTCAGTCGGTCGTCGATCTCGCAGGCGCCTTGCTCGCAGCCGGGGTTGGCGGTGCCGCCGCCGTCCGGGTAGTGCACGAGCGTGACCGAGAGGTGGCGCCAGTCGGTGCCGATCCGCCATTGCCTGCCCGGACCCGGCAGGGTCTGACGGCCCGGGATCAGGGTTCGACCGCGGGTTGCGGCGATGGCCGAGGTGATCGTCCGACCCCGGGTGTCGACCGGCGCGAACTCGACATGGGCGCTGCCGGTTCGGGCGTCCGCCGTCGTCGGGACGCAGAGGGTGACCGACTCGACGGCGAGCAGGTCGCCTGGCTTGGCTGCCAGCGGCTGATCGGCCTCGACCAGCCTGGTGCTGTGGTTGACCGCGACCAGCAGGGCCTCGATGGCGATGGCCGGCGGTATGTCTCCGGGGCCGCTCGTCGCTCGACACTCGACGGCCTGGGGCGCTGCTGTCGCAGCGGGTGTGCTGTCGGATGGGTGCTCCGGGTGCACCGGCGGATACAGCAGCAATCCGCTCAGGGTCAGCGCGGTGCCGATCAGCAAGGCAGCTCGCTGGCGGGCGCGGGAGAGTTCGAGCAAGCGCCCGATCCTGCCGGTCAGGGCGAGCAGCAGCAGGAGCAACCCGGCGAGGACGAGCCAGGATGCGGGATGACCGATCAGCAGCGGTGAGATGTCGAGTGTCATGTCGCAGGCTTCCCGAGCAGGGGGTCAGCTCAGCCGGCTGATCCTCAGCCGAATCTGCCCCGCGTTGTTGTCGTAATGATCCGGCGCATCATTGGCGTAGCACAGCAGCATGCCGCTTGCCGGTGGCTGGAAGCGTTCGGCCGGATGCGCGCCGAGGCAGAAGTGGTGGCGGGCGCCGCTGTCCTCTCGGATCTCGCCGACCAGCTCGAACCAGTTCGCCTCGGGGTGCTGGCGCTGGTTCTCGAACAGATGGATCACCGGGCGGAGCAGGCGGCGCAGGCCGCGCAGATCCTGTCGGTCCCAGCCGTCGGCCGAGCAGGGTGGCAGCTCGCCGTCCTGCCAGACCTGGGTCGGACTGAGTGCGAAGGTGTAGGTTGCGCCGGCCTCGAGATGGAGCCGCCAGGGCTGGTCGGCGAGATCGCGGGTGCGGGCGGCGACCTCGATCTCGACCTCCTGCCCAGGGGCGAGGTGACCGTCGGCCGGTAGTTCGGTGAGCGGGTTGGGATGGTCCTCAGCCCAGCGATCAAGGGTCGCGGCGAAGGGGGCGAGTGGCTGCGGTCGCCACCAGGCGCAGTCGCGCCAGCGCTGGCCGACGCTGGTATGGAGGTCCACCTGCTGATGCGGGGCGTGGGCATGGAGCTGGGGACGTGTCTCGCGCTGCAGGCGCGCCGGGTCGCGTTCGCCCGCGGTGTAGGGGAAGGGGATGTCGTCGTCGACGAAGATGCAGGGATCCTCGGGGGCCAGACCCTCGAGGACCGGTTCATGGTGCTTGAAGTGACGGCTGACATCGACCTCGATGTGCCGGGTGTCGCTCTCCAGACCGAGATCGCCGGCCTGCTCGAGCATCCAGCGCAGGGTGATGCTCGAGAGTCCGCGCTTGACGAAGCTGCCGCCACCGATGCAGCCGTGGTCGCCGGGAAACCAGGTCTCGCGCACCTGGGTGCGGGTCGGGTCATCGGCATCGGCGAGGGTGACCATGAATTGAGCGCGGGCCTCGTCGATCGCGACGGCATGGGCGACCTGCTCGACGTGCGCGCCGATGCGGTTGTTGTGGAAGCGGTAGCGGCGGTTGAGCGCACGGTCGAGGGTCAGTCCGGGGATGACGTCGGGGAAGCCGAGGCTGCCGACCGTGTCCCAGCAACCGAGCAGACGGATCGGTGCAGGTTGCGGGTTGTGACGGTCGCGAAACGCGCGATAACGGGCGACCTCGTCGCTGTCTGCGTCGGGGTCGCGATAGAACTCGTAGGCCTCGCGGATATAGCGCAGCTGATGACGCTGCAGCAGGCCGGCGGCGCCGATCAGTCCGGCGAGGCTGCGCACCGTATAGGCGCCGCGGCTGAAGCCGAACAGATAGATCTCGTCATCGGGCTGGTGGTTGAGCACCAGGAAGCGGTAGGCGTCCATGATGTTCTTGTCGATCCCGCGCCCGAAGGCGCCGCCGATGATGGCGGTGAACTCGCGGCTGAGCGCGCCGATGCCGCCCTCGGCGCCGACACCCTCGTCGTAATAGACGACCTGTTCGGTCGTGCTGTCGTCGCATTGTGTCCGTATCGCCTGGGCGAGCTGGACGACATTGGTGGGGTAGTCGGATTCGAGATGTTGCCAGGTGCCGTCGCAGCAGACGATGAGCCGTTTCATGCGTGGGTCCTCGTGTACCTGCAGTTGTGTTGCTGACGCTGACGACTGAAAGCATAGGCTTGCAGGGGTTTTGTGTACACGAAAAGGTTTCTTTGCTCGCGCCCATCACCCGATGTCCTCGCGCCACCTGCCCGAGGGCGACGTGCAGCAACCGCCGCCGCGCCCTATCGCCTCGCGCTTGCTGGATCTGGTAGCCTGCCGACCGGACCGGTCCCGCCCGCCCCCAGGTCGGGGACGCCCTATTTGAGTGGCACACGCGCTCGGCGCCCGCCGGAGCCTTGTGTCTGTGACTGATCTTCCCGAGGAGGCACGCCCTGATCGCGTGCTCGATGCCGATGAACATTGCCCATTACGCCCAGACCCGTCATGCCACCAAGGCCTTCGATCCCGAGCGTCGGATCCCCGAGGCCGAGATCGAGACGCTGCGCGCGCTGTTGCGCAATGCCCCCTCGTCGGTCAACGCCCAGCCGTGGCACTTCGTCATCGCCGCCACCGAGTCCGGCAAGGCGCGGGTGAGCATGTCCACCGAGGCCGGCCACACCTACAACACGCCGAAGATCGTCGATGCCTCGCACGTGGTCGTCCTCTGCGCACGCACCGAGATCGATGACGACTATCTCGAACACCTGCTGGCACAGGAGCGCGCCGATGGTCGCTTCCCGACCGAGGAGGCCGAGGCGCGTCAGCGGGCCACCCGGGGGTTCTATGTCGGACTGCATCGCGATGAGCTGGGCGATCTCGATCAGTGGGCCGAGAAGCAGGTCTATCTGGCGCTGGGTTCGCTCCTGCTCGGCGCGGCGACCCTGGGCATCGATGCCTGCCCGATCGAGGGTTTCAATCGCGAGGTACTCGATGTCGAGCTGGGGCTGCGCGAGCGTGGGCTGAGTGCCGTGGTGTTGGTCGCGCTCGGCTATCGCGCCGAGACCGACTTCAACGCAGGACTGCCGAAATCGCGACTTCAGGAACAGGAAGTGTTCAGTGATTTGTGAATTCAAGACGGATTGAGCGTAAGATTTTGTTTTTTATCGTCGTAAATTAATTCGACGTAAACTTTTAGTGTTCTGTTTTGGGCCGATTGACAAGGCGCTCAGCGCCGCTGAATCGCTGCTTACTCAACATTTTTAGTCTTTACGTGTGCGAATTTTGTCTCGAACTCGGCTTTTCTTGCCGTGAGATCAGTTTTAATAGGGGTGTCAATCATCTCGACGTGTACATTTCGTGTTTTCTGCCTTTGCCCGCTTCGTCAACCATTCCGTCGCGCCACTCGCGTGATGCCGATCGTTTTCAACCTTCCATGAACGCGAGTCCTTATCGAGATGATTGAGGCCCTGACCCTGATCCTGACCTGTCAGCTGCTGGGCGAGAGTCTCGTCCTGCTGTTCGGGTGGCCGCTTCCCGGGCCGGTGCTGGGGATGCTGTTGCTGTTCCTGCTGCTGGTGGTGCGCGGCGGGCTCGCCGCGCGCGTTGCCGAGACCGCCGACGGGTTGCTCGCGCATCTGCCGCTGCTGTTCATCCCCGCCGGAGTCGGGGTGATGGTCCACTGGGAGCTGCTCTATGCCCACTGGCAGGCGCTGGGCGCGGCGCTGTTGTTCGGTACCCTGATCGCCCTGGTGGCGACGGCGCTGGCCATGCAGGGCACGCTCTGGGTGGTGCGCCGAGTACGGGCGGCGAGGGCGCGGTCGTGACCGAGATGCCGCTCGAGACGCTATGGGTCTATCTCGCCGCGCGGCCGCTGTTCTGGCTGACCCTCACCCTGCTGGTGTGGCTCGGCGCGCGCAGGCTCCAGGCCTGGTGCGGGGGGCTGGCGCTGCTCAATCCGGTGGTGCTGAGCATCGCGACCCTGATCGGGCTGCTGGTGCTCACCGACACGCCTTATGCGCAGTACTTCGACGGTGCCCAGTTCATCCACTTCCTGCTCGGTCCGGCGACCGTGGCGCTGGCCATCCCGCTCTATCGGCTGCGCGCCGAGCTACACGTGCTGGCGCTGCCGATCACGGTTGCCCTGGTGGTCGGGGCGGTGGTGGCGGTCGTCAGTGCGGTGGGGCTGGCGGCGGCCCTCGGCGCGGATCGCGCGGTGCTGCTCTCGCTCGCGCCCAAGTCGGTGACCACGCCGGTGGCGATGGGGATCGCCGAGAAGCTCGGCGGCATCCCGGCGCTGACCGCCGCCCTGGTGGTGCTCACCGGCCTGGTCGGGGCGCTGTTCGGGGTCGGGGTGCTGCGCCGTCTGGGGATCCGCGATCCGGCGGTGATCGGGGTGGCCCTGGGCACCGCCGCGCACGGCATCGGGACCGCCCGGGCCTTCCAGCTCGGTCATCGCGAGGGCGCGATGGCGGGTCTGGCGATGGGACTCTCGGCGGTGCTCACCGCGCTGCTGCTGCCGTTGCTGCCGCGCGGCTTGGCGCTGCTCGGGATGTAGGGGGGATCAGCCATCAGCGACCAGCGATCAGCCACCAGTGAGGGGAGGTGGTTTGTCTCGTCGTCGCGCAGCTGATGGCAGGCCGACACCGAAGACGGGTCGCGTTCTTCGCGCCTCTGGCAGCTTTGCGGTTGCGGGGCATTGGGCGCAGGCATCTAGTATAGACGCCCACTGGCGGCTGGCGGCCCTTCCCCAAACGCCGACGGCGGCCCGGAGGCCGCCGTCGGATCATGCGAGCTGACGAGAGGTCAGCGGATCAGGCGTGCTTGCGGCGGCGGCTGCCGGCGAAGCCGATGCCGAGCAGACCGGCGCCGAGCAGGCCGAGGGTGGCCGGCTCGGGGATGCTGCCGGTGACCGAGCCGTCGAGAGGTTGCTGGCGGACGGCGGCCGGACCGCTGGGGCCGGCGACGAGCAGCAGCTGGTCGGGCGTCGGGATCGGCGGATCGACGTTGGTGTCGAGTTCCAGCGTCGGGGTGCCACCGGCGCTGAGCTTGTCGAAGGCATCGACGAAGACGCCGTTGTCGTCCTGGATGAACAGGAAGTTATCCACGACGAAGGTGATGTCGAAGTACAGGTACAGGTTGGCTGGGGAAAGCAGCGAACCGGTGAGTTCGCCGGTCAGCACCAGACGGTCATTGGTGTCGTCGTTGAGGTCGTTGAAATAGACGTCGAAGGTGCCGCTGGTATAGGTCGGGCCGCTGGCGTCGAGGTCACCGTAGAAGGTGTACTCGACCTGCAGGTCCCAGGTCTGCAGGAAGCCTTCGTTGTCGGTCGCGAGCGGCGGTACCAGCGGGCTCAGGGCGTCGATGTCGCACTGGCCGAGCGGGCAGTTCGGCATGACCAGATCGACGGTGGAGACGCCGTCGAGCGCGGTCCCGGAGGTCGGGATGCCGTAGCTGGCGAGCGTGGCGGGGTCGTTGGTGTCGAAGAAGGACCCGGCCACCGAGCCGTCGGTGAAGTCGTAGATCGAGGTCGCGAGCAGCTGGCTGTAGCCGAACTCGCTGAAGGTCCCGGTCATGGTGTTCGCGTCCGGCGCGCCGATGAAGCGGGTGGCGTCGTAGCTGTTGTCCGGGAGATTGAGATACATCAGGCCGGCGCTGGCGACATTGGCGGTCAGTGCGGTCGCTGCGGCCAGCGAGATCGTCAAGGTCTTCATGGTTTCACTCCTGCGAGGTTGAGCTGTATGCGCGCTGTCGGGGCGTCGTCGGCAGCTTCCTTTGCCGGAGTCACGCGGCCCTCGCTGGAGTTGTATGCAGATGTTGGGCCAGATTTTTTTGTTATTATTTTTCAATTACTTGAGAATTTTGATTGGATTTATGCAGGCATGTGAGGGGCGGGTTGTAAAGTCTGCCGACACTCCTGTGCAGGGCGTTTCGGGGGTCAGTAACGCACCCGCCAGCCGGTGGCGATGAGGGTGTCGTCGGCATAGAAGTCGCCGAAGGTGCCGTCCTCGCCGTCGAAGTAGTGCGCCCCGAGATAGAACTCGTGGGGCTCGCGGGCGATATAGGCGATCTCGGGGTTGAGATACAGGTCGTGGCGGTTGAGTCCGGCGGCGAAACGCAGCCGACCGCGCCAGCGACCCTGGCCCCACTCGCTCTCGAGCTGGCCGTTGAGGCTCAGGGTGTCGACCCAGTCGATCACCGGCGGCGCGTCGAGCAGGTGCCGCCCGGCCAGCTGCAGGTTGATGCGGGTGTCGGCGTCGCCCGGATAGAACTCGATGCCGGCCACCCAGTCGAGCCCGGCGACGGTGTCGAGACGCAGGTCGCGGGTGGTCACCGGGACATCGCTGAGCCAGGCGGCCTCGAGCCGCAGCGTGGCGCCGCCGACCACCACCCCGAGGTCTCCGCCGAGGATGGTGGTGTAGGGGTGACGCCCGAGGAAGGTCGGGCGCTCGCCGCCGGCGGCGAGCGCGCTGGCGACATCGGCGCCGTCGAGCAGCGCACGCCGCACCGCCGGGTCGAGTTCGTAGTAGGGCAGTGAGTGACGGGTGTGCTGCACGGTGAGTGCGTAGTCGAGACCGCTGAGGCTGTGGCTGAAGCGCAGACCGGCGCCGGCGCCGCCGGGGCGATCGTCGCCCGTGCTGGCGCCGCGCACCAGGGCCGCGAGCAGTGGATCGGAGCGGATCCCCAGCAGCCGCCCCTGGTCACGGTCGACCGGGTACCAGACGCTGTCGTCGTCGGGCAGCTCGGCGGGACGGAATGCCGGGATCACCACCAGGTCGAGCTTGTGATCGGTGCCGAACTCCTCCCAGCGCAGCAGCGGCACGGCGCGGCGGCGGTCGTCGAGTTCATCGATGGCAAAGCGGCTGATGTCCTGCACCGAGAGCCGGTCGGTCGGCGGGATCTCGTCGACCCGCCCCCAGAGCACGGTCTGGGTGCCGAGGGTGACGCGTCGCTGCGGGTTGCGGTAGCGCAGATAGCTCTCGTCGTAGTCGAGCGCGAGCGCGCGCAAGCGGTCGGCGCCGGACTGGGCGTCGCCATCGAGGCGTAGTGCCGCGCGCAGCTCCCAGGCCGGCGCCGGGCGCCACGCGGCGGCGACCACCCCGGTGAAGTGGGCGCTGGTGGCCGCGCGCGCCTCGCCCTCGGTGAAGGCGCCGAACTCGGTCCACAGTCGGTCGATGCCGAGTTCCAACGTGTGTCGCTCGATCGGCGCCGTCGGCTCGGGCAGCACCGCTGCCGGCGTCTCGGGCGTGCCGATGATCAGCACCTCCTGCGCCTGGATGGGGGCTGCGGCGAGCGCGAGCAGCAGCGGTGCGAGGGCGCGTGCGCTCATGGCCGGAACCTGGACTCGAATACCGGGTCCTCGAGCGCGCGGCGCGAGAACAGCACTGGGTCGAGTCCGCTGTCATAGCGGGTGAGGGTGCTGGTCATCCGCGTCTGGTGGCCGCTGTCGAGATCGGTCATGAGGCTGTCGGTCACCGTCCAGTAGCCCTGGATGCGCTCGAGTCGGCGGGCGGTGAAGCGCTTGAAGGGCTGGTTCTGGCCGGGACGGAAGAAGTCGATACGCAGCGCCACCAGCGCCTCGGGGTGGATCCAGCTCAGCCGCTTGCCGTAGACCGAGTTGCCCGGATCGACCGGGGTGCTCTCGAGCACCTCGGTGCGCACCCCCTCGTAGGTCTCCTGGCGCAGCCAGCGGTGTTCGTCGAGGGCGACGCGGCGATCGCGCAGGTCCTCGTAGAACAGGTCCGAGCCGACGAAGCGCCCGCCCTGGCGGGCGGCGGGGATGCGCCTGGGCTTGCCGAGCGCGGGCAGATAGACCCACTGGTCGCTCTCGCCGGCGCGATGGTCGATGGTCAGCAGTCCGGTGTCGGCGATGTCGCCCGGCGCGGTGAAGCGGATCAGGGTGGAGACCTCGCCGCCACCCTGGTCGCGACGGTAGATGAACATCTCGCGGGTGCGCGGGGCGTGGCCGCGCTCCTGCAGCACCATGGTGCCGCGGGTGGTGAGGTCGCGCCCGTCGGGGCGGTCGTAGACCTGCTGGGCGAGGCGCTCCCCCTTGGGGTCGGCGTGCACCGGGGTGAGCAGGGCGCAGGCGAGCAGCAGCGCGAGCGCCGTTGTCCAGTGATGCGTTCGTGGCGGCGTGAGCCGTCGTGACGTCCGCTGGGGGCGGGGCGATGGCGTCGACATGGGCTTCCTCGCTTCAGGCTCGGTGGCGCGGCGGTCCGCAAGGCCCGGCGCGGCGCTTGGGGGGTTCAGTGGGGCGCGTTGGCGGTGCTCGCGCATCCGGTTCGCGCCCCACTGACACTGCGCAAAGTCTGGTGCGATTTCACCGACCTGTCCAGTCCGCTCGCGCGCGCCGTTCGCGCAGTCGTCCGACGGCCATCAGCAACGCCGGGAAGAGCAGCAGATCGAAGATCAGCGCGGTGAGCAGACCGACGGCGGTGAGCAGGCCGAACTCGCGCGTCGGCACGAACGCCGAGCTGCCGAGCAGCAGGAACTGGCCGCACAGGATCAGCGTGGTGGCGACCACCGCACGACCGCTGTGCTGATAGGCACGGGCCAGCGCCCAGACCCGCGAGCCGTGCGCGGCGAGGTTGCGACGGTAGGCGTGGAAGAGATGGATGGTGTCGTCGATGGCGATGCCAGCGGTGACGCTGGCGATCATCGCGGTGGCCATGTCGAGCCAGATCCCGAGCACCCCCATGGCGATGAAGATCAGCAGGATCGGCGCGATGTTCGGCACCATGCACAGCGCGGCGTCGCCGGGGCGGCGCCACATCGCCAGCATGAACAGCGAGATCAGCACCACGGCGGCGGCCAGTCCGCGGATCTGGCCGTCGATGAGCAGCCGCTCCTGATCGGCGAACAGCCTGCCGAACCCGGCCACCTGCACATCCATGCCCTGCAGGTCGAGTTCCGCGAGCCGCGTCTCGATCCGCGCGATGAAGGCGTTGATCGCGCGCGCGCCACGGATGTCGAGATTGAGCGTCAGCCGGGTGCGCGCGAACTCGCGATCGACCAGCTCGTAGAGGTCGGTGCCGTCGTAGATGAAGAGATACTGGGCGATCAGTCGGGGGTCGCGGGGCAGGGTGCGGTAGTCGGCCCGTTCGTCGTGGAAGCCCCAGTGCATCTCCTCGATCAGGTCGACCATCGACAGGGTATGGCCGACCTCGGGCTGGTCCTCGAGCCATCCCTGCACGGTGTCGATCAGCGCCAGGCGCTCGGGGCGCTTGAGCGCGTCGCGCGCGCCGGCGTCGAACACCAGCTCCAGGGTGGTGGTGCCGATCAGGCGCTCCTGGATGCGGGTGTTGGCCTGGGTGATGGGGTGCGCCGGGGTGAAGAAGCGCAGCATGTCGGTCTCGGTATGGATGCGCCAGATCTGCGGTACCCCCAACGCCAGTACCAGGGCGGTGACGGCGAGCACCCAACCGGCGTGACGCATGCCGAGATGGCGCAGCCGTCCGACCGCGTGGTCGAGCGGTCGCAGTGTCCGGCGGGTTTGCCACTCGCCACGGTCCCAGCGCGCGAAGATCGGCGGCACCAACCCGATCACGATCGCGCACTGTGCGAGCATCCCCGCTGCTGCGACCAGCCCGAAGGCGGCGATCGGCTGGATCGGGCTGAAACCGAGCGAGGCCAGCCCGGCGGCGGTGGTCAAGGCGGTGAACAGGGTGGGGCGGGCGACCCGGCGTCGCGCCCAGTCGATGCGCGCGCTCCCGGCGAGTCCGTGACGCGATGCCTGGGCCAGGGCGTTGAGCCAATGGATCAGCGAGGCGATGGTCAGCGCCGACATCAGCGGCGGCAGGAGGGCCGAGACCAGGGTGTAGGGCTTGCCGGCGAGCACCAGCAGGGCGACGGTGAGGTTGACCACCACCGCGATCACCAGGGCGCTGACCGCCACCGCCAGCACCCGCCTGAACATCAGCCAGATGATCAGCAGGCCGAACCCCATGGTTGCCGGTACGAAGATCAGGGTGTCGTGGATCATCGCGCGCAGCTGCGCGACGTCGAGCGCCACCTGTCCGGCGATGGCCGTCAGCCGTCCCTCCAGTCCGGCCGCGGCGATGGCCGCGCGGGTGTCCTGTTCGAGCGCGAGACGCTGCAGGCTGTCGCTGAGTTCGAGCGGGCGCACGATCAGCGCCATGGCCCGGCCGTCGTCGGCGACCAGGTAGGAGGCGGCGAGGCGATCGTCGAGCACCCGTTGGCGGCGCTCGGCGGGGGTGAGTGCGGCGGCGATCTCGGCATCGAGCAGTGGCTCGACGACGAAGCCCTCGGCGGTGCCGCTGATGTGGTCGACACCGGCCACCGCCAGCACCCGCTCGACCCTGGGGTTGCGCTCGATGTCCTCGATCAGCCCGAAGAAGGGCTGGAGGAAGGCGTCGCTGAACAGGTCCTCGCCCTCGAACAGGGCGATCAGCACCTGATCCGGGGGGAAGTCCGCGCGCAGCGCCGACTCGAAGCGTACCGCCGGGGCGTCACCCGGGAAGTAGGCCTCGGGGGCGTTGTCGAGATGGAGTCTGGGTAACAGGGCGCCCGAGAGCGCGCCGAGCAACAGCAGCAGCGCGAGTGCGAGCGCCCCGGGGAGGCGTGGGACTGTCATGCCAGGGTCCTTGTCCTTGGTCGAGGGTGATTGTCCGGCGCTCAGCTCGTCTCGCGCATGCGCTTGAGCTGGTGTCTGGCGATCGCCAGACCGATGCGCTGCAGCGGGTTGCGATTGCCGCCGGGACGCCAGGTGACGCTGAGCTTGTTGCGATAGGCGTCGAAGTGCAATGCCCGCGGTGCGGCGATCACCCGGCCACGCCCGGTGAGCAGCTTGAGGACCTGGGTCGCGGCGATCCCGGCGCAGAGCTCGCAGGCCATCGGCGTCGAGGGGCCGAGGTGTTGGTCGAAGTCGACCGCCTCGGGTGCGACCAGATAGCTGCGCTGGAGCATCGCCGGCGACAGCCCGAGGAGGAAGCGGATCAGCTGCTCGTCCTCGCTCCTGCCCTCGAGCTGGAAGTAGTCCTCGAAGCCCATCCCGCCCGGCACGAACACCAGCACCGCAGCGCCCATGCCGAGCGGCGCGGCGGTGACCGCCGGGATCGATTTGCGCGCGCAGGCGGCGAATACCAGCCGGCGCGCCTCGACGGCGAAGTAGTCGAGCCCGTCGACATAGATGTCGACGTCCTCGAGAAAGGCGTCGACGTTGGCGGCCTTGATCCCGTCGGGGAAGGCCCGGATCTCCAGTTCAGGGTTGACGTCGCGCGCCATCTCCGAGACCACCTCGATCTTGGGGCGGTCGATCGAGCGCAGCGAGGCGCCGGCCTGGCGATTGAAGTTGACCAGACCGAAGGTGTCGAAGTCGGAGATGCTGAAGGCGCCCAGCCCGAGCCGGGTGAGGGTCATCAGGTGACTGCCGCCGACGCCGCCGAGTCCGGCGATGGCTACGCGCCGCTGGCGCAGGTCCTGCTGTTCCTGTCGGGTCAGCCAGCCGATGTTGCGGCTGAACGCGGTCTCGAAGTCGAATCTGTGTAAGGGCATGACGATCTCGGATATGGTGACTCAGGGCGCGCGCAGTAGGTTACATGCACACGGTGTTGGCAATGCGCGGCGTCTGAGTTCATTCCCATCACCCGGGGTCGCCACGGTTCACCGCGTCGCCTGGCTTCCGGGTGTTGCCGGAAGGCCGAAGCTGTGCGGCGATGGCCGTCGTCGTGGCCGTTGCTCAGCGGAGACGGGGGCGCGTTGAGTTTGCGTCCACGATCCGGCATGATCGCTCGGGCCTTGCGGGGTATCCATCGCGTGTTCTTGCGTCCGTCCACGCACTCGGCAAGGACGGACGACGGGGCGGACGGCTGCTGTCCATCCATTGAATCGGTCGTTGAGGGGAGAACGATGACGAGCTTGACGGTGTTGCGCAAGTGGTGGCTGGTTGCCGTGGTTCTGGCCCCGTTGGGGAGCGGCTGCGAGGCCGGGCGCTCGACCGGCGATCCCGGCGAGCTGATGAGCGAAGGCCAGAGTGCGCTCGCCGAGGGTGAGTGGCGCGCCGCCGTCATCGCCTTCAAGAACCTGTTGCAGGCCGAGCCGCAGAACGCCGAGGCGCGGGTGTTGCTGGGGCGCGCCTTCCTGAGGCTGGGGGACGCGGTCGCCGCCGAGCAGGAGTTCGAGCGCGCGCAGCGCCTCGGTGCCGAGCCGTTGGCGCTGCAGCCCTGGCTGGCGCGGGCCTGGCTGATCCAGGGCGAGCTGGCGCGCCTCGATGCGCTTTCCGTCCCTGAGCAAGCCAGCGATGCGCTGCGTGCTGAAATCTTGGCCATCAAGTCGGAAGCCGCCTTGCGAGAGGGTGACGGCGAGCGCGCCGAGCGTGAGGCAGTGGCTGCGCTGCAAGCCGATGATACGTCGTTTCGTGCACAGTTGGCGATGGCCAAAGTCCATTTCAATTCCGCCAGGATGGCCGATGCCCGCGCCTTGGCCGAGCGGGCGGTCGCGGCCGACGATCAGGCGGTTGTCGGCGGCGCATGGGCGCTGCTGGCCGATATCGCGCGGACTGAAGACGACCTTGCCGGCGCCGAGGCGGCTTATGGCAAGGCGATGAAGTCGCCCACCGAGCAGGTCAGGGCGCAACTCGGCCGGACCTATGTGCGCATCCAGGCCGGCAAGTTCGACGAGGCGCAGCAGGATATCGATCGCCTGCGCCGGGTGATCAAGGACAGCGTCCTGGTCGACTATGCCCAGGGCATGCTGCACTACAGCCGGCAGGACTTTTCCGCGGCGATCGAGTCGCTCGATGCCGCCCTCGGTGACAGCCCCGAATTCGGCCCCGCGCTCTATCTCGCCGGCGCCACCCGACTCGCCCTGGGCGAGCCCGAGCTGGCGCTGATCCATCTCCAGCGCGCCGTCTCCGAACGTCCCGATGACCTTGCCGCACGCCGCCTGCTGGCGACTGCGCTGCTCCAGGCCGGCGATGTCGCCGAGGCCGAGGGGCAGGCGCGGCGCATCCTCGAACAGGCCCCCGACGATCTGCCCACCATGGATCTGCTGGCCTCGGCGCTGATGCGTCAGGGCAAGCGCGACGAGGGCATCGGCTATCTGCGCCGGGTCAAGGCCGAGATTCCCGAGTCGGCGACCGTCAGCGCACGCCTCGGTGCGGCGCTGCTCGATCAGGGCGATGCCGAGGAGGGCGTGCGCGCGCTGCAGGACGCACTCGAACAGGCGCCGGACTTCGAGGGCGCGAGCGAGCAACTGATCATCGGGCAGCTGCGCAGCGGCGACCTCGACAGTGCACTCGAGGCCGCGCGCGCCTATCGTGACCGGGCACCCGATTCGGTGCGTGCGCTGGCGCTGCTCGGTGCGGTGCATCTGCGCCGCCAGGAGCCCGAGGCCGCTGCCGAGGTGTTCAACGCCGCGTTGGAGCGCGATCCCGGCAGTCTCGCCGCGCTCAGCGGATTGGCGGTGATCCGTCTCGGCAGCGGTGACATGGATGGTGCGCGCGCCGAACTCGAACGCGGGCTCGAACATCACCCCGACAGCGTGCCGTTGCTGATCGCGTTGGCCAGGATCGCCGTCTCGCAGGACGACCTGGCTGGCGCCGACGCTTATCTGCGCCGCGCCCGCGCGGCCGATCCCGAGGCACTCGAGCCGCAGCTCTATCGCGCCGCCTATCAGCTGCGCACCGATGCCCCCGAGCAGGCGCTGCGTACCGCCACCGAGGCGTTGGATGCCTTCCCGGACAATGCCCTGCTGCTCGGCCTGGTGGCCGATGCCGAGCTGGCGTTGCAGCGCTATGGCGATGCCGCCTCGACGCTCGCACGACTCGCCCGCCTGACCCCGCAGGATCCCAGGGTTCTGGTCTCGCTGGCCTCGGCGCGTCTCGGTCTCGGTGATCTCGAGGCCGCCGGCGAGGCGCTGGAGCGGGCGCAGCGGATCGACGAGGGCTTCGTCCCCGCGCTGCGAGGGTTGGCGCGGCTGGCGCTCGCCGAGCGTGATCAGGAGACGGCCCAGCGCTGGCTGCGGGTCCTGGCGTCGCGTCTCGGCGACGATCACCCCGAGGTGCTGCTGATCGCCGGCCGGTTGGCGCAGCTGCAAGGCAATCGCGCCGCTGCGGCGGCGGCCTTCGAGCGCCTGCTCGAGAGTGCCGATGTTGCGCCCGTGCCGGGCGGTGCGCTGTGGGGGGCCGCAGAGCAGCTGGTGCTCGGTCAGCTGCGCGCCGGCGACCCCGACGCCGCGCTGGAAGCGGCCGAAGCGCTGCGCGCGCGTCGCCCCGAGGCGGCACGAGGTCATGTGCTGGTCGGTCAGGTGCTGCGACGCATGGAGCGTGACGACGAGGCGAGGACCGCTTGGCGGCGCGCGCTCGAACTCGATCCGGCCAATGTCGCGGCGAGCAGCGGCCTGGCCGAGCTGGCGCTCGAGGCCGGTGATCCGGCTGCGGCGCAGAGGCTCTACGAGGCCGCGCACCAGGCCCACCCCGAGGCAATCGCGCCGCTGGTCGGGCTGGCGCAGGTGGCGCTGCAGCGTGACGATCGCGTGGCCACCGAGGCCTATCTCGAGGCCGCAGTGGCGCTCAATCAAAGCGCGCTGCAGCCGCGGCTCTATCTCGCCGCCTTCCATCTGCGCGCCGGTGATCCGGCCCGCGTGCTTGCGGTGCTCGAACCGGTGCGCGCGGATCACCCCGAGGACCTCAACCTGCTCGCACTGAGCGGCGAGGCCGAGCTTGCGCTCAAGCGCTATCAGGCCGCGCGCGACACCCTGCTGCGTCTCACCGAGCTGGTGCCGACGGCCAAGTCCTTCGTCGCGCTCGCCTTCGCCGAGGCCGGGCTGGAGCGCCCGCAACGGATGGCGCGGGCGTTCGAGTCGGCGCTCGCGCTCGACCCCGAGTCGGTGCCGGCGCTCAGTGGTCTGGCGCAGTACGCGATCGTCCAGGGCGAGGTCGACGAGGCCGTCGCGCGCATCGCCGCATTGCGCGAGGTCGTCGGTGCCGAGCACCCCGATGTGCTCGCCCTCGAGGGTCGTCTGGCGCTGCGTCAGGGCGAGGTCGAGGAGGCCCGGTCGCGCTTTCGTGCGCTGCTCGAGGAGGCGCCCTCGGGGCTCAATCTGCGACGCCTGACCCAGGCGCAGCTGGCCGCAGGCGAGCCCGAGACCGCCGCAGCCGAGATGACCCAATGGCTCGACGGCAACCCGGAGGATATCGAGACCCGCTTCGCGCTCGCCCAGCTCTATCTCGATCAGCTCGACCAGCCCGATGCGGCGACCGAGCAGTTCGAGCAGGTGCTCGAGACCCAGCCCGAGAACCTGATCGCGCTCAACAATCTCGCCTGGCTGCTGCGTGAGCGCGATCCGGCGCGTGCGATCGATCTCGCCCGGCGCGCCCACGGTCTCGCCCCGTCCGTGCCCAGCATCACCGATACCCTGGCGATGGTGCTGCTCGGCGCCGGTGAGATCGAGGAGGCAGGCGCCCTGATCGACCAGGCGCTCGCCGTCGCGCCGGGCAATGTCACCATGCAGTTCCACAAGGCGCGCATCCTCCACGCCGCTGGCGAGGACGCCAAGGCACGGGTGTTGCTCCAGTCGCTGCTGCGAGGGACCGAGGACTTCGCCGAGCGCGGGCAGGCCGAGGCGTTGTTGCGCCAGCTCGATGGCAGAGTAGATCAGCGCCAGGATGAAGGTTGATCGACAGTGTGCCGATGATGCACGGAAGGTCTTCGAACGCTTGATCCCAGACGCGTCGGCACGCCTGCAGATCGCTCAGGTACTGGCCACCGATGTGCTGGTCGTTGCTGCTCACGATGCCGGGAACTGGAACCTGAATCTCGATATCAATGGGGCCTTTGTTCGGCTGAATTTTGGCCAAGAATACGCCGTGGAAGTCGATCGGCACGGTTGTCTGCTTGCCGGCATGAAGTCTGGAATCCCTGCCCAGGTCGACTCGGTGAAGTTTTTGGGCCACCAAGGTCGAAAGAGCGTGACAGCGGTTCGTGCGGAAGGGGTGCCTGACTTGCTGATCAAGGTGCCAGGCTCGGTTGGCTGTTTGATCAATCTGGACGGCGCTGCTCCGTCACTGGAGCGGCTGCTGCCGTCTCATCAGGCGTTTTGTCTGAGGGCCATCCGCCATACTCGGATCAAGCCGCGGATGTGCCGGGCGCATTCGACTGGCGCAATCGCCTATCTTGCTGAATTGCTCGGCCTCACGATCCCCGATCCAAGCTACATCTCGGCTCCGTTCGAGGGGCAGGGGGATTCGAGGGAATCTTCTGCGCTATCAGAGGCCATGTCATCAAGTGAGGTCCAAGCCGGTCACCCTGCTCGGGTCTCGATGTTGACCACACGGTACCTTCGCGATCCTGCGGTGGTTCGGGCGGCTAGGGAGCGAGCGAATGGCGTCTGTGAGCATTGTGGAAAGCCTGCACCCTTCGTGTCCCGCGAAACAGGCCAACCCTTCCTTGAGGTGCACCATTTGACTCCGCTTGCTGAGAAGGGAGAAGACGTCCTCGATAATGTGAAGGCGCTATGCCCTAACTGTCACCGTCAACTGCATCACGGCTAGCGGAAGGGGCCTGCCAGAATTGACTCCCCTGCACGGGCCGGGCTGACGTTCGCCCTTGGGTGCGGAACTCGATCCCGTTTTCTGTTATCGTCCGAAACTTGTCTACGAGTGTCCCGGACCCCCAGGGTCTTCACTGACTAGCCCGGTGCCGAACACCTCGCGTGCGGCGCGCCGGTCTCCTCTCGACGGTCTCCGCGCCGAATGGGCCTTCATCCCGGATGCGGATGGAGCGGTCCGCAGGTCCGGGATGGACAGCCACAGAGCGGACGTCTGCGCGGCGTCGTGTACGGGTTCGGTGCGTCTGCCGTGAGCGCCGGGACACGCGACGATCCGGCGCGCGTTGCCACTGAACATCCGCGAGCACCCATGACTGACTCCAATGCCCTCATCCGTGAGCGTCTCGAACGCTCGATCCTGATCCTCGATGGCGCCATGGGCACCATGATCCAGCGTCATGGTCTGTCCGAGGCCGACTATCGTGGCGAGCGCTTCGCCGACTGGTCCTGCGACCTCAAGGGTAACAATGACCTGCTGGTGCTCACCCAGCCCGAGGTCATCGTCGGCATCCATCGCGACTATCTCGAAGCCGGCGCCGA
Organism: Marichromatium gracile; assembly: GCF_004343155.1. Lineage (GTDB taxonomy): Bacteria > Pseudomonadota > Gammaproteobacteria > Chromatiales > Chromatiaceae > Marichromatium > Marichromatium gracile. The sequence goes on from NZ_SMDC01000007.1 coordinate 179,217, forward strand.
CATCATCGAGACCAACACCTTCAACGCCACCTCGGTGGCGATGGCCGACTACGGCATGGAGGCGCTCGCCCGCGAGATCAATGTGGAGGCGGCGCGACTGGCCCGCGTCGCCGCCGATGCCTGTTCGACCCCGGAGCGTCCGCGCTTCGTCGCCGGCGTGCTCGGCCCGACCAACCGCACCGCCTCGATCTCGCCCGACGTCAACGATCCGGGCAAGCGCAACATCGACTTCGACACCCTGGTGGCGGCCTATGCCGAGTCCACCCGCGGGTTGATCGAGGGCGGCGCCGACCTGATCCTGATCGAGACCATCTTCGACACCCTCAACGCCAAGGCCGCGGTGTTCGCCGTGCGTCAGGTGTTCGACGAGGACGGGGTGGAGCGCCCGATCATGCTCTCGGGCACCATCACCGACCAGTCCGGGCGCACCCTCACCGGCCAGACCACCGAGGCCTTCTACAACTCGCTGCGTCACGCCGAGCCGCTCTCGATCGGGCTCAACTGCGCGCTCGGTCCGAGCGAGCTGCGTCCCTATGTCGAGGAGCTGTCGCGGATCGCCGACTGCCACGTCTCGGCCCATCCCAACGCCGGACTGCCCAACGAACTCGGCGGCTACGACCTCGACCCCGAGACCATGGCCGGGCAGGTCTCGGAGTGGGCGCGCAGCGGCTTTCTCAACATCGTCGGCGGCTGCTGCGGCACCACCCCGGATCACATCCGCGCGATCGCCGCGGCGGTCGCCGAGGTCTCGCCGCGACAGCGTCCCGAGATCGCCCCGGCCTGTCGGCTCTCCGGGCTCGAACCGCTCAACATCGGCGCCGATGGGCTGTTCGTCAACGTCGGCGAGCGCACCAACGTCACCGGCTCGGCGCGCTTTCGCCGGCTGATCAAGGAAGAGGACTACGACACCGCGCTCAGCGTCGCGCTCGAGCAGGTCGAGAACGGCGCTCAGGTGATCGACGTCAACATGGACGAGGGGCTGCTCGATGCGGTTGCGGCGATGCGTCGCTTCCTCAACCTGGTCGCCGCCGAGCCCGAGATCGCCCGGGTGCCGGTGATGGTCGACTCCTCCAAGTGGGAGGTGATCGAGACCGGGCTGAAGTGCGTCCAGGGCAAGCCGATCGTCAACTCGATCTCGCTCAAGGAAGGCGAGGAGAAGTTCCTCCACCAGGCGCGGCTGTGTCGACGCTACGGCGCGGCGGTGGTGGTGATGGCCTTCGACGAGGTCGGCCAGGCCGATACCCGTGCGCGCAAGGTCGAGATCTGTACCCGCGCCTATCGGCTGCTCACCGAGCGGGTCGGCTTCCCGCCCGAGGACATCATCTTCGACCCCAACATCTTTGCCGTCGCCACCGGCATCGAGGAACACGACAACTACGCCGTCGACTTCATCGAGGCGGTGGCCGAGATCAAGCGCACCCTGCCGCACGCCAAGATCTCCGGGGGCGTGTCCAACGTCTCCTTCTCCTTCCGCGGCAACAACCCGGTGCGCGAGGCGATCCACGCCGTCTTCCTCTATCACGCCATCCGCGCCGGCATGGACATGGGCATCGTCAACGCCGGTCAGCTCGCCATCTACGACGACCTGCCCGAGGCGCTGCGCGAGGCGGTCGAAGACGTCATCCTCAACCGTCGCGCCGACGGCACCGAACGGCTGCTCGACATCGCCCCCGAGTATCAGGCCGGCGGCGGTGGCGGCGAGTCGCGCCAGCAGGATCAGGAGTGGCGTAGCTGGCCGGTGGAGAAGCGCCTGGAGCATGCCCTGGTCAAGGGCATCACCGAGTACATCGACGAGGACACCGAGGCGGCGCGTCAGGCCCTGGGGCGTCCGCTGCACGTCATCGAGGGACCGCTGATGGCGGGCATGAACCATGTCGGCGACCTGTTCGGTGCCGGCAAGATGTTCCTGCCGCAGGTGGTCAAGTCGGCGCGGGTGATGAAGAAGGCGGTGGCCTATCTGTTCCCCTTCCTCGAGGCCGAGCGCGCCGCCTCCGGCGCCGAGGAGCAGCACAACGGTCGCATCCTGATGGCCACCGTCAAGGGTGACGTGCACGACATCGGCAAGAACATCGTCGGCGTGGTGCTGCAGTGCAACAATTACGAGGTGATCGACATCGGCGTCATGGTCCCGGCCGAGACCATCCTCCAGCGCGCCCGCGAGGAGCGGGTCGACATCATCGGGCTGTCCGGGCTGATCACCCCCTCGCTCGACGAGATGGTGCACGTGGCCAAGGAACTGGAGCGTCAGGGCATGAACATGCCGCTGCTGATCGGCGGCGCGACCACCTCCAAGCTCCATACCGCGATCAAGATCGCGCCCCAGCGCGAGGCCCCGGTGATCTATGTCCCCGATGCCTCGCGCGCGGTCGGTGTCGCCTCCAACCTGCTCAGCGAGGGGCAGCGCGCCGGCTATATCGCCGGCATCCGCGAGGAATACGCCAAGGTGCGCGCCGATCGCGAGGGCAAGCGCACGGCGCGCAAGGCGATGCCGATCGATGCGGCGCGCGCCAACCGGGCGGGATTCGACTGGGCGGCCTACCAGCCGCCGCGCCCGGCGCTGCTCGATCCCGCGTTCACCGCCCCCGAGGGGCTCGACCTGCGTCTGGAGCGCGTCGGCGACGGGGTGATCGCGGTGATCGAGGACTATCCGCTCGACGACCTGGTCGGCTGCATCGACTGGACGCCCTTCTTCAAGGCCTGGGAGCTGGCCGGCAAGTTCCCGGCGATCCTCGAGGACGAGATCGTCGGCAAGGAGGCGAGCGAGCTCTATGCCGAGGCGCTGCCCTTCCTCGATCAATTGGTGCGCGAGCGTTGGTTGCGCGCGCGCTGCGTGTTCGGCTTCTTCCCCGCCAACGCCTGGGGCGAGGACGACATCGCGCTCTACGCCGACGAGGCGCGCGCCGAGCCGCAGGTGGTGCTCCATCATCTGCGCCAGCAGATGTTGCGCGCCCAGGACGGCACCCAGCCGAATCTCTGTCTGAGCGACTATCTGGCCCCGCACGACTCGGGCCGGGCCGACTATCTCGGCGCCTTCGCGGTCTCCACCGGGCACGGCATCGATGCGCATCTCGAACGCTTCGAGGCCGATCACGACGACTACAGCGCGATCATGCTCAAGGCGCTCGCCGACCGCCTCGCCGAGGCCTTCGCCGAGCGGCTGCACCAGTTGGTGCGCACCCGCTTCTGGGGCTATGCCGCCGACGAGGCCCTCGACAACGATGCGCTGATCGCCGAGCGCTATCGCGGTATCCGCCCGGCGCCGGGCTATGCCGCCTGCCCCGATCACACCGAGAAGGGCACCCTGTGGCAGCTGCTCGAACCCGAGCGGCGCATCGATCTCAGCCTCACCGAGAACTATGCGATGTGGCCGACGGCGGCGGTCTCGGGGTGGTACTTCTCGCACCCCGAGTCGCGCTATTTCGGCATCGGCCGGGTGCAGAAGGATCAGGTCGAGGACTATGCCGTGCGCAAGGGCATGACGCTCGCGGAGGCCGAGCGCTGGCTCTCGCCGGTGCTGGGCTACGATGCCTGAGATGCGTCCCGATCATCGCATCGAGCCGCGTACCGGCGCCATCCTGGTGACCGGTCCGGCGCGCAGCGGCAAGAGCGAGTGGGCCGAGCGTCTGGCGCGTGACTCCGGGTTGACGGTGGTCTATGTCGCCACCGCCGCGCTCGACCCCGAGGACGCCGAGTGGTGCGCGCGCATCGAGGCGCACCGCGTGCGCCGCCCGCCCGAGTGGCTGACCTGCGAGGCGCCGACCGCGCTGGTCGCGGCGCTGGCCGAGCACGACCGCACCGGTCACTGTCTGCTGGTCGACTCGCTCGGCACCTGGGTGGCCAACTGGCTGGAGGCCGCCGAGGCCGAATGGGCGATCGAGGTCGAGCGTCTGCTCGAGCAGCTCGGGCGTACCCGCGCGCCGGTGATCCTGGTCGCCGAGGAGACCGGCTGGGGCGTGATCCCGGCGCACCCGCAGGGTCGGCTGTTTCGCGATCGGCTCGGCGCCCTGACCCGACGGCTGGGGCCGCGCTGCGCGGCGAGCTATCTGGTCAGCGCCGGACATGCCGTCGATCTCTCCCGACTCGGTATCCCCATCGACTGATCCGCCGATGTCCAGGTTCGCTTCTCGCATGCGCCACATCTGGGTCTGGTGCCTGCCGCTGGTCGTGCTGTGCTGGCACCCGCCGTTGGCCGCCGCGCCCGCGCCGAGCGTGGCCAGCACCAATCTCTGCGCCGACCTGCTGTTGCTGGCCGTCGCCGATCCCCGACAGATCCGCTCGGTCTCGGTACAGAGCCAGCGGCCCGGCTCGCCGCGCGCGGCGCTCGCCGAGCGTTATCCCGGGAATCGGGGGCGCGTCGAGGAGTTGCTCCATCTCAAGCCCGACATCGCCCTGGTCTACAGCGGCTGGGGCGGGCGGCGCCACGCCGGGCTGCTCGCCGAGCGCGGGGTGCGGTTGATCGAGTTGCCCTATCCGCATGACTGGGACGACAGCCTGGAGACGGCGCGCGCGGTCGCCGCCACGATCGGGCGTGCCGAGGCCGGGGCCGCGCTGGCCGCCGAGGCGCGCCGCCGGATGCGCGCGCTCGCCGGGCGGCTTGCCGGTCGGCGTGCGCTCTATCTGCGCCCGAGCGGCGGCAGTGCCGGGGCCGGGACCTATGTCGACGGACTGATGCGCCATCTCGGGCTGGTCAACCTCGCCGCCGAGGCAGGCCATCGCGGCTGGGGCCGCTTCCCGCTGGAGCGGCTGGTGAGCGATCCGCCGGATCTCTTCCTGCTCGGCTATTTCGATCGCCGCCAGCCGCCGAGCGCCTCGACCTACGCCCGTCACCCGCTGTTTCGCGACCAGCTCGCGCGCATCCCCGCGGTGCGGGTGCCGGGCGATGCCTGGGGCTGCGGCGGGCTGGAGCTGGTCGCGGCGGCCGAGGCCATCGTCGCCGCGGTCGAGGCGCTGCCGCCGTCGAGCGTCGGGGGAGGGCGGTGATGCGCCGGTTGTTCGCGCCCTGGTCGCTGAACCTCGCGCTGCTCGTGGCGCTCGCGCTCGCCAGCCTGCTCTCGCTCGGTCTCGGTGCCGCGCCGCTCACGCCGGGCGAGGTGCTCGCCGGGTTGCTCGGTACCGGCAGCACCGAGCAACGGCTGATCGTGCAGCAGATCCGGCTGCCGCGGGTGGTGCTGGCCTGGCTGGTCGGCGCCGCGTTGGGGGCCAGCGGTGCCGCGTTGCAAGGGTTGCTGCGCAATCCCCTGGCCGAACCCGGGCTGCTGGGGATCTCGGCGAGCGCCGGACTCGGCGCCGTGCTCACCCTGCATTTCGGTCTCACCGCCATCAGCCTGTGGCTGTTGCCGGGGGCGGCGATGCTGTTCGCGCTGCTTGCCACCCTGGCGCTCTATCTGCTCACCCGGCGCGGCGCCAGCAACCTGACGCTGATCCTCGCCGGGGTGGCGCTCTCGGCGCTCGCCGGGGCGCTGACCTCGCTGGCGCTCAACCTCGCGCCCAATCCGGCGAGCGTGCAGGATATCGTGCTCTGGCTGCTCGGCTCGATCAGCGATCGCAGCTTCGACGACGTGCTGCTGGCACTGCCCTTCGTGGTGCTGGGGCTCATGCTGCTGCTGGCCACCGCGCCGGCGCTGGAGGTGCTCGCACTCGGCGAGGCCGAGGCGGCGAGCCTGGGGGTCGATCTGGCGCGGCTGCGCGGGCTGATCGTGCTCGGCGCGGCGCTGGCGGTGGGCTCGACCGTGGCGGTGAGCGGCACCATCGGTTTCGTCGGTCTGGTGGTGCCGCATCTGCTGCGTCGGCTGGTACACCACCGTCCCGGCGCCTTGCTGGTGCCGAGCGCACTCGGCGGCGCGCTGCTGGTGCTGGTCGCCGACATCGCGCTGCGTCTGCTCGACACCCCGCGCGAGCTGATGCTCGGGGTGGTCACCGCGCTGGTCGGCGCGCCCTTCTTCCTGGCGCTGGTACTGCGCTCGCGCGGGGCGCCGGGATGAGCCTGCTGACGGTCGATGGGCTGGAGGTCCGGATCGGCGCGCGGACGCTGTTGCGCGAGGTCGCGCTCGCCCTCGAGGCCGGCGAGCTGCTCGGGGTGGTCGGTCCCAACGGTTCGGGCAAGAGCACCCTGGTCAAGGCGATCGCCCAACTGCTGCCCCATCGCGGCGAGGTGCGGCTCGCCGGCGAGCCGCTGGCGCGGCTGCCGGCGCGCCAGCGGGCGCGGCGTCTGGCCTATCTCGGTCAGGACGACGGCGTGCGCTGGCCGATCTCGGTGGCTGATCTGGTCGCGCTCGGGCGCCATCCCTGGCAGTCCGGCGGCTGGGGCGGCGCCTCGGCGGCGCGCGCCGCGCGCGATCGCGAGGCCGTCGAGCGCGCGCTCGTCGCCGCCGAGGTCGAGGCGCTGCGCGCGCGCCGGCTCGACACCCTCTCCGGCGGCGAGCGCGCGCGCGCCAGGCTGGCGCGCGCGCTCGCCGTCGAGGCCCCGCTGCTGCTCGCTGACGAGCCGATCGCCGCCGCCGACCCGCGTCATCAGCTCCGCATCATGGAGCTGTTGCGCGCACACTGCGCGCGCGGCGCCGGGGTGGTGCTGGTGCTCCACGACCTCACCCTGGCCAGCCGCTTCTGCGATCGCCTGCTGCTGCTCCACCAGGGGCGGGCGCTGGCGCAGGGGCGGCCCGGAGAGGTGCTCGACGCGGCCAATCTGCGCGCGGCCTATGGCATCGAGGTGCTGGGCGGCAGTCACCAGGGCGAGCCCTATCTGATCCCCTGGCGTTGTCTCGACGATCACTGAGCCGCCGACGCGGCGGGAGCTGGACATGCGTATTCATCTGCTGGTGCTGGCCCTGTGCCTGTGGGGCGGGGCGGCGGTCGCGGACGATCGGCTCCGCATCCTCCACATCAACGACCACCACTCCCATCTCGACCCCGAGCCGGGCGCGCTGGATCTCGCCGGACTCGACGACGTCGAGGTCGAGATCGGCGGGCTCGCCCGGGTTGCGGCGCTGATCGCCCGCGCCCGCGCCGCCGACCCCGAGGTGCTGGTGCTGCACGCCGGTGATGCCATCACCGGTACGCCCTATCACAGCCTGTTCGACGGCGAGGCCGATGCCGCGGCGATGCGTGAGATCTGCTTCGACGCCTTCGCCCTCGGCAACCACGAGTTCGACGGCGGCGATGCCGGGCTCGTCCGCTTCCTGCGCGCGCTCAATCCGTCGGACGGCGCGGGCTGCCGCACCCCGGTGCTGGCGGCCAACGTGGTGCCCGCGCCCGGCACCCCGCTGGCACCGCGCGGCGAGGCGCCGCTGATCGACTCGCACGTGGTGCTCGATCGCGGTGGCGCGCGGATCGGCATCGTCGGGCTCGACATCGCCGGCAAGACCCGGCGTTCGTCGAGCCCGCTGCCGAGCACCCGTTTCCTCGACGAGCGCGAGACGGCGCAGCGCGAGATCGACGCGCTCACCGCCCAGGGCGTCGAGCGCATCGTGCTGCTGACCCACTACCAGTACGCCAACGATCTGGCGCTGGCGCGTGCGCTGCGCGGGGTCGACGTGATCGTCGGCGGTGACTCGCACAGCCTGCTCGGCGCCGGCCTCGCGCCCCTCGGACTGAACCCGGTCGGTCCTTATCCGAGCCGGGTGCATGATCTCGACGGCAATCCGGTGTGCGTGGTCCAGGCCTGGCAGTACGCCGCTCTGGTCGGCGAGCTGGAGGTGGTGTTCGATGCCGCCGGACGGGTGCGCGCGTGCACCGGAACCCCGCGTCTGCTGCTCGGCGAGACCTTCCGCCGCGACGGCGCGCCGCTCGACCCCGAGGTCGAGGCGCGGGTGCGGGCGCAGGTCGCGCGCACCCCGGAGCTTGTGCCGATCGCGCCCGACCCCGCGGTGGCTGCGGTGATCGCCCGCTATGCCGATCAGGTGAAGGCGCTCGGCAGCCAGGTGGTCGGCGAGGTGAGCGAGGATCTCTGCTTCGAGCGTATCCCCGGCGAGGGCCAGAGCGCGCGCTGCGACCGACGCGCCACCCAGCTCCACGGCGGCGACATCCAGCAGCTGGTCGCCCAGGCCTATCTGGCGCGTGGTGCGCACGCCGACGTCGCGCTGCTCAATGCCGGGGCGGTGCGTATCGATCTGCCCGCCGGGCCGCTCACCCTGGCCGATGTCTATCGGTTGTTGCCCTTCGGCAACACCCTGGTCGAGCTGGAGTTGAGCGGGCGCGAGCTGCGCGCGCTGCTCGAAGGGGCGCTGGCGAGTTTCCTCGACGGTCCCGGGTCGAATGGTGCCTATCCCTATGCCGCCAACCTGCGCTGGACCCTGGATCTCTCGCGCCCGGCCGGTGAGCGGCTCTCGGCGCTGAGCTTCCGGCGGCGCGGCGAGACCCACTGGCGCCCCCTGGGCGACGACGACCGACTGAGCCTGATCACCAACAGCTTCCTCGCCGCCGGTCGCGACGGCTACGACGGTCTTGCCGCCATCGTCGGGCACGACATCGGCACCACCGACGCTCAGGTCTTCATCGAGTATCTGCAGCGTGATCTCGGCGGCGCGGCCCCAGGCGCGGCGCTGCTTGCCGTGCCGCCCCGGGTGAGGCCGCTGCCCTGCGCCGAGTACAGCACCCAGCGGTTGATCGGGCGCGACGGCGACGCGCGTCGTGCGGACCCCGAGGTGCCTGCGGTGTGCGCGAGCGCGGGCTGAGTCGGCTCAGTCGGCGCAGACGGCGATCGCCAGGGTGAAGGCCTTGCCGGCGGGGTCGCGGTGGATCTGGCGGGGGAGCAGCAGCCGACCGTCGCCAGCGGCGAGCAGCGCCGCGGCCTCGGCGACGCTCGGTGTGGCGACCGCCGTGGCGACCCGCGCCGAACCGCCCGGCACCTCGACGGCGGCCAATCGCGCGGCCGCGAAGCCCCGCAGCGGCCAGCCGCGCGCGGCGGCGAGTGCGTGCAGCGCGGGCTCGGCGCACTTGTGATCGAGGCTGGCGATGGCGCGCACCTCGATCGCGCCGAGTGGCCCGAGCGCGGCGTCGATGGCAGACTCCAGGCTGGCGCGCGCCACGCCGCGCTGGAAACCCACCCCGATCGTGATCGCCCGTCCGGATTCAGCCATGTCGAACGCCCCCGTCCATCACTGTCCCGCACTCTTCCTCAGCGCCTGCTCCTCGGGGCAGGGCAAGACCACGCTGGTCGCCGCGCTGGCGCGTCATCATCGTCGTCAGGGCCGGCGGGTGCGGGTGTTCAAGATCGGGCCGGACTTCCTCGACCCGATGATCCACGCCCGCGCCAGCGGCGCCGAGGTCGAGCCGCTCGATCTGTGGATGGTCGGCGAGACGGCCTGCAAGGCCAAGCTCCATGCCGCCGCCGGCGCTTCCGACCTGATCCTGGTGGAGGGCGCGATGGGGCTGTTCGACGGCACCCCCTCGGGCGCCGATCTGGCCGAGTGCTTCGGGCTGCCGGTGGCGGCGCTGATCGATGCCCGCGGCATGGGCCAGACCTTCGGCGCGCTGGCGCTGGGGCTGGCGAGCTACCGCCCCGGGCTGCGCTTTGCAGGGGTCGCGGCCAACCAGGTCGCCAGTGCCCGTCACGCCGAGATGATCGCCGCCGGGATGCCCGCGACCGTGCCCTTCCTCGGCGCGCTGCCGCGGCTGGCCGAGGCGGCGCTGCCGAGCCGTCACCTGGGACTGGTGCAGGCCGCCGAGATCGCGGATCTCGAACGTCGTCTCGACGCCGCCGCCGAGCGGATCGCCGACAGCGCCCTGGCGCGCCTGCCCGAACCGGTCGCCTTCCACGCCCCGGCGGCGATCGAGCCGCCGCCCCGGCTGCTCGCCGGGCGCCGGATCGCGGTGGCGCGCGATGCGGCCTTCTCCTTCCTCTATGCCGACAACCTGCGCCTGCTGGAGACGCTGGGCGCCGAGGTCGTCTTCTTCTCGCCGCTGGTCGATGCCGGGGTGGAGGCCGATGCCGTCTACCTGCCCGGTGGCTACCCGGAGCTGCACCTCGACCGGCTCGCTGCCAATCAGGCCATGCACCGGGCGCTGCGCGCCCATGTCGAGGCCGGGAGGCCGCTCTACGCCGAGTGCGGCGGCATGCTCTATCTGCTCGAGCGGCTGGTCGACAAGGCCGGTGACGGCGCTCGGCTCGCCGCGCTGTTGCCGGGCGAGGGGCGGATGCAGCAGCGTCTTGCCGGGCTGGGGATGCAGGCGCTCGGCGGGCTGCGCGGTCACAGCTTCCATCACTCGACGATGCAGGGCGCGCCTGCGCCGGTGGCCTTCGGCACGCGTCAGCGCGACGGCGCCGAGGGCGAGCCCTTCTATCGTCACGGTTCGATCCGCGCGAGCTATCTGCATCTCTATTTCCCCTCCTCGCCACGCGAGGCCGCCGCGCTCTTCCTCCCCGATGCGGGCGACGCGGCGGGCGCGATGGCGCCGTCGCTGACCCGGTCGCGGCCCTCGCGCTTGCTGCGATAGAGCGCGCGATCGACGGCCTCGATCAGGTCGTGCTTGTCGACCGCTCGGGGCTGTCCCTCGGTGCTGATGACGCCGAGGCTGATGGTGAGTCGCAACCGCTCGCCGGGCACCTGGAACTCGTCCCTGGCGATGTCCCGGCGCAACCGTTCGGCGAGCGCCATCGCCTGCGCACGTCCGGTCTCGGGAAGGATGACGAGGAACTCCTCGCCGCCATAGCGCGCGAGCTGGTCGGTCTCGCGGATCGCCTCGCGGCAGCGCCGGGTGAGGATGCGCAGCACCCGGTCGCCGGCCTGGTGGCCATGGCGGTCGTTGACCTGCTTGAAATGATCGATGTCGAGCAGGATCAGCGACAGCGGCCGGTCGTAGCGCGCGGTGCGCGCCAGCTCGGCGTCGAGCAGCTCCTGCATGTAGGCGTGGTTGTGGGCGCCGGTGAGTCCGTCGCAGCGCGAGCGGGCGAGCAGCGCCTTCTGTTCGAGCAGGGCGGCGATGATCGGGCGCAGGGTGATGACGGTGAGCAGGTAGATCGCCGTGGTCGAGGCGAGTATCGCGACCAGGAGCGGCAGGATCTGGCGTTCGATCGGACGCGCGTGCTCGGCATCATCGACGATCAGCAGGATGCGCCAGTCGGGGTAGCGTTCGAGCCTCTGCTGCCTGATGGTGAAACCGTCGGTCGGGGTAGCGGCGTCGAGATGCTGCATCAGTGCGGCGCTCATCCGTGGTGTGATCTTCTGTGTCGAGCAGTAGCTGCTGCGTACCTCGCCGAAGATCAGGGCCAGCCCCACGCCGGGTCGGGTCTGGCGATCGACGGCCTCGTGCAGCCGCTGATCGTGCATCACCAGTAGATCGGTGCCGATGCGTCGGCCCGTCGCGTCGTGCAGTGGTGAGCAGTAGTACAGCCGGTGTCGCGCCTCGTCCGCCGCGAGCAGTTCGATACGGTCGTCCGGGGCGGTCGAACACTTCTGGTCATAGAGCGCCGGCACCGCGACGCCCGCGCTGTAGAGACGGCTGCCGTCGGGGGCGTAGCGGGCCACCGAGACCAAGTCCTCATGGGCGCCGATGGCGTCGGCGAGCTTGGGCCGGCTGAAGGCGACCAGCGCCTCGCGATCGATCTCGTCGCGCAGATAGGCCGCCTGGCGCGCGCGGATGGCGCTGCGGCTGGCGACCTGGCGGGCGATGTTGCGCTGGTCGTCGAAGATACTGTGGATCAGTGCGCTGCTTTCGGTGAGCTGGAAGGTGATGCGCTCGTCGTGGATGTACTCCAGGTGCTTGATCAGCGGGCGCATGCCCAGCAGATAGAAGCTCGCGACCAGAAGGGTCACGGCGAGCCCGACGATGACATAGATGTTATGGATGTTCTGGCGGTGTTGCATCCCGGGCTTCGGCTGTTGCTGATGCCGCTCCGGCGCATGTCGGCCGGACCTGGTTTATTGCTCGGGCTTGATCGCGCTCAACAGGGTCACCGGCATCGCCGTGCGCCAGCCGTCGAAGGCGCCGAGCGGGCTGGCGTGGGCCACCGAGATCCGGGTCAGCTCGCCGCCGATGCGCCCGCGCAGCTCGACCAGGAAGGCCTCGCTCTGCAGGGTGACGGCATTGGCCACCAGCCGCCCGCCGGGTTTGAGCGCCGCCCAGCAGCGCTCGGCGACCCCGGCGCGGGTCAGACCGCCGCCGATGAAGATCGCATCCGGCGCTGCCAACCCGTCGAGCGCCTCGGGCGCGCGTCCGGCCACCAGCATCAGGTCAGGGACCCCGAGCGCATCGCGGTTGGCGGCGATCAGCGCCTGACGTTCGGCGTTTGCCTCGATGGCGATGGCGCGCGCCGTCGGCTCGGCGCGCAGCCACTCGATGCCGATCGAGCCGCTGCCGGCGCCGACGTCCCACAGCAGCTCGCCGGGCAGCGGTGCGAGCCGCGCCAGGGTCGCCGCGCGCACGTCGCGTTTGGTGAGCTGGCCGTCGTTGGCGAAGGCCGCGTCGGGCAGCGCGCCGCGGCGTGAATACGACTGCCTGCCGGCGTCGGCACGGCACTCCAGCGCGATCAGGTTGAGCCGCGCACACTGCTCGATCGACCAGTCGGCAGCGCGTCCCTGCAGGCGACGCTCGACCGGACCACCGAGGTGCTCGAACACCGTCAGCCGACTCTCGCCGTAGCCGCGCGCCGTCAGCTCGGCGGCGAGCGCGGCCGGGGTCTCGCCGTCGGCCGAGAGCACCAGCAGCCGCGCCCCCGGGGCGAGGTGCAGGTTGACCCGGGCGAGCGGACGACCGTGTGCGGGCACCACGGTGATCTCGTGCAGCGCCCAGCCGAGCCGGGCGGCGGCGAGCGAGACCGAGGAGGGCGCCGGCAGCACCCGCAGCGCGGCGGCGCCGAAGCGTGCCGCGAGGCTCGACCCCGCACCGTAGAACATGGGGTCGCCGCTGGCGAGCACGCAGACCGCTCGTCCGCGCAGCGCCTCGAGCTGGGGGTAGGCGTCGCTGAAGGGGCTGGGCCAGGGGCGCAGTTCCTGCTCCGATCGCGACTCGATCAGGCCGAGATGACGCGCGCCGCCGAAGATCACCTCGGCCCCGGCGATCGCCGCGCTCGCCGCCTCGCCGAGCCCGGCGAGTCCGTCCTCGCCGATGCCGACGACGGTCAGCCAGGTCGAGTTGAGAGGGGCGCTGGCTGGGGTCGGGTCGGTCATCGCAGGCTCGGTCGGTCGGGGTGGATTGCAGGGTGGCGCCGGAGTGGCCGCCCGCTGGCGCAGGCATTATAATCAATCTTTTGCTGAACATGCCTCCCTCTTCCCCCAGGCAGACCACCCTCGGCCATGGCTTGTTCGTCGGGATCCACCGCGACCCTGACCCCTCCCGTCTTGCCGCTCGATAGAGATTTGCGATGATCGAATACAACCGCGACGCCCACGACATCTACCGCCAGTCCTTCGCCATCATCCGTGCCGAGGCGAACCTGGCACGCATCCCCGCCGACCTCGAGAAGGTCGCGGTGCGCGTGGTCCATGCGTGTGGCATGCCCGACGTGGTCGAGGACCTGCTGTTCTCCGAGGGCGCCGGGGCCGCCGGGCGCGCCGCGCTCCAGGCCGGTGCGCCCATCCTCTGCGACAGCCGCATGGTCTCCGAGGGCATCACCCGGGCGCGGATGCCCGCCGACAACCCGATCATCTGCACCCTGCAGGATCCGCGCGTGCCGGAGCTGGCACGCGAGCTGGGCAACACCCGCACCGCCGCCGCGCTGGAGCTGTGGCGCCCGCACCTGGAGGGGGCCGTGGTGGTGGTCGGCAACGCCCCGACGGCGCTGTTCCGTCTGTTCGAGATGCTCGATGCGGGCGCGCCGCGCCCGGCGCTGATCCTCGGCTTCCCGGTCGGCTTCATCGGCGCGGCCGAGTCCAAGGAGGCGCTCGCCGCCGACAGTCGCGGCGTGCCCTATATCGCCCTGCGCGGGCGGCGTGGCGGTAGCGCCATGGCGGTGGCGGCGGTCAACGCGCTCGGCAGCGAGCACGAGTGAGCGACATGGGCAAGGGCCGTCTACTCGGCCTGGGCATCGGCCCGGGCGACCCCGAACTGCTCACCCTCAAGGCGCTGCGCCTGTTGCGCGCCGCGCCCGTGGTGGCCTACTACATCGGCAAGGGCAAGCGCGGCAACGCGCTCGCCACCATCGAGCCGCATCTCTGCGAGACCCAGGAGCGCCTCGCGCTGGTCTATCCGGTGACCGGCAAGCGCCCGCCGCCGCCCTACGACTACGAGGGGGTGATGCGCGCCTTCTACGACGAGTCGGCCGCGCGCATCGCCGATCATCTCGACGCCGGGCGTGATGTCGCCGTCGCCTGCGAGGGCGATCCCTTCTTCTACGGTGCCTTCATGTATCTGCACGACCGCCTCGCCGAGCGCTATCCGGTCGAGGTGGTGCCGGGCATCTGCTCGGTGATGGCCAGCGCCTCGGTGCTGCGCACCCCGTTGGTCTATCGCGACCAGTCGCTGCAGGTGATCGCCGCCACCCTCCCGGAGGCGGAGCTGGAGGCGCGGCTCGCCGGGGTCGAGGCCGCGGCGATCATGAAGCTCGGCAGCAACTTCGCCAAGCTGCGCCGGGTGCTCGAACGCCTCGGCATCGCCGATCGCGCGCGCTATGTCGAGCGCGCCACCATGGACGGCGAGCGGGTGCGGCTCTTCGCCGAGGTCGAACCCGAGCAGGTGCCGTACTTCTCGATGGTGCTGATTCCCGGCGAACGCTGGCAGGGGGCATGATGGAACGGATCGAACAGGGACCGCTGCTGCTGGCCACCAGCGCGCGTGGACGGGTGACGGCCGGACGTATCGCCGCCGCCTGCGACGAGATCAACCCGCACCCGTGCGCCTTCTCGACCGAGGCCGAGCAGGGCTGCGACGAGGCGCTGCGCGCGAGCTATCGCGCCGGGTTGCCCTGCGTGGTGCTCGGCGAGGTCGGCGCCGTGGCGGTGACCCTGGCGCCGCTGCTCGATGCCCGTGGCGATCACGCCGGTGCGGTGGTGGTGGTCGCCGAGGACGGCTCGGCGGTGGTGCCGCTGCTCGGCGCGGCGCGTGGCGCCGACGCCCTGGCCGAGCGCATCGCCGAGGTGCTCGGGGTGCGCGCGGCGATCACCGCCGTCGAGCCGTCGCGCCCGCGTCCGGGCCGCCTCGCGGTGGTCGGGCTGGGACCGGGCGCGCACGCGCTGATGGCCCCGGCGGCGCGGCTCGAACTCGACCGGGCGCAGGACATCATCGGCTACAACACCTATGTCGAGATGGCCGGTCCCTTCCGCCCCGATCAGGTCATCCACGGCTCGGACAACCGCTGCGAGATGGATCGCGCCCGCGCCGCCTTCGCGCTGGCCGCCGAGGGGCGGCACGTGGTGGTGGTCTCCTCCGGCGACCCCGGCGTCTTCGCCATGGCCACGGCGGTGCTCGAGGCGCTCGACGAGCACGCCGAGCCGGCCTGGCACGCGGTGGAGCTGGCGGTGGTGCCGGGGATCTCGGCGGCGCAGGCCGCCGCCGCGCGCATCGGTGCGCCGCTCGGTCACGACTTCTGCATCCTCTCGCTCTCCGACAACCTCAAGCCGTGGTCGCAGATCGTCCACCGGCTGGAGCTGGCCGCCCGCGCCGATCTGGTGATCGCCTGCTACAACCCGATCTCGCGGGCGCGGCCCTGGCAGCTCGGCGAGGCGCTGGCGGTGCTGCGCGGGGTGCGTGACGCCGACACCCCGGTGGTGCTCGGTCGCGACGTCGGTCGTCCCGCCGAGCGGGTGCGGGTGACCACCCTGGGCGCGCTCGACCCGCAAGAGGTCGATATGCGCACCGTGGTGATCATCGGCTCCTCCCAGACCCGTCACTTCAGTGCCCCCGAGGGGCGTGACTGGGTCTATACCCCGCGCTGGTATCCGCAGCCTGCCGAGCAGGACTGAACCTGCCAACGGCAGACGTCGCCGCTGCGGGCGGCGTCTGCCTCCAAGCGATCTCTTTCAGTGACCGCTCAGCGCTCGGGCGGGTGGTCGAGCTTGCGTTCGAGCCAGGCGAGCGCCTCGTCGACCCGCGCCACCGTGGGGCGTTGCGGGCGCGGCGGGCGGCGGCGCATCACCACCTCGATGCCGCGTTCGCGCGCCGCGGTGAGCTTGGCGGCGGTAGCGGTGCCGCCGCTGTTCTTGCAGACGATGGTATCGATCCGGTGGGTGTCGAGCAGGTCGCGCTCCTCCTCCAGGCCGAAGGGCCCGCGCGCGAGCAGCAGCTCGGCGTCGGCGAAGGGCGGCATGGGATCGGGCGCGCTGACCGCGCGGATCAGGAAGTGGATGTCGTCGAGTCCGGCGAAGGGCGCAAGCTCCTGACGACCGAGCGCGAGCAGCACGCGTCGTGCGCCGCGCGCGCGCAACCGGGCGCGCGCGCCCTCCCAATCGTCGGTCTCGAACCACTGGTCGTCGGGCTGCGGCTGCCACGCCGGGCGCTCGATGCGCAGCAGCGGCACCGCGGCGGCGGCACAACCGGCGTGGGCGTTCCAGCCCATCGCCGCGGCGAAGGGGTGGGTGGCGTCGATCACCGCATCGGCCTGGACCGTCAGCAGGAAGTCGGCCAGCCCCTCGGCGCCGCCGAAGCCGCCGACCCGGGTCTCGCCGGCGGGCAGCCTGGGGTTGTCGGTGCGTCCGGCCAGCGAGTTGATCAGCCGGATCCCGGTGCGTCCCGCCAGCGCCTCGGCCAGCGCATAGCCCTCGGTGGTGCCACCGAGGATGATCACCGTTGCCCTCATCGTGCCTGTCCGCCCTGCCAGCGCTCCTCGTGGATCAGGCCGTCGAGCGCGGCGCGCTCCAGCCAGCCGGCGCTCTCCAGCTCCGGGCGTTCGTGGAAGAAGCGCACATAGCCGACGCAGAGATAGGCGATCACGTCGATGTCCTCGGGGATGGCGAGGATCTCGCGCAGCCGCTGGTGGTGGATGATGCTCACCCAGCCGACGCCGATGCCCTCGGCGCGCGCGGCGAGCCACAGGTTCTGGATGGCGCAGACGCTGCTGTAGAGATCCATCTCGGGGTTGGCGGTGCGCCCGATCACCACCGGGCCGTGACGGCTGCGGTCGCAGGTGACGCAGATCCCCAGCGGGGCCTCGAGGATGCCCTCGAGCTTGAGGCCGCGATAGGTCTCGCGCGATGCGGGATCGAACTGCTCGGCGGCCTCGGCGTGGGCCTGGGCGAAGGCGGCCTTGATCTCGGCGCGGGTGTCGCGGTCGCGCACCACCACGAAGTCCCAGGGCTGCATGAAACCGACGCTCGGCGCGTGATGGGCGGCGGCGAGCAGACGGCGCAACACCGGCTCCGGGACCGGGTCGGGGAGGAACTCGCGGCGCACGTCGCGCCGCGAGAAGATCGCCTTGTAGACCGCCTCGCGTTCGCTGTCGGTGAATGCCCATTGGTTGTGCGCCAAGGCTCTGTCCTCCTTATCGTGCTGTCGTGGTGGGAGGCCGGATGACGGTTCGATGACCGCACGGCGCGCGGATTATACCCGGGGCGGGGCGCGGGTGCGGCGATGACGCGCGCGATCCCCGCGCGCAAGGGGTATGGGTCAGTTCGGCGGCCGCCAGTCGCCAGCAGCCAGCCGCCAGCCGCCAGCCGCCAGCCGCCAGCCGCCAGCCGCCAGCAGCCAGCAGCCAGCAGCCAGCAGCCAGCAGCCAGCAGCCAGCAGCCAGCAGCCAGCAGCCAGCAGCCAGCAGCCAGGATATTGAACCGCAATGGCGCGAAGGGCGCGAAGGGTTTGAGCAGAGACGGCGATCCGGTAGGCCGGGCAAAGCGCAGCGTGCCCGGCGGAGCAAGGCGTCTTACGCTGTCGCTGAGCGTTCAGCGTTCAGCGTTCAGCGTTCAGCCGCCAGCAGGCGCGCTGACCAGACGGCGGTGCGGACCCGCGCCGGTCGCGACCTACGCCAACCTTACCCCCTCACTCACTTTGCGCGCTTCGCGACTTGTATCTTGCCACCCCGTGGTGGTTAGCTCCCACCGCGCGAGATTGAGGCAGCTCGATTGCGACTGAAGGCCTGGACCTTGCCGCAAAGATTC
>NZ_SMDC01000008.1 GCF_004343155.1 Marichromatium gracile
CAGCCTCCAGCCTCCAGCCTCCAGCCTCCAGCCTCCAGCCTCCAGCCTCCAGCCTCCAGCCTCCAGCCTCCAGCCTCCAGCCTCCAGCCTCCAGCGAGATGATCGCCGGGGATTGTCGGAGTGCAAAGACCCAAAGGGATAACGCGCTTCCAGCCCCGTCGGTTGGGCTGCCGCTGCGCGGCAACCCGACAGCTGCGCCAAGGTCTCGGGATTGACGCCGATCCCCGAGGAAGGTCCGCGTGGGCGGCAGCTACCCAACCTACGATGCTGGTGCCCGAGGGCTGGTCGCTGGTCCGCCGTGCCCGCTACCGCCGCCGGCGCTGCAGTCCGCCGGTGACGGCGTCGGCGGCGGCGGGGTCCTCGGGCCAGTGGTGCTTGGGGTAGCGCCCGCGCAACTCCTTGCGCACGTCCGTATAGCCCTGGGCCCAGAAGCTCGCGAGGTCCTGGGTGACCTGGATCGGGCGTCGCGCCGGGGAGAGCAGATGGAGCAGCACCGCCACCCGGCCGTCGCACACCCGCGGGGTCTCGCACAGCCCGAACAGCTCCTGCAGCGGCACGGCGAGCACCGGTGGTCCGTCGCTGGCGTAGTCGAGACGGCGCTGGTTGCCCGCCGGGGTGCGCAGATGGGGCGGTGCGGCCCGGTCGAGCCGCTGGCGTTGGTCCCAGTCGAGCAGGCCGAGCAGCAGCTCGGCCGCCTCCAGGCGCCGGGTCTCGCTCAGTCGCGACTTGCCGATCAGCCAGGGATCGAGCCAGTCGGCGGCGCGCGCGTGCAGTCCCTCGGGGCCGGGATCGGGCCAGCCGCCCTGGGGGTCGTGGGCGCGCAGCAGGGCGATGCGGGCGCGCAACTGCGTGGCGTCATCGTCCCAGCGCAGCGCCCGCTCGGGGTCGGCGAGCACCTGTTCACGCAGCAGTTCGAGCACCGCCGGGTCGTCGGGGAGCGGCAGCGGGCGCGCCTCGAGGGTGAGGGCATCGAGCCGGGTGAGGGCGCGCGCGCGCACCGCCTCGTGCTCGGCGTCCCAGTCGCAGCGGGTCTCGGTGTGGATGCGCTGCGCGCAGACCGCGTGCAGGGTGTCGGCGTCGATCGCCAGGGCGTGACGGATGCGCCCGTCGCGACCCTGGGCGTCGAGCTCGGCGACGACCAGATAGGGGCTGGCGGTGAGCGCATCGGCCGGGTCGAGCCGCGCGCCGTTGCCGGCGGCGAGCAGATAGCGCTCGCCGCGGGCGTCGCGCCGCTGGGCGATGCGCTCGGGGTAGGCGAGGGCGAGCAGCGCGCCCGGGGTACGGGCCGTGCCCGGCGGGTGGCTGGCGCGCGCGACCCGCTCGCCGAGCTGACGCGCGGCGCGTGCCACGGCGTCGAGTCGGCGCGGATCGAAGCCGGGCGTCGGACGGCGCGCCCGCCGTTGCGCCAGTGCCTGCAGCCGGGCGCCGAGGTCGGCCGGTGAGCTGAGCGCGCGCGGGTCGAGCGCCGGGTCGCGCTCGCTGAGCAGGGCGCCGAGATCGGCGGCGAGCGCGCGCGCCTCGGGTGCGGCGCCGAGCAGCATCACCCCGAGCCGGGGGTGGAGCGGCAGCTGGGCGAGCGCGCGCCCGAGCGCGGTGATGGCGCCGCGCGCATCGAGCGCGCCGAGCGTCTGGAGGAGGGCGCGGCCCTGTGCCCAGGCCGGTTGCGGCGGCGGGTCGAGCCAGGCCAGCTCGGCGGGGTCGTTCACCCTCCAGAGCGCGAGTTCGAGGGCCAGCGGCGCGAGGTCGGCCTGGAGGATCTCGGGGTCGCGCTGTGCGGCGCGCCCGCGCGCCTGCTCGCGGGTCCACAGCCGGTAGCAGTGACCGGGCCCGAGCCGCCCGGCGCGTCCGGCACGCTGCTCGGCCGAGGCGAGCGAGACCGGCTCGGTGACCAAGCGGGTGAGCCCGGTGTTGGGGTCGAAGCGCGGCTTGCGGGTGAGCCCGCCGTCGATCACCACGCCGACGCCCTCGATGGTGAGGCTGGTCTCGGCGATGTCGGTAGCGAGGATCACCCGCCGCCGCCCGGGCGTGGGCGGGGCGAGGGCGCGCGCCTGCTCGGCGGTGGGCAGACTGCCGTGGAGGGCGAGCAGGTCGGTCTCGGGGCCGAACCGGGGGGCGAGTGCTGCGCGACAGCGCTCGATCTCGCGCACCCCGGGGAGGAAGGCGAGGATGTCGTCGTCGTGCGCGGCGAGCGCGTGCACCACCGCGCCGACCAGGCCCGCCGGCTGCTCGACCGGGCGCTCGGCATGGTGCACCGTGACCGGATAGGTGCGCCCGGCGGCACTGATCGTCTCCGCGCCGCCGAGCAGTCTGGCCACCGGCTCGGCCTCGATGGTCGCCGACATCACCAGCACCCGCAGCTCGGGGCGCAGGTTGGCGACCACGTCGAGCACCAGCGCCAGTCCCAGGTCGGCGTGCAGGCTGCGCTCGTGGAACTCGTCGAAGATCACCAGATCGACCCCGCTGAGCTCGGGGTCGTGCTGCAACCGGCGGGTGAGGATGCCCTCGGTGAGTACCTCGATGCGGGTCGCCGGGCCGATCCGGCGCTCGAAGCGCACCTGGTAGCCGACCGTCTCGCCGAGCGGCTCGTTGCACAGCGCGGCCATCCGCGCGGCGGTCATGCGCGCTGCCGGGCGGCGCGGTTCGAGCATCAGGATGCGCCCGCCGATCAGCCCCTCGGCCTCGAGCAGGGCGAGCGGCGCGCGGGTCGACTTGCCCGAGCCGGTGGGGGCCTGGAGCAGGGCGTGGCCGTGGCGCAGGGCCTCGATCAGCGCCGGCAGGCTGGTCTCGATCGGTAGTGGAGCGGGTTTGGGCGTGTGCTGTGACATGCGAGCGGTGGGGACGGCTGAGCCCCGGGGGTGCATCGACGCCGGGGCGGTGGAACAATGGTGTCGCGCCCGGGATCGGGGATGGCGCGATCGCGCGGCGCATTGTCATGCCTCCGGCCGCGCTTGGCCAGGGGCGAGGTCTCCCGCTGCCGAATCTGCAACGATGTCGCAACCAACCCAGAGTGAGTGTCTCGAGTGCGGTCTGCTGCAGCGCTGCCCGCCGTTGCCGCGCGGTGGCGCCGCGCGCTGCGTGCGCTGTGGCAGCGTGCTGCGCCGTCACCGCCCCGACAGCCTCGAGCGCACCCTGGCGCTCACCCTCGCCGGGCTGGTGCTGTTCGTGATCGCCAACGCCTTCCCCTTCCTCGCCTTTCGCATGCAGGGGCAGGTCACCGAGACCACGCTGCTGACCGGGGTGGCCGAACTCTATCGCGGCGGGCAGTGGGAGATCGCCCTGGTGGTGCTCTTCACCAGCGTGCTGGCGCCGGGGCTGCAGCTCTTGTTGCTGCTCGCGGTGCTCGCGCCCTTGCGTCTGGCGCGCGTGCCGCGCTGGTTGCCGCGGCTGTTTCGCTGGATGCGGACCCTTGCGCCCTGGGGGATGATGGATGTGTTCATGCTCGGCATCCTGGTGGCGGTGGTCAAGCTCGCCGATATGGCCACCATCGTCCCCGGCACCTCGCTGTTCGCCTTCGCGGCGCTGATCCTGGTGCTCGCCGCCGCCCAGGCGAGCCTCGACCCCGACCTGGTGTGGTCGCGGGTGGCGCTGGCGCCGGCGCCAGCCCCGCGTCCCGGTGACGCGCACCGCACCTGCGAGGTGTGTGCGCTGGTGACGGCGCCGGGTGGGGCGCGCGACGGGCGCTGCCCGCGCTGCGGCGCGGCGTTGCACCGACGCAAGCCCGAGAGCCTGCAGCGCACCTGGGCGCTGGTGCTGGCGGCGCTGATCTGCTACGTGCCGGCGAATCTGTTGCCGATCATGACCGTCACGTCGCTCGGGCGCAGCCAATCGGATACCATCTTCAGCGGCGTGGTCTTCCTCTTCAGCCACGGCATGTGGCCGCTGGGGCTGGTGGTGTTCGTCGCCAGCGTATTCGTGCCGCTGCTCAAGCTGTTG
This sequence comes from Marichromatium gracile, assembly GCF_004343155.1. Lineage (GTDB taxonomy): Bacteria > Pseudomonadota > Gammaproteobacteria > Chromatiales > Chromatiaceae > Marichromatium > Marichromatium gracile. The sequence goes on from NZ_SMDC01000008.1 coordinate 3,934, forward strand.
ATCCTCGTCGGGTTGCTGCTCTCGGTGCACACGCGAACGCGCTGGCGACCGCGCGAGCGTACCCGGCTCTACCGCCTGACCGAGGCGATCGGGCGCTGGTCGATGGTCGATGTCTATGTGGTGACCATCCTGGTGGCGCTGGTGCGCCTGGGCAATCTCGCCAGCGTCGAGGCCGAGGCCGGCGCCATCTTCTTCTGCGCGGTGGTGGTGCTGACCATGATCGCGGCGATGTCATTCGACCCCAGGTTGATCTGGGACCGCTTGGAGCAGCAGCATGTCAGAGACCGCCGAGCGCCGTGACGGCGCGCCCGCCCTGCCGGAGGCCGAGGTGCGGGTGCGTGGTGCGCCCTCGCTGGTGTGGCTGATCCCGCTGCTGGCGCTGGCCATCGGCGCCTGGCTGGCGCTGAAGACGCTCAGCGAGCAGGGACCGACCATCACCGTCCGCTTCCCCAGCGCCGCCGGGCTGCAGGCGGGCAAGACCAAGGTCAAGTTCAAGGACGTCGAGGTCGGCCAGGTGACGGCGATCGACGTCAGCCAGGACCTCGACTCGGTGATCGTCACCGCCGAGCTCAAGCACGGCAGCGCCCATCTGCTCAACGCCGAGACCCGCTTCTGGGTCGAGCGCCCACGGGTGAGCGCGAGCCGGGTCTCGGGGCTCGAGACGCTGCTCTCGGGGGCCTTCATCGCTCTCGATCCGGGCAGCAGCGGCGCCTCGCAGCGCGACTTCGTCGGCCTCGATGAGCCGCCGCTGTTCACCACCGACGCCCCCGGCACCCGCTTCGTGCTGCGTGCCGCGACCCTGGGCTCGCTCAATATCGGCTCGCCGGTCTACTATCGCCAGATCCAGGTCGGGCAGGTGGTCGGGTTCGGGCTCGAGGACGACGCCAGCGCGGTGCGCATCGAGCTCTTCATCCCCGCCCCGCACGATGCCCTGGTCAGTGCCGAGACCCGCTTCTGGAACGCCAGCGGCGTCGACATCTCGCTCAGCGGCGCGGGGATCAGCCTCGACACCCAGTCGCTGGTCTCGGTGTTGCTCGGCGGGGTCGCCTTCGACACCCCCGACACCATTGCCGGTAGCGGCGCCCCCGCTCAGCCGCTCGAGGTCTTCCCGCTCTATCCCAACCGCGAGGCGGCGCACGCCAGGACCTATGCCGCCAAGTCGCACTATCTGCTGCTGTTCGAGGGCTCGGTGCGCGGGTTGAGCATCGGCGCGCCGGTGATGCTGCGCGGTATCGAGATCGGTCAGGTGCTCGACATCCAGTTGCAGTTCGATCCCGAGGCCGAGATCTTCCGCATCCCGGTGCTGATCGAGGTCGAACCCGAGCGCATCGCCTTGCGCAACGCCGCGCACGCGCCGGATCATGCGCACATGCTCGAGCGCCTGGTCGAACTCGGTCTGCGCGCCCAGCTCAAGCTCGCCAGCCTGATCACCGGTCAGCTCTACGTCGAGCTCGACATCGACCCCGAGGCGCCCGCCGCGGGCCTCGGACGCTATGGCGACTATGTGGTCATCCCCAGCCGGCCGACGCCGCTCGAGGCGCTCACCGGCAAGCTCGAGCGTATCCTCTCGCGGCTCGAGCAGGTGCCTTTCGAGCAGATCGGCGCCGATCTCGGCCAGACCCTGGGGCGGGTGCGCGAGGTGGTCGACAGCGGGGTGCTGAGCCAGCTCGGCGAAGACCTGGAGGACACCCTGGCGAGTCTGCGCGGGCTCGCCGAGCAGCTCGACGGCGAGGTCGCCCCGGCGCTGCGCGCTACCCTGGAGGAGGCGCGTGCGACCTTCGCTCATGCCGGGGCGATGCTCGACCCCGAGGCGGCGACGACACGCGAGTTCAGAACCATGCTGCGGGAGACGGCCGAGGCGGCGCGCGCGGTGCGCGACCTGGCCGATTATCTGGAGCGGCATCCGGAGGCCCTGATCCAGGGCAAGGGAGGTCTACGATGACGGAGCGCCGATGGCGATTGGCGGCGGTCGCGCTGGTGGCGGCGGTGAGTGCGGGGTGCGCCAGCTCGCCGCCGGCACGGTTCTATGCGCTGAGCGCGGTGGGGGTGGCACCCCCCGAGGCGCGCGCCCCGGGGCTCGCCGTCGGGGTCGGCCCGCTGGTGCTGCCGGAGTATCTCGATCGCCCCCAGCTCGTCACCCGCGAGTCGGGCAACCGGCTGCGTATCGACGAGTTCGAGCGCTGGGGCGGCTCGCTGCGCGACGACTTCCTGCGGGTGTGGAGCGAGAACCTGGCGCGCGCGCTCGGTAGCGAGCGGGTGCGGCTGCTCGAGGGCGAGCTGCGCTATGGGGTCGATCTGCGGGTCGGCGCCGAGCTGCTCGCCTTCGAGGGGAACGATGACAGCAGCGCCCGGCTCAAGGTGCGCTGGGCGGTGCGCGACGGCACCGGCCGACACACCCTGCTGGTGCGCGAGAGCGACGATCGTCAGCCGCTGTCCGCGCCCGGCGACAGCCGCGCCCTGGTCGCCGCCCTCGATGAGTTGCTCGCGCGCTTCAGTGCCGAGGTCGCCGGCGCGCTCGCCGCGCTGCCGCCGACCCCGCCCGAGACCGCCGCTCAGGCGCGGTAGCCGATACGGAAACCGCCCCAGTGGCGTCCGCGCACGTACACCGGCGCGGAGATGTCGTGCATGATCTCGCCGGTGTCGCGGCGATAGGTCTGGATCAGGAAGGGCAGCTCGTGGGCGCCGCACTGGCGCCCGACCGGGTCCTCGAAGATGCGCTTGGTGCGGTTGTGCAGCAGATCGTGGTCGCGATCGCCGGTCAGCGGCTGGGAGAAGCACTGGTTGTGGGTCGGCACATAGCCGTTGCGGTCACAGCCGATGGCATAGGCGACATGGGCGTTGCTCTTGAGCACCGGCTCCTGCAGTGGCGGGAAGAGCCGGTCGGTGAGCCGGTCGAAGCCGGTGGTGAATTTCTTCGGCTCGGTGTCCGGGATCGGCTGGTAGTCGCTCTCGAACAGGTTGCGCTCGCTGACCTCGCCGTTCTCCAGCGCGCGTTCGAGCTGGTCGCCGATCGCGCGCGCGAGTCGCTGCACCAGCTCGGGCATCTGCTGATGGGTCCGGGTGGCCTGCTCGCCGGCGGCGCCGAGCTGGAAGACCTTGCTGATCTCGTGCAGGTTGGTGGCCAGCCCCTCAAGGGCCTGGACCTCCTGCAACGTCGTCGCGGCGCCCTGGGCGTTGCGCTCGGCCATCTCGCTGATCTCCTGCACATGACTGCTGACGCGCTGGGCCTCGTTGCCCTGTTGGGCGATCTCGACGGCGATGCCGTTGATGCGCTCGAGGGTCCGCGCCGCGCCCTGGTCGATCCCGGTGAGCGCGGCGGCGGCCTGGCTGGCGAGGTCGGCCCCGGACTGGGCCTGGTCACTGCCGGCGCCGATTGCCGCGACCGCCTCGCGGGTCTCGGTCTGGATGGTGGTGATCACCTCGCCGATCTCGGTGGTGGCGGTGGCGGTGCGCTCGGCGAGCTTGCGCACCTCGTCGGCGACCACCGCGAAGCCGCGCCCGGCCTCGCCGGCGCGCGCCGCCTCGATCGCGGCGTTGAGCGCGAGCAGGTTGGTCTGGTCGGCGATCTCGCGGATGGTGCGCACGATCCCGCCGATCTCCTCGGAGCGCTTGCCGAGCGCAGCGATCAGCTGCGCCGAGCGCCCGACCGAGTCGGCGATGCGGGCGATCTCGGCGGCGGCCTCGGAGACGATGCGGCTGCCGTGTTGCGACAGCGTGCGCGCCTCCTCGGCGTCGCTGGCCGAGTCGCGGGCGTGCTCGGCCACCACCTCGACCCCGGCGCTCATCTCGCCGATGGCCTGTGCCATGCGCGCCGAGGCCTCGCCCTGCGCGGCCGAGTCGTCGGCCAGGGCGCGGGCGTTGGCGGCGAGGGTGTCGGCCGCCTCGGCGAGACGCTGGGCGTCGTAGAGGACCTTGCCGATGATCCCCTGGAAGCTCTCGATCAGGGCGTTGTAGTGGCGGGCGCAGTGACCGGCGGGGCTGCTCGAGACCGTGGCGCGGCGGGCGAGGTCGCCGTCGGCGCGGGTGCGCGCGAGCAGATCGGCAAAGCCCCTGAGTTCGGCGCCGAGGGTGCGTTCGAGGATCAGCCAGGCGGTCGCGCCGAGCAGGAGCGCGAGCACCAGTTGTCCACCGAGGACGGTCATCGATAGGGCGCCGCTCGCCAGCGCGAGCGCGCATCCACCAAGCCCGGACAGGACGCCCAGGGTCATGCCGATCATCCAGAATCGCATATCGAGTGGTCTCATGCTGCCGCGCTTGGTACGCGGTCTTTCGTTGTGGTGGCGTAGACGCCGCTCCTGCCTTGACGTCCTTCTCAGGCGGTCATTCTAGCGGTATCCGTGGATGCTTCGTGTACCCCTGTCGTCGCTTAAACACGAATGCCCACTTAGAGTGCGAGGTTGGTCGCATTGCTCCATCATGGTGCGGTGTCGGTTGGTGCGCTGGCGGTTGATGGGACTGCCGCACCGCGAGGATGCGGGCTGTAATGGATTGGTGCATCAGCGGTTTGGCGTCCTCTCCGCGGGAGGTCGAAAGGGTGCTGGTCTGGATCGTGCTTAATGGCCCCCCGCTGAATTGATCCAAGGGGTTTCCTCGACATGATGCAGCCTTCCCAGGCGGGCACGGATGTGCTCTTTCTACTCGTCGGCGCCGTGATGGTGCTGGCCATGCACGCCGGCTTCGCCTTTCTCGAGGTCGGGACCGTCCGTGCCAAGAACCAGGTCAATGCGCTGGCCAAGATCATGGCCGATTTCGCGGTCTCGACCATCGCCTATTTCTTCATCGGCTACAGCCTCGCCTATGGCATCGACTTCTTCAGCGGCGCCGAGGCGTTGCAGGAGAAGAACGGCTACGAGCTGATGCGCTTCTTCTTCCTGTTGACCTTCGCTGCGGCGATCCCGGCGATCGTCTCCGGCGGCATCGCCGAGCGCGCCCGCTTCTATCCGCAGCTGCTCGCCTCCTTTCTCGTCGTCGGCTTGCTCTATCCGAGCTTCGAGGGCGTGGTCTGGAATGGTGCGTTCGGGGTGCAGGCGTGGCTCGAGACGCACCTCGGCGCGCCCTTCCACGACTTCGCCGGCTCCGTGGTGGTGCACGGTTTCGGCGGCTGGCTCGCCCTGGCTGCGGTGTTGCTGCTCGGGGCGCGTCAGGGGCGCTATCGTCGCGACGGCACCATGCTGGCGCACCCGCCGTCCTCGATCCCCTTCCTTTCGCTCGGCGCCTGGACCCTCACCGTCGGCTGGTTCGGCTTCAACGTGATGTCGGCGCAGAGCGTCGAGGCGGTGAGCGGGCTGGTGGCGGTCAACTCGCTGATGGCGATGGTCGGCGGCATCCTCGCGGCGCTGCTGGCCGGGCGCAAGGATCCGGGCTTTCTCCACAACGGGCCGCTCGCCGGGCTGGTGGCGGTGTGCGCGGGCTCCGACCTGATGCACCCGCTCGGCGCCCTGGCAACCGGCGCCGTGGCCGGGGCGATCTTCGTCTACACCTTCACCCTGGCGCAGAACCGCTGGCGCATCGACGATGTGCTCGGGGTGTGGCCGCTGCACGGGCTCTGCGGCCTCTGGGGCGGACTCGCGGCGGGGATCTTCGGTCTGCCGCTGCTCGGTGGCCTGGGCGGGGTGAGCCTCGCCTCACAGGCCATCGGCAGTCTCGCCGGGGCGCTGTTCGCCTTCGTCGGCGGCGCGCTGGTCTACGGTATGGCCAAGGGGCTGTTCGGCATCCGGCTGAGCGACGAGGAGGAGTATCTCGGCGCCGACCTCAGCATCCACCGCATCACCGCGCAGCCTGACTACAATCGCGGCGAGGTCTGAGCGGCGGTGTCGCGCCGAGCGCCTCGTAGACCCCGTCCCAGAGACGGATACGGGCGCACAGCGCCTCCTCGGCGGCGGTCTCGGCCTCCTCGATGCGGCGCGGGTCGTCATCGCACAGCACCTCGAGCAGGCGTATCGACAGCGGGCCGTGGAAGTCGCTGTCGAGTTCGATGTGGCGTTGCAGATAGGCGTGGAAGATCGGTGCCTGTTCCGGGGTGATCGCCATGTCCTCGAGCAATCGGCGGAACAGCATCGGGATCAGCGTCTCGCGGCCATGGGCGAGGGCGGCGGCGGCCAGGTGCGGCTTGCCCTCGCGGATGAAGCCGAAGGTGGTCTCGGTGAAGTAGCGCGCCGGCAGCGGCACCAGCTCGGGGTCGTAGAGCAGCGCGTCGAGCGGCTCGCGGGCGAGTCGCGCGACGAAGCGACGGGCGGGCTCGGGGTCGGCGCCGACCTCGGTCATGGCGCGGCAATAGAGTTCGAAGTGGCTGGCATAGAGGGGCGCGGCGGCGGTGGATTCGAGGACGTCGGACTCCTCCTCGAGGACCAGCTGGTTGATGAAGTAGCGCAGCGCCGGGTCGCCCTGTGGCTGCCACGGCAGGTCGGTCGGGGCGAGCTGGCGCTGCAGGTACTTGATCAGCGACATGAAGTCCCACACCGAGTACACGTGGTGCTGCATGAAGGTGCGCAGCCGCCCGAGGTCATCGATGGCGGCATAGACGGGGTGCTGCTCGAGCTGCTGGCGCAGCGGACGGAGATGGTCGAGATCGGGTGATGCCATGCGCCTGTCCTCGTGATCGAATGATTCCTTGGGTCCCGAGACATCACTATAGGCGAGTGCGCGCGATCGGCTCGCGGCGGGCGGCAGGGCAGGGCGCTAGTGCAAGCGGGTCTCCTGGGCCCAGCGACTGTAGTAGGCCTGCATCAGCGCCCTGACCGGCTCGGGGTAGTCGTGCGTCTCCATCTGCTCCATGCCCTCGCGGAAGAACCCCGGCGCGAGCTCCGGGGCCAGCTCGATGAGCGCCTCGAAGGCCTCGTGCATCAGGGGCGGCTGCTGGGTGCGGGTGGCGACGATGGCGCGGTTGTAGAGCAGCACCCGCCAGGCGCGCGCGGCCTCGGGGCCGGCCGGGTCCTGGAGGCGCTCGGTGCCGATGCCGTCGAGGATCTCGGAGATCAGCCGGTGCAGGGCCACCAGTTCATCGGGGTCGGCGGTGGTGTTGGCCAGTCCGGCGGCGGCGTCGACCAGTGGTGCGGGGCGCAGCAGTTCGCCGCCGTGGCGCAGCACCCAGCAACTCAGTGGCAGCGCCAGGGTGCTGACGCGACGGGCCAGCGTCGGCAGTTGCAGTGCGCGGGCGATTGCGGCGAGCTCGGCGAGCAGGTCGAGCCCGTGAACGAGTCGCTGGGTGAGCGCGCGCTCGCGGGCGCAGAGACCGAATTCGCCGTCTCGCGCCGGCTCCAGCGCGGAGGTCTCGAGGGTGACGAGCAGCCGGTCGAGCGCCTCGAGCGGCACGTCGGGATCGTTCTCGGGCGGGTTGGTCGCGCGCTCGAAGGCGTCACGGATCTCGTCGCCGATCTCGGTGAGGCACTGGGCGATGCGGGACAGGTCGACCGGGGCTAGCATGCTGGGATGATCCTCGCGCGGATGAGTCGGGATGATGGTGTCGCCAAGCCGACGCCACCTCCGCGCCCGCCTTGCGGTAGACTAGCATGATGACCCCGATTCCCGATCTGCACACCCATTCGACCGCCTCCGATGGAACCCTGACCCCAGGCGCGTTGGTCGAGCGCGCGGTACGCGCCGGCCTGACGACCTTGGCGCTGACCGATCACGATACCACCGCCGGGGTCGGGGAGGCCGCCGCCGCGGCCGCCGGCCACGGGTTGACGCTGGTCCCCGGGGTCGAGGTCTCGGTCACCTGGAACGCCCGTACCATCCATGTGGTAGGGCTCAACGTCGACCCTGTCAACCCCGAGCTTGCAGAGGGGCTGGCGCGATTGCGCGCGTTTCGTGACTGGCGCGCCGAGGAGATCGGCCGGCGGCTGGCCAGGCACGGCATCCAGGGCGCCTACGAGGGCGCGCGGGCGTACGCCGGGGGCAACCTGATCGGGCGCACCCACTTCGCCCGTTTTCTCGTCGAGCAGCGTCTGGCCGCCGACACCGGAGACGTGTTCAAGCGCTTTCTCACCACCGGCAAGCCGGGGCACGTCGCCGGCGACTGGGCGAGCCTGGAGGCGGCGGTGGGCTGGATCCGCGCCGCCGGCGGTCAGGCGGTGATCGCCCACCCCGCGCGCTACCGGCTCACCCGCACCAAGCTGCTGCAGCTGATCGGCGAGTTCCGCGAGCACGGCGGTTGCGGTATCGAGGTGGTGACCAGCAGTCACAGCCGCGACGAGATCTTCACCTTCGCCCGTCATGCCCGCGAGCAACGCCTGCTGGCCTCGGCGGGTTCGGATTATCACGGTCCCGAGCAGCCCTGGCTGATGCTCGGGCGGTTGCCACCGCTGCCCGACGGGTGCATCCCGATCTGGCGTGATTGGTCGTCGTGCGCCGTCCCCGCCGGCGCCGCGCGCGCGACCTGTTAAGGACACAGAGATGGCGCAGTTCTTCCAGATTCATCCGGTCAACCCGCAACCGCGGCTGATCCGTCGCGCGGTGGAGATCCTGCTCGAGGGCGGGGTGATCGTCTATCCCACCGACTCCTCCTACGCGCTCGGCTGCCAGCTCGGCGAGAAGTCGGCGATGGAGCGCATCCGGCGCATCCGCCGACTCGACGACAAGCACAACTTCACCCTGGTCTGTCGCGATCTCTCCGAGATCACCACCTATGCCAAGATCGACAACCAGGCCTTCCGTCTGCTCAAGTCGCTGACCCCCGGACCCTATACCTTCATCCACCACGCCACCAAACAGGTGCCGCGCCGACTGCTCCATCCCAAACGCAAGGCGATCGGCATCCGCGTACCGGACAACGAGATCTGTCGCGCGCTGCTCGGCGAGCTCGATCAGCCGATCCTCAGCTCGACGCTGATCATGCCCGATGACGAGCACCCGCTGACCGACCCCTACGACATGCGCGAGCTGCTCGACAAGCATGTCGACCTGGTCATCGACGGCGATTTCTGCGGCCTCGAGCCGACCACGGTGATCGACATGACCGCCGAGCCCCCCGAGGTCGTGCGCCAGGGCAAGGGCGAAGCCGCGCCGCTGAACTGAGTCCGCGATCATGGAAACGCTCAATCATCTCCAGTGGCTGGCGGTGCTGGCCCTTCCGGTGCTGTTCGCGATCACCGTGCACGAGGCCGCCCACGGCTGGATGGCCAGCCGGCTCGGGGATCGCACGGCGTGGATGCTGGGGCGGGTGACCTTCAACCCGCTGCGCCACATCGACCCCATCGGCACCCTGCTGGTGCCGGCGCTCACCTTCGTGCTGGTCGGCTTCCTCTTCGGCTGGGCCAAGCCGGTGCCGGTGGTCTATCGCAACCTGCGCCGGCCGCGTCGCGACATGGCCCTGGTCGCGCTCGCCGGCCCCGGCGCCAACCTGTTGATGGCGCTGGGCTGGGGGCTGGTGATCGAGTTCGGGCTGTGGCTGGGGCCAGAGACGGCCTGGGCGGCGTTGCCGCTGGTCTACATGGGCGCGGCCGGGGTGCTGATCAATGTCTTCCTCATGGTGCTCAACCTGTTCCCGCTGTTACCCTTGGACGGTGGGCGTGTACTGAATGCGCTGCTGCCGCCGTCCCTGGCGCAGTGGTTTGCTCGACTCGAACCCTTTGGTCTGATCATCCTGCTGGTCCTCCTGGTCACCGGCGTGCTCGGCGCGATCCTGCTGCCACTGGTCGCCGACACCGTCGCCCTGCTACCGGGCGCGAGGGTCGTCATGGAACTGTTTTTCGTCTGACGCGAGGCCGTTAATCCTTGAATTCCGTCTCCGCACAACACTCGCGCGTCCTCTCCGGGATGCGCCCGACCGGCCGACTCCATCTCGGTCATTATCACGGCGTGCTCAAGAACTGGGTCGAACTCCAGCACGAGTACGATTGCTACTTCTTCATCGCCGACTGGCACGCGCTGACCACGGCCTACGAGGATCCCACCGCGATCCCGGCCAACATCTGGGAGATGGCGATCGACTGGCTGGCCGCCGGTGTCAATCCCGGCGCCGCGACCCTGTTCGTGCAGTCACGGGTGCCCGAGCACGCCGAGCTGCATCTGCTGCTGTCGATGATCACCCCGCTGGGCTGGCTCGAGCGGGTGCCGACCTACAAAGACCAGCAGGAGCGGCTCAAGGAACTCGACCTGGCCACCTACGGTTTCCTCGGCTACCCGCTGCTGCAGAGCGCCGACATCCTCATCTACAAGGCCGGCCAGATCCCGGTCGGTGAGGACCAGATCGCCCACGTCGAACTCACCCGTGAGGTGGCACGCCGCTTCAACCACATCTATGGTCGCGAGCCCGACTTCGAGGAGAAGGCCGAGGCGGCGCGGCGCAAGATGGGCAAGAAGAACGGCAAGCTGTTCGACAAGCTCCGCCGCGCCTATCAGGAGCAGGGTGATCAGGAGGCGCTGGAGGTGGCGCGCGCGCTGCTCGAGGGCCAGGCCAACATCACCATGGCCGATCGCGAGCGGCTGTTCGGCTATCTCGAGGGCGGTGGTCGCGAGATCCTCCCCGAGCCCCAGCCGCTGCTGACCAAGGCCTCGCGGATGCCCGGGCTGGATGGCCAGAAGATGTCCAAGTCCTATGGCAACACCATCTCGCTGCGCGACCGTCCCGAAGAGGTCGAGAAGGCGATGCGCACCATGCCCACCGACCCGGCGCGGGTGCGCCGTACCGATCCGGGCGACCCGGAGAAGTGCCCGGTGTGGCAGTTCCACCAGGTCTATTCCGACCCGGCGGTGTGCGACTGGGTGCAACAGGGCTGCCGTTCGGCCGGGATCGGTTGCCTCGAGTGCAAGCAGCCGGTCATCGATGCCGTCTGTGCCGAATTGAAGCCGATCCAGGCCCGTGCCGAGGAGTTCGCCGCCCAGCCCGAGCTGGTGCGCAGCATCCTCAACGAGGGCTGCGAGAAGGCCCGTGACGTCGCCCGCGAGACCCTCGAAGAGGTCCGTCACGCGATGTCGCTGGTGATGGTCTGAGCCGCCCCCGGTCACGCGCCGGCGCGCACGTCGATCGGATGTCCATGGATCGAGCCGGGGAGGCCCGTGTGCGTACGGGCGACGCGTCCGCCCCGCTGCCCGCTGAGGGTGGCGGGGAGGCGGGCGCGCCTCTCGCCCTGATCCGGGGGACGCCGGTCTTGACGCTGCCGCAGGATCTCTACATCCCGCCCGATGCGCTGGAGGTCTTTCTCGAGACCTTCGAGGGACCGCTCGACCTGCTGCTCTATCTGATCAAGCGTCAGAACCTCGACATCCTCGACATCCCCATCGCCGACATCACCGCGCAGTACATGGAGTATGTCGAGCTGATGAGCGAGCTGCGCCTCGAGCTCGCCGCCGAGTATCTGCTGATGGCCGCGATGCTCGCCGAGATCAAGTCGCGCATGCTGCTGCCGCGCCCGGCAGCTGCCGAGGACGAGGAGAGCGATCTCGACCCGCGCGCCGAACTGGTGCGCCGGTTGCTCGAGTACGAGCGCTTCAAGCGCGCCGCGCAGACGATCGACGCCCTGCCGCGACTCGAACGCGACCTCTTCCCGGTCGCCGCCGAGCTGCCGCCGACCGAGATCCGTCGGCTGCCGCCGCCGGTCGAACTCGACGAGCTGATCGGCGCGCTGCGCGCGGTGCTGGCGCGGGCCGATCTCTATGTCAGTCACCGGGTCGAGCGCGAGTCGCTGTCGCTGCGCGAGCGCATGTCGATGGTGCTCGAGCGGCTCGGTGGCGGCGGTTTCCGCCGCTTCACCGAGCTGTTCGACCTCACCGAGGGCCGCGCCGGCGCGGTGGTGACCTTCCTCGCGGTGCTCGAGCTGGTCAAGAGCGCGACCCTGGAGCTGGTCCAGCCCGAACCCTTCGCCCCGATCCACGTCCGGCTGCGCGACAGCGGCGCCGACGAGAGCCAGGAACACGATGACGCCACAGCGGCTTAAACAGATCGTCGAGGCGGCGCTGTTCGCCGCCGACGCCCCGGTGAGCAGCGAGCGGCTGCTGCAGCTGTTCGAGGACCACGAGCGCCCCGCGCGCGGGGCGCTCGATCGCGTCCTGGTCGAGCTTGCCGAGGACTATGCCGAGCGCGGCATCGCCCTGGTCGAGGTCGCCAGCGGCTGGCGCGTGCAGGTGCGCGCCGAACTCGCCCCCTGGGTCGGGCGGCTGTGGGAGGAGCGTGCGCCGCGTTACTCGCGCGCGCTGCTCGAGACCCTGGCGCTGATCGTCTATCGTCAGCCGATCACCCGGGGCGAGATCGAGGAGATCCGCGGCGTCTCGGTCAGCACCAACATCATTCGCACCCTGCTCGAGCGCGAGTGGGTGCGGGTGGTGGGGCATCGCGACGTCCCCGGTCGGCCGGCGCTCTATGCCACCACCCGACGCTTTCTCGACTACTTCGGGCTGCGCTCGCTCAACGAGCTGCCGCCCTTGGCCGAGATCCGCGAACCGGAGCTATTGTTCAACGAGGAGTTGGCGCTCGAGGCGCCGCCCCAACCCCATTCCACGTCCCAGGAGACCGCGCGTGCGGTCCCGGAGCAACACAACGATGAAGAATGACCGACGCCCGGGTCCTCGGGTGCCACAGGAAGAGCCGGTGCGGCTGCAGAAGCTGCTCGCCGAGGCCGGTCTCGGTTCGCGCCGCGAGATCGAGGGCTGGATCACTGCCGGGCGGGTGCGCGTCAACGGCGAGCTGGCCACGCTCGGCGATCGCGCCACCCGCGCCGACCGTATCCGCGTCGACGGCCGCGACGTGCGGCTGCAACGTCAGCGCGACATCGAGCGCCAGGTGATCGTCTACCACAAGCCCGAGGGCGAGGTGGTCACCCGGCGCGACCCCGAGGAGCGCGCCACGGTGTTCCGTCGGCTGCCACGTCCCAAGCAGGGGCGCTGGATCGCCGTCGGGCGGCTCGACATCAACACCTCCGGGCTGATCCTGTTCACCACCGATGGCGAGCTGGCCAACCGGCTGATGCACCCCTCGCGCGAGCTCGAGCGCGAGTACGCGACGCGTATCCTCGGCGAGCCGAGCCCGGAGACGCTGGCCCAGCTCACCCAGGGCATCGAGCTCGAGGACGGTCCGGCGCGCTTCGACCATATCGAGTCGCGCGGCGGCAGCGGCGCCAACCGCTGGTATCACGTGGTGTTGCACGAGGGGCGCAACCGCGAGGTGCGGCGGCTGTGGGAGGCGGCGGGGTTGACCGTCAGCCGGTTGATCCGGGTGCGCTACGGCAACATCGAACTCGGTCGGCGGCTGTTCCCGGGGAACTGGCGACCGCTCGACGAGCAGGAACTCAACGGTCTGCTGACCCTCGTCGGCATGGCGCCGTCGCGCCCGCCGCGCCGCGGTCCGGGTGGCGGACCACGGCGTCGGGGCTGAACGCGCCGCTCAGTAGTGCGGCGGTGGCGGCTCGTCGGAGGGTGCGCCGCCCGTCTGATCATCGCGCGCGCTGAGCGCGGAGCTGATCCAGGCGCGGACCTTGGCGAGTTCCTCGCGCAACGCGTCGATCTCGGTCTGCTGACGGGTGACCACCGCGTTGAGCTGCTTGAGGTCGTCTTCCTGGTAGGTCAGGCGCAGCTGCAGCTCGGTGATGGCCTCGTCCTGGGGTGTGATCTCGGTCATAGGTAGAGCAGGATGGTGAAGTAGTGACTGATGCTGCCGGCGAGCACGAACAGGTGCCAGATGCCGTGGCACCAGGGGAAGCGATCGTCGAGGACGTAGAAGATCACGCCCACGGTATAGAAGAGCCCCCCGGCGAGCAGCCACCAGAAACCGGCCGCCGGTAGCGCCGCGATCAGCGGGTCGAGCGCGAACACCACCAGCCAGCCCATCGCCAGATAGATCAGGATCGGCAGCACCCGTGCGCCCTTGCGCGGCAGCGATTCGAGGATCATGCCGATCACCGCCAGCCCCCAGACCGCGCTGAACAGCCACCAACCGACGCTGCCCTGCAGTGCGAGCAGGGTGAAGGGCGTATAGGTCCCCGCGATCAGCAGATAGATCGCATGATGATCGAGCATGCGGAAGATCTGCTTGGCGCGTCCGCGCAGGCTGTGGTAGAGGGTCGAGAACAGATAGAGCAGGAACAGCGTGACCCCATAGATGGTCAGGCTCGAGATCCGTACCGCGCCGCCCTCGGTGCTGGCGAGGGTGATCATCACGGTGACCCCGATCAGGGCGAGCACCGCGCCCACCAGATGTGTGATGCTGTTGAAGCGTTCTCCTGCGTACACGATTCACCCTTAACTGTGGCGCTGATGACCTCGCGAGATGCGTGGTCGTTGCGATGAGACATGGTTCGACACCACCCCCGCGGCCGCGCCTGGACGTGGAGTGTGACGGGCCGAGGAGGGAGTGGCTGAGTGCGACTGCATTATTACACAGCCGGCCGCGGATGCCAGACCGTGCGGGCAGCCGCCAGCGGTTAGCTACCAGCCGCCAGCCGCCAGCCGCCAGCCGGGAGGGATTGAACCGCGAAGCCGCGAAGGACGCGAAGGGAAAGCTAACAGCGTCCAGCCGCCAGCCACCAGTGGGCGTTCTTCTTCCCGCCGTCGCCGCAGGACACCAGCCGCTGCCGCCATCATGGATGTCATTCCCCCCCCCACTGGCGACTGGACGCGGAGAGGGCCCCAGCAGTGGCCAGCTCCCAGCTCCCAGTGGACGTTCTTCCTCCCGCCGTCGCCGCTGGACATCAACCGCGCCGCCATCATCGACGCCGACCCTCCCCACTGGTGGCTGTCGGCTGGTGGCTGGACGCTGAAAGAGCCCCAGCAGTGGCTAGTCCCCAGCCACCAGTGGGCGTTCTTCTTCCCGCCGTCGCCGCAGGACACCAGCCGCTGCCGCCATCATCCGCGCCAACCCTCCCCACTGTCGGCTGTCGGCTGTCGGCTGTCGGCTGTCGGCTGGTGGCTGGTGGCTGGTGGCTGGTGGCTGGTGGCTGGAAGCTGGAAGAGCCACCAGCTTCCGGTAGGCGCTCTTCGACACCGCGCAACATCGAATCCCTTTGCGTCCTTCGCGCCTTCGCGGTTCAATCCCCCTGGTAGCTGGTAGCTGGTAGCTGGTAGCTGGTAGCTGGTAGCTGGTAGCTGGTAGCGGTAACGAGGTGGTCATGACCGAGTCATCGGATCAACAGGACGGCGAGGGCTGGCGCGCGCGCTGGCGGCGTGTGCGCGAGGTGTTGCTCGACCCCCGGGTCGACGAGGCGGCGCTCGAGCGCACCCTGGCCGCGGCGCGCGAGCGCCATCCGCCGCCGGTGGTGTGGCTGGTGGGCAAGACCCAGTCGGGCAAGAGCTCGATCGTGCGCACGCTCACCGCGAGCAGCGCCGCCGAGGTCGGCGACGGCTTCCGTCCCTGCACCAGGACCGCGCGGCTCTACGACTTCCCCGCCGAGCTGCCGCTGGTGCGCTTCCTCGACACCCGCGGGCTCGGCGAGATCGACTACGACCCGGCCGAGGACATCCGCTTCTGCGAGTCGCAGTCGCATCTGCTGCTGGCGGTGATGAAGGTCGCCGATCCCGATCAGCAGGCGGTGCACGCGGTGTTGCGTGAGGTCCGTCGGCGCCACCCCGAGTGGCCGGTGGTGGTCGCCCAGACCGGGTTGCACGAACTCTATGCGCGGGTCACCGATCCGCACCCGACACCCTATCGGTTCGACCACGACCCCTGGCCGATGGACCTGCCGAACGATCTGGTCCGGGCGCTGCGCGCCCAGCGCGACGCGCTCGGCGAGCTGCCGGGGACGGCCGAGGTGCGTTGGGTGGCGATCGATCTGACCCTGCCGGAGGACGGCTTCGCGCCACCGGACTACGGTATCGAGGCGCTGTGGTCGGCACTCGACGGGGTCTCCAGCCTGCGTCTGACCGAGCTGCTGCGGGCCGATCCCGAGGTGCGCGACCTGTTCGCGCGCAGCGCCCATCCGCACATCGTTGGCTATGCTCTGGCCGCAGCCGGGATCGGCGCGTTGCCGGCGGTCGATCTGGTCGGGGTGCCGGCGATCCAGGCCAAGCTGTTGCAGAGCCTCGCTGCGCTCTACGGCCAGCCCTGGTCGCGGCGCGAGATCAGCGAATTCCTCGGCCTGCTCGGCATCGGCGTGGGCGCGGCCTATGCCACCCATGCCGCCGGGCGCGCCCTGGTCAAGCTGGTGCCCGGGCTCGGCCAGACGCTCGGCGCGCTGTGGGGGGCGAGCGCGAGCGGCGCCACCACCTATGCCCTGGGCAAGGCCGCCGGGGCCTATTTCAACGATCGTCGTCACGGCGTCGAGACCCAGGCGCGGGCGCTGCGCGCGCGCTTCGCCGCCGAGCTCGAGCGCGGACGGGCGCTGGTCGGTCGGGGGCGGCGATGAATCCGCTGTTGCGCTGGGTGGGGCGCTGGCGCGCGCTGGCGCTGGCGTTCTGGGCGCTGCCGCCGCTGGCGTTGCTGCTCGCCGGTGGCTGGTGGCTCTATCAGCAGGGCATGGTGTTCTACTGGCTGCTCGGCGGGGCGCTCTGCGTGCTGCTCGGGCACGGGCTGATGCTGCTCGCGGCGCGGCGCGAGCGCGCCTGTCTGGACGCGGCCCACACCGGGCCCGACCCCGACTGGACCCCGGGCGGAGTCGACGCCTGGGCGGTGGTCGAGCAGCAGCTCGCCGAGCTGCGCCCGGAGGACTGGCCGCTGGGCGAGGGGATGCGTCTGGGGCTGCTCGGCCAGCAGACCCTGGAGCGGGTCGCCCGTCACTTCCATCCCGAGGTCGAGCAGCCGCTGCTCGAGCTGACCCTGCCGCATGCCCTGTTGGTGATCGAGCGCGCCAGCCACGACCTGCGTCTCAGCGTGACCGAGCAGATCCCCTTCAGCCACACCCTCACCCTCGGCATGCTGGCGCGGCTCTATCGCTGGAAGGGCTTCGCCGAGCGTCTCTACGGGCTCTATCGCGCCGGGCGCTGGGTGGCCAGTCCGACCAGCGCGTTGCTCGCCGAGGCGCTGTCGCGGCTACGCAGCCGCGGCTATGCGCTGGCGCGCGACGAGCTCTATGCCTGGGTGCTGCGCGAGTACGTGCGCAAGGTCGGCTATTACGCCATCGCCCTCTACAGCGGTCGGCTCTCGCTCGACGAGACGCCGGGTGCGGCGCCGCCGCGCCTCGATGAATCGGCGCGCGACCTCGACCGGTCCGAGCGCGAGTCCGAGGCCGACGAGCCGCTGCGCATCCTGGTGCTCGGGCGCGCCAACGCCGGCAAGTCGAGCCTGATCAATGCGCTCTTCGGCAGCCTGCGTCTGGCCACTGACGCCTTGCCCGGCACCACCCGGGAGCCGACCCCGCTGCGTCTCGAACGCGACGGTCTGGCGCTGGGGTTGGTGCTCGACACCCCGGGGCTGGAGCAGCTCGACGACGCGGCGCTGCACGCCGCGGCCGACACCGCCGACATGCTGCTGTGGGTGAGCCCGGCGCACCGCCCCGATCGCGCCACCGAACGCGCGCGACTCGATGCCCTGCGCGCCCATCTCGCCGCGCGTCCCGAGCGTCCGGCGCCGCCGCTGCTGCTGGTGCTCTCGCACATCGATCGGTTGCGCCCGGTGCGCGAGTGGGCGCCGCCTTATGATCTCAACAGCGCCGCTCGTCCCAAGGCGGCCAACATCCGCGCCGCGCTCGAGCACGCGAGCACCGATCTCGCCGTGCCGCTGCCCGATGCCGTCCCGGTGGCGCTGCTGCCCGAGACGGCCTACAACGTCGATGACGCACTGTGGTCGGCCCTGCTCGGGCGGCTCGATCGCGCCAGCCGCGCGCGGCTGCTGCGGGTGCGCGGCGCGCGCCAGGGCGGGGAGGATTGGCGCCTGCTGCGCCGCCAGCTCGCCAACGCCGGGCGCATCCTGTTGCGCTGGCCGGGTGGCGGGCGCGACTGAGTCGGCCTCAGCCCGGCGGCAGCAGGATCTCCACCCGTTCGGCCCCGGCCCGCCCGGCGAAGAACTCAATGTCCTCGGCGATGGCACGCCAGCACTCCGGCTCGATCCGCGCGAGCGGGCCGGTGGCGGTGGCGCGGTAGTGCAACCGCCCGTCGCGCAGCGTGATGTCGATGCCGAGCTGCACCGCGGCGGCGGGGGCCCTCGCCGGTCTGAGCGCGAGTCTGAGCGCGCAGGCATTGGTCGCCAGCCGTGGCGCCAGGGTCTCGACCTGTGCCAGGCGGCAGCCGGGCTCGGCGCTGCGCAGGCGTAGCGCGTGGGCGAGTTCGCGCTCGCAGAAACGCTGCATCGCCCGCTCGATCCCGTGCACCCGACGCTGGGCCTCGTGTACCCGCCAGGGTGCCGCGCGCTCGTCGCGGAGTTGCTCGCGCAGCACCCGACGCAGCCGGTCGAAGGCCTTGGGCTGGGTGCCGCTGTGGATCCCCCGACGCAGCATCGCGCGCATGTTC
The DNA here is from genome assembly GCF_004343155.1 of Marichromatium gracile. GTDB lineage: Bacteria > Pseudomonadota > Gammaproteobacteria > Chromatiales > Chromatiaceae > Marichromatium > Marichromatium gracile. Next base: position 22,243 of record NZ_SMDC01000008.1, read on the forward strand.
TCGCCGTGCTCGCCGATCACCGCCGGCTCGATCCCCGGGCGCAGGGCCGGCCCCGAGCGCGGGTGGTTGGCGGCATAGATCTTCCAGTTCTCCTTCAGCTCCCAGACCAGGAAGCCGGCCAGCCCCGGCAGCAGCAGCACGGTGAGGGTGGCGAAGGGGTAGGCGATGAGCTTCGGCAGCACCGACTCGGTGAGCGCCACCAGCACCCCGGTGATCGCCGGCAGGAAGGGTAGCAGCAGCTTGTGGGCGATGGTGACCAGCGGGAAGTGCTTGATCGGGTTGACCTGGGGCTCGACCAGCACGGTGACGTAGAACTGGATCAGTGACTGCATCAGGTTCCACAGCGGCGCCAGCAGCGACTTGAGCAGCAGCTCGGGCAGCGACTCGGCGAGATGGTGGCTGAGCAGTTCCTCGATGCGATGCAGCCCCTGCTGGAAGCGCCGGGTGAACTCCTTGAAGAAGTCGAGCAGGGCCTTGACCAGCCCGATCACCAGGGTCTGGTTGACGCGGCGCAGAAAGCCGCCGAGCGCGCTCACCGTCTGATCGACCAGCCGCCGCCCGAGCGGGGTGTTGTTGATCAGGATGCCGAGGGTGAAGGCCAGCCCGAACAAGGGTGCGCCGGGCTCGATGGCGAGCCCCTCGACCAGGCCGGCCAGCCCGATCAGCGGCAGCAGCGCCAGGGTGCCGGTGAGCAGCGGGCGCAGCAGGTTGTGGTCGAGCGCGCGGATGGCGCGGGTGGCGAGCAGGTTGGCCATCGGGCGCCAGCGCAGCAGCCGTCGCACCCCGTCGAACAGCAACAGTCGCAGCAGGGTGCCGAGCCCCTGCCAGAGGGCGATGAAGAACCGCCGGCCAATGCGGGTGTAGACGCCGAGGTTGACCATCAGTGCCACCAGGGCGACCAGCCACAGCGGTGCCAGCTCGGGGTGGCTCTCGGGCGGGACGAGCAGGCCGACGAGCAGGTCGAGGGTCTTGAGACCGAGGAAGGCCAGCCCGAAGGGCAGCAGCAGGTGGCGCATCGCCAGGCGTCCGCCGGGGGTGCCGAAGAGCGGCGCACTGAGCTGTTGCAGGCCCTTGATATAGAGTTCGCCGGGCTTGTAGAGGCCGGGCAGGGCGCGGGCGGCGGCGCGGTCGAAGCGCGCCAGACGATCGCCGCCGAGCAACTCGCGAGGACCGGGGTCGGGCAGGCGCAGGGTGTTGCGCGCGACGATGTCGCGCACATCGGTGAAACGCAGGTGGCGGCGGTGCTCGATGACATCGAGCAGCTCGCAGAGGAGCTTGTGCGCGGCGACCCGCTGACGGTGGTCGTCGGGGGTGAAGCCGGCCTCGTCGAGGATCCGCACGAGATGGGGGCGCAACTGGGTCTGCAATCGCTCGCTGTGACGCGCCGAGAGGGTGCGCAGCGGCGCGGCGCAGCGCTCGACCTCGGCCACCGTCCAGCCGATGCCGTCGAGTCTCGCCAGCCCGGTGTCGAGCGCGTGCAACGCCTTCAGCGTCGACTGGAAGGGGAGGATCTGGCGCAAGGGCTGGCGTCCGCCGCTCAATATCCAGCGCAAGGGCCGCAGTCGATAGTAGGTGGCGCGGCCCTCGTGCAGCACCTGCTCGAGCATCCGCAGCTGTGCCCGGGCGGCGCGGCAGCTGGCACCGTGGCGGTCCTCCTCGATCAGCCGGGCGATCAGCGCGCGCAGCGCCTGGGCCTCGCCCGGCGGCAGCTTCCAGCGCACCGCGATGAGGTCGCCGAGTGCCTGGCGGGCGCGATCGATGCGGCGCGCGATGATCCGGGCGATCTGCTCGGCATCGGGCGCGCAGGGCTGGCCCATGCGCTGGAACAGCCGCTCGGCGTTGACCAGTTGCCACAGGGTCAGCGCATAGCGGTCGTTGAGTTCGGCGCGCTGGGCCATGCGGATGGCATGACGGAACAGCATCAGGTAGGGCGCCATCAGCACCGCCGGCAGCCCGCGGGTGCGCCGCTCGAGACGCAGCCCGAGGGCGAGCAGCGCGGCGAGCAGTGGACCCAGGGCGTTGAGCAGCCAGTCGCGCAGGCGCTGGTTCCAGCGCTGTCGGGGCAGCTGCGAGCCCTGATGGAGCGCGGCCAGGCAGGCCGAGTGCAAGGTGGCGGTGCGCGCGGGCGGCGCGCTGGCCGGTGTCGCCGGGGTCCGCGGCGCGGGCGGTGGCAGCGGGGCGCATACCCTCAGCCCCGGGTCGCCGGTGCCATAGGGCAGGGCGGTGGGCAGTGGCAGTTGGCGCGGCGCCTCGCCACAGGCGCGATCGGGGCGGGTGCGCGCGAGCAGCGCCGTGAGCCGGTCGCCGTCGGGGTCGAGATCGAGGGTCGCGAGCCAGGCATCGAGCGCCGCCCAGTCGGCGATCGCCGGGAACAGGAAGCCGCGCGTCCCCGGGGCGAAGCGGTGGAGCCGGACGAGCAGGGCGACGAAGGCGCGGCAGACGAGCGGGTCGGCGATGCCCTGGGGGATCAGCCCGTCGCGCCCCAGCACCTCGCGGATCTCGGCGAAGGCGCCGGCGCCGATCAGCTCGATGAGCGTGGCGGTGGCGCGGGTCGGCACCTGCTCGCCGGCGAGCTGCCAGGCGCGCGCCACCTCGGCCTCGAAGCGCCGGCCCCAGTAGTCGCGCAGCAGCCGCACGAACCCGGCACGGTCGAATCGCTGCTCGGGCGGGATCGGCAGCAGGATCACCTCGGCGGGCAGGTCGAGGCCCTCGATCACCGCCAGCGCCTCGGGGTTCTCGGTCTCGAGCCCGTGGAGGAAGTCGGCGCAGGGCATCAGCGCATAGATCGGCTCGGGGATGGAGCCTTCGTAGCCATGGGGACCGAGCTGCTTGGCCACCAGCCGCTCGATGGCGCGGGGGTGGAAGAGGAACACGCCTTCGGTGGGGCGGAGGACGCGGGAGCGGAAGGCGCGGGCGGTGCCGTCGTCGTCGGTGGGTTGCGACACGGTTGAGGTCATGCGCTCGGGGTGGAATGTTGACGGGAACGGCGCCGGATTCGACCGGCCGCCGTTCCGATGGTTCGCGCCGGGACGCCGATCAGCCTCGCGCCGGTCCCTGGAGGATGCCCTGTTCGCCCTCGCTCTTGGCGATCAGCACCGCGCCGCAGGAGTCGCCGAAGACGTTCACCGAGGTGCGCATCATGTCGAGGATGCGGTCGACGGCGAGGATCAGACCGATGCCCTCGAGCGGCAGGCCGACGGCGGCGAGGATGATCGAGATCGCCACCAGGCTCGCCGCCGGGATCCCGGCCACCCCGATCGAGGTGGTCAGCGCCAGCAGTACCACGGTGATCTGGGTGGCGAGCCCGAGTTCGATGCCGTAGGCCTGGGCGATGAAGATGACCGCCACGCACTCGTAGAGCGCGGTGCCGTCCATGTTGACGGTGGCGCCGAGCGGCAGCACGAAGCTGGTGGTGCGGTTGGACACCCCGGCGTTCTTCTCCAGCGATTCCATGGTCAGCGGCAGGGTGGCCGAGGAAGAGGCGGTGGAGAAAGCGGTGAGCAGCGCGGCGCTCATCGCCTGATAGTGACGCAACGGGTTGAAGCCGGCGAGCAGCAACAACAGCGGCAGGGTGATGAAGAAGTGGATGCCGAGCGCGGCGACCACGGTGAGGAAGAACAGCGCCAGCGGGCCGAAGACCTCGATCCCCGAGTCGGCGACGGTCTTGGCCACCAGGGCGAAGACCCCGAGCGGGGCGAAGCGCATGATGAGGTCGGTGATCCGCATCATGATCGCGAACATGCCGCTCCAGAAGTCGGATTGGACCTTGGCGTGATCGCCTTCGATGCGGGTGAGATAGTAGCCGTAGAGCAGGCTGAAGAAGATCAGCCCGAGCATCTGGCCGGCACTGGCGGCGGCGACCACGTTGGTCGGGATCATGCGCAGGAAGACCTCGACGATGTCGCCGGCGTCCTTGTCGGCGAACTGCGCCTCGAACCCGGCGCGCTCGGCGCTCAAGCCGAAGACCTCCTGGGCCGAGCCCTCGACCACCCCGGGTTGCAGCAGGTTGACCACGAACAACCCGGCAAGCACCGCCAGCAGGGTGGTGAGCACGTAGTAGCCGATGGTCTTGGCCCCCAGACGCCCGAGATTGCGCGAGCCGCCGATGCCCGAGACGCCGACGATGATGGAGGAGACCACCAGGGGTACAATCAGCATCTTCAGGGCATTTAGGAACAATTGCCCGATGAAGTCGAAGATCGAATAGACGCTGACCCCGAGCAGGGTGGCTTCGCGACCGGCCAGCAGGCCGGCCGCGATGGCCAGGACGAGGGCGATGAGGATCTGCCAGTGGAGCTTGAGTTTGAAAAAGGCCATCGATGCCTCCGGCGTCGATCGGGTTGCCTGCCGGTGCGTCACCTGCGGGGCACCGCATCCCGATCGCTGTTCTAGTGATTAGGTCCTTGATCAGGCGTTGTTTTTCTTGCGTTTCGGGCGGTCGCGCGCGAGCGGTCCCGAGGGGACGGGTGGGTCGTTTCGCAGTCCCCGTGCGGTGGCGCGTCGATCATCGTCCCAACAATCGATCGCGCACTGACGGTGCGAGTCGCGGTATGTTCGGGGGTTGGACGCCCGAGTCCGCGGCGGAGCCGCTCCCTGGAGCGCGCCCAGCGAGCGGGTACGCGGCGGCGAGCGTCCGATTGATTCCGTCTCGGGAATCGATCAGCATCCCGGTGATGGCCAGTGGATCGCCGTTGGCCGCCACCGGGGGAGATCGTCTGCGTGCGGGATCATAGCATGGCTTCGTCAATGGTCCCGGCCGTGGCGGTGCCGTATGGAAACATCTGGCCGCGGGATGGATATGTCATCCGCGGCGTTCACACTGGAGCGATGACTGTCGACCATGCACTACCGAGTCTTTTATCTGTTCGAACGGGCGGGTGAGGCCGTCTCCTCGGCCAGCGCGGTGGAGATGAGCGCGCGGGCGATTCGCGAGCAGCTGCTACCGCGACTGCAGAGTGAGGACGACTATCTGGGGATCATCGATACCGACGAGAACGTGCTGCAGATCCTCTTCGAGCCCGCCGCATCGCGTTACTGGGTCGAGCTGCCGATCGATGCCGCCAAGGCCTCCTACGGCCGCCACATGGCGCTCGAGGAGCTCGAGGAGCTGATGCAGTGCCTGCCGCAGGTCTTCGACCGCGCGGCCATTCCGGGGCTCGAGTACCGCCCCTGGTGAGCTGGGTTCATCATCCGGCGCGACATCGCCCGCCATACGCGGCGGGCGATGTCGGCGCCCATGGTGGGACCGCGCTTGCCGCCCCTGTCCGGTGGTCGCTAAGATAGCCTGGACTGAGGCCGTCACCCCTGCTCGACAAGGACGATGCGCCGGTAGAGCATAAAGGATGACGGCGGCGTGCACTCGGTCTGCCCGTGACCGCCGCGATCTGCTCGATGTACATCCGGCAGGCATGTGGTATTGCGCTGTGTCGTACCCCCTCGCCCATATCGGTCGCGTCCCCTCCAGACTCCCCCAGTCAGGTCCAGGCACTGCCGTCACCCCCATGCGCGGGTGCTCTGTGTATGGCGTTGAGACCATGCGCGGCATTGCTGCGTACTTGTGGACCTCCGTGCCATCGATCAGATGGCATCCGCTGTCCGGTATGGCGGCGTGGTGCGCTGTTGCCCCGTGACCACCCGTCTTCGAGAGTCTCCATCCCCTTCCTAGGTCCCTGTGATGTTCCGATCCCTCTCGCTGAAGAAACGTCTACTCCTGATCATCGCCCTGTCCGGCACCCTGTTCCTGGTCATCGGCTTCGGCTCGCTGCAGTGGGTCAAGCAGCGCTTGACCGACGGCGTGGTGGCCGAGCGTGCCGAAACCCTGCGGCTGGTGCTCGACGAGCGGTTGCGCGCCAAGCAGGATTTCGGGGTGGGGGCGGTGTTCGCCCTGGCCCAGGATCCTCGGGTTGCCGCCATCCTGAGCGATCCGTCGCTGGGTACAGACGGGCTCGCGCGGATCTCGGCGCTCTATCGCGCCGAGACCAAGTATCACAACCTGCGTTTCAACCTGCGTGATCCCCAGGGGCGGGTGCTGGCGCGCAGCTGGACCCCGAAGGGTACGGACGCGCCGGCGGCGGTGCGCGCGCTCGCCGATCGCAAGCCGTGGGCCGGGCTCGAGGTCGGTGAGCTCGGCGTCAACATCCATGCCTTCGCACCGGTGTTCGACGACGAGCGCTATCTGGGCAGTCTGGAGATGATCCAGGGTGTCGGCAGCGTCAGCCGCAACTTCCAGGCCGATGCGCTGCAGTATGTCCTGCTGATCGATGCCGATCGTGCCCGCGCCTTGCCCGCGCTGCGCAGCAATACCGCGGTGGGCGACTGGGTGCTGGCCAACGATCGCTGGTTCAATGCCGAGGCACTGGGCTTTGCGCGCAGCCTGATCGATGCCGATGGCCTCCTGCCGCATCAGTCCGAATGGGTCACCCCGGACTGGTTCGTGGTCGCCACGCCGGTGCTCGATGCCAACGGCACCCGTATCGGGGTGCACCTGATCGGCGAGCCGCGGACGCGACTCGAGCAGCGGGTGGCGAGCACCACCCTCTTGGCCTGGTTGCTCAACGGTATGTTGCTGGTGCTGCTGCTCGGGCTGGCCGGGGCCATCACCTGGGCGGTGCAGCGCTATGTCGCGCGTCCGATCAAGGGCGCCGTCGATCAGCTCGCGCTGATGGAGGCAGACCTGACGTTGCGTCTCGACATCACCAGCGATGACGAGATCGGTACCCTGTTCGGCGCGCTCAACCGCCACACCGAGACGCTGCACCGGATCATTCAGGAGGTGGCAGGGACCGCCACCGAGCTCGACGAATCGGCGCAGCAGTTGCTCGCCGCCGGTGATCAGACCATCGCGCTGGCGCGCGAGCAGCAGCAGGAGACCGATCATGTCGCCTCGGCGAGCACCGAGATGGCCGCCTCGGCGCGCTCGGTCTCGCAGCATGCCGATGATACCCGCGCCGCGGCCGAGGCCGCCGAACGCCACACCGCCGAGGGCGGCGAGGAGGTGCGCCGCACCACCGCCGCGATCGACCAACTGGCCACGCAGATGCATGAGATGCAGCCGGTGGTCGAACGTCTCGAGCGCGGTAGCGCCGGGATCGGGCAGGTGATCGAGGCGATCGCGGCGATCGCCGAGCAGACCAATCTGCTCGCGCTCAACGCCGCGATCGAGGCGGCGCGTGCCGGCGAGGCCGGGCGCGGTTTTGCGGTGGTCGCCGACGAGGTCCGCAACCTCTCCAACCGCACCCAGGAGTCGACCCGCGAGATCGCGGCCATCGTCGAGGAGCTGCAGCGCGCCGCCCACCAGGTCGCCGAGGCGATCCAGCACAGCAATGGCCAGGCCCAGGACTGCGCCACCCTGGCCGGCCGCGCCGGCGTGGCGCTCGAGGAGATCCGCTCCGGTGTCGGTGGGGTCAACGAGATGGGGCTGCAGATCGCCGCGGCCACGCGTGAGCAGCGCGAGGTGACCGAGAGCATCAGCGCGAGCATGGCGCGGATCCACCAACTCGCCGAGGAGAGTACCCAGGCGATGGAGCACGGTCAGCAGGTCAACGCCACCCTGGTCGAGCGCGCTCAGCGCCTGGAGGCGCTGGTCAAGCGCTTCAGTCTGTAGTCACCGATCCGGCTCAGGGCGCGGCGGCCCCGTCCGGGGTCTCGCGCACCAGCCGGATCGCGCCTTCCTGCTCCTTGCTCATGCGATAACGGCTGCCGGCGAAGAAGCTCACCGCCCAGGCGCGGTCGAGCCCGCCGGTGTCCCCCGAACTGGTCCAGAAGATGATCCCCGGGGTGTTGGGGAAGACCTGCGGGTTGACCGCCGGTCCGGGGTGACAGCGCTCGACGATGGTGGTGAGCTCATCGGCGCGCGGCAGGCGCCAGCCGTCGTCGCGTCGGGCGGCCAGCGCCTCGGCCGCGCGCCACGACCAGCTGCCGGGCCGACCGACGCAGTCGCGCCCGTCCCAGCGCTGGCCGAGCGCGCAGCGCTGCCAGTCGAGCCCGGTGGGCTGATGGCGCACCGCCTGGCCGTCCTCGATCGGGGTGAAATCGGCCGATGGCGTGGTCTGCGCCCGGTTGGGCAGGCAGATCCCGGCGGCGTCGGGGATCTCGGCGGGTTGCGGCGGTTGGGCCTGGAGTGGCGAGGTCAGGGCCAGGGTCGTGACGAGAGGGAGGAGCCGGGTACTGTGGGTCATGGTTCGAGAGGGTACGGCTGAACGGTGGTCTTGCGTCCGTGATGACTATACTATGGAGGCGCGAATGTGGATGCGGTCATTCGTCGCCGGACACGGGAACGACCTGAGTCGAGTCGCCGTGTTCGATCCGGTCCTCTTTTCAAAAGAGGCGGATTGGCCGTTAGCGCCGCGCTGGCGCACGTGCCGCGAAACAAGGAGCCCTGACGAACAGACCGTCCTTCATCATGTGCCATGTCGCCCTCAGGCCCGACTCAAGGGTCCCTTTCGTTTCATCCTATCCGCTGCTCGCCGCCGGCGTCGGCGTATCCCGCAGTCCCTTGGCTCTTGGCAGGAGCGTCCCCTTTGATCCTGTCCTCGACACACGGAGGTGTCCATCCGTCCGGCATCCACGAGATGATGCCGGGCGCCGACCCAGCACATCGCAAGGTTCCGGCTTGAGCTCGGGCGCGTCGCGTGCGCGACGGGATTCCGACGAGAGGTTGTTGCGTGCTTTTGTACGTATGACGTGTCCCCAGATGGGGGACACAGAGACAATCGAATTGGAATATTCTCTCGATGGCTAAGACGATTCTCACCGTGGACGATTCCGCCTCCATCCGCCAGATGGTCTCCTTCACCCTCAAGGAGGCCGGCTACAGTGTGACCGAGGCGGTCGATGGCCAAGACGGTCTCGACAAGGCGCGCGCGAGTCGCTTCGACCTGATCTTCACCGATCAGAACATGCCGCGGATGGACGGGGTGACACTGATCAAGCAGCTGCGTGCCTTGCCGAACTATCGATCGGTCCCGATCCTGATGCTGACCACCGAATCGGGCGATGCGATGAAGAGCCAGGGGCGGGCCGCTGGTGCGACCGGCTGGCTGGTCAAGCCCTTCGACCCGAAGAAGCTTCTGGAGGTCGTGCGCAAGGTGATCGGCTGACACGTCTCCCGGGCGACAAGGATTAAGGGGCGGACATGACCATCGATATGACCCGTTTCTATCAGGTCTTCTTCGACGAGGCCGGCGAGCATCTGGCCGAGATGGAGACCTTGCTGCTGGAGCTGGATATCGAGGCCCCCGATCCGGAGGTGCTCAATGCCATCTTCCGGGCCGCCCACTCGATCAAGGGCGGGGCGGGCACCTTCGGCTTTCACGACGTCGCCCGGGTGACGCACATCCTCGAGACCCTGCTCGACCGTCTGCGCAAGCACGAGCTGGCGCCGACGGTGGAGATGATCGACGCCACCCTCCAGGCCGGGGACCTGCTCAAGGCCCAGCTCGCCGCCCATCAGCGTGGCGAGGAATTCGAGGATCCGCAGATCGCCGAGGTCTGCGCCCGGCTCGAGCAGCTGTCCCAGGGCGGCGCGCTCGAGACCGTCCCCGAGCCGCCCGCTGGCCCCGCTGATCCGTGCGCCTGCTGGCGCCTGGTGTTTGCCGCCGACCTGCTCGGCGCGAGTGGAGATGAGCGCGAGGCCGGGCTGGCCGCGGCGCTCGCCGAACTCGGCGAACTCGAGCGCAATGTCTCCGCCGACGTCCCGTCCGATCGCCTGGCCTGGCGATTGTGCACCGAGGTCGAGCGTGAGGCCATCGTCGAGATCTTCGATTTTCTCTGCGATCCCGAGGAGGTCGAGATCACCCGCGAGGAGCAGACCGGCGGGGGCGAGGAGGAGGATGGCTTCGGGTTCTTCGAGGGGGCGCCGGGCAGCGATCGCGGCGCCAATCAGGAGCTCGACGGTTTCGGTCTGTTCGGCGGCAGCCCGGGCATGGATCAGGTCGCCGAGACCGCCGAGCGCGAGCGCGACGAGCAGCAACAGGGGTTCGGCTTCTTCGAGACCGCGCCCGGCGCCCCCGAGGCCGCCCCCCCCGTCGAGGAACCCGCCACGCCCCGCTCACCGCCCGCGGCCGAGGGTGGGGCGGGGAGCAGGCCACCGGCGGGTGGCCGTCGCCAGCCGCAACCGGCCCCGGGCCGCCAGCCCCAGGGCGAGTCCTCGATCCGGGTCAGCGTCGAGAAGGTCGACCAGCTGATCAACCTGGTCGGCGAGCTGGTCATCACCCACGCGATGCTCGCCGAGTCGGCCACCGCGCTCGATCCGGTCGCCCAGGAACGGATCTTCGACGGTCTGGCCAACCTCGAGCGCAACTCGCGCGACCTGCAGCAGGCGGTGATGTCGATCCGCATGATGCCGATCAGCTTCGTCTTCAATCGCTTCCCCCGGGTGGTGCGCGACACCGCCTCGGCACTCGGGAAGAAGGTCACGCTGAAGCTCATCGGCGAGGACACCGAGCTCGACAAGGGGCTGATCGAGCGTCTTGCCGACCCCCTCAACCACCTGGTTCGCAACAGCATCGATCACGGCATCGAGACCGCCCAGCAGCGCATCGAGCAGGGCAAGCCCGAGACCGGCGAGATCGTGCTCGCGGCCAGTCATCGCGGCGGCAATGTGGTCGTCGAGGTCAGCGACGACGGCGCCGGGCTCGATCGCGAGCGACTGCTCGCCAAGGCCGCCGAACGTGGCGTGGCGCTCCCCGACAACCCCACCGACAAGGAGGTCTGGCAGCTGATCTTCGCCCCCGGGTTCTCGACGGCGAAGGCGGTCACCGACATCTCCGGGCGCGGTGTCGGGATGGATGTGGTGCGCCGTAACATCGAGGCGATGAACGGTCGCGTCGAGATCGACTCCGAGCCGGGGCGCGGCACGCGCATCACCATCCGCCTGCCGCTGACCCTGGCGATCCTCGATGGCATGTCGGTGCGGGTCTGCAACGAGACCTTCATCCTCCCGCTGACGGTGATCCGCGAGTCGATCCGGCCGCAGGCGGGACAATGCAAGACCCTGGCCGGAAAGGGCAAGGTGGTGCACGTCGGCGAGGAATATCTACCGCTCGTCGCCCTGCACCAGATCTTCGGACTGAGCCGTCAGCAGGTCGCCGCCGAGGAGACCATCCTGGTGATCATCGAGTCCAACGAGGGGCGCGCCGCGCTGCAGGTCGACGAGCTGCTCGCCCAGCACCAGGTCGTGATCAAGAGCCTGGAGACCAACTATCGCAAGGTCGAGGGGATCTCCGGGGCGACCATCATGGGCGATGGGCGGGTCGCCATGATTCTCGACGTCGACGCCCTGGTCCGGCTCAGTCGCAAGACGCCCTGACCATCATCCACACCGCATCGGAGGAGTAGGGTCCCGTGGAGGAACCGATGAACGAAGACTCTCAGGATTCGACGACCGTCAACAGCGAGGACTCGCGCGAGTATCTCACCTTTACCCTGGGCGACGAGGAATATGGCATCGATATCCTCAACGTGCAGGAGATCCGCGGCTACGACACCGTCACCAAGATCGCCAACTCGCCGCACTTCATCAAGGGCGTGATCAACATGCGCGGGGTGATCGTGCCGATCATCGACATGCGCCTGAAGTTCGAACTCGGCGAGGTCGAGTACAACCAGTTCACCGTGGTGATCATCCTCAACATCACCGGGCGCGTGGTCGGCATGGTCGTCGACGGCGTCTCCGACGTCATCGCGCTGCACCACGAGCAGATCCGTTCGGCGCCCGAGTTCGGGGCCGTGCTCGATACCGCCTATATCGATGGTCTGGCCACGCTCGAGGAGCGCATGGTGATCATGGTCAACATCGAGCGGCTGATGAACAGCGAGGAGATGGGGCTGGTCGATCAGGCACGCGCGAGTGCCGAGTGAGCGCGTCGCCGCGTGCGCGGTGGCGTCGGTAATCGAGAGCATGACGGGAGAGCCGACATGGGGAATTTGAAGGTCGCGACACGCTTGGGCTTGGGTTTCGGCATCGTGCTGGTGCTGCTGGGTGTGGTCGGGTTCATTGGCATCAGCAAGATCTACGGCATCAATCGCAACATCGACACCATCACCCAGGACCTGTTCCCGAAAACGGTCTATGCCAACAACGTCATCGATAGTGTCAATGCGGTGGCCCGCTCGGTACGCAACATCCTGATCGACAACGATCGGCTGAAGATGCAGCGCGAGATGGATGCGATCGAGCAGCGCGGGCGCGAGATCACCAAGAACCTCGATCAGCTCGAGTCGACGATCACGTCACAGGAAGGGGTGCGTCGCCTGGAGGCGACTCGCGAGACCCGCGCGGCCTATCTCGACGCCCAGTCGCGACTGATGGGGCTGCTGCGCGACGGTCAGCGCGAGGCGGCCAAGGCGCTGCTCGAGACCGAGGTCGAGGACGCCCAGGAGGACTATCTGCACGCGATCGCGGCGCTGATCACCTTCCAGACCGATCTGATGCGCGCGGCCGGCGAGGATGCGCAGCAGAACGTCGACTCGGCCACCACCCAGGTGCTGCTGCTGTGCGTGATCGCGCTGGTGGTGGGCATTGCCGTCGGCTTCTGGATCGTGCGCGGGCTGATGCGCCAGCTCGGCGGCGAGCCCGACTACGCCGCCTCCATGGTTCGGGTGATCGCCGCCGGCGATCTCTCCCAGACCATCCATACCAAGCCCGATGACAACAGCAGCTTGCTGTACTCGCTGCAGCGTATGCAGGAGACGCTGAAGAGCCTGGTCGGCGAGATCGCCCAGGTGGTCGAGGCGGCCGCCATGGGTGACTTCTCCAAGCGGATCGATCTCACCGACAAGCAGGGCTTCGGCAAGGACGTCGGCGTCAACATCAACCAGCTCTCCGATACCACCGAGACCGGTCTCAACGACATTACCCGAGTGGCCGATGCGCTTGCCGCCGGCGATCTGTCGCAGTCGATCACCCGCGACTATCCGGGACTGTTCGGTCGCACCAAGGCCGGGGTCAACGGCTCGGTGACCTCGATGACCAATGTCGTCAACGAGATCCGCAGCATCGTCGATGCGGCCACCCAGGGCGACTTCAGCGTGCGCCTCGACCTCTCCTCCAAGCAGGGCTTCGCGCGTGAGATCGGGCAGATGCTCAATCAGCTCTCCGACACCACCGAGGTCGGGCTCAAGGACGTGATGCGGGTCTCCAAGGCGCTCGCCGAGGGTGATCTGACCCAGAGCATCAACAAGGACTATCCCGGGCTGTTCGGCGAGACCAAGGACGGGGTCAACACCACGGTGGCCAATCTGCAGCAGCTGGTGCTGCGCATCAAGGAGTCGGTCGACACCATCAGCACCGCCTCCAACGAGATCGCCACCGGCAACCAGGACCTCAGCCAGCGCACCGAGGAGCAGGCCAGCTCGCTGGAGGAGACCGCCAGCTCGATGGAGGAGCTCACCAGCACGGTCAAGCAGAATGCCGACAACGCCCGTCAGGCCAACCAGCTCTCGGTGACCTCCTCCGAGGTCGCGGTCAAGGGCGGCGCCGTGGTGCAGGCCTCGGTCGAGACCATGGCGGCGATCTCCGAGGCCAGCAAGAAGATCGCCGACATCATCGGGGTGATCGACGGCATCGCCTTCCAGACCAATATCCTCGCGCTCAATGCCGCGGTCGAGGCCGCCCGCGCCGGCGAGCAGGGCCGCGGCTTCGCGGTGGTCGCCGCCGAGGTGCGCAACCTCGCCCAGCGCTCGGCCAACGCCGCCAAGGAGATCAAGACCCTGATCACCGACAGCGTCGAGAAGGTCGACTCGGGTACCGCCCAGGTCAACGAGGCCGGCGAGCGCATGGATGAGATCGTCACCTCGATCAAGCGCGTCACCGACATCATGGCCGAGATCTCCGCCGCCTCCGACGAGCAGTCGACCGGCATCGAGCAGATCAATCAGGCGGTCACCCAGATGGACGACGTCACCCAGCAGAACGCCGCGCTGGTCGAGGAGGCCGCGGCCGCGGCCGAGTCGCTCGAGGAGCAGGCCCGTGCCCTGGCCAAGGTGGTCTCGGTGTTCAAGGTCGATCAGGGGCTGGTCGCGCAGGGCATGGCGCCGCGTACTGTCGCCACCGTCCCGAGCGCGCGGCCGGCGGCCAAGCGCCCGCTTGCGCCGACCAAGCAGAAGAAGATGGTCGCGCCGCCTGCCGGTGACGACGGCGACTGGGAGGAGTTCTGAGTCCGTCCCGAGGTCGTCGCGCGGCATTTGCCGCGCCCGGCGACCGGGTCGTTCGCCCGGGGCCGCCGGCGCATCCGCGCTGGCGGTACGAGTGGTCCTAAGGACGGGACCGCGCCGTGGCGCGGCCTGCCGGTGAGCGCAGACGATGCACGAGCGCGAGTTCCCCTTCACCAGTCATGATTTCGAGCGGATTCGGAAGCTGATCTACACCTATGCCGGCATCTCGCTGCACGCCGGCAAGGCCGACATGGTCTACAGCCGGATTACCCGGCGCCTGCGGGCCACCGGGCTGCGCTCGTTCGAGGACTATCTCGAGCGCCTGGTGAGCGATGCCGAGGAGTGGCAACACTTCGTCAATTCGCTGACCACCAATCTCACCTCGTTCTTTCGCGAGTCGCATCACTTCCCGATCCTCGCCGAGCATGTCCAGACGCTGCACGCGCAGACGCGTCGCCCGCTGAAGCTGTGGTCGGCGGCCTGCTCCACCGGCGAGGAGCCCTACTCGATGGCGATGACCATGATCGACACCTTCGGCAGCTGGTCGCCCCCGGTGCGCATCCTCGCCACCGATCTCGACACCAATGTGCTCGAGCAGGCGCAGGCCGGGGTTTACTCGGCCGAGCGGGTCGAGCGACTGCCGCGCGATCTGGTGAGACGCTTCTTCCTGCGCGGGCGCGGCACCAACGCCGGGATGGTGCGGGTGAATCCGGCGGTTCGCGCGCTGGTGCGCTTCAGGCCGTTCAATCTGCTCCAGACCCAATGGCCGATGCAGGGCCCCTTCGCGGCGGTGTTCTGTCGAAATGTGCTGATTTATTTCGACAAGCCGACCCAATATCGACTGATGCAGCGACTCCACCCGCTGCTCTACCCGCAGGGGTTGCTGTTCGTCGGTCACTCGGAGAGCTTGCTGCACGCGGCTGATCTGTTTCGCCCCCGGGGGCAGACCGTGTGCATCCCCGTTGCGCGACCATCAGGACGTACGAGGTGAGCATGAATGGCGGTTTCGAGGAGGTCCTCGCCCCCAATCTCTACTACGACCGGCATTTCGACATGGATGCCGTCAAGATTCTGCCGGGCGAGTACTATGTCTCCAATCGTGACCTGTTGATGGTGACCGTGCTCGGCTCCTGTGTCGGCGCCTGCGTGCGCGACCGGGCCAGCGGGATCGGCGGGATCAATCACTTCATGCTGCCCGATGACAAGCGCGAGGAGGATGAGCGTTTCGGGCGCTCGATGCGCTACGGGGACTATGCGATGGAGATGCTCATCAACCAACTGCTGAAGCTCGGCGCGCGGCGCCACAACCTCGAGGCCAAGGTCTTCGGGGGGGGCAACGTGTTGCCGGGGTTCAAGAGCAATATGGTCGGGGAGCGCAACGCGGACTTCGTGATCGACTATCTCGATACCGAAGGGATACCCTTGGTCGCACGCGACCTGCTCGGCAACTATCCACGCAAGATCTATTTCTTTCCCTCCTCCGGCAAGGTCTTGGTCAAGCGGCTGCGCAGCCTGCACAACGACACCATCATCGAGCGCGAACTGACCTACCGGCAGCGGCTGCGTCAATCCAAGGTGGAGGGTGAAGTGGAGCTGTTTTCCTGAAACCCGGCGCGACGACGCCTGTCGTCGCGCCCTCGATCCGGCCGCCGTGAGACGTCGACAGCGGGCATCGGCCAAGCATGGAGGAGATATGTCGAAGTTGAAGCCGTATTGGCCACCGCTCGCGCTCGGCCTGGTCGTGCTGCTGCAACAGGTGCTGCTGCCGGGATTGATCCCGCCCTGGCTGGGCACGCTGCTCCTGGCGCTGGGGTGGGCCGGTACGCTGTGGTGGACGCTGCGTCCCGGGCAGCCGCCCGCGCGGCAGGAGTCGACGCCGGAGCATGCCCGGGCCGATCGCGAGCTGTGGGAGCTGGTGCGCGAGATCGATGCGCTGATCGTCCCCGAGATGGCCGAGCTGCGCGAGCTCATCGGTCAGGTCGATGGGCTGGTCGAGCAGGCGTCGAGCGATCTGCAGGCGAGTTTCCAGGGGCTCTCGGATACCTCCAAGACCCAGCAGGATCTGGTGATGCGTCTGGTGCAGGGGATGTCCGGCGGCGAGGACGATGCCGCCGGCGAGGTGGCGCACATCGACATGAACGTCTTTCTCGAGGAGAACAGCAGGCTGCTCGAGGAGAACGTCGCCCGGCTGATCGACATGGGCAAGCACAGCGTCCAGGTGGTCCACCAGATCGAGGATCTCTCGGCGCAGATCGACGGCATCTTCACCGGACTCGACGGCGCCACCAAGATCGCCCGTCAGACCAATCTGCTGGCGCTCAACGCGGCGATCGAGGCGGCCCGCGCCGGCGAGTCCGGGCGCGGCTTCTCGGTGGTGGCGCAGGAGGTGCGCAAGCTGTCGATGGATTCGGCGGCCTTCACCGAGCAGATCCGTGGTCAGGTCGAGCAGACCCAGGGGTTCTTCGCCGATACCCATGCCATCGTCGCGCGCATGGCCTCGCAGGACATGAACGCCTCGATCACCGCCAAGGGCGCGATGGACGACATGATCGAGCAGGTGCAGCTGCTGAACCAGAACGTCTCCGCCGGGCTCGAGCAGCTCACCGCGATCGTCGATCGCATCCAGGTCAGTGTCGCCGATGCGGTGCGACTGCTGCAGTTCCAGGACATCGCTCATCAGGTGATGATGCGCGCCCAGGTGCGCATCGACTTCATGGAGCGTTTCGCCGCCGAGCTGCGCCAGTTGCCGCTGATCGAACCCTCGAGTTCCGGGGACGAGCTGGCCGCGGCGCGCGTGCGGCTCGAGCAGCTGCGTGGCGAGCTCGAGCAGACCGCGCATCGCTCGGTCACCCAGCAGTCGATGGATGAAGGCGAGATCGAGCTGTTCTGAACGCTGAGACGGGAGCTTCTTCGTGGGTAGACCGATTCGTGTCCTGGTAATCGATGATTCGGCGCTGGTGCGCAAGCTGCTCTCCGAGCTGCTCGAGGCCGCCCCCGACATCGATGTGGTGGGGACCGCGCAGGACCCCTATGTCGCGCGCGAGCGCATCAAGGCGCTCGATCCCGATGTGCTGACGCTCGATGTCGAGATGCCGCGCATGGACGGCCTGACCTTCCTGCGCAATCTCATGCGGTTGCACCCGATGCCGGTGGTGATGGTCTCGTCGCTGACCGAGCGCGGCGCCGAGGTCACCCTCCAGGCGCTCGAGCTCGGCGCCGTCGACTTCGTGTGCAAGCCCGCGCTCGATCTGAGCGGGCGGCTGCAGAACTATGCCGACGAGCTGATCGCCAAGATCCGGGTGGCCGCCCGGGTGCGCGTGCGCGCCCGGCCCGGGCCGGGCGCGACGGGGGCGGCCGCGCCGCCGCGGCCGCCGGTGCTGCGCCATTACCGCACCACCGACCGGATCATCGCGATCGGCGCCTCGACCGGCGGCACCGAGGCGATCCACGAGGTGCTGATGCGGTTGCCCCCGGATGCGCCGGGGATTGCCATCGTCCAGCACATTCCGCCCGGCTTCAGCGCCGCCTTCGCCGAGCGGATGAATCGCCAGACCGGGTTGGTGGTCAAGGAGGCCGCCGAGGGCGATCGGATGATGCCGGGACACGTCTATATCGCCCCTGGCGATCGCCACCTGCAGCTCGCCCGCGATGGCGCGCGCTATGTCTGCCGGATCAACGATCAGCCGCCGGTCAACCTCCATCGCCCGAGTGTCGATGTGCTGTTCGACTCGGTCGCCCGCGCCGCCGGCACCAATGCCTGCGCCGCGCTGCTCACCGGCATGGGCGCCGATGGCGCCGCCGGTCTCAAGCGGTTGCACGAGCTCGGTGTCTATACTGTCGCGCAGGATGAGGCCTCCAGCGTGGTCTGGGGCATGCCCGGCGAGGCGGTCAAGCGTGGCGCGGCGAGCGCGGTGCTGCCGCTGCACGCGATCGCCGACGCGCTGCTCAAGGCCGCACGGGGGAGGGCGCCGGGGGAGCGCTCACATTGACCGTCGTTGCGCCGCCTTCCCACTCATGCTGGAGGCACCGCCCGGTGCGCGCCAGCGGTCAACCCAGGTGCTCTAAAGCTCATGTCTGTCAAACGCCAAGTCGATGAAACCCACTCCGAGGTCACCATCAGCATCGAGGGTCGTTTCGACTTCTCGCTGCACAAGATCTTTCGCGATGCCTATCGCGATCTCTCGCCGACCACCATGCGCTTCGTGGTCGATCTGGGCGATGCGAGCTATCTCGACAGCTCGGCACTGGGGATGTTGCTGCTGCTGCGCGAGCACGCCGGCGGCGAGCGTGCCCAGGTCCGCATCATCAACGCCCAGGGCGATGTGATGCGAGTGCTCAAGATCGCCAACTTCGATCGTCTGTTCGCCTTCGACTGAGGGGCCGGGGGCAGCAGCGATGGATGTGTCCACCACCGGCGCGGTCGGTGACAGCCCACGAGAGCAGCGCGGTACCGCGCTGATCGTCGATGACGAGCTTGCCAACTGCCGTCTGTTGTCGCGGATGCTGCAGCGCGAGGGCTTCAGGACGCTCGAGGCGCTCAGTGGCGAGGTGGCGCTCGAGCTGTTCGTCGACGAGCGTCCCGACATCGTCTTCATGGACGTGATGATGCCGAGGCTCAGCGGCCTGGAGACGACGACGCGAATCAAGCAGCTCTCGGGGATGGACTTCGTGCCGGTGATCTTCCTCACCGCCTTGAGCGACGAGGAGTCGATGACCAGCTGCATCGCCGCTGGCGGCGACGACTTCCTCTCCAAGCCCTTCAGTCTCGGGGTGCTCAAGTCGCGGATCCGGGCGATGGAGCGGGTGCGTGATCTGCACCGGCGTCTGGCGGCGCAGAAGCTCGCCCTCGCCGAACTGCTCGAGCGCGAGCACGAGGAGCAGGCGCTCGCCGAGCGGGTGCTGAGCTATGCCGTCGGCAACCGCAACGTCGAGGTCGAACGCCTGGCGCTGCTGCAACGCCCGGCGGCACTGTTCAACGGCGACCTGGTGCTCACCCAGCGCCTGCCCGACGGCGGGCTGCGCATCCTGCTCGGCGACTTCACCGGTCATGGTCTGGCCGCCGCCTTCGGCGCCCTGCCGGTGGCCGATATCTTCCATACCATGACCCGCCGCGGCGCCGATGACGCCCGGGTGCTCGCCGCGATCAACCGCAAGCTCCACCAGGTGTTGCCGGCCGATCGCTTCATGGCCGCGGTGCTGATCTCGATCTCGGCCACAGGCGATACCCTGTTTTGGTGGAACGGCGGCATGCCGAGCGGCTGGTTGCGCACCCACGAGGCCCTGGTCGAACTTCCCTCGCACGCCTTGCCGCTGGGGATCCAGGCCGAGTTCCCGATGCGCGAGCAGCACCACCGGGTGGCGCTCTCACCCGGCGATCGTCTGCTGCTGATGAGCGACGGGTTGCTCGAGGCGCTCGATCGCGAGGGGCGGATGTTCATCGAGCGTGGCCTGATGGAGCTGCTGCACGGCTGGCAACCCGGGGTGTCGCTGCTGCCGGCGTTGATCGAGGCGCTCGATCGTCACTGCGAGCAGACCGAACAGCTCGACGACATCGCCCTGCTCGAGTGTCCGCTCGATGCCGCCACCGTGCCGGTCTCCAACGGCCAGCTGGTACGTGGCAGCAGTGGCAGCTGGCGCTGGTCGCTGGAGCTGCGCGACGGCCAGATCGGCAATCCGCCCTCGTTGCGCGCCGCGCTCGGTCCGCTCGGGCTGCTCGACGGGCTCGAGGCCCAGGAGGGCGCGCTCGAGACGGTGTTCGCCGAACTCTATGCCAATGCCCTCGAGCACGGCGTACTGGGACTCTCGTCGCGGATGAAACGGACCGCCGATGGCTTCGAGCAGTATTACCGCGAGCGAGCCACGCGGCTGGCCGAGGGCTGTCACGGCTGGGTGCGGGTCGAGGTCGGTTTCACTCCGGTCGAGGGCGGTGGTGAGGTGGTGGTCTCGGTTGCCGACAGCGGCACCGGCTTCGCCCTCGATACCGAGCACTTCACCGCTCCGGATGCCGCTTGTCCCTGGGGACGCGGCCTGACCCTGGTGCGCGGACTGTGCGAGTCGGTCAGCATCGATGCCAGCGGCTCGCGGGTCGAGGCACACTATCGCTGGTAGCGCCCCATTCCCTCCCTGTCGTGGTCGCTCACCGATGTGCTGTCGGCGGCGGTGACGGACGGATGTCGCAGAATCACCGCTCAGCTGACCCAGGCGGGTTGTCGCGCTCACCGGATGTGACATACCTTTGCATGACTCGTTCCCCATTCATTCGGGGTCGGCGCCGCTCGGCGTCTTGGTGCCGGGCGCGGCTCGGCGCCCGCAGCGGCGAGTGCGGAAGGTGTCCCGTGTCGAGAACGAGAAGACCATGCTTGAGAGACCGAGATGAGCCGAATTCACCTGTCACGACTGCAGTTCAAGCTGTGGCTGGGGGTCGGTATCGTGGTCCTGATCGGTTTTCTCGCCCTGCAGTTCGACCACCACCGTACGCTGCGTCAGTTCATGCTCGATCAGGTGCGCGACGATGCCCGTACCCTGCATACGGTGCTGCTGGCGGCCCACCGGGTCCACTACCTCACCCCGTCGGGCGACCCCTCGTGGCAAGCCGGTTTCCTGCCCACGCCGGCGATCGACCGTCTGGCCGAGGCGGTTCAGGAACAGGTCCCGAGCGCGCTGCGTTTCAGCACCGTGAGCCTGCGCGCGCGCAATCCGGCCCATCAGGCCGATGCCGACGAGATCGAGGCGATCCGCTTCTTCGAGCGCTCGCCCGAGGTCGCCGATCGTCTGGTCGCGCTCAACGATGCCGATGGCCAGCGCATCTATCACTATGCGCGGCCGATCTGGGTCGAGCCGGCCTGTCTCGGCTGTCACGGTGACCGTGCCGCCGCCCCGCCCGCCATCGCCGAGCACTACCAGGGCGGATTCGGCTATCGCGCGGGCGAGCTGCGCGGCATCCTCAGCGTGCGCATCCCGGGCGCCTCGGTCGAGCGCCGGACCGATGCGGCCTGGCTCAGCTCGGTACTCGACCACTTGCTGATCTTCCCGTTGATGCTGCTCGCCGGCGGCATCCTGCTGCAGCGCTTCGTGGTCGACAAGGTGACACGGCTGGAGCATGCCGCTCACGCCCTGGCCGTGGAGCGCGAGGTGGCACCGCTGCCCTGCGACGGGCACGACGAACTCGACGAGCTGGCGCGGGCGTTCAATCGGATGTCGGTACAGACCCTGGCCCGTGCCCGGGCGTTGCGCGAGGAGCGGACCTTCCTCCAGCACGTGATCGATGGGATCGACGAACCGATCCTGGTGATCGGGCTCGACTACCAGGTATTGCGGATGAATCAGTGCGCGCGTGAGCTGATGCGCACCATCGGGCTGGCGCCGAACGCCTTCAGATGCCACCAGCTGTGGCAGGGCAGGGATGAACCCTGCGGCGATGCCCGCAACCCCTGTCCGCTGCAGCGCATCCTCGACACCAGGGCGCCGTGCAAGGTGGTGCATCACCGCACCGACAAGGACGGCAGGGAGCGCAGCTTCGAGGTCGCCGCCAGCCCGCTCTACGACGATGACGGCCATATCGTCGGCATCATCGAGGCCTCGCGCGAGATCACCGAGCGACTGCACCTGCTCGCCAGGCTCGAGGCGAGCGATCAGGCCAATACCCAGCTCACCCGTTATGACCTGCTCACCGGGCTGCCCAATCGCGCGCTGTTCTCCGAGCGTCTGACCTTTGCCATCGAGCAGTCCCGGGTGCAGGGCGACGAGCTGGCGGTGCTGATCGTCGATCTCGATCGCTTCAAGCACATCAACGACAGCTTCGATCACAGCGATGGCGACCGTATCCTCAAGCGTGTCGCCAACCGGTTGCGGGGGCTGTTCGCGCCGGGCGACACCCTGGCGCGGATGGGCGGCGACGAGTTCGGCGTGATCCTGCGCGGGTTGCGGGGGAGCGATCAGGTCATCGGCGTCGCCCAGCGGATCATCGGCGCCTTCTCCACGCCGTTCGAACTGCAGGGACACAATCTGGTGCTCGGCGCGAGCATCGGCATCAGTCGCTACCCCGAACACGGTGCCAGCGGCGACGACCTGATCCGCAACGCCGATGCCGCGCTCTATCGCGCCAAGGCCGGGGGCGGCGGCACCTTCGACTTCTATACCGAGGAGCTGACCGCGCACGCCTTCGAGCAGGTGCTGCTCGAGGGCAGTCTGCGCCAGGCGCTGGCCGAGGAGTCCTTCGTGCTGCACTACCAGCCGCAGCTCGAGCTCAATGGCGAGCGACTGCACGGGCTCGAGGCGCTGGTGCGCTGGCAGCACCCGGAACTCGGTCTGGTGGCGCCGGGCAAGTTCATCCCGCTGGCCGAGGAGTCGGGATTGATCGTGCCGCTCGGGCGCTGGGTGCTGGCCGAGGCATGCCGGCAGATGGCCGAGTGGCGTGATGCCGGGTTGTTGTCGGCGGAGACGATGATGTGCGTCAATCTCTCGACCAAGCAGTTCGCCGACCATGAGCTGCTCGAGTTGATCCAGCGCAGTCTGCGCGAGAGCGGACTCGCCGCCGGGCAGCTCGAACTCGAAGTCACCGAGTCGGTGATGATGCGCGCCTCCGATCAGGTCATCCCCCAGCTCGAGCGGCTGCGCGCACTCGGTATCAAGGTGGCGCTCGATGACTTCGGCACCGGCTACTCCTCGCTGAGCTATCTCAAGCGCCTGCCCTTCACCAAGCTCAAGATCGACCGCTCCTTCGTCTCCGAGCTGCCCGAGGACGCCAGCGACGTGGCCATCACCAAGGCGATCATCGCGCTGGCCGAGAGCCTCTCGCTCGATGTCCTCGCCGAGGGGGTGGAGACGGCGCGCCAGCGTGACTTCCTGCGCGTGAACGGGTGTCGGCTGGCGCAGGGCTTCTTCTTCTCCAGACCGCTGTCTGCGCTCGAGTGCGAGCGCTATCTGGCCGCGCTCGCCGCCCGTTCGACGACGGGCTAGAGTCCCTGCATCCAGGTCTCGAGCGTCTGTGCGAGCACGCCGAAGGCCTCGCCGAGCGCGGCGAACGCCCCGCGTGCCTGCTCCAGCGCATCGCCGCGCGCGTGTTGCTCGAGTCTCAACGCCTGTTGCTCGAGGGCCGGGGCGGACAGATTGCTGGCCATGCCCTTGATGCTGTGCGCCTTGAACGCCGCCTCACTGAGGTCGCCGGCATCGAGTGCGGCACCGAGTTCGGTGATGCGTTCGGGCAGGTCGCTGAGGAACTGGGGGATGACCTCCAGCAGGATCTCGCGATCGTGCATCATCCGTTCGAGCAGCTCGGCGGCGACGAACACCTCCGTCTCGTCCTCGGTGGCGGCTGCGGGGGGCGGTGACGGGGCCTCGGCGAACTGCGCCTCGAGCACTGCGGCGAGCGTCTGCGGCTGGATCGGCTTGGGCAGATGGGCGTTCATCCCGGCGGCCAGACAGCGCGCCTGATCGCCCTCCTGGGCGAGCGCGGTCATCGCCACGATGGGGATCTGCGCGGTCTCGGCCCCGGCCTCGCCGTCGCGGATCCGTCGGGCGGTCTCGAAGCCGTCCATCTCCGGCATCTGACAGTCCATGATCACCAGGTCGTAGTGCGCGCCGGCGAGTGCCGTGAGCGCGCCATGGCCGTCACGGGCGAGATCGACCTCGGGATGACCGAGCCTGGCGAGCAGGCCGCGGGCCACGACCTGATTGGTGGGGTTGTCCTCGACCAGCAGGATCCGGCGCGACGTCGGGCGTGGCGGCACGGCTGCGCGAGGCTGGATCGGCGGCGATGTCTCGTCGGCGTGCAGCATCCGCTCGAGTCCCTGGCGCAGGTGCTCGGCGCGCAAGGGCTTGGTGAAGTAGTGATCGAAGCGGCAGTCGGGACGGCTCGGGATGTCGTGACGACTGAGCGGCACCATCAGTGCGCGCGCGGTATCGGCAAGCAGGGGGTCGGCGCCGATCTGTTCGTCGAGCGTGCAGCCGTCGCTCTCGGCGGCCAGCGAGAGGTCGATCAGCACCGCCTGGTAGGGGTCGCCGGCGCGTAGCGCCTGGCGCAGCAGACCGAGTGCCTGTGCGGCGGTATGGGCGGCGCTGTGGCGGCAGCCGCAGCGGGTGAGCAGCTCGCCGGCGAGCTGGCGACTGGGTGCATGATCGTCGACGATCAGCAGGCGCGCGCCGATCGCGGGGCACGGCGGAGACGGTGCGCTGTCGTCGATCTCCAGCGGTAGCTCGAACCAGAAGCAGGCGCCCTCGCCGAGGGTGCTGTCGACGCCGATGCGCCCGCCCATCAGCTCCACCAGTTGCTTCGAGATCGCCAGTCCCAGTCCGGTACCTCCATAACGTCGACTGTGCGAGGTGTCGCGCTGGGTGAAGGCCTCGAACAGGACCTGCTGGTCCTCGGCGGCGATGCCGATGCCGGTGTCTGCGACCTCGAAGCGGATCGCGCCAGCGGCATCGAGCTGACGGGCGTGGATCCGTACCTCGCCGCGGTCGGTGAACTTGATGGCGTTGCCGACGAGATTGATGAGCACCTGGCGCAGCCGGTCGGCGTCGCCGCGGAAGGCGTGCCGCTCGAGCTCGGCGAGGTGATAGGTCAGCTCCAGCCCCTTCTCCTGCGCGCGGAAGGCGAGCATCTCGGCGATGTCCTCGATCAGGGGGCGCGGTTCGAAGCGCTCGTGCTGCAACGCGAGCTTGCCGGCCTCGATCTTCGACAGGTCGAGCACGCCGTTGATCAGCGACAGCAGGCTCTCGCCGCTGGCGCGCAGGATCTCGGTATAGCGCTTCTGCTCGAAGGTCAGCGGGGTGTCGAGCAGCAGGTCGCTCATGCCCATGATGCCGTTGAGTGGGGTGCGGATCTCGTGGCTCATGTTGGCCAGGAAGGCGCTCTTGACGCGAGCGGCCTGCTCGGCCTGGAGGCGGGCCTGACGCAGGTCATCCTCGCGTTTCTTGCGCCGCAGCGCGTTGAGCAACAGCTCGGTGAGCAGGATCAGCAGGTCGATCTCGGCCTCGGCCCAGTGCTTGTCGGGTTGCGCCGTGCAGAAGGCGATGAACCCATGACAGCCCCGGGTGTCGCGCAGCGGCAGCAGCAACAGGGTGTGGATGCCGTGGCCCTGGAGCTGTGCGCGCAACGGGTCGTCGGCGGCGAGGCCCTCGCGGGTGGTGAACAGGAAGCGCGGTCCGTCGTGACGCTGGCAGAGCAGCGGCTCGATCATCGACCAGGAGAGCCAGCGCATGGTCGGTGTCGCGGAGCGTTCTTCGAGGTTGCACCAGGCGGCGATGCGCCTTGGCTCGTCGCCCCCCGGGGCGCGCTCATGGAGACAGGCGCGATCGGCACCGATGAAGGTGCCGACCTTGGCCAGGGCGTCGTGGATCGCCCCCTCGAGCTGCTCGCTCGGGGTGGTGAGAAAGCGCATCGACAGGTCCATGATCAGCCGCTGCCACTCGAGGCGGAGATAGAGCTGCTCGCGCACCAGCTGACGATCGGTGACGTTGTGGGCGACATGGACATAGCCGACCAGCTCGCCGTCGGCGTCGTGTAGCGGCGTGGTGGTGATGCTGAGATGACCGCCCAGCCGCGGCTCGTAGAGTTCGGCGGTGGCGCTCTCGCCGCTTTGCTCGGTGCGGCTGAGCGGGCAGGCGTGTGGCGGGGCGTCGGTGTCGTGGACCACCGCGTAGCAGGGGCGACCGATCAGCGACTCGGGGGTACAGCCGAGCTGTTCGGCCATGGCGCGGTTGACGCGCAGGATACGTCGCTGATGGTCGATCAGCGCGATCATGTCGGGCAGGGCGTCGAAGGTTCGTGTCCAGAGCTCGCGACTCCAGGGCGGCATCGGGTCCCGGCTGGCCTGGTCGAGGCCCTGTGGCAGCGCGACCTCCTGACGGCGAGGCGCAAGTGGGTCAACTGACATGATGATGCTCCTGGAGCAGGGTGTCTTGGAGTCGGGTCAGGGCTGCGCGGAGATCGGTGAAGGCCGTCTCGACGGCGCCGAGCGATGCGGCGAACGTTGCGGGGTCGCTGGCGCAGCGACAGGCCGTCTCGAGTTCGGCGGCCGCCTCGGCCAGCTGTCTGGCGCCGAGGCTGGCCGCTGCGCTCTCGATGTGCTGGGCGTGATGGGCGCAGGCGGCGAGATCGCGCCGTTGCTGCTGCCGGCCGAGCGAGGCGAGCTGTCTGGGGATGTCGTCGAGGAAGGTCTCGATCACCTGATGGATGAGCGCGCGGTCGGCCATCAGCCCCTCCATCAGCGCCGGTGTGTCGAGGACCGGAGGGGCCCCGGGGGGGGCGAGCGCCTGCCGCGGCAGCCAGCGCTCGAGTGCTGCGGCCAGCGCCTTGCGGTCGATCGGCTTGGCCAGGTAGTCGTTCATGCCGGCTTGCAGGCAGCGCTCCCGATCCTCTTCGAGCGCATGCGCAGTCATGGCGATGATCGGGATGTCGCGGTTGAGCAAGCCCTGCGCCGGGTCGCGAATGTGCCTGGTGGTCTCGAGTCCGTCGAGCAGCGGCATCTGTACATCGAGCAGCAGCAGGTCGTAGTGACGCGCGGCGAGCGCCTCGAGGACCTGGCGACCGTCGCTCACGCAGTCGGCGTCGAAGCCGAGGTGACCGAGGATGCCGAGTGCCACCTGCTGGTTGGTGAGATTGTCGTCGGCAAGCAACAGTCGCGCCGGATGGCGCTCGCGGCGGGCGGGCGATGCGGCTGGGCGTGGCTGATCTGCGGGGCGGCTCAGTGTCTGCTCCAGCGTGTCGAGCAACTCGCGCTGGCGCACCGGCTTGGTCAGCTGAAGGCCGAGGGCATGACGGGTACAGCGCTCGGTCTCGCGGGCGATGCCGAGCGCGGTCATCATCACCAGTGCGGTTCCGGCCAGCGCCGGCTTGGCCCTGATCGCCTCGCCCAGGGCGATACCGTCCATGTCCGGCATGTTCACGTCGATGAGTGCAATGGCGAAGGGGCGCTCCTGAGCGACACCCTGGTGGAGTTGTGTCAGCGCCTGGTCGCCGTCGCCGGCCGCGGCGCTGGCCAGCCCCCAGTCGCCGAGCTGTGCGGCGATCAACTCACGGGTGTGGCGGTTGTCGTCGACCACCAGCACCCGTGTGTCGCGCAGCCGCGCCGAGGGCTGCGGTGGGTGGCGCTCCGCCTCCGGCCCCTGCTGGCGCGCCAGGGGCAGGTCACACCAGAAGATCGAGCCCTGCCCGAAGGTGCTCTCGAGGCCGAGCTCGCCGCCCATCAGCTCGACCAGTTGCTTGGTGATCGCCAGCCCCAGTCCGGTGCCGCCGTAGCGGCGGGTGTTCGACGGATCGACCTGGGAGAAGCCGTGGAACAGCCGCTTGCGCTTGTCGTGCGGGATGCCGATACCGGTGTCACGGACCGCCAGGCGCACTCTGACCTGGTGCGCATCGCATCCGAGCAGCGTGGCGCGTACCGCGACCTCGCCATGCTCGGTGAACTTGATCGCGTTGCCGACCAGGTTGGTGAGGATCTGCAACACACGCCCGGGGTCGCCGCGCAGCGCCGTGGGGATATCCGGCGCCGCCGTGCAGGTCAGCTCCAACGCCTTCTCGTGGGCGTGCAGCGCCATGGTCGCGACAAAGTCGTCGAGCAGTTCGCCGAAGTCGAAGTCGATGCGTTCGAGCTCGAGCTTGCCGGCCTCGACCTTGGAGAAGTCGAGGATGTCGTTGATGATCTTGAGCAGCCCCTCGCCGCTGTGCTGGGCGATCTCGAGATAGCGCTGCTGATCGGCGTTGAGCGGGCTCTCGCGCAGCAGTCCGAGCATGCCGATGACCCCGTTCATCGGGGTGCGGATCTCGTGGCTCATGTTCGACAGGAAGCGGCTCTTGGCGCGGCTGGCCATCTTGGCGCGGTTGGCCATGGCGTTGGCGCGTTCGATCGCTGCCTTGAGCGCCGCGTTGGTCTCGCGCAATGCATCCTCGGTGCGCTTGCGGGCGCTGATATCGATCGACAGCGTGCCGGTGCCGATCAGTCGCTGGTCGTGGTCGTAGATCGGGTACTTCTTGGTCAGCAGGGTACGGGTCTCGCCGCTGGCGAGCCGGGCATCGTGCTCGCGCACGATGTGCTCGCCCGCGGGGAGGAACTGGGCGCGGCGCTCGTCGGCCATGAGTGAGCGCGCCGGCTCCTCGTCGGGGGCGATGCCGAGCAGCTCGGCATCGGTGCGCCCGACCAGATGCCCGGTGGAGTCCACGCCGACGGCCTGGGCGAAGGCCGGGTTGGCGGCGATCACGCGCAGCTCCGGGTCGCGAATGGCGACCAGGTCGTCGCTGTGCTCGACCGCGGCCGAGAGCATCGCCATGGTCCGCTCGGCCTCCTTGCGGGCGCTGATGTCGGTGTGCGAGCCGCTCATTCGATACGGCTCGCCCTGGGCGTTGCACAGCGCCCGTCCGCGCGAGAGGATCCAGCGATAGCTGCCGTTCTTGTGTCTGAGCCGGAACTCGAGGGCGTAAGAGTCCTGCGGCTGCTGCAGATAGTTGGCGAGCTGATTGAGGATCCGGCGCCTGTCTTCGGGGTGGAGTCGTGTCTCGAAGCTCTCGAATGCGTTGTCGAGCTCGTCATCGGCAAAGCCGATCTGCTCCTTCCAGCGCGGGGAGATGAAGACCTGATTGTTGCGCAGGTCCCAGTCCCAGATGCCGTCGCTGCTGCAGTCGATCGCCAGCATGTAGCGTTCGCGACTGAGTTCGAGCTCGTGCCGGATGCGTTGTGCCTCGCTCATGTCGCGGAACACGATCACCGCGCCCAGGGTGTGGCCCTGATCGTTGCGGATGGGAGCGCTGCTGGTGACCACCGGACGACCGTTGCCGCTGCGCGTGATCAGCAGCGCCTGCTCGGTGGCGCGCTCGACCGTGGCGGTGCTGGGCAGCGGGATGGGGTCGCGGGTCTCGGGGTCGACCAGCAGCAGCACGTCGCCGAGCGGGCGTCCGCGTGCCTCGGTGGCCATCCAGCCGGTGAGCTGCTCGCCGGTCTGATTGATGTCGATGATGCGCTTGTCGGCATCGGTACTGATCACCCCCTCGCCGAGTGAGCGCAGGGTGGCGGCGAGCAGTCCCTGGTGCTCGACCAGTTCGGCCTGCTGGCGGCGGATCAGCCGCCTGGCCCCCCGCACCAGCAGCCCGCTGGCGCTCAGTGCCGCGCTCAGCAGCAACATGGTGACCAGTCCCCAGGTACGGATGTGATGGCTGAAGGCGCTGGCCTCGCTGGTGAGGTCGTGGGCCAGCAGCAGGTCGCCGACGTGTCGGCCGGCGACATCGTCCAGCGGCAGCAGCGACAGCCGCCAGCGGGTGTCGTCGACCATCAGCTCGCGACCGGGGTCGTGCTGCGTGTGACCGGGGCGGTCGATCTGCTCGATGGCGTGATCCAGGCCAGCGGGGATGCCACCCGGTGAGCTGTAGGTGATGACGCTGTTGGTCAGGCGCTCCCAGTCGCCCTCGCGTCCGAGCAGCCGCATGCCCTGCTCCCAGGGCGCGCGATCGAGCAGCTGCTTGCGGATGATCACCGCCAGCCGGGTCTCGGTGGGGGTGTGCAGTGCCGCGAGGATGTCCTCGATCTCCTTGCCGACCTCTACATAGCCGATGCGGCGTCCGCGATCGTGGATCGGCGTGATCGCCCTCAGGGTGAAGGTGCCGAGCGGGCCGAGTTCGAGCCCTTGAGCGTCGCTGTCGTCGCGTTCGGCCTGGCGCGCGGTGAAGCGGTCGATCCGGTCGCCGACCCGTTCGGGGGCGTGCAATCGCAGCAGGGTGCGCCGATCGACGCCGATGAAGTAGAAGTGGGTGAGTCCATTGCGTATGCGCAGACGCTCGAACAGGGCACGCCAGCGCCGATCGAGACGCTCGGGATCACGCGCGGCGAGCGCCTCGCGGGTGGTCGTGTCCATCGCCACCGAGGTGGCGAGGGCGTCGAGCCAGTCGCTCTGGTCGTCGAGGACGGCGTTGAAGACGGTCGCGATCTCGTCGATGTCGGCGGCGACGATCTCGCGCAGTCGTTGTTCCTGGATCCACCACAGCAGCACCGAGAAGGCGCCGATCAGCAACACCAGGATCAGTGCGAACAGCGGCAGCAGATGACGCAGCGATGAGGCCGGGCGCGGCGTCCAGCTCATCGCGCTCGCCACCCGAGGCGGTGCGTGCTTGCTGCTCGATCGCCACGCTCGCCATCGGTCATGCCGCGCGGCGCGCGGATGCGATGGCGGGGAGCGGCTGAGTGCGGGGATGACATGCGCGCTGGACTCCGGGCGGTGGGCAGGATACGCCGCGGTCGGCATACCGCGTGCGAGGGTGCCGACCTGGTGCTGGGTGGTGGGCTTAACTCCCTAATTATATGGGGCGATGGGTGCGCCTCGCTGTGATTCGAGGCGCATTCGGGTCGACCCCTTGCGGCTGTGGTCGGCGTGTTGCCCGCCGGATCCTTCAGTGACGGGCGCGCGGCACGTAGCGGTCGGGGATGAGGATGGTGGGGGTGCGCTGCGAGGCGTCGCGGCGCGGGAAGTCGAGGGTGTAGTGCAGCCCGCGGCTCTCGCGCCGGCGCAGCGCCGACTGGATGATCAGGTCGGAGACCTCGAGCAGGTTGCGCAGCTCGATGAGGTCGTTGCTCACCCGGAAGTTGGCATAGTACTCGATCACCTCGTGGGCGAGCAGGTCGGCGCGGCGCTTGGCGCGACGCAGCCGCTTGGTGGTGCGCACGATGCCGACATAGTCCCACATGAAGCGGCGCAGCTCCTCCCAGTTGTGGGTGACCACCACCTCCTCGTCGGGCTCGGTCACCCGGCTCTCGTCCCACTCCGGCGCGTCGGGAGCGAACTCGACCTTGGGTGCCAGGCGGGCGATGTCCTCGGCAGCGCGCTCGGAGTAGACCAGGCATTCGAGCAGCGAGTTGCTGGCCATGCGGTTGGCCCCGTGCAGCCCGGTGTAGGCGGTCTCGCCGCTGGCATAGAGCCCGGGCAGATCGGTGCGGGCGTGACTGTCGACCATCACCCCGCCGCAGGTGTAGTGCGCCGCCGGCACCACCGGGATGGGCTCGCGGGTGATGTCGATCCCCAGTTCGAGACAGCGGGCGTGGATGGTCGGGAAGTGCTCGATGATGAACTCGGCCGGGCGGTGGGAG
Organism: Marichromatium gracile; assembly: GCF_004343155.1. GTDB lineage: Bacteria > Pseudomonadota > Gammaproteobacteria > Chromatiales > Chromatiaceae > Marichromatium > Marichromatium gracile. The sequence continues at coordinate 53,463 of NZ_SMDC01000008.1, forward strand.
ATGTCGAGATAGACGCAGGGCGCGCCGAGACGCTTCATCTCGTGGTCGATGGCGCGCGCGACGATATCGCGCGGGGCGAGTTCGGCGCGCTCGTCGAAGCGCGGCATGAAGCGCTCGCCGTCGGGCAGCAGCAGCCGTGCGCCCTCGCCACGCAGCGCCTCGGTGATCAGGTAGGAACGCGCCTCGGGGTGATAGAGACAGGTCGGGTGGAACTGCATGAACTCCATGTTCGCCACCCGACACCCGGCGCGCCAGGCCATGGCGATGCCGTCGCCGGTGGAGACGTCGGGGTTGCTGGTGTAGAGATAGACCTTGTTGGCCCCGCCGGTGGCGAGCACCACGAAACGGGCCATGAAGGTCTCGACCTGGCCGTTGCCGAGATCGAGGATGTAGGCGCCGAGACAGCGATGATCGCGGCTGCCCGGCAGGTGTTTGGTGGTGATCAGGTCGACGGCGATGTGCTGCTCGTAGAGCGAGACGTTGGCGCGCTCGCGCACCTGCGCCTCGAGCGTGGTCGCCACCGCGCGCCCGGTGGCGTCGGCGGCGTGGACCACGCGCCGGTGCGAGTGCCCGCCCTCGCGGGTGAGGTGGTAGCCGCCGGTGCTCTGATAGGCCTCGTCGCGGGTGAACTCGACACCCTGGTCGAGCAGCCAGCGGATGTTGTCGGGGCCGCGCTCGACGACCATTCGCACCATCTCGCGATCGCACAGATGGGCGCCGGCCTTGAGGGTGTCCTGGACGTGCGACTCGATCGAATCGTGCTCGTCGAGCACCGCCGAGATGCCGCCCTGGGCGTAGAGGGTGCTGCCCTCGACCAGCTCGCGCTTGGAGACCACCGCGACCGAGAGATCGGGATCGAGTCGCAGCGCGAGACTGAGCCCCGCGGCACCACTGCCGAGGATGAGGACGTCATGACGATGAACGGTTGCTGGCATGGTCGGGACTCGCTGCAATAGGGAACAGGGATGGTTCAACGCCGGTCTCGGGTTGTGCTCGGGGCCGGAGTCGTCTCCACGCTGCGGCGCGGGGCAGCCTTCATTTTTATGCCGCCGGGGTCGGGAAATCCAGTCCGCACGCCGTGCCACTGCCGTGTCGTGACGATGGCGGCGACCGATCGATGGGGCCGTGAGCGTTGCACGGACTTGCCGCTTCGAGCGATTCCGGTCAGGATTGCATGCTTTGATTCGCACGGTCGGGGTCGGATTTTTGCGGCCCTGTCCGAAGAACTTCCTAACCGGGGAGCTGTCCATGCCAACGGAGCCGATGGTCGGGGGACCGGCGGTCGTGACCCATGTCTGAGCGTCAGGCCGATCAGGAGCTGGTCGAGCGCGCCCAGGCCGGTGACAAACGCGCCTTCGACCTCTTGGTGCTGAAGTACCAGCAGAAGATCTCCAACCTGATCTCGCGCTATCTGCGCGACCCGGCGGAGGTGATGGATGTCGCCCAGGAGTCCTTCCTCAAGGCCTATCGCGCCTTGCCGGGGTTTCGCGGAGAGAGCGCCTTCTACACCTGGCTCTACCGGATCGCCGTCAACACCGTCAAGAATCATCTCGTCGCCCAGGGGCGGCGCCCGCCGGGTGGCGATGTCGAGGCCGAGGTGGCCGAGCAGATGGAGGGCGGCGGGCGGTTGCGCGATGGCGCCACGCCCGAGCGTGAGCTGCTCGGCGACGAGATCGCGCGCACGGTCCAGGCCGCGCTCGACGACCTGCCCGATGACCTGCGCACGGCGATTATGCTGCGGGAGTTCGAGGGCATGAGCTATGAGGAGATCGCCAATGCCATGGAGTGCCCGATCGGCACCGTGCGCTCGCGCATCTTTCGGGCGCGTGACGCGATCGACAAGCGATTGCGTCCGTTGCTCAAGCCCTGAATATGGGCGTCAACCGCCCGTGCGGCATGTCCGTTCGGGCCTTGGGTGGCCCAGCGCTCGGCTCGCGCGATGACGCGTGAACCTCGGGTGCAAGGCCGAGACAGCGACAGAACCCAGCGCAGGCGTGAACCAATGACCGAGCTAAGACAACGACTTTCCGAACTCCAAGACGGCGAACTCGACTCCGCCAGCGCCGGGCGCCTGCTCGACACGCTGGCGCACGATGACGCGTTGCGCCAGACCTGGGCGCGCTACCAGATGATCGGTCACGCCATCCGCGGCGAGCGACTCGATCCGTCGTGCGCCGGGGTGGCCGATGCGGTGCGTGAGCAGGTGGTGGCCGACGCCCTGGTGTTCCATCAGCGCCATCGCTTCCAGCCGCGCCGCGCGCTGGCGCCGGCAGCGGGGATGGCGCTGGCCGCCGCCGCGGCCTTCGTCGCGGTGTTCGCGGTGCCGCCGCTGTTTCTCCAGGGCGGCGACCGGCTCGAGGGCGGCTTCCCGGCCACGGCGCAGCATCAGGCACCGCCGCCTGCGGTGGTCACCGTCGGCGACGGGCGCTGGGGCATCGATCGCCCGGATCTCGCCAACAAGCTCGATCTGTTCCTGGTCACTCATCAAGACACGGCCTCCGCCAGCGGGGCCAAGGGCATGCTGCCTTATGCGACCTTCGTCGGTTATGAATCGCCTCGCTAGTCCCCGGTCGACCGGTCGGGTCTGCCTGCTCCTGCTGTGTCTGAGCACGCCCCTGGCCGGGGCGTCGGGAGAGCAGGCGCGCATGCGCTCCGATGCGCCGGTCGCCGAGTTGCTCGACCGGATGTCCGAGGCGCTGCGCGCGCTCAGCTACGAGGGCACCCTGGTCTATCTCCATGACAACCAGCTCGAGACCCTGCACCTGATCCATCGTGTCGCCGCCGGTCACACCCAGGAGCGTCTGGTTGCGCTCAGCGGCCCGGTGCGGGCGCTCTCGCGCGACTCCCGGCGGGTCAACTGCACCATGCGTGACGGCTACGGCATCTCGGTGCGGAGCGCCGGCGGCGGTGGCGGCCTGATCGACACCAACGGCATCGACCCCGAGCGCCTCGGCGAACACTATCGTGTCGAACGGTTGGGGCGGGGGCGGGTGGCCGGGCGCGATACCGAGGTGATCGGCATCATCCCGCGCGATGCGCTGAGATACGGCTATCGCTTCCATATCGACCGCGCGACCGCGCTGCCGCTCAAATCCGATCTGATCGACCGCTCCGAGCAGGCGCTCGAGCAGCTGATGTTCGCCACCGTCACCTTCCACCCCGACGACGGCACCGAGCCCGAGGCCGCGCCCCAGGGCGTGCGCGAGGCGCCGGTGACCGAACCGCCGCCGCAATGGCGGTTCGTCGATCAGCCCACCGGGTTCGAGCTGGTGACCCATCACCGAATCCCACAGGACGACGGCGGCGAGCTCGAGCACTTCCTGTTCACCGACCGGCTCTCGGCCTACTCGATCTATGTCGAACGGACGGCCACCCCCGGGCTCGAGGGGGCGACCAACATCGGTGCCGTGCATGCCGCCGGGGCCTGGCGCGCCGGTTATCAGATCACCGCGGTCGGCGAGGTGCCGGTCGCGACCGTGGAAGCGGCGGTGGCGGGCGTGCGCCGCCACGCCGAGGACTGAACCATGATCGAAGAACAGGGGCGGGTGATCGCCCGCGACGGTGATCACGTTCGCGTCCGGACCCAGCGGCGCAGCGTCTGTGGCGGTTGTGCCGCGCGTGGCGCCTGTGGCACATCGTTGCTCGAGCGGCTGTTCTCGCGGCGCGCCGCCGAGGTCCGCGCACGTGATCGGATCGGGGTCGAGGTCGGCGACGAGGTGGTCCTGGCGATCTCGGCTCAGGGCGTGCTTCGGCTCTCGCTCGCGGCCTATCTGGCGCCGACCCTGGGGCTGGTGCTCGGTGCCGTGGCGGGAAACGCACTCGGTGGCGCCGCGTCCGATCCGCTGGGGTTGCTCGGGGCCGGTTTGGGTCTTACTCTCGCACTGGTGTGGCTTCGCGGCTACAGTCGTGCCCTGGCCCGGGATCCATCACGCCAGCCGGAGGTGATCCGTCGTCTCGGCGCCGAGCCGCTGCGGGTGACCTTGCTCGAGCCCTGACGGCTGATTGCGCCCGTCGCTCCAGGCGCCCGCGAACCCGCCAGCCAAGCGGCCCCGGCCGCGCCGATGAATCATTGAGGAGCAACCATGCGCTCGAAACCCCGTCTCTCGCTCGCTCTGACCACCTTGCTCTGCTGCGCCCTGGCGCCGGGGATGGCCGTCGGGCGTACCCTGCCGGACTTCGCCAGCCTGGTTGCCGAGAACGGCCCCTCGGTGGTCAACATCAGCACCAAGCAGCACACGTCCTCGGTCTCCGAGATGCACGGCTTCACCATCCCCGACCTGCCCGACGAGGGGCCGCTGCGCGACTTCTTCGATCGCTTCTTCGGCGAGGAGGGCGAGCTGCCCGACGACATCGAGTCGCGCTCGCTCGGCTCCGGCTTCATCGTCTCCTCCGACGGCTTCGTGATGACCAACTCGCACGTCGTCGAGGGCGCCGACGAGATCGTGGTGCGTACCAGCGATCGGCGCGAGTTCGTCGCCGATCTGGTCGGCACCGACAAGCGCAGCGATATCGCGCTGCTCAAGGTCGACGCCGAGGGCCTGCCGGCGGTGCGCATCGGTTCCTCCAAGGATCTCCAGGTCGGTGAATGGGTGCTGGCGATCGGCTCGCCCTTCGGCTTCGAGTCCTCGGCCACCGCCGGTATCGTCAGCGCCAAGGGGCGTAACCTGCCCTCGGAGAACTATGTCCCCTTCATCCAGACCGATGTCGCCATCAATCCCGGTAACTCAGGGGGGCCGCTGTTCGATCTCGATGGCCGCGTGGTCGGCATCAACAGCCAGATCTACAGCCGCACCGGCGGTTTCATGGGGTTGTCGTTCGCGATCCCGATCGATGTCGCCATGGATGTGATCGAACAGCTCAAGACCAAGGGGCGCGTGACCCGTGGCTGGCTCGGGGTGATGATCCAGGACGTCACCCGCGAACTGGCCGCGAGCTTCGGCCTCAAGCAGCCGCGCGGCGCGCTGGTCGCCGAGGTGTTGGCCGACAGCCCGGCGGCGGCGGCCGGGTTGCGCCCGGGCGACGTGATCCTCGCCTTCGACGGCAAGGACGTGCTCACCTCCAGCGCCTTGCCGCCGCTGGTCGGGGTGACGCCGATCGGTGAGCAGGCCGAACTCAGGGTGCTGCGTCGTGGCGAGCGGATCAGCCTCTCGGTCACCATCGCCGAGCTGCCCGAGGAGGACGCCTTCGCCGCGCCGCCGGCGCTCGATGAGACCCCGGCCAACCGTATCGGCCTGGTGGTGCGCGCCATCGCCCCGGAGCAGCGCGAGCACTTCGGCGTCGAGCAGGGCGGGGTGATGGTCGAGGCCCTCGAACCCGGCCCGGCCGAGCGCGCCGGGCTGCGCGCCGGCGACCTCATCCTGATGCTCGACGGCCAGCCGGTCGCCGACCCCGCCGATTTCGAGCAGATCCTCGCCGGGATCGAGCCGGGGCGCTCGGTGGCGGTGCTGGTGCAACGCAGCGACGGGCGGATGTTCTTCGCCATCCGCATGCCCGACCCCGAATGATCCGGGCATCGGCCCCGGCCAGCGCGGCTATCCTCTTCGCTGGCCGCTGGCCGCTGGCCGCTGGCCGCTGGCCGCTGCCTGATGCGCCGTCCCCCGCGCCTCTGGTAAGATGAGCGGCTATCTGTCGCGATGCCGCGCCCTCAACCGGGCGGCATCGCGATCACTCGCATTCATCAGCCGCTGGGCGCACACGCAATCCCGATGACCGATCTCTCCCACATCCGTAACTTCTCGATCATCGCCCATATCGATCACGGCAAGTCGACCATCGCCGACCGCTTCATCCAGGTCAGCGGAGCCCTGACCGATCGCGAGATGTCGAGCCAGGTGCTCGACTCCATGGACCTCGAGCGCGAGCGCGGCATCACCATCAAGGCGCAGAGCGTCACCCTGAACTATCAGGCGCGCGACGGCGAGACCTACCAGCTCAACTTCATCGACACCCCCGGTCACGTCGACTTCTCCTACGAGGTGTCGCGTTCGCTCGCCGCCTGCGAGGGCGCGCTGCTGGTGGTCGATGCCGCCCAGGGCGTCGAGGCGCAGAGCGTGGCCAACTGCTACACCGCGATCGACCAGGGGCTCGAGGTGCTGCCGGTGCTCAACAAGATCGACCTGCCCTCGGCCGAGCCCGAGCGGGTGATCGGCGAGATCGAGGAGATCATCGGCCTGGAGGCGACCGACGCGCTGCGGGTGAGCGCCAAGACCGGTCTCGGCATCCCCGATCTCCTCGAGGCGCTGGTCGAGCGCATCCCGCCGCCCGAAGGCGACCGCGAGGCGCCGTTGCAGGCGCTGATCATCGACTCCTGGTTCGACCCTTACGTCGGCGTGGTCTCGCTGGTGCGGGTGGTCAACGGCGAGATCCGTCGTCGCGACAAGATCCAGATGCTGTCCACCGGGCGCACCCATCAGGTCGATGCGGTCGGCGTCTTCACCCCGAAGAAGACCGACCGCGAGTGTCTCTCCACCGGCGAGGTCGGCTTCCTCATCGCCGGCATCAAGGAGATCGACGGCGCGCCGGTGGGCGACACCATCACCCATCCCGACAACCCCGGTGCCAAGCTGCCGGGCTTCAAGGAGATGCGCCCGCGCGTCTTCGCCGGGCTCTATACCGTGGTCACCGACGACTACGAGGACCTGCGCGAGGCGCTCGGCAAGCTGCGCCTCAACGACGCCGCGCTCTACTACGAGCCCGAGGTCTCCCAGGCGCTCGGCTTCGGCTTCCGCTGCGGCTTCCTCGGCATGCTCCACATGGAGATCATCCAGGAGCGGCTCGAGCGCGAATACGACCTCGACCTCATCACCACCGCGCCCACCGTGGTCTACGAGGTGCTGCGCAACGACGGCGAGCTGATCAAGGTCGACAACCCCGCCAATCTGCCCGAGCCGAACCAGATCGCCGAGGTCCGCGAGCCGATCATCGAGGCCCACATCCTCGTCCCGCAGGACTATCTCGGCGCGGTCATCACCCTCTGTATCGAGAAGCGCGGGGTACAGAAGAACCTGCAGTATCTCGGCGGCCAGGTGCAGGTCACCTACGACCTGCCGCTGAGCGAGGTGGTGCTCGACTTCTTCGACCGGCTGAAGTCGGTCAGCCGTGGCTTTGCCTCCTTCGAGTACGAGTTCAAGCGCTTCGAGGCCGCCGACCTGATCAAGCTCGATGTGTTGATCAACGGCGACAAGGTCGACTCGCTGTCCTCGATCGTCCATCGCGCGCAGTCGCAGTCGCGTGGGCGCGAGGTCACCGAGCGGATGAAGGAGCTGATTCCGCGGCAGATGTTCGAGGTCGCCATCCAGGCGGCTATCGGCACCAAGATCATCGCTCGCACCACGGTCAAGGCGCTGCGCAAGAACGTCACCGCCAAGTGCTACGGCGGTGACGCCACCCGCAAGCGCAAGCTGCTCGAGAAGCAGAAGGCCGGCAAGCGGCGCATGAAGCAGGTCGGCAAGGTCGAGATCCCGCAGGAGGCCTTCCTTGCCGTGCTCCAGGTCGGCAAGGATAATTGAGCCCGCCGGCCGCGCGCCCGGTGCGCGCGGCCCCGGCGCCCGTCACTCGCCGCTCGCCCGTTCGGGTGGACGCGCCCGCCGTCGCCTGTCGCCCCCCGGGGCACGGACCATCCCCTAAGGACCAAGAGACCCTGCAGACGCAATGACCAACTTCGACTTTCCCGCCTTCCTGGTGCTGGCCTCCGTGGTGACCGGCGCGATCTGGCTGCTCGACGCGCGCTGGCTTGCCCCGCGTCGCCGTGCCGCCGCCGGTGGCGCCCCGGTCAAGGAGCCGGTGGTGGTGGAGTATGCGCGCGCCTTCTTCCCGGTGATCTTCGCGGTGCTGATCCTGCGCTCGTTCGTGGTCGAGCCCTTCCGCATCCCCTCGAACTCGATGATGCCGACCCTGCTCACCGGTGACTTCATCCTGGTCAACAAGTACGCCTACGGGCTGCGTCTGCCGGTGCTCAACGCCAAGTTCGTCGACATCGGCGAGCCCGAGCGTGGCGACGTGGTGGTGTTCCGCTTCCCGCTCGACCCCTCGACCGACTACATCAAGCGGGTGATCGGGCTGCCCGGCGACGTCATCGGCTATCGCGGCAAGACCGTCTATCTCAACGGCGAGCCGGTGGCCCAGCTGCCGATCGGGCGCTACACTGGTGTCGGCTCCGGGCGAGAGATGACCGGCGCGCGCGAGGCCCTCGAGAGCCTCGACGGGGTCGAGCACAGCATCCTTACCCGTTCGCGCGCCCCCGATCTGCCGCCCGGCTGCCGGGTGCTCGCCTTCGGTTCGGTCAAGGTGCCGGAGGGGCAGTACTTCGTGATGGGTGACAATCGCGACAACAGCAACGACAGTCGCTGCTGGGGCTTCGTCCCGGAGGAGAATCTGGTCGGCAAGGCGTTCGGCATCTGGATGCACTGGGACGGTGCCCGCGACGGCCTGCCGATCGCCTGGTCGCGACTCGGCGACGGAATCGACTGAGGTGCGAGCGATGCCGACACGCAGATGCACGACGCCCGCCCGCCGGCAAGCTGGGGCCGGGATCCTCTCCTTCACGATCCTGGTCGGGCTGGCGGCCTTCTTCATCACCCTGCTGCTCAAGCTCGGGCCGATCTACATGCAGAACCTGACCATCCAGTCGGTGATGGACGGGCTCGAGGATCCGGTCGAGCCGGTGGGCAGGAATCCGCGCAAGATCACCGACTATCTCATGCGCAATCTCGACATCAACGGGATCACCTCGGTCTCGGCGCAGGAGTTCGTCATCAAGCGGACCGATGCCGATCGATTCAGCGTGGTCCTCGAGTATGAACGTCGCACGCATCTGTTCTTCAACGTCGATGTCGTGCTCACGTTCCACAATCAGGTGGAAATCAGCACTCAGTGAATGCAGACCCCAGACGGCTGGCCCGTGTGCTCGGGCACGAGTTCGCCCGCCCCGAACTGCTCGAACAGGCCCTGACGCACCGCAGCGTCGGCCCGAACAACAACGAACGTCTCGAATTCCTCGGCGATGCCCTGATCGGGCTGCTGATCGCCGAGGCGCTCGGCCATCGCTTCCCCGAGGCCGACGAAGGCACGCTCAGCCGTCTGCGCGCGAGCCTGGTCAAGCGCGAGTCGCTGGCCAAGCTCGCCCGCGGCATCGAGCTGGGCGACTACATGCGCCTGGGGGCGGGGGAGCTGCGCACCGGCGGTCACGCCCGCGACTCGATCCTCGCCGATGCCCTGGAGGCGGTGCTCGGCGCCGTCTATCTCGACGGTGGCTTCGCCGTGGCCAATACCGTGGTGGCCAAGCTGTTCGCCGAGCGCCTCGAGCAGACCAGCATCGACCGTTCCGGAAAGGACCCCAAGACCCGGCTGCAGGAGTTCCTCCAGGCCCACAAGCGGCCGTTGCCGGGCTATACGGTGATCACCATCGAGGGTGATCAGCATGCACAATCCTTCACCGTGGTCTGTGCGCTCGGCGATGCCGATCTGACCACCCGAGGCACCGGCACCAGCCGGCGCCGTGCCGAACAGGCGGCCGCCGAGGCCATGCTGGAGATCCTCGAACATGAATGACGCCATCACCGGTCGCTGCGGCACCGTCGCCATCGTCGGGCGCCCCAACGTCGGCAAGTCGACGCTGCTCAACCGCATCCTCGGTCAGAAGCTCGCGATCACCTCGCACAAGGCGCAGACCACGCGCCACTCCATCCTCGGGGTCAAGAGCCGCGCCGAGGGACAGATCCTGTTCGTCGACACCCCGGGCATCCATCGTCGCGGCGAGAGTGCGCTCAACCGCTATCTCAACCGTACCGCGCGCGCCGCGCTCGCCGACACCGACCTGATCCTGTTCGTGGTCGAGGCGCTGCGCTGGACCGAGGAGGACGAGCAGGCGCTCGCCGCCGTCGCCCGCGCCGGGGTCGAGTGCATCGCGGTGATCAACAAGGTCGACCGGGTCGAGGACAAGGAGGCGCTGCTGCCCTTCCTCCAGACCCTGGGCGAGCGTCACGCCTTCCGCGAGCTGTTCCCGGTCTCGGCGGCGCGCGGCAGTCAGGTCGAGGCGCTGGAGCAGGCGGTGCTCGCCGCGCTCCCCGAGGGCGAGCCGATCTTCCCCGAGGACCAGCTCACCGACCGCTCGGAGCGCTTCTTCGCCGCCGAGCTGCTGCGCGAACAGCTCACCCAGCGCTATGGCGAGGAGCTGCCGTATCGCACCACGGTCGAGATCGAGCGCTTCGAGGCGGTCGACGGGCGCTATATGATCAACGCCCTGATCTGGGTCGAGCGCCCGGGACAGAAGGCGATCATCATCGGCAAGCAGGGCGAGTCGCTCAAGGCCACCGCCACCCAGGCGCGTCTGGAGATGCAGAAGCTCTTCGACTGCCCGGTCCATCTCGAGGTCTGGGTGAAGATCAAGAAGAGCTGGTCGAGCGACGAGGCCGCGCTCGCGCGGCTCGGTTACAGCGAGGACTGATCGGCGGCGGTGAGCGCCAGCGCCTCTCACGGCTTCGTCCTGCACCGGCACGACTATCGCGACACCAGCCTGCTGGTCGAGCTGTTCTGTGTCGGTCGCGGGCGGCTGCCCGCGGTCGCCCGCGGCGCGCGGCGCGCGCGCTCGGGCGGACGCGCCGCGCTGCTCCAGCCCTTCCAGCCGCTGTGGCTGGAACTCGGCGGGCGCGGCGAGGTGCGCACCCTGACCCGGGTCGAGGCCGTGGGCCGACCCTATGCGCTCGCCGGTCGGGCGCTGCTCTGCGGTTTCTATGTCAACGAGCTGCTGTTGCGTCTGCTCGGTCGCGAGGACCCGCACGATGCGCTGCTCGACGACTACCAGGTCGCGCTCGCGGCACTGGCCGCGGGGGACGACCTCGAGCCGGTGCTGCGCCGCTTCGAGCTGCGCCTGCTCGATGCCCTGGGGTATGGCCTCGCGCTCGATGTCGAGACCGCCACCGGTCGGCCGGTGCACGCCACCGCCGACTATGTCTTCGAGCCCGAGCAGGGGCTGCGCGCGGCCACCGCCACCGATGACCCGCGACTGTGCTGCCGTGGCGCCACCCTGCAGGCGCTCGCCGCCGACGCCGCGCCGGCCGACGCCGAACGCGCGCGCGAGGCGCGGGCGCTGCTGCGCGCCATGCTCGCCCCGCATCTCGGCGAACGTCCGTTGCGCACCCGCGCGCTGTTCCAGCAGTGGTATGGCGGGCGCGAGCGTTCATCCCCACACTAGATTGAGTGGCGACGCCGGTCATGGCGCCGCCTTCCCGACCGTACGAAGCGAGGAGAAATCCCTTGAGCACGCATGCCAACGAGGTGCTGCTGGGCGTCAACATCGATCACGTCGCCACCGTGCGCCAGGCGCGCGGCACCCGCTACCCCGAGCCGATCCAGGCGGCGCTGGTCGCCGAGCAGGCCGGGGCCGACGCCATCACCCTGCACCTGCGCGAGGACCGTCGTCACATCCAGGACCGCGACGTCGAGCTGCTGCGCGGCATCCTGCAGACGCGGATGAACCTGGAGATGGCCGCCACCGCTGAGATGGGCGAGATCGCCGCCCGGCTGCGCCCGCACGATTGCTGTCTGGTCCCCGAGCGACGCGAGGAGCTGACCACCGAGGGCGGACTCGATCTGATCGCCAATCAGGCCCATCTCACCGATTTCTGCGCCCGTCTGGCCGAGGCCGGGGTGCGGGTGTCGCTGTTCGTCGACCCCGAGCCGGCACAGCTCGACGCGGCGCGCGCCATCGGCGCCCCGGTCGTCGAGCTGCATACCGGCCACTATGCCGATGCGCAGACGCGCGAGACCCGCGCCGAGGCGCTGGCGCGCATCGAGCGCGCCGTCGATCACGGTCTGTCGCTGGGCCTGCAGGTCAATGCCGGGCACGGGCTCGACTACGACAACGTCAAGCCGATCGCCGCCATCCCCGGCATCACCGAGCTCAACATCGGTCATGCGATCATCGCCCGCGCGCTCTTCTCCGGACTCGATCGCGCGGTGCGCGACATGCGTGCACAGATCGCCGTGGGCAGCCGTCGCTGAGAGGCATGCGCCGTCGGGGGAGGGCGCTCGGCGTGCCCGATCGACATGACCCTTTCGATCGGAACATGCCCGACGTCGTTCCCCGACCTCGATCTGCGGGCTAGACTGTGCCGCGGGAAAATACTCCCGTCAGCCAAAGCCAAGAGCCATGTCCGCAGATACCCTGATCTTTTTGCTTGCCATCGATCGCGGGGTGGGCCCCGCGCCTCTGACCCGTCATCGCCCGAAGGCGGCCGTTCCCTTCGGTGGCAAGTTCCGGGTGATCGACTTCGCGCTGGCCAACTGTCTGCACTCCGGGCTGCGTCAGGTCCTGGTGATCACGCAGTACAAGAGTCACTCATTGCACAAACACCTGCGCGATGGCTGGTCGATCTACAACCCCGAACTCGGCGAGTTCATCATCCCGGTGCCGGCGCAGATGCGCGATGGCAAGCACTGGTACGCCGGGCCCTTCGACGCGATCCGCCAGAATCGCAACCTGATCGAGCGCAACCGCGCGCGCCAGGTCCTCGCGCTCGATGGCAGCGCCGTCTATCGCATGGACTACAGCGAGATGGTGCACGCCCATGTCGACGCCCGCGCCGAGGTCACGGTGGCGGTGCGCGAGGTCGATCCCGGCGCGCCGCCCTCGCAGACCCAGGCCCGCGTCGAACTCGACGAGCACGACCGCATCGTGCGCATCCTGCCGGCCGAGCGCGCCGGTGAGATCACCGGCGAGCGCGCCTTCGAGACCATGGGCGTTTATGTCTTCGATCGCGGCTGGCTGTTCGATGCCTTCGCTCGCCGCGAGAGCGCCGATGCCGAGGTCGGCCCGCTGCCCCCGGATCGTCATCTCGCCAAGGACGTGCTCGCCCATCTCACCCAGAGCCACCGGGTGCGCGCCTATCGCTTCGGTCAGGAGCGCGGGCGCGTCACTCCGGATCGCTACTGGTGCGATCTCTCCTCGGTCGATGCCTACTATCGCGCCAACATGGCGCTGTTGCGCCCGCAGCCGCCGCTCGATCTCTACCAGGACGACTGGAACATCCGCACCGCCCAGGGGCAGTATCCGCCGGCGCGTACCGTGCCCGGCGCGCGCAGCGGCAACGAGGGGGTGTTCGTCAACTCGATGCTCGCCGCCGGCACCGTGATCAGCGGCGGTGGGGTCAATCACTCGATGCTGTTCCCCTGCGTGCGCGTCGGTGACAGCGCCATCGTCGAGGAGGCGATCCTGTTCGACGGCGTCGAGGTCGGCGCCGAGGCCCATCTGCGCAACTGCATCGTCGAGAAGGGCGTGGTGGTGCCGCCGGGCGAGCAGGTCGGCATCGATCCCGAACGCGATCGCGAGCGTTTCGATGTCTCGGAAGAGGGCATCGTGGTGGTGTCCAGGGACGTCGAGTGGTAGCGGCGGCCACGCCGCAGACGGTCTATCGGACCCTGCTCGCGGCCCATGGCCCCCAGGGATGGTGGCCGGCCGAGACCCCGTTCGAGGTCATGGTCGGCGCCATCCTCACCCAGAACACCAGCTGGCGTAACGTCGAGCGTGCGCTCGACCAGGTCCGCGCCGAGACGGCGTTGAACGCCGAGGCGCTGCTCGCGCTCGATCCGGCGCGGCTGGCCGAGCTGCTGCGGCCCAGCGGCTACTACAGGGTCAAGACCCGACGCCTGCAGGGATTCTGCAAGCGCTATCATGCCGCTGGCGGTCTCGAGCCGCTCGCCGCGCTCGCCACCCCGAGGCTGCGCGAGTGGTTGCTGGCGACCCCCGGCATCGGCCCGGAGACCGCCGACGACATCCTGCTCTATGCCTTCGCGCGCCCGGTGTTCGTGGTCGACGCCTATACCCGGCGACTGTTCTCGCGGCTCGGGTTGCTCGGCGGTGACGAGGACTACGAGACCATCCGCCGCTGGTTCGAGCGGGCGCTGCCGGACGATGTCGCGCTGTTGCAGGAGTATCATGCGCTGATCGTGGCGCACGCCAAGCATGCCTGCCGGGCCAGGCCGGTCTGTTCGGGGTGTGCGCTGCGGGCGTGCTGTCCGTCATCGAAACCGACCCAGGTGAGCTGAGACGAGGATTGCGAGACCATGCCGCGAGTCGATAACCACGCCTTCTACGATGACGCACTCAAGACCCACGGCACCAATGCCGAAGGGGTGCAGTGGATCTCCGAGGAGACCCAGCGGGTACGTTTCCGGGTGCTGCGCGAGTTGCTGCCCGAGGACCTCTCCAGCGTCGAGCTGGCCGATGCCGGTTGTGGTTTCGGCGACTTCTTCGTCTATCTGCGCGAGCACGACCAGACGCCGGGGTGCTATCTCGGTCTTGATGTGATGGCGCCGATGATCGAGACGGCGCGCGCGCGCACCGGCTGCGAGATCCGCCAGTGCGACGTGCTCCAGGATCCGCTGCCCGAGGCCGATTACTACGTCTGCAGCGGCGCCATGAACATCCTCACCTGGGATGAGACCCAGAGCTTCATCCGCAACTGTCTCGCCGCCAGCCGTCGCGGTTTCGTATTCAACCTGCTCAAGGGACGCGACACCTCGCTGATCTACAACTGTCGCCGGCCCGCCGAGATCCAACAGCTCGCTGATACCTTGAATGCGACCATGACGGTGCGTGAGGGTTATCTGGCGGGGGATTTCAGCGTATTGCTCGAACACTGCTGACTCGATGTATTGAGATCGATCTGGCTGGTGCTGGCGCCATCGACCGATGTTGGGTTGCTGAAAAACAGCAACCCAACCTACATCGCTATGTCATCTCGCAGGTTGAGTTGCCCGTTACTCACCCTCTCATCGCAACAAAACAGCGTTTGGCGCATCCAAGGTTTCAATCCTTGTTGTATGGGTTGAGCATTGCGGCCGTGCTCGCCCATCTCTACCCGGCAGCGATCCCTGCGTTTCAATCCTTGTTGTAATGGATTGAGCATTGCGGCCGCCGGATTCGCGAGCGCGCCTCGGTGGCGATCCGCGCATTTCAATCCTTGTTGTAATGGATTGAGCATTGCGGCCACGCGGCGACTGACGGCAGCACGCCGTTCCGCCTGTTTCAATCCTTGTTGTAATGGATTGAGCATTGCGGCGCTGTCTACGCGGTAGAGGTCGCCTACGCGGACAAGTTTCAATCCTTGTTGTAATGGATTGAGCATTGCGGCGCGCCGGGATCGACGATCCCAAGATGGAGGCGGTCGGGTTTCAATCCTTGTTGTAATGGATTGAGCATTGCGGCAGCCGATTGGCTGCTGCTCGTCACATACCCGGAGGCGGTTTCAATCCTTGTTGTAATGGATTGAGCATTGCGGCCCCCGGTGGTGTACACCTCCAGCCGCATGTACCCGAGTTTCAATCCTTGTTGTAATGGATTGAGCATTGCGGCGCGCATGGTCGCCCGCAGCAGGCGCAGCATGTCCACATGTTTCAATCCTTGTTGTAATGGATTGAGCATTGCGGCCTCCGCGACGCCGGGCTGAAGGTCACCGACATCGGGTTTCAATCCTTGTTGTAATGGATTGAGCATTGCGGCCCGCGGGCCGCGAAGAGGCCGCGCTTACCCTGGCGCGGTTTCAATCCTTGTTGTAATGGATTGAGCATTGCGGCGCGGCTGGTTTACCGGATACGCACAAGCGCCAGACGGTTTCAATCCTTGTTGTAATGGATTGAGCATTGCGGCGCGCGACTCATCCGAAACGGAAGTGCTCCACATCATGTTTCAATCCTTGTTGTAATGGATTGAGCATTGCGGCGTCCGCAGCAAAGTCGACAAGACCTACGTGATCCGGTTTCAATCCTTGTTGTAATGGATTGAGCATTGCGGCGTGCCAAGGAACCACCGAGACATGGTTCTACCGAGGGTTTCAATCCTTGTTGTAATGGATTGAGCATTGCGGCCTTGGAGCACTGAGTTCCCCCCAGCACCAGCAATGGGTTTCAATCCTTGTTGTAATGGATTGAGCATTGCGGCACACCACGCGATGCACGCAAACGCCCAGGCGCTAATGTTTCAATCCTTGTTGTAATGGATTGAGCATTGCGGCGAGTATGCCGACAAGACCGCCCCAATCACGCCCTCGTTTCAATCCTTGTTGTAATGGATTGAGCATTGCGGCCAGAGATCCAGGGCCTACGACATAGCCGGTGCTCTGTTTCAATCCTTGTTGTAATGGATTGAGCATTGCGGCGGTACACCACATGATCCAGCGCAAGTCGCCGCTCCAGTTTCAATCCTTGTTGTAATGGATTGAGCATTGCGGCCGATGGTTTGTATTTTACAGGATTGCGGGATCCTGTGTTTCAATCCTTGTTGTAATGGATTGAGCATTGCGGCCCGCTCGGTCGCCCCCAGCAGCGACTCGGGAACCTGTTTCAATCCTTGTTGTAATGGATTGAGCATTGCGGCATGCAGGGTGATCGCCGCATCTCCATCCCCCTGAGAGTTTCAATCCTTGTTGTAATGGATTGAGCATTGCGGCACCAGGATACTCCACCATCCAAACCACCAGTTATTAGTTTCAATCCTTGTTGTAATGGATTGAGCATTGCGGCCGCAAATTCCCTAAAAAGCATTTTGAAACAAGCACTTGGTCTTTTCTGCCGAGGCTCTTGGGTGGCGAAAAATAGATGTTTTGCACCGATGTATGCCCTGTTTTCTCGCTGGCTGACATTGACGCTTTTGATTTTATGTCTTTTTTATCAGAAGGTTGCGTCAGCGGCGTTGAGGGTCGGTGATATTTTTTGCTCAGCAGTCTGAGTCGAGGTCGCTGCGGGCAGTGGTATTGCCGTGGCCCGATAATATCAAGTCGGTGCGATCGGTGTCCTCTGTGTGTGCGCTTCGGATGTGCGGCAGTGGCCAGGGTGGGCGGGGCGTTCGCCCGGGCAAAGGCCCGGACGTCCATAGTAGACTTATCCCTTTTGGCGGGAAGATACCGTGTTGCAACTTGTGGCGATCGCCGGGGGCGGCGCGCTCGGGGCGTTGTCGCGCTTCTGGATCTCGACCGGCGTCTACCGGGTGCTGGGGCGTGACTTCCCCTGGGGCACCCTGGCGGTGAACGTCATCGGCTCCTTCCTCATGGGGCTGCTGTTCGTGCTGCTCACCGAGCGGCTGGCGGTGGCGGCCGAGTGGCGCGGCGCCGTGCTGGTCGGGTTTCTGGGGGCCTTGACGACCTTCTCGACCTTCTCGATCGAGACCCTGAACCTGATCGAGCAGGGGGCGCTGTTGCGCGCCACCCTGAACGTGGGCGCGAGCGTCGGGGTCTGCGTGTTGCTGTGCTGGGCGGGCATCGCCCTGGGGAGGTCACTGTGAGTCAGAACGAAGCGATCATGGTGCGGGTCTATCTCGCCGAGTCCGATCATGAGCTCAAACCCCTGGTGCACGCCCTGCGCGACGAGCTGGGGGTGCGCGGGGTGACGGTGCTGCGCGCGATCGAGGGCTATGGTCCCTCGGGGCGCGCCCACGCCGCCTCGCTGATCGATCTGTCGCTCGATCTGCCGCTGGTGGTGGAGTTCTTCGATGCCCCCGAGCGTGCCCGTGCGGCGATCGCCCGAATCCGTAATCAGGTGAAACCGGGGCACATCGTGTCCTGGCCGGTCACCATCGAGTCCTGAGACCCAAGGAGACTACATGCTAGACCCACGACTGTTGCGCAACGATCTCGCGCGCGTCGCCGAGCTGCTCGCCCGTCGCGGCGTGACCCTGGACACTGCCCGTTTCGAGCAGCTCGAACAAGAGCGCAAGCGGCTGCAGGTCGAGGCCCAGACGTTGCAGACCGAGCGCAACACCCGCTCCAAGTCGATCGGCAAGGCCAAGGCCGCGGGTGAGGATATTCAGCCGCTGCTCGCCGAGGTCGCCGATCTGGGTGATCGACTCAAGGCCGCCGAGCAGGCGCTGGCCGACTGCCAGGGCGAGATCGAGTCGATCGCGCTGGGGCTGCCGAACCTGCCCGACGACAGCGTGCCGGACGGGCGCGACGAGGCCGACAACCGCGAGGAGCGGCGCTGGGGCGAGGTGCCGAGCTTCGACTTCACCCCGCTCGATCACGTCGACCTGGGCGCGCGCAACGGCTGGATGGACTTCGATCTCGCCGCCAAGGTGACCGGCTCGCGCTTCGTCACCCTGTCCGGGCCGATGGCGCGGCTGCATCGCGCGCTGATCCAGTTCATGCTCGACGTGCACACCACCGAGCACGGCTACACCGAGACCTATGTCCCCTATCTGGTCAACGCCGACAGCCTCTACGGTACCGGTCAACTGCCCAAGTTCGAGGAGGATCTGTTCAAGGTCCCCGGCGAGCGCGATCTCTATCTGATCCCGACCGCCGAGGTGCCGGTGACCAATCTGGCGCGCGACTGCATCTTCGAGGCCGATGAGCTGCCGCGCCGCTGGGTCGCCCACACCCCCTGCTTCCGCAGCGAGGCCGGTTCCTACGGCAAGGACACCCGCGGGATGATCCGTCAGCACCAGTTCGAGAAGGTCGAGCTGGTGCAGGCGGTGCCCGAGGCCGAGTCCTTCGCCGCGCTCGAGGCCCTCACCGGGCACGCCGAGTCGATCCTGCAACGGCTGGGGCTGGCCTATCGGGTGGTGACCCTGTGCACCGGCGATCTCGGCTTCTCCTCGCGCAAGACCTACGACCTGGAGGTGTGGCTGCCGGGTCAGCAGGCCTATCGCGAGATCTCCTCGTGCAGCAACTTCGGCGACTTCCAGGCGCGGCGGCTGCGTGCGCGCTGGCGCAACCCCGAGACCGGCAAGCCCGAGCTGCTGCACACCCTCAACGGCTCCGGGCTGGCGATCGGTCGCACCCTGGTGGCGGTGCTCGAGAACTACCAGCTCGCCGACGGTCGGGTGACCGTGCCCGAGGCGCTGCGCCCCTACATGGGCGGTCTCGAGGTGCTCGGCTGAGTCCGGGCGCGCCGCCTCAGCGCGTCTGCGGGATATAGACGTAGGCGCGCGCCACCCCGGCGCCGACGATCTCCAGTGCCTTGCTGTCGTAGAAGTGCCCGAGCGCGGCGAGTGCGCCCGCCGGGTAGTCGCCGAGATCGACCTGATTGGCGGTGACCCGGTAGCGGCCCTCGCCGGGCGGCAGCTGCAGATAGACCGCGCAGGGGTTGGAGGTACAGGTGCCGGTGTCGCCCGGCGCCAGGGTGATGCTGCCCCAGTCGGTGACATGGCGGGTGGCGGTGGCGCAGCCGACGAGGCTTGCGACCAGGACGAGAACGACAGGTCCGGCGCCGCAGACGGCGCGTGCGGGCTGATGCATGACGGGCTCCGGCCGGTTGCGACCGGCGCGTGTTCGGCAGGTGTCGTCAAGCATAGCGGCGGCGTCGCCGGCTGTCCCCGAGGTTCGTCGATGATGTACTGCTCGGGTGGGGACGCCCCATTTGATCAATGCCCTTGCGCCCGTCAGAATGCGGGTTCCGATGAGTCGCCCCGGGGTGGGGCACGTGGGCACGGATGTTGTTCTATGCTGATCGCCCAAGGGTCAGGGAGACGGAGCCGTGGCGCATGCTCGGTCGCGACCCCTCCCTCCGCCCGTCGCATGTCTGTCTCGCCCCCTAACCGAGCACGATGAGAAAAGGTTCCAGTCTCCGTTGTCCCGCCATCCCGAGCCGTCCATGAAGTCGATCGATGCCTGGGCATGTCTCGATGCCCTCGAGTGTGCGATCGCGGTGATCGATCCCGAGGGGCGGGTGCTCTACAGCAACCGTCAGCAGCGCGCGACCCTGCCGCTCGGTGTCTGGGCGGTGCCGGAGGGGCCTGGCCAGGTGCTCGATCAGGCGCGCCAGGGGGTCCGTGAGGTCTGCCAGGGGCGGCGCGCCGACTTCTCGCTCGAATACGTCTTGCCGCTCGAGGGCGAGACCCGCTGGCTGAGTCTCGGCGCCCGTCTGCTGAACGATGGCGAGGAGGCCGAGCGGCAGGTGCTGGTCGCCCATCGCGATGTCTCCGCCTATCGGCTGACCGAGCAGGCACTGGCGCTCACCCAGGGGCAGCTCGGCAGCGTGCTCGACAACTCGCCCGACCTGATCTTCTTCAAGGATGAGAACGGGCGTTATCTCGGTTGTAACCGCGCGCTCGGCGCGCTGGTCGGTCGCGAGCCGGCGGAGATCATCGGTCAGGATGATGAGGCGCTCTTCCCTCCCGAGGTCGCCGCGCGGGTGCGCGCCGATGATCGACTGGTGCTCGAACAGAGGCGCGCGCGCCGCTTCGACTTCTGGTACAGCGACGCGCGCGGCCAGCGCCTGCTCTTCGACGTCCTCAAGACCCCCTATCACGGTCCCGACGGAGAGCTGCTCGGGGTGATGGGCTGCGGGCGCGATCTCAGCGCCCTGTATCGCACCCAGACGCTGCTGAGCGAGGCGCAGGCAATCACCGCGCTGGGCAGCTGGGAACTCGACCTCGCCACCGGTCGGGTGTTCTGGTCGGCGCAGCTGCTGGCCATCCTCGGGGTCGATCCCGGGACCTTCGTCGCCAGCGAGCAGGGGCTGCTCGAACGGGTCCATGACGAGGACCGTGGCCGCGTCGCCCGGGTACTGGATGCGGCGCGGTGCGGTATTGCCACCGAGGACGTCGAGCATCGCGTGGTGCGCCCGGACGCCGGGGTGCGCTGGGTGCGCCAGCGCATCCGGATCGTGCCGGGGGATCGTGGCGAGCCGTTGCGGGTGTTCGGCTCGGTGCTCGACATCACCGAGGATCGTCGCGCCCAGGAGGCGCTGCGCCAGAGCGAGGCGCGCTACCGCGCCCTGTTCGAGGGCGCCGAGGAGGCGATGTGGGTGATCGACGGCACCGACCTGAGCTGTCTGGCCAATCCGGCCGCGGCGCGGCTGTTCGGCTATGACAGCGCCGCCGAGCTGACCGATGTCCATCCCGGCGCGCTCTCGCCCGAGTTCCAGGCCGACGGGCGTCGCTCGGCGGACCGCAACGCCGAGGTGCTGGGGTTTCTCGCCGAGCACGGCAGCGCCCGTTTCGAGTGGCTGCACCGGCGGCGCGACGGCTCGACCTTCCCGGCCGAGGTGCGCACCCGGCGCATCGAGCTCGAGAGCGGACGGCTGCGCGTGGCGATCATCCGCGATCTCAGCGAGCAGCGCCGGCGCGAGGACATCCTGCGCCTGACCAACGCGGTGTTCGAGAACACCGCCGAGGGCATCATCGTCACCGATGCCGACGGCGAGATCGTCGCGGTCAATCCCGCCTTCACCGAGATCACCGGTTACACCCCGGAGCAGGTGCGTGGTCGCAACCCGCGACTGCTCAAGTCCGGTCGTCAGGGTCAGGACTTCTATCGTCAGCTGTGGCGCGCGCTGCTCGAGCAGGGGCGCTGGCAGGGCGAGCTGTGGAACCGGCGCAGCAACGGCGAGCTTTATCCGCAGTGGATGAGTATCAACGCCATCCGCAACCACCACGGTCAGGTGGTCAACTATGTCGCCATCTTCAGCGACATCACCGAGCGCTACCGCTCGGCCGAGGAGATCGAGTATCTCAGCAACCACGACCCCCTCACCGGCCTGCCCAACGCCCGGCTGCTGAAGCAGCGCCTGGCCCAGGCTGTCGACCTGGCGACCATCCATCGTCAGCGCCTCGGGGTCTTCTATGTCGATATCGATCGCTACAACGACGTCATCGCCAGCTACGGTCACAATGTCGCCGACACCGTGCTCTGCGTGCTCGGCGAGCGGCTGAGCGAGTCGACCGGGCCGGGCGATCTGGTGGCGCGGCTGAGCGATGACACCTTCGTCATTCTCACCGAGATCGAGGGCGAGATCTCCGCCGCCTCGGCGTTCGCCGCACACTATCTCGCCATCTGCTGTCAGCCGATCGAGATCGCCGGTCACGGTCAGCTCACCCTCAGCGCCTCGGCCGGCGGCGCGCTCTATCCCGGCGACGGCGAGAATGCCGCCGAGCTGCTGCGCAATGCCGCCTCGGCGCTGCTCTCGGCCAAGCGCAGCGGGCGGCGCTCGATCGCCTTCTACCGCCCCGAGATCACCGCCGCGGCGGTCGAGCGCCTGGCGCTCGAGGAGGCGCTGCGCATTGCCCTGGCCGAGGAGCAGTTCGTCGTCCATTATCAGCCGCTGGTCGAGCCGCAGCAGAACGGCATCCACGCCGCCGAGGCGCTGCTGCGCTGGCAGCGTGGCGGTCAGCTGGTGATGCCCGGGGTCTTCATCGACATCATCGAGAGCAGCGATCTGGTGGTGCCGGTGGGGCGCTGGGTGATCGAGGCGGTGCTGCGCCAGATGCGGCTGTGGCGCGACGCCGGGCTGCCCGAGATCCGCGTCTCGGTCAATGTCTCCGAGCCGCAGATCACCGCCGGCGGGCTGGCCGAGACCATCGCCGACCTGCTCGAACGCTACGACATCCCCGCGCGCCTGCTCCATATCGAGCTGATCGAGCGGGTGCTGCTGCAAGACCCGGAGCGCGCCCTGGCCGAGCTGGAGCGACTGCGTGCCCTCGGTATCGGCATCTCGCTCGACGACTTCGGCACCGGTTATTCCAGCCTCAGCTATCTCACCCATTTCCCGGTCGACTTCATCAAGATCGATCGCAGCTTCATCAACGACCTCGCCACCGACGGGCGCAGCCGCGCGATCGTGCGCGCCATCCTGTCGATGGCGCGCAATCTCGATATCGGCACCGTCGCCGAGGGCGTCGAGGACCTTCGCCAACAACGTATCCTCACCGCCGAGGGCTGCGACCTGATCCAGGGCTATCTGATCAGCCGCCCGGTCTCGGCCAACACCCTGACGCGCATGCTCGAGGACCAGCAGCGTGCGCGAGGCCCTCGTCGCTCACCCCAGCGCGCCCTGGTCCCGACGGCGGGCTGACGTCTCCACCCCTCACTCCCAACGCACAGGAGATCGCCACATGACGACCACCTTCAGCGCCTATCGGATCGACCGTCGCGACGGCGCCCAGCAGCTCGAGTTCACCCGGCTGACCGAGGCCGACCTGATGGAGGGCAATGTCACCGTCGCGGTCGAGTACTCGACGCTCAACTACAAGGACGGGCTGGCGCTCACCGGACGCTCGCCGATCGTGCGGCGCTTCCCGCTGATCCCCGGCATCGATTTCGCCGGTCGGGTGGTGGAGTCGGGCGATCCGCGCTTCCGCCCCGGCGATCGCGTGGTGCTCAACGGCTACGGGGTGGGGGAGAAGCACTCCGGCGGCTATGCCGGACGCGCCCGGGTGCCGGGCGACTGGCTGGTGGCGTTGCCCGAGGGGCTGACCAGCCGCCAGGCGATGGCCATCGGCACCGCCGGCTACACCGCGATGCTCGCGGTGCTGGCGCTGGAGTCGCACGGACTCGAACCGGGCGCCGGCGAGGTGCTGGTGACCGGCGCCGCCGGCGGTGTCGGCAGCATCGCCGTGGCGCTGCTGGGGCGGCTCGGCCATCGGGTCACCGCGGTCACCGGCCGACCGCACGAGGCGGACTATCTGCGCGAGCTCGGCGCCACCGAGATCCTCGATCGCGCCGAGTTCACCCAGCCCCCGCGCCCGCTCGAATCCGAGCGTTGGGCGGCGGCGATCGATGTCGCCGGCGGGCTCACCCTGGCCAACGTGCTCAGTCGCATGCAGCGCGCCAGCGCGGTGGCCGCCTGCGGGCTGGCCGATGCGATGGAGCTGCCGACCACGGTCGCGCCCTTCATCCTGCGCGGCGTCACCCTCTACGGCATCGACTCGGTGATGGCCCCGCACGCGCTGCGCGAGCGCGCCTGGTCGCGGCTGGCGCGCGATCTCGATCTCGACCGGCTCGAGACCATGACCCGCGAGGTCGACTTCGCGCAACTGCCCCAGGCCGCCGAGGAGATCCTCGCCGGACGGGTCCGCGGTCGCACCGTGGTGCGCATCCCCGAGGCCGACTGAGCCGCGCCACTGGCATCTCGCCCGCGGCGGACCCATCTCCCTACCCAATGGGGGCGCGCGGAGCGCGCCCCGTCGACCGAATCGACCACGCCGCCCAGGGACGCGCGCCGTGTGCCACCCGAGTGCCTGCCGCACTGTCGCAGCCGCATCCGGCCGACCGCACCGGGCGCCGCCGCGATAGAATCGTGCATCGCCTTAAACCAATGAATTCAGCCATGAACGCTCAAGCCGCACCGGCTCCGCGCAGCGATGACGCGACCCTCGACGTCGCCGCGCTGCGCGCCCAGTTCCCCATCCTCTCCACCCAGGTCGATGGTCGCCCGCTGGTCTATCTCGACAGCGCCGCTTCGACCCAGCAGCCGCAGGCGGTGATCGCGGCGGTCAGCGATTATCACCGTAGCGCCCACGCCAACATCCATCGCGGCAATTACCGCCTCTCGCAGCACGCCACCCGGCTCTACGAGCACGCCCGCGCGGCGGTGGCGCGCTTCCTCAACGCCGCCGAACCCGCCGAGTGCGTGTTCACCCGCGGCACCACCGAGGCGATCAACCTGGTCGCCGCCACCTGGGGGCGCGCCAACCTCGGCCCCGGTGACGAGATCCTGCTCTCCAACCTCGAACACCACTCCAACATCGTCCCCTGGCAGATGGTCGCCGAGCAGACCGGGGCGCGTATCCGCGTCATCCCCATCGACGATGCCGGCGACATCGACCTCGACGCCTATCGTCGGCTGCTCTCGCCGCGCACCCGGTTGGTCGGGGTCAACCAGGTCTCCAACGCCCTCGGCACCGTCAACCCGGTGCGCGAGATCATCGAGCTGGCCCACGCGCACGGTGCCCTGGTGCTGGTCGACGGCGCCCAGTGGGTCGCCCACGGGCGCACCGACGTGCGCGCGCTCGATGCCGACTTCTACGCCTTCTCCGGCCACAAGCTCTACGGCCCGACCGGGATCGGCGTGCTCTATGCCAAGCGCGCGCTGCTCGAGGCGATGCCGCCCTACCAGGGCGGCGGCGACATGATCGAGCAGGTCAGCTTCGAGGCCACCCGCTATGCCGCGCCGCCGACCCGCTTCGAGGCCGGCACGCCCAACATCTCCGGCGCGGTGGGGCTGGGCGCGGCGATCGACTGGATCGAGTCGGTCGGCTTCGAGCGCATCAGCGCCCACGAGCAGTGGCTGCTGCGTCATGCCACCGAGCGTCTGGAGGCCATTCCCGGGCTCGCGCTCAAGGGCCGGGCGCAGCGGCGCAGCTGCGTCACCTCCTGGGTGATGGAGGCGCCGGCGATCTCCAGCCTCGACCTCGGCACCGCGCTCGACCTGCGCGGCATCTGCGTGCGCACCGGCCACCACTGCTGCCAGCCGCTGATGGAGCGGCTCGGCGTGGCGGCCACGGTGCGCGCCTCCTTCGGGGTCTACAACACCCTGGAGGAGATCGACACCCTGGCCGATGCGCTGATCGAGATCGCTGACGAGATGCGCGCGCGTCAGGCACGGGTCGCGCCCGTCGCCGAGACCGCGCTCGACTACCCGGGGCCGAGCGCCGAGTCGCCCGCCGCCGCCGCCGCGCAGATCGCCGACGACTTCGAGCTGCTGCCCGACTGGCCGACCCGACACGAGTACATCATCGACCTCGGCGGTCGGCTGCCGCACCTGCCCGCGTCGATGCAGAACGCCGCGACGCATGTACAGGGGTGTCAGAGCCAGGTCTATATCGCCGCCCGCGCCATGCCCGACGACCCCGAGCGCGTCGAGTTCCTCGCCGACAGCGACGCCGAGCTGGTGCGCGGGCTGATCGCGCTGCTCCAGCAGCTCTACTCCGGGCAGCGCGCGCGCGACATCCTCGATTTCGACGCCCGCGCCTTCTTCGCCCGGCTCGGGCTCGACGGGCATCTCAGCATGAACCGGCGCAACGGCCTCGAGGCGATGGTGCAGCGACTGCGTCAGGTGGCCGCGCGTCAGGTCGCGGCGGACGCCTGAGCGAATGCGTTGGCACGGGGCCGGACGGCCCCGTGCCGGGGGAGGGTGGGGCGCGCCTCAGCGCACCGCCATGATCAGCACGATCACCAGCGCCGCGACTGCGCCGAGCGGCACGATCGCCGCCGCCCAATCACCCTTCTCGGCCTTGGGGCCGTGCTCCTGCCAGCGCTTGTAGACCGGCCAGAGATAGAACAGCATCAGCCCGAGCAGGGCTGCGGCCATGATCTTCAGGAACAGTTCCATGGTGGAGACCTCCGGCGAGACAAACAAAAGCCCCGGCGCGGGGCCGGGGCTGTTGCGGGGCGAGCAGGGTGATTACTCGTCGCCGCCCATGATGCCGAGGATCTGCAACAGGCTGATGAAGATGTTGAAGATGCTCAGATAGATGCCGTAGGTGGCCATGATGTAGTTGGTCTCCTCACCCCGCGCGATCCGGCTGGTATCGAACAGGATGAAGCCGCTCATCAGCAGGATGATGGCCGAGGAGATCGCCAGCGACAGCGCCGGCATCTGCAGGAACAGGTTCGCGATCACCGCGATCATCACCACCATCATGCCGGCGAAGATGAACCCGCCCATGAAGCTGAAGTCACGCTTGCTGCTGAGCGCGTAACCCGACAGCCCGAGGAAGATCGCGGCGGTGCCACCGAAGGCCAGACCCACGGTCTGCGGGCCGTTGGGCAGCGCCAGATACATGCTCAGGATCGAGCCCAGACCGAAGCCCATCAGGCCGGTGATCAGGAAGATCACGCCGATGCCGGCCGAGGAGTTGGCGGTGCGCGGCAGCACGAACATCCCCAGCACCATGGCCACGATCACCGAGGCCAGGTAGGTCCAGGAGGGCATCGCCAGCGCGATCGACAGCATCGCCGTCAGCGCGCTGAAACCGAGGGTCGCGGCCAGCAGCAGGTAGGTGTTCTTGAGCACCTTGTTGGCCGAGACGGCCGACGGGGCACTCTGAACGAAGGAAAAGTTGTTGTTGGCCATGTCGTGCATTCACTCCTTATGGTCGAACAGGTTGGGAAACCGAGTTGATCGCTGGGTGAGACTGATTGCGATCTCTCAAGTTCCAGAAGGATACCTGACCCGCCGCCCCGCGCAAGCCCGACCGGACTTGGGAAAACGCCCGAGTTGCGGTATCCTTCCATCCCCGCCAGATGCGGACGACCGGCGCCAACTCAAGCCGTCCCCACAGGTCGTCTCGCGCGTGCCCCGGAGATTTGGCTGAGCGGTCGCAAGCGACGGTCTTGAACGCGGCCCGTCACGGCGGAAAAAGTTATTGGAGGGATGGCAGAGCGGTTGAATGCACTGGTCTTGAAAACCAGCAAGGGTTAATGCCCTTCCAGGGTTCGAATCCCTGTCCCTCCGCCACATCAATCAAGCGCTTGCAGCCCATCTGCTCACGGTTGGCTTGATTCTGGAAACCCGCCTCTCGGCGGGTTTTTTCGTTTTGGGGCCGGTATGACCCGTGGGCACATGAAGCCGGTCGGTTGGGTTGGCCATCCTTGGCAAGCCAACGGCTGAGCCGTCGCTTGACGATGACCTCGATCGTCTTCTGGCGTCGATCGGGCTCGTTTGTTTGCCCGTCGCGACCGCCATCGCTGCCTCGATGACCGGTGAGCGATGGGCAACCCAACCTACGGGGCTGTCAACGCCTCGTGAGGATTGGGCAGTCTTCTTCACTCGCCCGTCGTTGAATCGCCTCAGCCAATATCGGATTGGCTTCAGATCTTTCAATCATGCGTGCCGCAATGTATTGGTTAGAACAGGCAAGATTGGCGAGATAGCCCGCTTGTTCCTGCAGGAATTCTTCCTCACTGGGCGGGTCTGGCCAATTGGCGAAGAGGCCGCATTGGTCATAGATTGCCTGTGGGGCTTGCGCTGGTGAAATCACCGTTGGCGTCAACGGCAGATCGAAGGCAATCGACCAGAAAGTTTCGATGCTTGTGGAGATGCGTTTTTTCGATGATTCAGAAAAAATGTCGGAGTAAATTTTAAGATCGTATTCCGTTTGGGTAATAAAGTAGAAGCTTATGCGGTACGCGAGACTCATGATATCTATGGGGTCTATGGGGTCTATGGGGTCTATGGGGTCTATGGGGTCTATGGGGTCTATGTATAAAATTAGGTCCGTGGATAAGGGATGATTGGTGGTTTTGACTGGTTTTAATTTGTATTCTTTTTTAGAAGTTTTAATTTCTATGGGAAGATGTTTTTCTAATCTAAGATTGGAAAGTGTTAGATTGGAATTATCAAAGTCTGTTGAATAAATAATCGCTCCTTGAAAACTGCTCCCTTGTAGTTGTGCCTCGCTGAGATTGGCGCCCTGTAGTTGCGCCCAGTTGAGATAGGCCCCCTGCAGTTGTGCTTCCCTGAGATCGGCCCCCTGCAGTTGCGCACAGTTGAGGTTGGCTCCCTGCAGTTGTGCTTCCCTGAGATAGGCCCCCTGTAGTTGCGCCCAGTTGAGATAAGCCCCCTGCAGTTGCGCCCCGCTGAGATCGGCCCCCTGTAGTTGCGCCCAGTTGAGATCGGCCCCCTGTAGTTGCGCCCCGCTGAGATCGGCCCCCTGTAGTTGCGCCCCGCTGAGATCGGCCCCCTGTAGTTGCGCCCCGCTGAGATCGGCCCCCTGCAGTTGCGCCCCCCTGAGATTGGCCTCCTGTAGTTGCGCCAAGTTGAGAGCGGTTCCCTGCAGTCGAGCTTCGCTGAGATTGGCGCTCTGTAGTTGTGCCAAGTTGAAATTGGCCCCCTGCAGTTGCGCTCCGCCGAGATTAGTGCTCTGTAGTTGCGCTCCGCCGAGATTAGCGCTCTGTAGTTGCGCTCCGCCGAGATCAGCGCTCTGTAGTTGCGCTCCGCCGAGATCGGCCCCCTGCAGTTGCGCTCTGCTGAGATCGGCCCCCTGCAGTTGCGCCCCTCTGAGATCGGCCCCCTGCAGTTGCGCTCTGCTGAGATCGGCCCCCTGCAGTTGCACCATGCTGAGATCGGCCCCCTGCAGTTGCGCCTCCCTGAGGTCGACATCCCAAAGCGTCGCTCTCCAAAAATCCGCATACCGCAAATCGCGATGTCGCAAGTCCAGTGCTTGACCGACGTCTTTCCAGATCTCGGTGCGCTCTTCATCCGTGTCGATATGGGCCGCGTATAGCACCTCGGCGGGTGGGGCCTTTCCCATTAATACGCGCTCACGTAAAGTCAGGTTACGTTGGAAGAGCCAGTTTATCCACTGTTGGTTTTCACCGATCATCCATTCGATTCCACCTCCCGGTGGAACCATTAGTCCCCATATGGCGCCTAAAAAGATTAGCGCCAAGGCTGGAGGTACTCGCGCGCCCCTGCGCTGCCATCTCCGGTTCGGACGAACCAGCCTCCCGATCTTTCTCGGCAACCATCTGGATGTCGGCCAGCGAATTCGCCAGCGGCCGGAGCGCGAACTCAGGCGCGGCCAGAGCAGCGCGATGAGCAGCAGATCCAGGGTTATGACGAGCTGATGGTCGAGGGTGATCCAGAAACTGTGATAGGGCAGAAACCGCCATTGAATGGCGGCCAGCAGCAGGATCGGCAAGAGAATCATGGTCACTTTGACCACGACTCGCAGCATCAAGCGGATCAGGCCCGGTTGGTGTCGACCGATGAGCACATAGCTGAAGACGAGTGGAAAGGGGAGCTCTCGATAGGTGCGTTCTTCCGCCTCGGGAAGCTTCAGCAACAGGGCGTCGAGATTGAACAGCTTGCGCGAGAGTTGGAAGAACTGCAGCAGCAGGTGAGCGTGGAAGAAGAGCACCAGCCAGGGGATAAAACTATAGAACCCCAGCAACGGCAACTCGATGTCGAGCAGCGGCAGGGTGGCGCCGGTCTCGCGCAGCAGTTGTTCGTCGTCCGTGGAGAAGACGATGACCGCGATATAGAAGCTGAACAGCAGGAAGGTGACATAGAGGTTGCGGACGTGTCGCGCCGCATCGTCGGCGGAGGCCCGTAACAGCGCAAGCTTCGCGAGGACGTCCTGCTCCTCCAGCGCCCAGAGGTTCTCCTTGCCATCCCACCGCCTGGACATCCGCCACCATCCCGGTTACACATCAGGTGTCCCCATTGTAGGGAAGCCCCATCGCCCCGTCATCGCCCGACGCCACGCCGCCCGATATCTGCGCCGACGTCTGGTGATCGGCATCAAGCGCCCTCGGGACACCGAGGCGGTTTTTCATCCCACGCGCGGATGTCGGGCAAGCCGTCCAAGAAGCCGATTCGTCGATGTCGTGGCCGACGGCCCCACCGATATTGCCGGTCGGATGGGCAACGCGCAGCGTGCCCATCATCGCCGCGCGCCGTCTCCAGGTACGGATGTCGGGTTGCCCGCCCCGATCGCCATCGCCTCCCGGTGGCCGCTGAGCGACGGGCAACCCGACCTGCGTGGCTACTGGGCGAGCAATGCGCTCAACCGGGCGACCACCGGGCCCGGCGCGTCGCTGAGATAGAAGTGTCCGCCGGGGAAGGTCTCGACGCGGAAGCCGGCGTCGGTCCAGCGCGACCAGGCATCGGCCTCCTCGGCGTCGAGGTCGGGGTCGTCGCGGCCGCGGAAGACGGTGAGCGGGCAGGGCAGCGGCGGGCGCTCGGGGTCGGGGCGGTAGGTCTCGATCAGGCGGTAGTCCTGGCGCACCGCCGGCAGCACGATGGCGCGGATCTCGGGCAGCGCGAGCAGCTCGGGCGGCGTGCCGCCGAGCGCGGTGAGCGCCGCGCACAGGGTGTCGTCGTCGTGCCGATGGAGGTCGCCGCCGTGGTGGCACTGCGGCGGCTCGCGCGCCGAGATCACCAGCTGCTCGGGCGCGCGCCGTCCCTGGTCGATGAGCGTCTGGGTCAGCTCGTGGGCGAGCGCCCCGCCCATGCTGTGGCCGAACAGCGCCCAGGGACGATCGAGCCAGGGGCGCACGGCACCGGCAAGCTGCCCGACCAGGGCGGGGATGTCCTCGGGCAGCGGCTCGTCGAGCCGGTTCTCGCGCCCCGGCAGACACACCATCAGCGGCTCGATCCAGTCGGGCAGCAGCGGCGGCCAGTGCTTGAACAGCGCCGGGGTGCCGCCGGCGTGCGGCAGGCAGAACAGCCGCAGCCGCGCCGCCGGGCGCGGTTGCGGGCGGCGGATCCAGCGCCCGGCCGCCGCCGTGGCGGCGGCCGGGGCGAGGTGGCGCGAGGGTTCAGCGCGCATCGCCCGTCACCACGGCGGGGTCCAGCGCGGGCGCGTCCTCACTCGACTCACCCTCGGGAAAGACCCGCTGGAAGCGGTAGGGCAGCGCCAGCAGCAGGGCGACGACGGCTACCGCCAGCGCGGTCCAGATCACCGAGAGATAGCCGAGCTGTTCGGCCAGCGAGGTGCTCACCGTCGCCGCGACCATCGCAAAACCCATGCTCAGGCTGAACTGCAGGCTGTAGTCGGTGGCCGGGGCGTCGTGCGAGGCGTGGTCCATCATCACCGCCGCCAGCACCGTGGTGGCCGGGTTGCAGAAGAGGAAGAAGGCGCCGATGGCGAGCATCACCGTGAGGGTGTCGGTCATCCCCAGCAGCGGCAGCGCGACGGCGCCCACCCCGATGATCTGCAGCAGCGCCGCGCCGGTCAGCGCGTTGCGGCGCGCCACGCGGTTGAACACCCAGCCCGCGGCCAGCGCGCCGATGATGCCGACCACCGAGCCGAAGACATTGACGGTGAAGCCGATGCGCTCGACCGACCAGCCGAGATCGACCAGGATCGGGGTCAGCGGGATGAACATCAGGTTGTAGCCGAGCGGGTAGAGCAGCAGCATCGCCAGCCAGTAGCGCCCGGGGCGGGCGCGCAGCAGGGCACCGATGCGCGGCAGCAGCCGGGGCCGCGCGGTCGTCGCCACCGGCCAGCGCGGCTCGCGGAAGACGAGCAACTGCACCAGCGCCACCCCGGTGGCGAGGGCGAGCACCACCATGCTGCCGACCCACCCCAGATAGGGATAGGCCATCAGCACCACGCCGCCGCCGAGCATGTTGCCGAGCAGTCCGCCGGCGACCTGGATGCCGTTGCCGGTGCCGCGCTCCTCGGCCGGGATCAGCCGGCAGGCGAGCCCGTCGGCGGCGATGTCCTGGGTCGCCGAGAGCAGGGCGACCACCACGCAGAGCAGATAGATGGTGGAGAAGTCGTCGATCAGGTCGTAGGCGCCGATCAGCAGGAAGCAGGCCATCATCCCCGCCTGCATCAGCATCAGCCAGCCGCGATAGTGCCCCCAGCGGCGCACGCCGATGCGGTCGACCAGCGGCGCCCAGAGGAACTTGAGCGCCCACAGCAGCCCGAGCATGTAGACCAGGCTGATCTGGTCGAGCGGCGCGCCCTGCTCGCGCAGCAGCGCGGCGAGGGCGATGACGAAGAAGCCGAGCCCGAGGTACTGGGTGGTGTAGAGGCTGGCGAGCAGCCACCAGGTGGACCTCGGGGTCTTGGTCCGGGTTGGATCATTCATCACGGATCAGGTCTCAGAAGAAGTAATTGACGCCGAGTCCGACGGTACGCCCGCGCGCCGGCGCGCCGATCCGCAGGGTCGGGGTGTACTGGTAGGCGTAGAGGTCGTAGTCCTCGTCGAGCAGGTTGTCGGCCCACAGATAGAGCTCGGCGTTGCCGGCGGCGAGGCCGACGCGCAGGTCGAGCTTCTGGTAGGCGTCGAGGTCGAAGGTGTTCTGCGGGTCGCCGGGGCGCTCGCCGACGAAGCGATAGCTGAGCTGGGTGTTGAGGGTGAGCGGACCGAGCCCGCCGACGGCCGGCAGCGGCTTGACGTGGCCGAGGCTCAGGCTCGCGCCCCAGCGCGGCACCTCGGGGACGCGGTTGCCGTCGTCGACGTCGCCGCCGGAGACGCCGACCGCGTCGCTGGTGATCTGGGCGTCGGTATAGCTGAGCGCGGCGGCGAGCGAGAGCCCGTTGTCGAAGGCATAGCGCCCCTCCAGCTCGGCGCCCTTGCTCTCGGTGTCGGCGTTGATCGCGGTGGCGGCGAAGGTGTGGGCGTCGTAGCCGAGCAGGTGGTCGTCCTTCACCCGGTTGAAGAAGAGCGCGCCGTTGAGGGTGAAGCGCCCGTCGAGCGATTCGTGCTTGAAGCCGAGTTCGAGGGTGTTGACGCTCGCCGAGTCGTAGGGCGTGCTGCCCTCGATGCTGGAGGCGTAGTCGTTGAAGCCGCCGGACTTGTGGCCGCGGGCGAGCAGGCCGTAGAGGTTGGTCTCCTCGCTGAGGGCATAGCTCAGCGCCAGTCGCCCGGTGGTGTAGTCGTCGCTGAGGTCGCGCTCGTCGCGGGTCACCGTGGCGCCGCGCCGATAGCTCGCCTCGTAGTCCTTCTCGTCCCAGGAGTGACGCACGCCGCCGGTGAGCTTCAGCGCATCGCCGAGCGGATAGGTCAGCTCGCCGAACAGCGCCGCGCTCTGGCTGCTGAAGTCGCGCGCATAGAAGTTGCCGGTCATGGTGTCGAGGGTGTCGAAGGTGCGGTCGGACTGCGACAGGTGCAGGCCGGTCACCCAGAACACCGGGGCATCGGGCAGCGACGACCAGCGCAGCTCCTGGCTGGTCTCGTCCTGCTCCGAGGTGTCGAGGAAGGCGACCTCGCCGGGGAAACCGAAGACCTGCTCGGTGATGGTGCGGTCATAGGCCTTCCACTTGACGATATCGGTCGAGACCAGCGAGGTGATGAGACTCAGCCGGCTGCCGGCGAGGTCGTGGTTGATCTCCAGCGAGTAGCGCTCGGTCTTGCGCTCGTTGTCGTCGAACAGCCCCGGGGTGAGGTCGTTGGCCGGCTGATCGCCATAGGGTTGGGCGACGATCAGGTTGGCCTGGTGCTCGATCGAGTAGCGCTCGGCCACCAGCGTCGCCTCGGTGCCCGCGCCGATCTCCCACAGCAGGGTGCCGCGCAGGGTCTGCTCGTGCGGGCGCATCAGCGGCTCGCCGTCGCGGCTGTTCTCCACCCAGAGATCCGAGGTGGTGTTGCGATAGGCCACGCGGGCGCTCACCTGCTCGGAGATCGGGCCGCTGAACACCGCCTCGCCCATTTTGCGTCCGAGCTCACCGACCTCGCCGCGCACATGGCCCTCGAAATAGCGTGTCGGCTTGCGCGTGGTGACATTGATCGCGCCGGCCTCGCTGTTGCGTCCGAACAGGGTGCCCTGCGGCCCCTTGAGCACCTCGATGCGCTCGATGTCGAGCATGCCGAGCGCGAGGTTGCGCGTGGACATCGACACCCCGTCGACGTTCAGCACCACCGAGTTGTCGTCCATGTTGAGCTGGTAGAGCGAGCCGACGCCACGGATGCGCACGTTGGAGTTGTTGGGACCGCCGTCGCCGCTGATGTCGACGCCGGGCACCGTCGCCAGCACCTCCTCGAGGTTGTCGAGACGCTGCTCCTCGAGCTGCTCGCCGCCGAGCACGCTGAGCCCGAAGGGGATCTCCTTGGCCTGCTCCTCGCCGCGTCGGGCGGTGACGGTGATGGTCGACAGCGAGACCGAGGCCTCCCCGGTCTCCGCGCCCGCCGCGTGCGTGGCCACGGGCAGGGTGGTCAGTCCGCTCGCGCCGACGACCAGCGCCAGGATCAATGGCTGGATCTGCTGTGGGGGCGTCATGGAATGCTCTCTCTTGTTCATCTGCGTGCTTCTTTCCTTAGCGATGCATGGGCCTTGCGGGCCTCGGGTGAACACGGGCGCGGGTCGCTCCGTGATGTCGTCGCCCGCCGCTCGGCTGGCGGGAGACGGTTGCCTGGTGTGCCTGTGCCGTTCCATCGCGGCGCTGGGCGCATCGGCATCGCGCAGCGCCCCCGCCGCGGTGCGCGGCGCGGGGCGTGGCTGGCCGACAGCCGCGGGATGGCTGTCATCGGCTGGCTGGAAGGTCGGGTGTGCATGAGGGCGAGGCGGGCTCAGCCGGGATCGTCCGGTGTGGCGCCTGGCGTGCCGCGTGGTCTCACAGCGCGCCCTCCTCGAAGACCGTCTGCTCCGTCCCCGGGTCGCCGGGCGAGACGGCGCCGAACTCGGCGATCCGCTCGGCGAACGCCGCCAGGGTGGAGGCGCCGAACAGCAGCCGCAGCGGCACCAGGGTGTGGGTGACGCCCTCGCGCCTGAGCCGCTCGACGGTGCGGGTGGCGCCGAGGCTGTCGCCACCGAGGAGGAAGAAGTCGTCCTCGCGGTGGATGTCGGCGCGCCCGAGGACCTCGGCCCAGATCGCGGCGAGGGCTTGTTCGAGCGGCCCCCGGGGCGGGGTGCGCGCGCCCGCGGCGTCGAGCGCGTCGAGCCGGGCGGCGAGCGCGCGGCGATCGACCTTGCCGTTGGCGCTGAGATCGAGCCGTTCGAGCGGCAGGATCGAGGTCGGGATCATGTACTCGGGCAGGCGCTGGGCGAGGCTCTCGCGCAGTGCCGCGAGCGCCTGCTCGGGCTGTACGCCGGGGGCGAGCACCACCGCCGCGCCGAGACGGGGCGGCTGCCCGAGGGTGAGGGCGCAGGCCTCGGTGACGGCGGGCGCGGCGGTGAGCGCGGTCTCGATCTCGCCGAGCTCGATACGGTGCCCGCGCACCTTGACCTGCTGATCGGCGCGACCGAGGAACTCCAGGAGCCCGTCGGGGTGATAGCGGCCGATGTCGCCGGTGCGATACCAGCGCGCCCCGGCGCGGGTGACGAAGCGCTCGGCGGTGCGCTCGGCATCGCCGCGATAGCCGCTGGCCAGTCCCGCCCCGCCGATCCACAGCTCGCCGGGGACCCAGTCGGGGCAGTCGCGTCCCTGGGCGTCGACCACGCGATAGCACTGATTGGGCAACGGTCGGCCATAGGGGATCGAGTTCCAGCCCGGGAGCGGCTCGGGCGCGGGCTCGAAGGCGTTCGACCAGATCGCCGCCTCCGTCGCCCCGCCCATCGCCACCATGCGGCAACCGCCGTCGGTGGCGGCGTCGAGCCGCGCCGGCAGGTCGCGGGCGATCCAGTCGCCCGAGACCAGCGCCAGGCGCAGCCCGAGCGGGTGCTCGTCCGTCCCGGCGAGGCTCAACAGCATCTCCAGCAGCACCGGCACCGAGTTCCACAGCGTCACCCGGTGGTGCGCGATCAGCGCGCGCCAGACGGCGGCATCGCGCCGCGCCGTCTCCGGCACGCAGACCAGCGCGCCGCCGACCTGCGAGGGGCCGAAGAGGTCGTAGACCGAGAGATCGAAGTCGAGCGCCGAGACCGCCAGCACCCGATCCTCCGGCCCGACGCCGTAGCGCTGGTTGATCGCATCGATGGTGTTGGCCGCGGCCAGATGGGTGACCTCCACCCCCTTGGGCTCGCCGGTCGAGCCGGAGGTGAAGATCACATAGGCCGGGCTGCTTGGCGCCACCGCGACCGGCGCGGGCAGCGGCGCGTGGGCTTGGGCCTGCGCGATCGTCTCGGCATCGAGCACCAGCCCGACCCCGGCGCGCTCGAGGATGCGTGCGCGTCGCGCCGACGGCTGCTCGACCCCGATCGGGACATAGCACCCCCCGGCGGCGAGCACCCCGAACACCGCCGCGACCTGGGCCGCGCCGCGCGGCAGCGACACCGCCACCGCCTCGCCCGGGGCGAGTCCGGCGGCGCGCAGCCAGCCGGCGATGCGCAGCGCCGCGGCGGCGAGTTCACCGTGGTCGATCACCCGCTCGCCGTCGAACAGCGCCGGGCGCCCGGGCTCGCGCCGTGCGGTGGCGAAGAGCCCGGCATGGAGCAGGCGCGGGGCGATGTCCTGCGCGGTGGCGCCGACCTCCTCGCGCATCCGCCGCTGCGGCTCGGGCAGGTCGAGCACGAGCGGGCGCGACCAGCCCGTCGGGTCCTCGGCCAGCCGCGCGAGCGTCGCGGTATAGGTCGCGAACATGGCATCGAGCATCCCCTCGGGGAACAGCGCCTCGACCGCGTCCCACTGCAACACCAGGGCGCCGTCCTGCTCGTAGAGCTGGTGGTCGAGCCACACCTGCGGGGTCTCCGAGCGCCCGCCGCCGACCAGCGCCGGGAAGTCGCGGGGCGGTGCGACACCGTGGCGCTCGGGCAGCCCCAGGGTGCTGGTGAAGACCACCGGCAGCGCCGCGCCGTCCGGCCCGAGCCGGGCGGTGCGCTCGCGCTGCAGCCAGATCGAGGAGCGCGCGCGGTGCTCCAGCACCTCGACCAGGGTCTCGCGCACCGCCCGCGCCCGGGTCGCCAGATCGCTCGCCGCCTCGGGCCGATAGGGCAGCGCCGCGAGACTGGTGAAGTCGCCGACCACGGCGTCGATGTCGGGGTGGACGCGCTGGCGATCGAACAGGGTCAGATTGAGGGTGTGCGACCCGCCGCCGCTCCAGCGCGAGAGCACCTCGGCGTAGACGGTGAGCAGCAGTACCGACGGGGTCACGCCGATCGCGCGCGCGCCGGACTCCAGCCGCGCCCAGACGGCCGGTTCGAGCCGCGCCTCGCGACGGCCGAACGCGACCCGCTCCAGCGACTCGGGCGCACGCGCCAGGGGCAGCGCCGGGGCCGGCGGCAGATCGTCGAGGCGCGCGCGCCAATAGGTCTCGGCGCGCGCCTCGGCCTCGGGCGCGGGACGGACCCCGAGCACATAGTCGCGGAACGAGACCCCGATCGGCGGCAGCTCGGTGTCGAGGTCGGCATAGAGCCGGGCGAGTTCGGCGAGCAGCAGCTTGACGCTGAAGCCGTCGACCAGCAGGTAGTCGATGCACAACCCGATCCGCGTCCGCTCGCCGTAGCGCACCGCGTGCAGCCAGTGTCCCGGCCAGCGTTGCACGGTCGGCGAGGGCGCGGCGTCCCAGGCCGCGTCGAGCACCGCCTGGGCGGTCGCCGGACCGGCCTCGTCGAGATGATCGACGGTGATCGTCACGCGCGGCACCGAGGGCAGGATGCGCTGTTCGCCGTCGGCCTCGACCGTGGCGCGCAGCATCTCGTGACGCTCGATCAACAGGTTCCAGGCCGCCTCCAGCCGCTCCAGGTCGACCCCGGCGCCGTCGAGCACGATCAGGTACCGGGTGCCGGTGCTCAGCGCCAGACCCTGGGTGCGACCGCGCCAGTAGGCGCGCTGGATCTCGGTGAGCGGGAAGGGCGCGTGACGCGCCGCGCGATCGGCCACCAGGGCACGGGCGGCGATCTGTTCGACCTGCTTGGCCGCGGCGGCGAAGTCCGCCAGCCGCGGGTGGGCGAAGAGATGGCGCAGCGGCTGCTCGATGGCGATGCCCCGGGGTTCGAGCTGCGCCACCACCCGGGTGGCCGAGAGGCTGTCGCCGCCGAGGAGGAAGAAGTCGTCCTCGCGGTGGATGTCGGCGCGCCCGAGGACCTCGGTCCAGATCGCGGCGAGGGCCTGTTCGAGCGGCCCCTGGGGCGGGGTGCGCACGCCCGCGGCGTCGAGCGCGTCGAGCCGGGCGGCGAGCGCGCGGCGATCGACCTTGCCGTTGGCGCTGAGATCGAGCCGTTCGAGCGGCAGGATCGAGGTCGGGATCATGTACTCGGGCAGGCGCTGGGCGAGGGTCTCGCGCAGTACTGCGAGCGCCTGCTCGGGTTGCACGCCGGGGGCGAGCACCACCGCCGCGCCGAGACGGGGCGGCTGCCCGAGGGTGAGGGCGCAGGCCTCGGTGACGTCGGGCGCGGCGGTGAGCGCGGTCTCGATCTCGCCGAGCTCGATACGGTGCCCGCGCACCTTGACCTGCTGATCGGCGCGCCCGAGGAACTCCAGGAGCCCGTCGGGGTGATAGCGGCCGATGTCGCCGGTGCGATACCAGCGCGCCCCGGCGCGGGTGACGAAGCGCTCGGCGGTGCGCTCGGCATCGCCGCGATAGCCGCTGGCCAGTCCCGCCCCGCCGATCCACAGCTCGCCGGGGACCCAGTCGGGGCAGTCGCGCCCCTGGGCGTCGACCACGCGATAGCACTGATTGGGCAGCGGTCGGCCATAGGGGATCGAGTTCCAGCCCGGGAGCGGCTCGGGCGCGGGCTCGAAGGCGTTCGACCAGATCGCCGCCTCCGTCGCCCCGCCCATCGCCACCATGCGGCAACCGCCGTCGGTGGCGGCGTCGAGCCGCGCCGGCAGGTCGCGGGCGATCCAGTCGCCCGAGACCAGCGCCAGGCGCAGCCCGAGCGGGTGCTCGTCCGTCCCGGCGAGGCTCAACAGCATCTCCAGCAGCACCGGCACCGAGTTCCACAGCGTCACCCGGTGGCGCGCGATCAGCGCGCGCCAGACGGCGGCATCGCGCCGCGCCGTCTCCGGCACGCAGACCAGCGCGCCGCCGACCTGCGAGGGGCCGAAGAGGTCGTAGACCGAGAGATCGAAGTCGAGCGCCGAGACCGCCAGCACCCGATCCTCCGGCCCGACGCCGTAGCGCTGGTTGATCGCATCGATGGTGTTGGCCGCGGCCAGATGGGTGACCTCCACCCCCTTGGGCTCGCCGGTCGAGCCGGAGGTGAAGATCACATAGGCCGGACCGCTCGGCGCCACCGCGACCGGCGCGGGCAGCGGCGCATGGGCCCGGGCCTGCGCGATCGTCTCGGCATCGAGCACCAGCCCGACCCCGGCGCGCTCGAGGATGCGCGCGCGTCGCGCCGACGGCTGCTCGACCCCGATCGGGACATAGCACCCCCCGGCGGCGAGCACCCCGAACACCGCCGCGACCTGGGCCGCGCCGCGCGGCAGCGACACCGCCACCGCCTCGCCCGGGGCGAGCCCGGCGGCGCGCAGCCAGCCGGCGATGCGCAGCGCCGCGGCGGCGAGTTCGCCGTGGTCGATCACCCGCTCGCCGTCGACCAGCGCCGGGCGCGCGGGCTCGCGGCGTGCGGTGGCGAAGAGTCCGGCGTGGAGCAGACGCGGGGGGAGCGCCAGCGCGGTGGCGTTGACCTCGCTGCGGACCCGACGCTGCGCCTCGGGAAGCGGCAGCATCGCCGGCTCGGACCAGGCCCGTTCGCTGCGCGCCAGACGCGTGAGCAGCTCGGTGTAGGCCGCGAACATGGCGTCGATCATGCCCTCGGGGAACAGCGCCTCGACCGCGTCCCAGGCGAGCAGCAGGGCGCCGTCCTGTTCGTAGACCTGATGGTCGAGCCACACCTGCGGGGTCTGCGAGATCATGTACTCGAACGCGCCGAGGGTTGCGCGGGTGTCGTCGTCGAGCAGCGGCGCGCCGAGGTTGCAGGCGAACACCACCGGGGCGGCGAAACCGTCGCCGCCACGCAGGTGGGCGAGGTCGCGCTGCACCCGCACGCCGCAATAGCCGGCGTGGGCCATGTCGGCATGGAACTGGCGCTGGACCGTCGCGGCGCGCGCGGCGAAGTCGTGCGGCGTGGCGCAGTCGACCTCGAGCAGCAGCAGGCTGGTGAAGTCGGCCACCGCCTCGGCCGCGCCGGGGAGGTCGTCGTGGCGGTCGAACAGCGGCAGGTTGAGCGAGAGCCTGGGCTCGGCGCTCCAGCGTGCGAGCACCTCGGCATAGGCGGTGGCGAGCACCAGCGCCGGGGTCAGACCGCGGGCCTGGGCGCGCTCGCTGAGGCGTCGCCAGTCGGCGACATCGAGCCAGTGCCGACGGCGGCGGAAGCGGGGTCGGTCGATCGTCTCCGGGGCCTGGCGCAGCGGCAGTTGCGGACCGGCGGGGAGGGTCGCGGCGCGTGCCCGCCAGTAGTCGCGATCGGCCTCACGGCGCGGCGCGGCGCGCGTCTCGACCGCCGCCAGATAGTCCGCGAAGCTCCACCCGGCGGGCGCCGCCGGGGGCGCGTCCGCGGCGTAGAGCCTGGCCAGATCGCGCAGCAGGATGCGCAGGCTCTCGACATCGGCCACCAGCAGGTCGAGGTCGAGATGGACCCGACCGCGACCCTCGGGCAACAGGCTCAGCGCAAGCCCCGCGACCTCGCCGCGCTCGACGGCGAGACGGCGGTGCGAGAGCGCCTCGCGGATCGTCTCCAGGCGTTGCGCGCGGCTCGCCGGGTCGAGCGTGCGCAGGTCGTGGACGGCGAGCGGCGCGCAGCCGCTCTGCGCCGCGATCCGCTGGCGTCCCTGGTCGTCGAAGCGCGCGCGCAGCATCGGGTGATGGGCGAGCAGGGCGCGCCAGGCGGCGTCGAGCCGCGCCGGGTCGAGCGCGTCGCCATCGAGTTCGAGATAGGCGTGACAGCCGACCCCGCCGAGCGGCTGGCCGTCCTGCCGACCGATCCAGTAGGCGTGCTGGACGTCGGTCAGCGCGAAGGGCGCGGCGGGGTCGTGCCGGGGCGCTGTCGGCGCCGGCGCTGTCGGCGCCGACGCGGCGCCGAGCAGCCCCTGCCAGGCGGCGAGCGTGGGGCGCTCGATCAGCTCGGCGAAGCCGATCTCGGCGCCGGCGCGACGCCACTGGCTGACCAGCCGCATCACGTGCAGCGAGTCGAGCCCGAGCGCGATCAGGTTGTCCTCGGCGGCGACCTCGGCGGCGGGCAGCGGCAGCAGCGCGCAGACCTGCTCGCGCACCGTCTCGGGGGCGATGGCGGCGCAGGTACTCATGACGCGCGGGCCTCCTCGGGCTGGTCGTTGGCGGCCAGCGCCGGGGCGAACAGGGTGGCGCAGACCCCGGCGAGCTTCTCGCGGGTCTCCTGCAGCTCGCGCTGCGGGGTGGAGAGTGCGATCAGCCCGGCACCGGCCTGCAACCACTGCCGGCCGTCCTGCTCGTAGAAGGCGCGCAGCACCAGCGCCGCGTCGAGGGTGCCGTCGCTGTCGACGGTGAGCACCGAGCCGCTGTAGAGCCCGCGCGGCTGTGTCTCGTGACGGCCGATGGCGTCGATCGCCTCGCGCTTGGGGATGCCCGAGGCGGTGACCGCCGGGAACAGCGACTGGAAGGCGTGCCAGGGGTTGGCGCCGGGGGCGAGCCGACCGCCGGCGCGCGAGCCGAGGTGCTGTACCGAGCCGCGTCGCGCCACCGACATCAGCTCCGAGACCTGGATGGTCCGCGGGTCGCAGACCGCCTCCAGCTCCTCGAACGAGAGCTTGACCGAGATGGCGTGCTCGGCGACCTCCTTGAGATCGGTGAGCAGCTCGGCGCGCAGCGCCGACTCCTCCTCCGGAGTCTCGCCGAGCGCGCGGGTACCGGCCAGCGGCTGGGTGCTCACCCAGCCCTCGGCCGAGACCTCGAGCACCGTCTCCGGGCTGAATCCGGCGGCGCGGAAGCCCGGCCACAGCAACAGGAAGGAGCGCGCCGGGGTGTTGTTGCGTCGCCCGGCGAGATAGCTGGTGATCGGGTCGATCGGCTCGGGGATGCCGACCCGGCGCGACAGGATCACCTTCTGGTACTGGCCGTCCTGGATCTCGGCCACCGCCGCGGCGACCATCTGCTGATAGGCCTCGCCGTGCTCGTGGGCGACCGGGGCCTGGACCGCGCGCACCGGCAGGTCGGGGGTCTCGGGTCGGTCGCTGTCGAGCCGTCCGAGGGTCTCGGCGAGGGCGTCGAGGTCCTGCTGCGAGAGCCCGCGCAGCAGCGCTTCGCCCTCGCGCAGCCGGATCTCGCGCGCGGGCACCACCAGTTGCAGCAGCTCGGTGCGGGTGTCCGCGTCGGGCAGGCCGTGGAAGCGTCGCGCAAGCTCGAAGCGGGCCATGCCGTAGGCGCGCCAGCCGCTGAAGGGCAGTGCCGCGAGCGCCGCCTCGACCGCGCTGGGGAAGTCCTCGAGCGGCCAGCTCCGCGTCTCCTCGTCGTA
The DNA here is from genome assembly GCF_004343155.1 of Marichromatium gracile. GTDB lineage: Bacteria > Pseudomonadota > Gammaproteobacteria > Chromatiales > Chromatiaceae > Marichromatium > Marichromatium gracile. The sequence goes on from NZ_SMDC01000008.1 coordinate 95,880, forward strand.
GCGGATACGCACCCGTTCGAGGTTGAGGTCGAGGCGTGCGGCGACGCCGATGCCCAGCGACCACTCGCCGTCGCGCTCGTAGAGCGTCAGGGTGTCGTCGAGCCCGGCCTGGGCGAGACGCGTGGCCAGTTGCAGCGGGTCGCCGACGATGCGCAGCCGGTGCTCGAGATAGGCGCGCGGCGCGGGGCGCTCGGTCGCCGGTTGCAAGCGCGTGCGCAGCGCCTGTTTGTCGATCTTGCCGATCGCCGTCAGCGGCCAGCCGTCGAGGTGCTCCAGACGGTCGGGCCACTTGTGACGGGGCAGATCGCGCGCGGCGAGAAAGCGGTGGAGCGCGGCGAGATCGAGTGTCGGGTCGTCGCCGAGCACGCAGGCGCAGGCGCTCTCGCCGAGTCGTGGATCGGGCAGCGCCACCAGCGCCGCCTCGCGGATCGCCGGGTGCTCGACGAGCAGGGCCTCGATCTCGGCGGCGGCGATCTTCTCCCCGGCGCGGTTGATCTGGTCCTTGATCCGTCCCTCGACGACGAGCGCGCCCTCGGCGGTGCGTCGCACCTTGTCGCCGGAGCGGTAATAGCCATCGCTGGTGAAGGCGATGCGGTTGTGGGCCTCGGCGCGATAGTAGCCACGGATGGTATAGGGGCCGCGCACCAGCAGCTCGCCGGCCTCGCCGGGGGCGACCTCGTGACCATTCGCGCCGACGATGCGGACATCGTCGTCGGCGCACATCGGTCGCCCCTGGGTGTGCAGCACGATGCTGTCGGGATCGTCGAGCCCGGTGAAGCAGAGCAGCCCCTCGGCCATGCCGAAGACCTGTTGCAGCGTGCAGCCGAGTTCGGGGCGGATGCGCGCGGCGGTCTCGGGCTCGAGTCGGGCGCCGCCGACCTGGAGCACCTGGAGGCTCGACAGGTCGGTGTCGTCCCACTCGCGCGCCTGCAGCCACAGCGGCACCAGCGCCGGGACCAGCGCGGTGTGGGTGACGCGCTCGCGGGCGATCAGCGGGAAGGTCTCGTCGAAGCCCGGGGTGCGGGCGAGCACCACCCGGCCGCCGGTGCAGAAGGTGCCGAGGATGCCGGGGCTGGCGAGCGGGAAGTTGTGGGCCACCGGCAGCGCGGCGAGATAGACGCTGTCGGCGTCGAGCCCGCTGATCTCGGCGGCGCGCCGGGCGTTGTAGGCGTAGTCGACATGGGTGCGCGGGATCAGCTTGGGCACGTCGGTGGTGCCGCCGGAGAGCAGCAGCAGCGCGATCGACTCGGGGTCGGGCCGGGGCAGGTCGAGGGGCTCGGCATCGAGCGCGGCGAAGGCCGTGTGCGGCCCGGCCTCGCCGACCACGACGATCTCCTGCAGGCTCGGCAGCCCGGCCTGGATGCGCTCGGCCAGGGCGCGATGATCGAAGCCGTGGAAGCGGTCCGGGACGACGCAGGCGACCGGCTCGGCCAGCGCGCCGAGCGCGGCCAGCTCGCGCTCGCGCAGCGCGGTCATCACCATGATCGGCACCGCGCCGAGGCGCAGCAGCGCCAGGGTGGTGAGCACCAGCGGCAGGTCGTTGGGCAGCTGTACCAGCACCCGGTCGCCGAGCGCGATGCCGCGCCCGTGCAGCGCCGCGGCGAGACGGTCGACACGGGCGTCGAGCGCGGCGTAGCTCAGGCGCGCGTCGCCGGCGATCAGCGCGGTGCGCTCGCCCTGGGCCACGGCCCAGCGGCGCAGTTGCTCGCCCAGGGTCAGCGGTTCCCAGTAGCCTTTGTCCCGATAGCTTTGCGCCGTCTCGGGCGGCCAGAACGCGAGGGTGTGGTCCATGGAGGGTCTCCGGGGTTGTCGGGCGAGAGAACGATGCGCCATCTGCACCGTGCAGGGACGGATGGCTGAAGGCTTATTTGATATCAATTATCATTTGCTATATCGGTGGCCGACTCCCCGGATCGGCAGCCGTGAACCCCGATCGGGATTCTTCCCGGCGGAGATCGGATCGGCGCTCCAGGCGCGATGTCGGATGGAGGATGACGTGAGTGTTGGATGGTGACTGGCGCGAGTGCCCCTGGTCCGGGGTCGAGTCGGTGCTGGCCGGCGGGCTGGATCGGCCCCTGGTGGTGATGGCGCCCCTGGCGCCGAGCGGCGAGGCGCTCGCGCCCTGGCTGTCGGCGGCGGAACGCGCGCGTTGCGCGCGCTATCGCCGGCCCGCCGACCGGCTGCGTTGCGCGAGCGCGCACGCGCTCAAGCGGCGGGTGCTGGCGGCGCTGCTCGGTGAGTCACCCGGGGCGTTGGCGCTGGTGTGCGAGGCCCACGGCAAGCCCGCGCTGGCGAGCGGCGCGCTCGCCTTCAACCTGTCGCACGCCGGCGACTGGGTGGCGCTCGCCTGCGACCCAAGTGGGGCGGTCGGGATCGATCTGGAGCAACCGGCAACGCGCCGCGGCGGTATCGCGGGGATCGCCATCGGCCACCCGGAGGATCGGCTGGTGCCGGCGCCGGTGTCGGCCGAGCAGGGCTTCTACACCGCCTGGACGCTGAAGGAGGCGATCGCCAAGGGCGTCGGTCTCGGGCTCGGGATCGAGTTCGCCGCACTGGCGCTTCGCCCCGAGGGCGACGGGCGCTATCGCTGTCGCTGGCGCGGGCGTTGCTGGCAGGCGCGCCACCGGTGTCTCGACAGCGGCGTGCATCTGGCGCTGGCCTGCGCGCGTCCCTGGACGCAGGTGGATTGGTGGCAACTGAGCTGGGACGCGGCTCAGTCGGCGCCGGCGTTGCCGAGATAGTGCTTGCGGGTCTCGCTCGGCAGCACCCCGAACTGCTTGCGGAAGGCGGCGCTGAAGTGGCTGATGTTGCTGTAGCCGAGCATCAGTGCGGTCTCGGTGACGCTGTGCTGGCGCAGCAGTTGGCGGGCACGGTCCATGCGATGTTGCTGGAAGAGGGCGTAGATGCTGGTGCCGAACAGCGCCTTGAAGCCCTGCTTGAGCTTGAGCTGGTTGAGCCCGGTGTCCTGGGCCAGCTCGGCGATGGTCGGCGGTTCGCTGAGGTTGCTGAGCAGACGCTCGCGCGCGGCGAGCAGACAACGGCGCTCGCGCAGCGGGGTGCGCGGATCGCGTTCGTCGGGGGTGAGCCCGTGCAGCAGCCAGCCGAGATACTCGAGCGCGGCGGCGTGCAGCAGCAGCGGCTCGGGTTGCTGGATACGCTGGGCGAGGCGGGTGGCGGCGGCGATGGTGCGGTTGCCGGGACGGCTGGCGCGCATCAGGAAGCCCTGCGCGATCGCCTCGCTGACCTGGCCGAAGTCCTCGCCGACGAGTTCGCCGAGCAGCTCGGGGCTGAGCGCCAGATCGATCTGCTGGTACTGGGCGCCGTAACGTACCGCGAAGCGTTCGTCCGGGGCGTAGCCGATGCAGCCCTCGCCGACCTTGGGGCAGAACACCCGATCGCGCACCCGCGCCTGCGAGGCCTCGCGTAACAGACAGGTGAAGTGCACCTGGTGGCTGGTGTTGACCACCACCGCCTGGGTCTCGCGCTGTCCGTTACCGCTGTAGAGCGCGGCGGTCATCCCCGGACAGACCTCGATCGACCAGCCCTGGACACCCGGCAGGGCCTCGTGGACCCGCGGTGCGGGTCTGGGCAGACGGTGCCCCGCCGCGGACGATGATTCCTGTAGACAAGACATTCCTCCCTCCTGAACGCAATGACCGCTGGCGTCGGTCGTGATGGGGCCGCCGACACGGGCAGCGCCCACGCGATCGCGGTGGACGGCGCGGGCACGACCCTGTTGGGGATGGGGGAGTATCGTAAACAAGAATTAATCTTATTTGCAATCCTGTTCGGCCGATGCCGCCCGGATTGTCGCGCCGTGCAGCAGCGCGGGGTCGAGCGTTTCGGTCAGGCCGGTGAGTTCGATCGTCCTGACCCCGCTGCTCGGCGCATCCTCGAGCACGATGGTCGGATCATCGCCGATGATGCGGCGGATCTCGGCATGACGCTCGACGGGCGCGCCCAGCCGTACCCGACTGAGACGGCTGGCGCCGTTGGCATGACGGATCGTCGCCGGGTGCTGGCGCGGCTGGTAGGGGCTGACCATGAAGGGCAGCGCCGGGTCGCGCGGATAGGCGAAGCTGAAGCGGGTCTCGCTTCCGTCGGCGCGACGTCGGCGCCAGCGTACCGCGCGACCGATCGGGATGCCGGCGGCGCACAGGGTCTTGCGGGTGGCGTCGAACAGCCCCGAGTCGGTGACCACGGCGAGGTCGCAGAAGCCCTCGCCGCGCGCGCTCCAGCCGATCATCCGCCGTCCCGCGCCACGCCCGGCGATCAGGTCGATCGGCCACTTGAACCAGCGGGCGTTGGCCGGGGTGGTGAGCAACTCGATCACCGGGCCGTCGCTGAACCAGACATGGGCGTGCTGCGCGCGCTCGCGCGGGGTGGCGTAGTCGACCTGGAAACCGAGCCGACGGTAGTCGTCGACGGCGCGGTGCAGGTCGTTCACCCGCACCAGGACATGACTGCAACGGGTCTTCATCGCGGCTCCTCGCAAGGCTCGCCCAGCAGCGTCTCCAGCGCCACGGGGCGGGGTGGATCGGGGCGGATCAGCTCGGGGACGCCGATCCGCGAGGCAAGCTCGCGCCAGGCGAGCGAGACGTCGAGCGCCCAGCGTCCGGCACGCGCGCGTCTGCCCGGCTCGGCGATGTCGGCGCGCAGCGCATCGAGCGCATGCACCACGGCATCGGGCCAGGTGTGGGCGAAGATGTGGTGGAAGGTCGGCGTCGGCAGACCGTCGATCAGGCTGGTGCTCGGGGTGTCGAGCCGCTCGGTGCCGGGACCGGCAAGGCGCAGCCGACCGCTGGCCTCGCGCGGCGCGTGCAGCCGCGCGTTCCACAGCACCGGGCCGTGGGTGTCGGCGAGGGTGAGCACGCCGCCCTCGCAGAACAGCGACACCCGGTGCATCAGCAACCCGTGGTTGTCCGGGTCCTCGGGGTGGACCTGATTGTGCACGCGCAGCGTCACCGGCACCCCGGCGAGTTCGGCATAGAGCTGTCGGAACGGCTGACCGGGCGGCGGCGGGCAGTCGGTGAACGACCAGGGCCGCAGCCCGCCGAGGGCGTGACCGATGAGGTCGAGCAAGGGGTAGCTGACCTGGCTGTTGCAGGCGGCGTCGACACAGAGGATGCGCTGCTGGGCGCGCAGCCGCGCGGCGGTGTCGATGAACTGTCGCACCGGCGCGAGGTTGGGGTAGAGGGTGTTGACCGCATAGGCGGCGTTGCCGGCGCGCGCGGCGCGCAGGCAGGCGGTGATCTCGGTGGCGTGCACCGGGTGCTCCTGGAGGACGTGCACGCCACGGGCGAGCAGCCGCTGGGCGATCTCCGCGCCCGGCCCGCCGGTCGCCCCCGAGGGCACCACCACGCAGACGATGGCGACATCCCCGGGGATCTGCTCGGGATCGGTGTAGCAGGGCACGCCGAGCTCGCCGGCGAGCGCCCGCGAGTAGTCGCTGCCGCGGACGAGGATGCCGGCGAGGGTGTAGCGCTCGGGCGCCGAGCGCACCGCATCGAGATAGACACGACCGAAGCCGGTGCCGGCGACCACGACCTTGGCGGGGTGGCTGGTGCTCATGCGTGGGCCTCCGTCTCGATCGCGGTCTCTCGCGCCAGCCGCGCGCGGTCGATCGCGCCCGAGGGCGTGCGCGGCAGGTGTGCGACCAGCGTCAGATCGCAGGGTGCGGAGAGTCGTGCGGCCAGGGTCGCGGCGCTCGCTGGTGCCACTGGCCGGCGGGTGGCGAACACCCGATGACCGAGCCGATCGAGCGGGTGATCGGGACCGGGCAGCTCGCGCACCCGCTCGAGCCCGGCGCCGTCGAGCACCGCGCGCCACTGCGCCAGATCGAGGAAGGTGGCGCGCGCGTCGGCGCGCGCGTCGCTCGCCTCGCTGAGCATCAGCGCCTGCGAGGCCATCACCCAATACTCCTCGCGGGTCGGCTCGGAGAGCAGCAGCCAGCCGCCGGGGGCCAGCAGCTCGCCGAGCCAGCGCACCGAGGCGTCGGTGTCGCGCGCGGCGTTGAGCACCCCGCCGGCGAGGATCAGGTCGAAGCGCGCCGCGGCCAGCCCCTGCTCGGCGGGGTCGCGGTCGATGTCGTGCAGGCCGCGCCGCACCCAGGGATAGGGCGCGAGCAGGGGGGCGGCACGATCGAGGAAGAAGGCGGAGACGTCGGTGAAGCGATAGTCGACCGCGTACCCGGCGAGCGCCGGCAACACCTGCTCCGTGGTCGCGCCGGTGCCGGCGCCGACCTCGAGCACCCGCAGCGCCCGCCCGCGCGGGTGTGCGGCGGCGATGCACGCTGCCAGCTCGGCCATGGCGCGGTGCTGGTAGCGACCGACGACCGACTCGCGATAGAGCGCGGCGGCGCGCTCGGTGCGCCCCTCGGGGAAGAGCAGGTGCACCGCCCGGTGCTCGTCGCGCAGCAGCGCCGGCAGGCGCGCGGCGTTGTCGCGGGCGTAGACGATGGTCTCGGCGCTGCCGAGACAGTCGCGCCACGCCTCCTCGATCGCCGTCCAGGCGGTGGCGAGCGCCGCATCGTCGTAGGCGCTCGGCGGGCGGGTCGAGCGCAGCGCGCCTGTGGCCTCGGCGGCCAGCAGCCCTTCTGCGCGCAACACCTCGAGCCAGCGCCCGACCAGGGCGCGATGGGCGGGGGCGACCCCGGCCCGGCGCAGCACCTCGCCGGGGGCGTGGGTCGTCTCGGAATCGGTGAACAGACCGCCGCGCCAGAGTGCGTTGAGCATCGAGTCGAGGGCGATCCGGGCGAGCCGCTCGGTGAGCGCGACGGCGTGATCGAGGTCGTCGGCGGTCATGCCGATGTCGATCGCCCGGTCCTCGGGCAGGGTCGGGAGGGCGGTGCGCGCCGGGGCGGGGACCGCGACCAGTCGCGGTGTCGTCCCCGGGCGCTCGAGTGCGACCGCCTCGGCCAGCTCGGGCAGGGCGCGCGCCTCAGCCTCCAGTCGCGCCGTCGGGGTGGCGATCGTCCAGCCATCGCCGGTCTCGACCAGTGACATGCAGTCGACGCCGAGCTGCTGTGACGGCATTTTCTGGCCGGGGTCGAGAAGCGGGCAGAACAGCCGTTCGAGGGCATCGAGATCGGCCAGCGCGGCGGCCGGGTGGGCCGTCAGCGCGTCGAGCCGGGTCGGCGCGATCAGCGCCTGATCGACCCGGTCGCGCTCGAGCAGTCCGAGCGCGCGTGCCGGGGCACAGTCGGCTGGCAGCAACAGTACGCAGCCGCCCTGCTGCCAGCAGGCGAGCGCGGCGGTGAGGGCGAGCGCCGCGGGCGTCTCCTGGAGCGCGAGCATGCGCGGTGCGCCGAACCAGGGGCCGGGGTGCGTGATCGCGGTGTCCGGCGGCGCTGTCTGCAGCGGCTCGATCCCGGCGAGATCGGCCGGGTCCGGGGGCGGCGGCGCCTGGCGATCGAGTCGCAGCTCGGCGCCGAGCTGCAGACAGGCGAGCCCTGCCTGCAGGGTCAGCGCCGGGTCGTCGGGACGCCAGTGGAGATGCCGACCGGCGCCGAGTCCGTCGGCGGCGAGCCGCGCGGCCAGCCGCGCGGCGTGTTCGAGCAGCGCGGCGCCGCTCCAGACGTGACCGTCGACGATCAGGCGCGGCGAGGTGGCGGCGGCTTCGAGCGCCGCGAACAGGGTGGATGAGCGGATCATGCGGACTCCTCGGGGGCCTGCGCGATGAACAGCCGCTGACCGGCCAGGGCCAGCGGGTCGTCCTCCTCGGGCAGGATGGAATGGATCGCCAGCCCGGCGCCTTCGAGCGCGCGGCGCCAGCCGGCGGTGTCGAGGAACACCCGTCCCTCGCGTGCACGCTCGTCGCCGCTGCCGGGGCGCGGCGCGCCGGGTGCGGGCGAGAGCAGGAACTGCATGGCGCCGAGCGTCGCCGCGCTGTCGTCGACCGACTCGCTGAACACCAGCCAGCCGCCGGGGGCGAGCAGGGTGCGGATGTGGGTGAGGGCGCGTACCGCGTCGACGGCGTTGTGGAGCACGTTGGTGGCCAGCACCAGCGCCGCCGAGCCGGGCGCGCGGCCCTGCTCGCGCGGGTCGCGGTCGATGTCGAGCAGCGCGGTGTCGACGCCGTGACGGCGCTCCGCGGCCAGCGTGAACAGGCGCGAGACGTCGGTGAACAGATAATCCGGCGGCAGTGCGCCGAGGCGCGCGCGCACCGCCTCGGTGGTGTGTCCCAGCCCGGCGCCGAGTTCGACCACCCGGCGTGGTCGCAGCGCCACCAGCTCGGCGCAGACGGCGTTGAGCGCGGCGGTGAAGTGGTTGCGCTGATAGGCGCCGAGGTCGGCGAGATCGCCGCCGTTGCGAAACACCAGCTCGGGCAGGCCGGTGCGGTCGCGGGCGAGGTCGACGAGATGGCCGAGCGCGAGCCGGTGCAGCCCAGCCATCCCCGGCGGGAAGCCGAGCGCGGCATAGGCCGCGTCGAGCGCCTCGGTGGCGACCTCGGGCGCTGTCTCGGCGGCGCGGCGATAGCCCGCTCCGTCGCGCACGATCAGGCCGCGCGCGGCGAGCACGGCGAGCCAGCGACCGATCAGCCAGACGTGACGCGGCGCGGCGCCGAGCGCGGCGGCGACCGCGGCGGCATCGCGCCCGGTCTCGGCGACGAGCGCGCGCTGCTCGATCAGCACCCGCAGGATCGCCGCAAGGCTGATCACCTCGAGCCGTGCCAGCGCCGCGGCCAGGGCCTCGGGCGCGGCGGGACGGGGCATGGCGTCGATCAGCCGTTGCTGACTCGGCAACAGGGTCACAGCGCGCCCTCCTCGATGACGGCGAGGTCCTCGACCCCGCCGTCGAGCCATTGCGGCGGCTCGATCGCGCGCTGTGCGCGCAGCCCCGCGAGCATCGCCTCGGGGTCGAGCGCGAGCGCGGCGAAGCCCGCGCCGGGGGTGAGCGCGCCGGCAACGACCGCCTGGGCGGCGAGGGCGATCAGGGTGCCGCTGACGGTCGCGTTGCCGACGCCGTCGACCAGGGCGCAGCGGGTCAGCGCCCGTCCCGCCGGGTCGCGTCCGGCGAGTTCCACCAGCAGCTGGATGCGCGGGCGACGCCCGAGCAGGTCGAGCGCGCTGGCGCGTTCGAGCGCCGCGCGTGCCGCCTCCGGCTCCAGCGCGGGGGCGCGGTCGAAGGCGTCGAGCACCTGGGGCGCGCTGACCACGCTGAACCAGTCGCCGTGCTCCAGCCCGAGCGCCCCGGCGAGCGCCATCGCCTCCTGATCGAGATAGGGCAGCAGCGTCGCCGGGGCGTCGAAGAAGGGCAGCTCGACCGCGCTGCGCCGCGCCAGCGCGCCGCCGCGCGGTCCCGAGCGCCAGGCCGCCAGCGGCAGGCAGCCGGCGTCGGTGGCGTGGAGGAAATCGGTCGCGGCGGTGGCGGTGAAGCGGTCGAACACCCGCAGATAGCTGCGCAACCGGGTGACGCGCGCAAACCCCCGCCCCGCCAGCCAGCGTGGCAGCAGCCCGGTCAACCCCGGCTGGAGCCCGGCGCCGAGCAGCGCGGTGCGCGCCGGGGCGCGCTCGAACAGCGCGGCGATCCCCGGCTCGGCGCTGGCGTCGACCAGATCGACCCCGGCGGCGATGGCGGCGAGCGCGGCAGGGCGGCTGGTGTCGCGGGCCGGACCGGCGCAGTTGACCAGCACCCCGCAGTCGGCGGCGAAGGCCAGCGCCGAGGCCGGTTCGGTGAGATCGACCGCGCGGGTCTCGATGCGCGCCCCCGGCGCCCGTCGGCGCAGCTCGGCGGCCAGCGTCTCGGCGCGGCGCCGATCGCGTGCGCCGAGACGCAGGGTGTCGAGTCCGCCATCGAGCAGGACGCGGGCGGCGACGCCACCGAGTTCGCCGCTGGCGCCGAGCAGTCCGACCCTCACTGTTGCGCTCCGAGCGCGGCGCCGAGATGGTCGAGCACCTGCTCGACGTGCGGCGGCTCGATCACGCTGAAGTGGTTGCCGGCGACGTCGATCAGCCGGAACTCGCCGAGGCAGACCTCCTGCCAGAAGGGCGCGGCGAGATGCCCGACCCCGGCGGCGATGCCGAACGACTGCTGCTCGCGGCAGCGCAGGAAGGTCATGTCGCCGACATAGGGCGGCGGGTCGAAGCGCGCCGCGCGCATGCTGTGACGGCACACCCGGAAGAGTGCCGGGACCAGCTCGGGGCCGACCGGCAGCCCGGCCTGGGCGGCGGCGGCGCTGGCATAGCCGGCGAGCCGGGTCTCCTGGTCGATCGCCTCGCGGGCACGCACCGCCGCGGCCACCGCCTCCAGTCCGGGGTCGCCGGAGAGCGCGGCCATCGCCCCGGCCGGGACCCGGCGCTCGGGGTTGTCGGTGAGCCGGGCGATGGCGCGATGGAGCTGCTCGGGCTCGACCTGCTCGCCGAACACCGCCGCCACCGGATCGAGGTTGAGGTTGGGGACGAAGATCGCCTCGAAGGCCAGCTCCTCGTCGGTGTCGATGAACATCGGGATGCTGTCGACCAGGGTGAGGTCGACCACCTCCAGGCCCTGCTCGAAGAGCCGTCGCGCGGTCTCGGTGGCGAGCAGCCCGCCGAGGCAGTAGCCGACGAGCTGGAAGCGGGTGTGGCCGGTGGCGCGCAGCCGCGCGGCGTAATCGGCGGCGACGGTCTCGATCAGCGCCGGGGTGTCGATGGCCAGATAGCGCTCGACGTCGGCGACGGCGATGCCGACCACCGGCCCGAGCCGCTGGGCGGCGAGCCCGCGCCCGAGATGCTGGAAGTAGTCGAGGGTGCCGAGCGCGGCGTGGAACATCACCCGCAGCGGACCCGTATCACCACCGCCGAAGGACACCAGCCGGGCGTTGCTCTCGGCGCTCGCCGCCGCGCGGTCCGGCTGCGCCACCGGCGCCGCGGCCGGCTCGGCCTCGGGGCTGGCGCGCAGCGCGGCGGCGAGCGCGGCCACCGTCGGCTCGTTGAGCATCTGACGCAGCAGGGTGTCGTAGGCGAAGGGCGCGGCGGCGTCGACCTCCTCGCGCAGCCGTCCGGCGACCCGGGCGAGGATCAGCGAGTCGGCGCCGCGATCGTAGACGTTCTCCTCGGGGGCGATCCGCTCGATCCCCAGGGCATCGGCCCAGATCGCGCAGAGTTCGGTCTCGAGCGGGTCCGGCGCGCGCGCGTCGCTCGCGGCGTGCTCGTCGCCGTCGGTCAGCGGTGCCGGGCGCAGTCCGGCGAGGCGCTTGCGGTCGATCTTGCCGGTGGCGCTGAGCGGCAGACGGTCGAGGATCTGCAGGTGCGCGGGGCGCATCGGCGCCGGCAGTCGCTGGGCGAGGGTGGCGGCGAGGTCGTCGAGGTCGAGGGCGCGGCGCTCGCGCTTGAAGCGCGCGGCGAACACCGCCATGCCGCGGCAGGCGAGGGGGTGGGCCGCCTCGGGCAGCTCCACGGCGAGTGCGCCGCCGCGCGACTCGATCAGCGCGCGCCAGCGCTCGCGGGAGAGGAAGCGTCCGGCGCCGTCGTCCCGCGGGCTCATCATGAAGCCCTGGGTGAGCATCACGTGGGCCAGCTCTTCGGTCGGCTCGGTGAATACCAGCCAGCCGCCCGGGGCGAGCAGTTCGACGATGGCATCGAGCGCGCGCTCGGGGTCGGCGACGCTGTTGAGCATGCCGGCGCAGAGGATCAGGTCGGCGCCGTTGGGCGCCAGCCCCTGGGCGCGGAGATCGCCGTCGAGGTCGAAGCGGGCGAAGCGCATCCCCGCGCGCTCGCCCCAGCGCCGCCGGGCCTCGCCGAGGAAGAAGGGGCTGATGTCGGTGAACAGATAGTCGACCGGGTAGCCCTCGAGCAGCGCCAGCACCTCGGCGGTGGTGGCGCCGGTGCCGGCGCCGAGTTCGAGGATGCGCAGCGGATGGCGCTCGTCGTGCCCGGTGACGACGCGGTTGATCAGTGCGGCGGCGGCCTGGTTGTTGTAGCGCGCGGCGAGGTCGTCGCGATAGATCGCCAGCGCGGTCTCCTGTCGCCCCTCGGGGAAGAGCAGGGCGAAGGGATCGGCGCGGTCCTCGAGCAGCGCCTGGAGCCGCTCGACATGGGCGAGGTGATAGTCGATGAAGGCCGAGGAGAAGACCGCGCCGTGGTGTTCGCGCAGTCGTGTCCAGGCCGCCGGTGCGGCATCGGCGCAGAAGGGGCGCGCGAGGCGGTAGCGCTCGGCGTCCTGAGCGCGTTCGAGCCAGCCACCGCGTTCGAGCAGGTCGAGCCAGCGGCGCGTCAGCCAGTGGTGACGCGGGGCGATGGCGGCGCGCTCGAGGATCTCGTCGAAGGCGTGCCAGCTCTCGGTGTCGGCGAACAGCCCCCGGGCGGCGAGGGCGGCGAGCATCGACTGACGCGCCGCCGCCTCGAGTTCGGCGCTGGCCTCGTCGAGTCGCGGTGGGGGCGCGCACTGACGCTCGGCGAAGCGGGCCACGGCGCGGCGCAGCGGCTCGGGATCGTCCTCGGGGGGACGCTCGACGGCGGCGCACTCGACGAAGCCGAGCAGCGCGCGCTCGCCCGCGCCGGGGGCGCTGATCACCGCCGCGGCGGCGCCGACGTCGGGATGGGCGAGCAGCGCGCTCTCGACCTCGCCGAGTTCGATGCGATGACCGCGCAGCTTCACCTGACCGTCCTCGCGACCGAGGAACTCGACCTCGCCGCCGGGGCGGTAACGCGCCAGGTCGCCGGTGCGATAGAGCCGCTGGCCGTCGCGCGGGTGGGTGATGAAGCGCGCCGCGGTCAGCTCGGCATCGCCGAGATAGCCCCGGGCGAGCCCGGCGCCGCCGAGATAGAGTTCACCCCGGGTCCACACCGGGACGTCGCGCAGCTCGGCGTCGAGCACCCGCAGCCCCTGGTTGGCCAGTGGTCGACCGTAGGGGATGCTGGTCCAGTCGGGGTCGACCCGGGTGATGCGGTGATAGTTCGACCAGATCGCCGCCTCGGTGGCGCCGCCGAGCGAGACCAGCGCCAGATCGGGCAGCAGCCGGGCGAGCTGCTCGGGCAGGGTGATCGGGATCCAGTCGCCGGAGAGCAGCGCCAGACGCAGCGAGGGCAGGGCGCGCGGCTCGCTCTCCAGGTAGCCGGCGAGCATCTGCAACTGGGCCGGGACCGAGTTCCACAGGGTCAGCGCGTGGCGGGCGATCAGCTCGGCCCAGTGCGAGGGGTCGGCGCCGCGCGCCGGGTCGGGCAGCACCAGGGTGGCGCCGAGTCCGAGGGTGCCGAAGAGGTCGTAGACCGAGAGATCGAAGCCGAGCTGGGCGAGCCCGAGCACCCGCGCCCCGGCGTCGACGCCGAAGCGGCGGTTGATGTCGTCGATGGTGTTGCAGGCGGCGCGGTGACTGATCATCACCCCCTTGGGCTCGCCGGTCGAGCCGGAGGTGTGGATCACGTAGGCGAGCGCGTCGGGGTCGCCGGCGGGACACACCGGCACCTCGGCGGCGGGCGCCAGGGTGTCGACGGCGATCTCCGTGCAACCGCTGTCGAGCGCGAGCCAGGACTGGGTGAGCACCAGTCGGACATCGGCGCGCTCGATGATCCGCGCCCGGCGCAGCGCCGGCTGGGTGATGTCGATCGGCACATAGACGGCGCCGGCGAGCAGGGCGCCGAGCACCGCGACGACCTGCTCGCGCCCCTTCTCCATCACCACCGCGACCCGCTCGCCCGGTCGACAACCGGCCGCGCGCAGCGCCTCGGCGACGGCGCCGGCGGCGCGCGTCAGGGTGGCGTAGTCGAGCGTGCCGCGGGCGTCGATCAGCGCCCTCGCCCCGGGTTGCTCGGCGGCGCGCTCGAACACCGCCTGGTGGAGCAGCCGCTCGGGCAGCGCGGCGGCGGTGTCGTTGACCGCGCGGCGCTCCTGGCGCTGCCATTCGGGCAGCGCCACCGGGTCGTGGTCGCGCCAGCGCGCCGGCTCGGTGGCGAGCGCGCGCAGCAGGCTGGTGAAGGCGGTGAACATGTCCTCGACCATGCCCTCGGGGAAGACGCCCTGGCGCACGTCCCAGTTGATCTCCAGCCCGTCGTGATCGTCCATCACCTGGCAGTCGAGCAGCACCTGCGGGGTCTGGGTGAGCCCGCGCAGGGTGCGCCGACCGCTGCGCGGCGGCTCGCCCCGGCCGAGCCCGATGGCGCTGGTGAAGACCACCGGCATCAGCGCCGCCTCGCGGCCGCGTCGGCGGGTGATCTCGCGCAGCACCTCGACGCCGGAGAACAGCCGGTGGTCGAGATCGGCGAACAGCCGCTCGCCGATCGCCGCGGCCCAGTCGTCGAACGCGCGTCCGTCGAGCGGTGCGATCTCGAGCAGGCTCACCGAGGTGAAGTCGCCGATCAGCCGCTCGACCTGCGGGTGCAGCGGCAGCCGGTTGAGCAGGGTGAGATTGAGGGAGAAGGCCTGGTGTCGGCTCCAGCGCTGGAGCACGGCGGCGTAGGCGGCGAGCACCGGGATGGTGGCGGTGGTGCCGTGTTCGGCGGCGCGGGCGCGCAGCCGCTCCCAGGTCGTCGCATCGAGCCGGGCGTGATGACGGGCGAAGCGCGCCGGACCCTCGCCGCTGTCGTGCCGGAGCGGCAGCTCGGGGGCCGGCGGCAGGGCGTCGACGCGCGCCATCCAGTACTGACGGTCGCGTTGATAGCGGGCGCTCTCGCGCATCCGTCGCTCGGCGACGAGATAGTCGCGGAAGCCGATCTCGAGCGCGGGCAGCGCCTCGCCCTCGCCGGCGAGGATGCGGTCGAGCTCGTCGAAGAGGATGCCGGCGCTGGCCCAGTCGGCGATCAGCGAGTCGAGCGAGACGTGGAGGATCTCGCCGGCCTCGGTGCGGCTCAGGCGCAGCTCGAACAGCGGCCAGCGGGTGGTCTCGTAGAGACGGTGATCGAGCGCGGCGCGGGTCTCGGCGAGGGCGTGCTTGCGCGCGGCGGTGTCGAGCGCGCGCAGGTCGTCGACCCGGAGCGCGTAGTGCGCCACGGTCTCGAGCACCCGCTGGGTGCCCTCGGGGGCGATCACCGCACGCAGCATCGGGTGACGTGCGATCAGTTGGTTCCAGGCCGTCTCGAAGCACGCCGGGTCCTCGACCCTGGGGTAGAGCACCTCGAGATAGCCGTGACAGGCCACGCCGCCGTAACCGAAGGAGTCGTGACGGCCGAGCAGATAGGCCGTCTGTACGTCGGTCAGGCCGAAGGGCGCGTGGGCCTGCGCCGGGTCGGCGTCGACCTTGACCGTGGCCGGCTCGGCAAGCAGGGCGAGGAGGTCGTCGCGGTGCGCGCGCAGGTGCGCCATGCGCTCCTCGGTGAGCACGCCGCTGGGGGCACGAAAGCGCAGCTTGCCGTCCTCGGCCCAGAGCGCGACCCCGAGGGTCTCCAGTTCGGTCATCAACTCGGTGGCTTGCATGGTGGTGAATCCGCTCCTGTGATCCGGGCTCCGGGGACGCGCCGGCGATCTACTTAAGAATGTGTTCGAGAATCATTATTGTTTGAGGTTAAAGGCCCGTTGCAGAACGCCGCTCACCGCAACGGGACGGCCTCTGCCCGAATCGGGATTCTCTGTGGCGCGGACGGGAAAACTTCAGATCGGGTCAGCGTGCGACCCTATGCGGGGAGCGTCGGGGCGGGGCGACTCATAGGCTGGGGGCCTCCCCGAAACCGATCAGAGGACCCCATCGATGCCCAGCGCCCAACTGTTATCCCGCCTGCTCGCCGGCGCGCTCGCGCTCACCGCCGCCACGACCCTCGCCGCCCCCACCGGCGAGGAGATCATGACCCGTGTCGATCAGCGTCCCGACGGTGAGGATCGCCGCTCGACCATGGTGATGGAGCTGATCAACAGCAACGGCAGCACCCGGGTGCGGCGGATGCTGGTGCTGTCCAAGGACGACGGGCCGGACACCCGCAAGGTGATGGCGCTGCAGTCGCCGCCCGACGTCAAGGGCACCGCCTTCCTCACCTGGGAGTACGACGACATCGCTCGCGACGACGATCGCTGGCTCTATCTGCCCGCGCTCAAGCGGGTGCGGCGGATCATGGGCGAGTCGCGCAACGACGCCTTCATGGGCTCGGACTTCACCTATGACGACCTGGGCGACCGCAGCGTCGAGGAGGACACCCATCAACTGATCGGCGAGGAACGCCTCGACGGGCACGATTGCTGGGTGGTGGAGTCGGTGCCCAAGGCCGCCGACGAGTTCTATACCCGCAAGCAGGTGTGGGTGCGCAAGGACGCCGACCTGCCGATCAAGGTCGAGTTCTACGACCACCGCGGTCTGCTCAAGGTGCTGCGGGTGCTCGAGGCGCGCCGGCAGGACGGCTTCTGGGTGCAGTTCCGCACCGAGATGCACAACGTCCAGCAGGACCACCGCACGCTGATGACCATCGAGGAGATCGCCCACGACACCGGGCTGCGCGACGCGCTCTTCGAGGTCTCGGCGATCCAGCGCGGCCATCTGCGCTGACCCCGCCGTGTCGTTCCCGTCGATGTGTCGCCGTCTCGTCGCCGTCCTGCTGTGCTGTGGCTGTCTCTCGCCGGCGGCCTCGGGCGAGCTGCTCGACACCCTGAGCTGGGACGGTTTCGTCGAGACCTATCAGGCGCTGCAGCTTGCCGCCCCCCAGGACACCCAGGGCTCGCGCGCCCGGGCGCGGCTGCGGCTCTACGCCGGCGAGGGCGATCGTCAGCTGTTCGCGCGCATCACCGCCGAGCGTGATCTCGCCTTCGAGGGCAACCGGATCGAGCTCGACGAGGGCTATCTCGATCTGGTCGGGCGCGGCTGGGACGCGCGACTCGGGCGCCAAGTGGTGATCTGGGGGCGTGCCGACGGGCTGCGTATCGTCGACCGGGTCTCGACCCTGGACAGCTCCGAGTCGCTCACCCGCGAGCTCGACGAGGTGCGGCTCGGGGTCGACGCGCTACGGCTGCGCCGGCTCGACGACTCCAGCCAGATCACGCTGATCTGGTCGCCGCGCTTTCGGCCCGGACGCGCGCCGAGCGAGGTCTGGGCGCTGCCCGACCCGGTCCCCGAGGGGGTGGCGCGCGCGGGTGTCGAGCGCCCCGGCAGCGCCCTCGACGAGGGGGTGTTCGCCGCGCGCTGGTCCTACTACGGCGCCGGGCTCGATCTCGCCGTCTCCGTCCTCCACACCTGGGAGGACCTGCCGAGCCTCGATCGCGAGTATGGCGCCGACGGCGCCCTCACCCTGGTGCCGCGCCACCATCGTCTGACCCTCTGGGGACTGGAGTTCGCCCGTCCGTGGCAGAGCTTCGTGTTCCGTGGCGAGGCGGTCTACATCCAGGGGCAGCGCCTCGAGCCCGCCGACTGGCGCGACCCGCTGCGCCGCGAGGACCTGCTGCACTGGATGCTCGGGCTGGATTGGACGCCGGGCAACAACTGGACGCTGATCGCCCAGGTCTCGGACGCCTGGATCCCCGGCTATGGCCAGGGCCTGGCCAGCGAGGCCCATACCCCGGTGCTCACCCTGGGGCTGAGCGCCGATCTGCTGCGCGAGACCCTCGAATTCAGCAACCTGCTCTTCGTCCGTCCCAACGAGCAGGGCTACTACAACCGCCTCAGCCTCGATTACGCGGTCACCGATCGCTTCCACGCCGGTCTCGGGCTCGACCTGTTCGGCGGCGAGGAGGGGGCTTTCGCCTTCTACAAGGAGAACGATCAGTTATGGCTCAAGCTCAAGTACAGCTTCTGACCCGCGCCGCCACGGGGAGCGCGTCATGCTGAGGATCGAGCGCGTCAACCTCGGCTTTCGCCGGCTCACCGAGGCGTTGCTGCGCCGCCGGCTGTGGGTGCTGCTCGGCGTCGGGCTCTGTCTCGGTGGGGCGGTGTCCGGGATCGGCGGCCTGCACAGCGATGTCGACCCGGACAACTGGCTGCTCGAAGACGACGCCATGCGTCAGGACCACGACCACTTCGAGCGCATCTTCGGCAACAGCGACTATTGCGCGGTGCTGATCGAGCACGAGGACGTGTTCAGCCCCGAGGTGCTGCGCGGCATCCGCGCGCTCGGCACCGAGCTGGAGCGTCGCGTCCCCCATGCCGACGAGGTGCTGTCGCTGACCGACCTGGAGTTCATGCTCGGGAGCGAGGAGGGGCTGGAGATCACCGAGCTGGTCCCCGAGCCGGTGCCGGAGTCGGCCGCGGCGCTCGCCGAGATCCGCGCCCTGGCGATGTCGCGCCCGTCGATCCGCGATCGGCTGGTCTCGGCCGACGGCACCCAGACCTGGGTGATGCTGCGTCTCCACGGCTATGGCGAGGTCGCGCGCAGCGAGGGCCCGGACCTGCAGGTCGGGCGCAGCTGCAGCGAGATCGCCGCCCAGCCCGAGTACGCCTTCATGCGCCCGCAGGTCTCGGGGCTGCCGGCGGTCAACTACGAGAAGAAGCGGTTCTTCAACGCCGAGGCGCCGCGCCTGCTGGGGATCTCGCTGCTGGTCAGCGCGCTGATCCTGGCGGTGACGCTGCGCTCGGTGTGGGGCGTGCTCTTCCCGCTGCTCACCGCGGCGGCGGCGATGGCGATGGTGCTCGGGGTGCAGGGCCATCTCGGCGTCGGTATCGACCCCTCGCTGGTGTTCCTGCCGCTGTTTCTCGGCATGGCGGTGTCGATCGGCTACTCGATCCATGTCATCAACCACTTCCGCCGTCGCTTCCTCGTCACCGGCGCGCGCCGCGCGGCCATCCTCCACGCCCTGGAGGAGACCGGCTGGCCGCTGCTGTTCACCGCGCTGACCACGGCCGCGGCGATGCTCTCCTTCCTGCTCATCCCGCTGCAGCCGATCCACTGGATCGGCTACACCGCGGCGAGCCTGGTGCTGGTGACCTGGGCGCTGGTGGTGCTGGTGTTGCCGGTGCTGCTGAGCTTCGGTCGGGATCGCGCCCCGGCGCCGGACGCGGGTCCGGGAGATCGCCCCCGTGGGCGTGCGCTGGAGCGGCTGCTCGGCGCCTTCGGCGGCTGGGTGTTGCGCCGTCCGCGTGCGGTGATCGCCGTCTTCCTGCTGCTCACCCTGGGCTGCGTGGCCGGGCTCAGTCAGTTCCGCGTCTCGTTCGACTATCGCGAGACCATGGGGCTGCAGGTGCCCTATATCGCGCGGATGAACGCGGTGGCCGAGAGCGAGGTCGGCTCGCTCTACGCCTATGACCTGGCGATCGCCTTCGACGCCCCGGACAAGGCGCGCGAGCCGGCCAACCTTGCCAAGCTCGACCAGCTGCGCGAGGAGATCCTCGGCTTCCCGCTGACCAAGCGGGTGACCTCGCTCAACCTGGTGGTGAAGGACCTGCACCAGGCGGTGTTCGGCGGCGGCGACGCCGACTACCGGCTGCCGGAGGATCGCCAGCTGCTCGCCCAGCTGCTGTTGCTCTACGAGAACGCCGGCGGCACCGAGGCGGCGCGCTGGGTCGATTACGACTACCAGCGACTGCGGATGATGATCGAGGTCAGCGACTACGACTCGGAGGAGGCCGAGCGCGAGCTCGAGCGTATCCGCGCCCGCGCCGCCGAGTTGTTCCCCGACGCCAAGGTGTATCTGATCGGCTCGATCGCGCAGTACACCTACATGATGCACCAGGTCACCTGGGGCCAGCTCGGCTCCTTCATGGTGGCGCTGGTGATCATCGGGGGGTTGATGATGGTGGTCTTCGGCGGGGTGCGCATCGGCCTGATCGCGATGATCCCGAACGTCGCCCCGGCGCTCGCCGTCGGTGGCGCCATGGGCTGGAGCGGGATCCCGATGGACATCATGACGGTGACCATCATGCCGATGCTGCTGGGGCTGGCGGTCGACGACAGCATCCACTTCATCGCCCATGCCCGGCTCGAGCACCAGCGCACCGGTGGCGATTACGTCGAGTCGATCCGGCGCACCTTCACCAGCGTCGGCGTCGCCCTGGTGCTGACCTCGGTGGTGCTGGTGCTGAACTTCTCCGTCTATCTCGCCTCGACGGTGAACATGTTCGTCCACATGGGCGCGCTGGTGGCGCTGGGGATCGGTGCGGCGCTGCTCACCGACTTCTTCGTCACCCCGGTGCTGCTCGAGCGGCTGCGTCCCTTCGACCCCCGGTCACGCCGGGGGTGAGGGCCGGGCGGCCTCAGCGCCGCCCGGTGTAGAGCTCGGTGCCGACCGGCAGCTCGCGCACCCAGGCGCCGGCGTCGCGCAGTGGTCGGGGGAGCTTGGCCAGGGCGGTGGCCGCAGGCGTCCAGCCGGGGTAGATGCCCTCGGTGATGGCGATCCAGCCGCTGCCCGGGCCGCTGTCGATGCGCCAGGTGTCGATCCCCTGGGCGGCGAGCTGGCGCTGGAAGCGCCCGGCGCGCTCCTCGCTGAGGAAGGCGCCGAGCTGCAGGGTGTAGCGGATCTCCTTGAGCGCGACGCGCCGTCCGGGCGCGGCGGTCGGCGTCGGGGTGGTCGGCGCCGGGGTCTCGGAGGTCTCGTCGGGGAAGTCGGCGTCGCCGTCGTCGACGGGCGCGTCGCGTCGTGCCTCGGCCAGCTCGGCGCGGGTGGTCTCGAGCGCGTCGGTGAGTGCCCGGACCTCGGCCTGGAGCCCCGAGACCTGGGTCTCGAGTCCCTGGATGGCGCGCAGCGGCTCGTCGCTGAGCCCGGCGCCGAGTCCGGCGACCGCGCCCCCCAGGTTCCACCAGGCGAGCGCGATCACCAGCACCAATACCCCGCCGAGCGCGCCGAGCGCGGCCGCGCCCTGGAGCTTGACGCGCTCGAGCTGTCTCTCCCACCATTTACGGTCGCGTGGATCGAGCCGCTGTGTCGTCGCGCTGGCCGTGCCAGACGCGCGACCGTCGGCGTCGGGCCGCGGACGTGCCCGGCCGGCGCGTGCCAAGGGCTCGGGGTCCGGCTCGGGCGGTGGTGGCGGTGCGCGTCGCTCGGGCCGCGGCGGTGGCGGCGCGGGCGCGGGCGTGCGCTCCCAAATGTCGTCGTCGAGTTCGTGGACGGCGGCTATGGGTTCCGGCTCCGGCTCCGGTCTGGGCGGCGGTGCGGGTTCGGGCGGCGGGGTCGGCCGCGGTCTCGGTGGCGGCTCGGGTTCGGGTTGAGGCTCGGGCTCGGGGGATCTCTTCTGGGCCTGATGGACGCGCCCCGGCAGCGGGTCCTCGAACAGCGACTCCAGGGTGTTGTCCTGGGCGCCCGGCTCCGGCATCGGGGCGACCATGTCCTCGGCGAGCCGTTCGAGGGTGCGCAGCTGGCGCGGGTCGGTCTCCAGGTCCTCGAAGGCTTGGAGGATCTCGGCGAGATAGATGCGCTCGCGCATCCCGATCTGCCCCTGGTCGAGTTGGGCGAGCGCCCGCCCCAGACTGTTGACCAGGGTCTCGGTGCCGTCCGGGTCCTGTTCGGCGACCCGGGCGAGACGATGGCTGATGGTGGCGATCAGGGCGGCGTCCCGATCCTGCTTCGCGCCCGCCTCGGCGGTGCGCGGTGTGGAATTCTCTTCTGTCATCCAACGCTCCTCGCGCAGTGAGTCCAGGGCCTGGGGGCGGGGTGGGGCGCGCGCTGGCGCGCAATCGCCTGGATCGCCCCCATGTTGGAGTCGAGCCTGGCCCAGGGACAAGGACGCGCACAATCAATCGATGCCGCCCCGTTCGGCGGGGCCGACGAGACGAATCCTTGCATGAGTGTCGCAGCAGACGCCAATCGATCCGATCCCCGGAGCCTGCTCCAGGGCATCCCCCAGTCACCCGGGGTCTATCGCATGCTCGACGCCGAGGGCACGGTGCTCTACGTCGGCAAGGCGAAGAATCTCCGACGCCGGGTGGCAAGCTACTTCAGTCGCAGCCGTCAGCTCAACCGTCGTATTCAGTTGATGGTGAGCCTGATCGCCGACATCGCCATCACCGTCACCCGGACCGAGGGCGAGGCGCTGCTGCTCGAGAGCAATCTCATCAAGTCGCTGCAGCCGCGTTTCAACGTGCTGTTGCGCGATGACAAGGGCTATCCGCACATCCTCCTCACCACCCAGGACCGTTTCCCCCGGTTGACCTTTCACCGCGGTGCGCGCCCGCGCGCGGGGCGGCTGTTCGGCCCCTATCCGAACGTCTGGGCGGTGCGCGAGACGCTGCAGCTGCTGCAGAAGGTCTTCCCCCTGCGCCAGTGCGAGGAGGCCGTCTTCCGCAACCGCTCGCGCCCCTGTCTGCAGTACCAGATCAAGCGCTGCAGCGGTCCCTGTGTCGGGCTGGTCGACGAGGCGAGCTATGCCGCCGACGTGGCGCGTACCGTCAAGTTCCTGGAGGGGCGGGCGCCCGAGCTGATCGACGAGCTGGTCGCCGAGATGGAGGCCGCCGCCGCCGCGCTCGAGTTCGAACGCGCCGCCGAGCTGCGCGACCGCATCGAGCAGCTGCGTCAGGTGCTGCAGCGTCAGTACGTCAGCGGCGAGGGCGGCGATCTCGATCTGCTCGCCTGCGTGCAGGACGGGGGGCAGAGCTGCGTGGCGGTGATGTTCGTGCGCGGCGGGCGCAGCCTCGGCACCCGCGCGTTCTTCCCGCGCGTGCCCGAGGAGACCGCGACGGACGGGGTGCTCGCGGCCTTCCTCGCTCAGTTCTATGCCGGGCACGAGGTCCCGGGGGAGCTGGTCGTCGGCGAGTCGGTCGAGGAGCAGGGGCTGCTCGAGCAGGCGCTCGGCGAGCACGCCGGTCACCGGGTGCGGATCAAGTCGCGGGTGCGCGCCGAGCGCGCGCGCTGGCTGGAGATGGTGCGCGCCAACGCCGAGGTGGCGCTGCGCGCGCGGCTCGGCAGTCGCGCCGGCTACGGACTCAGGTTGGAGTCGCTGCGCGAGGCGCTGGCGCTCGATGCCGTGCCGCGCCGGATGGAGTGCTTCGACATCAGCCATACCCGGGGTGAGCGCACGGTGGCCTCCTGCGTGGTGTTCGACGGCGAGGGGCCGCGCAAGTCCGACTACCGTCGCTTCAACATCGAGGGTATCACCCCGGGCGACGACTATGCCGCCATGGCCCAGGCGCTGACCCGTCGCTACACCCGGGTGCAGCGCGGCGAGGCGCCCGAACCCGACGTGCTCTTCATCGACGGCGGGCGCGGTCAGCTCAACGCCGCGGCCGCCGCGCTGACCGAGCTGGGGATGCGGCTCGACTGTCTGGTCGGCGTCTCCAAGGGGCCGGACCGACGCCCCGGCACCGAACAGCTCTGGTTGTTGGGGCGGGAGGCGCCCGTTATACTGCCGAGCGATTCGCCGGCCATGCATCTCATCGAGCAGATCCGTGACGAAGCCCATCGTTTTGCGATCACGGCCCACCGCCAGCGGCGAGCCAAGGCCCGCACCACCTCGGTGCTGGAAGGCATCGACGGAATCGGTCCCAAGCGCCGACAGCGACTCCTCAGGCAATTTGGCGGCATGCGCGGCCTGATCCGGGCCGGTGTCGAGGACATCGCCGGGGTCGAGGGGATCAGCCGGCACCTGGCCCAACAGATCTACGATGCCCTCCACCGCGAGGCCGCTGGACCCTGACCTTATGTGGAACCTCCCCAATCTGCTGACGTTGCTGCGGATCCTGCTGATCCCGGTGTTCGTCGCCGTCTTCTATGTCGATGCCCCCTGGGCCGCCTATGCCGCCGCCGCCGTGTTCGGTGCCGCGGCGCTGACCGACTGGCTCGATGGTTATCTGGCGCGCCGCTGGAGCCAGACCTCGCCGCTCGGCGCCTTCCTCGACCCGGTGGCCGACAAGCTGATGGTGGCCGTGGCCCTGGTGGTCGCCGTGCAGGCCGACCCGCGGGTGCTGATGGCGCTACCGGTGATGGTGATCATCGGGCGCGAGATCGCCGTCTCCGCGGTGCGTGAGTGGATGGCCGAGATCGGCGACCGCGCGGCGGTGGCCGTCTCCATGCTCGGCAAGATCAAGACCACGGTGCAGATGATCTCGATCGCCATCCTCATCCTGCGCGAGTCGATCTTCGGCCCCTGGCTCTACGGTCTCGGCGTGGCGCTGCTCTATGTCGCCGCCATCCTGACCCTGTGGTCGATGGTGCTCTATCTGCGCGCGGCCTGGCCGAGCCTGAGCGGCGCCAAGCAGGGCGACTGAAAAAAATATGACGATAGGGGTTGACGCCCCGGAGATGTCGTCTATAATGGGCATCTCTTTCGGCGGGAATAGCTCAGTTGGTAGAGCACAACCTTGCCAAGGTTGGGGTCGCGAGTTCGAGTCTCGTTTCCCGCTCCAAATTCCGAAAGAACGACCGCTTCGCGGGTTTGAGGCGATCGGGCTTTTTGGTCGGCAGGCTGCATCGGCGCCACCGACCGGTTCAAGAAGGCACTTGAACATCGTCACGAAAGACGTTAAAATTCAAAAAATAAAGCGGGAATAGCTCAGTTGGTAGAGCACAACCTTGCCAAGGTTGGGGTCGCGAGTTCGAGTCTCGTTTCCCGCTCCAAACACTCAAGAAAACCGGTATCGAAAGATGCCGGTTTTTTTGTGCCCGTCATCTCCCATCCCCATCTCTCCCTGGTCGGCGTCTGTGTGCCGCCGTTCCTGTCGAGGTCTCGAGATGGCGAATGGATGGTCGCGCCCGGGCCCCGGGCGTCTCCTGCTCGACCGCTTGCGGCTGCGTCCCTACGGCGCCGCGCTGCTCACCCCGGCCGTGCGCATCTGGCTCGGCTTCGCGACCCTGTTGATCCTGCTGATGGCGCTGCTCGAGGGCGTCGTCTGGGGGCTGGTCGGCGCCTCGCTGGTGCCCGAGGCGAGCCCCTGGCTGCGCTGGCCGGCGGGGATCTTCTTCTTCCTGCTGATGTTCACCGTGATCTGGGTGGTCGATGCCTCGCTGATGCTCTCGGAGCGACCGCGCGGCGGTCTCGGCGCGCGCACGCGCTGGTTCGTCGGGGTGCTGGTGCGCGTGCTCATCGTCGCGCTCTCGCTCTATGTCACCGCGCCCCTGCTGGCGCGGCTGATCCGCGCCGACGACATCGCCCTCCATCACCAGCGCCAGGTCGAGCGCTATCAGGCCGAGCGTGCCGCGCGGCTGGAGGCCCGGCTCGCCGAGCGTCTGGCGCCGCTGGCACGCGAGACCCAGGCACGGATCGCGGCCCTGGAGGCCGAGCGCGCGCGCCTCACCGAGACGCTCGAGCGCGCGCGTGAGCGCCGCGCGCGGATCGAGTCGGCCGCCGCCCCCGGACTCGAACTGCTGCGCGAGGAGTTGGCCGCCGCCCGTCTGCGGCTCGGCGACGAGTTGCACGGTCGCGCCGGGCGCCCGCCCGGCTATGGTCCCGAGGCCAGACGCTGGGAACGTCAGGCCGCCGAACTGGAGACCGAGGTCGAGCGTGCCGAGGCCGCGCTCGGCGCTCGGCTCGGCGGGACCGGCACCGAGATCGCGGAGACCGAGCAGCGGCTGCGCGCGCTGGCCGCGCGGCTCGACGCGCTGCGTGCCTCGGGTGCGGCCGAGCGCGAACGCCTCCGCGCCGAACTCGCCGCCGAGCAGCCCCCGGCCGAGCCCCCGCGCCTGACCTTTGCCGCCCGCTCCAAGGCGCTCGAGGCGCTGCGCGCGCGCCCCGACGAGCGCGGCGTACCGCACTTCGAGACCGTCGAGGGTTTCGCCCAGGCGTTGCTCGCCATCCTCTTCTGCGCGCTGCTCGCGCTCAAGCTGTTCGAGCCGGGGGCGGTACGCGCCTATTTCGACGATCGTCTGCAAGGGCAGTACCGCAAGTATCTGCGTGGCGGTCTCGCCACGATCCCCGGCTTCGAGCACTGGGAGGACCCGGCGCGGCGGCTCTCGCCGCACGAGTTCGCCACCGCCTGGCGCGCGCACGAGCGCGATCCCGGCACCTTCCAGTCGGCCCGACTGGCACTGCTCGAGGCCGCGGCGCCGGTGGAGTCCGCCGAGCGAGCGCAGCGTCTGGAGGCGGCGCGGGAGCGTGCCCGGCACGCCGAGCTCGCCGAGGAGCAGGCGCTGGCGCGGGAGCGGCGCGCGCGCGAGTTGGAGGCCCATGCGCGTGAACTCGAACTGCGCAACGCCTCGCTGGAGGAGGCGCTGCGCGAGGAACGCGCGCAACGGCGCGCACGCGCCGAGGCCGAGTGGGCGCTGCACCAGGAGGGCGAGCGCGAGGCCTTGCGACAGCGTCGGGCGCGTTTCGACGACGAGTTGCGCCAGCTCGGCGAGGAGCAACGACTGCGCGAGCGCGAGATCGAGGTGCTGCACCAGCAGCGCATGCACACCCTGGAGCGCGAGGGACGCGAGGCCGCGCTCAGTCGTGCCGGGCGGGCCCGACGCGAGGAGGCCGAGGCACGGCTGGCGCGGGTACAGGGGGTACTGGACCGGCTCGGTGAGCGCGAGGCGGTCGAGCGCGAGCGCCTGTCAGCAGCGCGGGCGCGGGTGGTGGGGCTCGAGCGCGCGCTCGACGAGATCGGCGAGCAGCTTGCGGCGGTGGCGACGAGCCCGGGCTCGCGCCGTGCCCGACGTGCGCGCGAACGGGCACATGCGCTGGAGGTCGAGCTGACCGAGGCGCGGGCGCTGACCGAGGGTGCCGAACAGCGACTGGCGACGGTGCGCACACGTATCGCTCTGATCGAGGACGCGCTGGGTCGCTGGCTGTTCGAGACGGGGGCGGGGGAGGGGACCGATGAGCGGGCGGGCGAGGAGTTGCCGACAGCGGATTGACAGTTCTCAATTGATAATGATTCTCGAAGCCAATATCATCCCTGGCCGGAATCATCGTCCCCGAGAATCGTGTACAGGGGACTCGCGCGATTGAGGAGTCGATCCACCGCCATGAACAGACGATTGCTGAAACGGGCCCTCGCCGTCCTGGTGCTGTTGCCGCTGCTGCTGGGCGGCTGCGGCGAACCGGTCCCCGAGGAGGGGCAGGGAGCCAAGGTCGGGGTGCTGCTGGTCAACCACGGCTCGCACTCGAAGAACTGGCGCGACATGCTGGTCGATGTCGAGGAATCGGTGCGCGATCGCATCATGGCCGATGGCCGGATCGCCGAGGTGCGTACCGCCTTCATGGAGTACAACGAACCCTCGATCGGCACCCAGATGCGCGCCTTCGACGAGGCCGGGTTCGACGAGGTGATCGTGGTGCCGCTGTTTCTCACCGTCAGCTCGCACTCGCTCGACGACATCCCCACCATCCTCGGCATGAAGGCCGACCCCAAGGTCATGGCCAAGCTCGCCGAGGAGGAGATCGAACTCTATCGCCCCCGGGCGCGTGTCACCCTGACCCCGATGCTCGACTTCTCCTCGCTGCTGAAGAAGAACCTGCTGCGCCGCACCCAGGCGCTCGTCGGCGAGACCGAGGACACCGGGGTGGTGCTGGTGGCCTACGGCGATGCCAGTTACAACCAGCAGTGGGAGGCCCTGGTCGGCGACATCGGGCGTTATCTCAAGCTCAAGGCGGGCATCGACACCGTCGCCTATGCCTGGTGCGGGCACCTGGTCGACTACTCGCCCGAGCCGACCCTGCGCGCCATCGAGCAGGTGCTGGAGCTGGAGGACCGGGCGGCGGTGCTGCCGGTGCTGGTCGCCGTCGACCCCGCCTTCCAGGACGACATCATCGGCGAGGCGGTGGCGCAGAGTCCGGAGGGCAGCCGGATACGCTATGCCGGCGACGCCATCCTCCCCGATGCCGGTCTCAACGACTGGGTGGTCGAGATCGTGAGGCAGACCCTCGATGGTGGCGCTTGAGCGGCTCGGCCGCCGTCGGGTCGCCGCGACCCTGCTGCTCGTCGTGCTCGTCGCCGTGCTGTGGGCGCGCGCCGAGCCGGTCGAGACCGGTCCGGCCTTCCGCATCGACCCCGTCGATCCGGCACACGCGCAGCCGCGGCTGATCGGCCGGACGGACGAGGCGGCGAGCACGGGGTTCGGGCTGATGAGCGGCGCGGTCCCCACCCGGGGACACGGCTATGCGCTGCTCGGTGCCGCCGAGTCGGCGCCGAGCGGCTTCGGCCTGCTCGGCGGCGATGATCCGGCACGCGTTGCTCCGGGCGAGGCCGCCGCCGCGCTGGCCGCGCGCGCCGAGGCCGGCGACCCGGACGGCTATCGTGCGCTGGCGCAGGCCACCGAGGGGCTGCCGCTCGCCGAGCGGCGCGATCGCGCCGGGCGCCATCGCGGGGTCTATCTCGACAACCTCGGGCTCGACAGCCGGGTGCGCGGCTTCGCCGGGCCGCTGCACATCGGCGTCTATCTCGATGCCGAGGGCGGGGTGCGCGAGCTGGTGCTACTGGAGTCGCGCGAGACCCCGAGCTATCTGCACCGGGTCGAGCGCGCCGGGTTCTACGATCGCGCCCGCGCCGTCGAGATCGCCCCGGGGTTGCAACGGATCGACGCGGTGAGCGGCGCGACCCTGACCTCGCAGGCGCTGGCGCGCGCCCTCGACGAGCTGATCGACAGCGCCGCGCCGGTGCTCGACGAGCATCTCGACCGTCCGGCCCGGGGCTTCGCGCTGGAGGCGCCGCTCTCCGATCGCTGGGTCTGGCAGCTGGCGCTGCTCTTGGTGCTGTTCGCGCTCGTCTGGCAGCGGCGCTGGCGGCTGGAGCGGACCGAGCGAACCCTGCTCGGGTTGATCAGCCTGGTGACGCTCGGCTTCCTGTTCAACCTCGGCTTCACCTATCTCAACCTGCTCCATCCGCTGCTCGGTGTCTCGGTCTCGGCGCTGGTCGGTGGCTATGCCGTGCTGGTGCTGCTCGGCGCGATCTGGGACGACAACACCTATTGTCGTCACCTCTGTCCCTTCGGTCAGGCACAACGGCTGGTGGCGCGTCTCGACCGGCGCTCGCGCTGGCGTCGCTGGCCGCTCGGCGCTCGCACGATGTACTGGCTGCGGCTGGTGCTGGCGGCGGTGCTGATCGGCGGGGTGGTGCTCGGTGTCGAGCGCTGGAGCGGGTTCGAGCTGTTCCCCGACCTGTTCGCGCTCGATGTCGCGTCACTGTGGTTCCTGCTCGCGCTCTTTCTGGTGCTGCGGGTCGCGGCCTGGGTGCCGATGCTGTGGTGTCGGCTGCTCTGTCCGACCGGCGCGGTGCTCGATCTGGTCGCGCGCGCGGTGCGTCCGTCGCGCCGTGGCGCCGGGGTGCGGGTTGCCGCGCCCGTGCCGCAGACGCTGTCCGAGAGATCCTGATCCATCCCGACGCCAGCCTCCACGCCAGCGATGTCGGCCCTGTCTTCGAGGTGATCCATGATGTCCCAATCCGCATCGCTCCCGCGGCTGGTCGGTTGCTGCGCGCTGGCCGCGCTCGCCCAGCCGCTGGCCGCCGAGCCCCGCCTGCCGACCATCTCGGTGGTGGCCACCGGCACCGAGCGCGCCGTCGACACCCTGCCCGAGTCGGTCAGCGTGGTCGAGCGCGATCAGCTCGAGCGCGACCAGCCGAGCACCGTCGGCGAGGTGCTCGAGACCCTGCCCAACGTCGCCCTCGGCGGCGGACCGCGCCCGGCCGGGCAGCAGCTGACCATCCGCGGCATCGGCGACAGCCGGCTGCTCTATCTGATCGACGGGGTACGGCAGAACTTCTCGCGCTCGCACAGCGCGCGGATCTTCGTCGAGCCCGAGCTGCTCGAGCGCGTCGAGGTGCTGCGTGGCCCGGCCTCGGCGCTCTGGGGCAGCGGCGCGATCGGCGGGGTAGTGGCGTTGCAGACCCGGGAGGCGGCCGATCTGCTGCGCCCGGGGCAGCGCATCGGCGGACTGGTCAAGACCGGCTATCAGGACGTCAACGACGAGTGGCTGGGGGCGGCGGCGGTCTATGGCGCGCCGACCGACGGGCTCGACTACCTGCTCAATCTCTCCTACCGCGAGGCCGGTGATGTCGCCCTCGGCAACGGCGAGGATCTCGATCACTCCGGCTACGAACGGCTCTCCGGGCTCGGCAAGCTCAACTGGACCCCGGACGGGGTCAACCACTTCGGGCTCTCGCTGATGGGCGGCGCGCTCTCCGGCGAGGTGCCGTCGAACGCCCAGATCGCCGCCACCGCCGAGGATCTGCTCGATCGCGACATCCAGCAGACCAATCTGGCGCTGCGCTATCGTCACGCCTCGCCGGACCAGCCCTGGTTCAACCCGTCGCTGACCCTCTATCGCAACCTCACCGACATCGACGAGACCCGGCTGCACGACGGTCGCGAGGACGAGACCGAGATCGAGACCCTGGGGGTCGACCTGCGCAACCAGATGCGCCTCTCCGGCGAGGGCGCGCTGGCGCAACTGCTGAGCTACGGCCTCGAGTGGCATCGCGACAGCGTCGAGGCCCGCCGCGACGGCGCGCCACGCACCAGCTACCCCGACGGCGAGGGCGAGGTGCTCGGGCTCTTTCTCCAGGACGAGATCATGATCGGCGAGCGCTGGACCCTGATCCCCGGGGTGCGCTGGGACCGCTACACCCGCGAGAGCGACGACGCGACGCTGGAGGATCACGACGACAGCGCCTTCTCGGCCAAGCTCGGGGTGGATGTCGCCGTCACCGACTGGCTGTCGCTGCAGGCGAGCTACAACGAGGCCTTCCGTGCCCCCGGCGTCTCCGAGCTCTATGTCTCCGGGACCCATTTCAGCTGTGGTCGCGGCTGCCAGAACCTGTTTGTACCCAACCCCGATCTCGAACCCGAGAAGGCGCACAACAAGGAGATCGGCATCCGGTTGCACCGCGACGACCTGTTCGCACCGGGCGATCATGCCCGCTTCCAGGCGCGCGCCTTCCGCAACGACGTCGACGACTTCATCGACCAGATCGTGCAGTTCGTCTTCTATCCGGTACCGGGCAACCCGCAGCGCGGTGGGGTGACGAGCTTCCGCAACGTCGACTCGGCCAAGCTCGAGGGCTTCGAGCTGGAGGCCGGGTACGACGCCGGGCGCTGGTTCGCCAACGCCTTCTTCGCCCGCACCCGGGGCGAGGACAAGACCAGTGGCGAGCCGCTCTCGAGCGTACAGCCCGACACCTGGCAGTTCGAGACCGGGCTGCGACTGCCTGAACACCGGGTCGAGCTGGGCTGGCGCGCGCGCTTCGTCGCCGAGCAGGACCGGGTGCCGGTCGACGGCACGCCCGCCGACGCCTATCAGCTCCACGACCTGTGGCTGACCTGGCGCCCGCACCGCGATCTCACCCTCGATCTCGGCATCGACAACCTGTTCGACGAGGATTATCTGCCCTATCTCTCCGCGCTCGAGGGACCGGGGCGCAACCTCAAGGCGACCCTGAGCTATCGCTTCTGAGATCACGCGCCACCCCGCGCCGCGGCGACGGCGCGGGGCGGGGGCGTGTCAGACCAGATCGAAACGATCGGCGTTCATCACCTTGGTCCAGGCGGCGACGAAGTCGTGGACGAACTTCTCGCGGTTGTCGTCCTGGGCGTAGACCTCGGCATAGGCGCGCAGGATGGCGTTGGAGCCGAACACCAGGTCGACCCGGGTCGCAGTCCAGCGCAGCTCGCCGCTGGCGCGCTCACGGATCTCGTAGCGGTTCTCGCCCGCCGGCTCCCAGCGATAGGCCATGTCGGTGAGATTGACGAAGAAGTCGTTGCTCAACACCCCGACGCGATCGGTGAACACCCCGTGGCGGGTGCCGCCGTGGTTGGTGCCGAGCACCCGCATGCCGCCGATCAGCACCGTCATCTCGGGGGCGGTGAGGCCCATCAGCTGGGTGCGGTCGAGCAGCAGCTCCTCGGGGCTGACGGTGTCGTCCTGCTTGAGCCAGTTGCGGTAGCCGTCGTGGACGGGTTCGAGTGGCGCGAAGGAGTCGGCGTCGGTCATCTCCGCGCTGGCGTCGCCGCGACCGCGGGCGAAGGGCACGTGGATCTCGAACCCGGCGGCGCGCGCCGCCTGCTCGACCCCGACGTTGCCGGCGAGCACGATGGTGTCGGCGAGGCTCGCGCCGGACGCCTTGGCGATGCCCTCGAGCACCCCGAGCACCCGGCCCAGGCGCTCGGGCTCGTTACCCGGCCAGTCCTTCTGCGGCGCGAGCCGGATGCGCGCGCCATTGGCGCCGCCGCGCAGGTCGGAGCCGCGGAAGGTGCGGGCGCTGTCCCAGGCGGTGGCAACCAGCTCGCCGATCCCGAGGCCGCTCTCGGCGATCCGCGCCTTGACCTCCTCGACGTCGTAGTCGGTCGGGCCGGCGGGGATCGGGTCCTGCCAGATCAGGTCCTCGGCGGGGACGTCGGGGCCGATATAGCGCGCCTTGGGACCCATGTCGCGATGGGTGAGCTTGAACCAGGCGCGGGCGAAGACCTCGGAGAAGTACGCCGGGTCCTGGTGGAAGCGCTCGGCGATCTTGCGATAGGCCGGGTCCATCTTCATCGCCATGTCGGCGTCGGTCATGATCGGGGTGCGTCGGATCGACGGGTCCTCGACGTCGACCGGACGGTCGGCCTCGGCGATCTCGACCGGCTGCCACTGCCAGGCCCCGGCCGGGCTCTTCGCCAGCGCCCACTCGTGACCCAGCAGCATGGCGAAGTAGCCCTCGTCCCAGCGCGTCGGGTGGGTCGTCCAGGCGCCCTCGATGCCGCTGGTGACCGCGTCGCGACCGATCCCCCGGGTGGTCTTGTTGATCCAGCCGAGCCCCTGGTCCTCGGGCGCGGCGGCCTCGGGCTCGGGGCCGAGCAGGGCGGCATCACCGTTGCCGTGACACTTGCCGACGGTGTGACCGCCGGCGGTGAGGGCGACGGTCTCCTCGTCGTCCATCGCCATGCGGGCGAAGGTCTCGCGCACGTCGCGCGCGGTGCGCAGCGGGTCGGGGTTGCCGTCGACCCCCTCGGGGTTGACGTAGATCAGCCCCATCATCACCGCCGCCAGCGGGTTCTCCAGGTCGCGTTCGCCGGAGTAGCGGCTCTCGGGGTTGTCCGTGGGGGCCAGCCAGTCCTTCTCCGAGCCCCAGTAGATGTCCTGCTCGGGGTGCCAGATGTCCTCGCGCCCGAAGGCGAAGCCGAAGGTCTTGAGCCCCATCGACTCATAGGCGATGGTGCCGGCGAGCACGATCAGGTCGGCCCAGCTCACGCGGTTGCCGTACTTCTTCTTGATCGGCCACAGCAGGCGGCGCGCCTTGTCGAGGTTGACGTTGTCCGGCCAGCTGTTGAGCGGGGCGAAGCGCTGGTTGCCGGTGCCGGCGCCGCCGCGCCCGTCGGCGATGCGATAGCTGCCGGCGGCGTGCCAGGCCATGCGGATCATCAGCCCGCCATAGTGTCCCCAGTCGGCGGGCCACCACGCCTGGCTGTCGGTCATCAGCGCGTGCAGGTCGCGCTTGAGGCCCTCGACGTCGAGCTGTTCGAGCGCCTTGCGATAGTCGAAGTCCGCGCCCATCGGGTCGCTCTTGCGGTCGTGCTGGTGGAGGATGTCGAGATTGAGCGCCTTCGGCCACCAGTCCATGTTGGTGGCGCCCACGGTGGTGTTCGCGCCGTGCATCACCGGACACGTGCCGGTCCCCTGGGTCGTCTGCTGGTTCATCGCGGCTCTCCGTTCGTGGATGCGTCGATTGGAATGCACCGCCGTCGCGGCGGGTGCGGTATGGCATCAGCGTAGGAGGCGGGGCGATCGGGCGCTAATCGTTTGGCCGCATGCGATTCATCGGCAATAGCGATCAGGTTGGTCTTTATGATTTGTGTTGATGCGCAAATCGTGCGGACCGCTCGGGCGCGGACCGGCCAGGGGCGAGGCGAACGCGCGGCAGTAGCGGGAGGGGGCGGGGCCACGGCCCGCCGCGCGGCGGGTCGTGGGTGGGGACGGAGGGCTCAGCGGTCCTCGAAGCGCGCCTCGCGCTTGGCGATGAAGGCGGCCATGCCCTCGCGCCGGTCGTGGGTGGCGAAGGCGGCGTGAAACACCCGCCGCTCGAAGCGCACGCCCTCGGTGAGCCCGACCTCGAAGGCGCGATTGACGCTCTCCTTGAGCATCATGCTGATCGGGATCGACTTGGCGGCGATCAGCCGCGCGGTGTCGAGCGCCTCGTCGAGCAGCCGGGCGGCGGGCACGACGCGCGCGACCAGACCGTAGCGCTCGGCCTCGGCGGCGTCGATCAGCCGTCCGGTGAGACACATCTCCATCGCCCTGGACTTGCCCACGGCGCGGGTCAGGCGCTGGGTGCCGCCCATCCCCGGCAGCACCCCCAGGTTGGTCTCCGGCAGGCCGAACCGCGCGCCCTCGCCGGCGAGGATGATGTCGCACATCAGCGCCAGCTCGAAGCCGCCGCCGAGGGCGAAGCCGTTGACCGCGGCGATGATCGGCTTGCGCCGGGCGGCGATGCGGTCGCTGTCGCCGCAGAGGTCGTCGACATAGGTCTGGGGATAGCCGAGATCGGCGATCTCCTTGACGTCGGCGCCGGCGGCGAAGGCCCGCTCCGAGCCGGTGATGACGATACAGCCGATCCGCGGGTTGGCCTCCAGGTCGTCGAGCGCGTGGTTGAGTTCGCGGATCAAGCGGGCGTCGAGTGCGTTGAGCGCCTCCGGGCGCTCGAGGGTGATCAGACCGACGCGGTCGTGGATCTGCAGCTGGATGGGACGATCGCTCATGGGGCGGCTCCTGCTCAGAGATTGCGCGAGATCACCAGACGCTGGATGTCGCTGGTGCCCTCGTAGATCTGACAGACACGGACGTCGCGATAGATGCGCTCGATCGGGAAGTCGCTGAGATAGCCATAGCCGCCGAGCGTCTGCAGCGCCGAGGAGCAGACCCGCTCGGCCATCTCCGAGGCGAACAGCTTGGCCATCGAGGCCTCCACCAGCGCCGGTTGATCGGCATCGCGCAGGGCCGCGGCGTGGTGCACCATCTGGCGGGCGACGGCGATCTGGGTGGCCATGTCGGCGAGCCGGAAGGCCACCGCCTGGTGCTCGATGATCGGCTTGCCGAAGCTCTCGCGCTCGCGGGCGTAGTCGCGCGCGGCCTCGAAGGCGGCGCGCGCCATGCCGACGGACTGCGCGGCGATGCCGATGCGCCCGCCCTCGAGGTTGGCCAGGGCGATGCGGTAGCCCTCGCCCTCGGCGCCGAGCCGATTCTCGACCGGGACCCGCACCCCCTCGAGCAGGATCTGACAGGTGTCCGAGGCGCGCTGGCCGAGCTTGTCCTCGACCCGGCTGACGCTGTAGCCGGGGCTGTCGGTGGGCACGATGAAGGCGCTGATGCCGCGCTTGCCGGCCGCCGCGTCGGTGACGGCGAAGACGATCACCACCCCGGCGCTACGCCCCGAGGTGATGAACTGCTTGCAGCCGTCGAGCACGTAGTGATCGCCCTCGCGACGCGCCCGGGTCTTGAGCTGGCGCGCGTCGGAGCCGGCCTGGGGCTCGCTCAGGGCGAAGGCGCCGAGCAGCTCGCCGCTGGCCATGGGGGTGAGGAAGCGGTCTTTCTGGGCAGCGTCGCCGAAGCGCAGGATCGGCATGCAGCTCACCGAGTTGTGCACGCTCATGATGGTCGAGCAGGCGCCGTCGCCGGCGGCGATCTCCTCGAGCGCCATGGCATAGGCGAGATAGCCGGTGTCGCTGCCGCCCCACTGCTCGGGCACCAGCATGCCGAGGAAGCCGAGTGCTCCCATCTCGGCGATGGCCGCCTCGGGGAAGCGGTGCTCGCGGTCCCACTCGGCGGCGAAGGGGGCGAGACGCTTCTGCGCGAACTGACGCGCGGCCTCGCCGAGCAGGCGTTGTTCTTCGTTGGGCAGCATGGGCCGGATCCTCCTACAGACACTCGATGGCCATCGCGGTGGCCTCGCCGCCGCCGATGCACAGACTCGCCACGCCGCGCCTCAGACCGCGCTGGCGCAGTGCCGCGAGCAGGGTGACCAGGATGCGCGCGCCCGAGGCGCCGATCGGGTGACCGAGGGCGCAGGCGCCGCCGTGGACGTTGACCTTGTCGTGGGGGATGGCGAGTTTCTGCATCGCCACCAGGGTGACCACCGCGAAGGCCTCGTTGATCTCGAACAGGTCGACCGTGTCGAGCGACCAGCCGGTCTTGTGCATCAGCCGCTCGATCGCGCCGATCGGCGCCTCCGGGAAGCGCGCCGGGGCGTCGGCGAAGGCGGCGTGGCCGTGGATCACCGCCAGCGGCGCCAGCCCGCGGCGCTCGGCCTCGGCGCGGCGCATCAGGATCAGCGCGGCGGCGCCGTCGGAGATCGAGCTGGAGTTGGCGGCGGTGACGGTGCCGCCCTCGCGAAACGCCGGTCGCAACCCGGGGATCTTGTCGAGCCGGGCGCGCGGCGGTTGCTCGTCGTCGACGATCAGCCGCTGTTCCTTGCCGATGCGCACCTGCAGCGGGGTGATCTCGTCGCCGAAGTGCCCGTCGTCGATCGCCCGCTGGGCGCGGGTCAGCGACTCGATGGCGAAGGCGTCCTGGGTCTCGCGGTCGAGCCCGTTGGCCGCAGCGCAGTCCTCGGCGAAGGTGCCCATCAGCCGGCCCTTGTCGTAGGCGTCTTCCAAGCCGTCGAGGAACATGTGGTCGAGCACCCGGCCATGCCCCATGCGATAGCCGCCGCGGGCGCGATCGAGCAGATAGGGGGCGTTGGACATGCTCTCCATGCCCCCGGCGACCACCACCTCGGCGCTGCCGGCGAGCAGCATGTCGTGGCCGTGGATGGCCGCCGCCATGCCCGAGCCGCACATCTTGTTGATGGTGGTGCAGCGTGTCGACTGATCCAGCCCGGCGCCGAGCGCGGCCTGACGCGCCGGTGCCTGGCCCAGCCCGGCGGGCAGCACGCAGCCGAACAGCACCTCGTCGATGCTGTCGGCGCTGATGCCGGCGCGCTCGACGGCGGCGCCGATCGCGGCGCTGCCGAGCTGCGGGGCGGTGAGCCCGCCGAGCACGCCCTGGAAGCCGCCCATCGGGGTGCGGACGGCGCTGACGATGACGATCGGATCCTGGTCCATCATGACGACTCCTCTATCTGGCGGCCATGCGCAAGGCGCCGTCGAGACGGATCACCTCGCCGTTGAGCATGGGGTTGGTGACGATCGTGCGGACCAGCGCGGCGTACTCGGCCGGGCGCCCGAGCCGGGGCGGGAAGGGCACGCCGGCGGCGAGCGAGGCGCGCACCTCCTCGCTCATCCCGGCCATCATCGGGGTCTCGAAGATGCCCGGGGCGATGGTCATCACGCGGATGCCGAAGCGCGCCAGCTCGCGCGCCGCCGGCAGGGTGAGGCTGGCGACGGCGCCCTTGGAGGCGGCATAGGCGGCCTGGCCGATCTGGCCGTCGGCGGCGGCGATCGAGCCGGTGTTGACGATCACCCCGCGCTCGCCGTCGGCGTCGGGCGCGTTCTCGGCGATCAGCGGCGCGGCCAGGCGCATCAGGTTGAAGCTGCCGATGAGGTTGATGTCGATCACCCGACGGAACCCGTCCAGGGCGTGCGGGCCCTGGCGACCGAGGATCTTCTCGCCGTGCGCGACCCCGGCGCAGTTGATCAGCCCGTGCAGGGCGCCGTGGGCGGCGAGGGTGTCCTGGAGCGCGGCCTCGACCGCGGCCTCGTCACGGATGTCGGCGCGGCTGGCGCGACAGCCGAGTTGCTCGGCGCGCTCGGCCAGCGCCGCGGCGTCGATGTCGAGCAGCATCACCCGCGCGCCGGCGCCGATCAGCATCTCGGCGGTGGCCGCGCCCAGCCCGGAGGCCCCGCCGCTGACGAGAAAGACCTTGTCTTCGATCTGCATCCTGCTCTCCTTCTTTCCTTCAGGCCGAGGCGGCGTGCGCCTCGGCGGGTTGCCCGGTGGTCGCCTCGCGCATCCTGGCGATCTCCTGGTTGCGCAGGATGAAGCGCTGCAGCTTGCCGCTGGAGGTCTTGGGCAGCTCGGCGACGAACTCGATCTCGCGCGGATAGGCGTGCGCGGCCAAGCGCTCGCGCACGTGCCGGCGCAGCTCCTCGGCCAGCGCCGTGGTTTGGGCCTCGACCTCTGCCGGGCTCAGCTCGGGCGCCGGTTCATGGTCCGGGCCAAGCACCACGAAGGCCTTGACCACCTCGGTGCGCTCCGGGTCGGGCTTGCCGACCACCGCCGCCTCGACCACCGCCGGATGCTCGATCAGCGCGCTCTCGATGTCGAAGGGCCCGACGCGATAGCCCGAGGTGGTGATGACGTCGTCGCTGCGCCCGACGAAGCTGATGCTGCCGTCCGGGTTGAGTTCCACGGTGTCGCCGCTGAGGTAGTAGTCGCCGATGAAGGCGTTGGTCGGCGCGTTGAGATAGCCGCCGAACCAGAACAGCGGCGACTGGCTGCGATCGAGCGCGAGGATGCCCGGTTGGCCCGGCGGCAGCTCGCGTTGCTGTTCGTCGAGCACGACGATGCGATGTCCCGGCGAGGCGAACCCGGCCGAGCCGAGATGCACCGGATGGCGCAGCGCGTGGTGGTTGCACAGCACCATGCCGAGTTCGGTCTGGCCGTAGTGGTCGTGGATGACCACATCGAGCTGGCGCGCGAACCAGCGGATCACCTCCGGGTTCAGCGGCTCGCCGGCGCTGCTGACCACGCGCAGCCGACCGCGCGCCGCCGCGGCGAAGGTCTCGCCCCCGGCGATCAGCAGCCGATAGGCGGTGGGGGAGCCGGCGAGGTTGGTGATGCCGTACTTCTCGATCACCCGGCTGGTGCTCTCGACCGTGAAGGGGCCCTCGTAGAAGGTCGTCGCGTGCCCCAGCGACAGCGGGCCGGTGACGCCGAAGTAGACGCCATAGGCCCAGCCTGGATCGGCGATGTTCCAGAAGGCGTCGTCGGGGCGCAGGTCCACCGCGTCGCGCATATAGCCCCGGAAGGCGACGATCGCCTTCAGCGGCACGTGCAGCGCCTTGGCCGGTCCGGTGGTGCCGGAGGTGAACATCAGCAGGAAGGGGGCCTCGCCGTCGAGCATCACCGGTGCGCAGTCGCTCGAGTGCTGTTCGAGCACGGTCCAGAAGTCGTGATCCCGTCGGTTCGCGGGGGTGTCGATGGTGACGACCTGGGGCGTGGCCTCGATACCCTCGAGCTTGGCGCGGTTGCGCCCGTCGGTGATCACCACCCTGGCCCCCGAGGTGGTCAACCGGTAGTCGATCGCCTTGGGCCCGAAGGCGGTAAAGAGCGGCTGGTAGACGGCGCCGAGACGCCAGGTGGCGAGCACGGTGATCAGCAGCTCGACCCGGCGCGGCAGCAGCCCGGCGACGGTGTCGCCCTGGTCGACGCCCTGCGCGCGCAGGAAGTTGGCCAGCCGTGCGGCGCGGTCCCTGAGTTCGGCGAAGGTATGGGTCGCGCTGCGGCCGTCCTCGCCCTCCCAGAACAGGGCGATGTCGTCGGAGTCGGCATGTCGGTCGCAGCACTCGATACAGGCATTGAGTGCCCTGAGGCTGCCCGAGAGCGCCGCCTCGGCGGCCCCTCGATGATCGAACTGCGTGATCGCTGCTTGGTAGTCGCGCATCGCCGGTGTCCCCCGCGTCCTTTTGGTGATTGGGATCGATCCGCATGGAGCATGCGGTCATGCCGTCGTGATACTGGCGTGGCGCGGGTTGGCGGACAATGGTCGAAGGGCTCAAGTTGTCTGAGCGATTTGAACAAAGGGGATGGAGTTGTCGATTATTCGAATATGCTGATGGGCTGGGGCGCGCTCGGGTCGATTGGCGGGCGTCGGGCGCGCTGGGTGCGGGCTGGTGGCCGGGATCAGTCCGTGGCGTCGAGGATCAGGCTGCGATAGTGTCCCGGGTTCGAGCCACACCACTTGCGGAAGGCCTTGTAGAAGGAGCTGACATCGGCAAAGCCCAGCCGCTCGGCGATCTCGGCGAAACCGAGCTGCGGCTCGGCCAGCCAGCCGATGGCCAGCTCCTTGCGCACGCCGTCCTTGAGCCCCTGATAGGTCTGTCCCTCCTCGGCGAGACGCCGCCGCAGGGTCGAGGTCGACATGTGCAGCCGCTGCGCCAGGACCTCGGCCCGCGGCCACTGCTCGGCGGGCAGCTGGCGCAGATCGTTGCGGATCCGGCTCGCCAGGCTCTGCGGGTCGCGGTACTTGACCAGGATGTTGGCCGGGGCCTGGGCGAGGAAGTGCGCGAGTTCGGCCTCGCTGCGCCTGACCGGCAGGTCCAGACAGTCGGCTGAGACGATCATCCGCGTGCGCGGCTGGTCGAAACGCAGGTTCTCCGAGAACATCACCCGGTAGTCGTCGCAGAACGCCGGCGCCGGGCAGCGCAGATCGATCGCCAGGATCGGGATCCGTCGCCCCGACAGCCAGCAGGCCGCGCCGTGCACGATCATCCAATAGGTGAAATAGGTGAAGGCCCGGCGGGGAGGGGCGTCCCCCTCGTGCAGCACGATCTCCGCCAACCCCTGCTGGCGCACCAGCCGCGCCGACATCGCATCGAGCATCAGCGACAGGAAGGCCAGCGCCGAGGCCAGCGCCGCCTCGAGCGTCTCCTGCGCCATCGACGAGCGACAGAGGAAGGCCAGGCTGCCGCACTTCAACCGACGCGGGTTCATGGCGAAGAACTCGTCGTCGAGACGACGCGCGAGCAGCCGCCACAGCCGGCCATAGGCGGCGGCCGAGACGCGGGCGTCGTTGCACGTCCAGCGCGCGGGATCGATACCGGCCGCGGCCAGCAGCGCATCGGTGGGCGCGCCCGGTTCGCAGCACTGTTGCAGCGCCTCGCGAACCAGCTGCATGGAGATCGTGTCCTTCTCGGGGGGCTTGCGTAACGGCATGCGCTGACCGGGTGTCCTGACTCGGGCCGACCCCGATGGTACAACATGGCCGAGGTGGTGCCGTAGGGTGGGGGCTTCGCGATAACTCGATAACTGGGTGTCTCTTTGCCCTCCCTTTGCCCTGCCCCCTTCCTCGCGATAACTCGGTAACTGGGTGTCCCTTTCCCCCCTTCCGCTTTTCCCCCGCTTTTCTCGATCGGTAACTGGGTGTCGTAACTGGGTGTCCTTTTCTTTCTCTCCCCGGTAGGGTGTCCTTTTCTTTCTCTATCCCTCGTCGGCATGGCCAAGCCGGACGCATGAGCGCGTCCCGCCTCGATGCCGAGGCGGGACGTGTCCGTCCCCTCAGAGTGATCCGATGCTGATGTTGAAATGATTGGCGCAGGGCGTCTGTGGGCTGAAGAGCACCGCCACCGGCAGCAGCGATCCCTTGGCCGAGCAGGTCTGGAGCGTGGCGCCGCTCAGCGAGACGTGAGCGCCCTGCATCTGCGGTCCACCCATCCACCAGTTGTTGGTTGTGGTGAAACTGCCCTGGGCGATGAGGATGTCCTTGCAGGTGATCTGCTTGTCGCCGATCTGCATCTCCAGTGTGCCCTCGACGGCGAAGTTCAGCTCGTCGGGGAAGTTGCCCTTGCTGTCACACGCCAGGGTCTGCCCCGGTCCCGCGTTCACCGCGTCCTTGAACCATTGCGCCACCGCCTTCGTCTTGTGGCGTCCCGCCTTGACCACGATCCGCGCCTCTTCCCCGTCCTTGCTCACCCCGGAGGTGACGCCGCTGTAGGGCTGACCCTTGCTCACCGAGTGACCGGTCTCGGTGAACTCGAAGCTCTTCACCCCGGTGATGGCGAAGAAGACCTCGTTGTCGTGCTCGGTGGTCGCCTGCAGCGGCGCCGAGAGCATCAGCGCCAGGGCGCCGGGTGTGGAGAGTCGTCGCAACATGCGGGTCGGTTTCATCGGTGTCTTCCATCCATTGAATGTCATCTGTGGTGGGGAGAACGGCCGCTCCAGGTCGTCTGCTCGAACCCGGGGGATTACGAGCCGGACGGCCTGCCTGGTCGATGTGCGTGTGACGAGGAGAAATGAAACCGTGCGGCGACACCTTTCGTCGCTTGGTGAACGGGCAGAGATCGGCTAGGTGTGCGGGGGGGCTGTCTCGATCGGATCGGGGCGGGATCCCTGCGCCGGTCCCCAAGGGCCATCGATATCGAGCAGGAGCAGAAAATGGCATTTATTGTGCATGCAGACTCACATGCGGGGCCGTTCAATGCCGTCACTGGGGAAATTGATGATCGATTGTCGCTTTTCTCTCATCGAAGAATGTCCCTTTTCTCACAACTTTCTTGAACCGATGGATGAAGAAGCGGGGGAAGCGCCGTCAGGGCCATTCTGCCGATCCGGAACCCTCTGAATGGAAGGCCTGCTCGTGTCGTCAAAACCGAAGATCAAAGAGTTGCTCGTCGAGAGCGCCTGCGAACACAACAAGGGCCACAAGAAAGGGCCTTGCAACACGCCCACGCCCGGGGCCACCACCGGCGGTTGCGCCCTCGACGGCGCCCAGATCGCCCTGTTTCCCTTCGCCGATGCCGCCCACCTGATCCATGGTCCCATGTCCTGCGTCGGCGGGGCCTGGGAGACGCGTCTGACCCCGACGAGCTGGCCCGGTCGCGACCTGACCCAGACCGGCTTCGCCACCGACATCAACACCAACGATGTCGTCTTCAGCGGCGAGAAGAAGCTGGCCGAGGCGATCGACCATGTCATCACGCACTATGCGCCCGAGGCCGTCTTCGTCTACTCGACCTGTGTCACCGCGCTGACCGGGGATGACATCGACGCCGTCTGCAGGCAGGGCAGCGAGAGACACGGCACGCCCTGCGTGCCGGTGCATGCCCCCGGCTTCGTCGGTGCCAAGAATCTGGGCAGCCGCATCGCCGGGGAGGCGGTGCTGCGCCACCTGATCGGGACCAAGGAGCCGGAGGACACCACCCCCTTCGACATCAACCTGATCGGCGAGCACAACAACACCGGCGAGCTGTGGCGTTACCGTCATCTGCTCGAAGAGCTCGGCATCCGCGTGCGCTCGACCTTCAGCGGCGACGGTCGCATCGCCAGCATCCGCACCGCCCATCGCGCCAAGCTCAATGTGATCGTCTGCGCCAAGTCGCTGATCTCCATGACCCGCAAGATGGAGGAACAATATGGGATTCCCTGGATCTCCTGCTCCTTCTACGGCATGACCGATACCTCGAACAGCATCCTGGCCATCGCCGAGGCGCTGGGCGATGCCGACCTGATCGCCCGCACCCGCGCGCTGATCGCCCGCGAGGAGGCGCGACTGGAGGAGAAGCTGATCCCCTACCGGGCGGTCTTCGCCGGCAAGAAGGCGGTGCTCAACACCGGCGGCAACAAGTCCTGGTCGATCGCCTCGGCGTTGCAGGATCTGG
The DNA here is from genome assembly GCF_004343155.1 of Marichromatium gracile. Lineage (GTDB taxonomy): Bacteria > Pseudomonadota > Gammaproteobacteria > Chromatiales > Chromatiaceae > Marichromatium > Marichromatium gracile. The sequence goes on from NZ_SMDC01000008.1 coordinate 138,773, forward strand.
GCATCGAGGTGGTGGCGACCTCGGTGCGCAAGTCGACCGAGGCGGACAAGGCCAAGGCGCGTCAATACCTCGGCGAGGACGCCATCCTGATGACCAGCCCGGCGAGTCAGCAGGCGCAGGTGATCGACGACACCGGGGCCCATCTGCTCCTGGCCGGCGGTCGCTCGCTCTATACCGCGATCAAGAAGCGGATCGCCTTCACCGACGTCAATCAGGAGAAGAAGAAGAGCTACGGCGGTTACGACGGGCTCCTGGTCCTCGCCGAGGACCTCAAGAACTCACTGCAGAATCCGGTCTTCGAACTGGTCGACAGGAAGGCACCATGGCAGAAGTAAGACGCAAGACGGGCAAGCCGTTGCAGGTCAACCCGCATAAACTCTCGCAGCCGATGGGCGCGACCCTGGCGTTCCTCGGCGTCGACCGCTGCATGCCGCTGATGCACGGCGCGCAGGGCTGCGCGAGCTTCACCAAGGTGATGTTCACCCGTCATTTCTGCGAGCCCATCGCCCTGCAGACGACCGCCGTGACCGATGTGACGGCGGTGCTGGATGGCGGCGACTACAGCATCACCGAGTCGATCAAGAACATCGGCGACAAGGTCTGCCCGGCGTTGATCGGCGTGCATACCACCGGGCTGACCGAGACCAAGGGGGACGATCTTCGGGGCGTCGCCAGCAAGATCGAGGCCCCCCTGGTCTATGTGAATACCCCTGACTACCAGGGCGGGCTGGAGAGCGGCTGGACGCTGACCGTCCAGGCGCTGATCGAGCAGCTCACCGAGCCGTGCGAGCGCACCGACGCGCGCAAGGTCGTCCTGGTCCCCCACGTCAGCATGCAGCCGATCGAGGTGGAGAAGCTGCGTGAGTTCATCGAGGCATTCGGCTTCGAGGTCGTCGCCGTGCCCGATCTGTCCTCTTCCCTCGACAATCACCTGGGGGAGAAGCAGGCGTCGCTGAGCGGTGGCGGGGTGACGGTCGCCGAACTCGAGGGGCTGGCGGACGCGGGTGCGGTCGTCACCGTCGGGGCCTCGGTCAAGCCCGTCGGCGCGACCCTGCAGAAGAAGAATCCGGCCATCCGGCATCGACACTTCGACCATGTGAGCGGTCTGGTCGGGACCGACGAGCTGGTCGCCTGGCTGCTCGAGACGAGCGCTCGGGACACCCCTCCGGCGGTGGTGGAGCGCTGGCGCAAGCGCCTTCAGGACGCCATGCTCGACAGCCATTTCTCCATCGGACAGACCCGCTTCCTGCTGGTCGCCGAGCCCGATCACCTGGCGGCCATGGCAGCCTCCTTGCGCGAGGTGGGCGGCAAGGTCGCCCTGGCGATCGCCACGGTCGACTCACCGGTCCTCGGCGACATCGAGGCCGATCGGGTGATCGTCGGAGACCTCGAGGATGCCGAGCAGCTGCGCGACGACTACGACATCATCATCGGCAACTTCCACACCGAGGCCCTGGCGCACCGGGTGGGAAAGCGCGCGGTGATGCGCGGCTTCCCCAACTATGAGGAGATCGGCAGCGCCCTGAAGAATGACGTGCTCTACGAGGGCGGGGCCTACTTCCTCTTTGACATCGCCAATGCCGCCGAGCGGATGCGGGAGTCGGAGGTTCACCACGCGCGTGAACGGATCAAGCAGCAGGGGGCCGCCGCCTGACGCGCGATCCCGTCACCAAGCGCGCGGTTCATCCGATGGGGCGCGGGCCTCGATCGGGTGAGCCGCGCGGTGAGATTCGCTGCTGGCGCCGTGATCCGCTGATCGCGGCGCCAGATCGAGCGGGGCAGGGCAGCGCCCGATTGCGAAACCTCAGCGTAAGCCCGCCCGAGAAGCGCCGATAATCCCGACAAGAATCATTGCTCCGCGAAGCGGCCGCTGCTCGCCCCATGGTCGAGCGCGCCAGCAGGCAGGTCGCGCTTGAAGTCGTACCCGCTTGGGTCCGCTTGCCCGATCCGCATCGGCCCCCTCACCAACCTCGTACCCGCGCAGTCTCACCCATGACCCCCAGGATGCCCCCGTCTGTCCTCCCGCTCGGCGTATTGCTCGTCGGCCTGTTGCTCACCGGCGCGAGCCTCGCCGCGCCGCCCGCCACCGACACCAACGCGCTGGGCATGACCTTCCGCCTGATCCCGGCCGGCAGCTTCCAGATGGGCTGCGACACGACCCGCCAGCGCTGCGACAAGGGCGAGCAGCCCGTGCACCGCGTCACCATTGCCCAACCCTTCTATCTGGCCGAGACCGAGGTCACCCAGCGGCAATGGCAGGCGGTGATGGGCGAGAACCCGTCCCACTTCAAGGACCCGGACAACCCGGTCGAGCAGGTCTCCTGGGAGGACGCCCAGGCCTTCGTGCGCGCGCTCAACCAGCGCCCGGATCTGGGCGGCGGCTATCGTTTGCCGAGCGAGGCCGAGTGGGAATATGCCACCCGCGCCGGCACCCAGACCGACTACTGGTTCGGCGACGGCGAGGATGAGCGAGCGCTGAACCGCCACGTCTGGCATCTCTTCTCCTCGCGCGAGCAGCCCCATCCGGTGGCCAGCAAGCCGGCCAACCCCTGGGGACTCTACGAGGTGCACGGAAACGTCTGGGAGTGGGTCGCCGACTGCGCCCACCCAGACTATGTCGGCGCCCCGAGCGACGGCAGCGCCTGGACCCAGGACTGTCAGCGCATGCGCGACGGCACGCCGATGCGCATCGCGCGCGGCGGGGCCTGGTATCTCTATCCCAACGGCGCCCGCTCCGCCTTCCGCTTCCGCTACGGCCCGGACATCCGTCACTATGGCTTCGGGCTGCGTCTGGCGCGCTCGGTCGAGACCGAGACGGTGGAGCGATAGCCGAACGCCATCGGGATCGAAACCTTGGCCGTCGTCGTTGGATTGGTGTCGAAGGGGCGCCCCCGGACGCGCGGTTGCCGGTCGTTCAGGCCGATGCTCCCGCGGGCGAGGACGAGCGCCCTCAAGCAGCCGTCAGGGATGATGCGCTGTTGCCGGTGAAGAGCGCCCGAGCACGTCGGACCCCACGCAGATAGCGACATTCGCGCCGTGCCGCGAGCGCCGTCAGCCGCTGCGGCGCGCCGATCGCGGCACCGAACCCCTTGAGCAGGAAACCGGCGTGCTCGACGAAACGCTCGGGGGCGATCCCGAGTCGGGTGAGGATGTCGGGCAGATCTGCCGGGATCGACCCGCGCTTGCGTGGATGCAGGGCGCGACCGAGCGAGTCGACGAGGGTCAGATAGTCGTCGAAGGTGAAGGGAATGACGGCGGGGCATTCGGCGGGGTTGCCGAATGGCATCAGTGGGGCAGGTGGTAAACGGTTGAGGGCGGCTTCCCAGAGTTCAGCGCTACGCACGTCTGTCGTGGGTTCCGTGGATGCTGCTGCTGGAGAGGAGGGTGGATGCGATGAGCCTTGCCGGGTCTGTGGCGCCGCTTTTGCTTCATCCCCATCCCCTTGCAAGTCGGCAATCCGTGCCGCGATTCCGGTGTGTGCACTCTCCTCCGGCGTCTCCGCGATCCCGGCGCGGATCGGGTTGAGATCGACATAGGCCATCACCGCCAGCAGCGCCGCCTCGTCGAGGATCGCCTGCGAACGGAACCGTCCCTCCCAGAACCGTCCCCGCACCCCATCCTCCCGATTCGCCGCCCGCGCGATCGACTCGTTCAACACCCGCATGAACCAGGAGAGATCCGCCAACCGCGCCCGATAGGTCGCAACCAATCCCGCGACCAGATCCAACTCCGCCGCCGTCATCCCCGCCCGCGTCGCAGGCAACAGGAACCGCTCCACCACCTCCGGTCCCCGGAACAGACACCGCCAGCGCCGCAACACCTCGGCATCCGACCACCCCGCCGCTCGATCGGCATCCACCCGCACCACCAGATGCACGTGATTGCTCATCACCGCATAGGCCGCGACATCAATCGCGAACACCCCCGCGAGCTGGCGCAACCGCAACTCCACCCACCCGCGCCGATGCTCGAAACTCCGCCCGGTCAACCGATCGAAGCCGCAGAGATACGCCCGGCGCACGCACCGCGTGACGACGTGATACCAGGGCGTATCGGACAAGGAGACGAGCGAGGCGCGGGGACGAGTCATGGGGCATCTCCTCCGCTGGAGGTGTTGGGAGAAGCGTAGGAGAGCGTCTCGCGAGCGTCAACGGTAAATGGGTGTCCCTTTTCTTCCAACCGCAACTCCACCCAGCCGCGCCGCTTTTCTTTGCTCATCACCGCATAGGCCGCCACATCGATCGCGAACACCCCCGCGAGCTGACGCAACCGCAACTCCACCCAGCCGCGCCGATGCTCAAAACTCCGCCCCGTCAGCCGATCGAAGCCACACAGATACGCCCGGCGCACGCACCGCGTGACGACGTGATACCAGGGCGTATCGACCAAGGAGACGAGCGCGGCGCGGGGACGAGTCATGGGGCATCTCCGCCGGGGGTGTTGGGAGAAGCGTAGGAGAGGGCCTTGGGAGCGTCAACGGTAAGTGGGTGTCCTTTTCTCTCCACTCCGTTTGCCCCGGGCACTGGGTCCCGGTCACGGATGGGTGCGCAGGGATTCCTCTTCGCCAGGGTCCTTCGCTCCACGGACTCCGCCTCGGCGCGGCTTGTGCGCTGACTGCTGTCGTCGTCGAGTTGTTCGTCCGCTTCTTCACTACTATGACCCTGTCCGACTCCTTGGCCACTGCGGCTGACGTGTCGGTTCTTCACCTTCCGCCGGGCCGTGCCCCTTCCTCGGGCCGTGACCAAGGCCTCCCGGGTTCCGCACAAGAGACATCCGCACATGCGTCGGGTCTTCGACTCCGGGGAACCGATCGGCCACTTGCGCTGACGCGACCGCTCGTCTTGCCTTCCCGCTCACCCAACGCGGTCAGCGTTCCCAACCTTGATTTCGGAGCTCCATACCGAGCCTATGCATGCCCCTGTCAACGCTTAACCGCTGCCCTCGCCGACAGTCCGGCCCATGACTCGGGGTCCCGGCGGTTCGCTACACCTTTCCGGGGAGAGGGCTTTCACCTCCAATCTCTTGCCGGCTTTTCCCGGCGCTCTGGGTGTCCCCTTTTTTTTTCACCTACCTACCTGGTTAGGTGCCAGGTTGAGCCGCAGCCCATTTTAGACCCTCCGGTTTCTCTGATTGCAAAAACCGCCGGAACCATCGCCACTTATCTTTGGCAGAATTTGGTAAGTTGCTATCCAAAGCCTCAGTGGCGAAAAGCTCATATTTTTCATATGTGGCTTCGATAACCCCATGCCTTGTGTTATTCGGGATGTAGAAATCGAATAGCCCATTTACAAATGATACATTTCCTTCTCTGAGGCACATGCGAGAACCGCCATCCCAGTGCTGAAGCGCATGAGAATGGAGCTGAACTCTGGGTTCGTTACCTTCCGCTTCAAGCAAGTACGCTTCTTGATAGGCAGGGCCAACTATGTTGGTTTCTGTGTGCCATAGCTTTCCCGCTGATATGCCGCCGCGAACCAGATAACCTTCATTCAAAAAGAAATGACTAAGCTGGATCGCTCGCATGACGATAACGCTGACGCCGTTATACCAGGGCCATTTTGTGTCGGCTAAAGGGGCGCTAAGAATGATGCAGTCAGAAATGTATTGATGACGCGGGATCAAGTGCTTAGGAGCGTCTGGATCTACGCCAGCGTCTAGTCTCGGAATAGCCGATTCAAGCAACGCTACCAAATCAGCCAATTTTTGTTTCTTAGCTTCATTCTCAACTGCTCCATTCACTAGCGCCTTGAAGCCTAAAACGTCAATGAAAGCTACTGCGCGATCTTCAAATTCCATAAAACTCCCGAGGCACCTAAGGCCAACCATCAGCGGCGCGCGCCTTTGGCGCGTCCGCTGAATGGTTTTGGTAAGTGGGTATCCCTTTCTCTGAATTACACCTTTCCGGGGAGAGGGCTTTCACCTTCAATCTCTTGCCGGCTTTTCCCGGCGCTCTGGGTGTCCCTTCTTTTCTCATCTTCTTCACCCTTAAAGCAAGAGATTCTGATCTTATCGAAATCTATCGGTCAGGGCACTACCGGCTCTTGCAGGAAGACCTGCCAATGTCAGAAGGTCGTTGCGATCTTGCTTATCTATCCATATCAGAAAGCTGCTATCGACTACCCGCAAGGTTAAATTTGTCTGATCGTAATCTAAAATAATTGGCTTCACTTCCTTCTTAACTTGAAGCGCCGCTGTTGATTGTAATGCCTGCGTGATATTACCAGGATTCAAGTCACCCCTTACAGGATGATTATTTTCAAGCGTTTCACGAATATTTCTATATTTTAACCCAGCGCGAAGACCCTCGATGGAAGCGGTAAGCACGGGATAAAGAAGCCACTTATACATTTCCAATGTTGTCGTCTGAAATCCTTCTGCAAACTGCGTTATAAATGAATTGAATCGCCCCGTCTGCTGAGACACGACAGACTGAACAATGTCTACGACATTTTCACTGTTGCCTATTGTTTTCTGCTGCGGTTCCGTTTGTAAAACGTTCGAGTCAATGCAGCATTTGTAGCAGGACTCCTGAACTACATATACGCTTCCTTGACTATGACTGAGCAACTCGTTTACGAAATTTTCATCGAATTTAATGTTTAGTAAACTCTCGCCTTCTGACACAACGCTCTGAATCTCTTCGATTTCCCATTTGTCCGCATTGATCGACGTGACACGGCCGGTAAGGTCGCCGTTGTAAACGGTTAGTCTATTTTCTTCCAGCCAAACGCCGACAATAATAAAACAATACTTTGACCCTTCATGAAAAGCTTTCAATGCAACAGAAAAATCTCTTTGTGCATCAGTTGAAAGATAATGGAAATCTTCCAGGACGATATATCTACTGAATAGAATGCTGTCTAACGCGGAAATGATATCATTTACATCTTCTGGGTCGAGTTCAAGTGGTGATTTGTTTGTTTGTTCTGAAACTTGGCGTTCAGCTTCCGCGCCACCTTCTGCCCCCGCGCCAAATATTCTTGCTGATATTTTTGCGAAAATCTTAGATTTTCCAGTGGCCGTTTTTGATGTCGACTGGGTAATCTCAAAGCCCGCTTTCTTTAAAATGGCAGCATTGATATCAGATATGTTCCATTTGTTTGAGCAGTGAATAACAATGCAGTTTTCGTCTGGAAGGCAATGCTTTCGCAAGCTGGTTTTCCCTTGTTTTGAACTTCCAAATATTACAAGGTGTTTCTCGCGTGTCAGATTTTCCACAAGAAGGTCATCAGCAGATTTTCGTTCAACGTAATTTAGCGGTAAATCTCTCGATATTCCAAATACATCGGCAGTCTTGTGCATGGCATTTCCTTTTATAAATTTGTTGGCTATTGCCTTTGTGAAGGCTAACAGTTAAATAGACTGACATCCGCATATGCAGTGCTAGGCTGACAGCAACCTAGTGCAATACTGGCCGACCGCAATGCGCAGACAACATCCGATCCCCCAGCCCATCTCGAAGTCAGTCTCCCGTTCGGTTGGGGCCAACATCTCTAGTAAATCGGTATCCCTTTATTCTCTGAATCGCCAGAATCTCCCTACCTCGTCTACTGTCAGAGCGCAAGCGAATTGATAAAATAGGGTATTTTCAGGAGAAAACCCGCATCTGGCCGAAACACACATCGCGTTACCCGGGCAATGGAGAGCCAGCATGCCTGAACCCAAGCCAAATGCCTTCAACCTCTCCCCCGCGTCATCACAATCCCCTCCCGCGCACCCCAAATATTAACATCCTCACCCCCAATCGCAGCAGCCATCAACGCCGGAAACTGATCCGGAGTGCAGGCGAAGGTCGGGATGCCCATGGCGGCGTATTGGCCGGCTATCTGGTGATCGTAGAAGGGCGCCCCTTCGTCGCTCAGGGCCAGCAGGGTGATGAATTCGACGCCGGACGCCTTGATGCTGGCGGCGCGCTTGAGCATCTCGGTCTGGTCGCCGCCTTCGTAGAGGTCGCTGATGAGGACGAAGACGGTGTCGCTTGGGCGTCGAATGAGGCCCTGGCTGTAGGCGAGCGCCCGGTTGATGTCGGTCCCGCCGCCGAGTTGCACGCCGAAGAGCAGGTCGACGGGATCGTCCTGAAGGGCGTCGCTCATGTCGACGACGGCGGTGTCGAACACCACCAGTCGGGTGCTCAAGGCCGGCAACGAGGCCATGACGGCCGCGAAGATGCTGGAATAGACGACCGAGGTGGCCATGGAGCCGCTCTGGTCGACACAGAGCACCACGTCCCGCAGTGAAGAACGCTTGCGCCCGAAGCCGATGCGGACCTCCGGGACGATGGTGCGTTGCGCCGGCTGGTAGTGCTTGAGATTGGCCTTGATGGTGCGGTGCCAGTCGATCTCCCTGAGCCTGGGCCGACGGTTGCGGACGGCACGGTTGAGCGCGCCGGTCACGGCCTGACGCATGGGCTGCTCGAGCCGGCGCATCAGGTCCTCGACCACGCGGCGGACGACCTGGCGCGCGGTGTCCTTGGTGCGCGCGGGGACGACGTGCTTGAGGGTGATGAGGGTTGCGATCAGATGGACATCGGCCTCGACCGCCTCCAGCACCTCGGGCTCCAGCAGGAGCTGTTCCAGCCCGAGTCGCTCGATGGCGTCCTTCTGCATGACCTGTACGATCGAGGACGGGAAATACTGACGGATGTCGCCGAGCCAGCGGGCCACGTTCGGCGAGGAGCCCGCCAGGCTACCGCGTCGCCCCGCCTGACCGTAGACGGCGTCGAGGCACTGATCGATGCGGACATCCTCGCCTTGCAGGGCCAGCCCGATGCCGTCGGATGGCTCGCCGCCCAGGATCAAGCGCCAGCGCCGCTCGCGTGCGTCTTGACTCATTCGCCGTCCTCCAGACCGAGCAGCCGAGACAGCAGCGGCAGCGTCGTCTCCGCCCGCGCGCGATCGAACTCGCCGGGATGGTCGTGCGTCGAACCGAACCCCACGGGTCCGCGTTTGACGCGCTCGCCCATCTGCCGCCGCTCGGCGGCCTCGAAGCTCGAAAAGGTCCGCCGCAGCAGCGGGATGACCTGCATGAAGGTCTCCTCGGGGAGCTGGCACACCCATTGGTCGACGAGCTGCCAGAGGGCGTGGTCGTGGATCAGGAGCTGACCGCTGTCACGCAGAAAGCCGTCCAGCCAGGCGGCGGACTGGCCGGGCGCATTCCCCCTCGACAAGGCCAGACCGAGCTGGCGGGCGGCGTCTTCCTCGTCCATCGCGCCGGTGTCGAGCAGCAGCCGGCAGCAGCGCCCGCGAATGATGCCCTGCAGGCTCTGGGTGTCGGCAAGCTGGCTCAGGGTGTGCTGCCACTGGGCTTGGAGTTGCGTGTCGTCGAGGAGCCGGAGCCCCTCGTGGACACCCTGGATGTGCTCGAATAGGGTCTCCGCCGCCTCCTCGTTGAGGCCGTTGCAGGCATTGGGGAGGCCGATGAAGATGCGCGCCAGGAGGCCGTCCAGGAGCGTGTCGACGCGCTCGAGCGCCGTCTTGCGGACATCCCCGTAGCGGGCCAGCCGGGCCAGCTCCGGGACGGCCTGCATCAGCACCAGCACGTCGGCGGCGAGCGCCGCTCGGGCCTGGAGCTGTTCGATCACGGGCTCGATGGCCTTGCCCAGGTCGGCGAGCAGCGCCTGCCGCGCCAAGGCCGCCAGCTGGCCGATGTCCTCGCGCCGATGCGCCTCCTGAACGACCGCCGTCGTCGCCGCCTGCGCGATGCTGTTGCCCCAGCGCCCGGCCTCGATCAGCGCCACCTCGAAGTCCGGCTCCCACTTGAGCCGCCAGGACTCCTTGAAGGTGCCCTTGCCCGCTTCGCGTCCGCCGTTGCAGCCCCAGGGGACATCGAGGAGCCGCAGCCGATGCAGGAGATGGCTGCGGGCCAGATCGTTCGGCTTGCGCAGATCGAGCACCAGTGACTGATCGCTCGCGCTCGGCTTGAGCCGCAGACGCCGCTGCTGGGCGCGCAGATCCTCCTGCAGCGGCGTCGCGGGCGTCGAGTCGGGCACCTGTCCCAACCGCTCGCCGACGATGAGACGCGCCTGGATGAGTTGCATCGGCGCCGATTCACCGAAGAGCATGACGGTCTGGGTCGCGTCGTTGAGTTCGGCGAGCGAGGGCAGGGGACGAGCACGCATGGCCGCCAGCGTCTCGGCGAGACGCACGGACTCGATGACATGGGCGCTGGAGATGTCGAGCCCCTCGGCCCGGAACGCCTGGGCGACCTTGATCAGCCAGGGGGTGGCGACGTCGCCGGACCGGGACCAGAGGTGATCGTACCAGCCGGGCGACCCGATCCCGGCACCGTAACCGCTGTGGTAGCTCAGGCGCCCGTAGGTCCAGGGAACCCAGGTCGCGGTCGTCTTGACCTTGGGCAACCCCTTGAGGAGCCGGTTGTCCTCGCTCTGCTTGGGGCGCTGCTCCAGCGCCGGGACGTGCCAGGCGCCGCAGACGACGGCGATGCGCGCAAAGCCCTCCTTCTCGGTCGCGCGCAGGATCTTGCGCATGGCGGCCTCGCGATAGCGCTCCAGGATCGGCGGATCCTGCGCAACCTCCCCCTCGACCTGCTCGCGCAGCGCGGTCATGACGGTGCGGATGCCGTCGAAGAGCGACTCGGTGTCGCGACGCTCCTCGACCATGTGCTCCCACCAGCGCTCGCTGTCCTCGTAACCGGCGGCCTGCGCGATCAGCGCGAGTGGATCGCCGCGCCAGGGCTCTGCTGGCTCGGCGCTGGGCTCGGTCCCGTCATCCGCTGAGGGCGCCGCGTCCGGTGCAGTGCGCTCCGCAGCCTCCTCGCGTTCCCGGCGCCGGAGCGCAATGCGATTGGCGAGCGGCAGGTCCATGAAGCGGACCGGGAGGTCGCGCCCCAGGGCGTAGTGAATCGCTTGCCACTCGGGCGAGAAGCGGGCGAAGGGATAGTAGGAGGCGTCGCTCGGGTCGTCCGGCGCATAGACCAGCATGGCGACCGGCGGGCGCATCCGGGCGTCACTGGCCAGTGCGACCAGCGCATCGCCTTCCGGCGGGCCCTCGATCAGGACGATGTCGGGCGCCAGACGCTCAAGGGCGTCGAGCAGACTGCGCGCGGAGCCCGGACCATGGTGTCGGACCCCGAAGACATGGGTGCTCATAGCACCTCGCGACAGGCCCGATAGAGATCCTTCCAGTCCGAGCGCTCCTTGACGACGGTCTCCAGATACTCCTGCCAGACGACCTTGTCCTGCACCGGATCCTTGACGATCGCGCCGAGCAGCCCGGAGGCCACGTCGCCCGCGCGCATCTGGCCGTCGCCGAAGTGTGCGGCCAGGGCCATGCCGCTGTTGACGACGGAGATCGCCTCGGCCGTGCTCAGGGTGCCGGAGGGTGTCTTGAGCTTGGTCTTGCCGTCGGCGGTCATGCCCTGGCGCAGCTCGCGGAAGACGCTGACGATGCGCTGGATCTCCTGCAGCGCGGGCTTCTCGACCGGCAGCTCGAGCGCCCGCCCGAGCCGCCCGACGCGCTGCTCGACGATCTCGGTCTCTTCCTCCAGGGTCGCCGGCACCGGCAGCACCACGGTATTGAAGCGGCGCTTCAGGGCGCTCGACAGCTCGTTGACGCCCTTGTCGCGGTTGTTGGCGGTGGCGATGACGTTGAAGCCCTTGCGTGCCTGGACCTCGGTATTGAGTTCCGGCACGGGGAGCGTCTTCTCGGACAGGATGGTGATGAGGCTGTCCTGTACGTCCGCCGGAACGCGGGTCAGCTCCTCGACCCGGACCAGGGCGCCGTGCTCGAGGGCGTGCATGACCGGGCTCGGCACCAGCGCGGCCCGCGAGGGACCGTCCGCGATCAGCCGCGCATAGTTCCAGCCGTAGCGCAGCGCCTCCTCGCCGATCCCCGCCGTGCCCTGAACCACCAGGGTGGAATCGCCCGAGATCGCCGCGGCCAGGTGCTCGGAGACCCAGGACTTGGCGGTTCCCGGGAGCCCATAGAGCAAGAGGGCGCGATCGGTCGCCAGCGTGGAGATGGCGATCTCCATCAGCCGGGCCTGACCGATGTACTTGGGGCTGATCTCGACCCCATTGCTCAGCGTGCCGCCCATCAGGTAGGTGCGCACGGCCCAGGGCGAGAGCGTCCAGTTGGGCGGTCTGGGATGCTCGTCGACCGCCTTGAGCGCCTCGATCTCGTGGGCGAACTCCTGCTCGGCGTGCTGGCGCAGGATGGCTTCGTTGGGGCTTTGGGTGCTCAAGGCGTACCTCGTTGGTTTGATTCGATGCGCGCGGACTCGATGGCCTGGATCATATCGTTGCGAAACCTCAGGGTGTCGAGCATCTCGGTGGCGATCCTCTGCCACGGGGAGGACGCCTGAAGATGCGGCCCAAGGTCATGTTCCATGGCCTGATAGCCGCCCGGGTCGAGGTGCGCCGCAACCTGACGGAGGGTGGCGTAGCGGGCATAGTTGGCGTCCGGCGTCTGCTCGCGGAACAGCGTGAGACAGGCCTGGCGCACGACCGACGAAAAGGACGGACTCCAACGGTGCCCGAGATGACCGAGCCGATCGAAGGCCCGCTTGAACGGCTCGTCCGTGCTCGGCATGGCGAGGGGCTGGGTCAGCACGTCCTCCTGCTCCGAGGGGGGCAGGATCGCCCACAACGCGGCATCGGCGTCGGCGTCGACCGTCCCCGCGATCAGCGCACGCGCCCATGCGCCATTGCCGAAATGCCGGGTGGCGCGCCGCCAGCCCGCCAGCAGCGTGCCCTGCCACGCGTGCCCCTCGACCATGCGGAGGATCTCGGGGGCTGAAAGCTGCCAGCGTTCGACCCAGTGGTCGGGATCGACCAGCCCCAGCAGCTGCTCGAGCCACCAGGCCTTGCGTCCCATCCCCTTGGGTGGTTTCTCGTGGATGCCGATCGTCGTCCAGGCGCTGTCCCAGTCCTCGGGCAGGGTGACGCTCAGCTCGCTCTTGCGGCCCTTGAGCCGCCCCATCAGCCCGGTCCCGGACTCGAACCCGAGCCAGCCATCCAGCAGCTCCACCGCGCGTGTCCGCACCGTCGAGCCGGGGATTCGGGCCAGGAGTCCAGCCGCATCGCCGCGCACGTCCTTGCTGCGATCCGCGAGGGCGGACTCCAGGAAGGCCACATCCGCCGGTCCCGATGCGTCGCTCAAGACCCCCAGCAACTTGCGTCGCTCACGGGCACCTTCTTGCGACCAGACGGCGGCCAGCAACTCGACGGCCTGTGCGGGAGCCTCGCGGCGCGTCTGGGCCAGATAGGCCAGTCGCTGCTCCGGTGTGCCGGTCTCCCACAGCGCCGCGTCGAGCCGCCCGAGATCCGCGACGCTCAGCAGCGGCGCCCACTCCGGGCTCTGTCCCGCCAGCCACAGGCCCTTTGCGCCGATGACGGCGATGATCGCCCGACGCAGGTCGGGACTGCGCGAGGCCAGTCCCAGGAGCGTCGGAATGCTGGACTCCGGGGCACGCAGCCCGTGCTCGGCGAGCAGCGCCAGCCATTCGGGGAGCAGGGTCTTGAGCCGATCGTCCTGGAGCAGGAGGCGCAGATGCCGGGCGCTGCCGAGGGCGGGGCGTGGGTCCGGCGCGGCCGGCGATGGCGCAGCCGATGCGAGCCGAGCCGGCAAGCGCCCGGCTTGGACGAAATTGCCCACGACCGCCGAGCAGCGCAGCAGCTGGACCGGGGCGTCCGTCTCTTGGGCTTGCAGGCCGGACAAGAGCGTTCCGAGTGCATCGGGCGCATCCCAGGTCCGGGTGCCGCGCTCGGTGCCGAGCAGCGCGGTGCGCGTGAGGTCGTTCCAGAGCTCGATCACGAAAGCTCCATGTGCAGTGCGTGAAAGCCCTGGAGACGCGACCCGTCCGCGATGGTCAGCGGGAAGAAGGCCTCTCCATCCCATTCGCCGAACAGCTGCACGGGCGCGCCGCCGCCCATGGCCAGCAGCTCCCAGCGCAAGGGGAAGTGGGGCGCGAGCGGGATCTGTCGGTGCGCCGCGTCGATCAGCAGCCAGTGCTCGTCCACCTTGACCGGGGTCAGGTCGCGCAGCGCGGCTGGAATCCGCTCCAGCCAGGGGGTCGCGGCCAGACGCTCGGCATAGGTGCGGTAGAGTCCGTCGAGCCCGTCGCCTGCGGCGATCATGGCGTTCGGCTGCGCCGGTTCGGTCCCCCGTTGTGTCTTCAGGAGCGCGCGAACCGGCCAGGTCGCCGGATAAAAGGCCAGCTCACCCTCGATACCGACGCCCTCCGGCGGCATGATCGGCAGCACGGCGCCGGCAACCGCGAAATCCAGCAGCAGCGCCCAGCGTTGGGTGCGCTCGCCGCGCAGCCAGGTGCGCTGGACCTGGAGACGATCCGCGTCGCTGGTCCACTTGCCCATGACCCGCCAGATATCGGCGACGCCGGGCTGGGTCAGGACCGTCTCCTTGGCCAGGGGGATGCCAAGCAGCTCATCGAGATCCGCCCGGACCGGCTCCGGCAGCGTCTCGCGGCGCTGACAGGCGTCCAGAATCAACTGGAGACGCGACAAGGCCTGCAGGGCGGTGCCCTGCCACTGCTCGGAGCCATAGCGCGCCTCCTGGCAGCGGCGGAGCCAGCGCGCCAGGCCCGGGATCTGCGCGTCGACCAGACGCGCCGCCATGTGGTCCCAGGACTGCTGCTCCATGGCGCGAGCCAGGCCCTGGCGCAGGGTATCGGCGAGCCAGCGCTGCAGCTCGTCGAGACCCGCCTGCATCTTCTCCTCGCGCTGATCGCGGCGCTTCGCCTGTGCGGCGGCACGGCGCTGCGCGGTGGCCGGGTCGACCGGCTCGGCCGTCTTGGTCTTGCCTCGCGCCTCACGCTCCGAGCGCGCCTCGCGCTTGTCCAGCCATTCGGCGACCCACTGCGGTGGGGCATCCGTGGCGAAGGCCGAGGTGGACTCGGCATGGGCCAGGGCGAGCCCAAGGCTGTGCTTGCAGGGGAACTTGCGGCTCGGGCAGGAGCACTTGAAGGCCGGTCCGGCGGTGTCGATGCAGGTCTGATAAGGCGTGCTGCCGCTGCCCCTGATCTCGCCCCAGATCAGCCGATCCGTCTGGCCGAGGCGCTGCCACTTCGCGGCGCTCGCCAGCTTGCGACCCGCGGCGATGGACGCGGTGTCGGGCGCCATGCCGTTGACCTGCTCAACCGTCCAGGGGGCCGCCATCGCCGCGCTAGCCCGGCACGTCAGTCAGAGCCTGGAGTCCCATTCCGGAGTCCACGAAAACGCGTGCGGCGAGGGTCTGGCTTCGAGGTGCGTTCATCGAGCGGGGGATCCTTGATCGTGAGGGCGCATCGGGCGCGCAATCAGCGACGGGGCGACAGCCGTGGGCCGCAAGGCCAAGGCCCGCGATCCGTCGGCTTCGCGACCGGTCGCGTCCCGACTCTAACAGCCGGGGTCAAGAGGGGGAAGAGCGACTTCAAGCTGATAAGTGGGTGTCCGCTACGGGCGGTAAGTGGGTGTCCTTTTCCTCGCTTTTCCTCGCGTCCTTTTCCTCGCGACTATTAGCGTGATATTGGGGCCAGGAATTGTGCATATGATTGCAGTGGCCGCAATAAATGCCAAAAACAGTTCAGTGTTCATTGATCATGGCTCCAGTAATGCTCGCTAGTGAAGTTTCGCATATTTGGCAAATGGGTGTCCCTTGAATGCATCTTAGCTTTGCATTTTCTTATAACTTTCAGAATACTTGCTTGTTAAGCTCTGTACGTCTAATTCATGGGCATCTATTAGCTGCTGCATTTTTTGGTCACTTACTTCATGCATGACATACTGCCCGAACTCTTTAAAAAAACCTTTTACATTATCCTTGAGTTTTTTTAGCTTATTTTTTCTCATAACCTCAACGTGGTGTGTGAAGTCTGCATGATAAGATAACTTGATGGTAGGGATAATCAGAATTCGTTTACACTTAGCCTCGCCGTAAATGCTTTCGAACCAAGCGGCGTGAGAATTCATCTGGCCAGCTTCATGTTTAGATATCTCTGGCCTGGTTTCTTCAACCTCGTTTTTGCACTCTAATAGAATGTACTGATTTTCTACGCCACACCAAAGAATATCTGGACCTTTTTTGATTTCTTTATCGGGTCGCTGGCTCAGGAATCCGATTGCTATCCCTATCTCCATTACTGCGGATTCGAATTTTTCAGATGGCATTCCAAAAGATAAGTTCTGAAGAATTCCATTTAGGGAGATCATCATTTCCTGATAATCAGAGTACTGACCCACCCAATCTCGCATCCTCTTGATTCTGCTTTCATTTATAAAATCTATCTTTCTGTAACTTATTCCTTCTTTTGGCTTTAATAGTTGAAGGTTGTTGTGGAAAGCAGATTTCTGAATTTTGTTGGATTCGACTTTGCTGGTTCGGTACTTGTATCGAGCTAATTGCTGTAAGTACCAACCCTTTTCAGATGCGTCGTTGGCGAATTTATCGCAGAGACACTGCATTAAGCTGCAAGCTCTTGCATATTCGCCTATGGCAAACTGCCTCTCTGCCTCATACTCTTTTTTGAGTGTATCATGAATTTCTTTGCGTCCTTCTTCCGCAGAAACTTCATCCATCTCTTCGGAATAGTACTCCTTCCATCCTTCATCCCTATGAAGCCCTTGCCTCATAAGATTTACAAGTATCTCTTTAGGTTTTTCGTCCGTTGCGTCCTCAGTGGCGAATGATGCCGCTTGCATACCAATTTCTATCTGTTTTCTCGTCTGAGCAGAAAAATATTTACTGCTCAATGGGCTTTTTACAAACTTTACTAAATCACCACCAACTAGCAAAATGATGCTGTAATCTTTTTCACCTCTGACACTTCTGCCCAAGCCTTGCTCTACCTTTTGAGCTATACGAATATTCAAGATGTCGCTTTCAATTCTGCAATCTTCTTCATATCGATCTAAAAGCGAATCAAAGTAAGGTTTGGAGTCAACCACTAATATGCGGCATGCGCTATCAGGTAGGTCGATGCCGTCGTACCTATTTGCGAAAACAACAGCACTATCAAAGTTGCCGTCTTTTAGGGATTTAACCACATCAAAAATATCTGAACTGATAGCGACTTTTGCACCAATTTTCTCGTACTGCTTTTTCTTGCTAAAGCTAGGAATTAAAAAGACTACACCAAAATTACGGCCCGCTTTTGGCTTTGCCAGCCAATTTACGATAGAGTCACTATCAAGCTCCTCGCTAATTAGCGAAGGTATAATAATCATCTTTTCGCCTGACCACTTAAGGTCCGGATTCGTAATGGGATTTGATACAGCCTCTACGTCAAAGCCAAGTCCTTTTATGAAAAATGAATCATCCTGAGTAGTTGCAGACATTAAAATTCTGTTCTTTGCTCTCGAAAACGTGCCAAAGCTATCAATTGGCATCAGCGTCGGGGAAATCTCCAGTGTCTGGCCAGAAATAAATGCTTGACAATCTCCAATTTGATCTTTAATTACCGGCCACGTGAACTTTATTTCTGTATCTTCTTTGTTCTCGATGATGGCTTTGGTGATTTCTTCTCTCTTGTCATGCCAGCTCCAGTACGGTATTGGTAGCATGGTGTTGTAGTCGCCGCTTTTAATTTCTAAGTAGCTTCCTTCGCCTTGTTCCTTTATTTCTTCACCAAATATGGCCATTGCTCTCTCATAAAGCTCATGGTCTTTGTCTACCTTTATCGTTAAAGAGTTCTTTATAGAGTCAATGCACGCATGAGAGTCATCAAGAATGATAGAGCCAACAAAGACTGATTGCTTGCCAAGCCCAAAAATTGTTCTGCCGTTAAAAACCTTTTGAATATGCGTAATCAGGATGCGGCTACCATGTAGAAAATCTTCAGGAAGCTCGTTGCGCTTGCCGATTTCGCAAAATGGGATGCCGAATTTTTGAGCATCCAATCTCACTTGTTCTGCTAAATATTTGTTGGGGCAGACGTATAAGCATGGGCCATCATTTGAATTGATTTTGGATTGAAGAAGAAGCAATCCAATAAGCGTTTTGCCTTCTCCGGTATGCAGCTTTATTATGTTGTTCCTATTTTCTTTATGGGTTGAGTGCCATTTTTCAAGCACCAAAGTCTGAGAGTGGCGCAATGGCCCCGTTTCGCTACGTCTATCGAGAGAGTCGTAGATTTCAACTGGATTTGTTTTCTTTGGTGTTGTTTTCTTTTTAAGTCTTTTCTTGAAATCGACCATTGATCATATCCTAATGAATTCGGCGGATTAAATTATCCGATTTAGAAGTGTAGAAATTGAATAGGGGTGGCGCCCTGACCGATAGTTTAGATAAAATCAGAATCATCTTTCTTTAAGGATGAAAAAGATGTATCTGACATGCCCGCAGTGTCACTCCAACCATGTGACCAAAAATGGATTCAACCGGCTGAAAAAGCAGTTGTACAAGTGTCAAGATTGCGGTCGCCAGTTCGTTCTCCATCCTGCCAAGGGCCAGGTTTCTCAGGAAACCCGCGAACTGATCGATCGGTTGCTGCTGGAAAAAATCTCCCTGGCCGGAATTGCCCGTGCGGTGAAGGTCTCCGAGGCTTGGCTGCAGACTACGTAAACGAGAAGTAAAAAAAGGTTCCTCGTCAGGTCACGCTAAAAAAAACACCACACCCTAGGGAGTGATCCTAGAGTACGACGAGCTGTGGTCCTTTGTCGGAAAACGCCTGAGCAAACAATGGATATGGCTCGCCATGGATCGCCTGACCCGGCGTATCGTCGGGGTCAATGTTGGCGATCGTACGGAGCGACCCGCACAGGCTCTGTGGGACTCCATCCCAGCGCAATATCAGACTTCCGCTCCCGTCTACACAGATTTCTGGAGCGCCTATGCGCGGATCATCCCAGCACATCGACATTACCCCAGTGCGAAGTCCCAAGGGGAAACCAACCACATCGAACGGTTCAACGGTACAATCCGGCAGCGTATCTCCGGCTTGGTGAGAAAGTCGCTCACGTTCTCGAAGAACCAGGAAAACCATCTAGGTGCACTCTGAAACTTCATTCATCACTACAACGCTACGATGTGCGTGTGATTCATTGCGGGAAAGCTCAAAAACATCGAGCGATTCAAAATCCTATCAGTCAGGGCACTACCTTAACTTTCATGCGAAAAGTCATCGATATATTTCCAGACCTCGTTGGTAACGTCTCGAGCACGTTGTCCACGCCCGCGCAATTGCAGCACAAAGCTCATTCCGTCCCTCAGATTTACGCTATTCATATATTTATCGTTGCCAATTTCAGCCTTAGGGTCAAAGAGGCTCAGGGCTCTAGCTATAGCGCTAACAACAGAATTTCTATCCTCAAAATCTTCGTCTTCGAGTTGAGACAACTCGGCCAGCAGCCTGCAGTCGATCAGGGTTCCATCTAGCCAGTAGGTTGCAGCTGTATATCCTACACACCAGCGGAGTCGAGATTCTTCAATGCATACTTCCATAGTGGTTGAGTTCTGACCAACGAAGCAGCTACCAATGAGTACGCCATCGATTCGGTGGCGTCTCGAGCGCGATGCGATACGTAGCAGCAAACTGAGCATCGGTACTCCAGCAATATTTTTGCCTTCACCGTGCGCAGCTATGTAGACTATCCTGCTTTCAAGGTTTCCCTTGCAGAGACATTCCAGTGCTTTATCAAAGCTTTTTAAATCATAAAAATTTGCATAATGCACATCGGTATCACCGGTTAGCTTTGCTACTCCTTCAACGAAAGGAATAACGCTGCTGCGATTTGCATCCCTCTCGTCAAGTTCCCAAGGCGATTCCAACACCAAAATAGCACGGTTAGCAAAGCGTATACTCATAGGTAACGTCCTGGGGAGGCGATGGGGTGGGCCATTGTAAATTTGCGATCGCAGCTGACTGAGCTGGGAGCGCTTGGTGGAGCCTCTAAATTTTCATCAGACTACTTATCAGTCAATGCCTTTCGCAAATGACACAATAAACTCCCCCCAAACCCCATCCCCCACCCAAACCTCCCGCATCGGAAACCTCGCCACCTCCTCAGCCTCACCCAACTCAATCCGCCGATACAGATAAACAAACGCACTCACCCGCATGTTCCGCGCGCAGTGCACCCAGACGTGACGGCCCTCTCGCTGCAACGCGCGCAGCAAGACGGAGAAGGTCTGGTAGTCGGAGACCTGTGGCTGTTCCCAGTCGACGGGGATCTGGATGTAGCTCAGCCCGAGCGCGGTGATGCGTTCGGCCTCGCCGGGGAGGGCGTTGTGGGCGGTGGGTGGGGCGAGGTTGATGACGGTGTCGACACCCAGCCGGGGCAGGGCGGCGATGTCGGCCTCGGAGAGCTGGCCTGAGGTCCAGAGCCAGTCGAAGACCTGATGGGTGTTCTCGGCGTCCACGGCGCTTCGGTCCTTGCACGCCCAGGTTGCTGACCGACGCGGTCCGGCGATCTTCGCGGGCCCTGGATGTGGCTTCCACTCGAGTCTATACCACCCTTTTGGTGTGGTGGAAGCCCTGTGTGTACAGGTCGGCTCAGGGCGGCCCGAGCCGCTGCAGCTTGGCCGCATAGTCGAGCGCCAGTTGATGTTCGCCGTGACGGCGGGCGAGGTCGACGATGGCGACCAGCAGGTCGCGATCCTCCGGGTGACGACGCTGGGCGGCGCGCAGGGTGGCGAGTGCGGTCTCCGGCTCGCCGGCGCGGGCCTGAGCGAGCCCGAGGACATAGGCATGGCGTGCGTTGTCGGGGGCGAGGCGGGCGGCGTGGCCGAGTGCCTCGACCGCGGCGGGCCAGCGCTGTTGGCGGATCAGCGCGAGGCCGAGCGCGTGGTGCAGGGTGGCGGCCTCGGGGCGTTGGGCGAGCCCCTGGCGGAGGGTGCGCTCGGCCTCTGCGTCCCGACCGAGTGCGCGTTGGAGGTCGGCCAAGTTGACATAACCTGGGACGAAGCCGGGATCGAGCCGCAGCGCGGTGCGATAGGCGCGTTCGGCGGCCTCGGGGCGGCGGGCGTCGAGTTCGAGCAGGCCGATGTTGAGGTGTGACTCGGGCCGCTCGGCGGTGGCCAGTTGGGTGGCGCGATAGTCGTCGAGCGCCTGTTCCAGTCGTCGTGCCTCGGCGGCGTCGCGGGGCGTGGCGGCGAGCGGCGCGACGCGGCGCGCGGCGATCATGCGCACCGCGCGCACCGGGTCGTCGAGCCGGGGCAGCGCCAGGGCGCGCAGGGTCGCGGCATCGGCGCCGGCGAGTGCGTCCAGCGCCGCTGCGCGCACCAGGGGGTCGGGGTCGTCGAGCAGGCGGCGCAGGGTCAGCTCGCGCAGTGGATCG
Source organism: Marichromatium gracile (assembly GCF_004343155.1). GTDB lineage: Bacteria > Pseudomonadota > Gammaproteobacteria > Chromatiales > Chromatiaceae > Marichromatium > Marichromatium gracile. The sequence goes on from NZ_SMDC01000008.1 coordinate 160,002, forward strand.
GGCGCGCCGCGCAGCAGGTCGAGCGCGCTGGCCCGGGCGATCGCCGGTTGGTCGCGGTCGGCGGCGAGCCGGAGCAGGCGCGGCTCGGCGGCGCGCGGGTCGTGGCGACCGGCGTGGAGGACCTCGCCGAAGTGGGACGCTCGCTCGGGCCGCGTGCCGTACCAGCGCGCCAGCGCCGCCTCGGCCCAGGTCGGATCGCGGTCCTGGTGACACTGGTTGCAGGCGTTGGGGGTGCCGAGGGTGCGGCTGAGGTCGGGGCGGGGGATGCGCAGGCTGTGGTCGGCGCGCTCGTCGATCACCATGTAGCGGCGCTGCGGCATGTGACAGGCGACGCAGGCCGCGCCGCTGGAGCCTGCGGGGTGATGATGGTGCGCCGGGGCGTCGTAGCGCGTCGCCGTGTGGCAGCGGGCGCAGACCGCATTGCCCGGCGCGTGTGGCTGGAGGTCGTGCGGGTCGTGACAGTCGCTGCAGGTCACGCCGTGCCGGTACATGCGGCTCTGGATGAAGGAGCCGTGGACGAAGACCTCGTCGAGGATCTGGCCGTCGGGGTGGTAGCGCCCGGGTTCGAGCAGGGCGAGACGGTGGGTCTGGCCGAGCGGCTGGCCGGGTGTCGGGTCCTCGTGGATCAGGCCGCGCCGGGCGTGACAGCGGGCGCAGGTGTCGAGTTCGTGCTGCGCGGTGCGCGCCACCGTGCGTCTGGGCAGGCCGTGCTCGGGGTCGATCACCCAGTGCCCGCCGTCGCGGTCGCCGAGGTCGACGCGCAGCCCCTTGGTCGCGCTCCACTGGCCGGGTCCGGCAGCGACCGCGCGGGCCTCGGCGACGTGTGTCGCGCCCGCGCCGTGACAGGCCTCGCAGGTGACGTCGATCTCCGACCAGGTGGTGTGGTAGCGGTCCTCGGCGAGGTCGTAGCCCTTGCGCAGGCCGGTCGAGTGACACTCGGCGCACTGGTGGTTCCAGGTCTGGTCGCGGCTGGTCCAGTGCAGCGGGTGCTCGGGGGTGAGCGGGGTGTCGGGGTAGAGATGGAACCAGCGCTGGCCGCCGTCCTCTGGCGCGCGCGCGTCCCAGGCGATGCCGAGGGGCTGGAGACGACCGCCGGGGAAGGCGATGAGGTATTGCTGCAGCGGCCACCAGCCGAAGGTGTAGTCGATGCGATAGGTGTGGATCGCGCCGTCCGGCCCCTCGGTGTCGACGTAGAAGCCGCCATCGCGACGGAAGAAGCGGCTGGTGACGCCGTGCACCTCGATGCGGGCGTCGGCGAAGTCGCCGAGCACCGTCTGCTCGCTCGCCTCGGTCATCGCCAGATCGTGGTGCGAGCCGCGCCAGCGCGCGGTCTCGGCGGGGTGGCACTCGGCGCAGACGGCGACGCCGACATGCCCGGGCGAGCGCGCCGGGCTCGCCGTCGGCGCGAGCAGCACGACGAACAGCGCGAGCGCGCGCGTCGGCGACATCAGCGCGGCGTGCTCGGCGCCGCCGGGAACACCCGCAGCCAGTCCTCGCGCATCGACACCAGTCGCCAGCCCTTGCCCTCGGCGTCGTCGAGCGCCTGGTCGAGCCGACCGATGGCGCTGTCGCGGTCATAGGCGTATTCGCGCTCGGGGTCGTCGTGGTGGATCAGCAGGCCGAGCCGGGGACCGTCGCCGCTGGTGGTCCAGTCGAGCATCTGGTAGTCGCCGTCGGAGTTGCCGACGGCGAGGATCGGGCGGCGACCGATGTGACGGGCGATGCCGACCGGCTTGCCGGCCTTGTCGTCGACGAAGCCGATCTCGGGTCGGCGCATCAGCCGGGGCTGGCCGTTGTCGCCGATCTCGTAGACCAGCTCGATCTGCGAGCCGATCACCTGCTCGGGCGGGATGCCGTAGACGGCCTCGGTCCAGGGGCGCATGAAGTCGATGCCGCCGCCGGAGACGATGAAGGTTTTGAAGCCTTCGGCGCGCAGATAGGCGAGCAGCTCCAGCATCGGTTGGTAGACGAGGTCGGTGTAGCGCCGGTCGAAGCGCGGGTGGTGCGCCTCGGCGATCCAGGCGCTCACCAGTGCGGCGAACTCGGCGCTGGACAGCCCGGTGTGGGTGGCGGCGACCAGTTCGAGGATGGCGTGGTGCCCTGCCTCGGCGAGTGCGTCGAGATCGTCCGCGAGGACCGCGTCGAAGGGCGGCTGGGTCGACCACTGCGGGTGTGACGGGGCGAGTGCTCGTACCCGGTCGGCGGCGAACACCAGCTGGGTGTAGACCGGTTGCTCGACCCACAGGGTGCCGTCGTTGTCGAAGACCGCGATGCGCGCCTCGGCCGGGACGAAGTCCGCTCCCGGGGTGGTGACGGCATCGACGAACCCGATGATCGAGGTCTTGAGCGCGCCCGCCCGCCACGAGGGCAGCGGGTCGGCGAGCGCGAGCGTGGGCAGGAGCAGGCAGGCGAGTAGCAGGCGCGGACGCATGGTGGGGATCCTTCCTGGGTGGTTGTCGGGTCAGAAGTGCCAGCTCGCGGCGAGCATCGGACCGCTGAAGCGGATGTGGTCGAGCCGCTCGTCGTCGAACGACCAGGCGAGATGGCGATAGAGCAGCGAGACGGCGAGCGCCTCGCGGCGATAGCTGATCCCGCCGAGCGCCTGCCAGGCGAGGTCCGACTGGCCGGCGCCGAGACCGACCCGCCAGGGCAGTGACCAGCGCTGATCGAGCGTGATCCGTCCGCGCAACCCGCCGATCAGATCCCAGGCGCCCTGCGAGGCGCGGCGCTCGCGGGTTCCGGGAATCGTGTTCGAGAAGTCGATCTCCAGATCGAGCCGCCGCACCCCGGCGAGCAGGTCGAGCTGGAGGCGCTCGCGCTCGACCAGCCGGTATGCGCCGCTCAGGTCGAGGATCCAGCCCTTGGTGCCGAGTTCGGCATCGACCCGAGGACCGCCGCCGATCGGCAGGGTCGCGCCACCCTCGGCGCTGACGTTGAGATAGACGACGTCGCCGATCAGCGTCCAGGGTCCGCGTCTGGCCTCCAGGGCGCCCATGAAGGCGAGATCGAGGTTGCGGATCAGGGTGTCGAAGCCGACGTCGAGCTCGGCGCCGCGGGCGGTCTCGCCCTCGATGCCGGCGCCCCAGAGATAGAGGCTGGCGCGGTAGTGGGTCTCCTCGGCGGTGCTGGAGGCGCTGGCGAGGACGCAGCCGGTCAGCAGGGCGGTGGTGATCCGGGGACGAATTGGGGACATCCGTGGCTCCTCGGGTCGAGAAGGATCGGCGCGCGCGGGGACGCCGCGGTCCCCGCGCACCGGTGCGGCGCCTAGTGCGCGCCCGGGGTCAGCATGGTCTCCATCACCTTGTCGAGACTGAAGCTCGCCGCCTCCTGGCGTGGCGGGAACTCCTGGAAGGTCTCCAGGAAGTTCGCCACATAGGCCTGTGCCGGCACCAGCAGGAAGGCGCGGTCGAGCTGCCAGTCGTGATAGGTGTTGGAGGTGATGGTCGCGCGCTCGTACGGATCACGCCGCAGGTTCTCGATCAGCGGCACCCGCAGCGGCACGAAGGGCTCCATCCACACCCGCAGCGTGCCCGGGCTCTTCTGCTCCATGAAGAGGATCTTCCAGTCGTCGTAGCGCAGTGCGGTCAGGTCGCCGTCGTCGGAGAAGTAGAAGATCTCGTGGCGCGGCGTGTCCGCGGTCTCGCCGGTGAGCAGCGGCAGGATGTCGTAGCCGTCGAGATGGACCCGGTAGTCGCGCCCGATCGCCTGATAGCCTTCGAGCAGTTGCTCCTTGATGCCGGGCTCGCCGGCGATCGCGAGCAGCGTCGGCAGCCAGTCCATGTGGTGGACGATGGCGTTGCTCCAGGTTCCGGGCTCGATCCGGCCCGGCCAGCGCACCATCGCCGGCACCCGCCAGCCGCCCTCCCAGTTGGTGTTCTTCTCGCCGCGGAAGGGGGTCGCCGCCGCGTCCGGCCAGGTGTTGTAGTGCGGGCCGTTGTCGGTGGAGTAGAACACCAGGGTGTTGTCGGCGATGCCCAGCTCGTCGAGCTTGTCGAGCAGCTGGCCGACGTGCATGTCGTGCTCGACCATGCCGTCGGCGTACTCGTCCTGCCCGGAGATGCCGCGCAGCTCGTCCTTGACGTGGGTGCGAAAGTGCATGCGGGTGCCGTTCCACCACACGAACCAGGGCTTGCCCGCCTTGGTCTGCTCCTCGATGAAGCCGAGCGCGCGGGCGACGGTCTCGTCGTCGATGGTCTCCATCCGCGCCTTGGTCAGCGGGCCGGTGTCCTCGATCTTCTGGGTGCCGTCGGGCAGGGCCCAGGCGTGGATCACGCCGCGTGGTCCGAAGCGCTCGCGGAAGGCCGGGTCCTTGGGATAGTCGAGGTTCTCCGGCTCCTCCTCGGCGTTGAGGTGGTAGAGATTGCCGAGGAACTCGTCGAAGCCGTGGTTGGTCGGCAGGTGCTCGTCGCGGTCGCCGAGGTGGTTCTTGCCGAACTGGCCGGTGGCGTAGCCCTGCGCCTTGAGCAGCCCGGCGATGGTCGGGTCGGCCTCGTGCATGCCTTCCTCGGCCCCCGGCAGCCCGACCTTCGAGAGCCCGGTGCGGAACACGCTCTGGCCGGTGATGAACGACGAGCGCCCGGCGGTGCAGGACTGCTCGCCGTAGTAGTCGGTGAAGGTCAGGCCCTCGTCGGCGATGCGGTCGATGTTGGGCGTCTGGTAGCCGACCAGTCCGTGGGTGTAGGCGCTGATGTTCGACTGACCGATGTCGTCGCCCCAGATCACCAGGATGTTGGGCGGCTCGGCGGCACCCGCGGTCGAGACCGCGAGCAGCGCCGTCAGCCCCAGCCCCAGGGCGCCGCGCCGATGGCGTCCCCTCGGATGCGTGCGATACGACCTCGGATGTTGCGATCGAGCCATCTGCAATCTCCTCTGGTTGGTCTTGCGTTGCGCGCGCGTGCGCCGGACGAGGGACGAACGCCCGCCCGGGATCCGTCATGCGACCCCGGGGCAGTGCCCGATGTCGCGTCATCAGTCGAGTGAGCGAATCGGACGTCGAACCCGCTCGGGGAGGTGTCGCCGTCGCTGGGGCTTGGGGCGTCGTCCTTCGGGGTCGGTCGGCGGAATGGCGGTCGAGGTCGGTTGCTGTTGGGTTTTACACTTTGGGTGTAAAAGACTCGTTCGCAAGTCGCTCGTTCGGGGCGAGCGACCCGAAGGGCATACCGGTGTGACGGGCGGGGGCGGTGGATGGTGCCCCGGCGCTTGTGGGCCTGACTCGGGCAGGGAAAAAGAGCGATCGGCCAGCTCGCTGGTTGGCCAAGGCGCGGCGTGCCGCAGGATGGATGACGGTCTCGTGTGGACCGATGGGGTGAGTGACCGACAGGCCCGATACCGATGATCGGCGTCCGCGCCCGGTCACTCATCCCATCCTACGTCTCGTCCAGCTTCCAGCGATCAGCTTCCAGCCTCCAGTCGGGGAGGCTGGTGTGCATGATCGGCGATTGACGGGAAGACGGTATCTTGGCGGTTTAATCTCTCCGGCTGGCGGCTGGCCCCCCGTCCACCAACGCTGCCGAGTCGGCGATCGAACGCTGGATGGACGGGGAGCCCGAGACCGCCGACCGAATCAGTCCGGCTGCGCGGGAGAGGAAGCGGGCTCGGTCGAGATCGTCTCGGCGGGCGTCTCTGGCGGCGCGCTGTCCGGCGCTGCCGGGCTCGCGGGCTCCTCCGCCGGTGTCGGCGCTTCCGGTGCGACCGTCAGGTCATCGGCCTCCAGGTCGAGCAGCTCGCCGAGGTCGTAGCGGGAGAGCCGGAAGACATGGGGCAGGTGGTCGCTCTGTAGCGCATAGTCGCCGTCGTCGAGCGCGCCGATGCGGTAGTGACGCGTGCCCGTCTCCAGGCTGAGGTCGAGTTCGAGCACCGGCTGGTCGAGCCCGGACTCGGCCCCGGCATCGAGCAGGGTGCGGTAGCCGAGGTTGGCGACGCTGCGCACCAGGGTGTCGATGGCGTGCTGGTCGGCGCTGCGGCCCTCGGTCGCGCCCTCCAGTTGCCAGCCCTCGCCGTCGCGCGCGACCCGCCAGCCGTCACCGGCGATGGCGGTGATCTGCTCCGGCTCGACACGCAGCAGTCCGGTGTCGATCCAGTCCTCGGCGCGGTTGGAGAGATCGGCGAGGGCGAGCGGCAGGTCGAGCACCGCCGTCTCCCCGGCGGGGCGGGCGAACAGCCGACGGTAGCCGGGCGAGTCGCCGGCATAGAGTGTGGCGAGCGGCTCACCAGCCTGATCGGCGAGCACCAGCCGCCGCTCGAAGGCGTCGTCGGCGACGCGGAAGCGTGCCAGGGCCGCGTCGCTGGTGGCGATCGGCGGGGTGCGGCGCAGTGCGCCCAGGGTGTCGAGCAGGCGCGCGACCTGACCCGCGCGCACCGGCACGCCGCCGAGGCTGGCGAGGGTCCAGCCGTCCTCGCCGCGTTCGAGCACCAGCGGCTCGCTGTCGTCGGGGCCTGCGATGGTCACCCGCGCGACCGCCTCTGGGTCGAGATCGAAGAGCGCCGCGCCGCTCGGGGCGGGGGCGCCGACCCCGGCGCCGCCGAGCCCGAGGATCAGGGCGAGGAGCAGTTGCAGCGCCAGGAACGCGCCCAGCGCGATCACCACGGGCGCGCGCAGATCGGCGCGCCAACGCATGTCGATGGCCGTTGTCATCGTGCTTCACCTCCGCTGGCGAGGATGGCCGCCGCGGCGCGGGCGCGCCGCCGCCGGGCCATCCGATGCAGCCAATAGACCAGTGCCAACCCGGCGAGGGCGGCGAGATAGTTGATGGCCTCCCAGAACACCCGTGCCTGCTGGTCGAGCGGCGCCAGGGTGCGGCTGAACTGGCCGCGACCGCGCAGCGCGAGCAGCCCCCGGTCCTCCAGCGACCACTCGACGGCGTTCTGGATCAGCTCGACCGGCTTGAGGTAGTGGGTCTGGGTGGCGTCGGTGGCGAGCCCGATGGCGGTGTCGGTGAGGAAGCTCGACGAGCCGATCAGGATCAGCCGCGCCGAGGCCGGCGAGCTGTCGACCACGCCCGAGATCACCGGCGCGGCGTCCTCGGTCTCGGCCTCGTCGGCCGCCGTGTCGTCGTCGCTACCTTCGAGCAGCGGCGAGGGCCGACCGGCGAAGGGCGAGTCGAAGCGACCCTCGAGGGCGACGGCGAGCAGCTTGCGGCCCCGGTCATCGCCGCGGGCGAAGCCGAGCGCGCCGTGGGCGTCGAAGTCGGGCTGCATCTCCTCCGAGTCGCTGCTCCAGGCCCGATCCGAACTCTCCAGCAGTCGCGTCACCCGCCGCCCGGTCGCGGCCTCGGCATCGAGGGTGATCGGCGAGGTCCAGTTCATGGTGATCCAGCCGAGGTTGGCGGTGATGCCGGAGTCGGCATCGAGCCCGTCGTCGCGCACGTCGGGGAAGTAGGGATAGTCGAGGGTCTGGATCTCCTCGACCAGGAAGCCGCCGATGTCGCGCTGCACCGGGATCGGGAAGGGGGTGTTGCGCGGGTCGAGCACCAGGCTCGGCTCCAGGGTGATGCCGTGATGGGCGAGCCAGTCCTCCAGTCCGGTGTCGATGCGCCGGGCGCCGATCGAGCCGCCGCCGAGATCGACGTCGAAGCGCGAGGCGGCGAGGATCACCGTGCCGCCCTGCATCAGGAACTGGTCGATGGCGAAACGCTGGCGCTCATCGAGCGACTCGGGGGCGATCACCAGCAGCAGATCGGTGGTGTCGGGGACCTGGCCGCTGCCGAGATCGGTGTCGACGAGGTTGAAGCCCTCGCGCAACCGCTCGCGCAGCAGGCTGTAGCCGGGGCCGCCGGCACCGGGCATGCCGAAGCGGTTGGGGCCCTGCTGCGGGGTGTAGAGCGCCAGGGTGCGCAGCATCCCCGGGGCGAAGCGTTTGACCGCGGCGGTGATGGTGCGGTCGAGCCCGGCGCGGTCGAGCGACTCGGGCAGCGGCACCGGGATCACCTGCTCGCCGGCGCGCACGATCATGTAGAAGTAGAAGGGCGTCGGGTCGAGCAGGCTGACCACCAGCGGCTCGAAGCCGTACTCGCTGGCGATGCGCTCGGCCAGGGCGCCGTCGCCGGCGTCCGGGTCGCTGATGCGGTAGTCGAAGCGCCCGTCGGCGCGCTCGGCGAACTCGGCGAGCACCGATTCCAGATCATCGCGCAACGCCGGCAGCGGCTCGGGCAGGCGCTCTGGGGCGGAGACGAAGGCCTCGAGCGTCACCGGCGTGGTCAGCCCGGCGAACACGTCGGCGCCGCCGCGATAGCCGTAGAGCACCTTCTTGATGGTGCGGGCGATGTCGTACTCGGGGTTGCGCAGCCGCACCTCCAGGTCGGACTCGCCGCGCACCTTCACCTCGATCAGGTCCTGGAAGCCCAGGGTCTGGTACTGATCGCCGTACTGCACCAGCAGGTCGAAGTAGGAGTTGACCACCGAGGTCTGGTAGCGATCGGCGCTCTGGAAGGCGACCGGGTGGATGCCGTAGCGCTCGCCGGCCTCGCGTTCGAGATCGGGGTGGTCCTTGGGATCGACGAACTCGACTCGCACCCGATCGCCGCCGGCGATCTCGATCTCGCGCAGCAGGTCGCGCAGTTGCGGCACCAGCGGGGCGAGCAGCGGATGGGTCTCGGCGCTGAAGTAGCCGCGGATCAGCAACGGCTCCTGGAGCTGGGCGAGATAGTTGCGGGTGGGCTCGGAGATCGAGTAGATCCGCCCCTCGGTGAGGTCGACGCGGGCGTTGCCGATGGCGTTGAGCCACAGGTTGGCGGCCACCAGGTTGGCCACCACCAGCAGGGTGACCAGCCGCCAGCGCCGGTGATGACGCGGGTTGGCCTCGTCCTCGGCCCAGCGCAGCCGCTCCAGGCTGTGGACGGTGAGGGCGAGGAAGATGCCGACGATGCTCAGGTAGTAGGCGAGATCGCGCAGATCGATCACCCCGCGGGTGATGGAGTCGAAGCGCGCCCCGGTGCCGAGCAGGCGCAGCAGCTCGCCGCCGCCGTGGCCGAACAACCCGGTCAGGGTCTCGGCGCCGATCAGGTAGAAGAGGGCGCAGATCAGGGTCGCGCCGATCAGCGCGACGATCGGGTTGTCGGTGCGCGCCGAGACGAACAGCCCGATCGCGAGATAGGCCGCCGCCAGCAGCAGGGTGGCGAGATAGGCGCCGAACACCGGGCCCCAGTCGAGCGGGCCGAGCAGCGCGACGGTGAGCGGCAGCGGCAGGGTCAGCGCCAGGGCCACGGCGACCAGCGCGAGCGCGGCGAGGAACTTGCCGAGCACCAGCCGGTAGAGCGGCACCGGCAGGGTGAGCAGGGTCTCGAGGGTGCCGGCGCGGCGCTCCTCGCTCCACAGCCGCATGGTCAGCGCGGCGCTGAGGAAGATCAGCAGGATCGGCATCCACTCGAACAGCGGTCGCACGTCGGCGATGTTGCGGGCGAAGAAGGCATCGACCCAGAAGAAGACGAACAGACAGACGGCGAGGAAGCCGCCGATGAAGAGATAGGCCACCGGCGAGCCGAAGAAGGCCGCCAGCTCGCGGCGGGCCACGCGCAGGGTCTCAGCCATGATGCACCTCCACGGGCCGCTGGGTGACGGCGCCGAACAGCGCCTCGAGGTCGTGATGCTCGGGGGCGAGCGCGTGGAGCGGCCAGTCGCGCGCGGTGATGGCGGCGGCCACGCTCGGCGCGGTGGCGTCGGGATCGGCGGTGGTGAGGGCGTAGCGATGGCGTCCGTCGGCGCCGCCGAGGTGCTCGACCGCCTCGACCCCGGCCAGCTCGACGAGCGCCGGGCGCGCCTCGTCGGGGCCCCGGTCGAGGGTGACCATCAGACGGGGCGCGCCGCCGATGCCGGCCAGCGGCCGATCGAGCGCGAGCCGGCCACCGTGCATGATCAGCACCCGATGACAGACCGCCTCGACCTCCTGGAGGATGTGGGTCGAGAGGATCACCGTCGCCTCGCGGGCGAGTTCGCGCACCAGATCGCGCATGTGCTGGATCTGCGCCGGGTCGAGCCCGTTGGTGGGCTCGTCGAGGATGAGGATGCCCGGCTCGTGGAGGATCGCCTGGGCGACGCCGAGGCGCTGGCGATAACCGCGCGAGAGGGTGGCGATGGTCGCCCCGGCCTTGGCGCCGAGCGCGGTGCGCTCGATCGCGCGGCGGATTCTCCGTGGGCGTTCGGCGGTGGCGATGCCGCGCAGCGCGGCCTGGTAGTCGAGCGCCTCGATCACCGTCAGCTCGGGCGGCAGCGGGCAGTTCTCGGGGAGATAGCCGATGCGCCGCTGGATCGCGCGACGCTGCGCGGCGATGTCGAGCCCGTCGACGCGGATCTGTCCCGCGCTCGGTTCGAGGAAGCCGGTCAGCATCTTCATGATGGTGGTCTTGCCCGCGCCGTTGTGGCCGAGCAGCCCGACGATCTCGCCACGGTCGATGGAGAACGACACCTCCCTGACCGCTTGCAGCTCGCCGTAATTGCGACTGAGCTCGCGAACCTCGATCATGGTCAAACCTCGGTGATGGAGTTGCGAAGATGGGTGCCGCGCGCTGGCGGCAGGGCATGGATTTCACCGCAATCGACCCGGTATCCGCAAGGGTTCTCGCATGATCGTGGACGCAACGGAACCAATCGGGCGCGAAACCATCGAAAGCAGTTCGGTCTGTCGCTGGCGCCGGTGGGCGATGCGTGGCGGATCGATCGAATCCGGCCCCGCCGTCGAGGCGAACCGAGCCGCTGCAGCCCCCGACTGGCCCTGGCCCCTCACCAGGGCACCAGCACCCGACCCTCCATCAACCGCCGCGCGCTGCGCCGCATGATCGCGCGGCGCGCCGTCCAACCCGCGTCCGCGGGCACCACCTCGGCGCCGACCTCCAGCACCCCGGCGGGGTGACCGATACGCACATGGCGCACGCCGTGCTCGCCGGCCCAGGGGGTGAGGGCGTTGACCAGGGTGCCGGGGAGGGCGGCGGCGACCGCCAGCGCCACCGCGCCGGTGCCGGTGAAGGCGTGGTGCAGCCGCCCCATCGAGAGGATGCGGGCGAGCAGGTCGCAGCGCGTGGCCGGAACGCTGGCGCCGGTCGAGTCGCGATAATCGGCGGCGGGCGCGACCCAGGCGAGCTTGGGGGTGGCCGGTCGCGCGCGGCTCACCGCTTCGGGCGTCTCGCCCAACCCCATGCGCACCGCGCAGTGGGCGCGGATGCGTTCGAGCCGGTCGAGCAGCGCGGGGTCGCCGTCGATCGTCGCGCGCTGCTCGCGCCCGTCGAGCCCGAGATCGGCCGCGCGCACGAATACCGTGGGGTTTCCGGCGTTGATCAGGCTGACCGCGAGGACGCCGACCCCGGGGACCTCGATCTGCTCGCACGCCCGACCGGTAGGCAGCAGCGGCGCCTCGGCCGAGCCTCCGGGGTCGAGAAAGCTCAGCTCCACCGCCGCGCCCGGCCAGGGCACACCGTCGAGCCGGAAGTCGCCGTCGACCACGGGCTCGCCGTCGCGTACCGGCACCCGGGCGATGATCCGCTTGCCGATATTGGCCTGCCAGATACGCACCTCGGTCACCCCCTCCTGTGCGCGGACCAGCCCCTCCTCGATCGCAAAGGGACCGACGGCGGCGGTGAGGTTGCCGCAGTTGCCGCTGTAGTCGATCACCGGGTCGGTGATCGAGACATGGCCGAAGCGGTAGTCGACATCGCAGTCCGGGCGCTCGGAAGGGGCGATCAGCACGACCTTGCTGGTGCTCGAGGTGGCGCCGCCGAGCCCGTCGATCTGCTGCCCGTAGGGATCGGGGCTGCCGAGCGCGCGCAGCAGCAAAGCATCGCGCTCGACAGGATCGGCGGGCAGGTCGGCGGCGTGGAAGAACACCCCCTTGCTGGTACCCCCGCGCATCCACACGGCGGGAACGCCCCGCTGGGCGCGACGGGGGCGGGTGGGATCGGACATGGGCGGAACTCCTTGGCTGGACGATCGCCCGATTGTCCACGCGGCGTCCGCGAGCCGCCAGCCTTCAGCTCCCAGACCCCAGCTCCGTAGGTTGGGCTGCCGCATAGCGGCAACCCAACTTCTGGGTAGTGCCCTGACCGATAGGTTTCGATAAGATCAGAATCTCTTGCTTTAGAGGCTTTAGAGGCTTTAGAGGCTTTAGCGCGGGGAATGGACACCACGTGACGACGGGCCGCTGATCAAGGCGCTGAGCGCGCTGGCCGAGCGCCATCCATCCGCCGGTTTCCGCAAGCGCCATGTGCGGCTGCGCCGCGCCGGACATCCCTGGAACCACAAGCGGGTCTGGCGGGTGTATTGCACGCTCAAGCTCAATCTGCGGCGTCAGCGCAAGCGGCTCCGTGCGCTCCGCCCGCCGCAACCGCTGGTGCAACCGATCCGTCCCAGCGACGCCGGTTAGCTTTACGTTAAGACTAATATGAAAATGGAATATTCCTTCCGACCTGCAAATCCTGAGGATCAAGCGCAATTGTTCGAGCTATACCAAGCAGTGATGGGTGGGTACATCGAACAGATCTGGGGCTGGGATAGTCGATGGCAGAAAGATGATTTTTCAGAGCACTTTGATCCAGAGCAGATAACGGTGGTTTTACGCGAAAGTCAACCGATAGGTTATGTTCAAGTAGAGAAGCATAGTGATGAACTCTACATCCGAATGCTTTTAATCGCTCCGGAGCATCAAAAGAAGGGTCTTGGAGCAAACATTTTGAAGCGGATTATCTCCTCTTCATCGAAGCAGCATCTCGGAGTCAAATTGCAGGTTTTCAAAATCAACGAGCCAGCAAGGCGCTTTTATGAGCGCCATGGGTTCAAGGTAGTTGGAGAAACCCCGGCTAGTTTAGAGATGGCGCTCTATGCCTGATGGAGGTTCCTGAAATCATGAAACAACTCGGTCGTTACGCTGTAATTATTTTTTTTAGTGTTCTTGTGGCGTCTTGTGCATACCAAGTTCCAGTAGATATTAAGCCATCGTATTCTATTTATTCATCTTATGACCAGCGCTTGCCAGGAACGGCTGCAATCTTCGTCGATTCTGAAGGTGCCTCTGATGAAATTCGAGTTAGTGGGCTTACTTGTTCAGCGCACAAATTTCCTGTTAATGCTGAGTTTGGAATCGAGGCTGCGATTATCAAAACGCTTGATAATTTAATCGAAAACATCCAGCGCGTTGAAAAACCTCTTAGTCAAACTCAACTTTCTTTATCTGGGGCCAAAGCGATGATTATCGTAAAGGTCGAAGATATGGATGTCGATCTTAAGGTTATTCCAGGATTTTTGAGCGCAGACATGGAGAGCGAGGCGGAAGTCGTTTTAGGTGTAATAGTAGAGACTAAGAATGGCCGACAGCTTGGAAAGACTGTAAGTGGAGACGGAGAGGGTCGCGCTGCGGCAGGGGGCGCCTGTGAGGGTGGAGCAAAAGCGATCGCAGAGGCTCTTGAAGAAGCAGTTAAGGATGTTCTGTCAGAAATGGGTGAAGAAATCTCAAATTCAGAACGGCTTAGAAAGGCAATGCGTTGATAAAGGTGGTAATTTAAAATGCCTGGCGAGCGAATCAAGCCGCCTCCAAAAAGCACGCGTCGATTTCTGCGCAATTCATGAGAATTTTAGCTGCACACATTTTGATTTGGCTTATCCGCAACGTTCGACCTGAAAAGACATGGGGCGAATTTCGCCGTTCGATGTGCAGGATTTAGATGCCGCTTGCTGAGTTCTGGTAGGCCGGGAGCAAAGAAAGGCGCTTTGTAACTATATCAATGATTTCATACGTTCATCGAAAACTTGATGGCGCGAATGCTGATAATTGATTCAGGCGTCTTAAAACCGCGCGCCAATTTCTCAGCATCTTTCACATATTGCTGTTAGCACGGTTTTGGGAACGCCTGATTCATGACGTTCTATCAGCCTCCAGTGAGGATTGGTGGCCACCGCTGTTGACTGCTGACCTACACTGGGGGCTGTTTGCTGAAGGCTGGCCGCTTTCTTTACGGTTCAAGCGTCTTCAGCCGCTGGCGCTCAACTCGTCGAATCCGCCCCGGGCGTGAGGATGCGGCGCCAGCGTCGGCCGTCGTTGCGCAGCAGGTCGCCGGCGGCGGCGGGGCCCCAGGTGCCGGCGGCGTAGTTGGGGAAGTCGCGTGCCGGCAGCGCGGACCACACGTCCTGTACCGACTCGACGATCTCCCAGCCCTTCTCGACGGTGTCGGCGTGCTTGAACAGGGTGGCGTCACCGTGCATGCAGTCGTAGATCAGGGTTTCGTAGCCGGTGGCCGGGGCGTTGCCGAAGTAGTCGGCGTAGCAGAAGTCCATGTTGACGGTGCCGACGCGCATCTTGGGCCCGGGGACCTTGGCCCCGAAGCTCATCTGGATGCCCTCGTTGGGCTGGATGCGCAGCACCAGCATGTCGGGGTCGAGCTGGTCGACATCGGTGTCCTTGAACATGATCTTGGGGGCGCGCTTGAACTGGATGACGACCTCGGTGTACTGGGCGTTGAGCCGCTTGCCGGTGCGCAGATAGAAGGGCACCCCGGCCCAGCGCCAGTTGTCCATGCTGAGCTTGAGCGCGGCGAAGGTCTCGGTGCGCGAGTTGGGCGCCACCCCGGGCGAGGTGCGGTAGGCCTGGACTTGTTCGCCGCTCGGCATCCGCCCCTCGCCGTACTGACCGCGCACGGCGTGGGTGAGCACCTGCTCGGGGGTGAGCGGCTGGAGTGCGTCGAGCACCTTGTTGATCTCGTCGCGTACCGCCTCGGAGTCGAACGAGTTGGGCGGTTCCATCGCCAGGAAGCCGAGCAGTACCAGCAGGTGGTTGGGGATCATGTCGCGCAGCGCGCCGGCCTTTTCGTAGTACTCGCCGCGGTGTTCGACCCCGACGGACTCGGCGACGGTGATCTGCACGTGATCAATGTGCTGGCGGTTCCACAGCGGCTCGATGAAGGCGTTGGCGAAGCGGAACACCATGATGTTCTGCACGGTTTCCTTGCCGAGGTAGTGATCGATGCGATAGATCTGCTCCTCGTCGAGGTTCTGGTGGAGCAGCCGGTTGAGCGCCCGGGCCGACTCCAGGTCGTCGCCGAAGGGCTTCTCGATGATCACCCGGCGCCAGTCGTCCGGGGTCTCGGTGGTGAGGCCGACGGCGCCGAGCAGCCGGGTGATGTCGCCGAACAGCGCCGGCGGTACCGCGAGATAGAACAGATAGTTGCCGTCGGTGCCGCGCTCGGCGTCGATCCGGGTGAGCCGCTCGCAGAGCGCGACATAGCTTTCGCGCTCGGTGATGTTGCAGCGCATGTAGTGGATGCGCTCGCACAGCCGCTCCCAGACGTCCTGGTCCCAGGCCGCGCCGACATGATTGCGCACCGCCTCGGCCATGCGGTCGCGGAAGGCCGCGTCGTCGAGTTCGAGGCGGTCGACCCCGAGCACCGCGAAGGTCTCGGGCAGCAGCCCGCCGCGCGAGAGGTGATAGAGCGCCGGGACCAGTTTGCGCCGGGTGAGGTCGCCGCCGGCGCCGAAGATGATCATCACGTTCGGTGGCGCCGGCGGGGCGTTGTCGGAGGTCAGTCGTTGTTGCATGGGGATCGCTCCTTGATGGGCGGGCGCTCAGGCGGACTTCTCGTGGTGACCGCCGAACTGGTAGCGCATCGCCGAGAGGATGCGATTGGCGAACTCGGCCTCGCCCTGGGAGTTGAAGCGCTCGTAGAGCGCGGTGGTGAGCAGCGGGGTCGGGGTGCCGGTCTCGATCGCGGCGATGCTGGTCCAGCGTCCCTCGCCGGAGTCCGACACCCGTCCGCTGAAGTTGCCGAGTTCGGCGTCCTCGGCGAGCGCGTTGGCGGTGAGATCGAGCAGCCAGGAGGAGACCACGCTGCCGCGCCGCCACAGCTCGGCGACCTCGGCCAGGTCGATGTCGTACTGGTAGTGCTCGGGGTTGGCCAGGGGCGCGGTCTCGGCGTCGGTGGCGCGCTCGGCGCGCCCGGCGCCGGCGTGACGCAGCAGGTTGAAGCCCTCGGCATAGGCGGCCATGAGGGCGTATTCGATACCGTTGTGGACCATCTTGACGAAGTGTCCGGCGCCGCTCGGTCCGCAGTGGAGATAGCCCAGCTCGGCGCCGCGCGGCGGGCCCTCGCGCCCGGCGGTGCGGGGGATGTCGCCGACGCCGGGGGCGAGATCGGCGAGGATGGGTTCGAGTCGGGCGACGGCCTCGGTGGCGCCGCCGACCATCAGGCAGTAGCCGCGCTCGCGTCCCCACACCCCGCCGCTGGTGCCGCAGTCGATGAAGTGGATGCCCGCAGGCGCGAGCCGTGCGGCATGGGCGATGTCGTCGCGGTAGTTGGAGTTGCCGCCGTCGATGATCGCGTCCCCCGCCTCGAGCTGGGGTTCGAGCACGTCGATCACCGAGTCGACCACGCTCGCCGGGACCATGATCCAGACATGGCGGGGGGCGGCGAGTTGGGCGCACAGCTCGGCGATGTCCGCCGCGCCGCTCGCGCCGTGCTCGACCAGGGCGGCGACCGCCGCCGGGTCGCGATCGTAGACCACGCACTGGTGGCCGGCGGCGAGCAGGCGCTGCACCATGTTCGCGCCCATGCGGCCGAGTCCGATCATTCCGAGTTGCATCGTTGCGCCTCCGTTGGCAGTCGTGATCAGTGGAAGAAGCCTTCGAGCACCACCACCGCGTGCGCCTCCACACGCAGCCGCGGTTGTTCGATCGGCGGTTGTGCGCCGGGGTCGAACACCCAGGGTTCGCGGGCGGTGTCCAACGCCAGGTACCAGGTCATGCCGGCGATCGGCGGCAGCGCGAACTCGAGCGGCTCACTGCCCATGTTGAGCATGACATGCAGGGGCGACTCGCCCTCTTCAAGTCCGTCGAGGGTGAAGGCGAGGGCGTGGTTGCCGGGCGCGTCCCAGTTCGGCTGTTCGAGTCCGACCCCATGCCAGCGGATGTCGGGCAGGGCGTGTCCGGGTGCGCGCTCGCCGGTGAAGAAGCGGTTGCGACACAGCGCCGGGTGACGGCGGCGCAGCGCGATCATGGCGCGCACGAAGTCGAGCATGGCGGCGCTGTCGTCGTGCATGCGCCAGTCGATCCAGCCGAGCGGGTTGTTCTGGCAGTAGGTGTTGTTGTTGCCCTGCTTGGTGCGCAGCAGTTCGTCGCCGGCGTGGAGCATCGGCACCCCCTGGCTGAGCATCAGGATGGCGATGAAGTTGCGCGCCTGACGCCGACGCAGGGCGAGGATGGCGGGGTCGTCGGTGGGGCCCTCGACGCCGCAGTTCCAGCTCAGGTTGTGGTCATGGCCGTCGCGGTTGTCCTCGCCGTTGGCCTCGTTGTGCTTGTGGTCGTAGCTGACCAGGTCGTAGAGGCTGAAGCCGTCGTGACAGGAGACGAAGTTGATGCTGTTGGTCGGCAGCCGGGCGCGGCTCTCGTAGAGATCGCTGGAGCCGGCGATGCGGGTGGCGACCTCGGCCACCAGTCCGGGGTCGCCGCGCACGAAGCCGCGGATCACGTCGCGATAGCGTCCGTTCCATTCCGCCCAGCGGTAGCCGGGGAAGTCGCCGACCTGATAGAGCCCGGCGGCGTCCCAGGCCTCGGCGATGATGTGCGCGCGATTGAGCGCCGGGGAGAGCTCGATGGCCCAGAGCACCGGGGCATGGTACTGCGGGTTGCCGTCCTCGCCCCGGGCCAGGGCGCTGGCGAGATCGAAGCGGAAGCCGTCGACGTGCATCTCGCGACTCCAGTAGAGCAGCGAGTCGATGAGAAAGCGGGTGACGATCGGGTGGTTGCAGTTGAGGGTGTTGCCGCAACCGGTGTAGTCGCGATAGCGGCGCCGGTCGATGAAGTCGAGGTGGTAGTACATCTCGTTGCCGAGCGCCTTGAAGCTGATGACCGGGCCGTCCTCGCCGCCCTCGGCGGTGTGGTTGAAGACCACGTCCATGATCACCCCGATGCCGGCCCGATGCAGCGCCTTGACCAGGTTGCGGAACTCGTCGCGGGCCTGACTGACATCGACGGCAAAGCCCGGGTGGGGGGCGAAATAGCTGTGGGTGCTGTAACCCCAGAAGTTCTCCAGCCCGCGCGCGGCGGTCGCCGGGGGCACGTCCTGGGTGTCGAAGGCCATCACCGGCATCAGCTCGACATGGGTGATGCCGAGCGATTGCAGATAGGGGATCTTCTCGATCACCCCGAGGAAGCTGCCCGGGTGCGCGACCTCGGCGCTGGGGTGACGGGTGAAGCCGCCGACGTGCATCTCGTAGATCACCGAGGCATTGAGCGGGATGTGCAGCGGATGGTCGCCCTCCCAGTCATAGCCGTCGCGCACCACCTGCGCGCGCATCGCGGTGGCGGTGTTGTCGCCCGGTCGGCAGGCGGTGGTGCGATCCCACAGCAGGTCGCTGACGGTGGTCGCCCAGGGGTCGAGCAGCGCCTTGTCGCCATCGAGCCGACAGCCGGTCTCGCGGGTGTCGCAGCGTCCGCGTACCCGCCAGTTGTAATAGGTGCCGTCGGGCAGGTCCTCGACGAAGACGTGCCAGAAGAAGAAGGTCCGGTTGACCCTGGGATCGAGCGCGATGACCTCGTCGGGCTCGGTGTCGTCGGCGCGCTCGAACAGCAGTAGCTCCATGGACTCGGCGTAGCGCGAGAAGACGCAGAAGTTGACGCCGCCCTCCATAGGGGTTGCGCCGGTGTTGTCCCAGACACCGGGCTGCACGGAAGATCTCTGTCGCGTCATGGTACGGCTCCTGCTCATGATCGCCGCTGTTCGCCCCCTTCTGGTCGTCATCGGCGCGACGGCTGCTGGCCGTCTGTGTGTACTTCGACCGCGGCGCGTGTGGGCCCGGTCACCAACGCCATCTCCCTGCGTTTTCGTTCGGCATCCTGCGGTCATCGCAACCCGTCCCGATTGATCGGGGCGGCGTCTTGAAGTCTAGACCCTGCAGACGAAGTTCGCTCAATACGAAAGGGACAGATTGAAAAAGACGAGTCTGAGCGATACGTTAGGCGACATGAACCGATCCAGGCGCGCACTCCCCCTGCTGCTGGTGCTCTGTCTGCTCGCCTTCCAGGCGCAGACGGTGGCCGCGCGCGCGCTCGATTGTCTCCATCTCGGTGCGCCCGTCACCGAGGTCGCCTGTCCCGGCCACCTCCAGCCTGCGGGCGGGATCGACCGACAACCCGCAGCGCCCGTGGACAGGGGCACCCCCTTCGACTGCGCCAAGTGCGCGCTGGCGCTCACCCTCGGCGTACTGCAGGCGCCACCGGCGACCCCGCCGCTGCTGCTCGCCGACCGTGGCGCCGTGCATCGGCCGCGCCCCCCCGCGCATTTCTATCTGCACGACCCCGAGCATCTGCTGCGTCCACCGCGGACCGACTGACACCGACCCGATCCATCGCGGGGTCCCGTCGACCCCGTGCCGATTCAGTTCTGTGTCTGCGGGGCACGCCCGGTGCGTGTCCCTCGAGGTGTGACCCATGTATCGACGTCATCCATCCCGCGGAGGCGGCGCGCCGACGCGCGGTCTCTGGATCTCGCTATTGGTGGTGGTGCTTGCCGGTTGCGACGCCGCCCCCACGACCACGCCGCCGCCGGCGCAAGCCGAGCACGACCACGGCGCCGAGGAGGCGCCTGCCGCGCGACCGCTCGAAACCCGCTATGTCTGCCCGATGCACCCGCAGATCGTGCGCGATGCCCCCGGCACCTGCCCGATCTGCGGCATGGATCTGGTGGAGAAGGCGCTCGACCCCCTGGCCGGGCGCGGACCCGAGGTGCGGCTCGCCCCGGGGCTGGCGCAGACGCTCGGGGTCCGCACCGCCACGGTCGAGCGCGGCACCCTGTGGAAGTATGTCCGCACCCCGGGCCGGATCAGCTATGACGAGACCCGGCTGGCGCATCTCCACCCGCGCGCGCCGGGCTGGATCGAGGGGTTGAGCGTGCGCGCCCTCGGCGAGCCGGTCAGCGCCGGGCAGGAGCTTGCCGAGCTCTATGCCCCGGAGATCCTCTCCGCGCAGGTCGACTTCCTGCTCGCGCTCGCGCCCCAGCCCGAGGGCGTAGCCCGGGTGCGGGTCGATCAGGCGCGCAACATCCTCCGTCTGCTCGATGTCCCCGAGGCCGACATCCGCGCCATCGAGCGCAGCGGCGAGACCCGCCAGACGGTGCCGGTGCTGGCGCCGATCGACGGCGTGGTCACCGAGATGAAGGCGCGCGAGGGGATGTACGTCACCGCCGCCGATGCCATGTACACCATCGCCGATCTCAGCCGGGTGTGGGTGCTGGTCGACGTCTTCGAGCACCAGATCGACTGGATCGCCCCCGGCCAGGGCGCCGAGATCCGGGTCCCGGCCTATCCCGGACGCAGCTGGGAGGGCGAGGTCGACTATCTCTACCCGGCGCTCGATCCGCAGACGCGCACCCTGCGGGTGCGGTTGGTGTTCGACAACCCCGAGGGTCTGCTGCGCCCCAACATGTTCGCCGAGGTGGTGATCTACGGCGGTCCCAGGCGCGATGTGCTGAAGATCCCCGCCGAGGCGCTGATCGAGACCGGCACCGCCACCCGGGTGGTGCGCGCGCTCGACGACGGGCGCTTCGCCCCGGTCGAGGTGGTGGCGGGGATGCGACGCGAGGGCGAGGTCGAGATCCTCTCCGGGCTCGCCGCGGGCGATCGCGTGGTGACCTCGGGGCAGTTCCTGCTCGACTCCGAATCGAGCCTGCGCGCCGGACTCGACCGGCTCTCGGGCCAGACGCAGGGAGGGCACGATCATGCCGGTCACTGATCCCCGTCACCGCCCGGAGGTGTCGCGATGAAGGCCGTGATCCTCTGGTCGATCCGCCGGCGGATGCTGGTGCTGCTCGGCGCGCTGGCGCTCGCCGTCTGGGGCGCGCAGGCGCTGCGTACCATCCCGCTCGATGCCATCCCCGATCTCTCCGACGTGCAGGTGATCGTGCGCACCAGCTTCCCCGGCCAGTCGCCGCGGGTGGTCGAGGAGCAGGTCACCTATCCGCTCACCACCACCATGCTGGCCGTCCCCGGCGCCAAGGTGGTGCGCGGTTACAGCTTCTTCGGCGACAGCTATGTCTATGTGCTGTTCGAGGACGGCACCGATCTCTACTGGGCGCGCTCGCGGGTGCTCGAGTATCTCAACCAGGCCGCCGCGAGCCTCCCCGAGGGCGTCCAGCCCCGGCTCGGGCCAGATGCCTCCGGGGTCGGCTGGATCTACAGCTATGCCCTGGTCGATCGCAGCGGACGGCACGACATCGCCGAGCTGCGCAGCCTCCAGGACTGGTTCCTCAAGTTCGAGCTGCAGGCGGTCCCGGGGGTGGCCGAGGTGGCCACGGTCGGCGGCATGGTGCGCCAATACCAGGTGGTGGTCGATCCCGATCGGTTGCGTGCCTACGGCATCCCGCTGGCGCGGGTGGCCGAGGCGCTGCGCGCGGCCAATGCCGAGGTCGGCGGCTCGGTGCTGGAGCTGGCCGAGGCCGAGTACATGATCCGCACCCGCGGCTATCTGCGCGGGGTCGAGGACATCGAGACCATCCCGCTGGGCGCCACCGAGGGCGGCACCCCGATCCTGCTGCGCGATCTGGCGCGGGTGCGGATCGGTCCGCAGATGCGCCGCGCGGTGGCCGATCTCGACGGCGAGGGCGAGGTCACCGGGGGGATCGTGGTGATGCGCTCGGGCGAGAACGCGCTGGCCACCATCGCCGCCGTCGAGGCGCGGCTCGATGCGCTCGCCGCCGGGCTCCCCGAGGGCGTGGAGATCGTCGAGACCTACGACCGCTCGCGGCTGATCCGCGCCGCCGTCGACAACCTCGGCGACAAGCTCGTCGAGGAGTTCGTCGTCGTCGCCCTGGTCTGCGTGCTCTTCCTCGTCCATCTGCGCTCGGCGCTGGTGGCCATCGTCAGCCTGCCGCTGGGGGTGCTGGCCGCCTTCCTGGTGATGAACGCACAGGGGATCAACGCCAACATCATGTCGCTCGGCGGCATCGCCATCGCCATCGGCGCCATGGTCGATGCCGCCATCGTGATGGTGGAGAACGCCCACAAGCACCTCGAACGCGCCGGCCCCGGGATCGACCGCGCCACCCACTGGCGGGTGATCGGCGAGGCGGCCACCGAGGTCGGACCGGCGCTGTTCTTCTCGCTGTTGATCATCACCCTGAGCTTCCTGCCGGTGTTCGCGCTCGAGGCGCAGGAGGGACGGCTGTTCGCGCCCCTGGCCTATACCAAGACCTATGCGATGGCCGCCGCGGCGGGGCTCGCCGTCACCCTGGTGCCGGTGCTGATGGGCTATCTGGTGCGTGGCCGCATCCCGCGCGAGCAGGCCAATCCGCTCAACCGCGTGCTGATCGCCGGCTACCGGCCCGTGCTCGGCGCGGTGCTGCGCCGCCCGCGCTCGACGCTGGTGGCCGCCGGGGTGCTGCTCTACAGCTGTCTGATCCCGCTCGGCGGGGTGGGCGGGCTGCTCGCACCGCTCAAATGGCCCTTCCAGCTCGTCTCGGCGGTGGTCGAGACCCCGCTCGCCGAACGTGCCGAGGTCCGGGTGGGGCAGTGGCAGCAGGCGCTCGCCGAGGGCTGGCGCGCGCATCTCGGCGCGTTGCCGGTGATCGGCGGCTGGGATCGCGGGCTAGGTTCGGAGTTCATGCCCGAGCTCGACGAGGGCGATCTGATGTACATGCCGACCACGCTGCCCGGGATCTCGATCGGCAAGGCGCGCGAGCTGTTGCAGCAGACCGACCGGCTGATCGCCTCGGTGCCCGAGGTCGAGCGGGTGTTCGGCAAGGTCGGGCGCGCCGAGACCGCCACCGACCCGGCGCCGCTGACCATGATCGAGACCTTCATCCATCTCAAGCCGCGCGAGGCGTGGCGCGAGGGGATGACGCTCGCGCGGCTGATCGACGAACTCGACGAACGCGTCCAGGTGCCCGGCGTGACCAACGCCTGGGTGATGCCGATCAAGACCCGCATCGACATGCTCGCCACCGGCATCAAGACCCCGATCGGGGTGAAGATCTCGGGGCCGGATCTGGCCGAGATCGAGCGACTGGGCCGGGCGTTGGAGCCAATCCTGATGGGGATCGAGGGCACGGTCTCGGCCTATTCCGAGCGCGTCGCCGGGGGGCGCTATGTCGAGATCCGCCCCGACCGCCTGGCCGCCGCG
Organism: Marichromatium gracile; assembly: GCF_004343155.1. Taxonomy (GTDB): domain Bacteria; phylum Pseudomonadota; class Gammaproteobacteria; order Chromatiales; family Chromatiaceae; genus Marichromatium; species Marichromatium gracile. Next base: position 183,079 of record NZ_SMDC01000008.1, read on the forward strand.
CGCTTCGGGCTGAACATCGACGACATCAACCAGGTGGTGGCCGCCGGGATCGGCGGCATCGAGGTCACCCGCACCGTCGAGGGGCTGGAGCGCTATCCGGTCAATCTGCGCTTCCCGCGCGATCGGCGCGCCGATCTCGAGGCGCTGCGGGAGCTTCCGATCGTCACCCCGAGCGGGGCGCAGGTCGCGCTCGGGCAGGTCGCCGACGTGGTGATCGTCGACGGACCGCCGCTGCTCAAGAGCGAGAACGCGCGGCTCACCGGCTGGACCTTCGTCGACATCCGCGGCCGTGATCTCGGCGGCTATGTCGCCGAGGCGCGGGCGCGGGTGCAGGAGGCGCTGGCGCTGCCGCCGGGCTATTCGCTCGACTGGTCGGGCCAGTACGAGTCGATGGAGCGCGCCCAGGCGCGGCTGGCGCAGGTGCTGCCGCTGACCCTGGCGATCATCCTGGTGCTGCTCTATCTCGCCTTCGGCTCGCTCGGGCGGGCGCTGCTGGTGCTCGGCTCGCTGCCGCTGGCGCTGGTCGGCGGGCTGTGGCTGATCTATCTGCTCGACTACAACCTCTCGGTGGCGGTCGCGGTGGGCTTCATCGCCCTGGCCGGGGTGGCGGCGGAGTTCGGCGTGGTGATGCTGGTCTATCTCGACGCGGCGCTCGCGCGTCGCCGCGCCGAGGGACGGCTCGATGACCGCGCGGCGCTCCACGCCGGGCTGATCGAGGGCGCGGTGCTGCGCATCCGTCCCAAGGCGATGACGGTGGCGACCATCTTCGCCGGGTTGCTGCCGATCATGCTCGGCGCCGGGGTCGGCTCGGAGGTGATGCGCCGCATCGCCGCGCCCATGGTCGGCGGCATGATCACCGCGCCGCTGCTCAGCCTGCTGTTGCTGCCGGCGGCCTACGCCCTCTGGTACCGGCGCGGGCTGCGCTGAGCGGGGCCGCGTCCGGGGCGCCTAGCGCGCGAGCCCGGGCGCGGCCTTGACGATCAACCCGCCGGTCGGCACCCCGATGTCGTCGGCGATCACCCCGCACTTGGCCTGGAGCAGGAAGACGATGGGCGCCTCGACCTCGCTCAGGCTCTCGTAGTTGGCCTGTCCCTTGGCGATGATCAGCGGCGCGGCGGCGAAGCGCGTGCGGAATTCGTCCGAGCAGCGATCGAGCAAGGTGCCGACGGCGTCCGAGCCGTTGTCGACGAGGCTGGCGCAGCCGTCGAGCCCGGCGGCGCGCGCGTCCTCCAGGGTGGCGTCGTTGATCGCCGGGCCGCCCTTGCAGACATAGGTCACCGGCTGGTCGAGCTGCTCGATCAGGGCGCGGTCGAACACCGTCTCGCCGGCGTTGTCGCCGAGATAGAGCACCCGGTCGACGCGCGCGAGCGCGGCGCGCAGCACCGCCAGGTCGTCGATGGCGAAGGGCTGGCGCAGCACCCGATCGAGGGTGGCCTCGAGGTCGTAGTGCTCGAACACCCCGAAGTCGATGATGTTGCCCGCGATCGCGCCGCGCACCGCCGTCTCCAGCGGATCGGCCGAGGCGGCGATGGCGGCGATCAGCCGTGGGTAGAGATCGAGGGCGCGGCGCGTCGCCTCCTGCTTGGCCGCGAGATAGGGATCGACGGCGCCGGTGCGGGTGCGCACCAGACGGTGGATGGTCTCGGCCATCCGTGGCGGCGTGGTGTCGAGCGGCAGCCGCTGCAACTCGGCCATGGTCTCGACCAGGATCGCGTGCTGCAGCGCCTGATCGGCGCCGGCGCGCCGCGCCGCGCTCAGCGCCTGGCGCAGGAAGCAGGGATAACAGTCGAGATGGGTGTGCATGGCGGCTCCGTCGGTTGCTGGCAGGGAGCGGCGACCCTAGCACGGGGTGGCGACTCGACGCCTTGACGACTGTCGCCGGGCGCTGTCCGACTATGCTTCTTGGCAGGGGTGTGTCGCAGCGGATCGGCAGCATCAGGAGGTCGTCATGAACCAGGAACCCTCGTCCCTCGAACCCTCGCTCACCGAATTGCTCGCGGCCCTGACCGATGCCGTCGGTCGGGGCGATCGTGCGGGTGCGCAGGCCCTGGCGCTCGAGATCCGTCAGCGGCTGATGGCCGAGTCGGCGTGGCTCGATGAGGCCGAACGCCAGGTCGGCGCGCTGCTGGCCGCCCTCGATCGACAGTCGCCCATCATCGTGCGACTGGTGGGTGATCTCGGCGCGTCGTCGTGGCCGCTTGCGACCGATGACAGACACTTCGTCGTCGACAGGGGGGAGGCGCCCCAGCGCGCCGGCATCCCGGCGTGGTCCATGACCACGGCCGCCCCGGCTAACGGCGAGGTCTATCCGGTGTGGTTCGGCACCAACCGCCGCCCGGACGGGGCGGGCGGCTATGGCGGCGAGCGCGACACCCGGGTCCACTACGGTCGGGCGCTGGTCCAGGTCCCCGAGGCGCATCGCTTCGGCGAGAGCGGCAGTGGCTTCTGGACGCGGTTGCTGCGTCTCGACCTGCGCGACGACCGGCTGCGGCTGCGCGCCGTCGAGTCGCGCACGCCCGCGGCCTGCCTCGCCGAGGTCGCGGCGACCGTGGCGGCGGCGCGCGAGGCCGGCGAGCAGGCCCAGGCAATGGTCTATCTGCACGGCTACAACACCAGCTTCGAGGAGGCGGCGATCCGCGCCGCGCAGATCGGCTATGACCTCAAGGTGCCGGCCACCGCCTTCTTCAGCTGGCCCTCGCAGGGTAAGCTCGCGGCCTATCCCGCCGACGAGGCGGCGATCGAGGCGAGCGAGCGACTGATCGCCGACTTCCTCGTCGCGTTCGCCCGCGACTGTGGTACCGACCGGGTGCATCTGGTCGCGCACAGCATGGGCAATCGTGGTCTGTTGCGGGCGTTGCAGCGGATCGCGGCAGAGGCCGGGGAGGCGGGGGTGCGCTTCGCGCAGGTGTTCCTCGCCGCGCCCGACGTCGATCGCGATCTCTTCCTCGATCTCGCCAGGCTCTATCCGCGTCACAGCGAGCGCACCACGCTCTATGCCTCCGCCGCCGATCGTGCGGTGCACCTCTCCTCCCGACTCCACGGCGCGCCGCGTGCGGGCTATTTCGAGCCCTATACGGTGGTACCCGGGGTGGACACGGTGGCCGTGCCCGACTTCGACCTCGACCTGCTCGGTCACGGTTATTTCGCCCAGGCCGAGGCGTTGCTGCACGATCTCTTCGAGCTGATGCGTCACGACAGCGCGCCGACGGCGCGACAGCGTCTGCGTCCACTCGCCGGGGCCGGCGCCGGGGTCTGGTCATTGGTCAGATAGTGCTTGAGGATCAGGGGACTGGCCCCATGAATGATCACCTCATCACCAATCAGTCTCCGTGAGCTGTATCAGTACCCGGGACGGATCGAACACAGGGAGGATCGAGATGACTGAGCCGACTTGCGTGATCCTGGTCGAGGGGGACGCCGAGCTGCGGACCTCCCTCGCCAATGCCCTCGGGGACGCCGGCTGTACGGTCGCAACCGCGCCCGACGGACTGTCCTTCTATCGTCAACTCAGCGAGCAGAGCTTCGCCGTGGTGGTCGTCGACCTCGCGTTGCCGGATCAGCCGGGACAGGTGTTGATCGATTACGCCAGACGCCAGACCACCAGCGCCATCGTTGCCATCGGCGCGCGCAGCGGGGTCGAGATCCGGGTCGATTGCTATCAGGCCGGGGCCGATCTGTTCCTGCAGACGCCGGTCGATGCACAGGAGCTGGCCGTCGCCGTCTCCAGCCTGGCGCGGCGTCATGCCCAGCTGCGTGCCGCGGCGCAGCGTCTCGTCGGCTGGCGTCTGCTGGTGCATCGGCGGGCGCTGGCGATCCCCGGTGCCGGCACCCTGGAACTCAGTCCGCGCGAGTGTCAGCTGCTCGACCTGCTCTCGCCCGGGGCGGGTGCCGCGGTGCGTCGCTGTGAGCTGCTCGACCGGCTCTATGCGCGGCGCGACGAGAGCGCCGAGCGCGCGCTCGAGACCCTGGTGCGCCGTACCCGTCGCAAGATCGCCGGCCACCATCCTGGGCCGAGCCCCATCCTCACCCAGCATGGTGTCGGCTATGCCTTCGCCACCCCGTTGATGCGGGCCTGAGGCCTTGGTCAGAACCGGTCAGGTCAGGTCGGTTCCCGTGGGTTGATGCACGGCCATCGGCCTGTCACCGTGCAACCAGCGTCCGGGATCGTCCCGGCGCTCACGACGATCGCAATGGAGGAACCGGGATGAAGACCTTCAGCACAGTGGCGGCGATGGCCCTGGTCTGTACCGCCTCGGGGGCGGCGCTCGCCGAGGACATGGAGAAGGGGGTGAACGCCTTTCGCGCCTGCTATGGCAGCGACATCCCGCCGGGGATGACCGGTGCGCCGGAGCTGACCATCGAGGTGGTGGTCGACTCCCAGCCCGAGCACAAGGCGATGGGCACGGGCAAGGTGACCTGGGGCTCGGTGCAGGGCTTCGCGCCGATCGAGACCGAGATCAGCGGCCCTTGGTACTACATGTGCACCATGGACGCCTGCTCGATCCGCTTCGACTTCTCCGGCGAGGGGCTGGACGGCATGCTGGTGGCGACCAACTGGGGCTCGCCCGGCACCTTCAAGTACAGCTTCAACGACGGCGACCCCGTCGAGCAGAAGGCGATGGTGTGTAACTGAGGAAAGCACCGTCTCGTCCTGGATCAGCCTCCAGCGGCCAGCCGACAGCCTCCAGTGGAGAAGCGTGGCTGACCGCTGAAAGCTGATCGCTCATTTTTCAGCCTCCAGCGGCCAGCTGACAGCCTCCAGTGGGGAGGGCCAACGTCATGATTTGGCGACAGTGGCGTGCATACTGCCGCGATGGCGAGAGAAGACGTCCCGCTGGTAGCTGACGACTGGATGCTTACCGCTTTATCCCTTCGCGTCCTTTGCGGCTTTGCGGTTCAATCTCTTCGGCCGGCGGTTCAGCCGAGCCCCATCTCCTCGAGCAGCTCGTCGCTGCGCATCACCTGGCAGTAGATCATGTTGAGGATCTCCAGCTCGTGCTGGTGCAGGCTGTCGGTGCCGGCGGCGCAGCAGTCCTCGAGGAGGATGACGTGGAAGCTCTCGTCGGCGAGGCTGCGCACCGTCGAGGAGACGCACTGGTCGGTGTAGACGCCGGTGACGATGACGTTGCGGATGCCCATGTTGTTGAGCACCAGACGCAGGTTGGTCCCGGTGAGGGCGCTGTCGGTGGTCTTGGTGACGACGATCTCGCCCGGTTCCGGGGCCAGCTCGGGGACGATCTGCGAGGCCTCGGTGTCGAGCGGCATCAGCAGGTTGTTCCAGCCCGGCAGCTTTTGGCTCAGCGAGCGATCGCGACCGTCCTCGAGCAGACAGGCGATGCGGGCGTGGATGACGTCGATCCCGGCGGTGCGGAAGCGTTGCTGGAGGGCGCGAAGGTTGGGGATCAGGGTCTCGCGCATGCGTTGCTGGAAGGGGGCCCAGCGGGCGCGTTCTTCGGGGTCGTCGGCGAGCACCATGCCGTAGTTCTGCACGTCGATGCAGAGCAGCGCGGTCTCCTCGGGGGTGAGCGGCGGGAGTTCCGGTGCGGGCGCCTTGGCGTAGTAGAAGGAGCGGTGTCGCGTCTTCCAGGTCATGCGCGGTGCCTCCTCGATGCGCGGGCGGGGCGGCGCGGGGCTTGTCCCCAGACCCTGTGGTTCGTCCTGTGGATAAGTTGTGACGAGTTGCGCTAGGTCACTGAGATACAAGCCCGTGAGACGGATTGGTCGAATCCTGTCCACCAGAGGCTAATCTCTAAGCGTAGTCCAGAAAGATCACACTCACCAGTGATCCAGGACAAACATGGGCGAGAAGGGGGACCAGCGACCAGCGGGATTGAACCGCTAAGCCGCAAAGGACGCGAAGAAAGCGATCAGCATCCAGCAAACAGCCTCCAGTGTCGGCGTACGGTCAACCGCGACGCGACGAGACAACCCAACCCCCTCACTGGAGGCTGGCAACTGAAAGCCTTTCTTCATCTTCGTGCACTTTGCGGCTTAGCGGTTCAATCTCCCGGCGGCTGTCGGCTGTCGGCTGTCGGCTACTGCAGGGCCGGGACCAACCGCTGTCGTCGTCGTGCGGTGGCGACCAGGGTGATGCCGAGCATTACCGCCGCGGCGGTCAGGCCGGCGAGCAGCCCCAGCCACAGACCGGCCGGTCCGCGTGCCGGGCCGAACAGATCGGTGAGCGCGAGGCTGTAGCCGATCGGCAGGCCGATGGCCCAGTAGGCGATCAGGGTGATGACCATCGGCGTGCGGGTGTTCTGGTAGCCGCGCAGGGCGCCGGCGGCGGTCACCTGGACGGCGTCGGAGAGCTGGTAGAGCGCGGCATAGACGATCAGCTGGGTGGCCACGGCGATCACCGCCGGGTCCGGGGTGTAGAGCCGTGCGACCCAGTCGCGCCCGAGCAGGATCAGCACGGCCGAGCAGCAGGCCAGGGTCAGCGCCGTGCCCAGCGCGACCCGGGTGCTGAAGCGCGCCTCCCGGATCGAGCCGCGTCCGAGCGCCTGACCGACTCGCACCGTGGTCGCCATCGACAGCGACAGGGGCACCATGAAGATCAGGGTGGAGAAGTTGAGCGCGACCTGGTGTCCGGCCACCACCACCGGTCCGAGACCGCCGATGAGCAGGGCGATGACGGCGAAGATGCTGGCCTCGGCGAATACCGCGATGCCGATCGGCACACCGAGCGCGAGCAGCGCGCCGAGGGTGGCGGGGTCGGGGCGCTCGATCCGGGCGAAGGGGGCGTAGCGATGATAGCGCGGCGCGAGCGCGATCCAGAGCGCCAAACCGGCGAGCATGAACCACATCACCAGCGCCGTGGCCCAGCCGCAGCCGACACCACCGAGCGCCGGCAGCCCGAACCAGCCACCGTGGATGAAGACATGGTTGGCCGGGATGTTGAGCAGCAGCCCGAGCAGTCCGAGGACCATGTAGGGACGCGGCTGTCCGAGCCCGTCGCAGAAGCTGCGCAGCACCTGAAACAGCGCCGCCGCCGGGAAGCCGAACGCGACCGCCCGCAGGTAGCCCATGGTCGGGGCGACCAGCTCGGGGTCGATCCGCATCACCTCCAGCAGGGGGCGCGCCGAGGACAGCACTGCGGCGGCGAGTCCGCCGAGCGCCAGTGCGAGCCACAGCGCCTGACGCACCAGCGGTCCGGTCGCGCCGAGTCGCCCAGCGCCGACGAGATGGGCGACCTTGGGCGTGGTGGCCATCAACACCCCGTTCATCAGCAGGAAGACCGGGATCCACACCGAGTTGCCGAGCGCCACCGCGGCGAGATCGCGCGCCCCGACCCGACCGGCCATCAGGGTGTCGACGAAGCCCATCGCGGTGTGCGAGAGCTGGGTGATGAGGATCGGCCAGGCCAGGGCGATCAAGGCGAGGAACTCGACGCGGACGCGTTGAGCGGTTGCACGCTGGGAAGACATGGAAACCGTCTTTAAAAACAGTTAATTATCTTCCCTTCGATTGCGGGTTGTCAATCGTCGCGAAACGTGTATCTAGCTGTCGACCAGCGACCAGCGACCAGCGACCAGCGACCAGCGGGATTGAACCGCAAAGCCGCCAAGAGCGCGAAGATGGAGAAAGGCTTCCAGCTGCCAGCCGCCAGCCCCCAGTGATGGGGCGGGGCTGTCTTGTCGCGTTGCGGTCGACCGCACACCGACACTGGAGGCTGCTTGCTGGAGGCTGGTCGCTTTCTTCGCGTCCTTTGCGGCTTGTATCTTGCCACCCCGTGGTGGTTAGCTCCCACCGCGCGAGATTGAGGCAGCTCGATTGCGACTGAAGGCCTGGACCTTGCCGC
>NZ_SMDC01000009.1 GCF_004343155.1 Marichromatium gracile
CGCGCAACATCCAACCGCAGCTCGCGCGACGCAACACTCCACACGGCAGCGGCCTGGGAACGACCCGCTGGGTCGTCGAACGCTCGCTGGCGTGGCTGCATCAGTTCCGCCGACTGCGGGTGCACTTCGAGCGCCGGGCCGATATTCACGAGGCGTTTCTCTTCCTGGGACTCGCTCTCATTTGCTGGAATGCCTTGGAGTGGGCGTAGGGCTTTTTGATAGAGCCTCTAAAACTCCAGCATGTATACCCGCTTCGGGATCTTCTGCATCGTGCTCTCCAAGCGTTGATCGTCAGTCTACGTCAATCCTTGGGGGACGAAATTCGGGGGGAACCTCACGCGCAACATCCAACCGCAGCTCGCACGACGCAACACCCCACATGGCAGCGGCCTGGGAACGACCCGCTGGGTCGTCGAACGCTCGCTGGCGTGGCTGCATCAGTTCCGCCGACTGCGGGTGCGCTTCGAGCGCCGGGCCGATATTCACGAGGCGTTTCTCTTTCTGGGACTCGCACTCATTTGCTGGAATGCCTTGGAGTGGGCGTAGGGCTTTTTGATAGAGCCTCTAAGTATCTGCCCCAGATGCCCGATGAGGACCGGCGCCGCTATCTCTTCGCCGCCATCGACCGCGCTACCCGTTGGGTCTATGTCAAGACCCTCGACGACAAGTCAGCAGCCTCGGCCAGTGGCTTTCTCGAGCGCTTGATCGCCAAGGCCCCGTTCGCTCTCTCCAAAATCACTCTCCGACTTTCGTATTCATTCAAACATTATCCCATTCCAATAAAACCTTTAAATTCGCTTTACTGGACCCCCTAGCAATTAATGCGACAATCTCTCCTGCCTCCAAAGCAAACTCAAAATTAACCTCAACTGAAGCCTTGGTGGGCTTTGCAGAGTCAACTGCAACGCCAAGCTCTTTCATCACAATCCTCAATACATCTGTTATCTTACCAAAAGACAGCGCACCAATATCGCTAACTTCTTGACGTCCACTTTGAAGAACTTCAATGTAAACATTACCCTCCTCTAAGCTTAATAGCTGCCACCTGGTTCTTTCTCTATCTCCCATATTCAACACGCCCCCTGAAAAAATACAATAACCAACGACTCAAAACTCTATCGTTTACTACGTTTTGTACGAAAACCCTGTTTGTTACACTGACCTCGTTCTTGCAGGACAAGAGGCCAGATGATGCTCAACGGCATCTTCTAGGTGCTGTGCTTGGGTGCGGCGTGGCGCGACCTGCCTGAGCACTTCGGTCCCTGGTCGACGGTCTACCAGCGGTTTCGCGACTGGCGTGACTGACGACGGCACCTTCACCAAGGTCCTGGAGCGGTTGCACATCCGGCTACGCGAGGATGGGTTGATCGATCTGGAGACCTGGATGATCGACTCGACCTCGATCCGTGCCACGCGCGCCGCCGCTGGCGGCGGAAAAAAGGGGGGCCGCAGGAGCCGCTGAGCCATGCGCTCGGGCGCAGTCGCGGCGGCCTGACGACCAAGATCCACCTGCTCTGCGATGCCAAGGGCGTTCCCTTGAGCTTTCTGCTCTCCCCAGGCCAGCACAGCGACATTCGCCATGCCCAACCGCTCCTCGATCAGGTCCGCTTGCCCAGCGCTCATCGAGGTCGTCCGCGCACCCGTTGCCGCCAACTGCTCGCCGACAAGGGCTACGATGCCGACGACTTACGCCGCTATTGCGATCGGCGCGGTATCCGTCCGGTGATCCCGCAGCGCAAGGGCGTGCGCAAACCCAAGCCAGGCCGCCCTCGGACACTCAACAAGCCCAGCTATCGCAAACGCAACGTCATCAAGCGGCTGTTCGGCTGGCTCAAGTCCTGTCGACGAATCGCCCCCCGTTACGACAAGTTGGCGACTAGCTTCTCGGCAATGTTCACGCTTGCTTGCATCCGCAGATGCCTAATGCACTACTTTTCGTACAAAACGTAGAGCCGCCCGTCCCCTTGAGCGTTCTGCTCACCCCGAGACAACATAGCGATACCCGCTATACCTAACCGCCTATCGACCAAGTCGGTTTACCCAGCGCCTTCTTTCCTCCCAGCCCATGCAGAAACGCCGATAAAACCTCCCCCGCCCCCCCCTAATTCCACACTCATCCCACGCCAAAAATCAACACAAAATGTGAGCATACTAAAAATTACTAACCCTCCCCCCAATGACACAACCCCTGCAACACCGCACTCATCTCCAGCACTTGTTCCAGGCTCCCGACCTGCCCCAGCCGCATCAGTCGCTTGGCATAACGCAGTGCCTGCGGGGACTTGGCGGCGATTGTTGAGGCCATTTCGTGGACGCGGGCAATGAGTGCGTCGGGTTCGACGACGTCGAGGGCGAGGCCGAGGCGGTGGGCCTCGGCGGCGTCGATGACGCGGCCGGTGACGGTGAGGGCGAAGGCGGCCTGGTAGCCGATCTGGCGTTGCAGGAACCAGGCGCCGCCGTCGCCGGGGATGAGGCCGAGGTCGATGAAGGTCTCGCCGAAGCGGGCGCGGGTGGAGGCGATGCGCAGGTCGGCCATGCAGGCGAGGTCGCAGCCGGCGCCGATCGCCGGGCCGTCGACGGCGGCGATGACCGGCACCTCGCAGCGGTAGAGGGCGCGGGGGATGCGCTGGATGCCGTGGCGGTAGCGGCGTTCGAGTTCGGCGGCGTCGCCGGCGAAGTCGCCGCGGCGCGCGGCCATGTCCTTGATGTTGCCGCCGGCGCTAAAGGCCGCGCCCTCGGCGGCGATCACCAGCACCGAGACCGCCTCGCAGGCGTTGACCCAGTCGACGGTGGCGACGATGTCGTCGATCAGGGCGGTGCCGGTGAGGGCGTTGCGCACGTCGTCGCGCGCGAGGGTGAGGGTGGCGACCCGGTCGGCGAGACCGAGCCGGGCATCGGTGAGGTCGGGCGGATTCATCGCGGGCCTTCCATGACGGGGCGCCCCGACGGGCGCCGGGGCGCTTGCGGGGATTGCGGATCAGTCGCCGGCCGGTTGCATCACCAGCACCGGGGAGCGCGCGGCGAGCAGCACCTCGCGGGCGAAGCTGCCGAGACGCATGCGTTGCAGCCCGGTGCGACCGTGGGTGGTCATGGCGATCACCGCGCCCTTGATCAGCGCCGCGTACTCGACCACCGCACGGCTCACGTCGGTGCCGTGGAGCACGTCCCAGTTGGCGCTGACGCCGTAGCGCTCGGGCAGGTGGTCGGCGACGCGCCGCAGATAGACCCACTCGCCGGCGTCGGCGCCCTGGCCGAAGCTCGGCTTGAGCACCTGGATCAGCCGCAGCTCGGCGCCGATGGCGCGGGCGAAGGCGACCGCCTCGGGGAGCATGGCCTCGGACAGCGCCGAGCCGTCGAGACACACCAGCAGGCTGCGGATCGGCCCGCTCCAGGCGTCGTCGAGGTGCGGACCGGTGAGCAGGATCGGGCGGTGGGTCTGGCGCAGCAGCTCGCTGGCGACGCTGCCGAGCACCGCCTCGCCGACCACGCCGCGGGCGTGGGTCGACATCACCACCGGGTGATCCGGGCTGGTCGCGCCGATGCGCTCGATCAGCCCGTCGGTGGCGACCTCATGGACGCCGACCTCGACCTCGGCGTCGTTGAGCCCGCGCGCGACGAGCAGGCTCTCGAGCAGGGCGCGGCGCTCGGCGGTCTCGCTCTCGCGGGTGACCACCGAGAGCAGCCGCGCCCGGGCGCCGAGCTGGCCGGCCAGCGACAGCCCCGGACGCAGCGCGCCCTGGGAGACGGTGGAGGCATCCACCGGGATGGTGACGACAGCAGCGGACATGACGGACTCCTTGCCGCGTCGGCTCAGGCGAGCCAGCGCTTGCGGCGGCGATAGTGTTTGACGTTGAGATAGTCGACCCGCTCGGCACCGCCGAGATAGAACTCCTGCACGTCGGGGTTCTCGCGCAGCACCGCCGCCTCGCCGGTCATCACCACCTGCCCGTTCTCGAGCAGATAGGCGTGATCGACCACCTCCAGCGCGGCGGCGGCGTTCTGCTCGACGAGCAGCACGCCGACCCCCTGCTCGCGGTTGATCTCGCCGATGATGGCGAAGATCTCCTGCACCAGCAGCGGCGAGAGCCCGAGGCTCGGCTCGTCGAGCATGATCAGCTCGGGCTCGGTCATCAGCGCGCGCCCGATGGCGAGCATCTGCTGCTCGCCGCCGGAGAGATAGCCCGCCTTGGTGCGGGCGCGCTCGCCGAGCCGGGGGAAGTAGGTCAGCACCCGCTCGCGCAGCTCCTGGTAGCGCTTGCGACTGCCGCGCAGCGGGTAGGCGGCGAGCAGGTTGGCCTCGGGGGTGAGGTGCTCGAAGATGCGCCGCCCCTCGAGCACGTGCACCAGCCCGCTGGCGACCCGCGCCGGCGGCGCCAGCGCCAGCATGTCGGCGCCCTGGAAGCGGATCTCGCCGCGCGTGACCAGCCCGCGCTCGGGCGCGAGCAGACCGCTGACGGCCTTGAGCGTGGTGCTCTTGCCGGCGCCGTTGCCACCGAGCAGGGCGATCATCTGGCCCTTGCCGATCCGCAGCGACACCCCCTTGATCGCCAGAAACACCCGGTCGTAGACCACCTCGACGTTGCTCAGCTCGAGCAGCGGCGGCGTCACCGGCAGCGACGCGACGCGATTGGCTGCTGTCTCCATGAAGGCCCTCGCTCTCTCCTTGGTCGACCGGACGCGCCGGTCGGGTTCGGTCGGCGCCGACGACGCGCGTCGGCCCCACTCGCGCACGGTCGCGGACGGGGCGCCCGGCCCCGCCCGCGCCGACTCAGCGCCCGTCGCGGAAGCCCGCGGCGTCCTTCTCGATCTCGTCCCAGACGATGTCCTGATAGGCGCTGCGCCACTCGGTGACCGGCACCCAGGCGCCGCCGTCCCAGCGCGACACCCGGCCGAAACCGCCGCCCTGGTGGTCGGTGGCGCTGAAGCTCAGCGGCGGCATCAGCCCCTCGGCGTCGAAGTTGCTGATCTGCTCGAAGCCGCGGCGCAGCGTGTCGCCGGTGAGCGGCGCGCCGTACTCGGCGAGCGCCAGGCGCGCGGCCTCGACCGCCACCGCCATGGTCGCCACGCCGATGTTGTAGTAGCTCGAACCGACGTTCTCCTCGGGCCCACTGCCCTCGCCCTTGGCCACCACCTCGTCGAGGATCGCCTGGATCACCGGCAGCTCGCGTCCGGGGGCGACCGCCTCGTAGCGCTTGACCCCGGTCATGTGCTTGCCGAGGTGCTCGGCGTCGGCCTCGGCCAGCCACACCACCGAGAGGATGTGCTCGGGGCGGATGCCGTTGCGGATGGCCTCGCGCACCGAGACCTGCTGGCCGCTGCCGGCGCCCCAGATCAGCACCTGGTCGGGCCGGTAGCGACGCACGTCGGACCAGGTCGCCGACTGCTCGGTGCCGGGGCTGGGATAGGCGAAGGCGCGCAGCTCGAAGCCGTGACGCTCGGCCAGGGTCTCGAGCACCGGCACCGGCTCGCGGCCGAAGGGCGAGTCGATGTGCACCAGGGCGATGCGCTTGCCGGCGAGCCCGCCGAGTTCGGTGTCGATGTAGTCGGCGAGGATCGCCGCCTGCGACCAGTAGGTCGCCATCATCGGGAAGACGAAGGGGAAGGTCTCGCCGTGGCTGGCATCACCGCGACCGTGCAGCGGGGTGATCATCACCACCTCGTCCTCGAGCACGCGGTTGACCGCCGCGCGCGACACCGGGGTGCTGAGGAAGTCGACCAGCACCGCGCCCTCGCCGCGGGCGCGGTTGTAGGCCTCGATGCCGCGCTGGGGCTCGTTGGCGGTGTCGCGCACCAGCGCCTCGACGGGGTGACCGTCGAGCCCGCCGCGGGCGTTGACCAGACGCAGATAATCCTGCTGGCCCTGGTTGTACTCGTTGGTGAGGAAGGTGTAGACGGCGGTGAAGTCCTGCAGCAGCGCAAAGCGCACCGGCTCCTTGTCGGGCACGTTGGCGAGACTCGCGCCCAGGGCCAGGGCGCTACAGGCGCCGAGCAGGCCGCTCAACCATGTCTTCTTCATCGATGGGGTCCTCCTTGTCTTGTCGTTGTCGTGGGTGTCGATCAGCGCTGGGCGTGGCGGAAGGGCCAGACCAGGAAGTACTTGCGGATGTTGTCGTAGATCTTCGCCAGCCCCAGCGGCTCGAACAGGATCACCGCGATGATCAGCGCGCCGTAGACCATCAGCGGGATGTGGGCGATGAGGTTGAAGGAGACCGGGAACAGCTCCAGCCCCGCCACCCAGGCCAGCAGGTTGGTGAGCACGATCGGCAGCAGCAGGATGAAACCGGCGCCGAGATAGGCCCCGATCACGCTGCCCAGACCGCCGACCAGCACCATCGCCACCAGCTGGATGGAGACGTTGAAACCGAACTGCTCCGGGGTCACCGCCTGGTAGTAGCAGAAGGCGAGGATGGCGCCGCTGACACCGCCGAGAAAGGAGCTGGTGAAGAAGGCCAGCAGCTTGTAGCGCAGCGGGTCGACGCCGATCACGGCGGCGGCGAAGTCCTTGTCGCGCACCGCCACCAGCGCCCGCCCGACGCTGCTGCGCTTGATGTTGAGCAGCAGCAGGGTGCAGCTCAGCGTCCAGCCGAGCGCGGTGTAGTAGAGCGCGGTGTCGCCGTCGAGGGGGATGAACAGCAGTCGTACCTCGGGGGTGGCGAGGGTGGCCTGCGCCCCGCCCGAGATCGCCGGGACGTTGATGATCACCCAGGAGACCAGGTACTGCATCGCCAGGGTCGCCATCACCAGATAGAGCCCCTTGACGCGCAGCGCGGCGGCGCCGAAGACGCAACCGATCAGCGCCGCGGCCAGCCCCGCGCCGACCAGCGCCAGCTCGAAGGGCACGCCGGCGCGGGCGAGATGGATGCTGGTGTAGGCACCGATGGCCATCACCGCGGCGAAGCCGAAGTGGAGCTGCCCGGCGATCCCCATCAGCAGGGTCAGCGACAGCGCCGCCGCGGTCCAGATCAGCCAGGGCGCGAGATAGCTGTTGAGATACAGCTCGGGCAGCAACAGCGGCGCGAGCAGCGCCAGGGCGAGCAGCCCGCCGAGCAGGCGGCGGTCGGCGGCCAGCGGCCACAGCTTGCGGGTGGCGGCGTAGCGGGTGTGATGGATGCCGGATTGACGATAGAACATGGTCTCAGACCCTCTCGATCTCTTCCCGCCCGAAGATTCCGTGGGGGCGGAACAGGATGGTGAGCAGGATGATCAGCGAGGTCACCACATCACGGGTGCCGCCGCCGACCAGGGGATCGACATAGCCGGGGACGACGCTGCCGAGGATGCCGACGACCAGCCCCGCGACCAGCACCCCGTGGATGCTGTCGAGCCCGCCGAGGATGACTACCGCCACCGCCGGGAAGAGCAGCGTGGTCAGGCTCCAGTCGACGCCCTGCACCGAGCCCCACATCACCCCGGCGGCCACCGCCGCAACCCCGGCGAGCCCCCAGGAGACGGCCACCGCGCGCTCCACCGAGATCCCCACCGACCAGCTCGAGACGTGATCGTCGGAGACGGCCAGCAGCTTGGTGCCGAGGCGGGTGCGGAAGAAGAACAGCGCCAGCCCGATCATCAGCGCGCCGATCGCCCCGCCGATCAGGTACTCGCGGTTGATGAACACGTCGCCGACGATGATCGGCATCATGTCGATGCCGAGATCCAGGCTCTTCGGCGCGGCGCCGAGCAGCCCCGGACCGAGACCGCGCAGCAGGCTCTCGAGCCCGAGGGTGAGCATCACCACCATGATGATCGGCTGCCCGACCATGCGCCGCAGCAGCACCCGCTCGGTGAGCATGCCGAACAGGAACATGCCGAGCACGGCCACCAGCAGCGCCACCACCACCGGCGCGCCGAGCCAGCCGGCGACCATCCACACCAGATAGGCGGCGATCATCACCATCGCCCCCTGGGCGAGGTTGGGCACCCCGGAGGATTTGTAGATCAGCACGATGCCGAGTGCGACCAGGCCGTACATCAGCCCGGTCAGGGCGCCGTTGATGGTCAGTTCGATGAGGAATGCGATATCCATGCTCAGGCCTCCTCGGCGATGCGGTCGGCGTTCACCCGGGCGATGGCCAGGTGACGCTTGAGGGTGCCGGAGGCGCCGGTCTCGTAACCGATCCGGGCCTCATACTCGATCGAGTCGCGTCCGGCGTAGAGCGACTCGATGATCGGCGCATAGTGGGCGTCGATGACGTCGCGGCGCAGCTTGCGGGTGCGGGTGACCTCGCCGTCGTCGGGGTCGAACGCCTTGTGCAGGTTGACGAAGCTGCGGATCGCCAGCGCCGGCGGCAGCAGCGCGTTGACCCGCGCCACCTCGGCGCGCACCAGCGCATAGACCTCGGGCTTCTGCGACAGATCGGCGAAGGAGGTATAGGGCACGCCGTTGATCTGCGCCCAGTGCCCCACCGCCTCGCTGTCGATCACCACCAGCGCGGCGAGGAAGTCGCGCTCGCGCCCGAGCACGCAGGCCTCGCGGATGTAGTCGCTGAACTTCAGCCGGTTCTCGATATAGGTCGGGATGAAGCGCTCGCCGGTGTTGGTGTAGACCACCTCGGAGAGCCGTCCGAGCACCACCAGCTGACCGTCGGCCTCGAGCTGGCCGGCGTCGCCGGTGTGCATCCAGCCCGCGCGCAGGGTCTCGGCGGTGGCCTCGGGGTTGTCGAAATAGCCGTCGAAGACGTTGTCGGCGCGCATCAGGATCTCGCCCTCGTCGCTGATGCGCAGCTCCACCCCGGGGAAGGGCCGCCCGGCGGTGTGCAGGCTCACCGAGCCCGGGTCCTGGGCCACGCACAGCGCGCAGTTCTCGGTCTGGCCGTAGAACTGACGCAGGTCGAGCCCGAGCGCGCGGAAGAACAGGAACACGTCCTCGCCCATGGCGTCGCCGGCGGTATAGGGACGCGCCACCCGCCGCAGCCCGAGCTGGTCCTTGAGCGGGCCGAACATCAGCACCTCCCCCACCCCGCGCCACAGCCGCCGCCACGGCGCCGGACGTCGGCCCTCCAGGCGATCGCGTTCGAGCCGCTCGGCGAAGGGCATGAAGTGGGCATAGAGCGCGCGCTTGAGCGGGCTCGACTCCTTGATGCCGACCTGGATGCGGGTGAGCATGCTCGACCAGGCGCGCGGCGAGCCGAAGTAGAGCGTCGGGGCGATCTCGCGCAGGTCGTGGAGCGCGGTCTCCTGCTGCTCGGGGATGTGGACACAGAAGCGCAGCAGGATCGCCGCGCCGACCGAGAAGATGAAGTCCCCCACCCAGGCCATCGGCAGATAGGCCATGTGCACCTCGCCCTCGCGGAAGTAACCGGCGCGCGAGGCGTTGCGCACCGCCGCGATGATGTGGCCGTGCTTGAGCGGGATGCCCTTGGGCCGCCCGGTGGTGCCGGAGGAGTGCAGCAGCACCGCCGGGGCGTGGACGCTGGTGCGCTCCTGCAGCGCCGCGCGCAGTCCCGGCTCGGCGCTGAAGCGCGCGCGGCCCTGCGCGCTCAGCGCGGCGATCGCCCGGGCGCCCGGCGGCGGGGCCTGCTCCAGCCCGCGCGGGTCGTCGTAGAGGATGTGATCGAGCGCCCCGTAGCCGGCCGCGCGGATCGTCAAGAGCTTGTCGACCTGCTCCTGGTCCTCGACCAGGGCGCAACGGATCGACTCGGCCTCGAGCTGGCCGCGCAGCTCCTCGGGCGGGGTGTCGGGATAGGCCGGCGAGGGCAGCGCGCGCAGCGCGATGGCCGCGAGCATGCCGAAGTAGAGCGCCGGGCGGTTGTCGCCGATCACCAGCACCCGGTCGCCGGGCTCGACCCCCAGGGCCTCGAGCCCGGCGGCCAGCGCCAGCACCTCGTCGAGGTACTGGCGCCAGGTGTAGCCCTGCCAGATGCCGCGCCGACGCTCGCGCAGCGCCACCTCGTGACCGTGGTGCTCGGCGTTGTACACCAGCCAGTGGATGAGATGGTCGTGGGACTGCCAGTGCGGGTGCAGCGCGATGTCCCCGATCGCGTGCGGCTGGCGCTGTTCAGGCTGCATCCTTCACCCTCCCGATATAGGCCGCGACCACGGTGGGATCGTTGATCGCCTCGCGGGTCGGTCCCTCGGCGATCTTCTCGCCGTTGTTGAGCACCACCGCGCGGTTGCAGATGGCGGTGACCACGTCCATGTGGTGCTCGATGAGCAGCATGGTGGTGCCCATGGCGTCGCGCGCATCGAGGATGAAGCGCACCATGTACTCCTTCTCCTCCTGGTTCATCCCCGCCATCGGCTCGTCGAGCACCAGGAAACCGGGCTCGGCGCAGAGCGCGCGCGCCAGCTCGACGCGCTTCTGCATCCCCAGCGGGATGACGTCGACCGGCTCGTCGCGCACGCTCTCGAGCTGGAGCAGGTCGATCACCTCCTCGACCCGCCCCCGGTGGGCGACCTCCTCGCGCTCGGCCCACCACCAGTAGAAGGCCGCGCCGAGGATGCTCGGGCGCATGAACAGATGACGCCCGAGGAGGATGTTGTCGAGCACGCTCAGCCCGCGAAACAGCGCCACGTTCTGGAAGGTGCGCGCCACCCCCTTGCGGGCGATGCGGTGGGGCTTGAGCCCGCTGATGCGCTCGCCGCGATAGCGGATCTCGCCCTGCTGCGGCGGATAGAAGCCGGTGATGGCGTTGACCAGGGTGGTCTTGCCCGAGCCGTTGGGACCGACCAGGCCGAAGATCTCGCCCCGGTGGATGTGCAGATCGATCCCCTTGAGCGCCTGCAGGCCGCCGAACCAGCGGCTGACCGCGGCGCATTCGAGTATCACCTCGTCGGGATCATGGTCCTGTCGCGTCGTCGTCACGCCTGTGTCCTCCCTGCTCTCCTCGTTTGTCTCGGCGCCCCTGTCATGGGTGCAGGGGAGCGCGCCCGCTCGCACGGCGGGCGTCGTCGTCATGGCTCGCGGATCGGACCGGGCGCGGCCCGGTCGGGGGGAGAGACCGGCCCGCCGCCCTCCGTGGCGTGGCCGGTGCACTGGGCCGGGACGCGCCCCCGGCCCCCGCGGCGCCCTCCCGGCGCCGCCCGTCGCTCACGCGATCAGCCGGTCTCCTCGGCGCGCCCGAGCGCGGCGATGCTCTGCTCGCGCAGCATGGTCTTGAGCGCCCGCCCGGTGCTGCGCGGCAGCCGCGGATAGAGACGCACATAGCGCGGCACCTTGAAGTAGGCGATCTGGTCCTTGCAGTACTCGCGCAGCGCCTCGGGTTCGAGGCTCGCGCCCGGCTGCAGCTCGACGCAGGCGCACACCACCTCGCCGAGACGCGCGTCGGGCACCCCGACGACCACCGCCGCGCGCACCGCCGGGTGGGTCTCGAGGAAGCGCTCGACCTCCTCGGGGTGGATGTTCTCGCCGCCGCGGATGATGGTGTCCTTGACCCCGCCGACGATGCGGCAATAGCCCTCGGCGTCGAGCACAGCGAGATCGCCGGTGTGCAGCCAACCGGCCTCGTCGATCACCCGCGCGGTCAGCTCGGGGTCGTCCCAGTAGCCGCGCATCAGGCTGTAGCCGCGCACGCACAGCTCGCCGGGCTCGCCGACCGGGCGGATGCGCCCGGCGTCGTCGATCACCTTGGCCTCGAGGTGCGGGCCGATGCGCCCGACCGTCTGCAGCCGCCGCTCGACCGGGTCGTCCGGGGCGCTCATGAAGGAGACCGGCGAGGACTCGGTCATGCCGTAGGCAATGGTCACCTCGGCCATCCCCAGGCGGCGTCTCACCTGATCCATGGTCTCGGGCGGACAGGGCGCGCCGGCCATGATGCCGGTGCGCAGTCGGCCGGGGTCGAAGGTCTCGGCGCGGGGGTGCTCGAGCATCGCCTTGAACATCGCCGGCACCCCGTAGAGCGCGGTGCAGGACTCGGCGGCGACCGCCTCCAGGGTGGCGAGCGGGTCGAACCCCGGCCCCGGATAGACCATGGCGCTACCGTGCAGCAGACAGGCCATGTTGCCCATCACCATGCCGAAGCAGTGATAGAGCGGCACCGGGATGCACACCCGGTCGGCGGCGCCGAGCCCGAGCTGGCGCCCCACCATCAGGCCGTTGTTGACGATGTTGTGATGGGTCAGGGTGGCGCCGGCCGGCGGGCCGCCGGTGGCGTTGCTGAACTGGATGTTGACCGGGTCGTCGGGGTCGACCGCGGCGGCGAGCGCACGCACCCGCTCCAGGGTCTCGGGGGCGGGCTCGACGAGCAGCGTGGAGAAGGCGACGGTACCCGGCCAGGCCTCGTCGTCGAGACGGATCACCCGTTCGAGTGCGGGCAGCGCCCGGGCCGCGAGCGGCGCCTCGCCGCTCGTCGCCAGTTCCGGCAGCAGCTCGGCGAGCAGCGGCGGATAGTCGGTCTCGCGGATACGCTGCTCGACCACCAGCGCGCGCGCCCCGACCAGCGCCAGGGCGCGCTCCAGCTCGGCCGGGCGCAGCGCCGGGTTGAGGCTCACCAGGATCATCCCCAGCCGCGCGGCGGCCAGCTGCACCAGGGTCCACTCGATGCGGTTGCCGGTACACACCGCGATGCGGTCCCCGGGGACGAAGCCGAGTTCGAGCAGCCCGGCGCCGAGCCGATCGACCCGGGCATCGAGCCCACGCCAGTCGAGCCGCGCATCCCGCCCCCGATCGACCAGCGCCAGTCCATCGGGCCGGGTCTCGGCGAGTCGTCTCAGACAGTCGCCGACCGTCATCCCCTGGAGCGTCTGCGTTGCGGTCCCGTGCACATAGCTGCGCCGAAGCTGGTCCATCTGGCTCCTCCTGAGAAGGTTGTCTGACGGCGTGGCGGGCGTCTCGGCCTCGATGCGGATCCTGCCGCTGGGATAGAATCTATTTGCCGTTTACGTCCACGTCAACTATTTTCTCGCACAACCGTCGGGGTTGAGCCGGGCCCTCCGGTCCTTTGTTCGAGGTCCCCGGAGATTGCGTAAAATAGATCGCTTACCGGCCAGCGCGCCCGCCCCAGTCAGCGCCCGGAGCGGGCTCAAGACGTCGACGTCAATCAAGCCCCACATCCACCGCAGGAGTCATCGGCGCATGAGCACACCCACCAATCCGCACCCGGAACAGGAACCCGGCGGCACCACCTTCACTATCGGCGAGCTGGCGCGCGAGTTCGACATCACCACCCGCACCATCCGCTTCTACGAGGATCAGGGCCTGCTCTCGCCGACCCGCTCGGGCACGCGCCGGCTCTATCGCCGCCGCGACCGCGCCCGGCTCAAGCTGATCCTGCGCGGCAAGCGTCTCGGCTTCACCCTCGCCGAGATGCGCGAGGCCTTCGACCTCTACGACGAGGCCCACGGCGAGGCGCAACAGCTGCGCTACTACCTCTCGGTGCTCGAAGAGAAGCGCCAGCACCTGCTCCAGCAACGCGAGGACCTGGAGGAGACCATGCGCGAACTCGAACAGTCCTACGCCCACTGCCAACAACTGCTCGAACAGCAGGAACGCGAACGCGGCGACGCGCAGCGGATGGCGTCGTAGGGGTAGCGGCCAGGGCTCAGCGGCCAGCGGCCAGGGCTCAGCGGCCAGCTGTCAGCCGCCAGCCGCCAGCCGCCAGTCAGCGGGATCCGGACACATCGCAGGACATCGGGCGTCGATCGAACCGCGAGCACGTAGCAGCGGCGCTGGTGGCCGAGGCATGGCTTCCAGCGACCAGCGACCAGCCTCCAGTCAGCGGGATCCGGACACCTCGCAGACCGTCGGGCGTCGCTCGAACCGCGAGCACGTAGCGGCGGCGCTAGTGGCCGAGGCATGGCTTCCAGCGACCAGCGACCAGCTTCCAGTCAGCGGGATCCGGACACCTCGCAAACCGTCAGGCGTCGCTCGAACCGCGAGCACGTAGCAGCGGCGCTGGTGGCCGAGGCATGGCTTCCAGCGACCAGCCTCCAGTCAGCGGGATCCGGACACCTCGCAGGACATCGGGCGTCGCTCGAACCGCGAGCACGTAGCGGCGGCGCTGGTGGCCGAGGCATGGCTTCCAGCCTTCAGCCACCAGCCGTCAGAACAGCGAGACCCAGCTGCCTCGCAGACCATCAAACATCTCTCGAACCGCGAGCACGTAGCAGCGGCGCTGGTGGCTAGCGGCTGGTGGCTGGCGACTGGCGGCTCCGGTGAAATCATGGCGGCCTGATCCCACCGAACCCCGCCCCTCCCCGCAAACCACGCCCAGTCGCGACTGCCGACTGCCCACTGCCCACTGCCCACTGCCCACTGGCAGCTGGCGACTGGCAGCTGGCGACTGGTAGCTGGTAGCTGGTAGCTGGTAGCTGGTAGCTGGTAGCTGGCGACTGGTAGCTGGCCGCTTCCCCTATTGACGTTTACGTCAACGTTATTTAGCATCCAGTTCAACCGCAGGGATGCGCCCGGACCGCGTCTGGACGCGAGCGAGGACGCGCGCCCCGCGCCGCCACGCCGCAGGCCGGTCGAGGACCGCGCCCCGGCGCCCCGATCCGTCAACGGAGGACACGCGCATGATGCAGTTCCCGACCCTGGACTTCGACCTCGGCGAGGAGGTCGAGATGTTGCGCAGCGCGGTGGCCGAGTTCGCCGCCGCCGAGATCGCCCCGCGCGCCGCCGCCATCGATCACGACAACGCCTTCCCCGCCGACCTCTGGCGCAAGTTCGGCGACCTCGGGCTGCTCGGTCTCACCGTCGACGAGGACGACGGCGGCACCGGCATGGGCTATCTCGCCCATATCGTCACCATGGAGGAGCTCTCGCGCGCCTCGGCCGCGGTCGCCCTCTCCTACGGCGCCCACTCCAACCTCTGCGTCAACCAGATCCGGCGCAACGGCACCCCCGAGCAGAAGGCCCGCTATCTGCCCAAGCTGATCAGCGGCGAGCACGTCGGCGCCCTGGCGATGTCCGAGCCCGGCGCCGGCTCCGACGTGGTCGGCATGCGGCTGCGCGCGCGCCGCGAGGGCGATCGCTACATCCTCAACGGCAACAAGATGTGGATCACCAACGGCCCCGACGCCGACACCCTGGTGGTCTACGCCAAGACCGACCCCGAGGCCGGCTCGCGCGGCATCACCACCTTCATCGTCGAGCGCGACATGCCCGGTTTCTCCACCGCGCAGAAGCTCGACAAGCTCGGCATGCGCGGCTCCAACACCTGCGAGCTGGTGTTCGAGGACTGCGAGGTGCCGGTCGAGAACGTGCTCGGCAGCGAGGGCGGCGGGGTGCGGGTGCTGATGTCCGGGCTCGACTACGAGCGCGCGGTGCTCGCCGGCGGGCCGCTGGGGATCATGGCCGCCTGTCTCGACGTGGTGCTGCCCTATGTCCACGAGCGCGAGCAGTTCGGCCAGCCGATCGGCGAGTTCCAGCTGATCCAGGCCAAGCTCGCCGACATGTACACCAACCTCAACGCCTGTCGCGCCTACGTCTATGCCGTGGGCCGCGCCTGCGACCTTGGCCGCACCACGCGCAAGGACGCCGCCGGCGCCATCCTCTACAGCGCCGAGCGCGCCACCGCGATGGCGCTCGACGCAATCCAGTGTCTCGGCGGCAACGGCTACATCAACGAGTACCCCACCGGGCGGTTGCTGCGCGACGCCAAGCTCTACGAGATCGGCGCCGGCACCTCGGAGATCCGGCGCATGCTGATCGGCCGCGAGCTGTTCAGGGAGACGGCCTGAGGCCGAGGGAGGACGGCGGGGGACGAGGAGGACAGCCCGACCACGCCGTCGGACACGCGCGAAGCATCAGGGTCAGGGACAACCGATGAATGTCATCAAGAGCAAGATCGATCCGCGTTCGGAGACCTTCCGCGCCAACCGCGAGGCGATGGACGCGCTGGTCGCCGACCTGCGCGCGCGCGTCGCCGCGGTCGCCGCCGGCGGCAGCGAGCGGGCGCGGGCGCGCCATCTCGAACGCGGCAAGCTGCTGCCGCGCGAGCGCATCGAGGTGCTGGTCGACCCGGGCTCACCCTTCCTCGAACTCTCGCAGCTCGCCGCGCTCGGGCTCTACGACGACGCCGTGCCCTCGGCCGGGATCATCACCGGGATCGGTCGGGTGTGCGGGCGCGAGTGCATGATCGTGGCCAACGACGCCACGGTGAAGGGCGGCACCTATTACCCGCTGACCCTGAAGAAACACCTGCGCGCCCAGGAGATCGCCCAACACAACCGCCTGCCCTGCATCTATCTGGTCGACTCCGGCGGCGCCAACCTGCCCAACCAGGACGAGGTCTTCCCCGATCGCGACCACTTCGGGCGGATCTTCTACAACCAGGCGGTGATGTCCGCGCAGGGCATCGCCCAGATCGCGGTGGTGATGGGCTCGTGCACCGCCGGCGGCGCCTATGTGCCGGCGATGGCCGAGGAGAGCATCATCGTCAAGGAACAGGGCACCATCTTCCTCGCCGGTCCGCCGCTGGTGAAGGCGGCCACCGGCGAGACGGTCAGCGCCGAGGCGCTCGGCGGCGCCGAGGTGCACTCGCGCACCTCCGGGGTGACCGATCACTTCGCCCTCCACGACGCCCACGCCCTGGGGCTGGCGCGCCGCGCCGTGTCCCGGCTCAACCACACCAAGCCGATGCCGCTGGAGATCCGCCCCAGCCGCCCGCCGCGTCACGACCCGGCCGAGCTCGGCGGCATCGTCCCGCCCGACAACCGCACCGCCTACGACGTCCGCGAGGTGATCGCGCGCATCGTCGACGACTCCGAGTTCGACGAGTTCAAGGCGCTCTACGGCACCACCCTGGTGTGCGGCTTCGCCCACCTCAACGGCTATCCGGTCGGCATCGTCGCCAACAACGGGGTGCTGTTCTCGGAGTCGGCGCTCAAGGGCACCCACTTCATCGAACTCTGCAGCCAGCGCGGCATCCCGCTGATCTTCCTGCAGAACATCACCGGCTTCATGGTCGGGCGCAAGTACGAGTCAGGCGGCATCGCCAAGGCCGGGGCGAAGATGGTCACCGCCGTGGCCTGCGCCCGGGTGCCCAAGTTCACCGTGATCATCGGCGGCAGCTTCGGCGCCGGCAACTACGGCATGTGCGGACGCGCCTACTCGCCGCGACTGCTGTGGATGTGGCCCAACGCGCGCATCTCGGTGATGGGCGGCGAGCAGGCGGCCAACGTCATGGCGCAGGTGCGCCGCGACACCCTGGAGACGCGCGGCGAGTCCTGGTCGGCGCACGACGAGGCGGCGTTCAAGCAGCCGATCCTCGAGCAGTACGAGCGCCAGGGCCACCCCTACTACGCCACCGCGCGGCTGTGGGACGACGGCGTGATCGACCCCGCCGACACCCGCACGGTGCTCGCGCTCGGGCTCTCGGCGAGCCTCAACGCGCCGATCGAGGAGACCCGCTTCGGCCTGTTCCGCATGTGAGCATTCACCCACAGGAGCCACCCCGATGCCACAGACCCGACTCAGCCTGCGCATCGAGGCCGGCGTGGCCCAGCTGCGCCTCGCCCGCCCCGAGCGTCACAACGCCTTCGACGACGCCCTGATCGCCGAGCTGACCGAGACCCTGCAGGGCCTCGATCGCGACCAGCGGGTGCGCTGCGTGGTGCTCGGCGGCGAGGGCGCGAGCTTCTCGGCCGGTGCCGACATCGACTGGATGCGGCGCATGGCCGACTACGACGAGCCCGCCAACCAGGCCGACGCCCGCGCCCTCGGCGCGCTGCTCTCGACCCTCCACCGACTCGCCAAGCCGACCCTCGCCCGGGTGCAGGGCGCCGCGATCGGCGGCGGGCTGGGGCTGGTGGCCGCCTGCGACCTGGCCTTCGCCACCGCCGACGCCGCCTTCGCCCTCACCGAGGTGCGCCTCGGGCTGATCCCGGCGGTGATCGCGCCCTATGTGATCGCCGCCATCGGGCCACGTCAGGCCAGCCGCTACATGCTCACCGCCGAGCGCTTCGACGCCGCCGAGGCCGAGCGCATCGGCCTGCTCCACGGCATCAGCCCGGACCTCGCCGCGCTCGATGCGCGCATCGCCGAGATCACCGCCGCGCTCGCCGCCAACGGCCCCGAGGCGATGGCCGCGGCCAAGACGCTGATCCGGCGCGTGCACGGCCAGCCGATCGGTCCCGAGCTGGTCGAGGAGACGGCGCGCCGCATCGCCCGCATCCGTGTCGGCGCCGAGGCGCAGGAGGGCCTCGGCGCTTTCCTCGACAAGCGCGCGCCGCGCTGGCGCACGACGCCCGCCGGCTGAGGCCCCGTCCAACCACGCAGGGAATCGCACATGTTCGACAAGATCCTGATCGCCAATCGCGGCGAGATCGCCTGCCGCATCGCCCGCACCTGCCGCGCGCTCGGGGTGCGCACCGTCGCCGTCTACTCCACCGCCGACGCCGACGCCCGCCACGTCGCACTGTGCGACGAGGCCTGGCCGATCGGCGCGGCACCGGCGCGCGAGAGCTATCTCGACGGCGCGCGCATCATCGAGGCGGCACGCCGCGCCGGCGCCGAGGCGATCCACCCCGGCTACGGCTTCCTCGCCGAGAACGCCGCCTTCGCCCGCGCCTGCGCCGAGGCCGGGCTGGTGTTCATCGGCCCGCCGCCGGCGGCGATCGAGGCGATGGGCTCGAAGCAGGCGGCCAAGGCGATCATGATCGAGGCCGGGGTGCCGGTGGTGCCCGGCTACCACGGCGACGACCAGTCGTCCGAGCGCCTGGCGGCGGCGGCCGCGGAGATCGGCTATCCGGTGCTGATCAAGGCCTCGGCCGGTGGCGGCGGCAAGGGCATGCGCCGGGTCGACGACCCGGCCGACCTCGCCGAGGCGCTGGGCGCCGCCCGGCGCGAGGCGCGCTCGGCCTTCGGCGACGATCGGGTGCTGATCGAGAAGTACCTGCTCACGCCGCGTCACGTCGAGGTCCAGGTGTTCGCCGACAGCCACGGCGAGGTGGTGCACCTGTTCGAGCGCGACTGCTCGATCCAGCGCCGTCACCAGAAGGTGATCGAGGAGGCCCCGGCCCCCGGACTCGACGCGCGCGCGCGCCAGCACCTCGGCGAGACGGCGATCGCCGCGGCGCGCGCCATCGACTATGTCGGGGCCGGCACCGTGGAGTTCATCATGGACGCCGAGGGCCGCTGCTACTTCATGGAGATGAACACCCGGTTGCAGGTCGAGCACCCGGTCACCGAGGCGATCACCGGCACCGACCTGGTCGCCTGGCAACTGGCCGTCGCCGCCGGCGAGCCGCTGCCGCGGCGCCAGTCGGAGCTGGCGATCGCGGGTCACGCCTTCGAGGTGCGGGTCTATGCCGAGGACCCGGCGCGCGACTTCATGCCCGCCACCGGCACCCTGCGCCACCTGCTCACGCCGCCGCCCGACGCGCATGTGCGCATCGACAGCGGGGTGCGCGCCGGCGACACCATCTCGGTGCACTACGACCCCATGATCGCCAAGCTGATCGTCCACGACCGCGACCGCGAGCGCGCGCTGGCGCGGCTGCGCCAGGCGCTCGAGGGCTTCGTGGTGGTCGGGGTCAGCACCAACCTCGGGCTGCTCGGACGGCTCGCCGCGCACCCGGCCTTCGCCGCCGCGCAGCTCGACACCGGCTTCATCGAGCAACACCGCGACACCCTGCTCGCCGCGCCGACGGCCCCCGACTGTCGCATGCTCGCCGCCGCCACCCTGCACCAGCTGCTCGGCGTCGAGCGCGAGGCGCGCGCGCGCGCGGCCGACTCCAGCGACCCCCACTCGCCCTGGCACGCGACCTCCGGCTGGCGGCTCAACACCGACTGTCACCGCACCCTGCACTTCATCGACCCGCTGCGCGCCGAGACCCTGACCGTGGTCGCCCACTATCGCGACGACGGCTTCCGGCTCGAGACCCCGCGCGAGACCCTCGCGGTCGACGGCCAGCTCGGCGCCGAGGGTCACATCCGGCTGCGCGTCGACGGGGTCCAGAGCGAGGCGCGGGTGCTGCAGGACGGCGCCGAGCTGACCGTGGCGATGGCCGGTGAGACCCGCACCCTGGTGATCCACAACCCGCTCGCCGCCGGCATGGACGACGCCCACGAGGAGAATCGTCTGGTCGCGCCGATGCCGGGCATCGTCGTCGCCGTCCACGTCCGCCCCGGCGAGCGCGTCGACGAGGGCGACGCGCTGCTGGTGCTCGAGGCGATGAAGATGGAGACGGTGATCCGCGCCGGTGCCGCCGGCGTGGTCGAGACGGTGCACTATGGCGAGGGCGATCAGGTCGCCGAGGGCAGCGAGCTGGTGGTGATCGGCGAGCCGGTGACCGACTGAGCCGAGTCCGGCGACAGCGGCGTGCGTCACCGCGCGCGCCATCAACCCGAGGGAGTCAGTATCGATGGAACAACACGCAACCTATTACCTGGAGGACCTGCCCCCGGGCACCCGCTTTCGCAACGATGCGGCGGTGATCCTGGAGGAGGCCGAGATCATCCGCTTCGGTCGCGAGTTCGACCCCCAGCCCTATCACACCGACCCGGCGGCGGCGCGTCACACCTTCTTCGACGGGCTGGTGGCCAGCGGCTGGCACACCATCGCGGTGATGACCGGGTTGGCGATCCGCTCGCCGATGCGCCTGGCCGAGGGCCAGATCGGTCTCGGCGCCGAGGGCATCCGCTTCATCAAGGCGGTGCGACCGGGCGACGCCATCCGTCTGGAGATCGAGGTGCTGGAGAACACCCCGTCGCGCTCGCGTCCCGGCTGGGGGGTGATCCGGGTGCGCTGGCGCGCCTTCAACCAGCACGACGAGGCGGTGCTCGAGGTCTGCCCGAGCATCCTGGTGCGCGCCCGCGGCACGGAGGCGGCGGCATGAGCCGGGTGCGCGTGGTCGAGGTCGGCCCGCGCGACGGGCTGCAGAACGAGCCCACGGCGGTCGCGACCGCGGTCAAGCTGGAGCTGATCGCGCGGCTCGCCGCCGCCGGGCTGCGCTGGATCGAGCCGACCGCCTTCGTCTCGCCGCGCTGGGTGCCGCAGATGGCCGATCATGCCGAGCTGCTGGCCGCGCTCGAACAGACGCCGGGCATGCACTACCCGGTGCTGGTGCCCAACCTCCAGGGACTGGAGCGCGCGCTCGAGGTCGGGGCGCGCGAGATCGCGGTGTTCACCGCCGCCTCCGAGTCCTTCACCCGGCGCAACATCAACTGCGGCATCGACGAGAGCCTGGCGCGCTTCGCCCCGGTGATCGAACGCGCCGGCACCCTCGACATCCCGGTGCGCGGCTATGTCTCCTGCGCCCTCGGCTGTCCCTACGAGGGCGCGATCGCGCCGGCGGCGGTGGCGCGGGTGGCCGAGCGGCTGGCCGCGCTCGGCTGTGCCGAGATCTCGCTCGGCGACACCATCGGCACCGGCACCCCGGGACAGGCGCGGGCGATGGTCGAGACGGTGGCCGAGCGGGTGCCGATGGCACGGCTCGCGGCGCACTTCCACGACACCTACGGTCAGGCGCTGGCCAACCTCCACGCGGTGATCGAGGCCGGGATACGCACCGTCGACGCCTCGGTCGCCGGGCTCGGCGGCTGTCCCTACGCGCGCGGCGCCTCGGGCAACGTCGCCACCGAGGAGGTGGTCTACATGCTCCACGGGCTCGGCTTCGACACCGGGGTCGATCTCCCCGCGCTGGTCGAGACCGCGCGCTGGATCGGCGAGCGGCTCGGGCGCCCGCCCTCGCGCCTGGCGCGCGCCCTCGCCCCCGCCGACTGAGGCCGCGCGCGGCTCAGCGCCGCACGAACCCGGCCTGGAGGATACGGATGCGGTCGGCGGCGAGGTTCTCCATCAGGTTGCTCGCCATGATGCCGAAGCCCTCGCCGAAGATCAGCGCCGGTCCCAGCACGGCGCCGCCGTCACGCCGCTCGCGCGCGCTGTGCTTCTGGCGCCAACGCAGTCCGTCGGCGGTGATGTCGTCGACGAACGCGGCGCGGAAGCCGTGGCCGGTGAAGCGCTCGATCAGCGCCTCGCGCTCGAGCAGATGGCTGTGGCGCGGGCTGTCGGCCCAGGGCACCGGGAAGCGCAGCGCGTCCTCGGCGTCGCCGGCGACCACCTCGTGGACCAGGATGCGGCCACCGGGGCACAGCACCCGCTGCGCCTCGAGCAGCACCCGCATCATGTCGGGGACGTTGAGCAGCACGTGCTGTGCCCAGATCAGATCGAAGGCGCCCTCGGTAAACGGCAGGCGCTGGGCGTCGCCGCAGACGAAGTCGCCCGACGCGGCCATGCCGGTGGCGCGGGTGAGCCAGTCGGCGACCCCGACGAAGCCGGCGGTGAGGTCGATCCCGGTCACCTGCAGACCGTACTCGGCCATCAGCAACCGGGCACTGCCGCCGGTGCCGCAACCGAGATCGAGCACCCGCGCGCCGGGCTCGACCCCGGCGCGCTCGAGCAGCCGGCGGCTGGCCTCGCGCCCGCCGACGTGGAGCTGGTCGATGGCGGCGATGTCGTCGCAGTCGAGCCGGTCGGGGTCGAGCGCCTCCTCGCACAGCGCCGCGCGCAACCGCTGTTGCAGATCCTCCGGCGCATAGCGCGCCGCGAGCGAACGGGCATAGGTCGATTGGGACATGAATCCTGCTCCTCCATGAACACCCCGGCCAGGGCCGGGGCGGATGCCTCCCCCGGCCCCGCGCGGGCGGGGTCGGGGCCACACTCAGAACTCGGTCCGTAGATTGAGACTCAGCGCGTCGACGCTGTCCACCCCCGGGATCAGGTCCGAGGTCGCGGCATAGCCGTAGGTGCCCCAGATCCGGGTCGAGCGGGTGACCTGGTAGCTCAGCTGGACGTCGCCGAAGACCACGTCCTCGGCCTGGTCGAGATCACGGGTCAGACCGTCGTAGCGCACCCAGCCCCCGGCCAACTGCAGCCGCCACTTGTCGGTCGGGCTGTAGCTGCCGCGCAGCGCCAGCAGATAGCGGTCGAAGTCCTGGTCGATGCCGCCGAGTTCGCGATCGCCCTTGCCCACGCCGGTCAGATCGAGCGCCGGGATGCGGGTGGCCGAGGCGTTGTGACGCGGGCTGTTGTGGATGAGGCTGGAGAAGCTGTCGAAGCCGGGCTCGATCAGCGAACCGCCGAGGTTGAAGAAGCCCTGGGCCTCGAACAGCAGCTCGGGCGTGGCCTGATAGCCGCCGCGCAGGAAGCCGGCGAAGGTGTTGTTGGTGAAGATCGCATCGCCGCCGCCGAGATAGTGCGCACCGGTGGTGATCTCGACCGGGCCGAGCCTGCCCTGTGCCCAGGGCGAGACCAGGGTGCCGCTGCGCGGGGTGTAGAAATAGCCGGGCTGGTAGCTGCCGTCGAAGGCGCGCTCGTCGTCGCCGATGTAGTGGCCGAGCAGCGCCCCCCAGGACCAGCCGGCGGTCTTGCCGACGAACCCGGAGAAGACCAGATAGCCGTCGTCGAGCCGGTCGTCGTAGGTGGTGTTCTGGCGCTGGTCGCCGCCGATGACGAAGGTGATGTCCTCGCCCACCGGACCGAGCAGCATGATGCGGTCACGGCGATCGTCGGAGACGGTCATGTCGAAGTTCCAGTTGGCGATCTGGCGGCCGACGCGCAGCGTCCAGTCGTCGAAGGGCAACTCGACATAGCCGTAGTCGAAGGTGACGGTGCGGTGGGTGCGCCCGATGGTGAAGGGCTCCTCGTCCTCGACCGCCCTGGCGGACTCGTCGCCGCGCCAGGTGTCGTTGGTGAGGTTGACCCCGGCATGGAGGCTCACCCGGTCGTCGAGGGTGAGGCTGCCGCGCAGCCGCAGCCGCTGCTCGAAGCCGCTCTGGGTATCGCCGACGCCGGGGTCGCGGTTGAAGGTGCGGACGTCGAAGTCACCGCTGAAGTCGTATTCGACGGCACGCTCGATGGCCTGTGCGGCGGGCGCGGCCAATAGGCCGAGCAGCGCGGCGAGTCTGGCGGGTCTGATGCCCATTCGGATGCCTCCTGCAATCTCTCTCGTTGTGCTTATCGTGGTCCGTGGCTGTGTCCACGGACGGCGCACACGCTAAATTACGTTTACGCGAACGTCAACTATTGATCTTGTTAACGTAAACGTTAATACTCGCGAACGATGATCCTACAGGGAGGTCGAGGCAATGACGACGGAACGGGCGGAGATCCTCTGGCAACCGGATGCGCATGCGCTCAACGACAGCGTGATGGCACGCTATCGCGACTGGCTCGCGCGCGAGGGCTACGGCAGCTTCAGCGACTATGGGGCACTGCACCAGTGGTCGATCACCCAGACCGAGGCGTTCTGGGAGAGCCTGTGGCGTTTCAGCGGGGTGATCGCCTCGCGCGGCTACACCCGGGTGCTGGCCGACCCCGGGCTGCCGCCGCGCGGCTGGTTCGAGGGCGCACGGCTCAATTTCGCCGAGAACCTGCTGCGTCACGCCCTGCGCCACCCCGATAGCCAGGAGTGCGTGACCGAGGTCGGCGAATCGCGCGCGACCGTGCGGCTCGGGCGCGGCGCCCTGCTCGCCCAGGTCGGCGCCCTGCAGGGCTGGCTGCGCGCCCAGGGCGTCGGCGTCGGCGACCGCGTCGCCGGGGTGGTCGCCAACACCCACGAGGCGCTGGTGGCGATGCTCGCCACCACCGGGCTGGGGGCGATCTGGAGTTCGGCCTCGCCGGACTTCGGCACCGCCGCGATCCTCGATCGCTTCGGCCAGATCCGCCCCAAGGTGCTGCTGACGGTCACCGGCTACCGCTATCAGGGCCGCGACCACGACCGCGGCGCGCAGAACCGCGCCCTCGCCGCAGCGCTGCCGGGGCTGGAGCGGGTGCTCTCGATCGCCCTGCTGCCCGCGAGCGCGCACCCTGACGATCCGGTCTTCGTCCCCTGGGAGCAGGCCCTGGCCGCACACGTCGGCGCCCTCCCCGAGTTCGTCCAGCTGCCGCCCGACCACCCGGTCTATATCCTCTACTCCTCCGGCACCACCGGGGTGCCCAAGTGCATCGTCCACGGCGCCGCGGGGATGCTGCTCAACCACAGCAAGGAGCTGCTGCTGCACGCCGACCTCGGCCCCGGCGACAGCCTCTGCTACTTCACCACCACCGGCTGGATGATGTGGAACTGGATGGCCTCGGCGCTGCTCACCGGGGCGCGGCTGGTGCTCTACGACGGCTCGCCGGCGCAGCCCTCGCTCGAGCGGCTGTGGGCACTGCTGGCGCAGGAGCGGGTGAGCCACTTCGGCACCAGCGCCAAGTATCTCGGCAACTGTCGAAAACAGGGGCTGACCCCGGGCGCCGAGCACGATCTCGCGGCGCTGCGCGTGCTCTTCTCCACCGGCTCACCGTTGCTCGCCGAGGACTACGACTGGGTCTACGAGAGGGTCGGGCGCGGACTGATGCTCAGCTCGATCTCCGGCGGCACCGATATCTGCGGCTGCTTCGTCGGCGGCAGCCCGCTGGTGGCGGTACGTCGCGGCGAGATCCCCTGTCGGCTGCTCGGCGTCGACGTGCGCGCCTTCGACCCCGAGGGGCGCGACACCGAGGGCGCACGCGGCGAGCTGGTCTGTCTCGGCCCGCTGCCGTGCATGCCGGTGGGGTTCTGGGACGACGCCGACAGCAGCCGCTATCGCGACGCCTATTTCAGCCGCTTTCCCGGGGTCTGGGCGCACGGTGATTTCGTCGAGTTCACCGCGCACGGCGGCGCCATCATCCATGGCCGCGCCGACGCCACGCTCAACCCCGGCGGGGTGCGCATCGGCACCGCCGAGCTCTATCGCCAGGTCGAGACCCTGCCCGAGATCGCCGACAGCCTGGTGGTCGGCGCGCCCCTGCCCGACGGCGACGTCGAGGTGCTGCTGCTGGTGGTAATGGCCGAGGGTCACGCGCTCGATGCTGCGATGATCCAGACCATCCGCCAGCGCATCCGCGCCAACGCCAGTCCGCGCCACGTCCCGGCGCGCATCCTCGCCGTCTCCCAGGTGCCCTACACCCGCAGCGGCAAGAAGGTGGAGCTGGCGGTCGCGCGCATGCTCCGGGGAGAGACGGGCGGCGACAACGCCCACGCCCTGGCCAACCCCGAGGCGCTCGCCGAGATCGCCGCAGTGCTCGCCGAGCCGGCGCCGCAGCGGCGCGACACCCCCGCCGCAGCGCTCTGAGGCGGGTCGCGCCAGCGGCACCGCCATACCCCGTGGCGGTGCCGCCTGACGCCCGAGACCGGCGCCCTCCCCCGGCCCAGCACGCCACCACCGAGCATGGCAGCGCCAGCACAAACGCCTTGTGTCCCACCGATCCGGCCATAGTCTCTCACTGGTGACCGTCGGGAGAGAGGGATGTCACCGCCGGCGAGAGCCACGAGACCCCAGAGGCAACAGGGCTCTGGCGCGGACGGATTCTCGACACCCCGATACGCGGCGCGACGAGGCGAGGTCTGCGCAGACAACGCAGCTCCCCGGGCTCGCCGCCGCGCACCCGCCAGGAAACACTCCCCGCCCGCCGTCACCGCGGCCGCAAGACCGGCACACCGGTGCGATCCAGACCTCGGCACTGCAAGGGATACAGCGCATGCCACAGACCAAGCCGGACCATCTGGATCCTCTCGCCCGCCTGGCCTTCATCCTGGTCATGGCCCTGGGAGGGGCGGTCATCCTCGGCTGGCACCTGAAGCTGGCGCCGCTCATCCAGCTCCAGCCCCATCTGGTACCGATGCAGTACAACACCGCGTTGGGGCTCGCGCTGTCCGGCGCAGGGCTGTGGGCACTCCTCGAGGGGCGCCGGCGCACGGCCTCGGGGCTGGCCCTGGCGATCGCACTGATCGGCGCACTGACCCTGCTCCAGGACACCCTGCAGCTCGATCTCGGCATCGATCAGCTGCTGATGGAGCACGACATCACGGTAGCGACCCCGGTCCCCGGCAGGATGGCGCCCAACACCGCCCTGTCCCTGGTGCTCTGCGGCGCCATCATCCTGCTGCTCACCGGTGCCAAGCCGTGGCGCTGGCGACTCGCCGGGGTTCTCGCCGGGGTCCTTGCCGGACTGGGCGCGGTCGCGTTGCTCGGTTACGCCCTCGACATCCCTGCAGCCTACGGCCACGACCACTTCACCGTGATGGCACCGCATACCGCCATCGCCCTGGTGGTGATGGGCGGTGGCTGCATGGCCCTGGTACAAGGCCGACGCGCCCGCGATCAGGGCTGGATCATCGTCGTCATCGCCATCCTGCTCTCGACCTTCACCCTGATCCTCTGGCTGGCGCTGCAGGTGCGTTACCCGATCGAGACCAGCGACCGCGCCGCCACCCTGATGCTGATCTTCGGGCTGGCCATGGCCCTGGCGGTCGCGGGAACGATGAGCCAGTCGATCCGGGCGAAGCGAATCGCCGCCTCGCTGGCCCGCCATATCGCGCGACGTCGCCGGACCGAGGAGACGCTGCGCCGCTTCGAGCTGCTCGCCCGCCACAGCCGCGACATCATCCTGTTCATCCGCCGCGAGGACGGTCGGCTGCTGGAGGTCAACGATGCT
Organism: Marichromatium gracile; assembly: GCF_004343155.1. Taxonomy (GTDB): domain Bacteria; phylum Pseudomonadota; class Gammaproteobacteria; order Chromatiales; family Chromatiaceae; genus Marichromatium; species Marichromatium gracile. The sequence goes on from NZ_SMDC01000009.1 coordinate 27,339, forward strand.
GCGGTCGCGAGCTACGGCTACTCCCGCGCGGAGCTGCTGGGCATGACCGTCCATGATCTGCGCGCCTCCAGCACTCAGGCCATCCTACCGGCGCAGATGGCCGAGGCCCACGCCCAGGGGTTGCTGTTCGAGACCGAGCACCGGCGTCGTGACGGCAGCACCTTCCCCGTCGAGGTCAGCTCCCAGGGGGCGCGGGTCGGCGCGATCGACACCCTGATCAGCGTGATCCGCGACATCACCGAGCGCACCCGACTACAAGCAGCGTTGCGCGAACACCAGACCGGGCTGGAACGACTGGTCGAGGCGCGCACCCGCGAGCTGACCCTGGCCAAGGAACAGGCCGAGGCGGCCACCCGCACCAAGTCGGCCTTCCTCGCCAACATGAGCCACGAGATCCGCACCCCGCTGAATGCGGTGCTCGGTCTCGCCTATCTGCTGGAGAGTCGGGATCTGCCCGACGAGGCGCACGATCTGGCACGCAAGATCCACCACTCCGGCCAGAGTCTGCTGACCATCCTCAACGACGTCCTCGACGTCTCCAAGATCGAGTCGGGCAAGATCGAGATCGAGCAGGTGCCCTTCCGACTGGTGACGGTGATCGACAACCTCGCCACCCTGATGGCCGCCACCGCCCGGGAGCGGGGCAAGACGCTCGAGCTCGTCATCGCCCCACCGCACTGCTGTGACTGGCCATTGCGTGGCGATCCGCTGCGTCTGGGGCAGGTGCTGATCAACCTTACCAACAACGCCATCAAGTTCACCGACAGTGGCGTGATCGAGGTCCGCATCGACCCCATCGAGACCGACGCACAGCACATCTGGCTGCGCTTTGCGGTCAAGGACACCGGCATCGGCATCGACGCCGCGACCCAGGCACGGCTGTTCCAGCCCTTCACCCAGGCCGATGTCTCCACCACCCGTCGCTTCGGCGGCTCCGGCCTGGGGCTGATGATCTCGCGCCGAATGGTCGAGCTGATGGACGGCCGCGTAGGGCTCGAGAGCAGACCCGGGGCGGGCAGCACCTTCTGGTTCGAACTCCCCTTCGAGCGTCTCGTCGAACAGGGCTCGGACGCCCCGGCGGCGGCACCAGTGAGGGTGCTGGTGGTCGCCGACGATGCCCGCGTGCGCGACGGCCTGCTGGCCACGGTCACCGCCCTGGGCTGGTCGGGGCACGCGGTGAGCTGCGGCGAGACGGCACTGCGACGGATCGTCGAGGAACCCTCGCTCCAGGGTCCGCAGGCGGTCGTGCTGATCAACCGGCCGGTCGCCGCGGATCATGACCCGAGCACCGCGCGAGCGATCCGCGAGGCGCTGCCCGAGACGCGCCGACCGCTGCTGTTCGTCCTCACCCCACACCCGCTCGAGCAGGCGCGCACGGCCCCCGATGCGCACCTGGTCGACGCCATGCTCGTCAAGCCGCTCGCCCCCTCGCCGTTTCGCGAGGCGGTCGCACGGGTCCGGGGCAGACACTGCGGCCTGACCGAGACGCCCCTGCACACGCCTCGCCCACGGCGACTCGCCGGGCTGCACCTGCTGATCGTCGACGACAGCGAGATCAATCGCGAGGTGGCCTCGCGCATCTTCCTCGACGAGGGCGCACGGGTCAGCGTGGCGAGCGACGGCGAGGAGGCGCTCGACCATCTGATGACACGACCGGAGACGATCGACGCGGTCCTGATGGACGTGCAGATGCCGCGCATGGACGGACACGAGGCGACGCGCCGGATCCGTCGCATCCCGGCGCTCGCCGGCGTTCCGGTGATCGCGCTCACCGCCGGGGCCATGGCCGCACAGCAGGTCTCGGCCCGGGAGGCGGGGATGGATGCCTTCATCTCCAAGCCCTTCGACGTCGAGGAGGCGGTCTGCATCATCCGGCGCACGGTGCAGGCAACGGGCGAGCGGCGACAGACGCCCGAGACACCGGGCGGCGGGCACGCGTCGAACACCATGCCGCCCCCACAAGACCTCCCCGGGCTCGCTCTCGACCACAGCCTGGCGGCGTGGAAGGATGCCGGGACCTATCGACGCTATCTGGACAAGTTCGCCCGCGAGCACGGCGATACCGCACGGCGGATCGCCGAGGCCGACCCGGAGACCGCACTGCGGCTGGCCCATCGTCTCCACGGCGTCGCCGGAAACCTCGGACTCACCGAGGTCGCCGCCTGCGCCGGCAAGATCGAGCGGCTGACCGGCGACCGACACGCGCAGGCGGCGCTCGCCGCGGCGACCACGGCCTTGCAGGCCGCGCTCGCGACCGCGCTCGACTCCATCGCCCGCTATGTCCCCCAGGAACCGTCCGCGCGCTCATCCCGGCCGTCACCGGAGCGCGACAAGACGGCCCCCGCCCCGGCGACCCTCGCGCCACTCCTGCGCACCGCGCTCGCGGCCTTCGCCGACCTCGACATCATCGCCGCCAAGCCCGCCGTGACCGAACTCGCGGGCTCTCTGCCGAGCGAGGACATCGCCCCGCTGCAGACCGCGATCGAGGAGTTCGACGCCAGTGGCGGCGAGACGGCCGCGCGGGCGCTGGCGGCGCGACTGGGACTCGACCTCGAGGCGCGCGCCTGAGCCACCATCCGGCGAAAGCGGGTAAAATATGGCTTTACAAATATACCGAAAACCATATATTAAAGCCCATGAACCTCAAGCCGACGGATCTCTTCGCCGCCCTGGCCAACGACACCCGACTGCGTTGCCTGGTGCTGTTGCGCGAACAGGGCGAGCTGTGCGTCTGCGAGCTGACCCACGCCACCGGCTCGGCGCAGCCACACGTCTCGCGCCACCTCGCCCAGCTGCGCGAGCTGGGGCTGGTCGCCGACCGGCGCGCCGGGCTCTGGGTCTACTACCGCGTCCACCCGGCGCTGCCCGACTGGGCGTGCCGGGTGCTCGACGAGACCGCCGCGGCGGTGCACGGACAGGCCCCCTTCAGCAGTGACGCCGCCAACCTGGCGAGCATGCCGGGGCGTCCCTCGGCACCGCGCTGCGCCTGACAGGCACCGACAGGCATCGAATCGCCACCGATAGCCACCTCAGTTATCGCAGTCGGGGACGGGCGAGGTTCGCGCCGTAATATACAAAAAACCAAATATATGGTTTTCCATAGATCAAGAAACCGCGATCGCACGCCCCAACCGCCATGACACCCGCCCGACACCGGACATCAAGGATCAGATCGAGGATCCCTGCATGAACGCCACCGCCAAGACCGTGCTCGTGCTCTGTACCGGCAACGCCTGCCGCTCGCAGATGGCCGAGGTGCTGCTCAATCACGATCTCGCCGGTCGGGTGTGCGCGCGCTCCGCCGGCACCCGGCCACAGCCCCGGGTCGCCGAGGGGGCCATCGCCGCGCTCGCCGAGGCCGGGCTGCCGACCGCGGGGCTCCATCCCAAGGCGGTCGACACCCTGCTCGACCTGCCCTTCGATCTGGTGGTCAGCGTCTGCGACAACGCCCGCGAGCAGTGCCCGATCTTCCCGCGCCCGGTTCCCCGACTCCACCTCCCCTTCCACGACCCCCACGGCGAGCCGCTGGACGCCTTCATCGCCGTCCGCGACCAGATCCGCGCGCGCCTGGTACCGGCGGTGGCCGAGGCGCTGGGGCTCACCATCACGCCAGCATCGGAGTAAGTCATGTCGGTACCGTGCGAGGTCTCCACCACACAGGCGAGCGGCGCGCCGATGAGCCTCTTCGAGCGCGGTCTGACCCTCTGGGTCGGGCTCTGCATCCTCATCGGCATCGGGCTCGGACAATGGGCGCCCGCGCCCTTCCAGTTTCTCGGCGGACTGGAGGTCGCCCGGGTCAACATCCCGGTGGGTCTGCTGATCTGGGTGATGATCATCCCGATGTTGATGAAGATCGACTTCGGCGCACTCCACCAGGTGCGCGCGCACTGGCGCGGCATCGGCGTCACCCTGTTCGTCAACTGGGCGGTCAAGCCCTTCTCCATGGCGCTGCTCGCCTGGCTGTTCATCCGTGGGCTGTTCGCGCCCTGGCTGCCGGCCGAGCAGCTCGACGCCTATGTCGCCGGGCTCATCCTGCTCGCCGCCGCGCCCTGCACCGCGATGGTCTTCGTGTGGAGCCGGCTGACCGGGGGCGATCCCTACTTCACCCTCTCGCAGGTGGCGCTCAACGACGCCATCATGGTGTTCGCCTTCGCCCCCATCGTCGGGCTGCTGCTGGGACTGTCGTCGATCCTGGTGCCCTGGGAGACGCTGCTGACCTCGGTGGCGCTCTATATCGTGGTGCCGGTGATCATCGCCCAGTGGTGGCGGCGCCGACTGCTGCGCCACGGCAGCGCGCGTTTCGAGGCCACTCTCGAGACCCTCGGCCACGCCTCGATCTTCGCGCTGCTCGCCACCCTGGTGCTGCTGTTCGCCTTCCAGGGACAGGCGATCATCGACGCACCGCTGATCATCCTGCTGCTGGCGGTGCCGATCCTCATCCAGGTCTTCTTCAACTCGGCGCTGGCCTACTGGCTCAATCGCGCCGTCGGCGAGCGTCACAGCGTCGCCTGTCCCTCGGCGCTGATCGGCGCCTCCAACTTCTTCGAGCTGGCCGTCGCCGCGGCCATCGCGCTGTTCGGCTTCGAGTCCGGCGCCGCGCTCGCGACCGTGGTCGGGGTGCTGATCGAGGTGCCGGTGATGCTGCTGGTGGTGCGGGTGGTCAACCGCACCCGGGGGTGGTACGAGCGCGGGGCACGGGTGCGGTCGTGACGCCAGCCGCCAGCCGCCAGCCGCCAGCCGCCAGCCGCCAGCCGCCAGCCGCCAGCCGCCAGCCGCCAGCGACCAGCTTATAGCCTGCGGTGGCGGGACTGGCGCGCATGACCGACGACGACGGACAAGCGGGTCCTGGTGGTTCCTTTCTTCACATTCAGAGACAGGCATGAACATCTCTCCCCATATCCATCCCCACAGCTCACCGCGAGCAGGCACCCATGTTTGAGCAACTCGGTGATCTGGTCGCCTTCGGCCTGCTCGGGCTGGAACCGACCTCGCGCAGCGGCGCGGCGGTGCAGTTCTTCGTCATGGACGTGGCCAAGATCTTCGTCCTGCTGGTGTTGGTGATCTATGTCATGGGGCTGTTGCGCGCCATGTTGTCCCCGGAGCGGGTGCGCGCCTTCGTGCGTGGCCGACCGGACTGGCAGGCGCGCGGCATGGCCGTCACCCTGGGCGCGGTGACGCCCTTCTGCTCGTGCTCGTCGGTGCCGCTGTTCATCGGCTTCGTCGAGGCCGGCATCCCGCTCGGGGTGACCTTCTCCTTTCTCATCGCCAGCCCGATGATCAACGAGGTCGCCGCCGTCATCCTGGTCGGTGTCCTGGGCTGGAAGCTCGCGTCGCTCTATGTGCTCGCCGGGCTGCTCGTGGCCTGGTTCGGCGGACTCGCCATGCAGGCCTTCCGGCCCGAACGCTGGGTCGAGGACTATGTGTGGAAGATCCGCATGGGCGAGACGGCCATGGCCGAGCCCGATACCAGCCTGCGCGGGCGTCACCGCTACGCGCTCGGCGAGGTACGCGAGATCGTCGGGCGGATCTGGCGCTGGGTGCTGCTCGGCATCGGTGTCGGCGCCCTCTTCCACGGCTTCGTCCCCGCCGCCTGGGTGACCGAGCACCTGGGCGGGGACGACTGGTTCAGCGTGCCGGCGGCGGTGCTGCTGGGCATCCCGCTCTATGCCAACGCCACCGGCGTCATCCCGGTGGCCGAGGCGATGCTGACCAAGGGCGTGGCGATCGGCACCACCCTGGCGCTGATGATGAGTGTTGCGGCGCTGTCGCTGCCGGAGCTGCTGATCCTGCGCAAGGTCATCCGTTGGCCAGCCCTGGCGCTGTTCGCCACGGTGCTGGCCGTCGCCTTCACCCTGGTCGGGTGGGGCTTCAATCTGATCGCATGAGGAGACACACATGAAGACGTTCAAGGTGCTGGGCGGCGGCTGCCGCAACTGCGAGGTCACGGCCGAGGCGATCACGCGCGCCGCGGCCGAGGCGGGCGTCGAGATCGCGCTGGAGAAGGTCACCGACATGGCCGAGATCCTCGGCTACGGCGTCATGTCGACGCCCGGCGTGGTGCTCGACGGCGAGGTGGTACACAGCGGCGGCGTACCGCGGGCCGATCAGGTGCGCGCCTGGGTCTCGGGCTGACCGGCCCGGGGCGGCGCGCCGGCGAACATCACTCGATCCTTGCCCGCCGACTTGGCCCGGTACATGGCCGCGTCGGCGAGCTGGAACAGCTCGGTGAGATGGCCGGCGTCGTGCGGATAGAGCGCCACGCCGATGCTCGCCGAGACCCGTTGCCCCTCCCAGTCGCCCGCGGCGATCCGCCGGCGGATGTCCTCGAGGATCGCGCGCGCCGTCTCGGGGTCGGGCAGTTCGCTCAGCAGCAGCCCGAACTCATCGCCGCCGATGCGCCCGGCAAGATCGCCCGAGGTGGTGCGCAACTGCCCCACCAGCACCTCGGCGACGAAGCGCAGTACCGCGTCGCCGGCCAGGTGGCCCTGGGTATCGTTGATCGCCTTGAAGCCGTCGAGATCGATCACGCAGAGCGCGAAACAGCGCCGGTGGCGCGCGGCGCGCTCGATCTCGAGCGTGGCGCGCTCCTCGAAGGCGATGCGGTTGGCCATCCCGGTGAGCGCGTCGGTACGCGCCATCCGCTCGAGCTGAAGCAACTGCGCGCGCCGGTTGTCGTAGAGCGCGACCATCGCCTGCACCGCAGCGGCGAGCACCCCAAGCAACAACAGCCCAAGTAGCCCGATGACCACCGTCGGCGTCATCGCCGCGCGCTCATAGAGCGCACGCGGGACGAAGGCCAGGGTGTACCACTGCAACGGCAGGACCGCCTCGCTCATCGTCGCCCCGCCACCGCAGGGCGCCGAGTGCACCGGATAGTCGACGCGCAGCGGCTCGACGCGGTGAAAGGCGAAGAACCCGGCGGCGGTACGCACCTCGCCCCGATCGACCCGCGCCATCTCTTGCCACACCCGAGGGAAGCGCACCTGCATCCGTTGGCGCGCGCGCTCGGGCAGCATGAACCCCCAGCGCATCTCTGCCTCCGGCGCGAGCAGCCAATACCCCTCGCAGTTGACCAGCATCGGCTGCGTGGGGTTGCCCCGGCCGACATCCTCGAGCCGCTCCAGCAGCCGCCCGGCGAGATAGTGGATGACGACCAGCCCGCGATTGCGCCCGGCGGCGTCGATCACCGGGGTCGCCAGGCGCAGGATCGGCACGAAGGGGCGCGCGATCCGGCCCTCGGCGACGTCGAGGTCCAACGCCGAGACATAGATCTCGTTGGCGTTCAGCGCGAGTGCGGCCGTATCGAACCAGGTCTCCGCGCCGCGTCCGGCGATGATGATCCGCGGCGTGCCCTCGGCGTCGAGTTCGACCCGCACCCGCTCGCGACCGCGCGCGTCGAGCAGACGGATCTGTTGATACAGCCCGGAGTAGCGCAGCCGCGCGGCGTATTCGCGCGCGATGCGATCGAGCAGCGCCTCGTCGCCGCCCTCGAGATAGCGCTGCAGCTCGTTCTGGCGCGAGAGTGTCAGCACATCGGAGACCACATAGTCGAGCTTGTTCTCGAGCAACCGCTCCTGCTCCTCCACGCTGGCGATCGCCGTGGCGTCGAGCTCGCGAGACAGGCTATCGACCTGCCACTGCCACACCAGCACCAACAGCACGACCAGCACCCCGGCGAGCAGCGCGTAGGTCAACAGGAACAGCCACCGCGCCGAGAGCGGCGCGCGTTCGCCGTCGCCGTCGGCGCGGTCGGTGGCGGACTCCGACGTCCGCGGGCTGTGCTGCGCGAATGTCCGCATCGATTCCCCCTCAGCGCGCCGGCGCGCCCTGGTCATGCTCGCCGGCGAGCACGATGCGATTCTTGCCGCGCTCCTTGGCGCGATACATGGCGACATCGGCCGCGCGCAGCAACCCGACCCGGCTGGTGGCATGGTCCGGATAGAGCGCGACGCCGATGCTCGCCGTCACGCCCCAGTCGCCGGCGGCGATGCGACGACAGAGATCGGCAAGGATCGTCTGCACCTGTTCGACCTCCTCGGGGAGTTCGCACAGCAACAGCCCGAACTCATCGCCGCCGAAGCGGCTGGCGAGATCATCGGAGCCGGTGCGCAGATGACGCACGAGGACGGCGGCGACGAAACGCAGCACCTCGTCGCCGACCAGATGCCCCTGGCTGTCGTTGACCGCCTTGAAGCCGTCGAGGTCGAGCAGGCAGAGGGCGAAGCGGCGGTGGTGGCGCGCCGCGCGCGCGATCTCGAGATCGGTGCGCTCCTCGAAGGCGGTGCGATTGGCCAGCCCGGTGAGGGCGTCGGTGCGCGCCTGGCGCTGCAGAAGGTCGATGCGCGCGCGTCGATCGACGCGCAACGCCACGGTCGCGCGCACCGCCAAGGCCAGGACCAGCAGCAACAGCACGCCCAGCCCGGCGATCACCAGCGTCGGCGTCAGCGCCGCGCGCACATAGCGCTCGCGCGCGATGAAAGCGGCCACGTGCCAGCGCAGCAGGTTCGGCGAGACCGCATCGTCGCGTCGCGCGCACAGCGCCGAGTAGACCGGATAGCTGCTCTGCAGCGGCACCACGTCACGATAGATGAAGGTGCCGTCGGCGGTGCGGATCAACCCGAGCGGGTGATGCTGCATCCGCGCCCAGGCCTCCGGGTAGCGCACCTGCATCCGCTGCTCGGCGCGCCCCTCGACCATGAAACCCCAGGCCATCCCGCGCTGCGGGGCCAGCAGCCAGTAACCGGCGCAGTTGATGAGCATCGGGCGGATGGGACCGGCGCGCCCGAAGTCCTCGAGACGCTCGAGCAGATGACCGGCGCGATAACTGATGACGATCATCCCGCGACCGCGCCCGGCGCTGTCGAACACCGGGGTCCCCACCCGCAGCAGCGGCAGGAAGGGCAACAGCACCTCGCCGTTCTCGATGCTGAGATCGAGCGGCGAGACATAGAGCTCGCCGGGCTCGAGCCCCAGCGTCGCCTCGACATAGTAACGATCGGCCTTGTCCTGCAGTTCCTCCTCGGAGATGGTCAGGATCTCGCCGGCGAGCGACTCGACACGCACCACCTCGTGCCCGGTCTCGTCGATCAGCCGGATCTTCTGATAGCGCCGGGCATAGTGGATGCGGTTGGTCAGTTCGGCGGCGATCAGCGGCAGCCAGTCGCGGTCGCCGGTGTCGAGATAGCGCTGCACGATGTGCTGGCGCGCCAGCGTCAGCGTATCGATCGCGACATGGTCGAGCTTGTTCTCGATCAGCCGCACCAGTTCGTCGACCCCGGCCCGCGCCGTCTCATCGAGCTCGCGGTGCATCTGGCGCACGCTCCACCCCCACACCAGCACCAGCAGCGCCACCAGCCCCAGGGCCAGCGGCAGATACAGCCGCCAGAACCCGCGCCCGCTCATCCGTTCCCCGGAGGCGCGGCGAGAGGCGAGACGACAAGACGATCCCTGCTGACAGACATGCTTGCGACTCCCCTGGCGCCCCGTACCCCGGTCCCGCCGAAACGGCGGTGATCGGCAGTTGATGATGGGGCCGGTTTCGCCGCAGCCAACGCGCGCCGAGGGATGGTCCCGGCGCGCGGGAGACGGGAGATCGCGTCCGACCCCGAGGCCGGGCGCGCGGCACGACGGAAGAGGCCGACGCCAGACGAACAGCGGGCGGACGGCGCCGCGTGGCGCCGTCCGCCCGGGGTCCGATCACCGGACCCGGCATCGACCGCGTTACTGCGACCCGGTCACCTCGGAGGGATCGGAGGGCGCCTCGATGCAGCGCTGCGGCGCGTCGATCGAGGTGGCGTTCGGGAACATGTCCAGCCACGAGATACGCAGGCTGTAGCCGTGTACCGTGACCGGCACCTCGGGACACTCCCGGGTGATGCGGCTGGCGACCGACTGCAGATCGGCGGAGTCGAACTTGAAATAGGGCGGCGTGAAGCCGGCGTCCTCGTTGCGGAAGATCAGCGTCTCGGCCGAATCGGCATAGACGGTCTCGATACGGTACTGGACGTCGCGCCCATCGCCGGTCACGCCGGTGATCTGGACCTCCCAGGAGTCCGGCCCCCAGCGCAGCCAGAGCAGGAAGACCACGATGGCGAGGACGACGGCGCCGCCGATCTTGAGCTTGTTCTTCATGACTCTCTACCCCCTTGTGTCTTGACGCGGATGCGAGACCGCGAATCATCACGGCAAAGCCGTGGACTCGCGGCGTCCGTATAGACTTTGCAATCGCGATGCCAGCCAAAAAAGAGCTCTATCAATCTGATATTCAAAGCATTACCGATCATCGAGCACGTGCGCGAATGACCCACGGGGCAATTGCCCCGACCGCTCCCACGGGCAACGGTGGTTATCCACCTGCCCCGGCCGCCCGACCCTGTCCACACGCGCGACGACGGATCTGGCGCAGTGGCACGACGCGCAGCGGGCGACGTGATGGAGCGACCGGAGACACAAAAAAAGCGAGCCCGTCGAACGGGCTCGCCCGGCATGTCCGCGATGGCGGCACGCCCCGGGCCATCCCTGGCCCGGGCGACGACGATCAGTGCAGCTCGTCGACCTGCTTGATCGCCTCCTCCTTGGTGACGCCGTACTTCTCCTGCAGGCTACCGACGAGCTTGTCGCGTTCGCCATCGATCAGCGCCAGGTCATCGTCGGTCAACTTGCCCCAGCGCACCTTCAGCTCGCCCTTGGCCTGTTCCCAATTGCCACGGATCTGTTCCCAGTTCATGGTCTTCTCCCGACCGGTCACGACCGGTCTCTGGCTGGTGGATGTTCGGTGAGTTCGTCGCTGCTTGCGCGGATGGTCATTCCTCCTCGAAGGACTCGACGGCCTCGTGCCAGGCCTCGCCCAGCGCCTCGTAGGCCTCGGCGAAGCCCTCCTTGATCTCGTCCCAGGCGCTGTCGGAGCTGCTCTCCATGTCCTCGTACCACTCGGCGACCTGGGCGCGACGCTCGCGCAACGCCGTCATGCTCGCCTGCGTCTTCTCGCGGGCGGCCTCGCTCATGTCGTCCCAGTTCTCGTCGAGACGCGCCTGCAAGGCGTCGATGCGCTCGTCGGCGGCCTCCAGCGCCTCCTTGGTCGCCTTCACCGCCGCCTCGCGCTGATCGGCGCCATAGGCCTTGAGCGAGGCGAGCAGATCCTTGGTGTCCTGCTTGATCTCCTCGGCCGGCGGCATCCCGGCCTCGTGCATCATGCCCTTGTCCTCGGACATCTCGGACTCCTGCATCATGCCCTTCTCATCGGACATCTCCGCCTGGGTCATCGCGCTGAGCGAGAACAGGGTGAAGAAGAGTGCGGCGCTGGTGGCGAGAATCGGTTTCATGTCGTGCTCCTCCATGGTGGTCGTGACCGGAAAATGGTGGCGGTTCACGTGGAGATGGCCGCGAGGCTCGCGGGGCATCATCCCTCGGTGGAGAAGTTGCAAAGCCGATGCCAACCCTTCCGGAGCGCGCCATGACGGGGCGCAAGGGCTGACCCCATGCGCGGGTGCCCCGACCGATCGGGGGATAGCCCCCGCCGACGGGGGCATATGCCCCGCCGTCGACGCGGAGCCGAGCGGCTAGAGCAACACCACAGTCGCCAGCCCCAGGAAGGCGAAGAAGCCGACGATATCGGTGACCGTGGTCAGCACCACGCTCCCGGCCAGGGCGGGATCGATGCCGAAACGGCGCATCAGCAGCGGGATGGCGACCCCGGAGAGCGCCGCGCAGAGCAGGTTGAGCAGGATCGCCACGGCGATGATGCCGCCGATCGCCCAGTCGCCGAACCAGAGGATCGCCAGGGCGGCGACCACCAGCGCCCAGAGCAGGCCGTTCAGCAGACCGATCCCGGCCTCCTTCAACAGCAGGATGCGGGTGTTGCCGCCACCGAGTTGCCCCGTCGCCAACCCGCGGATGACCAGGGTCAGCGTCTGGCTGCCGGCGATACCGCCCATGCTGGCGACGATCGGCATCAGTACCGCGAGCGCCACCACCTGTTGCAGGGTGCCCTCGAACAGACCGATGACCCAGGCGGCGAGAAAGGCGGTGATCAGGTTGATGCCGAGCCACACCGCCCGTCGTCGGCTGCTCGCCAGCACCGGGGCGAACATGTCCGTCTCCTCGTCCAGCCCGGCCATGCCCATGATCGCGTGCGCGGCCTGCTCGCGGATGACGTCGACCACGTCATCGACGGTGATGCGCCCGAGCAGGCGTCCGTCGGCATCCACCACCGGCGCCGAGCTGAGGTCTTCCTCCTCGAAGCGGCGCGCCACCGCGTCGCTCGGCTGGTCGGCGGGCACCGGCTCGAAGTCGGTCTCCATCAGCTCCGAGACCAGCGTCTCGGGGCGCGCGGTCAGCACCCGGCGCGTGCGCAGCACGCCCTGATAGTGCTGCTTGCGGTCGATGACGAAGAACTTGTCGGTGTTCGGCGGCAGGTCCTCGCGCAGTCGCAGATAACGCAGCAGGGTACCGACCCGGATGTTGGCGCGCACCGCGATCTGGTCCATGTTCATCAGGCCGCCGGCGCTGTCCTCGGGGTAGGAGAGCATCGACTGCAGGCGCTCGCGCTCGCGCCGGTCCATCGCCTCGAGGATCTGCCGACCGGTGGCCATCGGCAGATCCTGGATGAGGTCGACCAGATCATCTGGCTCGAGGCCGCGCGCGGCCTCGACCAGATGATCCAGATCCATCTCCGCGGCGAGACGGCGGCGCACCTCCTCCTGCAGGTGGCGCAGGACCTTGGCGGTGCGCTCACCGTCGATCATGTCCCAGGCGGCGGCGCGCTCGGTCGCCGGCAGCGACTCCAGCAACCCGGCGATGCGCGCCGGGTGGAGCTTGCGAAACAGCCGCGCGATGCGCTTGAGCTTGCCCTCCTCCAGCGCCTCCAGGACCAGACGCAACTGGGTCTCCGGCTCGTCCTCGGGCGGGCCGTCGAGGTGTCGCGAGTCGGGGTCGGACTCCGCGGCGGCCTCGATCTCGAGGTCGCGGGCGAGTCGGGCGCGCAGCGTGGCCGAGAGGTGCGCGCGCACCTTGTCCTCGGTGCGCGCCTCGACCTGATGCCAGGCGGCCACCCGCTGCGCCGGGGTGAGCGTCTCGAGCAGGCTGGCGATCTTGGCCGGGTGCATCTTCTTGAGCAGGCGGCGCGCGCGCTTGCCCTGACCCTGCGCGAGCAACTCACGCAGATGGTCGATCTCGGTGGCGATCAGGTCGTTCGGATCGGGTTGCAGGTCTCGCTTCAAGGGCTTGTTCCATTGCGGCTATCGGGATGGAGGGTCATCGGTCCCCCGCACGAGGGCGGCCGCCCGAGGAGACGGGCGATGGGTTCAGCCGAGGACGATGACGCCGAGACCGATACCGTAGAAGATCAGCACCAACCAGCTCTCGAAGCCGATGTTGCCGATGCCGCTGCGCTCGCGCCGGATCAGTCCGAGCAGCAGCGTGGCGGTCAGCAGAATCGTCTGACTGATGATGAACAGTGGCTGATCCCCGACGGCATGGTAGAGCGATCCCGGCCGATAGGCGATATCGGAGAACGCGAGAAACAGCACATCGAAGGTATTGCCGCCGATGATGCCGCCGACGGCGAGCGTCAGCGCACCGTGGCGCACGGCGGCGATCGCGGTGACCAGCTCCGGGAGCGAGGTCACCACGGCGGTGAAGAGGACCCCGACCAGGGTCTCCGAGAGCCCGGTCACCCGCACCAGCGCCATCCCCGCAACGCCGACGAGATAGCCCGCGGCACCGACCAGGATCACCGCCGCGACGAAGCCCGCCCACAACCGGCGTTGCCCCGCCCCATCATCGTCGGACGTCTCCGGGACGTCCTCGCGGGTCTCGCCGGTCTGCACCGGATACCAGGCCGGCTGCCCCCGGGCGACGGCGGCCAGGCGCACCCCGAGTGCGTAGAGCGCCAGCAGCAGGAACGAGGCCGGATGGACCCCGAAGAGCGTCACCGGCGGCGCCGTTGCGGCCATCAACGGCACCGCGAGCAGCGCGCAGAGCAGCGCACCGTTGATGAGATTGGGCACCGAGGCGGCGGCGTGCTCGAGATTGGCGCGACGATAGAGGATGTCGGCGACGACGAGAAAGGCCGTCTGCGCCGCGATGCCGCCGACGGCGTTGCTGACCGCAAGCTCGGCCTTGCCCGCCGAGGCGACGGTGAGCGAGACGATGATCCCGGGCAGCGAGGTGCTGGCGCCGAGCAGCACCGCGCCGAACACCGCCTCGCCGAGCCCGGTCAGATCGGCGAGACGGTCGGCGAGCCGCGCCATGCGCGTCCCGACCACGGCGATCACCGCCGCGCTCGCGACCAGCACGACGACGATCAGCGCCAGTGACCAGTGCTCAGCCGAGGGCATCGTCTTCGCGCCTCAACACGCGCCACTCAGTCCGCAGAGGGCGCATCGTCGGGCAGGTGATCGGCCACATAGGCCCCCCGCTCGCCGCGCGGACGCGGCTCGCCCCGGGTGGTGTCGCGCGCGGTCTGGCGCTCGATCTCGGCGTTGAGCTCGGCGCCGAGGATGGTGATCAGCGCCGAGAGATAGAGCCACATCAGCAGCACGATGACCGCGCCGATCGAGCCATAGGTCGCGTTGTAGGTACCGAAGCGCGAGACATAGACCGAGAACAGGGCCGAGGCGACCAGCCACAGCACCACGGCGAGCGACGAGCCGACCGAGACCCAGCGCCAGCGCGCCTGGCGGCGTGACGGGCCATAGCGATAGAGGACCGCGAGCAGGGTCAGCGCCAACGCGGCCAGCACCGGCCAGCGCACCAGATTGACGAGCACCTGCGCCAGCGCACCCAGGCCGACATAACGCATCGCGACCGGCACCGCCACGATCAGCGCCAGCACCACGGCGACCAGCAGCACCAGCGAGAAGGTCACGACGAAGGCGGTGAGATTCAGCCGCAGGAAGCCTCGACGCTCGCGCTCGTCGTAGACGATGTTCAGCGCCGCGATCAGCGACCGCGTCGCCCGCGTGGCGCTCCACACCGACAGCAGGATCGCGCCCGCCAGCCCGGCGCCGAGGCTCTGCCCCGAGCCCGAGGCGACCTCGCGCATCTGCTGCGAGAGCAGTTGATAGACCTCTGCGGGCAGCACGGCGCTGAGCGCGGAGAACTGCCCCTCGACCTGCGCGGGGTCGGCGACCAGCCCGAACAGGGCGATCAGCGCGGCGATGCCCGGGAACACCGCCAGCAGGCTGTAGAACGCGACCCCGGCGGCGACCAGCGAGACGTTGTCGGCGCCCGCCGCCCGCCAAGCCCGCTTGGCGATCCGGACCCAGCCGCCCGGCGGGATCTCGTTGGGCGCATCGGCCAAGCGACCGATCGCCTGACCGGCGCGATCATCGACATCCATCACATCCCTCCCCTTGGCCTGGCCGCGCGCGCGGCGCGGCGGCCTCACCCCGGTCACAGCGTCGGCGGCCGACGTCCGAACACGAACAACACCACCGCAAAGACGAGTCCGACGACGAAGAGTATCCAGGCGATACTGGACGCGGTGCCGGCGATACCGGTCAGCCCGAGTGCGCCGGCGATCAACGCCACGATCAGGAAGACGAGCGCGAGTCTGATCATCACAACCTCCTCAGTGACATGAATCCGGTCGACGGGCGCGCGGCGCACGCCGCGCCGCCCGAGGAGGCGATCATCCCTTCTCGTATTCCTCGACCTGACGCTCGGCCTCCTCCTTGGCAAGGCCGTAACGCTCCTGGATCTTGCCGACGAGCTTGTCGCGCTCGCCCTCGATGGCGAGCAGATCGTCATCGGTGAGATCGGCCCAGCGCGCCTTGACGTGCCCCTTCATCTCCGTCCACTTCCCCTTGACCTCGTTCCAGTTCATGCAAGACCTCCAGGTTTCGCGTGATGGCGCGCCCGATCGGCGCGCCTCCAGGCGACCGGGACGCGCTGTCCACGCCCGGCGACGCCTGCTGGTCATCAAGCTTGCAGCCTGCATGCCAGCTTTCGACATCGGCGCCCCGCGCCCGTCATGACCGGGCGCGACGCCACGGACGCACGCCGGCGGCGGCGGGAGATCGCGCGACATTGGGGGATATGGCCAGCCATCTCGGTGGCTGCGGTGGAAAGGCCCCGTCGCCGGGCAAGAGACGCGCGGAGGCGGCGGGGGACGCATCCGACGACGCGGGAGCGGCTCAGCCGCTCCCCTCGGCGCCGGCGGTGTTCGCGGAGACGGCGCCGCGCGGCTCGCCGTCCCTGAGACCGTACTTCTGGATGCGATAGCGCAGGGTCTCGCGGGTGGTGCCGAGGGCACGCGCGGCGGCGGTGACGTTATAGCCGCTGCGCTCCAGCGCGGTGCGGATGATGTAGCTGTCCATCTCGTCGAGCGCCATGCTGCCATCGAGCGGGATGGTCAGCAGGTCGCCGTCGACGCCGGGCGCGGGCGCCTCCTCGGGACCGGGCACCAGACCGCTGCCGAGCTGCATCCACTCGATCGGGAAGCACTCGCCACGGGCCAGCAGCACCGCGCGCTCGACGACGTTGCGCAGCTCGCGCACGTTGCCCGGCCAGCTGTAGGCGCGCATCCGCTCATAGACCGCCTCCGGGATCTCGCGCACGCGGTTGCCCGAGCGCGCGTTGTACTCGTCGACCAGCGTCGGCACCAGCTCGTGGAGATCGTCGAGGCGCTCGCGCAGCGGCGGCAGGTCGAGCCGGAAGACGCTGAGCCGATGGTAGAGATCGCTGCGGAAGTCGCCATCGCGCACCCGTTGCTCCAGGTTGCGGTTGCTCGCGGCGATCACCTGCACGTCGACGTCGATCGCCTTCTCCGCGCCCAGCCGGCGGACGCGATGGTCCTCCAGCACGGTCAGCAGCTTGGTCTGCAGGTCGAGATCCATCTCGGCGATCTCGTCGAGAAACAGCGTGCCCTCGTTGGCCTGCTCCAGATAACCGCGATGGCGCCCCTTGGCGCCGGTGAAGGCGCCGGACTCATGGCCGAACAGCTCGGACTCCAGCAGCTCGCGCGGCAGCGCGGCACAGTTGACCTCGATCATCGGACCGTCGGCGCGGGGACCGGCGTGGTGGAGGATGCGGGCGACCAGCCCCTTGCCGACACCGGTCTCGCCACCGATGACCAGGGCGCTGAAGGGCACCTCGGCGAGGCGCGCGATCATCTCGCGCGTCGCGCGGGTGATCTCGCTGCGGCCGATATAGGACTCGACGCCGTAGCGCCGCCGCCGGTCGCGGCTCTCGCGACTGAGACGGCGCTGCGCCATGGCCGCGCGGCGCGCCCCGGAGACCACCAGCTCAAGCCGGTTCAGCGCGCAGGGCTTCTCGAGGAAGTCGTAGGCCCCCAGGCGCAGCGCCCTGACCGAGTCGGAGACACCGCCGTAGCCGGTCAGCAGGATCCACTCGCCGGCGATCTTCGCCTCACGCACCTCGTCGAGCAGGTCGAGCACGTTGCCGTCGGGCAGGCTCATGTCGGCAAGGGTCACCTGCGGCTCGAGACACTCCTCGAGCAGTCGCCGCCGCGCCTCGCCGAGCGTCGTCGCATGTTCGACGTCCCAGCCCTTGGTGGTGAAGTGCCGGGCCAGCTCCTCGCCGAAGGCCGCGTCGTCCTCGATGATCAGCAGCGAATTCCCCATCAGTGTCAGGTCTCCTCGTCAGCGTCGGGATGGAGGCGCGAACACCCTCGGGCATCAAGCCGCACCAGTCTCGATGGCGTGCCACGGCGCGGGCACGGGGGCATCCTCGACAGCGGCCGCGCCCCGTCCACGCATCCCCGGCGCCGCGACCGGCGCGCCAGTGGAGGATCTGGAGACGATCGGTGGCGAATGCACGCCTCGGCAGCGGGGGAATGCGACCGTCTCCCCGGGGCTACTCCAGCAACCGCTTGAGGTCGGCGACGCCGACCGGCTTGAGCAGGTGCGCGTCGAACAGCGCCGCCTCCTCGCCGAGGCTCGACACGCCGTAGCCCGACACCGCCACCAGCCGGAAGGCCCGGCGCTCGGGGCGCTCGGCGAGGCGGCGCGCGACCTCGATGCCGTCGATATCGGGCAGGCCGATGTCCAGCAGGATCAGGTCCGGACGCACCCGGGAGACCGCCTCCAGCGCCTCGGCCCCGCTCGCGCCGCCGCTGACCTCGTGGCCGAGCGCGCGCAGCAGCTCGCTCGCCGCCTCGACCACATCGGGGCTGTCATCGACGATCAACACCCGTCTGCCCTCGCCCGGCGCATCGTCCCCCGCCGCAGCGCCGGGCCCCACGTCGGTCTCGGGCGCGGGGCCGGCATCGAGCGGAAAGGTCAGCGTGACACGGGTACCCTGGCCGGCCCCGTCGCTGTGCAGATCGATGCTGCCGCCGTGCAGCCCGACCAGGTTCTTCACCAGGGTCAGCCCCAACCCGAGGCCGCCCTCCACCCGCGCCAGCGAACGCGGCCCCTGCGTGAAGGGCTCGAACAAGGTGGGGATCGACTCGGGGGGGATGCCCCGCCCGTCGTCCGCGACCGTGACCCTGGCCACCCCGGCGTCCGCGACCAGACCGACGGCGATGCGCCCGGCTCGATCGGTGTACTTGACGGCGTTGTGCAGCACATTGCTCAGCACCTGGACGAGCCGCGTCGCGTCGCCGCGCACCACCACCGCCCCCGGCGGCAGGTCGAGCGCGAGCGTATGCTCACGCGCGCGCGCCTCGTGCTCGACCACCTCCAGCGCCTCGCGCACCAATCGCCCCAGGTCCTGGCGCGCCATCTTCAGCTCGATCGCGCCGCGGGTGATGCGGGCGACATCGAGCAGGTCGTGCACCAGTCGCTCCAGATGATGGGTCTGACGGTCGATCACCCCGAGCGCCCAGTCGAGCGTGGTCTGATCGGTCTCGCCCAGCGCCAGACGGTCCAGCGCGTTGCGCACCGGCGCCAACGGGTTGCGCAGCTCGTGACCGAGCATCGACAGGAACTCGTCCTTGCGCCGGTCGGCCTCGGTGAGCTGCTCGGCCTGGCGGCGCAGGCTCGTCTGCAGCGCCTGCTGGCCGCTGACGTCGAGCGCCAGCGAGAGCACCGAGACCAGCCGACCGTCGGCGTCGCGCAGCACCGAGTTGTGCCACTCGCACCAGATGGTCTCGCCATCCTTGCGGCGGTTGAGGTGGAGCGCCTGATTGTGCTCGACCAGCCCGCCGACCAGTGCGCCGACCATGTCCGCGAAGGGCTCGCGCGCCTCGTCGGGGAACAGCCCCAGCCCACGCAGCGACCCGCGCAGCGCCTCGGCCTCGCTCCAGCCGAACACCCGTTCCGCCGCCGTCGACCAGCGCAGCAGGGTGGTATCGGCCGCCCACTCCAGCGAGGCGACCGGGGACTTGTCGACATGCAGCTTGAGCCGCTCCAGGGTCTCGCGGTAACGCCGCTCGGCCCGCGTGGCGCGGGTGACGTCGGCGAGGATGCCGACACAGCCCCCGACCTCGCCGGTCTCGTCGCGCAGGGGCGCGGCCGAGGCGATGAGATGCCTGACCTCACCGTCGGCGAAGTGGATCTCCTCGTGGAAGTCGTGCACCGGCTCGCCCTCACGCGCCGCGACCTGCATCGGCAGCTCGGCGGTGGTCAGCTCGCGCCCGGCGTGGAAGACGCGAAACGGCAGCGCGGTGGCATCGGGCCCGGACAGCGAGGGGTTGCTGTGCACGGGCAGGCGCAGGATCTCGGCGCCGGCGCGGTTCATGTCCATGTTGCGGCACTCGAGATCGCGACCGATATAGATCCCCACCGGGGCGGCCTCGAAGACCGCGCGCAGCTCGCCGGCGCGCGCCCGGTTCTCGGCATTGAGTCGGGCGATCTCCTCGGCGTTGCGACGCCGCTCGGTGATGTCGATGACCAGCACGAAGAAGCCGTCGACGGTGCCGTTGTCGCGTCGGTCCGGGATGTACTCGATCTGGCAGCAACGGGTGCCCGCGCCCTGATAGGGCAGCCAGGCGTCGAAGCGACAGACCGAGCCCGCCAGCGCCTGCTCCATGTGGGGACGGACCAGCGCGAAGGCCTCCTCGCCAAGGACATCGACCACCGGTCTGCCGCGGATCTCTGCCGGATCGAGCCCGAACCAGCGGGCATAGGCGGCATTGTTGAAGCGATAGCACAGCGACGCGTCGACCCGCGAGATCAACACCGGCAGCGCATCGGCGAGACGGCACAGGGTATGGTCGCGATCGGCCGGCGCCGCCTCGGCGCACTTGCGCGCGGTGATGTCGGTCCAGGTGATGATGGCCCCGTCGATCTGGCCCGCGCTCGAACGATAGGGCCGTATCCGGCGCAGAGACCAGTGCCCGCCGTCGCCCGGGACCTCGCGCGGCACCACCGGCGTGCCCGCCAGCACCAACGCGGCCTCGTCGACCAGCCCGGCATCCTCCAGGCGCCAGCCGAGGTCCGCCAGCGGGCAACCGGGCTCGACCCCGCCGGGTCGCAGCAGCGTCTCCGTCGCCGGGGTCCAGCGGCGCACGCGCAACCGCGGATCGACAAAGAGCACCGGCATCTCGGTGCCGACCAGGAGGGCGTCGAGCACCTCGTTGGCCGTCTCCAGCTCGCGCACCCGGTCCATGAGCCAGGTCAACTCATCGTTGAGCACCTGTCGCCCTGCCCCGGCGGTCTTCAGTTCATCATCGGTGGAGCACCGCTCCCTGGTCATCGACGTCGCCCCCTCGTTGGAGACCCAGAGGTCTGCAGTGGAGGCACCATCTCTGCCCGGGTTGCTGCGTACAACATGGCGCCACGCCGAGCCCGGCCTCCTCCTATGCGTTCAGGATAACCCCGAGCGGCGTGCCGGGCTCATTCGGAACACCGATCGCCCGCGCAATACAATCCGGTTGATTAAGACAGAGGCGGGAGGCCTGAGGAGGGCTCGGCGCGCCTGAGCCCAGCCGCAGTAACGGCCCAGCGGCCGACCAGACGCTCAGCGGCACGCCGTCGCGGCAAGCTGGCCAGACGCATCATCTCCCCAGACCGGCATCACCGCCCAGTGAACCACCCGTGAGCACCGCGCGCATGGCGCGATCGGCGCCGACATCGAGCTGGCCGATCCGGTCGCGCTCCAGATAGACGGTGAAACCGCCCAACTGATAGCTCATCGGCAGGAACACGGCCACCCGGTCGTCACCGTCATCGGCGCCGGGCAGGACGACGCGCTCCTGCATCACGAAACCGACCAGCAGCATCCCCTGGATATCGACCGCCACGGGCCGACCCAACCCCTCGTCGCCATCCTTGGCAAAGAATCGCGACACGTCCTTGATGCCCTGGAAGAGGCTCTTCACCAGCGGGATGCGATCGAGCACGCGCTCGGCCAACCTGAGCAGCCAGCGCACCAGGAAGAGGTTGGCGATCAACCCGGCGACGACCGTCAACGCCACGCCGGCGACCAGCCCCATGCCGGGCAGATACCAGCCAGCGGGCATCAGCACACGCACCAGATCCCCCATGAACAGCTCCACCGAGCGCCCGAGCCAGACCAGGAAGGCGATGGTGATGACCAGGGGCGCGAGCAACGCCACCCCCTGCAGGAACCAGTTGCGCAGTCTCTCGAACAGGTTTTTCCGACTCATCTCGACGCTCGCTCCTCCGGGCTCAGTGAATCCGTCATCGGCATGTCTCCTTCGGCATCGTGCGCCGTGATCCGGGCCAGCGGTCCCGGCGCATCCAAGCGGGCGGCCCCCCGCGTCCTCCACACGCAAGCACTGCCGATGCCAGACCGCACCACGGCGACGACCGCGCGCGGCGACGGGCGAGACGGCGAGCGCGCGGCCCGATCACGGCGACCCCGAGCGGGGCATTACAACCGCCCCGGGTTGAATTGCACCGCACGGCGCTGTCGGGCGACACCCGCGCGGCGCCCGTCACCGCCCGGCACGGCGACATGGGCGCACGAGGCGATGGCGCGACGCCTGCTTCGCAGGAGTCGCCGCGCGGATGATGCGGCGCACGATCGACGGGGTCGAGCGCGACAACGGGGTGTTGCATCTGGCGCTCAAGGCACAGGCGCTGCGCGCGGTCGCCTCGCTGGACGACTGAACCGGTCGGCGCGACCGACTACGCCGGCGACGGCGCCAGCGGCAGCTCCAGGGTCGCCGTGTCCTCGGCCAGGTGGAGGGTGCCGCCGCTGTCGCGCGCGGCACGCTCGGCCGCCTGCGCCATCAAGCGCAGATCGGCGCGCTCGACGGGGAGTTCCGCCGCCCGCCCACCCTCGGCGCGCAGCCGCAGCACGAGCCGCCCGGCCACCACCCGACACTCGAGGAGCGGCCGGTGGTCGCGGGCACCAATGCAATCGGTGCCGATACCGATGAGCCGCAGACAGTGGACCAGCGCCGCCTCGAGGCTGTCGCGCTCGACCTCCACCACCACGCCGACGTCCTCGGCGAGCGGAACGACCCGTCCACCATGGACCCGTATCACCCCGGCGCCCAGGGCCGCGGCATCGAGCCGCTGCGGCGGGCCGTCGCCGAAGCGCGTCGAGCGCACCGAGTCGCTGAGTCCGTCGGAGAGCGTCGCGGCGGCGCCGAGCAGGCGCTGGAGGCGCTCGCGGTGCGCCCGATCCTCGACGAGTTCGAGTTGCAGGGTCTCGGCGACCAGCTTGATCACGCTCAAGGGGGTGCGCATCTTGTGGGCCTGTTGTCGCGCCTGCTCGGCGAGCAGGGAACGGCGTTCCAGATCGGCGAGACGCTCACGCTCGGACTCGAGCGAGGCCCCCGCGGGGGTGTTGGTCTGTGTTGATGACATAACGATCATCGGCATTGGTGGCGCATCACGGTGGTCGGGCCGGATCGGGGCGCCGCACGGCGCCCTGCCCGCGCGGTGCTCGACGGGCTCCGGCCACTTGGCTCATACAAGGTCTTCTGGATTTTTTCTGCAAGGAGCGGGCCGATCCTGGCCGACCCAAGGTGCGCGCGGAACAACGTGGCGGATCGAGCAGGACCAGCCAAGGAATCCGCCGCCGATCGACTCCAGATCGCCGAGCCCATCCCCGGTTCGCCCCTCCTGGATCGGACGCAGCCGCGTCTTGTGATGGAACGCGGGAATGACCGCGCTCTTGATCAGGAAGGTGACGCCTTGCAGGTCCGGCTGAATCACCGCGGCGGTCGACGGCAGGCGCATCGGCCCACGCAGCGTGCTCGCCAAGGCTCGGTCGGCGGCGGCGTCGATCCTTGGGACGAAAGCCGGGCGGGGCCTCAGCGTCGCCCCCCTTGGTCGCGATGTTTGCGCGCAAGCTCGACGAATGCGCTCAGGTAGCGGGTGTCGGCATCGGCCGCGCGAATACCGAGAAAGATCTGCTTGGCGATCCCCTCCATGCCGAGCCGTACCGCGGTCAGCTCGAGCTTGGGCGCGTACTCATCCACCAGCCAGCGCGGCAGGGCCGCGACACCACGTCCACTGGCGACCATCTGCAGCATGATGTCGGTGGTCTCGATCGGCTTTTGGCGCTTGGGCCGGATGCCGGCCGGCAGCAGGAACCGGGTGTAGATGTCGAGCCGGTCGATGGCGATGGGATAGGTGATCAGGGTCTCGCGGGCGAGCTGCGCGGGCTGCACGAAGGGGGCCGTGCGCAGGGCGTGCTGCGGCCCCACCACCAGCACCTGCTCGTAGTCGAGGACCGGCTCGAAGTGCAATCCCGTCTCGTAGAGCGGATCGGGCGTCACCAGCAGATCGATCTCATGCGCGAAGAGCGCGCCGATGCCGCCGAACTGGAATTCCTGCTTGACGTCCACGTCCACGTCCGGCCAGGCGGCCAGGTAGGGCGAGACCACCTTGAGCAGCCACTGGTAGCAGGGGTGGCACTCGATGCCGATGCGAAGCGTCCCGCGCTCGCCCAGGGCGAACTGACGCAGGCGTGCCTCCGCATGGGTGAGCTGCGGCAGCAGACGATCGGCCACCGAGAGCAGATACTCCCCGGCCTGCGTCGGACGCAAGCGGCGCCCCTCCCGGGTCCAGAGCGCCACGCCGAGCTGGTTCTCCAGCTTGCGCACCGCATGGCTCAGGGCCGACTGGGTCAGGTTGAGCTGCTCGGCGGCGGCGGTCAGCGAGCCCTGCTGATCGACGGCGCGAACGATGGCCAGATGGGAGCGCTCGAGTTGTGTCATCGGGGCAATCCATGAGTGATATGCATGCTTAGATGAGAAAATACCATTTTATTTCATGTTTCATGCTGGTGAGAATGGCCACATCCCTTCTCCATCGACCAGGACATTCGACATGGCCATCACTCACAATCTCGGTTTTCCCCGCATCGGCGCCAAGCGTCAGTTGAAGTTCGCGCTCGAGTCCTATTGGAAGGGCCAGTCCTCGATCGAGGACCTCAAGGCCGTCGGCAGCCAGCTCCGCGCGCAGCACTGGGAGGAGCAGACCGGACTGGACCTGGTGCCGGTCGGCGATTTCGCCTTCTACGACCAGATGCTCGACATGAGCTTCACGCTGGGCAATCTGCCCGAGCGCGTGCGCGGTCTCGCCGGCGATGCACTCGACACCTATTTCCGCGTGGCGCGCGGCCGCTCGGCCCCGGCGGTCGAGGAGCAGGCCGGCTGCACCTGCGGCGTCGCCGCCGGTGAGATGACCAAGTGGTTCGACACCAACTATCACTACATCGTCCCCGAGCTGACCGCCGACACCCGGTTCGAGCTCGACGCCTCGCGTCTGCTCGAGCAGTTGGCCGAGGCCAAGGCGCAGGGCGTGCGGGCCAAGCCGGTGGTGATCGGCCCGGTGACCTATCTCGCACTCGGCAAGACCAAGGACGGCTCGGATCCGCTGGCGCTGCTCGAGCGCCTGCTGCCGGTCTACGCCGAGCTGCTGAACACGCTGGCCGAGCACGGCGCCGACTGGGTGCAGATCGATGAGCCCATCCTGGTCACCGAACTCGACGAGCCCTGGCGTCATGCCTTCGAGATCGCCTATCACGAACTCAAGAGCGCGCCGGTCAAGCTGTTGCTGGCGACCTATTTCGGCGAACTCCAGGAACAGCGCTATCTGGCCGCCAACCTGCCGGTGGCGGGCCTGCACATCGATGTCGTGCGCGGACGCGAGGACCTGGTGCCGCTGCTGAACCTGCTGCCGTCCAGCAAGATCCTGTCGCTCGGGGTGATCGACGGACGCAACATCTGGAAGACCGATCTGAACGCGGTGCTCGAGTGGCTGGAGCCGATCCAGGCGCAGCTCGGCGAGCGTCTGTGGATCGCGCCCTCCTGCTCGCTGCTGCACGTGCCGGTGGACCTCGACAGCGAGCAGAGGCTCGATCCCGAGATCAAGTCCTGGCTCGCCTTCGCCAAGCAAAAGCTCGACGAGCTGCGCATCCTGGCCGGCGCGCTGAACCAGGGGCGTCATACGGTCCAGGGCGAGCTGGCCGCCAACCGCGCCGCCATCGCGGCGCGTCGCAGCTCGCCGCGCGTCAACAACCCCGCGGTCAAGGCCGCGCTCGCCAAGATCGACGCCCGGCTCGGAGAGCGCAACAGCCCCTATGCCGAGCGCGCCGCCAAGCAGGCCGAGCGGCTCCAGCTCCCCAAGTTCCCCACCACCACCATCGGCTCCTTCCCGCAGACCGCCGAGATCCGTCAGACCCGCCGCCAGTTCAAGGCCGGTGACATCGAGGAGGCGGCCTACGTCGAGGCGATGCGCGGCGAGATCGCCCGCTGCGTGCGCGAGCAGGAAGCACTGGGGCTGGATGTCTTCGTCCACGGCGAGCCCGAGCGCAACGACATGGTCGAGTACTTCGGCGAGCAGCTCGACGGCTACGCCTTCAGCCAGTTCGGCTGGGTGCAGTCCTACGGCTCGCGCTGCGTCAAGCCGCCGATCCTCTTCGGCGACATCAGCCGTCCCAAGGCGATGACGGTCGACTGGATCACCTACGCCCAGTCGCTGACCGACAAGCCGATGAAGGGCATGCTCACCGGTCCGGTGACCATCCTCAACTGGTCCTTCGTGCGCGACGACCAGCCGCGCTCGGTCACCTGCCGCCAGCTGGCCCTGGCCATCCGCGAGGAGGTGCTGGACCTGGAGCGGGCCGGGGTGCGCGTGATCCAGATCGACGAGGCGGCGCTGCGCGAGGGCCTGCCGCTGCGCAAGTCGCAATGGGATGACTATCTCGGCTGGGCGATCGAGTCCTTCCGCATCACCGCCAACGGCGTCGCGGACGAGACCCAGATCCACACCCACATGTGCTACTCGGAGTTCAACGACATCATCGCCGCGATCGCCGACATGGACGCCGACGCCATCACCATCGAGACCTCGCGCTCGGACATGGAGCTGCTCGACGTCTTCGACGACTTCAAGTACCCGAACGAGATCGGTCCCGGCGTCTACGACATCCACTCGCCCAACATCCCGGCCGAGGAACAGATGGTCGAGCTGATGCGCAAGGCCGCCGAGCGCATCCCGGCCGAGCGTCTCTGGGTGAACCCCGACTGCGGTCTCAAGACCCGCCAGTGGAACGAGGTCATCCCGGCCCTGACCAACATGGTCTCGGCGGCCAAGACCCTGCGGGCGAGCTTGGGCTGATCGTCTTTTTGAACCGCAAAGGCGCGAAGGACGCAAAGAATTGGTAAGGATTTGAAGGAGCATGTCGCCCGGTTCGGGTCTTCAGCTCGGGTGACGGCGCCCATCGACGCGACTCATCCAATCCCTTTGCGCTCTTTGCCCCTTTGCGGTTCCAACTCTTTTCTTCGAACCGCAAAGGCGCGAAGGACGCAAAGAATGAGGAAGGGTTTGAAGGCGCATGTCGTCCGGTTCGAGTCTTCCGCTCGGGTGACGGCGCCCATCGACGCGACTCATCCAATCCCTTTGCGCTCTTTGCCCCTTTGCGGTTCCAACCCTCCCCGAGAACGAACATGTTTGATCGCACCCAATACCGACTCGACCGCATCGACCCGGAGGTCTCCGCCGTCATCGAGCAGGAGAACCGGCGCCAGGAGGATCACATCGAGCTGATCGCCTCGGAGAACTACACCTCTCCGGCGGTGATGGCCGCTCAGGGTTCGCAGCTCACCAACAAGTACGCCGAGGGCTATCCGGGCAAGCGCTATTACGGCGGCTGCGAGCATGTCGACGTCGTCGAGCAGCTCGCGATCGATCGGGTCAAGACCCTGTTCGGCGCCGAGGCGGCCAACGTGCAGCCCAACTCCGGCTCCCAGGCCAACCAGGGCGTGTTCTTCGCGGTGCTCAAGCCCGGCGACACCATCATGGGCATGAGCCTGGCCGAAGGCGGGCACCTGACCCACGGCATGGCGCTCAACATGAGCGGCAAGTGGTTCCGGGTGGTGAGCTACGGTCTCAACGCCGAGGAGGACATCGACTACGAGGCGCTTGAGCGCCAGGCGCGCGAGCACACACCCAAGCTCATCATCGCCGGCGCCTCGGCCTTCGCCCTGCGCATCGACTTCGCGCGCATCGCCCGCGTGGCCCGCGAGATCGGCGCCTATTTCATGGTCGACATGGCCCACTACGCGGGGCTGATCGCCGCCGGCGTCTATCCGAACCCGGTGCCGCACGCCGACTTCGTCACCACCACCACGCACAAGAGCCTGCGCGGCCCGCGCGGCGGCGTCATACTGATGCGCGAGGCGCACGCCAAGGCCATCAACTCGGCCATCTTCCCCGGCATCCAGGGCGGCCCGCTGATGCACGTCATCGCCGGCAAGGCGGTCGCCTTCAAGGAGGCGATGACGCCCGAGTTCAAGACCTATCAGCAGCAGGTCGTGACCAACGCCGCCGTACTCGCCGAGACCCTGATCGCGCGCGGTCTGCGCATCGTCTCCGGGCGCACCGAGAGCCATCTGATGCTCGTCGACCTGCGCGCCAAGGGCCTCACCGGCAAGGAGGCCGAGCGGCTGCTCGGCGAGGCGCACATCACGGTCAACAAGAACGCCATCCCCAACGATCCCGAGAAGCCCTTCGTCACCTCGGGCATCCGCATCGGCACCCCGGCCATGACCACGCGCGGATTCGGCGCGGAAGAGGCCAGGCTCGTCGGCAACCTGATCGCCGACGTGCTCGATGCGCCGCAGGACGCCGCGGTCATCGCCCAGGTACGCGAGCGGGTGTCGGGACTGACCGAGCGGTTCCCGGTCTATCGCTAGCGACCCATCGAGCCGGCGGAGACTGAGTGTCCGCCGGCCTCGAACCCGCCTCGATGCGCTTGACGATCCACTGGACCGACCGTCCCCGCCCCACCTCCAAGGCTGTTCATCATGGCAACCGTCTATCTGAGTCTCGGCACCAATCTGGGCGACCGACTCGGCAACCTCGAGCGTGCGGTCGCGCACCTCGCCGAGGTGCTGGATACGCGGGTCCTCTCGCCGGTCTATGAAACCGCCCCCTGGGGGCTGACCGATCAGCGCGATTTCTACAACCTCTGCGTGCGCGGCGAAACCAGACTCGACGCGCCAACGCTGCTGGTCCGGCTCAAGGCCCTGGAACGCAGGCTCGGCCGGGTCGAGGGCACCCCGTGGGGACCGCGGTTGATCGACATCGACCTGCTCTTCTACGACGATCTCGTCCTCGACGAGCCCGCGCTCAAGGTGCCCCATCCGCGCATCCGCGGTCGCGCCTTTGTGCTGATCCCGCTGCTCGATCTGGTCGACGACCTGTGCCATCCGGCGCTCGATTGCTCGATTCGCGCGCTCGCAGCCGAGGTCGATGCCACGACGGTGCGCCGTTTGGATCCAACCCTTGCGGACGAGTTGATCGAGGCGGATGCGGGGCGTGCGCATTGCGCGTGCCCTCGGTCGTGAGGCCGCGCATGTCGCCCGAGCGATCGACGCGGCCTGACGATCAAAGATGGGGGCCACGATCCGGCGGCGTCCGCAGCGGGTGGGCACGCCCGCGTCCAGGGCGCGGCGGCTCAGGTGCCCGCGGACGTCTCACGATCGGCACGCCCGAGGCGCAACTCGAAGCGGGTCAGCCCGCCCTGTGAGGATGCGCGCGCGGTGCCGCCGTGCGCCTGCGCGATGGACCTGACGATGGCCAGCCCCAGGCCGCCGCCCTCGCTGTGGCGGGTGCGCGCCGGATCGGCGCGATAGAAGCGGTCGAACAGGCGCGAGAGCTGCTCCGGGGGGATGTCCGGACCGGGATTCTCCACCCTGACACAGACCGCGTCGCGCTCGTGCCCCAGCTCGATCCGCACCGACCGGCCCGCCTCGGTATGGCGAATGGCATTGGTCAGCAGATTGCTGAGCGCGCGGCGCAACATCGAGGGGTCGCCGCACGTCTGCGCCTCGCCGGCCAGCTCCAGACCGACCCCGCGCTCCTCCGCCCAGGCCTCGAAGTACTCGAACAGCGCGCGCGCCTCATCGGCCAGATCGACGACCGTCGTCCCCGGCCGCAGCAGCCCGTGGTCGGCCTGGGCGAGGAACAGCATGTCGTTGATCATGCGCGCGAGCCGCTCGTATTCCTCCAGGCTCGAATAGAGGATCTCGCGATACTGCTCGGGCTCGCGCACGGCGCCGAGCGCCACCTGGGTCTGCAGCGTCAGGTTGGAGAGGGGCGTGCGCAGCTCGTGGGCGACGTCCGCGGAAAAGTCCGACAGGCGCCGGAAGCTCTCTTCGAGACGCGCCAGCATGTTATTGAAGTCATCCACCAGGACCTTGATCTCGACCGGCACGCCGGCCTCGGGCAGACGCGCGTCGAGACGGCTCGCGTCGAGCGTGGCGACGTGCGAGGTCACGCGCCGCAGCGGACGCAGACCCATGCGCACCGCTCCCCAGCCGAGCCCGGCGGCGGCGACGGCGGTGAGCGCGACGGAGAGTCCCAGGACATGGCGCAGACTCGCCATGAAACGCTGGTGATGGCCGATATCGATGCCCATGGCCACCCATGCCGACTCGCCTCCCCGCGGCCCCAGCGGCAGCTCGACGAGCACCCCGCGAAAGCCGTACGGACCGCGCCGCCACTGGAGCCAGCGCGGCGGGTCGCCCGCCGCGCGCGACGGCGGCGCGGCCTCGCCCGGCTCGAAGGTGTTGCTCGGCAACAGGCCGGCGCGGCGCTCGAAGATCAGCTCACCCTCTGCCGTGCGCACCCACAACACCATGTCGGGGTGGCCGATGACGATGTCCTCGAGCCGTTTCTTCAGGGCGGACCTCGTCTCCGTGGTGCCCAGCAGACGCTGCACCAGCGCGAGCTTGCCCGAGAGATCCTCGCGATCGAGGGCGCGGAAGTGCGCCGCGACCGCCCGCTCCAGCGTCCACCCGAGCCCGACCAGCAGCGCCGTGGTCGAGAGCGCGAACAGCAGGCTCAGCCGGACGGTCAGCGACGGGGTCCTCACGCCGGCACGTCCAGGACGTAGCCCATGCCGCGGACGGTCTGGATGAGACGCGGCTCGAAGTCGTTGTCGATCTTCAGGCGCAGTCGGCGCACCGCCACGTCGACGACGTTGGTGTCGCTGTCGAAGTTCATGTCCCACACCGACGAGGCGATCAGCGAGCGCGGCAGCACCTCGCCTCGGCGGCGCAGGAAGAGCTCGAGCAGGGCATACTCCTTGGCCGTGAGCTCGATGCGCTGCCCCGCGCGCGTCACCCGGCGACGCAGCAGATCGACCTCCAGATCGGCGGCCCGCAGCACGGACGGCTCGCTCGGCGCGCGGCCGCGGCGCAGCAGGGTGCGCACGCGGGCGAGCAGCTCGGCGAAGGCGAAGGGCTTGACCAGATAGTCGTCGGCGCCCAGCTCGAGCCCCTTGACGCGATCCTCGACCTGATCGCGCGCGGTCAGGAAGAGCACGGCGAGATGCGGATGGCCGCGACGCAGCCCCTGGAGCACCTGCCAGCCATCGAGACCGGGCAGCATCACGTCCAGCACGACGAGATCGTACTCGCCGCTCTCGGCCTGGTGGAGCCCATCGAAGCCGTTGTCGACCAGATCCACCACGTAGCCGGCCTCTCCGAGGCCCTGACGCAAGTAGCTCCCGGTCTTCGGCTCGTCCTCGACAATCAAAATCTTCATCGTCTCTCCGATCTGTGACGCGGCGCCGCGGGCCGTTGCGGGCACGCGGCGGGGTCCGTCCGGATGCGTCCAAGGCTCGATGACAGCCTTGTCATCCTCCTGTCATGGCGTTGTGCGGGGTCGCGTCCAAGACTCTGAGACGACGATGACCGGCCGCTCGATCAGGGACGCCGGTCATGTCCGGGGCGAGCCCCGCACGACGAGACGGCGCCGCGGCCCGGACGACAGACCGCGCACCGCTCGGCTTCCATCCTATGAGACCTCGGGAGAGACCGATGAACGCATTCCGATGTATCACCCCCACTGGCCTCGCGCTGACCACCGTCCTGATGCTGCCCGGACTTGCCGCGGCCGAGGCGAGCGCGCCGGCGGCGAGCGCCGCGCCCGCCGCGCAGATGCCCGCCATGATGCAACGAATGACGGCGATGCAGGAACGGATGCAGACGATCCGCGCCACCCAGGACCCCGGCAAGCGGATGGCGCTGATGCAGCAACAGATGCACGACATGCAGGCCAACATGGACCAGATGTCGACCGCCATGAGCGGATGCAACATGGTGCAGAAGCGCGGCCACATGGACATGATGTCGGGCGGCATGTCGGGCGGCATGGGACCATCCGGCGCCGGACGGGGACCTCACGACCACGCGGGAGCGGGCGCCTCCGAGTGATCGCCGCGCGGGCGGAGGCGATACCGCGTCCAGTCGCCCGGTGGCACTGAGTCGCGCCGAGCGACCCGGCGCTCGCGCCCGGCCCGACGCACGGGGTCGGGCTCGGGCGGAACGATGTCCGCGTGACCACGCCGTGCCCGGCGGGCACGGCTCATCCTGACGCCCCGGCCCCGAGCAACACGCCCCTTCCCCACCAGTCGACCGCACACCCGCCCCGGCCCCACACCGATGACGGGCCCCGCCCGCGCGACAGGCACCCGCGCGCAGGCGCAACCGGCGCGCCGCCGGTTTCCCGCAGCGATCCTCGCGCCCCGCCCCGCGGCGGCTCGATGACAACCTTGTCATGCTCGCGTCATCCGCGCGTTTGCGACCGAGCGGCAGACTGTTCCCCAACGACAGGACGTTGACCCTGGGCCATCGGCCATCACGGGACATCCGGGACACCTGTTCATCTCGTCTGCAATCGCAAGGGGCTAAACCCGATGAAGACTCAACTGACCGCACTCACGCTCGCGCTCCTCGCCGGCCAGGCATCCGCCGGGCACAGCTATGGCGCCTTCGGCACCGGCAACCCGGACCTCGAGGTCGGACATCCCCAGCCGGTGGTCCAGACCGCCCGGGCCGGATCGGACCAGGCGCCCTTCGACTTCCACCAGGGAATGTCCAGCCCGGACATCTCCCCAGTGCCGCAGCGGGCAGATGCCTCGGCGCGGGCCGAAAGGGCATCGTTCGACGCCTATCAGGGCCTCTCCAGCCCCGACATCGCGCCCTGAGGTTGGCTGGCCGTCGAGGCGTGCGGCTCCCTGCCCCCGCGCCGTGCCCGCGGCCCCTGCGACCGCCACCCTTCGGGCTATGCTCACCCCGGCGCAGCGCGCCCGGGGCGATGGGCGAATCAGGCGAAGGCCGGTGGCGGCGCGCCGTCACACACCGACTGGAGCGGGCGGCCATCGTCCGGTCGTCGCTCCGCGACACCACTCGAAACGGAGGAGATCACCATGATAGGCAGCGGATTTGGCGCGGGCGTCGGGATTCACGGGCTGGGCATGGTCCTGTTCTGGGGCTTGCTGATCCTGGGGATCGTCTGGCTGGTGCGGGGCCTCTCGGGACGGGGACCGGCCACGAACCGCGGTGAGCGCAGCGCCCGCGAGATCCTCGACGCGCGTTTCGCCCGCGGCGAGATCGATGCCGAGGAATACGGGCGCAAGCGCAAGCAGCTGACTCGGGACACGCGCATGACCGGCGCGGATCACTGAACTCGACACGGGGGAATCGAATGAGCCAGACCTTCACCTGCCCGATGCACCCCGAGGTGGTCCAGGACCACCCCGGAGACTGCCCCAAGTGCGGCATGGCGCTGGAGTCCGTCGGGGCGCCGCCCGCCCACACCCGATACGTCTGCCCGATGCACCCCGAGGTGGTCCAGGACCACCCCGGGGACTGTCCCAAGTGCGGCATGGCGCTGGAGCCGAGCACCGCCGCGCCCGGGGAGACGGCCAACCCCGAGCTCACCGACATGACCCGGCGGTTCTGGGTGAGCACGGCCCTCGCCCTGCCGCTCTTCGTGCTGGCCATGCTCGCCGACCTGGCGCCGCAGTGGCTCCCCGCCGGCGTCACCATGCGCCAGGTGCAGTGGATCGAGCTGTTCCTCGCCACGCCCGTGGTGCTCTGGGGCGGCTGGCCGCTGCTGGCGCGGGGCTGGCGCTCGCTCGTGACCTGGAATCTCAACATGTTCACCCTGATCGGGCTCGGCGTCAGCGTCGCCTGGTCCTACAGCCTGATCGCACTGCTGCTGCCCGAGCTCTTTCCCGCGCTCATGCGCCGCGCCGACGGCACGGTCGCGGTCTATTTCGAGGCCGCCGCGGTCATCACCACCCTGGTACTGCTGGGACAGGTGCTGGAGCTGCGCGCGCGCTCACGCACCAACGACGCCATCAAACTCCTGCTCGGTCTGGCGCCCAAGACCGCCCGCCTGATTCGCCCGGACGGGACCGAGGAGGACGTCCCCCTGGATCGGATCGCCCGAGACGACCGGCTGCGGGTGCGCCCAGGCGAGAAGATCCCGGTCGATGGGGTGGTGCTGGAGGGCAGCAGCCGGGTCGACGAGTCGATGATCTCCGGCGAGCCCGTCCCCGTGCCCAAGCAGGCCGGCGACCGGCTGATCGGCGCCACGCTCAACGAGACCGGCGCCCTGGTGATGCGCGCCGAGCAGGTTGGCGGCGACACCCTGCTGGCGCGGATCGTCGCGCTGGTCAGCGAGGCGCAACGCTCGCGCGCGCCCATCCAGGGACTGGCCGACCGGGTCGCGAGCGGGTTCGTGCCGGCGGTGGTACTGGTCGCGCTGATCACCTTCGGCGTCTGGTCGCTGTGGGGACCGGAGCCGCGTCTGGCCCATGCCGTGGTCAACGCGGTGGCGGTGCTCATCATCGCCTGCCCCTGCGCCCTGGGACTGGCCACGCCCATCTCCATCATGGTCGCCACCGGACGCGGCGCGGGGCTCGGCATCCTGGTCAAGAACGCCGAGGCGCTCGAACTGATGAGCAAGGTCGACACCCTGGTGATCGACAAGACCGGCACCCTCACCGAGGGGCGCCCGAGTCTGGTCTCGATCGAGGCCACGGACGGATTCGATGAGGCGGAGCTGCTGCGCCTGGCCGCCAGTCTGGAGCAGGCGAGCGAACATCCGCTGGCCGCCGCCATCGTGCGCGGCGCCCAGACGCGCGAACTCACGCTCGAACCGCCGGAGGACTTCGCCTCCCACACCGGCCAGGGCGTCACCGGCCGGGTCGCGGGACGCATGGTGGCGGTGGGCACCGCGGCACTGCTCGAGGGGCTGGGCATCGACGGACGTCCGCTCCGGGAGGCGGCCGAGACGCGGCGCGGACAGGGGCAGACGGTGATGCTGGTGGCGCTCGACGGCCGCGCGGTCGGTCTGCTCGGCGTGGCCGACCCGATCAAGTCGACCACCCCCGAGGCGCTCGCGGTACTGGCCGCCGAGGGCGTCGAGGTGATCATGCTCACCGGCGACCACCGGGCCACCGCCACAGCGGTCGCCGAGCAGCTCGGCATCGCACGCTTCGAGGCCGGTGTGCGGCCCGAACGCAAGGGCGCGATCGTCAAGGAGCTACAGGCCGAGGGGCGGATCGTGGCCATGGCCGGGGACGGCATCAACGACGCCCCGGCGCTGGCCCAGGCCCAGGTCGGCCTCGCCATGGGCACCGGCACCGACGTCGCCATGGAGAGCGCCGGCATCACCCTGGTCAAGGGCGATCTGCGCGGCATCGCCCGCGCCCGCCAACTCTCGCACGCCACCCTGCGCAACATCCGCCAGAACCTGATGTTCGCCTTCGGCTACAACGGCCTCGGCGTGCCGATCGCCGCCGGCGCGCTCTATCCGTTCTTCGGGCTGCTGCTCTCGCCGATGATCGCCGCGGCCGCCATGAGCTTCAGCTCGGTGTCGGTGATCACCAACGCGCTGCGGCTGAGCCGGGAGCGGCTGTGACATGCGCAGGGAGCTGTGACATGCGCCGGGATTGGCGCGATTGCCGCGGGGCAGGCGCATCGGGCGCTCGGCCCGACCTGGGCGACCGGGCCGCCTCTCCCGCTTCCTGTTGGAACGGGCCCCGTGTGACAGGCGGGGTGTTCCAGCGCGGCGCTTGTCCGGCCTCCCCTTGGGACTTCGCACTGGGACAATGCCGGCGTGCAGGGATGATCCGCGCATAGGTGTCCCAGAAATCGGGGTAGACGGGAGCGGAAGTCTGATATTGCGTCGGGATGGAATCCCACAGAGCCTGTGCGGAGCGCTCTGTACGATCGCCAACATGGACCCCGACGATACGCCGAGTCGGGCGATCCATGGCGAGCCAGATCCACTGTTTGTTCAGACGTTTTCCGACAAGGGACCACAGCTCGTCGCACTCCAGGATCACTCCGCGAGGGTGTGGTGTTTTTTTAGCTGTTACGTCCCGTGTGATCATATTCCCCGTCGAAGCTATCCATTGTTCCGAGCCCGCGAGGTGCTTGAGCTTCTGCTTCACGAAGCAGCCACCGCTCGCGCAACAGTCCACAGCCCGGGAGCCTGATCGTCGAGGGACATCCGCCTGCACCACCCCGGCGATTCGTCGTGAGCTGCAGACCTCGACGTTGCCGACCATGGTCTTGGCTGAGCGCTACAACCTCTCGCCCCTGACGGTGCACAAGTGACGTCGAGGACGCCTCGCACCGCCCGCACCGACTCTCCACGACGCTCTCGCCGGCGCAGGAAGCTTTGGCGCACTGCGGCCAACGACTGGCGCAGGAAATCGAAAGGGCCGCCAAGGAGAAGGATCGCGAGGCGCTCGCATCCAGCCTGCTCGAGCTGCCGAACGTCGCCGAGACAAGCTTCCAGCTGCTGCGCCAGGCATGCGAGCAATGGCGCACAAAATCCCCCGCTGTTCGGGGCGGGGAGACATAGCGCCGGGATAGACATCACCTTGCAGAGCAGAGCTTCATCGCCTCACCGACAACCACGGTGACAGGTATCTTTCATCGTCGAGACGTAACGGCCGTCTCTTGCGATCGGCGCCTTCCATCGGCATTTCGTGCTGATGGAGCGCGGCCCCGGGAGCCAATCCGACGGGATGGCGTCCTGGCCCGAAGACAGCAAAGCGCTGTTCGTCTGGAACGGATCATCGGAACGTGCGGACATCAGGATGCGAGACAGAACCCACCCCTCCCCGAAGCGCCTCGCCCGGTCCGCGCGGCCCAGCAGCACGAACAGCCGTCGCTATCTCGCCTGGATCGTGCTGCTGGCGGCGCTGCTGCCGGTCCTGCTGGCCTGGCAGGGGCTGATCGAGCAGCGCCAGCTGATCGCCGACCGGCAGTTCGATCTGCTTAGCCAAGAGATCCGCGAGGCGATCGACGAGCGTCTGCACGACCACGAGCAGATCCTGCTCGGCGGCGCCGGACTCTTCGACGCCAGCGAGACGGTCTCTCGCCAGGAATGGCATACCTATGTGGAGCGCCTGCGCCTGACGGAGAACTATCCCGGCATCCTCGGCGTCGGCTACAGCCAGCTCGTCCGACCCGACCAGCTGGCCGCCCATGTCGCCGCCGTGCGCGCCGAGGGCTTCCCGGACTACCGGCTCAAGCCGCCCGGCGAGCGTGCGCTCTATACCGCCATCGTCTATCTGGAGCCCTTCTCCGGGCGCAACCTGGCGGCCTTCGGCTACGACATGTTCTCGCAGGAGATCCGCCGCGCGGCCATGCAGGCGGCCGTGGACACCGACGCCACCACCATCTCGGGCAAGGTCCGGCTGGTGCAGGAGACTCACGGCAGGGAACAGGCCGGATTCCTCATGTACGTCCCCATCTATCGGCCCGGTCTGCCCCTCGACACGGCGGCGGAGCGCTGGGCGGCGCTGCGGGGTTTCGTCTACAGCCCCTATCGGGTCGACGACCTCATGGCCGGGATCCTCGGCAAGCGCAGCCTGGCGATCGACTTCAGGATCTACGATGGCGAGGGCACCGATCCGGACGCCCTCATGTACGACTCCGTCGAGCAGCACGACCCGGAGCCGAACCCGAACCCGAGCCACACCGGCCTGCAGCGGATTCAGGCCTACGGCCGCACCTGGACCCTGAACCTCTACAGCCGGCCGGGCTTTGCCGCCGAGACCGACCTGGCGACCATCTGGCTGGTGCTGGGACTGGGTATCGGCATCAGTCTGGCCCTGTTCGCCGTGACCCGGCTGCTGCTGGACCGCCGCGCTCAGGCGCTGGCACTGGCCGAGGAGATGACGGCGCGACGCCAGGAGTCCGAGGAGCGCTTCCGCTCGGTCTTCCTGCACCTGGGCCAGGGTGTGGTCATCCACGACGCCGAGGGCCGCATCCTGGATGCCAATCCAGCCGCCCAGCGCATCCTCGGCGCCGCCCTGGAGCAGATGCGCGAGCTCACCTCGATCGACTCGCTCTGGCAGGTCGTTCGCGAGGACGGGGGCGCCTTTTCCAGCATCGATTACCCGGTCATCCAGGCCCTGCGGCTCGGCGCACCCGTCACCGGCGTGGTGATGGGGATCCGTCACGCCCGCGCCACCCCCTGGCGCTGGGTCCAGGTCGACGCCTACCCCAGGCAGGACGCCTCCGGCGCCGGGGTGTACCAGGTCTACGCGGTCTTCACCGACATCACCGCGCGCAGGCAGGCGGAGTTGGCGCTCAGGGACCAGTCGCAGCACACCCAGGCCATCCTCGACAATGTGATCGACGGCATCGTCACCGCCGGTCCCGACGGCACGGTGATCTCCTTCAACCCGGCCGCCGAGCGCATCTTCGGCTATACCGCCGCCGAGGTGGTGGGCGGCAACCTCAGCATGCTGATGCCGGAGCCCTATCGCAGCGGCCACGACGGCTACATGAGCCACCACCTGCGCACCGGTGACAAAAGGGTCATCGGCGTCACCCGCGAGCTCAAGGGACGGCGCCAGGACGGCACCGTCTTCCCCATGGAACTGGCGGTCTCGCGCATCGAGCGCGGCGGCCGGCCCTTCTTCATCGGCATGATCCGCGACATCACCGAGCGCAAGCAGCTCGAGCGCATGAAGAGCGAGCTGATCTCGACCGTCAGTCACGAGCTGCGCACGCCCGTCACCTCCATCCGCGGCGCGCTCGGGCTGGTGGTCGGTCGCTACGCCGAGACCCTGCCCGAGAAGGTTCGCACCATGCTCGAGATGGCCGAGCGCAACAGCGCGCGCCTGACCCTGCTCATCGACGACATCCTCGATCTCGAGAAGATCGCCTCCGGGCGCATGCACTTCGATCTCCACCCCACCGATCTCGCCGCCCTCGCCCGCCAGGCACTGGAGGCCAACGAGGGCTACGCCCGCCAGCTCCAGGTGAAGCTCACGGGTCGTGTGGAGCTCGAGCGCGCCCCGGTGCTGGCGGACGACAATCGCATGCTGCAGGTCTTCGCCAACCTCATCTCCAATGCGGTCAAATACTCGCCTCAAGGCGGGGAGGTCCAGATCGGGCTGCGGCGTCACGCACAAGGATTCCGCGCCCTGGTCGAGGACCAGGGCCCAGGCATTCCCGAGTCCTTCAAGGATCACATCTTCCAACGCTTCGCCCAGGCCGACAGCTCCGATAGCCGCGAAAAGGGCGGAACCGGCCTGGGGCTCTCGATCACCAAAGCGATCCTGGAGCGACACCATGGATGCATCGGCTATACCTCTCGGGCAGGCGGGGGCACGACCTTCTACTTCGATCTGCCCGAATGGAGCGAAGACCGCGCGGATAGCCCCGCACCGACAAACGAGGACGATCCGAATCCCAGGAGCACGCCATGACACTGCACATTCTGCACATCGAGGACGAGTCCGATATCCGGCAGATCGCCGAGTTCGCGCTGGAGGAGGATTTTCGGCTGACCCAGTGCGCATCCGGGGACGAGGCGCTGAGCCGCGCGCCCGAACTCGCGCCGGACCTCATCCTGCTCGACGTCATGATGCCGGGCATGGACGGTCCGACCACGCTCCAACGGCTGCGCCAGCTACCCCATCTGGCCCAAACCCCGGTCATCTTCATGACCGCCAAGGTCCAACCGAAAGAGTGCGAGCAGCTCGCAGCGACAGGGGCGCTCGGAGTGATCTCCAAGCCTTTCGACCCCATGCGCCTGGGCGATGAGATTCGCGCCCTCCTGGGGCACTCGGCTGCCTGACCCCATCTCTTAGCCATCATGGAGGCGCTCATGTCGACATCTCAGACGAGCCGTGGCGAGAGACTGCGCCGAATGCGGGAGCGCTTCCTCGCGGAGCTTCCGGAACGAATCGATGAACTGGAGCGCGGCTGGTCGCATGTGCTTGAGACAGCAGGCCGCCCGGCCGCCCTGGAGGCATTTCACCGGCCGGTGCACAGCCTGGCCGGAACCGCGGGGACATTCGGGCAGCCCGGGCTCGGCGACCAGGCCAGGGAGATCGAGGACGTGCTCGAGCGCCTCGACCAGAGCGAAGAAGAATCCGTCCGGTTGGAGCTGCTCGAGCGCATCGGTGCCCGCCTCAAGGCCTTGAGACGGTATGCGTTGCAGATCCCGGAGGCCCTCGAGACCGCCGCAGCGGTCGAGCCGGCACGCCTCGAACCGATCCCGGCGGAGACCAGGGGGGAGGCCCCCTCCTGTCTGCTGCTGATCGAAGAGGATCGGGCGAGTGCCGAAGACCTGGTGGAGCAACTTGGCTACTACGGCTGGGATGTCATCTGGTGCGAGTCATTAGCACGGGCTCGAGCGGTGTTGGAGACGCAGCGGATTCGGGCGATCGTCTCGGATTGCTCGCCCCTTCCCGAAGGGGGGGTATCGGCAACCCCATCCAGCACCTCGCCAAACCGGACCGGCACCGAGCCTCCACTCATCATGGTGTCCAGTCACTGGAACTGGGACAGCCGCCTGGCCGCGGTGCGCAGCGGCGCCGATGCCTGTCTGTCCAAACCGATCGACGTCCATAGTCTGGCCGACCTGCTCGACAAGCTGACCTGCACGCACGCCTCCGACCCCTACCGTGTGCTGATCCTCGACGACTCGGTGCCACTGGGAGACTACTACGTGGCGGTGCTCAGAGACGCGGGCATGCTGGCATACGCGATCAGCGAGCCGAGCGCATTGCTCGACAGCATCGCCACGTTCGAGCCCGAGCTGATCCTGCTGGATCTCTACATGCCCGACTGCAATGGCATCGAGGCCGCACGCGTCGTACGGCAGGAGGAGCGCCATGCCGGCATCCCCATCGTCTTTCTGTCCGGCGAATCCGATCGCCAGCAGCAACTGTCCGCGATGGGGACGGGTGCCGACGACTTCCTCACCAAGCCCATCCCGGACGTCGATCTGGTGAGGGCGGTCGAGCTGCGTGTCTCACGCTTCCGCTCGCTCACCGCGCTCATCCGTCAGGACAGTCTGACGGGACTGCTGAACCGCATCGCTTTCGACCTGCATCTCGAGACCGAGGTCGCCCGCTCGAGCAGAAGCGACGCTCCACTTGTGCTCGCCATACTCGACATCGATCATTTCAAACAGGTCAACGACACCTATGGTCATCCCGTT
This sequence comes from Marichromatium gracile, assembly GCF_004343155.1. Taxonomy (GTDB): domain Bacteria; phylum Pseudomonadota; class Gammaproteobacteria; order Chromatiales; family Chromatiaceae; genus Marichromatium; species Marichromatium gracile. The sequence goes on from NZ_SMDC01000009.1 coordinate 67,952, forward strand.
GGCGACCGGGTCATCAGAAGTCTGGCGCAGATGTTGCGCAAACGTCTGCGACGCCACGACGTCATCGGCCGCTATGGCGGCGAGGAATTCTCGGTGCTGATGCCCGACACCACGATCGCCGCGGCCGAGAAGGTCATGAACGCCCTGCGCGAGCAATTCGCCCTGCTGCGTCTGCCCAACGCAAGCGGCCATTTTCAGTGCACCTTCAGTGCCGGACTCGCCGAGCTTGACGACCATTATTCCAGCATCGCATTGACCTCAACCGCCGACGCGGCGCTCTACCAGGCCAAGCGACTCGGGCGCAATCGCGTCGTGTGCGCCAACGGAGACAAAGAATTAGCGGCGCCTCTTTGACGGCACGAATCCTGAAACCGATAGCCTCAGGGTTCAGCGACGCGACAACGCTCACAACAGCGCCCATCGAGCGGCATGAGCCGGCTTCATGCTGAATCTGTCGCGTACCTTCGCATCCCGTTTGGAGAGCACGCGGCAGAAGATCCCGCAGCGGAGATACGCGCGGGAGTGCAAGGAGCAGGTGGTCAAGCCGGTGTAGTCGGGGCGCACGCGAGATGGGCCTGGTGGAGCAGAGGGTGCGCAACTGGGCGCAGCAAGGCCGGCAAGCCGGTGGCGAGCGCAGGCAAGGCGGTGATACCCGAGGAAATGGCGCTGTGACGGCTACGCGCCGAGGTTGCCGAGCTTTGCGAGGAGAACACGCTCAGACCGGACGAAACACCGTCTTAAGTTCGCTAACGCACTGAAGAAGCTGCCTATTCGGCATAGCGTCCACATCACGGGTTGCGATCCTTGGCAGACACCAACCCCGCAGATGCCCCCGAGTCCCCTCGGAGTGACTTGCACACGCCCCAACCCGCGACGCAAGAAACCGATGCCTGAAGGTCGTCGATAGGCCTGCGCCGCCCCCTTGGAAACCGATGGCAACAGGATTGACCGACGGTGGCTCAACACCAACGGATGGCATAGACACACAAGAGGTGATGGTGATGGAAAAGCTCGTAGCACTGATTCTTCTGATCGCGCTGGTCGGCTTGCCCGGCTGTAATACCATCGAGGGCGCCGGCAAGGATATCCAAAGCGGCGGTGATGCCGTGAGCGATGCGGCCAGGGACGTCAAGAAAGAGATGTGAGTCGGCACGGAGGCCAAGATTGAGCTTCCCCGCTTTTTGGTCCGTCCCCCAAGGGGTTGGGCTCATGCGGTCGTCTGGTCGTGACTCTGGCTCGCCTGCCAATGCTGCATGAACTCGACGAGGCAACGATCGCCGAGTGTCGAGTGCAGTCGCTTGCGCCTGTAGAAGGCATCGATGCTGGAAGGCGTGGCTGACGTACTGGCTACCCCGGCCGGAGTGCCCCGGTGGCGGTCGGCGCCGGGCATCGGCCATGTCGAGGGCGCTGATGACCCGCCGACGACCTCGCGGTTGAACAGGTCGAGGACGACGGCCAGATAGCGCCAGCACTCGTCAGTGCAGAGTTCAGTGATGTCGGCGGGTTCGGGGCATTGGGCCGGAAGTCACGGGCGAGCACGCAGGTTCTTGGCCACGGGAAGACGGTAGCTCAAGTCGGTCGTGACGCGGTCGCGATGCCGGTGACACCCCCGTCGCCCGTCGTGCGCACGCAACAGCCATTCCACGCGCGCCTTCCCGGCGCTCAGGACATGGGCGCGAAGTGCCCGCGCTATCCGCGGACTGCCGTAGGCGCCACCAGTCTCGGCGTGGATGCCCTGCGGCAGCAGCGCCAGCTGCGCGTCACTCACCCCCCTGGCGCTGGCCGCCGCGCGGCCAGGCCCGATAGCCGCTGACGCTCATCCCCAGCAGCGCACAGCCAACGCAGACCGTGCGCGCCGCGATACACGTCGATCCGGAAATGGTGGGGTGCGACCAGGATGCGTGGTGACGAAGACAGCCGGGGCCGGTCAGCCCCGCCGCCCACTGCAGAATCTCAGCTCGACCGCATGCTCCAGACGGTCGTCCAACAAGGGGATGACGGCATCGTCGCGCGGGATTCCGTCCACGATCACTCGTGGTCCGTCTTCCCCTTCGGGCGTCTGTGTCACAGCGATGCGGTAGAGCGTCTCGCGATAGCGGTACTGCAAGGTGAACCCCTCCCAGTCCGCGGGCAGACAAGGCTCAATGCGCAGGGTCTCCCCTTCCAACCGCAACCCCAATAGGGATTCCAGGATCAATCGGTACATCCAGCCCGCCGAGCCGGTGTACCAGGTCCAGCCGCCGCGCCCAACATGCGGGGAGACCGCATAGACATCGGCCGCGACCACATAGGGCTCGACCTTATAGGTCTTAACCTCCGCGGGAGAGCGTGCATGATGGATCGGGTTGATCAGGTCGAAGAGCTCCCAGGCGCGCGCCCGATCGCCCAGTTGCGCAAAGGCCATCGTCGCCCAGATGGCCGCATGGGTATATTGCCCGCCGTTCTCGCGCACGCCGGGGACGTAGCCCTTGATGTAGCCGGGATTCAAGGCCGACTGATCGAAGGGTGGATCCAGCAATTGAATCAGCCCGGCATCCCGACGCACCAGACGCGCATCCAGCGCATCCATCCCCAGCCGCGCCCGCTGCCGACCGCCGGCCCCGGAGAGCACCGACCAGCTTTGGGCGATGGAATCGATCTGGCAGTCGGCCTGACCCGCCGAGCCCAGCGGGGTCCCGTCGTCGAAGTAGGCGCGCCGATACCAGCCACCGTCCCAGCCATGCGCATCGAGGCTCTGGCGCAGTTGCTCCGCCTCCCGCTCACAACGCTCGACGAAGGGCTGATCGCCCCGCAGTCGCGCAACCTGGCTAAAGCCCATCAGCACCTCGTAGAGGAAAAAACCCAGCCAGACGCTCTCGCCCCGGCCCTTGATCCCCACCCGGTCCATGCCATCGTTCCAGTCGCCCGAGCCCATCAGCGGCAAACCATGCTCGCCAAACCGCAGGCCGTGCAGAATGGCGCGCACGCCATGATCGTAGAGGCTGGCGGATTCGTCCGACAGACCGGGAAGGTCGTAGTAGGCGTCGTCCTCGCCGCCGACCAAGCGGCCTTCCAAGAACCGCGCCGACTCCTCCAGCACCCCGGTATCCCCGGTGGCCACGACATAGCGAGAGGTCGCCAGCGGCAGCCAGAGATAGTCGTCCGAGCAACGGGTCCGCACCCCTCGGCCCGAGGGCGGATGCCACCAGTGCTGGACATCACCCTCGCGGAACTGGCGGCTGGCACAGAGCAGCAATTGCTCGCGCAGGCGCAGCGGCTCGGCATGGATGAGCGCCATGGCGTCCTGCAACTGGTCGCGGAAGCCGAAGGCGCCGCCGGACTGATAGTAGCCGCTGCGCGCCCATAGCCGGCAGGCCAGGGTCTGGTAGAGCAGCCAGCCGTTGGCCAGGATGTCGAGCGACGGATCGGGAGTCTGCACCCGCACGGCGCCCAGGGTGTGCGTCCACTGCTGGCGCACCTTCTCCAGCGCCGCCCGCGCGGCGCTCGCCCCCCGGCAGCGATGCACCAGGGAGCTGGCGTCATCCATGCCGCGGCGCCCGACCACGCCGAGGCGGAAGACCGTCTCGCGCGTCTGCCCAGGCTCCAGCTCGAGCGTCGACTGAAGCGCCGCGCAGGCATCCAGCGCGGCCCCGACCTTGCCCGAGAGGCGCACGCGCTTCAGCGCGGCCGGAGCGCGCGGGGTGCCATTGCGCCCGAGGAACTCAGTCCGGTCGCCGCTGACGGCTCTGGTCGGATCGTCCACGTCGAAAAAGGCGATGCGGTCGGCGAACTCGGTGTTGTAGGGATTGCGCGCGAACAGAGCGCCGCTGGTCGCATCGACTTCGGTGATGACATGGAGGTTGGTCTTGGGGCGCAGATCGCCGAGCACCCACTCCACATAACCGGTCACCGAGAGCCGGCGCGACTGATTCGACCGATTGCTCACCTTGAGCACCGAGAACTTGATGGGTGCATCCACCGCCACGTAGACCCAGAGCTGCGAGTGGATGCCGTCCTCGGTGTGCTCGAAGACGCTGTAGCCGAAGCCATGCCGGCAGACGTAGTCGGACCGGCCGCCGGCGGGCAGCGGCGTCGGCGACCAACAGTGGCCGCTCTCCTCGTCGCGCAGATAGAAGGCCTCGCCGCTGGCGTCGCTCACCGGGTCGTTGTGCCAGGGCGTGAGGCGAAATTCGTGAGCGTTCTCGCTCCAAGTGTAGGCCGTGCCGCTGGCGGAGATGACCGTCCCGAAGTGTGGATTCGCCAGGACATTCACCCAGGGCGCGGGCGTCGTCTGGCCGGGCGCGGTGGTGATGACGTACTCGGTCCCATCCGGGCTGAAGCCTCCCAGCCCGTTGTCGAACAGACGAGCGGGACGATCGTCACTGTCCGCTGCGCGCTGCCCACCGCTCACTTTCTCGTCCCCCCGGCTCCATTCGGAAAAGCGGGTGCGGGTCGGGCGCAGACGCGGCACGCTCGGCTCCATGGGGCCGCGCCGGTTGAGCTGCTCCGCCAAGGTGCCCCGGGTATCGCTCAGGATCACCCGCGCCACCGTCTGGAAGAGGATGCGGTCCTCCTGGCTGATCTGATCGGCCGGGCGGATGAAGATACCGCCGGGCCGGTCGATGACATGCGCCTCGACGCCTGCCGAGATCAGGCCCAGGATCTGGTCGTGGAGCTGCTGGCGATATCCGGCGCGATCCTCGTTCCAGATCACCAGGTCCACAGTCAACCCCTTCAGGCGCCAATAGGCGTGCGCCTGCACCAGCTGATGGACCAGTTCGATGTTGGCCGGATCGCCGATCTGCACCAGCACTAGCGGCACATCACCGGAGACCGCGTGGCTCCAGAGCCCGGATTGGCCGCGGCGGTTCTGGCCGAGGATGCTCGGCTCGGCCCGCAAGGAGGCGTTGGCATAGAGGATGGAGTTGGCCAGGCGCCCGTAGAGCTGCACGTCGGACTGGCTGGCATTGATCTGGCGCAGCACCACCTGGCTGTGGGTCCAGGCGAGATCGAAGACGCGATCGGCCAGGCGCTGATCCTGGTACTTCTCGACCAGACTCAGGGCGATCGCACGACTCTCGCCGATGCCGGTGACCCGGTCGAACGTCGCGGTCTGGTCGGGATCGAGGGTCATCGAGCAGCGGATCGCGACGATGGGATCGAGCACCGAGCCGGCGCTGCCAGAGAGGGTCGTATCCCCCTCCATCGCCCAGGGATCAGCGACCGTGCGGTCGCGTCCGATGAAGCGCATGCGGTCGGTTTCATAGGACATGGCGTCGCAGGGTGTCCCGCGCAGCACCATCTGGTGAAACATCCAGGGCACGGCGTCGCCGCTGGAGCGTGGCCGACGGGTACAGAGGATCGCCGGTTGCGGATGCAGGATCTCGGTCTGCACGAAGAGGTTGCTGAAGGCCGGATGCGCGGCGTCCGCGGCCGGCGGGGCGAGCACGACCTCGGCGTAGCTGGTGACCTCGATGACCCGGCGCACCCGTGAACGGTTGGTGAGGCGCACCCGGCACAGCTCGATGTCGTCCTCGGGCGAGACGGAGATCTCGGTATAGGACTCGATCTCGTGGTCGTGGCGGCGGAACTCGGCGCGTCCCTCCGAGAAGATGGCCTCGTAGCGTTCCGGTGTTTTGAGCGTGGGCTGATAGGCGGTCGACCAGAGCGCCCCGCTCGCCAGGTCGCGAAGATAACAGAAGCTGCCCCAGGCATCGCGGGTGGTGTCTTCGCGCCAGCGGGTCACGGCGAGATCCTTCCAGCGGCTGTAGCCGCCACCGGCGTTGGTGACCATCACGTGGTAGCGCCCGTTCGACAACAGCTTCACCTCGGGGGTCGGGGTGTGCGGGCTGGTGAACACCCGCATCTGCGACTCCTGACCGCTGGCGGTAGTGCGGATGTCGGTGGGCTCGCCGCTGGCGTGGGTGTAGAAGGTCGGCGTTTGGGGGATACGCTCCTGCAGCAGCAGGGCGGTCGCCTGGAACAGTGGCGCCGAGGCGAAACGGCGCTGCATCGGACGCTCCAGCAACAAGTAAGCCAGGGAGAGGAAGCTCATGCCCTGGTGATGGGCCATGAAGGAGCGCACCACGGAGTTTGCCTGGCCACGGGGCAGGCGCGAGGGGGTGTAGTCAATAGCCTCGTAGAAGCCGTAACGGCCTTCGAAACCGCTGTTCGCGAGGCGTTGGAGATTCTGGCAGGCGGCCTCCGGCGCGACCATGAGCGCGAGCGCCGAGGCATAAGGAGCGACCACCAGATCCTCCGCCAGCCAGCGCTTGAGCCCCAGTCCTGGCACGCCGAAGGCGCGGTACTGGTAGTTGAGCTGCAGGTCGACCATGTTGAAGCCGGACTCCGAGACGCCCCAGGGCACGCCGCGCTCCTTGCCATAGGCGATCTGTCGCGCCACCGCCGTGCGATAGGTCTGATCCAGCAGGGTGTGCTCGTAAGTCGGCATCACCAGCAGCGGCATCAGGTATTCGAACATGGAGCCGCTCCAGGACAGCAGCGTCGGCTCGCCGACGGCGAGGGTCAGCAGACGCCCCAGGGCGAACCAGCTCTCCTGCGGCAACTGCCCCTGCGCGATCCCCACGAAACTGGCCAGACGCGCCTCGGAGGCCAGCAGGTCGTAGTAACTCGTGTCCTGGCGGCGTTCGCTGACGTTGTAGCCGATCGCCAGCAGCTGACGCGCCTCGTCGAAGAGGAAGTCGTAGTCCATCGCCGCCAGCTCGCCAGCCTGCTGAGCCAGCCCCTCGATGACCGCAATCCGTTCCCGGGCGCGCCGACCGGCGACCTGGATCTTGTCGTCCTGACTGTGCTTACTCTCCTTTGCATCGTCCGAAACCAACCCTGCCCGCCCCAACTCCCGCAGAGTCGGAATCGCACCAAGCCCAGCCACCGCATCAACCGGCCCCAAACCCGGCTCATCCTCGAGCCAAGGCACCAGAAACAGCAGATCTTCCAGGATTCCCCGACACTGCCGGGCCAAGGACCCCGCCCAGGCGATCACATCAGCCTCGGTGCGCGCGCTCAGATCCAGTGCCGCCGCCTCGGCCGCCGTCGCCAGCGCCCCAAGACAATCACGCGTCGCCACCAGCCCGGTTGGCCGCGCCTGGATGGCCGACTCCAGCCGCTGCCGGAAAGGCACCAACGCATCGGGCAAGGCCAAGACCGGCTTCCTGCGATGCTCGGAGCCCGCTGCCAGCGCCTCCACCAGAATGCGGAAGCTGTCGTCGATCCCCTCCAGCCAGCGCGGGCTGAGGATGGGTGCGTCGATCAGCCCCAGCAGACCCGGTTGCAGAGTCAGCAGATGACCCGCGAGGTTGCCGCTGTCCACCGAGGAGATATAGAGCGGCGGCAGTGGCTTGAGCGTCCGGGTGTCGTACCAGTTGTAGCAATGACCGCGATAGCGCTCCAGAGCGGACATGGTGCTCAAGACACCGCTCGTACGCGCGATGAGCCCGCCAACGGTCGAATATCCGAAGTCATAGGCCGCCAGATTCGCGAGCAGCGAGAGCCCTATATTGGTCGGCGAGGTGCGATGCGCCACCACGGGCGCGGGATGCTCCTGGTAGTTGTCCGGCGGCAGCCAATGGTCATCCGGGCCGACGAAAGTCTCGAAGAAGGCCCAGGTCTTGCGCGCCACCCGGCCCAGAAACTGGACCTGCTCGCACGTCAGGCGGGCCTCGCGATGCGTCAGCGGCTGACTCAACCACCAGGCAATCGCCGGCGAACTCAGCCAAAGCGCCAAGATGGGTCCCGCCGCCCAGAGCACGGCTGGCCAGACAGCGACGGGGTTGGCCATCGCCAGCCCCAGGGCGGTGACGGCGGCCAGCGCGGGGCCGACCCACATTCGACGATAGAAGGAGGCGACACCCCAGCCCTGGTGATCCTGATCGGCGGAGGAGACCCATTCCAGCAGCCCGCGGTGGGAGATCCACAATCGCCAGAGGGTGCGCAGCATCGCGTCCAGACCGAGAAAGGCCTCATAGGGGAGACAGACGAGCGAGAAGAGCGCCTGCGCGACTTGCCGCACCACCGCGCGGAGACCCGCTGCGAGATGGGTGTGCCAGTGCACGTCGCCCGGCTTGCGCACCAGGTTCAGCAGCGCGGTCATGAGCGCCGGGAGCAGCAGGATGCCGATCACGGCCAGGGTCCAGAGAGCGGGCGCCGGCAGCACGACCCAGCCCAGGACCAACGAGAGGGTCAGGGCGGCGGGCACCAGACTGCGCCGCAGGTTATCGGCCAGTTTCCAGCGCGACAGGGACGAGAGCGGATTGCGCCGCGCACGTCCATCGACCCCGGGAGCCCACGGCAGCAACCAGTGCGCAATCTGCCAGTCCCCGCGCATCCAGCGATACTGGCGGCTCGCGTCGGCGCCGTAGCAGGCAGGGAAGTCCTCGTACAGCTGCACGTCGGAGAGCAGCCCGGAGCGGGCGTAACAGCCTTCAAGCAGGTCGTGACTGAGGATGCGGTTCTCGGGAAAGCGCCCCGCCAGCGTCTGCTCGAAGATATCGACGTCATAGATGCCCTTGCCGATGAAGGAGCCTTCCTGGAACCAGTCTTGGTAGACGTCGGAGACGGCGTGGGTATAAGGGTCGATCCCGGCATCGCTGCCGTGCAGGCGCGCATAGCGCGAACGGCTGACGCCGGGCAGGCTCACGGCCACCCGGGGCTGCAGGATGCCGTAGCCTTCGCGCACGCGCTGGCGGTCGCGGTCGTAGACCGCCCGATTGAGCGGGTGCGCCATGGCGCCCACCAACTGGCGGGCTGCGTCACGCGGAAGCTGGGTATCGGTATCCAGGGTGATAACGTAGCGCACGTCGGCAAGGATCGCCGTCTCGCCCACGATCGAGTCGAAGCGCTCTCCCGCGTCGCCGCGCAGCAGCGCGTTGAGGTCGGCGAGCTTGCCGCGCTTGCGCTCGTAGCCCATCCAGATCCGCTCGCGCGGATTCCAACGGCGCGAGCGGTGGAAGAGGAAAAAGGTGTCGCCGCGCGCACGCGGGTACTTGGCATTCAGCGCGGCGATGCGCTGCGCGGCCAACCCAACCAGCGCCGCGTCTTCCGGCTGCGTTGCCGCCGGCCCATCGCGAAAATCGGTCAGCAGGCCAAAGTGCAGACCCTCGTCGCGATTGGCCAGAAAGCGCACTTCCAGCGCCTCGACCAGTGACTCGATGCCCCCGGCGCTGGTGAGCAGCGTCGGGGTCACGACCAGAGTGCGCCGATCCGGCGGAATGCCGCCCGAAAAGTCCATGCGCGGCAGGGGCTCGGGGGTCGCCAGCAGCGTGGCCACCCAGTTCACCAGGGCCACCGCCAGTTGACTGGTGCCCAGCAGGGCGGGCAACCCCAGCACCGCGAGCACCCAACCCGGCAGTCCCTCGGCCCGCACGGATGCCAGCAAGCCCGTGGTGAAGAGGACCGTGAGCAGCGCAATCGCCCCCAGATACAGCGACAAGGGGAACTGGCGTCCCTGTCGTCGCAATGACTCCAGGGGACCGGGACTGGCCTGCATCCGGCGTTCGAGCAAGGGCAATCCGCGACCGATCAGGTAGAAGCCAACATGCGCCTCGCGCGCGGCCGCGTCGGGACCGCGCGCACCCTCGCGCGCCAGCTCGACCGCCGCCTGGGCCACCTCGGCCTCGGCGCTTTGGCTGTCCTTCGCGACCGTCTCCACTACATGGCGATAGCGATCACGCGCGGCGAACTCCATGTGGGTATAGACCCCGCCGGGATCGCCGCGCAACGTCTGCTCGACCACACTCATGGTCTCGACGAAGGCGCGCCAGTCCGTCGCCCCGAGGGCGCGCAGACTGCCGATGCTGTTGCCGATGGAGACTTGGTCGGCGGCCTGTTGCTGGTTCTCGGCCTGCACCAACTGCTCGATCGTGCGGTCCGACTCCGCGAGCTGCTGCTCGATCCAGGTCAGCGGCAAGGCGAGTGCGGCGCTCTGGCCCTGAAGTCGGCGCGCCAGCTCCGCGACGAACGTGCCGGACATCGGCGGATCGGAGCGTGCCATGTCCGCGATCACCAGGATCAGGTTCTTGGGATCGCGCTCGGCCATCGCGAGCATCCGGTCGGCCCAGGCGTCGGCCAGATTCTGATCGGTGCGGCTGGCGGCGATCCACGACGCGACACGCCGGAGATTCTCGATCAGCGCCAGACGCAGCATGATGGGGATCGCCCAGAGCTCTCCGAGCTTGAGTGTGGTGACCCTCTGATAGGCGGCGACAAAACGGTTGAGGTTCTCCAGGTCGACCCGGCCATCGCCGTGGGCGATGCTCTCCAGCGCCAGGTCATAGACGCGCGGCAGACCCGCCGCGAAACCCTGGCGTAGACGCGGCAGCGCCCGGCTATAGCCCTTGGGGAGATGTCGCTTGGCGGTGCGGATCTGGTCTTCGATCAGATAGAAATTATCGAGCAGCCATTCGCCGGCCGGGGCGATCCGACGATTCTCCGTGACCGCAACCATCAGGAGCCGGCAGACATCCTGCAGAACTCTTTCATTCGCGGTGAGACGTGCCAGCAGCCGGTCCGGCGGATGCCCTGGCATCAGGAGGTGTGCGGCGGCAAGCTCCTTGCCATGCTGCTCCATCTGAACGGCACTGAACAATTCCGAGCGCAAGGGTGGCTCCGCGCCGATGGATTGACCGATCACGCGGCCATCGGGGAGCCGCACCCTCAGGTTGAGCAGGACTTCACGCAGGGACGGGCTGCTCAGATTCAAGGTGCAGACTCCTTTTTCGAGGGCATGCCCTCTCCGGACCCGATGCCCGGAGAGATATTCAGAACCTGCGCGCTCTCTTCAGGTCGGCTTGCCGCAGGGGGGGCTATTTGAAATGCGCCGCGAATGCCTGATAGGAGTCCTTGAACGCCTCCCAGACATTGTCGCTTTCCCGCTTGACCTGTTCCCAGGTGTTTTCGGAGGCGGCCTGTACCTCCTTCAGCTTTTTCTCGCCTTCCGCACGCTGAACGCGCAGCGCAGCGAGCTGTTCCTGATATTTCACCTTGGCTTCTCCCTTGATTTCATCCCCCTTCTCCTCCATGGCAGCAATGCTCGCATTCCATTCATCGAGCTGCGACTTCATTTTTGCGACATAGTCATCTTTTGACGAAAACATGAGAACCTCCTGTTTTTGATCATTCGCCCGGCGGGCTGCCGGAATACAACGACCTAGTCATCGCATGGGCGCGGCATCTGCATCGCCGCCATTGGCTTACCGTGCCCTGATACAATCACCACGCTATCGGTCCAAAAAACCCAAAGGCGCCAAGCACGAATGGCACCGCGATGACGACGACGATCGTATTCGCGACCTTCCTGACGGTCGCGTTCATTGGGATATGCACATTCACTGCCCAGAGGATGGCTGAGAAGGCGATCAGGTTGATCATGAGCTGGATGTAGGCCACGACGTGACTCCTTATCAAATCCATTTAGAGGAACTCTATGGCACACCAGCAGCGGCGTCTGTTCGCCAGCGTACAGAGGACGAAAAAGGCAGCAGGATCGATTTTCGAATCGCACGCCGTTCCCACCGACTGGCCGCACTCATGGCCAAGGCCGAGCCCTCTCGCCCCTATCTTTTCCAGTAGAAATCCAACTTGGATGGATTCGCCCCGTCGAGATGCACGGCCTTGCGCTGGATCTGGTCTTCGCCTCGCTCGCCGGAGGGGATAACCTCCACGCTGTAGTCCCCAGGCGGCAGTTGTGCGTAGAACCAGGGACCTTGAGAAACGGCCGTCAGCACAGAGCCATGACGCCCATCAAGAATGTTCACCCGCATCGCCGAGAAAGACTCACCGCTGCCCTGCGTCGCAAACATCAGGTGCAGGTTGAACTGGCTGGACAGGGCATTGAGCTCACTGCGCTCGCTCTCGCCCACGCCGCCCGAGACGTAGCGAATGCCGCCATCGGTCTTGATCTGTGACGACTGCCCGTCTGTCGGCACCCCCTGGGCCTGGCGGCATCCGCGCCCTGCGAGATGGGATTCGCTTCTACGACCGGGCGAATAGCCCATTCGCGCGAGGCATCCGCCAACTGCACCTCTCCTCCACCGAGGGTTAGCTGGGCCGGTGCTTCATACCCCGGATGCGCGCCGACCGGCTGACAAAGGCCAGCGCCCAAGACCAATCTCGTTGCCATCAAATTGATTCCGTGCAGATGGAACATGGTGATATCCGCCCGTGGTTGATGGATTTTGGTTGTTTCACCGTGACATGCGCGAGCCGTCCAACGGACACTCTATTTCAAGCCATGACTCAACCCTGCTGCAACAGACTGCGCAGATCGGTGATCGCGGCATTGACCCGTGAGATATAGGAGGCGCTCACCAGCGAATGATTCGCCATTGGCCCGTATCCAGTGCCGTTGAGAATCAGTGGGCTCCAGATGGTGTTCTGGGTATTTTTCAATTCGCGGGTGATCTGCTCCACCGAAACCACGGCATTCTTGTCCTTGAGCACCGGGGCGAAATCGATCTGAATCGCCTGCAGCACATGTAGCAAGGCCCAGGTATAGCCGCGCGCCTCGAAGAAGATGTCGTCGATCTTGGTCCAGGGGGTCTTGGTCCGCGTCTGAGTGGGAACCGGCTTTGACTGACGAGCACTAGGATCGCCGGCCAATGCGGTATCGAGACTGGCCTGGCCGACCGCGTAGGACAGACGCTGCGCGAAGCTGCCGAGGCGCTTTTCGACCACTTCGAGATAGGTGGTCAGATTGTCGGCGCGGGCATAGAACTGGGAATGGGTGACTGCGGTGTCTGAGAGTCCCTGGTTATACCGATAGAGAGCGGCGATGCCTTTACGGTACTCGGACTCGGTGGAGGGTAGGATCCATGAATCCGATTGGTAGTTGGACTGGGGTTGCGCGATGGCCAGATCCTTTTCCTCGACCGACTGCGACTGAGCTCGACTGAAGTCGTTGCGCAGGGCGTTGAGCAGATCGCGCCACGCGGTCAGGGCACCAAATTCCCAGTTGGGCATGTTATCCAGGTAGAGACCCGGAGGACTGATGTCGTTGGTCAAATAACCGCCGGGCTTGTCGAGCAGGGTCTCGCCGATGCGGATAGCGGTGGCCGTGGTGGCCGTCCCGGTCACCAGTTGGTTCTCGTCCTGATTCACCAAAGACAGCGCCTGCTCGCGCACGTCATAAACGCCTGGCGAGCGCGACCAATAGATTCCAAGGATGAAGACGACAATCAGATAGGTAACCAGAAACAGCCCGCCGGTCCACCAGACACCCTTCTCCTTCCAGGTGCGGGGATGGTAGTAAGTGGCGACCTTGGCGGCTTTCTTGGTCAGCACCTGACTTTTAGATAATGTATCGGCGTTCACGGCAATCTCCATGGCCCTCCCAAAGGAAGGCGTGATGTGTTCTATACCATCAGTCGCGCCTGGATTTCTTGGGCACCACCAGCAACCACGGTAGCCGCCATGCCCGCCCAAATCGCAATGCCGCTCTACTACTGGCTATTCACATTCAACTCGACTGACCCCACCATGGCCTGCTGCGATTCCCGCGTATAGCCGAATCCGTCACAACCCAAACTCAAGCCTGCGATGATGATCAAGACAATCGCGGCAATCTTGATGGCATTCGCTTTGCTACCTTTTCAATGGCTGAAACGTCACTCACCAAGCGCTACCCGATCCGCATTCCCGATATCGGCGTTATGAGTCCAAAGACCGACAGCAGCCAAAGGATCACAACAACCACGACAATCAAATTCAAGATCTTTTTGATCTTTCCATCCATCGGGATGTAGTTGTTGATTCCCCAAAGAATCAGGCCTACGACGACGAGCGTAACGATCAATGTTATTAAAGACATGGCGCTTCCCCTGTCAGACGATATAAGCATTGGGTACGCGTCACGATGGCCCCTGCCATTGGCCAGCGTCTGTTCGCTAACACACAAAGCCATGTACTTTCGGTCAGGTGCGCCCTCGCCTGTCCGACCCTGGTATCAAGCGTGCGCTATGTTTGCCAGCGTACCGACTGGACGGATCATTGGGCGTATTGCTCACCCATCACAGCCGATTTGCGAACAATCCGTCCTCTGGTGTTGGCTGTTCTTCGACCATCGCGGATCAACAAGGAGCGCGCACGTGCCACCGGATTCCGAGAAGACACCCGCCCGCCTTGAGAATCGGCTCCTGGCCGCGCTGCCAACACGCGATCGGCGACTGATCCTGTCACGCAGCGAGCCTGTCGAGCTGCGTCGTGGCGAGGTGATCAGCGAGCCGGGCGAGCGGATTCGCAATGCCTATTTCCCCACCGACTGCTTCCTCTCCCTCGTGACCCCGCCCGCGGATCACAGTGGCCTGGAGGTGCGACTGGTCGGCAATGAAGGCATGATCGGGACACCGCTCATACTGGGGGTCGAGATCACCCAGATCCGAACCTTCGTCCAGGGCGCGGGGCCGGCTTGGCGTCTGTCTAGCGAAGGATTTCACGAGGCGCTGCGCCAGAGCGAAGCCCTAGAGGCGAGGCTCCACTGTTATCTCGACGTGTTGATGAACCAGTGCACGCAGTTGCTCGCCTGCACACGCTTCCACCTGGTGGAGGCACGCCTCGCCCGCTGGCTGTTGATGTCGCAGGATCGGGCGCATTCGGACCACTTCCATGTCACCCATGAAATCCTGGCCCTATTGCTGGGGGTGCGCCGCGTTGGCGTCACCAAGGCGGCGAGCGCGCTGCAGGCGCGCGAGCTAATTCACTACCGGCGCGGGGAGATCACCGTACTCAACCGCGCCGGCCTGCAAGGCACTGCCTGCGGCTGTTATGGCGCGGCGGAGGCGTTGTATGAGCAGGTCTTGGGTTGAGGCTGCAGGGCGCGGAAGCGCGAGCGGGCGAGTCTCTTGTTGAAAGGGCAGCATGAGCTGCGATGCCCCCTTCCTGACGGTGTTCACCGTGACGACTGCGCAGACGGGCGCCAACGACCAGCGCGATTCGGCGACCTCGGGCACGGACACAGTCTCCCGCGTGGCGCCGCGCCCGTCTCGCCGTCGATGTACAAGGTGTGGCGGTGGTTGCCATGGCCTTGTTCGCGCGCAAGAAGAGCACCGTGCAGGTCCTCGGTGATATCAATCGTTCGTCCAGCGCTATATGCACATGCTGCTGATCACCAACCTGTTGGTCGCGCTGCTCGGCTGGATCGCATTCCGCTGGCTCGCTCTGGACAACGCCGGGGCCTGGATCGTAGCGCCGGGATGACCGGGCGGATCGCCCGCATGAATTCCGCGGCAGTGTTCATCTCGCTGCTTTTCTGGGGCATCTGGAGCATGCAGCTCAGCGTGCTGATCATCGTCAAGGTCGTGTCCAAGCATGTCGAGCCCTTGCAGCCGATGGCGGAGTTGCTGGGCGAGTAGCGGACGCTACCGGCGACCTTCGGTCTGTACGCCTGCGTACACACTGACCGTATTGACAACGCGCCGTCACCAGGGATGCAATACACGCCGTCCGATCCTGGAGTTGACGCATGGCCAGCACGCCTGATCGACCACCTCCCAGCCCACGCCAAAACCATCTGCTCGCCGCCCTGCCCGAGGGCGAATACACGCACATGAGCGCCGAGCTGGAGCTGGTCCAACTACCACTCGGCATGGCCCTCTACGAGCCGGGCGTGGAATTGAACCATGTCTATTTTCCCACCGACGCCATCGTCTCGCTGCTGTACGTCATGGAGAACGGCGCCTCCGCCGAGATCGCCGTGGTCGGCAACGAGGGCATCGTCGGCATCGCCCTCTTCATGGGCGGCGGCACCGTGCCGAATCGCGCCGTGGTGCAGAGCGCGGGCCACGCATATCGCCTGAAGGGACGGGTGCTCAAAGAGGAATTCAGCCGCTTCGGCGGGCGTCGTCATGGGGCGCTGCAGCCGCTGTTGCTGCGTTACACCATGGCCTTGCTGACCCAGATGGCCCAGACCGCCGTCTGTAACCGCCACCACACGGTCGACCAGCAGCTCTGTCGCTGGCTCTTGCTCAGCCTCGATCGCCTGCCCGCTAACGAGCTGCACATGACTCAGGAGTTAATCGCCAACATGCTGGGGGTCCGGCGCGAGGGCGTGACCGAGGCGGCCGGACGTTTGCAGAAGGCCGGGTTGATCCGGTACAGCCGGGGGCACATCACGGTGCTGGATCGACCGGGTCTGGAGGCGCGCGTGTGCGAGTGCTACGAGGTGGTCAGAAAGGAGTTCCAGCGCCTGCTTCCCGAAACGCCCGGGAAATAGGGCGTTTTACTGAAGGCACTCAGCGGGACGACGTCTTCAACCCGTGCCGCACGTGACCGCTGGCGGCAAGGCGGCGAAGTTCAAACCCTTTCCGACGAGGCGACAGGCAAGAGATTTTCCCCTTCCTGCAATGGCCTTGCCTCTCGTGCCTGCTCCTCGATGACGATCGATTCGCTGTACAAGCCCGCTTCCGCTTTCGTCGACACCACTTCAAACTCTTCGGGCAGCGATTCGGCGGGGAGCCGCTGTCCCGGCACGGGACTCTGAGCGTCCGCCGGTTTCTCGGCGAGCATGGCGACAGAGCAGCCGCGAGGAAAGGCGACCTCTCGGGCCTCGGCGGGCATCGAGATGCCTTGGTTCTGAAAGGCTCGCTTCACCAGCCGGATGACCGAAGATCGCACCTTCAGCCAACTGTGCGCGCGCCCGTTCAGCCAAAAGTAAACGCGCAGGTTGACTGTCACGCTGCCGAGGCTGTCCGCCAGCACCGAGGGCTCCGGGTCTTTCAGCACCGCCGGGTGGTTCGCCAGCACCTTGCGCGCGATCTCCTGAGCCTCGTGGATCGCATCGTCGTAGCCGATGCCGACAACGAAGTCCTCGCGCCGGTTGGCGTTGGTCGTGAAATTGCTGAGGATGCTCTTGTAAACGGTGGCGTTTGGGATCTGCGCGAGGTTGCCATCGAGGGTCATCACGATGGTCGTGCGCATATTCAACTGCTGCACATACCCGGTCACGCCGGAGATCTCGACCAGGTCACCCGCCTCGAACGGCCGCTGGATGCTCAGGAAGATGCTGGACAGGAAATTCTCGGTGATGTCGCGGAATGCGATACCGAGGACCAAGCCGATCAATCCGGTCCCTCCGACCAGCGTCAATGCCAGTTGAGTCAGGCCGGCGACCCGCAGAATCAGATAGGCGCCACAGAGGATCACGAGCCCGCCTACCGCGCGCGCGATCACATTTTGCAAGAGGTTCGTTCGAACCCTTTGGCGGAGCAGTGCGCGGACGCCTCGTGTCACCAACAGAGCGATCCCCACCGACAGCGCCAGGATGAGCAATCCGAAAAGGACAAAGGGGATCGCGCGAATGAAATCACGCCAGAGAGCGGAGATACCGCTAGACGCTTGGCGAAAATCCCAGGCCGAGGGCTCCGGTACCTCGAGCCGGTTGGCAACGGCGACGACGTCCTGAATATTGCGCGCCAGATCGCCAGCCCATGCTCTGAGCTCCTCCGACGCTACCTGACCATTGAGAAAGACGACGCCTTCCTCAACCCTGACCCGAGGGTCGGTGAACCAGTCGGTCGCGTTCAACACGGTTTGCAGCCGTTTGCGAATCTCTTCGTCTTGCGCAACGGGTTTGACGTCAACCTGGGCGGCTGCTGGGGAAAGCTCCTCCTTGGTGGGGGTGATGAGTTTGTGCGGCGACGCTCCGTTGTCGACCGCTGCCTGCGCCATGACGGCATCAATGCCTCCGCTGCACATGGATCCGAGCAATATCGCCAGCACACAGGACCTAGCCCCGCGACAGCGCCATCGTCGCACTTGAACGCCCTCCATCGGACGCGGGGGATCCCAGAGACCCCGAGGGTACTTGCCCGCCAACGTCTTGCTGTTTCTGCGGTCGGCCGGGCATGGATTCGTGTGTGCAGATCCATGCGTCGCGGATTACGCTGGGATTGCTCGTTCTGGCACCTCGGTGAGCACGCGTCTGGTCGGTGCCTGAGCCTACGGGCGTCCCTGCCGATTCTGATCTCCCGCCGATCCCCGTGAGGACCAGCCGAAAAAGTCCAGCCCCTATTTGACAACCAGGTTGTTCTCCACCGATTTCACACCCTGATGATTGCGTGCCACTTCCGTCACCCGCTCACGACTGAGCGGCGAATCGACGGTTCCGCTCAGCGTCACCACGCCGTCGGTGGTGGTCACGTCAATCTGCAAGACCTTCAGCGCCGGCTCTCGAAGGATTGCGGCCTTGATCTTGGCGGTGATCGCCGCGTCTTCCAGATAGCTGCCGCCGCGGGCGGCCTTTTCGTCCATGGACTCCTTGGTCGCCTCAAGCTGATCGCCCATTCGCTCCGCGGCCAGATCCATCTTGCGGCCGGCCTCCTCGGCGCCGCCCTCCTTTTCACAGCCAGCGAGCCCGAGACTGACCGACAGGCAGGCGGCCACGACCACGATTCCCGATAGGGTCAGCAACGACGAGCCCCTGGCTGCTTCGTACCGGCCTTCAATCTGAAGGTTGCTGATCTGTTCTTGGTTCATCTGTTTATCCTGTCAATGCATTGCGCCATCACATCGGCGTGAAATCTGATTTCCCTTTACCGAGGATAAAAATACGCGAACGACGGATGGCGTTCGGTTCGGCAACGAACATAGACGTCACATTTCTTATGTTCGCGACCGAACAGACGAACAAGAACGTCTCGGGCAGGCTCGAGGTGGAATCGAAATCCACGACACCCACTTGACGGCCGTGACCGGGCAGAGCATCTGGCCGCGGGCTGACCAAGCGGGTGCCGGCCCTACCCTGCGGAGGCACCCTCGATGAGCCAATGCGCAACCTTTTCCGGGGCTTCGGCCCACGACCGACTCGCTCGCCTGATTCAGAAACGGGTCTTCGGCGACCGGGTCAAAATCCCCTTGGAAATTCGCCTGTGGGGCGGCCGAACCTATCGCTTCGGCGATGCCGAGCCGGCGGTGAAGATCCTGGTGAAGGATCGCCAGGGCTTGAGCGCGCTGCGCCGGCTCGATGAGCTACGCATCTGCGAGGCCTATATGAACGGGAGTCTGGATGTCCAGGGCGACATGCTGGGCTTCGCCAGTCTGCGCCCCGGCTTGCATGACCGTCACCCGGTCCACCACCTGTGGCAACGGGTCGCCCCCTGGCTCGCCGGCAGGATCACGACCGACCGGCACGCCATCGCCGCGCACTATGACTTCGCCAGCGACTTCTATTTCCAGTTCCTGGACCCGACCCGCTGCTATTCGCAGGCCCTGTTCGAGCGCGATGACGAGCCCCTGGAGACGGCACAGCGCCGTAAGCTGGATGTCGCGATCGACACCTGTCGACTCGCGCCAGGGGATCGTGTGCTGGATGTCGGCGGCGGCTGGGGGAGCTTCACGGAACGGGCCGGCGCCCGCGGGATTCAGGTCACCTCACTGACGATCTCCCGCGAGTCGGAGGCCTTCCTGACGGAGTTGATCGAGCGGCGCCAACTGCCCTGCCGAGTCGTCAACCAGGACTTCCTGGCCTACCGCTCGCCCGAGCCCTATGACGCCATCGTCATTCTGGGCGTGATGGAGCATCTGCCCGATTATTCGGCGGTACTGCGACAGTTCCGGCGGTTGCTGAAACCGGGTGGGCGCGTCTATCTCGATGCCAGCGCCTCGCGGGAGAAGTACGACAAGCCCAACTTCATCGCCCGCTATATCTTTCCTGCCGACCACGCCTTCCTCTGTCTGCATGACTTCCTGCGCGCGGTAGCGAAAAGTCCGCTGGAGGTGCTGAAGGTTGACAACGACCGCTACAACTATTTCCTCACATGCAAGGCATGGGCAGAGAATCTGGAGGCTGCCCGCACGGACATCATCGCCCGCTGGGGCGAGACGCTCTACCGCCGCTTCCGACTCTATCTCTGGGGCTCGGCCCAGGCCTTTCTGAGCTGCGGCGCGGAGGCCTTTCGAGTGGTGTTGGAGCTTCCGCGGGAGACATAAGGGTCGGGCGGACCGCTTCGGGTGACGGCTCCACGGCGGGACGGAGCATCCTACGACAGCCGCACGTCACTTTGTGTTGTGATCCCCGCACTCAACAGCTTGATTTGCAAACACACTGAAGCACAGTGAGGCCTCTGCCTGGGAGGCAGAATTGGATGTGCTCCATCAGCGGTTGACGGAATGTGTTCGTCGCCCCGAGCCGTGCGCCCGCGCCGGGGTTATCTGCAAGGGCTGCTGACGACGACGGTGTCGCGCAAGAACGGTTGGCAGCTGACCGAAACCTTGGGCGAGCGGCGTCCGGGCAGGGTGCAAGGTTGCTCAATACGGCGCGTTGGGACGCCGAGGCGGCGCGCGAGGTACTGCTGTGGCGCGAACGCGCCCCGCCGGAGGCCATCATCGCCTAGTCGGATCGGCGACGACGGCATCAGGCGCATGTCAGGGCGTGTCATTATCGAGCGCGTGGGGCTGGGGCGCCGTGAAAATGTGCGACTGTAGTACTAATATTTCTTGGGGACACAGCCAGGAGCAGCACGCGCTTCTCGAGTTCGCAGAGACGAGAACGTAACCCCGCAACAGAAGCGTATGCGAAGGCTAGAAACAAGCAGGAAGGCAGGCCGTGGAGATCTTGATCGAGGGATCTAAAGGCTGAGCACCAATCCAGGTACCACCGCAGGACGCGGTTTGAGACAACTGACGCGCATCCATGCGCGTCTAAGTCTTTGAAATTTGGTGGCTACGCCCTGACTCGAACAGGGGACCCTCGCATTATGAGTGCGATGCTCTAACCAACTGAGCTACGTAGCCTCAAGAGACCGAGAATGTTACGGACCCCGGCCTCTGCTGTCAACCCCTTTTTCAGACGTTGAAGCGGAAGTGGACGATGTCGCCGTCCTTGACCACGTACTCCTTACCCTCGGAACGGAGCTTGCCCGCCTCCTTGGCGCCCTGCTCACCCTTGCAGGCGACGAAGTCGTCGTAGGCGATCACCTCGGCGCGGATGAAGCCGCGCTCGAAGTCGGTGTGGATCACCCCGGCGGCCTGCGGGGCCTTGGCGCCGGCGGGGATGGTCCAGGCACGGGTCTCCTTCGGGCCGGAGGTGAAATAGGTCTCGAGACCCAGCAATTGGTAGCCGGCGCGCACCACGCGGTTGAGTCCGGGCTCGTCGAGTCCCAGCTCGGCGAGGAACTCGTCGCGCTCGGCGTCCTCCAGCTCGACCACCTCGGCCTCGATCGCGGCGCACACCGCGACCAGCTCGGCGCCCTCCTCGGCGGCCAGTCCACGCACCGCGTCGAGCAGCGGATTGTCCTCGAAACCGTCCTCGGCGACGTTGGCGATGTACATGGTCGGCTTGGCGGTGAGCAGGAAGAGGTCGCGCAGCTCCAGCTGCTCGTCCTCGTCGAGCCCCATCGCACGCACCGGTGCACCGCCGTCGAGCTGCGCGCGCACGCGCTCGAGCAGCTCCTTGCGCGCGAGCACCTTCTTGTCGCCGGTCTTGGCCATGCGCTGGGCACGATCGAGCCCACGCTCGACCGATTCGAGGTCGGCGAGCGCCAGCTCGGTGTTGATGACCTCGATGTCGCGCAGCGGATCGACGCCGCCGGCGACGTGCACCACATCGTCGTCGACGAAGCAGCGCACCACATGGGCGATGGCGTCGGTCTCGCGGATGTTGGCGAGGAACTTGTTCCCCAGCCCCTCGCCCTTGGAGGCGCCGGCCACCAGACCGGCGATGTCGACGAACTGCATGGTGGTCGGCAGCACCCGCTCGGGCTTGGTGATGCCGGCGATCACGTCGAGCCGGGGGTCGGGCAGTGGCACCACGCCGACATTGGGGTCGATGGTGCAGAAGGGATAGTTCTCGGCCGCGATCGATGCCTTGGTCAGGGCCTTGAAGAGGGTCGACTTACCGACGTTGGGCAGGCCGACGATACCGCATTTGAATCCCATGGCGAGGTCTCGCTGGAAAACCGCTCATTTTACACCACCCATCAAGGGGATTGAACCGCGATCAGCCGCCAGCCGCCAGCCGCCAGCCGCCAGCCGCCAGCCGCCAGCCGCCAGCCGCCAGCCGCCAGCCGCCAGCCGCCAGCCGCCAGCCGCCAGCCGGGAGGATTGAACCGCGAGGACGCGAAGAGCGCAAAGGCATGGGATATTCAAGACTCCGGCGCCGGCGTTGCGCTCCACTGGAAGCCGGCGGCTGGCGACGGCTGGCCGACTCAGCAATCGCTGGCGTCGCGGTTGTAGCGGTCCTCGTAGCGGACGATATCGTCCTCGCCGAGATAGCTGCCGGACTGCACCTCGACCAGCTCCAACGGGATGGTGCCGGGGTTCTCGAGGCGGTGGCGAGTCCCGACGGGGATATAGGTCGACTGATTCTCGGTGAGCAGGAAGGTCTCCTCGCCGCACGTCACCCGCGCGGTGCCGGAGACGACGATCCAGTGCTCGGCGCGGTGGTGGTGCATCTGCAACGAGAGCGACTCGCCCGGCTTCACCGTCAACCGCTTGACCTGGTAGCGCGCGCCCTGGTCGATCGACTCGTAGGCCCCCCAGGGGCGGTGGACACGCTGGTGATGACGGTACTCGTTGCGCTGATCACGGCGCAGCGACTCGGTCACCGCCTTCACATCCTGGGCGTGCGCCTTGTCGGCGACCAGCACCGCGTCCGGGGTCTCGACCACGATCAGGTCGTTCACACCGATGACCGCGAGCATGCGATGCTGGGCGATCAGCAGATTGTCGGCGGCCTCGTGGACGAAGGTGTCGCCGTCGCGCACATTGCCCTCGGCATCGCGCGCGCGCACCTCCCACAACGCCGGCCAGGCACCGACGTCCGACCAACCGACGTCGAGCGGCAGCACCACCGCCGGCACCGACTCACCCTCGGCGGTGAGGCGCTCCATCACCGCATAGTCGATCGAGTCGCTCGGACAGGCGGCGAACAGCGCCGGATCGACGCGCTGGAAATCGCCGTCATCGCTCACCGCCGCGCAAGCGCGAGTCACCGCCTCGGCGATGTCGGGGCGGAAGCGCTCGATCAGCGCCAGCCAACGCGAGGCGCGGAGCACGAAGATGCCGCTGTTCCAGAGATAATCGCCGCTGGCCAGATAGGACTCGGCGGTGGCCGCATCAGGCTTCTCGACGAAGGCATCGAGCCGGTAGGCCGCCCCATCGAGGCCGTCACCGTGATAGGGTTGACCGCGACGGATATAGCCATATCCGGTCTCGGGCTTGCCGGGGACGATGCCGAAGGTGACCACGGCCCCGTCGCTGGCCAGCGCGAAGGCGTCGGAGACCGCAGCGCGGAACCCCGGCTCGTCGGCGATGGTGTGATCGGCCGGCATCACCAGCAGCACCGGATCGGCGCCCTCGACGACGGCGATGCGTGCGGCCAGGGTCAGCGCCGGGGCGGTATTGCGGCCCTCGGGCTCGAGCACGATCGCCGCGGCGCGGCGCCCCACGGCGCGGAACTGCTCGGCGACGAGGAAGCGATGTGCCTCGTTGCAGACGACGATGGGGTCGACCAGGCCCGCCCCCTGACGCGGATGCTCGCGCTCGAGCCCGTCGAGACGGCGCACCGTCTCCTGGAGCATGGTGTGCTCGCCGGTGAGCGGCAGGAACTGCTTGGGGTAGGCCTCGCGCGAGAGCGGCCAGAGCCGTGTCCCCGAGCCTCCAGACAGGATGACGGGTTGCAGAAGCATCAACGGGTACCTGTTGCTGAAGTTGAAGGACTTGGCCCGTAAGATTACACCAATCCGGGCCAGACTGGGCCAGACCGGGCCAAACCGACGGACGGAGAAAGGAGGTCGCATGAGACCCGATCCGATACGACTGGGCGCGCTGCTGCGCGAGGTCGCCGGCACCGAGATCCTGCCCCGCTGGGGACGGATCGAGGCCGACACCAAGGGTGACGGCAGCCTGGTGACCAGCGCCGACCTGGCCGTGCAGCAACGCCTGACCGAAGCGCTGGCGGCGGAGTATCCGGGCATCCCGCTGCTCGGCGAGGAGATGTCGGAGGCGGCGCAGCAAGCGCGCCTGAGCGAGTCGCCCGAGGGCGTCTGGGTGCTCGACCCGATCGACGGCACCGGCAACTACGCCTGCGGCTTCCCCGGTTTCGCCATCTCCCTGGCACTCGTCCGTCACGCCCGGGTGGAACTCGGCGTGGTCCTCGACCCGGTGCGCGACGAGTGCTTCAGCGCGGTGCGCGGCGCCGGGGCCAAGCTCGACGGCACCCCGATCGCGCCCTTCGCCCCCGGCCCGGCACTGGGCGACTGCATCGCCATGGTCGACTTCAAGCGCCTGCCGCCGAAGCGCGTTCCGGCGCTGCTGCGTCCCGGCGGCTTTCGCTCGCAGCGCAACCTCGGCGCGGTGGCGCTGGAGTGGTGCTGGCTCGCCTGCGGGCGCTACCAGCTCTATCTGCACGGCGGGCAGAAGCTGTGGGACTACGCCGCCGGGCGGCTGATCGCACACGAGGCCGGCGTGGCCGCGCGGCTCTACCGCCCCGGCGGCGTCAGTCCGGTCGAGACGCTCGATCTCGAGCCGCGCGTCGCCCTCGCCGCCGCCGATCGGCGATTGTTCGAACTCTGGCACGCGTTCGTCGCCCTACCCTTGATCGAGACCTGATCCCCCAACAACCGAGGTGTATCCAGGGCTGGCATCACACCTCGGCTTGCGTCAGCATTGCTGCTCGGGATCGCGTCCACCGAAGACAGGGCGCGACTCGGACCCGAGCGCGGACAGTCACGGAGTCTTTCAGCATGAGCGATCGAGACGACATGCAAGGGCTGGACATGGATCTGGCCAGCGGTATCGCCGCCTTCGAGGCGCGCCAGTTCACCAGCGCCACCAGCCTGCTCGCCCCGCTGGCCGAGGGCGGCAACCCCGAGGCCCAGTACCGGATGGCGATCATGGCGCAGAACGGGCTCGGCATGGCCGCCAACAGCGCGCTCGCCTATCGTTATATGCACGCCGCCGCCGAGGCCGGCCTGGGGCTGGCGCAGCACGGGCTGGGCTTCATGTACATGCAGGGCGAGTGCGCCGAGCAGGATCACGCCGAGGCGGCGCGCTGGTTCCGCAAGGCTGCCGACCAGGGCCTGATCGGCTCGATGACCACCCTGGCGATGCTCCACGAGGAGGGGCTCGGCGTCGACAAGGACCCGGAGGAGGCCAAGCGGCTCTATCGGCTGGCGGGCTTCGAGGAAGGCGGCTAACAGGGACTGGCGCGCACGCGCATTGCGCCTTATAATTGTCCGCTGCGTTGCCGGGGTGGCGAAATTGGTAGACGCATCAGACTCAAAATCTGACGGTGGCAACACCGTGCCGGTTCGAGTCCGGCTCCCGGTACCAGACCGATTCCGAAAAAGGCCAGACGCCCGTCTGGCCTTTTTTGCGTGAGCGCCCGCGTCGGCGCCTCATCCGTGGACAGCGCGCGAGGGACCCCGTGAGCACCACCGCCACCATCGTCACCGTCCTGCTCTATCTCCTCCACCTGTCGCTGCAGATCACGGTGCTGGTCCGGGTGCTGCTGCGCCCACACCGTCAGCCGGCCTCGCGCGTGGCCTGGGTGGTGGTGGTGCTGGTCTTCCCGGTAGTCGGCATGCTCGCCTATCTGTTCTTCGGCGAGGTCGGTATCGGCCGCAGCCGTGTCGCACGGCTGCGCGCGGTGCTCGCGCGCCTGCCCGCCCCGCCCCCCGGACATCCGCCCGACGTACCGGAGCGCTACGCGCACCTCTTCCGACTCGGCGAGTCGATCTGCGACTATCGCGCCGTCGGCGGCAATCGTGGCCAGCTGATGGCCGACTCCGACGCCACCATCGACGCCCTGGTCGCCGACATCGACGCCGCGCGCGATCACGTCCACGTGCTCTTCTATATCTGGCTGGCCGACCGCAACGGTTGCCGGGTCGCCAGCGCGCTCTC
Organism: Marichromatium gracile; assembly: GCF_004343155.1. Classification (GTDB taxonomy): domain Bacteria; phylum Pseudomonadota; class Gammaproteobacteria; order Chromatiales; family Chromatiaceae; genus Marichromatium; species Marichromatium gracile. The sequence continues at coordinate 93,782 of NZ_SMDC01000009.1, forward strand.
GCGCGCCGCCGCGCGCGGCGTCACCTGTCGGGCGATGGCCGATGACCTCGGCGCGCGCGCGCTGATCCGCTCGCCGCACTGGCGCGCGATGCGCGAGGCCGGGGTGCGGCTGGCCACGGCGCTGCCCATCGGCAACCCGCTGATGCGCCCGATCAAGGGCCGCATCGACCTGCGCAACCACCGCAAGATCGTCGTCATCGACGACCGCATCACCTACTGCGGCAGCCAGAACTGCGCCGACCCCGAGTTCCGCGTCAAACCGCGCTACGCCCCCTGGGTCGATGCGGTGATCCGCTTCGAGGGACCGATCGCGCGCTACAACCAGCACCTCTTCGCCAGCGACTGGATGAGCCATGTCGACGACCCGCTCGACGAGCTGCTCGCCCGACCGCTGCCGCAGGCCCATCCCGACGGCTTCGCCGCGCAGGTGATCGGTACCGGACCGACGGTGCGCTACTCGGCGATGCCCGAGGTGTTCGAGACGCTGATGCACACCGCACGGCGCGAGCTGGTCATCACCACCCCCTACTATGTCCCCGACGAGTCGATGCAGGATGCGCTCTGCGCCGCCGCCTACCGCGGCGTGGCCACCACCCTGATCCTGCCGGCGCGCAACGACTCGCTGATCGTCGGCGCAGCCAGCCGCAGCTATTACGCCGGACTGCTCGAGGCCGGGGTGCGGATCTTCGAGTTCGAGCCGGGGCTGCTGCACACCAAGTCGCTGACCCTCGACGGCGCGGTGGCGCTGATCGGCTCGGCCAACCTCGACCGCCGCAGCTTCGAGCTCAACTACGAGAACAACATCCTCTTCCACGACCCCACGCTCACCGCCGCGCTGCGCGCGCGCCAGCAGGACTATCTCGCCCAGTCGCGCGAGATCACCCGCGCGGCGGTCGCCGCCTGGTCGCTGCCGCGCCACCTGGTCAACAACGCCGTGGCGATGTTCGGCCCGGTGCTCTGAGGGCCGGCTCAGCGCCCGGTGTCGAGCTCGAACATCGGTCGGCTGGCCGGACCGGGCTCGTGGAGGCGGGGGCTGAGCGAGGGCAGGTCGAGCGTCGGCTTGACCTTGAGCGAGAGCAGCGAGGGGTCGAGATAACGCTTCATCAGCCGTCGCGCGCCCCCGGCGTGACGCATCCCGCGCAGCGCGCGCACCTGACGCAGCGCCGCCTGGGTCGGCGCCCGACCGCCGTTGCGGACGTACTGCAACAGCACCGCCTCGGTATAGTTGAGGGTCTCGAGATAGGTCACCCGGCTGTTGGTGCGATCGACCACGCCCTCGCCGGCGTTGTAGGCCATCACCGCGCGCCCGTAATCGTTGTCGTACTTGTTGAGCAGGCGCTTGAGATGGCGGGTGCCGACACGCAGGTTGGTGCGCGCGTCGAACAGCGACTCGACCGAGCCGACGCCGTAGTCGGCGGCGGTCTCCGGCATCAGCTGCATCAACCCGACGGCGCCGGCGTGGGAGACGGCATGGGCGTTGAAGTTCGACTCGGCGGCGATCACCGCCAGCACCAGCGCCTCCTCGACCCCGCGGGCCTTGGCGATCTCGGGGACCATCGCCTCGACCTCGGCGCGGCTCGGACGCGGCACGTCCGGCGCCACCGGCAGCAGACGCTGGCCATCGGAGAGCGAACACCAACCGGCAGACGGCAGGATCAGCAACAGCACCAACAGCAACGGCATGGGTGGAACTCCCCCGAGCGGATGATCTCGGCCAAATGCATGCGGCTAGGTTAACAGAGCCCGGACACGCGGGCAGCGTCACCCATCCGGTTACAATGACCGCCTTTTGCGCCCCGACCCGACACGCCCGATGAAGCTCAGCACCCGTCGCGACCTCTTCGAGCGGCTGCGCGCCGCCAACCCCCACCCCACCACCGAGCTGATCTACGCCAGCCCCTTCGAGCTGCTGATCGCGGTGCTGCTCTCCGCCCAGGCCACCGACAAGAGCGTCAACCGCGCCACCGCCGGGCTCTTCGCCGCGGCCAACACCCCGGCGGCGATGCTCGCCCTCGGCGAACAGGGCGTGCGTGAGCACATCCGCAGCATCGGCCTGTTCAACACCAAGGCGCGCAACATCATCGCCACCTGCCAACGGCTGATCGAGCACCACGCCGGCGAGGTGCCGCGCACCCGCGCCGCCCTCGAGGCCCTGCCCGGGGTCGGGCGCAAGACCGCCAACGTCGTCCTCAACACCGCCTTCGGCGAGCCGACCATGGCCGTCGACACCCACATCTTCCGCGTCGCCAACCGCACCGGCCTCGCCCCCGGGCGCACCCCGCTCGCCGTCGAGCGCGGCCTGCTCGAACAGGTGCCAGAGCCCTACCTGCACGACGCCCACCACTGGCTGATCCTCCACGGCCGCTACACCTGCACCGCCCGCGCCCCCCGCTGCCCCACCTGCCCCATCGCCGACCTCTGCGAGTATCCGGAGAAATCGGGAGGGGTGAACCACGAAGGCGCGAAGGACGCGAAGGGGGATTGAGCGGTCAGGCGACAGCGACCAGCCACCAGCGATCAGCCTCCAGCCACCAGTGGGCGCGATCATCCGACGGCAGCGCGGACCCGCACCGGACCCGCACCGTCCACGACCGCACGCCGTCATCACGCATCAGTCTCTTTGCGCACTTCGCGGCTTTGCGGTTGAAAAGACGTAGGCTGGGCAAAGCGCAGCGTGCCCAGGAGCCGCCAGTCGTCAGCAACCAGCCACCAGTGGGCGCAACCACCCGACGGCGGTGCGGACCCGCGCCGTCCGTGGTCGCACTCCGTCATCGCACCTCATCCCCTTTGCGCACTTCGCGGCTTTGCGGTTGAAAAGACGTAGGCTGGGCAAAGCGCAGCGTGACCAGGAGCCGCCAGCCGTCAGCGACCAGCCACCAGTGGGCGCAACCACCCGACGGCGGTGCGGACCCGCGCCGTCCGTGGCCGCACGCCGTCATCGCACCTCACCCCCCTTTGCGTACTTCGCGGCTTTGCGGTTGAAAAGCCAAGGGACGTAGGCTGGGCAAAGCGCAGCGTGCCCAGGAGCCGCCAGCCGTCAGCAACCAGCCACCAGTGGGCGCAACCACCCGACGGCGGTGCGACCCCGCACCGTCCGTGGCCGCACGCCGTCATCACACATCATTCCCTTTGCGCGCTTCGCGCCTTTGCGGTTCAATCCTGGCGGCTGGCGGCTGGCGGCTGGCGGCTGGCGGCTGGCGGCTGGCGGCTGGCGGCTGGCGGCTGGCGGCTGGTACAGCGCTGGGCACGCTGCGCTTTGCCCAGCCTACGAACGGCGCCTTGCCCGGCCGCGCTTCCCTTGTCCCCCAGTCCTATGTGAAATTATTGGGTTGGACCATAAGAGCCAGGACAGATCCCGCCATGTTCTCCAACGATCGACAGAGCTATCGCAGTGCCTTCGTGACCGCCTGGCGCAAGGCCGCCGAGGAGCAGCCGCTCGACCCCACCGAGACGCAGATCGTCACCGTCGCGCGCAACCACCCCGAGTACCACGCCCTGCTCGAGGCCGGCGAGGACGCGCTCGATCGCGACTTCCTCCCCGAACACGGGGAGACCAACCCCTTCCTCCACATGGGGCTGCACATGGCGGTGCTCGATCAGTTGAGCACCGACCAGCCGCGCGGCATCCGCACGCGCTACCAGACACTGGTCGCCAGGCTCGGCGACACCCACGCCGCCGAGCATCGCATCATGGAGTGTCTGGCGCAGACGATGTGGCGGCTGCAGCGCGAACCCGGCGCCACCTTCGACGAGACGGTCTATCTCGACTGCATCGGCAGGTCGCCCAAGCCCGGCAAGTCGCGGAAATCCCGCAAGTCCCGCAAGTCCCGTAAGTCCCGCTGAGTCTTCGCGCGGGGACGCGCCACCCACTCTCGATTTCCTCGAAATCCATGCGTTGAATTCGCGTTCGACGCAGCCACTCTCTTAATCCCGACCTTGAAGGTCGGATATAACGGTCGTTCCCGACCACCCGCAGACGCGACGCTTCATCCACGATCGAGGATCGAGACCATGTCCGACATCAAGACCAAGACCACCCTGACCACCGCCACCGGCCTGCTCGGCGCCGCCCTGGTCGGCAACCTCGCCGCCATCGCCCCGGCCAGCGCCGAACAGAACCCCTTCGCCGCCACGGTGATGGAGAGCGGCTACATGCAGCTCGCCTCGGCCGACAGCGAGGGCAAGTGCGGTGGCGCCGGTGGCGACAAGGATGGCGAGGGCAAGTGCGGCAGCAGCGACGACGGCAAGGACATGGAGGGCAAGTGCGGTGAGGGCAAGTGCGGCGGCGCGAGCTAGCCGATGATCACCGGACCCGCGAGCCTCCACGGCGCCGGTCTGGGGCTGCGGCGCGCCTTCGTGCGCGCCCTGCTCGACACGCCCCCGGCGGCGGTCGACTTCTACGAGATCGCCCCCGAGAACTGGATCGGCATGGGCGGGGCCAACGCCCGGCGGCTGCGCGCCCTGACCGAGCGCCACCCCTTCGTCTGTCACGGCCTGTCGCTCTCGCTCGGCGGCCCGGCGCCGCTCGACCTGGAGCTGGTGCGCGCGATCGGCGACTTCCTCGATGTCCACGACATCGCGGTCTATTCCGAGCACCTGAGCTACTGCAGCGACGACGGTCAGCTCTATGACCTGCTGCCGATCCCCTTCACCGAGGCGGCCATCGATCATGTCGTCGCCCGCATCGGTCAGGTGCAGGATCTCCTCGGGCGGCGCATCGCCGTCGAGAACGTTTCCTACTATGCCGCGCCCGGCCAGGAGATGACCGAACTCGACTTCATCGGTGCGGTGCTCGAACGTGCCGACTGCGAGCTGCTGCTCGACGTCAACAACCTCCACGTCAATGCCGTCAATCACGGCTACGACGCCCTCGACTTCCTCCGCGCCCTGCCCGGCGAGCGCATCCGCTACGGCCACGTCGCCGGACACCGGGTGGTCTCGCCGGAGCTGTGCATCGACACCCACGGCAGCGCGGTGATCGACCCGGTGTGGTCGCTGCTGGCGGCGGCCTATGAGCATTTCGGCGTCTTCCCCACCCTGCTCGAACGCGATTTCGACATCCCGCCGCTGGCACAACTCGTCGAAGAGGTCGAGCAGATCGCCACGATCCAGCGTCGCGCCCAACCGGAGCAACGCGCTCATGGCTGAGTTCGCGGTCCAGCAACAGGCCTTCTGCGCCCATCTGCGCGACCCCGCGCGGGCGGACGCGCCGGCCGACGTCGCCCCCGAGCGGATGCGCGTCTATCGCGAGCTGATCTTCAACAACCTCGACGCACTGCTCGCCGGCAGCTTCCCGGTGCTCCATCGCATCCTCGACCCGGCGCGCTGGCGCGCGCTGGTGCGCGACTTCCTCGTCGGGCATCGTGCGCGCACGCCCCTGTTCCACCGTCTCCCCGGCGAGTTCGTCGACTTCCTCGGCCAGCGCCCGGCCAACGCCGACGACCCGCCCTTCCTGCTCGAACTGGCACACTACGAGTGGATCGAGATCGCGCTGCACAACAGCGAGGCCGAGCCCGACCTCGAGGGCATCGACCCCAACGGCGACCTGCTCGCCGCCACCCCGGTACGCAGCCCGCTGGCCTGGCCGTTGAGCTACCGCTTTCCCGTCCATCGCATCGCCCCGGATCACCTGCCCGAGACGCCATCCGCCGAGCCGGTACAGCTGGTGGTGCTGCGCGACCGCACCCAGCAGGTGCGCTTCATCGAGATCAACGCCGTCACCCAGCGCCTGCTGCAGCGCATCGAGACCAGCCCGACACCCAGCGGGCGCGAGGCGCTGCTGGGCATCGCCGCGGAGCTGCGCCACCCCGAGCCCGAGCGGGTGGTCGCATTCGGCGCCGAGACCCTTGCGCGTCTCCGCGCCGAGGGCGTGCTCCTCGGCACCCGCCCCACGCCCGTCGCGCACCCCGCCTGAGCGCCGGTGAGCGGCCCCTTCCCGCCTCGCCGCCCCATCCATGACCAAGCTGTTACACTCAGTCCGGACGGGACGGCGTGTCTGGCAGGCAGCGCCCGGCGCGATTCGGCAGCCAACGCATTCGCGCACGCCCCCGTCATCACCCATGGCCGATGCCGGGCAACAACCTGGAGGAAGGTGACACCATGCCAACTTGGGTTCTGGTCGCTGATACGAGCCGTGCTCGAATCTTCCACGCCGAGAAGGCCGCAAGCCCGATCGAAGAGGTTCAGACCCTGGCCTTTCCCGAGGCCCGATTACGCCAGGGGGATCTGAACACCGACCGCGGCGGTCGCGGACACGACCCCAGCACCGGAGGACATGGCATCAACGGCGAAGGTGGAGTCAAGCAGGAACACGCCGAGCGCTTCGCCAACCTCATCTGCAACGCACTGGAGACGGCGCGACTCGAAGGCGCCTTCAAGAAGCTCTACGTGATCGCCGCACCCAGCTTCCTCGGCGTGCTGCGCAAGCAACTGTCGACATCGCTGCGCCAGTTGGTCGCCGGCGAGGTCGACAAGAACCTCACCACCCAAAGCCCCACCAACATCCGCAAGAACCTGCCCGATTTCCTCTGAACACGGGCTCCCGTCGCTAACCGATAGGGACACTCGAGCAGGGCGCACAGGGAGGTGCGCCGCGCCCTCAGACGCCCGGCTGTGCTACCCTGTAGCACCCTGCAAGACGACACAGCCGGAGCCTGCATATGACCACGCGCGAGTTCGACACCATCGTCATCGGGGCCGGTCCCGGCGGCGAGGGCGCGGCCATGAAGCTGGCCAAGACCGGTCAGCGCATCGCCGTGGTCGAGGCGCACAACCGTGTCGGCGGTGGCTGCACCCACTGGGGCACCATCCCCAGCAAGGCGCTGCGCCACTCCATCCAGATGCTCGCCGACTATCGCCGTAACCCGCTGTTCCAGCACACCCAACACCAGATCGAGGTCGAGTTCCCCGACCTGCTGCGCGCCGCCGACAGCGCCATCGACGACCAGGTACGCACCCGTTTCCGCTACTATCAGCGCAACCGCGTCGAGGTGGTGTTCGGCCGCGCGGTGTTCCTCGAGCCCGACCTGATCGAGGTCCGCCGCGCCCGTGGACCGAGCGAACGACTGCGCGCCAAGCACTTCGTCATCGCCACCGGCTCGCGCCCCTATCATCCGCCCGACCTCGACTTCTCCCACCCCCGGGTGCTCGACAGCGACTCGGTGCTCGGGCTGCAGCAGACACCGCGCTCGCTGACGATCTACGGGGCCGGTGTCATCGGCTGTGAGTACGCCTCGATCATGGGCGCGCTCGACGTCAAGGTGAACCTGGTCAACACCCGCGACCGTCTGCTCTCCTTCCTCGACGACGAGATCACCGACGCGCTGAGCTATCACCTGCGCCAGCAGGGCGTGGTGATCCGTCACGACGAGGTCTACGAGCGCGTCGAGCCGGAGGCCGACGGTGTGGTGCTGCACTGCCGCTCGGGCAAGAAGTTCAAGACCGACTATCTGCTGTGGGCCAACGGGCGCACCGGCAACACCCAGGACATGGGGCTCGAGGAGATCGGCCTGGCGCCCAACAGCCGCGGCCAGCTCGAGGTCAACGCCAGTTACCAGACCGCGCTGGAGCATATCTATGCCGTCGGCGACGTCGCCGGACCGCCGGCACTGGCCAGCGCCAGCTACGACCAGGGTCGCTTCGTCGGCGCCCACATCGCCGATGGCGAGTGCGGCTGGTCGCTGATCGACGAGTTCCCCACCGGCATCTACACCGTCCCCGAGATCAGCTCGGTGGGTCGCACCGAGCGTGAGCTGACCGCCGCGCAGATCCCCTACGAGGTCGCCCAGGCCGACTTCAAGAGCATCGCCCGCGCCCAGATCACCGGGCACACCGTGGGCATGCTCAAGCTGCTGTTCCATCGCGAGACGCTGGAGATCCTCGGCATCCACTGTTTCGGCGAGCAGGCCGCCGAGATCGTCCATATCGGACAGGCGATCATGTCGCAGCAGGGCTCGGCCAACAACATCCGCTACTTCACCGAGACCACCTTCAACTACCCGACCATGGCCGAGGCCTATCGCGTCGCCGCGCTCAACGGACTCAATCGGCTGTTCTGAGCGCGGGCCGAGGAGGCCGCGACGGGCCGCCACAAGGGGGTGTGTCACGGATGTCGGGGATGCTTGATAGTTTAGCAAACGCTTATATAATCAACACCTGATCCGGAACTCGCCGCCCCGTCCGCCGGGCGCGGTGCGCAGACGGCAAGAGACGACCGAGGGCGCGGATCGCCTCGCGCCCCGCGAGCGCAGGCGTCAAGCCGCTGACCCGGATCCGGCGCGACGCACGCACAAGAAGATCGACACGACAGGGATGTCCGAGCCAGTCCCGAGGATGCGCGCCGAGCAGCGTGCCCACGACGATTGCGCTTGCCGAGCCTGTGGTGTCCGGGGGACACCCCGCGCCGGCCACTGGCCGAGGGCACGGCCTCCCCGCGATCGACTCGACTCAATCTTCGCAACCAAAGGTGTGTTCAATGTCCAGACTCGTCACAGCAGCCTCCATCCTCGTCCTCGGGGCCACCGCCACCGCCGCCAACGCCTGGTACGGCGCGCCCTACTACCCGGCGCCCATGACCCCGCAACAGCAGCAGGCGCTGGCCGAGCAGCAGCAGGCCTTCGCCGAGCGCCAGGCCCGGGCGATCGAGCAGGCGATGGAGGCACAGCGCCGCTTCATGGAGCAACAGGCGGGCGCCTTCGCCATGCCGCAGCAGCCCCCGGGCTTCGCCGACATGCCCGAGCCGCCGGCGATGCCCGCCTTCGGCGAATACCCGGAGATGCCCGAAATGCCCGGTATGCCGGAGATGCCGGGCATGCCCGAGATCCCCGGCATGGCCGACCTGCCCGAGCCGCCGGCCTTCGATCAGTACCCGAGCCCGCCGGCCTACGGCCAGCGCCCCGAGATGCCCGCGCGCGACGCCGACATCGAGGCCCGTCGTCAGGCGATCGAGACCTACCGCACCAAGGTGCGCGAGGCGATGGAGGCGCGCCGTGCCGCGATCCAGGCGATGATGCCCGCCTATCCTCAGCGTGCGCCGATGTACCCCGCCGCACCCGCGGCAGGCGCACAGGCGCCGCAGGACGCCCAGCCCGCGGACTGACCGGCACTCCTCCCGTCCCTGGTCGCGTCCCGACGCGGCCGGGGGTCAGCTCGTCCTTCCCTCCTCCCGACCCTGGGCGAAATAGCGCGCCAGGAAGTCGTCGAAACTCTCCTCCTCTCCCGCTTCGAGCGCCCGCTGCTGCTGGTGCGAGTCGTGCGCCAAACGCTCGAACAGCGCCTGATGCGCGGCGCTCGGCCGCCGCTGCTGAAAATACGCGCGATGCGCGTTCGACATCCGCTGGGCGAAGGCGAAGAAGCCCTCGCCGTGGGCGCGCATCTCGGCGAGCACCCGCGCCGAGGGCGTGGCATCGGCATCGGCCACCTTGTCGCGCTGCGCGCGCAGGCTCGCCGCGCGCGGTCCGTCCTCGCCGCCGTCGAGCAGGAGCGCGAGCGCGGCGAAGCGATCGAGCAGCTCCTCGGCCCAGTCACGCAGTCGCGTCTCGCGCCCGGCGCGCACCAGGGTCAGTCCCGGCTCGCGCCCGCGGTGCGCGGTGAGCACCAGGTTGGTGTCGATCGCGCGACGCTCGGCGGCATCGATCAGCGGGCTCTCGGCGAGCACGCAGTGGAGCATCAGCAGCTCCATGAAGTGGAGCTGGGCGAGGCTCGTCCCGGTCGGCTCGAACACATCGATGTCGGGCGAACGCAGCTCGACATAGCGGATACCGCGACGGGCGAGCGCCAGGGTCGGGCGCTCCATCCACTCGGTGAGCTGCTTGGGGCGTACCGTGCTGTAGTACTCGTTCTCGATCTGCAGCACGTTGGCGTTGAGCTGCTCGTAGCGATCACCGACCTTGACGCCGATGCGCTGATACTCGGGACAGGGGGTCTCGATCGCCCAGGTGAGGGTGCGTACATACTCGGCGAGGCTGTCGTAGCTCGCCTTGATGCCGGTGCCCTCCTCCTGCTGGTTCTGATAGCCGATATCGCCCATCCGCAGCGAGGTGGCATGCGGATAGTAGAGGGTGGTGTCGTCGAAGTACTCGAGGTCGGTCTCCTGACCCTGCACGAAGCTCGCGCAGATCGCCGGCGAGGCGCCGAACAGATAGGGCACCAGCCAGCCGATGCGCTGCAGGTTGCGCAGCATCCCCATCTGCATGCGATCGCGAAAGGCGCGCGGGTCGCCGCGCTCGCCCTCGATCGCCTGGAGTCGGTCCCAGAACCCCTCGCCGAAGGAGAAGTTGTAGTGGATCCCGGCGATCACCTGCATGGTGCGCCCGTAGCGATTACCGAGCCCACGCCGATAGACGGTCTTCATCCGCGCGGCGTTGGAGCAGCCGTAGCGCGCCAGCGGGATGCGGCGGCCGCCCTCGAGCACGCAGGGCATGCTGGTCGCCCACAGCAGTTCGTCGTCGAGATGCTGGTGGACATGGGCGTGGAGGTCGGCGAGGAAGCCGAGCGCCTCCTCCGCGTTGGCCAGCGCCGGGGTGATCAGTTCGAGCAGCGCCTCGGAGAAGTCGGTGGTGATGTAGGGATGGGTGAGCGCGGCGCCGAGCGCTGCCGGGTGCGGGGTGGCGGCGAGCTGGCCACCGGCGGAGACGCGCAACCCCTCCTTCTCCAGTCCGACGCGGTTGCCGGCGAACAGCGGGACGGTGGCGCCGGCGAGTCGCTCGACACGGCGCGCGTAGATCGATCGGGGGTCGTTCAAAGGGGGTGTCCTTGAGTCTTGCGAGGAATCGGCCGGACGCCGTCGGCGTCCGGCCAGGAGGTGCTGCGGCGTCAGTTGGTCATCGCCGCGCGCGGCTGGGCATGACGGCCGAGCAGGATGCCGTCGGCGAGGATGCGCGCGGCCTCCTCGACCTGGATGCGCGAGATCGCCTCGCGCTGGGCCTCGAGCGCCTCCTCATCGATCGGGTCCGCGTCCTCGTCGACCGGGGTGATGCCCTGGGCGCGCAGGAAACGGTCCTGATGCCCCTTGAAGGCCGACTCCAAGCGCTCGTCCTCGGCGCGCCGCTGCGCCTCGTTGAGCGAGACCTGGGTGCGCTCCTCCATCTCGCGCAACAGCTTGCCGCGCTCGGTGAGCATGCGGAAACCGAGATCGTCGGCGATGCGCCCCTGCGACTTGCGCACCAGGGTCTCGACCCCGCCGGCCATGTCGAGATGACGGTAGTCCGCGGGCGAGATCCGCGTCCACGGCAGCGGGTTGTCGAGCGCACGCTCGCCGTGGTCGATGACGGTATCGGCGGTGGGGAAGCGGATATCCGGCTCGACCCCGCGCAGCTGGGTGCTGCCGCCGCTGATGCGGAAGAACTCGGCCATGGTCAGGCGCAGTCGACCGAGATCGGCCTGCTCGCCGGGGACATAGCGGTTGAGATCGATCAGGGTCTGCACCGTGCCCTTGCCGAAGGTCGGCTCGCCGATCACCCAGCCGCGACCGTAGTCCTGGATGGCCGCGGCGAAGATCTCCGAGGCCGAGGCGCTGTCACGATCGACCAGCACCGCCAGGGGGCCGGTGTAGAGCACCCCGGACTCGGGATCGGACTCGACCTCGACGCGACCGAAGGCGTCCTTGACCTGCACCACCGGCCCGGTGTCGATGAACAGCCCGGTGAGCGCGGTGGCCTCGGCCAGCGAGCCGCCGCCGTTGGCGCGCAGATCGATCAGCAGGCCGCTGACGCCCTGCATCACCAGCTCGTCGATCAGCGCGCGCACATCACGGGTGGTGCTGCGGAAGTCGCGTCGGCCCTCGCCCTCGGCCTGGAAGTCGCGATAGAAGGCGGGGATCTCGATCACCCCGACGCGCACCCCCGGGGTGGCCGCGAGATCGTCGATGACATAGCTCTTGGCTGCCTGGTCCTCGAGCTTGATCTCATTGCGCACCAGCGCGACCTCGCGCGCCCGCGCGCTCACCCCGGCGCCCTTGGAGAGCAGCTGCAACCGCACCACCGAGCCCTTGGGGCCGCGGATCTTCTCCACCACGTCCTCGAGACGCCAGCCGACGACATCCTCGAAGGCCCCGTCGAGCCCCTGGCCGACGCCGACGATCTGATCGCCGCTGTGCACCTGACCCGACTCGCGCGCCGGGCCGCCGGGGACCGTACTCTGCACCACGGTGTACTCGTTGTCGGCGCGCAGCACCGCACCGATGCCCTCGAGCGAGAGCTTCATGCTGATGTCGAAGTTCTCCGAGGTGCTCGGCGACATGTAGCTGGTGTGCGGCTCCAGCGCCAGGGTGTAGGCGTTCATGAAGGCCTGGAAGACGTCGTCGCGGTCGAACTGCTCGATGCGCCGTGCCAACCCCTCGTAGCGTTTGCGCAGCCGCTCGCGGATATCGGCGTCGTCGCGATCGGCCAGGCGCAGCACCAGGAAGTCGTTCTTCACCCGCTTGCGCCAGCGCTCGTCGAGCTCGGCGCCGTCCTCGGCCCAGGCGTCCTCGGGCGGCTCGAGGGCGTAGTGTTCGTCGCGAGTAAAGTCGAATTCGCCCTGCAGCAGCCGCAACGCGTAGTCGACGCGGTCGTCGACGCGCATGCGATAGAGCCGGAAGACGTCGAAGGCGGTGTCGAGTTCACCGCGGCGCAGTCGCTCATCGAGCCGACGGCCGCCGTCCTCGAAGCGACTCACGTCGCGGGCGAGGAAGAAGGACTTGCTCGGATCGAGGGCGTCGAGATAGTTCGCCAGCACCGCCTGGGCGAAGGCCGGATCGAGCGAGAGCTTGCGATAGTGGTAACGCTCGAGCACCTTGTTGATGACCACCGCCGACTTGGTCTGCTCGGGGACCGGATAGAGGTCGGCGAGCGCCACCGGTCGCGGCGAGGCGACGGCCAGCCCTGCGGTCAGCAGCAAGGCGATGAGGAAGGGATACCGGAGGGGACGCGGTCTCATGAGCGGTACTCGTGTTCTGACCCCCGCCTGGCGGGGGCTGACGGTTGGCGGAGGGGTGGCGCGCCGCGCCGGGGAGGTGCGGCAGCGACGACGAGAGCCGCGCGGACAGCTCCCGACACCCCGTCCCATGGGGTCGAATTAAGGCCGATTATCGAGGGCTTCAACGCGCCGGCGCAACGTCGCCGCCGGCGCGCCCCCGTGATCGCCACCGACGCGCTCAGGCCGCCGGCTTGGATTTCTTCTTCTTGGCGTAGGTCTTGCGCTGGTACAGATCGGTGCGTCGGCTCACCACCCGGTCGACGAACAGCATGCCGTCGAGATGGTCGATCTCGTGCTGCACCGCGCGCGCCTCGTAGCCCTCCATCTCGTACTCGTGGACCGCGCCCTCGGGGTCCTGGGCACGCAGCCGGATCTGGGTGGCGCGGATCACGTTGCCGGTGTAGTCGGGTACCGACAGACAGCCCTCGCGGCCCATCTCGTAGCCTTCCCAGTGGACGATCTCGGGGTTGACCAGCACCAGGTTGCCGTGATTCGGGGTCTTGGGTCGCGACGAGCAGTCGACGATCACGATGCGTTCGAAGCGCCCCACCTGGGGCGCGGCGATGCCGACGGCGGCGGGGCCGTCCTGACGGGTCTCCTCGAGATCGGCGACGAAGTCGCGCAGCGCGGCGTCGAAGTGCTCGACCGGGGTCGAGACCTGCTTGAGCCGCGGGTCCGGGAGTTTCAGTATGTCGAGTATCGCCATCGTTCAGCCGATCATCAGGTCGATGGCGGCGACGTCGACCGAGACGCCGCGCGCATCCAGTCCGGCGAGCGCCTCGACCAGCCTCTCCACGGGCCGCTCGCTGTGACCCTGGATGTTCATGATGTAGAGCGGGCTGGCGCTGTCGCCGGCGACGTCCGACTCCAGCTCGAGGATGTGGAAGCCCTCGGCGGCCAACGCCTCGGTGACGTCGGCGACGATGCCGGTACGATCGGCCCCGCTCACCCGCACCTGGACGTTGGGCAGCAGGTGCTGGTGCAGCTCGCCGTTGACGGTATCGATGTGCAGGCGCAGCCCGAGTTCATCGGCCACCGGCGCAAGCGCCGCGCGCAGCGCCGACTCGGGCTGCTCGGTGGCGACCATCATCATGATGGTGAAGTTGCCGCCGAGACGCAGCATCGAGGCCTCGCCGAGGTTGCAGCCGACACCGCAGAGCGCGCGGGTGACGCGCGAGACGATCCCGGGGCGGTCGGCACCGACCAGGGTCAGCATCATCCAATCAGACATGTTCAGGGTCTCCAGTGGACGCGGCGGCGGTCGGATCGAGCCAGATCAGGCTCGCCTGCCGACCGGTGACACCGTCGCGCCGGTAAGAAAAGAATCGTTGGGGATCGATATGGGTGCACAGATCGCCGCCGTAAACCGCCGTGACTCCGGCGCCCACCAATCGTTGACGGGCAAGCACGAACAGGTCGGCCAACCAGCGGTCGTCGCGTCCCCGGCGGAAGGCGTCGGCGGCGGCCGGATCGAGGTCGACGAAGCGCTCGCGTACCTCGGGGCCGACCTCGAAGGCATCCGGGCCGATCGCCGGTCCCAGCCAGGCGAGCAGCCGCGAGGGCGCAATCGCCAGCGCCGCGACCGCACGCTCGATCACCCCGTCGGCCAGACCGCGCCAACCGGCATGCACCGCCGCCACCCGGGTGCCCTCACGATCGCACAGCAGCAACGGCAGACAGTCGGCGGTGAGCACCGCGCAGACCCGTCCCGGGCGCAGGCTCACCGCCGCATCGGCCCGGCAGCCGGGCGCGGCTGTGTCGTCGGCGACGACACAGCCGTGGACCTGTTCGAGCCACAGCGGCTCCTCGGGCAACCCGGCCTGGTCGCGCAACAGGGCGCGGTTGCGCGCCACCCGCGCCGGATCGTCACCGACATGGGTGGCGAGATTGAGCCCGGCGTAGGGGGCTTCGCTGAGGCCACCGGCGCGGGTGGTCGAGAACGCCCGCACCCGCGCCGGGGCGGGCCAGTCAGGTCGGATCGGCGTCATCCTCGCTCTCCTCGCGCAGCTGCGCGAGCAGCGCCTCCAGATCAGCGGCCATCGCCACCTCCCAGTGCAGCTCGCGCCCGTCCTCGGGGTGGCGCAACCCGAGCCGGATGGCGTGCAGCGCCTGGCGCGGGAAGTGTTGCAGTGCCTCGCGCAGCGCCACGCTGCAGCCGCGCGGCGGGCGCGGGCGACCGCCATAGAGACGGTCGCCGACCAGGGGATAACGCAGGTGCGACATGTGCACGCGGATCTGGTGGGTGCGCCCGGTCTCGAGCTCGACGGCGAGCAGGGTGTGGCCGGGGAAGCGTTCGAGCACCCGGTAGTGGCTCACCGCCGGACGCCCGCCGGCGACCACCGCCATGCGCGTGCGCTGGGTGGGGTGGCGCCCCACCGGGGCCTCGACCCGAGCGCCGGCGACACACTCGCCGATCACCAGGGCGCGATACTCGCGATGGACCTCGCGCAGCCGCAGCTGCTCGACCAGCGAGCGATGGGCGGCGAGCGTCTTGGCCACCACCAACAGCCCCGAGGTGTCCTTGTCGAGACGGTGGACGATCCCGGCGCGCGGCAGCGCCGCCAGCCCCGGATCGTGGTGCAGCAGCGCGTTCTGCAGGGTGCCGTCGGGGTTGCCGGCGGCGGGGTGGACGACCAGCCCGGCGGGCTTGTTGACCACCAGCAGGGCGTCGTCCTCGTGGACGATGTCGAGCGCGATCGGCTGCGCCACACAGCGCTCGTCGAGCGCCAGGGTGGCGGCGAGCCGGATGCGCTCGCCGCCCCAGACCTTGTCGCGCGGACGCCGACGCTGGTCGTCGACCACAAGCTCGCCGGACTCGATCCATTGCTGCAGGCGGCTGCGCGAGAACTCCGGCAGCAGTTCGGCGAGCACCTGGTCGAGGCGGCGTCCGGCGTGGCCGGGCCCGAGCACCAGATCACGCTCGATGCGTTGGTGTGCGACTCCGACGTTCACGCGCACACCGCCCGGCGCCGGGGACGGCAAAGGGGGGCGCTGGCGTGGACGCCTTCGCGTATACTGGGATGATTTTCGAACAGGTATTCCACGGACATGCCAAGAACGTTAACACGACTTCCCGCGCTGCTGCTCGTCGCGCTGCTCACCGGCTGCGGCGTGTTCGGCGAGGAGATCGACCAGACCGCGAACTGGGGTGCGTCCAAGCTCTACGCCGAGGCCGCCGCCGAACTCGACGCGGGCAACTACACACGGGCGATCGAATACTACGAAAAACTCGAGGCGCGCTACCCGTTCGGGCGCTACGCCATGCAGGCCCAGCTCGATGCGGCCTACGCCAATTATCGCGCCGACGAACCGGAAGCGGCGCTGGCTGCGGCCGATCGCTTCATCAAGCTCTACCCGCAGAACCCCTTCGTCGACTATGCCTACTACCTCAAGGGCATCGTCAACTACAACCGCAGCGTCGGCTTCCTCGACCGCTATATCCCCACCGATCCGTCGCAGCGCGACCCCGGCTCGGCGCTCGACGCCTTCGAGGACTTCGCCATCCTCGTCGAGCGCTTCCCGCAGAGCCGCTACGCCGCCGATGCCCGTCAGCGCATGCTCTATCTGCGCAACAACCTCGCCAAGCACGAGGTCAACGTCGCGCGCTACTACATGAAGCGGGGTGCCTATCTGGCGGCGGCCAACCGCGCCGAATACGTCATCCAGCGCTTCCAGCGCACCAGCGCGGTGGAGGGTGCCCTGGAGGTGATGATCGACGCCTACGAGGCGCTCGGCAAGGAGGCGCTCGCCGCCGACGCGCGTCGGGTGCTCGAGGTCAACCGCGAGGCCGGACGCTTCATCGACGACACGCCCAAGCCCGAGGACATCAGTCTCGCGCGCAAGGTCTGGGACTATCTCAGCCTCGACGAGAACTGAGCCCGCCCCTCGGGACGCCCTCCCCTCACACAGCGTCAGCGATCGGCCGTAACCCCCGACGGTGTGCAGGGGCGCGGCGGGCGCCCCTCGGCAAACCGGCTAGATCGCCGCCTCGTCCTCCTCGCCGGTGCGGATACGCACCACCCGCTGCACGTCGGAGACGAAGATCTTGCCATCACCGATCTTGCCGGTGCGCGCGGCGGTCATGATGGCGTTGATGCAGTCCTCGACCTGATCGTCGCCGACGATCAGCTCGATCTTCACCTTGGGCAGGAAATCGACCACGTACTCGGCGCCACGATAGAGTTCGGTATGTCCCTTCTGACGCCCGAAGCCCTTGACCTCGATGGCGGTCATGCCGGTGATGCCGGCCGCCGACAGCGCCTCGCGGACGTCGTCGAGCTTGAAGGGCTTGATGATCGCTTCGACCTTTTTCATGCAATCTCTCCAGAGTTTGGATCACGGCCTGGCCGTGAGTATACGTTTGCGTCCGGGCAAAAGACAGCGAGCCCCGGGCGCGGCGCGGGGCTCGCAGGCGTTCGCATCGGGGTTCAGAAACCGCTGGTGATGGGGTAGCGCCGATCGCGACCGAAGGCGCGCGCGGAGATGCGCACCCCGGGCGGGGCCTGACGGCGCTTGTACTCGCTGCGATCGACCAGGCGCGCGACGCGCTCGACCTCCTCGCGCGCATAACCGGCGGCGACGATCGCCGCGACGCCCTCGTCGCACTCGATATAGCGGCGCAGAATCTCGTCGAGCCGGTCGTAGGGCGGCAGGCTGTCCTGATCGGTCTGATCCGGGCGCAGCTCGGCCGAGGGGGGACGGGTGATCACCCGTTCCGGGATCACCTCGACCTCGCGATTGCGATAGCGGGCGAGACGATAGACGAGCTGCTTGGGCACGTCCTTGATCGGCGCGAAACCGCCGGCCATGTCGCCGTAGAGGGTGGCGTAGCCGACCGCCATCTCGCTCTTGTTGCCGGTGGTGAGCAGGATCGAGCCGCGCTTGTTGCTGATCGCCATCAGCAGCACGCCGCGACAGCGCGCCTGGAGGTTCTCCTCGGTGACATCGGCGGGGGCGCCGGCGAAGACCGGCTCGAGCATCCCGAGAAAGGTGTCGAAGGCCGGACCGATGGGGAGCTGATAGGCCTGGACCCCGAGCCGGCGCGCCTCCTCGAAGGCATCCTCGTTGCTGATGTCGGCGGTATAGCGCGAGGGCATCAGCACCGCCTCGACCCGATCGGCGCCGAGCGCATCGACCGCGATCGCCAGGGTCAGTGCCGAGTCGATTCCGCCCGAGAGTCCGAGCACCGCCCCCGTGAAGCCGTTCTTGCGCACATAGTCGCGCACCCCCAGCACCAGCGCGCGGTAGATCGCCGCCTCGTCATCGAGCGGTTGCGGCCGGGGCACATCGGCACGGGCCGCAGCGGGCGCGCCGGCGGCATCGAGCACCAGGTCGAGCGCCGCCTCGTCGAAACAGGGCGCGCGCGCCACCTGCCTGCCCGTGGCGTCGACGGCGAAGGAGGCGCCATCGAACACCAGCTCGTCCTGGCCGCCGACCAGGTTGGCATAGAGGATCGTCACCCCGTGCTCGCGCGCGCGGCGCGCCACCAGCGCCTCGCGCTCGGCGCGCTTGCCGGCATGGAAGGGCGAGGCATTGATATTGACCAGCAGCTGGGCGCCGGCCTCGACCGCCTGACGGGTCGGCTCCTCCTGCCAGATGTCCTCGCAGACGCTCAACCCGACGCACAGCCCGCGGTGCTCGAACACCCCGGCCAGGGTGCCGGGCTGGAAATAGCGCTTCTCGTCGAACACGCCGTAGTTGGGCAGCGCCTGTTTGGCGTACTCGGCGACCGTCTCGCCGTCGCGGATCACCCCGGCGACGTTGAACAGACCGCCGACGGCGGTGCGCGGGTAACCGAGCACCAGGGTGATGCCGGCGCTCGCGGCACGGATGCGCGCCAGCGCCGCCTCCACCCGCTCGGCGCACTCCGGGCGCAGCAGCAGATCCTCGGGCGGGTAGCCGGTGAGCGCCAGCTCGGGGAAGACCACCAGGTCGATGCCCTCGGCGCGAGCGGCGGCGAGCGCCGCGATCACCTGTTCGGCATTGCCGGCGATGTCGCCGACCAGTGGGTTGAACTGGACGATCCGGACCCGGCTCGTCGGCTGCGATGCGTTCATCGATTCATTCATCACGGGTTCAGATCAGCTCGGCGATACGCGCGCCCATCAGCGCCGGTGAGCGCACCACCGCCACCCCGGCGGTCTCGAGCGCGGCGAACTTGCCCTCGGCGGTGCCCTGCCCGCCGGTGACGATCGCCCCGGCATGGCCCATGCGCTTGCCCGGGGGGGCGGTGACCCCGGCGATGTAGGCCACCACCGGCTTGCTCATGCGCTGCTCGATGAAGCGCGCGGCGGCCTCCTCGGCACCGCCGCCGATCTCGCCGACCAGGATCACGCCCTCGGTCTCCGGATCGTCCTCGAACAGCGCCAGACAGTCGACGAAGTCGAGGCCGTGGATGGGGTCGCCGCCGATGCCGATGCAGGTGCTCTGACCGAGCCCGACCTGGGTGGTCTGCCACACCGCCTCGTAGGTGAGGGTGCCCGAGCGCGAGACGATGCCGACCCGGCCACGGCTGTGGATGTCGCCGGGCATGATACCGATCTTGCATGCCTCCGGAGTGATCACCCCGGGACAGTTGGGGCCGATCAGACAGGCCCCGGTGCCGGCGAGCACGGTCTTGACCCGCAGCATGTCGTGTACCGGGATGCCCTCGGTGATGCACACGATCACCCGGATGCCGGCGTCGGCGGCCTCGAGGATGGCGTCGGCGGCAAAGGGCGCGGGCACATAGATCATGCTCGCATCGGCACCGGTGGCGGCCACCGCCTCGTGGACGGTGTCGAACACCGGGCGGTCGAGATGACGCTGCCCGCCCTTGCCCGGGGTCACGCCACCGACCAGGTTGGTGCCGTAGGCGATCGCCTGTTCGCTGTGGAAGGTGCCCTGACGACCGGTGAACCCCTGGCAGATCACCCGGGTGTCGGCATCGATCAGTACGCTCATCGCCCCTGCTCCTCGCGGGCACCGCCCGCCAAGGCGACCACCCGGGCCGCCGCATCGTTGAGACTGCTCGCCGGCTCCAGCGCCAGCCCACTGGCGGCGAGCAGCGCCCGCCCCTGCGCGGCGTTGGTCCCCTCCAGGCGCACCACCACCGGGACGGCGACCTGGACCTCGCGCACCGCCTGCATGATGCCCTCGGCGATCAGGTCACAGCGCACGATACCGCCGAAGATGTTGACCAGCACCGCCTCGACCTTGGGGTCGGACAGGATCAGCTTGAACGCCTCGGCCACCCGCTCGGCGGTGGCGCCGCCACCGACATCGAGGAAGTTGGCCGGGGCGCCGCCGTGGAGCTTGACCAGGTCCATGGTCGCCATCGCCAGCCCGGCACCGTTGACCATGCAGCCGATGTTGCCCTCGAGGCTGATGTAGTTGAGCGCGTGAGCGCGCGCGGCGGCCTCGCGATCGTCCTCCTGCCCGGGGTCGCGCAGCGCGGTGAGCGCGGAGTGACGATAGAGCGCGTTCTCGTCGAGTTCGATCTTGGCATCGAGCGCGACCAGCTCACCGTCCTCGGTGACCACCAGCGGGTTCATCTCGATCAGGGTGGCGTCATGATCGATGGCCAGGGTGTAGAGCGCGGCGAGCAGCCGACCGAGCGCGGCGA
The DNA here is from genome assembly GCF_004343155.1 of Marichromatium gracile. Taxonomy (GTDB): domain Bacteria; phylum Pseudomonadota; class Gammaproteobacteria; order Chromatiales; family Chromatiaceae; genus Marichromatium; species Marichromatium gracile. The sequence goes on from NZ_SMDC01000009.1 coordinate 114,339, forward strand.
TCTGGTCACGCTCGAGCCCCAGCCCGTAGCCGAGTCGGCGCGCATGATAGGGCCGCAACCCGGTGGCCGGGTGGACGGCGAGCCGGAGGATGCGCTCGGGGGTGGCCGCGGCCACCGCCTCGATATCGACCCCGCCGGCGGCGCTGGCCATGAACACCACCCGCTCGCTGGCGCGATCGACCAGCACCCCGAGATAGAGTTCGCGGGCGATCGCCGTCGGACGCTCGATCAGCAGGGTCTCGACCGGCAGTCCGCGCGGACCGGTCTGCGCGGTGACCAGACGGCTGCCGAGCAGCCGCTGCGCCTCGCGCGCGACCGCCTCGGGGTCGTCGCACAGCACCACCCCCCCGGCCTTGCCTCGGGCACCGGCGTGGATCTGCGCCTTGACCGCCCAGCGCGCGCCGCCGAGACGCTCGCAGACGGCGCGCGCCTCCTGCACGGTCCGCGCCTCGCCGCCGTCGGGCACCGGGATTGCGCGCTCCCGCAAGAGCCGCTTCGCTTGGTATTCGTGTAGATTCATCGAAACTCGTCGTCACGCTGATGACAGAAGACGCCGCCCGCCCCGGGGCGCCGCGATGACAAGGGGGCGCAACCGATGGTGGCGGACGCCGCCGAACGCGGCGCGCCATCATGCCTACCATGGTCGCAACGCGACAATTCTGGTCTAATTCCAGCGGCTTTGGCAAAACGCCGCCCGCCTCCCGACAGCATCCCGATGCCCAAGCACGCCTCGTCCCACGCCAGCACCGCCCCCCTCGACCCGGCATCCTATCCCACCTGGGGGGCGCTGCGCTGGCTGCTGCTGATCCGGCTGCTGCTGGTCGTCGGGCTGACCCTGGTGTTCTCGCCCAACGCGGTCGATCCGCTGCTCGCCAGCGCCGACACCGAGCTGGCTTGGTCGGTGCTCCTGGTCTACACCCTGCTGGTACTGCTCAGTGGGCTGAGTCTCTACGGTCAGTGGCCGGCGCGCAAGCAGCAGGTCTATCTCGCCATCCTCGTCGACATCGTCGTCTTCACCCTGCTGATGCACGCCGCCGGCGGGGTGGCCAGCGGCCTCGGCATCCTGCTGACGGTGACGGTGGCCGCCGGGGCGCTGACCATGGAGGGACGGCTGACGCTGCTGTTCGCCGCGCTGGCCACCATCGCGGTGATCGCCCAGCAGGGCTATCAGGCACTGCAGGGACAGGCGCCGGCCTTCACCCAGGCCGGGCTGCTCGGCATCCTCTTCTTCGCCGTGGCGCTGATCTCACAGATGCTCTATCACCGCGCACGCACCGCCGAGGCGCTGGCGGCACGGCGTCAGGTCGACCTCGACGACCTCTCCAAGCTCAACGAGTTCATCATCCAGAACATGGCCACCGGCATCCTGGTGGCCGACGGCGAGCGGCGGCTGCGACTGATGAACCAGGCCACCCGCGAGCTGCTCGGCATCGCCCACGACCGCCACGCCCCCGGCGTCGCCCTCGGCGCGGTCAGCACCGCGCTGGCCACCGAACTCGAACGTCTGGTCCAGCCCGGCGCGCACCGTCAGGCGGTGGTCAGCCATCACGGGCGCGCGCTGCGGGTCAGCGTCAAGCTGCTCGGCGCGCACCGCGCCAGCGGCGTGATCCTCTATCTGCGCGACGACCGCGAGGCCACCGCCGAGGCGCAGCGGATCAAGCTCGCCGCGCTCGGCACCCTCACCGCGAGCATCGCCCACAACATCCGCAACCCGCTGAGCGCGATCTCCCACGCCGCCGAGCTGTGCGCCGAGGCCCCCGGGCTCGCGGGCGACGAGCAGCAGTTGCTCGCCATCGTCCACCGCAACAGCGCACGTATCGACGAGATCGTCAGCAGCGTGCTCGAGCTCTCGCGGCGCGACCGCATGCAGCGCCAGACGCTCGAACTCTACGACTGGTTGCGCGGCTTCGTCGACGAGTTGACCGAGACCCGCCAACTCGGCCCGCGCCGGCTGCACCTGCACCTCGAACGCGATCCCGGCACGGTCGTGGCCGACCCCAGACACCTCCACCAGATCCTCGCCAACCTGTGCGAGAACGCCCTGGTTCACGGCGGCGACGGCCCGGTGACCCTGGTGCTCGACCGCGACCACCACACCCGTCGCCCGTTGCTGGAGGTGATCGACCAGGGACCGGGGATCGCCCCCGAGGTCGCCGACGCCATCTTCGACCCCTTCTTCACCACCCGCCACAGCGGCACCGGGCTCGGGCTCTACATCGCCCGCGAGCTGGCCGAGAGCAACGCCATGACCCTCGCGCTGCTGCCCAACCGCCCCAGCGGCTGTCGCTTCCGCCTGCTGTTCGCGACCACGACGGGCGAGGACCGGGCGGATTGAACCCAGCGGCCAGCCGGAAAGATTGAACCGCAAAGCCGCAAAGGGCGCGAAGGGGGATTGAGCGGTCAGCCACCAGCGACCAGCGACCAGCCGCCACTGGGGCGATCGTCCAACGGCGGCGCAGACCCGCAACGTCCGTGGCCTCACGCCGACATCACGCATCATCCCCTTTGCGCACTTCGCGGCTTTGCGGTTCAATCCTGGCGGCTGGCGGCTGGCGGCTGGCGGCTGGCGGCTGGCGGCTGGCGGCTGGCGGCTGGCGGCTGAAAACCTTTTCTCCATCTTCGCGCTCTTCGCGCCATTGCGGTTCATCCCTTTGCGGTTCATCTCTTCGCGGTTCATCTCTCTGGCCGCTGATCGCTGGCGACCGGTCGACGCTCCGCGCTATCCTTGATGCAGCGCATGCCCTACCACCGACGGACCCAGACCGACCCGATGCCGACCGACAAGGCCCAGGCGCTCGTCGTCGACGACGAGACCGACATCCTCGAACTGCTGCGGATCACCCTCGCGCGGATGGAGATCCGCGCGGTGACCGCGACCAGTCTGGTCGAGGCGCGCGCGCGCCTCGTCGAACAGCCCTTCGACCTCTGCCTGACCGACATGAAGCTGCCCGACGGCAGCGGTATCGAGCTGATCCGTCACATCGCCGCACACCACCCGGAGTTGCCGGTGGCGATGATCACCGCCTACGGCAACATGGACTCGGCGATCGAGGCGATGAAAGCCGGCGCCTTCGACTTCGTCTCCAAGCCGGTGGAGCTGCAGCGGCTGCGTCAACTCGTCGCTGCCGCGCTCAAGCTCAGCCACCGCGCCGGTAGCGAACCCGGCGGCGACTCCGCCGCACCCCAGCTACTCGGCGCCTCGCCGGCGATGGACCATATCCGCCAGCTCATCGCCAAGCTCGCGCGCAGCCAGGCGCCGGTGTTCGTCACCGGCGAGAGCGGCACCGGCAAGGAGCTGGCCGCGCGGCTGATCCACGCCCAGGGGCCGCGACGCGACGGTCCCTTCGTCGCGCTCAACTGCGGCGCCATCCCCCACGATCTGGTCGAGAGCGAGCTGTTCGGCCACAAGAAGGGCAGCTTCACCGGCGCCAGCAGCGACAAGCAGGGGCTGTTCCAGGCCGCCGAGGGCGGCACCCTGTTCCTCGACGAGGTCGCCGAGCTGCCGCTGCAGACCCAGGTCAAGCTGCTGCGCGCGATCCAGGAGAAGGCGGTGCGCCCGGTCGGCACCCAGCGCGAGCTGCCGGTCGACGTGCGCCTGATCAGCGCCAGCCACCGCGATCTCAATGCCGAGGTCGAACGCGGGCGCTTCCGCCAGGACCTCTTCTACCGCATCAACGTCATCGAGCTGCGCATGCCGCCGCTGCGCGAGCGGCGCGGGGACATCCCCGCGCTGGCCGACTGGCTGCTCGCGCGCATCGCCGAGAAGAGCGGCGCCGACGGACCGCTGCGGCTCGCCCCCGAGGCGCTGACCGCGCTCGCCCGTCACCCCTTCCCGGGTAACGTGCGCGAACTCGAGAACATCCTCGAGCGCGCCACCGCGCTGTGCGAGCACAGCCAGATCGAGATCGACGATCTCTACCTCCCCGACCCCGCCCCGACACACCACGACGCCGCGCCCGACGTCGCCGCACCGCACCCCGCGCCCGCCGAGCCGGCGCACTGGGATCATGCCGCCGCCGCGCGTCGCCTGGGCATGTCGCAGCGCTCGCTGCACTATCGGCTCAGCCGACTCGGCATCGAATAACCCATCGCCCCACGGCACCACACCCGAGGACCCTGCGCTTGCCCGCCTCATCCAACCGCCCACGCGACCCCTTCGTCGACTGGGTCCGTCAGGTCACCCCCTATATCCACGCCCACCGCGGCAAGACCTTCGTCATCGCCATCGGCGGCGAGGCGCTCACCGACGCCCGCTTCCCCGATCTGGTACACGACATCGCCATGCTCCACGGGCTCGGCATCCGTCTGGTACTGGTACACGGCGCACGCCCGCAGATCGAGGCGCGGCTGTCCGAGCGCGGCGCGCGGATGCGCTATGTCAACGGGCTGCGCGTCACCGACGACACCGCACTGGCCTGCGTCAAGGAGGCCGCCGGGGTGGTGCGGGTGGAGATCGAGGCGCTGCTCTCGCTGGGACTGGCCAACTCACCGATGGCCGGGGTGCGCATCCCGGTGGTCTCGGGCAACTTCGTCACCGCGCGACCGTTCGGGGTGCTCGACGGCGTCGACTACGGCCATACCGGCACGGTGCGTCGGGTCGACCGCCACACCCTGCGCGCACTGCTCGATCAGGGCGCGGTGGCGTTGATGCCGCCGCTCGGCTACTCGCCCACCGGCGAGGTGTTCAACCTCAGCGCCGCCGATGTCGCCCGCAGCACCGCCGAGGCGCTGCAGGCCGACAAGCTGGTGTTCCTGCTCGAGGACGAGGAGGTGCGTACCGCGGCCCTCCCCCCGACCCTGCTCACCGGCGAGGTCGACGCCCTGCTCGACGCCGCCACGCCGCTGCCCGAGGGCCTGGGCAAGTGTCTGCGCGCCAGCGCCGAGGCCTGTCGTCACGGCATCCCCCGCGTCCATCTGGTCGGGCGCAGCGGCGACGGCGCACTGCTGCGCGAGCTGTTCACCCGCGACGGCAGCGGCACCCTGGTCTCCGCCGAGCCGTTCGAGGAGCTGCGCGCGGCGCGCATCGACGACGTCGCCGGCATCCTCGAACTGCTGCGCCCGCTCGAGGAGCGCGGCATCCTGGTGCGGCGCTCGCGCGAGCGCCTCGAGACCGAGATCGACCGTTTCGTGGTCGCCGAGCGCGACGGCCTGATCACCGCCTGCGCCGCGCTCTACCCCTATGCCGACGAGGCCATGGCCGAACTCGCCTGCGTCGCGGTGCACACCCAGTACCGCGCCGGCGGACGCGGCGACCGGCTGCTCGAATACATGGAGCGACTGGCGCGCGCGCAGGGGATCGCGCGGCTGTTCGTGCTCACCACCCAGACCGCGCATTGGTTCCAGGAGCGCGGCTTCGCCCCGGCCGGGCTGGAGGCGCTTCCCATGGCCCGGCAGGCGCTTTACAATTTTCAGCGCAACTCCAAGGTCTTCATCAAGCGGCTCTGACCCGCCCCGCGCAACGAAATCGGACGGGAGCCCCGTCTCCCCTCCCCTGATCGATTACAGAACCGCCGAACGCCCCGTCGCCCGACGGGTGCCGAACGCCCTTCGCCCGCCAACCCAGATCTGGTGCCAGACGTGCTGTCCGACTCCTGCCCCCGCCATCCCCGATCCCCCTGGCTCAACCTGCTGCCGTGGCTGCTGCTCGCCCTGCTCGTGGTGCCGTCGGCAGGCGCCGACACCGGGACCGAGACGACCGCCAATCTACCCACCCTGGCCCAGGTCGAGGCCCGCGCCACCGAGGTCGAGAACTCGACCGCGCTCGACGAGAGCGCCAAGACCACCCTGCTCGAACTCTATCGCCGCACGCGCGCCAGTCTCGAGGACACGCGCAACTTCGATCTCAAGGCCGAGGAGTTCGCCCGCTCGCTGGAGACCGCGCCGCGCCAGCGCAGGGCACAGGAGCGCGAACTCGAGGCCGCCCGCGCCGCCACCACCACGCCCGAGGAGGTGATCCCGGACGACCTCACCAGCGAGGCCATCGCCCAGCGCCTGAACAAGGCGCTGGCCGACGTCGCCGTCGAGGAGACGCGGCTCGGCGAGCTGGAGAAACTGACCCAGGCCACCGAGAACCGCCCGGCGGCGGCGCGCGCGCGCATGACCGAGGTCAAACAGGCGCTCGACCAGCTCGGCGACCCGCCGAGCGTCGACACCGGCGAGCTCAACGGGCAATCGGGCGATTTCGTTCAGGCCCAGCGCTGGGCGCACCAGGCGCGCCGTCAGGCGCTGTGGTCGGAGGCGCAGATGCTCGAACAGGAGCTGCTCAGCCAGCCCGCGCGCATCGCGCTCTATCAGGTCAGGCGCGATCTCGCCGCGCTGCGGCTGAAACGGCTCAAGACCTATCAGCGCGCGCTCGAGGAGCTGCAGAACCAGCGGCGCAACGCCGAGGCCGAGGCCGCCCAGCGCGCCTCCGAGCAGGCCCAGCGCGAGGCCGCCGACAAGCACCCGCTGGTGCAGCGCGAGACCCAGACCAATGCCGAGATCAGCGCCTCGCTGGCACAGATCGCCAAGCAACTCGAGGCCCTCAACGAACGTCAGGCGAGGATCGAGAGCGAGCGCAAGCGCATCGAGGAGGACTTCCGCGGCGCCCAGCAGCGTATCGAGGCCGCCGGACTGAGCCGCGCGCTCGGCCAGGTGTTGCTCGATCGTCGCACCCAGCTGCCCGACCTGCGTCAGTACCGCAAGGACATCGCCACACGCGAGGACGCAATCGCCGAGGCCACGCTGCGCCAGATCCGCTACCGCGAGGAGAAGCGCCGGCTGCGCGACCGCGACCGCTATCTCGACGAACTCACCCTCGACGTCCCCCGGGACGAGCGCGCGCTGGTACGCGAGCAGCTCGACGAGGTGCTCGAACAGCGCCGCCGGCTGATCGCGCAGAGCCTCGACATCGAGGACGACTATGTCCGCCAGCTCGCCGATCTCAACTATGTCACCGATCAGGTGGTGAGCATCGCCGAGACCTATGACGACTTCCTCGCCGAGCGCCTGCTGTGGGTGCGCAGCGCGCCCCCGATCGGCACCGAGACGCTCACCTCGCTGCCGGCGGCGACCCTCTGGCTGCTGTCCTGGGAGGGGGCCTGGGAGGCGGTTGCGGCGACCCTGCTCGAGCGGCTGCAACACGCCTGGACCTTCTGGGCCGGGCTGCTCGTGGTCGCCGCGCTGCTGTGGCGCCTGACGGCGCTGCGCCGTGCCATCCGCGCCACCGCCGAGCCGCTGCGCCGGGTGCGCACCGACGGCATCCAGCACACCGTCAAGGCGATCGCCCTGACCCTGCTGATGGCGCTCCCCGCGCCCCTGCTGATGGCCCTGCTCGGCATGCAGCTACAGGCCTCGACCGAGGCCACGCCGTTCACCCGCGCCTTCGCCAGCGCGCTCACCGAGGTCGCCGGCGGGCTCTACTTCCTGCTCGCCTTCCGCGGGCTGTGCATCACCGGCGGCGTGGCCGATCGCCACTTCCGCTGGAGCACCGCCACCCTGGCACGCATCCGTCACGCCATCGACTGGTTCTCGGGCTATATCGTGCCGGTCTCGCTGGTGGCCGTCGCCGCCTACGAGAACAACAACCCGGTCGACACCGGCGAGCTGATGCGGCTCACCCTGGTCGCCTGCATGCTCGGCTTCACCGCCTTCTTCTGGCACCTGCTCAACCCCGCCAAGGGGCTGTTCAAGGGGATCATCGCCGAGCGCCCCGAGGGCTGGCTCAACCGGCTGCGCCACATCTGGTTCCCCTTCGTGGTGGGCGCGCCGCTGGCCCTCGCCGGGCTGGCGCTGGCCGGTTACGTCTACACCGCCGGGATGCTGTTCCGCTCGCTGGTGGCCCAGACCTGGCTGGTGCTCACCCTGCTGGTGGTCCACCAGACCATCGTGCGCTGGCTGATCGTCACCCGCCGCCGCCTCGCGCTACAGGCCGCACTCGAACGCCAGGCCGCGCGTCGCGCCCAGAGCAACGAGCCGAGCACCCCGACCGAGGTGGTACAGCTCGAGGAGTCCGAGCCCGACCTGGCGGCGATGGACGAGCAGACCCGGCGGCTGATCAACGCCTCGATCTTCTTCGCCGCGGTGGTCGGGCTGTGGATCACCTGGTCGGACGTGCTGCCCGCCTTCTCGATGCTCGAACGCTTCGCGCTGTGGCACTACGAGGGCACGGTCGAGGGCGTCACCCAGCTCGTCCCGGTCACCGCCGCCGATGTCGGACTGGTGTTCGTGATCATCTTCGTCGCCACCGTGGCGGCCAAGAACCTGCCGGCGCTGATCGAGTTCCTGCTGTTGCAGAGCGAGGCGGTCTCGGCCGGCGGACGCTACGCGATCAAGACCCTGGCGAGCTACACCATCACCGCCGTGGCCTTCCTCCTCGCCTTCTCCACCCTGGGCCTGAGCTGGTCGCAGGTGCAGTGGCTGGTGGCCGCGCTCAGCGTCGGCATCGGTTTCGGTCTGCAGGAGATCGTGGCCAACTTCATCAGCGGCCTGATCATCCTCTTCGAGCGTCCGGTACGGGTCGGCGACATCGTCACCATCGGCGACACCACCGGGGTGGTGACCAACATCCAGATCCGCGCCACCACCATCCGCAACTGGGACAAGCAGGAGCTGCTGGTGCCGAACAAGGAGTTCATCACCGGACGGCTGCTCAACTGGTCGCTCACCGACCAGCAGAACCGCGTGACCATCCCGGTCGGCATCGCCTACGGCAGCGACACCCGCCGGGCGCTGGAGATCCTCACCCAGGTCGCCGAGCAGCACGAGAAGGTGCTCGACGACCCGGCGCCGCTGCTCAGCTTCGAGGGCTTCGGCGACAACGCCCTGACCCTGGTGATGCGCTGCTATCTCGACTCGCTCGACGGGCGCATCGCGATCATCACCGAGCTGCACCAGACGATCTACGACCGCTTCAACGAGGCCGGGATCGAGATCGCCTTCCCGCAGCGCGACGTGCATCTCTCGGCCGACGCGCCGCTCGAGGTGCGGCTGCATCGCGCTGCGCGGGCGCCACTCGGCTCGGGGGACGAACCGCTGAAGACGGCGGAGGCGGACTGAGGGGATTGGGGAAGGCGTACTCGGGCGGCGCGGCCGCCGCCCGAGTGGACGGCCCCCGGGCGCACGCGGCCCGGGGCGAGGGCGTCAGATCTGCTCGTCGAAGTCCGGATCCTCCAGCAGGTCGCGCAGCCGCTTGAGTTCGCGCATCTGCTCGATGCGCCGGCGCGCCGCCAGGACGTCGCCGCCATAGGCGTCTTCGTTCTGGTTCATCAGGTGAGGGGCGCGGTCGAGCACCTCGTCGCCATAACCGCCGTCGGTCTCCAACATCTCTCCGTTACCTCTGGATTACAGTGCAAACCACAGGCGGCTATCTACTCCAAAGTTTTGCGCTCAGAAAGAGAATTTTTTTGATCGTCAGGATCAACGTTGGCGATCGACGGCCGCGACGGCGCATCACCGCTGATGTTCGACCCGCACCCGCTTGAGATTGGTGAACAGCTGATAGGCGATGGTGTCGCTCGCGCGGGCCAGCGCGCCGGCGTCGACCCGCGCCCCCCACAGCTCGACGCGATCGCCGACGACGGCCTCGGGGATGTCGGTGAGATCGACCGTGATCATGTCCATCGACACCCGTCCGGCGAGCGGCGCGCGCCGTCCGCGCACCATCACCGCCACCCCGTCCGGGGCATGGCGCGGATAGCCGTCGGCATACCCGATCGCCACCACCCCGATTCGGCTCGGACGACGACAGACGAAGCGCCCGCCATAGCCGACCGGCTCGCCGGCGGGCAGCGTGCGGATGGCGATCAGCGCCGACTCCAGGGTCATTGCCGGGCGCAGCGCGGCGGCATTGGGATGAGCCGTGTCGAAGGGCGAGACGCCGTAGAGCATGATCCCCGGGCGCACCCAGTCGCGATGCGCCGCCGGTAGATCGAGCACCGCCGCCGAGTTGGCCAGGCTCGCCGGCACGACACCGGCGACCGCGCCGTCGAAGGCGGCGAGCTGACGCGCGCTATAGGGCTCGCCCGGCTCGTCGGCGCGCGCCAGATGGCTGATCGCGCGTAGCCGCCCGACCTGGGGGCAGTCACGCAACCGCGCCAGCGCCGCGGCGACATCCGCCGGCGCGAACCCCACCCGGTGCATCCCCGAGTCGACCTTGAGCCAGCAGCCGAAGGGGCGCTCGGGACGGGCCGCCGCGATCCAGTCGAGCTGGTGCTCGGCGTGCACCACCATGTCCAGCCCGGCGCGATCGACCGCCGCCAGTTCATCCGGCGCGAACACCCCCTCGAGCAGCAGGATCGGCCCCTCGACGCCCGACTCGCGCAGCTCCAGCGCCTCCTCCAGGAAAGCCACCGCGAACCCGTCGGCCACCGGCGCCAGCGCCCGCGCCACCGCCACCGCGCCGTGCCCGTAGGCATCGGCCTTGACCACCGCCCACGCCCGCGCCGAGGGCGCGCAGGACTTGGCGTGCAGATAGTTGTGGCGTATCGCCGCGAGATCGATACGGGCGCGAGCCGGACGTGACATCTGGGAACATCTCCTGGGTTGCAAGGCGATCCAAGATACAACGAGCCGTCAGCGACCAGCCAGCGGCTATCAGCCGCCAGCTGGCGACCGGGACGTGGGCCGGGCAACGCGCAGCTGGTCCGGCGCAGCCATGCCGACGCCGGAGACCCTCATCGCATGACGGCGGTCGGCAGATTGAACCGCCAAGATACCGTCTTGCCCGTCAATCGCCGATCATGCACACAAGCCTCCCCGACTGGAGGCTGGAAGCTGATCGCTGGAAGCTGGTTCGAACCGCCAAGACACAAAGAACGCGAAGGAGAGAAGGCGACAGGGTGAGTCGCCACCAAACGTAGGGTGGGCAAAGCGCAGCGTGCCCACCGCAGGCGGCGATCAGGGTGAGGGTTTGGGTTGCCCGGCAGCCTCCGGCGCGGGCCTGACGAGCCGTCGCTGTTGGGTGACCCGTCCGGACAGCCTGGCGGTCTAACGGTGGCGCCGAGGGTGGACGGATCACCCAACCTACACGGCAGATTCGAATCCCCCTGCCCCCTTTCGCCAAAGGGGGGAGACAACGGGCGGCCAGCCGATACGTCTCTTGCTTCGCGTCCTTGGCGTCTTTGCGGTTCGAACCAGCTTCCAGCGATCAGCCTCCAGCATCCAGTGGGGGAGACTGGCGTGCATGGTCGGCGGTTGACGGGAAGGACGGTCTCTTTGCGGTTCAAGTCCGCCAGACCGTCAACGCCGGACGCCTTGCCCGGCCTACGGGGCGGATTGTTCTCTCGCCCGCGCCACGCACAGTTGCCCCAGCGCCAGTCCGCCGTCGTTGGCCGGGACGCGGCGGTGGAGGAGGACCTGGAGGCCCTGGGCCTCCAGGGCGGTGGCGAGGGGTTCGACGAGGCGGCGGTTCTGCATGACTCCGCCGCTGAGGGCGACGGTGTCGAGCCGGTGGCTGGCGCAGAGCCGGGTGGCGCATGCGACCAGGGCGTGGATCAGGCCGTCGTGGAAGCGCGCGGCGGCCCGCGCCGGGGTGGTCCCGGCGGCGAGATCGTCAAACAGCGCGGGCCACAGCGGCGCGGGGTCGATCATCAGCCGACCGTCGACGGCGATGTCGAGGGCGAAGGGATAGCCCTCGGGCGTGGGGGGCACGGTGGCGGCCAGGGTCTCGACGGCGATCGCGGCCTCGCCCTCGTAGCCGAGTCGGGGCGGGGCGAGGCCGAGCGCGGCGGCGACGGCGTCGAACAGCCGCCCCGCCGAACTCGACGGCGGGGCGTTGAGCCCGCGCGCGATCAGGGTGCGTAGCGCCTCGAGCGGTTGCGCGGCGAGCGCGCGCACCGCCTCGAGCGCGGCCCAGCGGCCCAGCGCGGCATCGAGCAGCCCGGCGCGTTCGAGCTGGGCGAGCAGGTTGCGCCAGGGCTCGACCATCGCCCGCGCCCCGCCCGGCAGCGCCGCCGGGCACAGCCCGCCGAGCCGTCGCGACCCGCGATAGTCGACCTGCAGCAGCTCGCCGCCCCAGAGGGTGCCGTCCTCCCCCCAGCCGAGCCCGTCGAGGGCGATGCCGAGCACCGGCCCGGCCTCGGGCGGGCGACCGTGCTCGGCGAGCAGCGCGGCGATATGGGCGTGGTGATGTTGCACCTCGACCAGCGCCAGCCCGGCGCGCGCGGCCCAGTCGCGACCGTACTGGCTGGCGCGGTAGTCGGGGTGGGCGTCGATCGCGATACGCTTGGGCCGGTGCTCGAACAGCGCCAGATAGCGCGCCAGGGTAGCCACCCAGGCGCGCGCGCTGCCCGCCTCTTCGAGATCGCCGAGGTGCTGGCTGAGGATCGCCCGCTCGCCGTCACCGAGACACAAGGTGTTCTTCAGCTCGCCGCCGAGCGCGACCGTCGCCGCGCCCTGCGCCAGCCCCGGCGGCAGGACGAGCGCGCCGGGGGCATGGCCACGGGCGCGGCGCAGCAGCCGGGGGCGCGCAGCGATGGTGCGCACCACCGAGTCGTCGACACGGTTGCGGATGTCGCGGTCGTGCAGCAGCCAGGCGTCGGCGATCCCGGCGAGCGCCTGCAACGCCTCGTCGTTGTCGATGCACTGCGGCGCGCCGGCGCGGTTGCCGCTGGTCATCACCAGCGGGCGCGTCCACTCGGCGAGCAGCAGCAGGTGCAGCGGGCTGTAGGGCAGCAGTATCCCCAGGGTCGACTGACCGGGCGCGACCGCCTCGGCGAGCGGCACGCCGTCGGCGCGACGCGCCAGCAGCACGATGGGCGCGGCGGGGCTGGCGAGGGTCTCGGCCTCGCCGGGGGCGAGCAGGCAGTGGCGGCGCACCACCGCGAGATCGCGCGCCATCAGCGCGAAGGGCTTGCTTGGGCGCCGCTTGCGCCGGCGCAGCTCGGCCACCGCCCGGTCGTTGCCGGCGTCGCAGGCGAGATGGAAGCCGCCGATGCCCTTGATGGCGAGGATTTCGCCCGCGGCGAGCCGGGCGCTGGCGGCGGCGATGGGGTCGGCCCCGGTCTCCTCCAGCGCCCGCCCGTCAGCTCCGGCGAGCCAGACCCGCGGGCCGCACACCGGGCAGGCGTTGGGCTGGGCGTGGAAGCGCCGGTCGGCGGGGTCGGCGTACTCGCGCGCGCACGCCGGGCACAGTGGGAAGCGCGCCATGCTGGTGTTGGCCCGATCGTAGGGGATGGACTCGACGATCGACAGCCGTGGCCCGCAGTGGGTGCAGTTGGTGAAGGGGTAGCGATGACGGCGGTTCGCCGGGTCCCGCACCTCGGCGGCGCAGGCGCTGCAGGTGGCGGCATCGGGGACGATGGCGGTGTGCACCGGGGTGTCGGCGCTGGCGACGATGACGAAGTCGCCGACCCCGGCGAGCGCGGCGGGGTCGGCGAGCGGCGCGCGCTCGATGCGCTCGATCTGCGCCAGCGGCGGGCACTCGGCGCGCAGCCGGGCGCAGAAGCGCGCGATCGCCTCGGGCGGCGCGCCGGCGCCGGGCCGGACGCGGATCAGCACGCCCTCGCCGTCGTTGCGGACATCGCCGACCAGGGCGCAGTCGCGCGCCAGCCGCCACACCGTCGGGCGGAAGCCGACGCCCTGCACCTGACCGCGCACCCGGATCGACTCGGCCGGTGCGCCGCTCCCGTCCGCCCCCGACACCCTAGCCGCGCCCCGCACGCCGGACCATGCCTCTCATTGCCGCCCGGCCAGCGCGGCGTGCGCCGCCGCCAGCCGCGCCACCGGCACCCGCGGACCGGAGCAACTGACGTAGTCGAGCCCGGCCTGATGGCAGAAGGCGATGGAGTCGGGGTGGCCGCCGTGCTCGCCGCAGATGCCGACGTGCAGGTTGGGCTTGACCCGCCGTCCCCACTCCACCGCCAGCTCCATGAGCTTGCCGACGCCCTTGCGGTCGAGCACGTCGAAGGGGTTGTCCTGGAGGATGCCGGACTGGTTGTAGAGCGGCAGGAACTTGTTCTCGGCGTCCTCGCGCGAGAAGGAGAAGGTCGCCTGGGTGAGATCGTTGGTACCGAAGGAGAAGAAGTCGGCCTCCTCGGCGAGCGACTCGGCGCGCATGCAGGCGCGCACCACCTCGATCATGGTGCCGAAGCGGAAGGCGACCGGCGCGCCGTAGCGCTCGGCGACCTCGGCGTGGATGGTCTCGACCGAGGCGCGGACCATGCGCAGCTCCTGCGCGGTGCAGACCTGCGGCACCTTGATCTGGGGATGGACCTCGATGCCGGCCTTGGCGCACTCGGCGGCGGCCTCGAGGATGGCGCGCACCTGCATCTGGTAGATCTCGGGGAAGGTGATGCCGAGCCGCACGCCGCGATGGCCGAGCATGGGGTTGGTCTCGTAGAGCAGGCGCACCTTGCGCAGCATCGCCTCCTTCTTGGCGATCGCCTCCTCGACCAGCGCCGGCTCGACCAGCCGCCGGGCGCGGTCAACCTCGTGGCGCAGGGTGTCCTCGGCGTGCAGCAGGCCCATCGCCCCGGCGAGCACGCCGAGCCCGCGCGCGCCGCACTCGAGCGCGCGCAGGTCGGCGATCTCGCGTTCGAGCACCTGGGCGTCGGGGAGGAACTCGTGGATCGGCGGGTCGAGCAGACGGATGGTCACCGGGTTGGGCGACATCACCTCGAACAGCGACTGGAAGTCGGCGCGTTGCAGCGGCAGCAGCCGGTCGAGCGCGTCCTGACGCTGCTCCGGGGTCTCGGCGACGATCATCTCGATGACGATCGGCAGCCGCTCGACGTCGTTGAACATGCGCTCGGTGCGCGCCAACCCGATGCCGACGGCGCCATAGCGGCGCGCCCGGCGGGCGTCGTCCGGGGTGTCGGCGTTGGCGAGCACGCGCAGCCGGGCGTGCGCGTCGGCCCAGCCGAGCAGGGTGCCGAGTTCGGCGGTGAACTCCGGCTCGACGGTGGCGATGGCGCCGATGTAGACCTTGCCCGAGGTGCCGTCGATGGTGATGATCTCGCCCTCGCGAAAGCGGGTCAGCCCGACCCGCGCCTCGCGTCGCTCGACGTCGACGCTGATGCCCTCGGCCCCGGCCACGCAGGGCTTGCCCATGCCGCGCGCAACCACCGCCGCGTGCGAGGTCTTGCCGCCGCGCGAGGTGAGGATGCCGGCGGCGGCGAAGAAGCCGTGGATATCCTCGGGCTTGGTCTCCTCGCGCACCAGGATCACCTTCAGCCCCTGTTCGCGCCCGAGCTGCTCGGCGCGGTCGGCGTCGAACACCGCGATCCCCGAGGCCGCCCCCGGCGAGGCCGGCAGCCCCTGGGCGACGGACTCGGCCACCACCCCGGGGTCGAGCCGGGGGAAGAGCATCTGTTCGAGCAGGTCGGGGGCGATGCGCAGCAGCGCGCGCTCGCGCTCGATCAGCCCCTCCTCGACCATCTCCACCGAGGTGCGCACCATCGCCGTGGCGTTCATCTTGCCGTTGCGCGTCTGCAGGCAGTAGAGCTGGCCGCGCTCGATGGTGAACTCGAAGTCCTGCACCTCGCGGTAGTGGCGTTCGAGCTTGTCGCGCAGCTCGGCGAGCGCGGTGGCCATCTCCGGCATCTCGTCGGCGAGACGGTCGATCGGCTTGGGGGTGCGGATGCCGGCGACCACGTCCTCGCCCTGGGCGTTGACCAGATACTCGCCGTAGAGCCGGTTCTCGCCGGTGCCCGGGTTGCGGGTGAAGGCCACGCCGGTGGCCGAGTCCTCGCCGCGATTGCCGAAGACCATGGTGACGACGTTGACGGCGGTGCCGTTGGCCATCTCCGGGGTGATGTGGAACTGACGCCGGTAGTCGACCGCGCGCTTGCCCTGCCAGCTGTTGAACACCGCCTGGATGGCGAGTTCGAGCTGTTGGTAGGGGTCCTCGGGGAAGGGCTGGCCGGTGTGCTCGCGCACCAGCACGAGGAAGCGCTCGCAGACCTGTTCGAGTTCGCGCGCCGAGAGATCGACGTCCTGGCGGGCGTGGGCGGCGCGCTTGATCGCCTCGAAGGCGGTGTCGAAGACCGCATCGTCGATGCCGAGCGCGACCTTGCCGAAGAGCTGGATGAAGCGGCGATAGGCGTCGTAGCCGAAGCGCGCGTCACCGGTGGCGCGGATCTCGCCCTGCAGGGTGGCGGCGTTGAGCCCGAGGTTGAGGATGGTGTCCATCATCCCCGGCATCGACATCGCCGAGCCCGAGCGCACCGAGACCAGCAGCGGGTTGTCGGGGTCGCCGAAGCCCTTGCCGGTCTTCTCCTCGACCGCGCGCATCTGCGCGCGCACCTCCTCCATCAGCGCCGCCGGCAGCCCCTGCTCGGGCGCGGCCAGATAATCGAGACAGGCGCTGGTGGCAATCACGAAGCCGGGCGGCACGTTGAGCCCGATCTGGGTCATCTCGCAGAGATTCGCCCCCTTGCCGCCGAGCAGTTGCTTGTCCTTGCCGTCGCCGTCCTCGAATGCGAACACGGACTGGGTGGTCGTCGCCATCATCATCGGTCCTCTCGTTCGTGTGCGAATGGATGCCGGCCACGCCGGCGGCGTCGGCTTCGAGTCTATCGTGTCGACGAGGAAACGCACGGGGAAATGCGGGGGGCGGGCAGCCAGTCGCCAGCCGTCAGCTTCCAGCCACCAGTTGCCAGCCGCCAGCCGCCAGTCGCCAGTCGCGGAGAGGCTTGAACCGCAAAGCCGCGAAGGACGCGAAGGGGGATTGAGCCGACAGCCGCCAGTGGACGCGATCACCCGACGGTGGTGCGGACCCGCGCCGTCCGTGGCCTCGCGCCGGCATCCCGCATCATCCCCTTTGCGCGCTTCGCGGCTTTGCGGTTCAAGCCTGGCGGCTGGCGGCTGGCCGCCTTCCCCGCTCCATCTCGCAGGTCATCGCTCGCACCCGGTGGGCACGCTGCGCTTTGCCCACCCTACGGGTTGCATACGTCTCATCTCCTTCGCGGCCTTCGCGTCATAGCGGTTCAAGCCTCCTGGTCGCTGGCGACCGTCCTCGTCCGTCATTTTCAGGCCCTTTGCATCGGGTATACTGACAGGTTTCGCATTCGCACCATCAACGAGCCCTGAACCGACATGCTGGACAAGAATTACGACCCGCAGAACCTGGAGAAGACCTGGTACAGCCACTGGGAGGAGCGAGGCTACTTCGTCCCGCGGACACAGCAGGGCGAGTCGGGTGCCTATTGCATCATGATCCCGCCGCCGAACGTCACCGGCAGCCTGCACATGGGGCACGCCTTCCAGGACACCATCATGGACGCCTTGATCCGCTACCAGCGGATGCAGGGCAAGCAGACGCTGTGGCAGCCGGGCAGCGATCACGCCGGTATCGCCACCCAGATGGTGGTCGAGCGCCTGCTCGACGCCGAGGGCAAGACCCGTCACGATCTCGGTCGCGAGGCCTTCACCGACCGGGTGTGGCAGTGGAAGGGCGAGTCCGGCGGCAACATCACCCGTCAGCTGCGCCGCATGGGCGCCTCGCTCGACTGGGAGCACGAGCGCTTCACCATGGACGAGGGGCTGTCCGAGGCGGTGCGCGAGGTCTTCGTGCGGCTCTACGAGGAGGGGCTGATCTATCGCGGCAAGCGTCTGGTCAACTGGGATCCGGTGCTGCACACCGCCGTCTCCGACCTGGAGGTGCTCTCCGAGGAGGAGCAGGGCCACATGTGGGAGATGCGCTATCCGCTGGTGCGGCCGATGCGCATGGCCAAGGTGCGTTATCTGGTGGTCTCGACCACCCGTCCCGAGACCCTGCTCGGTGACTGCGCGGTGGCGGTCAACCCGGAGGACCACCGCTACAGCCACCTGATCGGCGAGTACGTCGAGCTGCCGCTGACCGGACGGCGCATCCCGATCGTCGCCGACGAGCACGCCGACCCCGAGTTCGGCACCGGCTGCGTGAAGATCACCCCGGCGCACGACTTCAACGACCACCAGGTGTGGCTGCGTCATCGCGACGAGTCGGCGATCGCCGACCAGCCCCACGGCGGCCTGATCAACATCTTCACCGCGGATGCGGCGATCCGCGCCAACGAGCCCGACGAGGGCAAGCTGATCCCCGAGGCCTATGTCGGACTCGACCGCTACGAGGCGCGCAAGCGCATCGTCGCTGATCTCGAGGCCCAGGGTCTGCTGGTGGCGGTGCGCGACCACAAGCTGCAGCAGCCGCGCGGCGACCGCTCCGGGGCGGTGATCGAGCCCTATCTCACCGATCAGTGGTACGTGCGCGTGCAGCCGCTGGCGGAACCGGCGATCGCGGCGGTGGAGAACGGCGACATCCGCTTCGTCCCCGACAACTGGAAGAACACCTATTTCGAGTGGATGCGCAACATCCAGGACTGGTGCATCAGCCGCCAGATCTGGTGGGGACACCGCATCCCGGCCTGGTACGACAGCGAGGGCAACGTCTATGTCGGACGCTCCGAGGCGGAGGTGCGCGAGCGTCACGACTTCGGCCCCGAGATCGAGCTGCGTCAGGACGACGACGTGCTCGACACCTGGTTCAGCTCCGCGCTGTGGCCCTTCAGCACCCTCGGCTGGCCCGAGGACACCGAACGCCTCAAGACCTTCTACCCGACCTCGGTGCTGGTCACCGGCTTCGACATCATCTTCTTCTGGGTCGCCCGGATGATCATGATGGGCATCAAGTTCATGGGCGAGGTGCCCTTCCGCGAGGTCTACATCCACGGCCTGGTGCGCGACGCCCACGGCGACAAGATGTCGAAGTCGAAGGGTAACGTGCTCGACCCCATCGACCTGATCGACGGCATCGAGCTGGAGGACCTGGTCGAGAAGCGCACCAAGGGGATGATGCAGCCGCATCTGGCCGAGAAGATCACCAAGGCCACCCGCAAGGACTTCCCCGAGGGCATCGCCGGCTACGGCACCGACGCGCTGCGCTTCACCTTCGCCGCGCTCGCCTCGACCGGTCGCGACATCAAGTTCGACCTCGGGCGCATCGAGGGCTACCGCAACTTCTGCAACAAGCTGTGGAACGCCTCGCGCTACGTGCTGATGAACACCGAGGGCGAGGACTGCGGCGCCGCCGGCGGCGCGCTCGAACTGAGCGCCGCCGATCGCTGGATCCGCGCGCGGTTGGCCGAGACCACCGCCACGGTGACCGACGCCATCGATCACTACCGCTTCGACCACGCCGCCCAGGCGATCTACGAGTTCACCTGGAACGCCTTCTGCGACTGGTACCTGGAGCTGTGCAAGCCGGTGCTCACCGGTGCCGAGGCGAGCGACGCGGCCAAGCGCGGCACCCGTCACACCCTGGTCCACACGCTGGAGACGCTGCTGCGTCTGGCCCACCCGATCATGCCCTTCATCACCGAGGAGATCTGGCAGAAGGTGCGCCCGCTCGCCGGCGTCGAGGGCGAGACCATCATGCTCGCACCCTACCCCAAGGTCGACGCCGCAGCGGCCGACCCCGAGGCGGTCGCCGAGATCGAGTGGGTGAAGCAGTTCGTGCTCGGGGTGCGACGGATCAAGGGCGAGATGAACATCGCCCCCGGCAAGCAGCTGCCGGTGCTGGTGACCAACGCCTCGGCGCAGGATCGGGCGCGGCTGGAGAGCGCGCGCCACTATCTCGACTTCCTCGCCCGCACCGAGTCGGTCACCGTGCTCGACGACCCGGCCGAGGCGCCGGAGTCGGCCATCGCCCTGGTCGGGGAGATGAAGGTGCTGATCCCGATGGCGGGGCTGATCGACAAGGAGGCCGAGCTGAAGCGACTCGACAAGGAGATCGAGCGTCTGGAGAACGACGTCAAGCGCACCGAGGGCAAGCTCGCCAACCCCAACTTCGTCGACAAGGCACCGGCGGCGGTAGTGGACAAGGAGCGCGCCAAGCTCGAGGACCACAGCCGCGCGATCGCCGAGCTGCGTGCCCAGCGCGAGCGCATCGCCGCGCTCTGAGCCACAACACTGGCGACCGGCCGGGGCAATCCCGGCCGGACCACGCCGGGCGCGCAGCGGCGCGCCCGGCTTCCCCTCCCCTCCGACAAACGCCTTGAACGCGACCGGGGCGCGTCGTCCTCAACCGAAGGTGCGGCTCATGTCGTGGAGACGCTGCAGCTGTCTGAGCGCCTCGTCGGCGACCTCGGCCAGCTCGCGGCTCTTCTCCAGGGTGTTGCGCGCGGCATCGTCGACGCGATGACTGTTGCGGCTGATCTCCTCGGCCACCGCGCCCTGCTCCTCGGTCGCCGAGGCGACGCGGTGGATGTAGTCGAGCACCTGACCGAGCTGCTCGGTGATCTCCTCGACCAGGGTGATCGACTCGCGACTGTCGGTCGAGCACACCCTGGCGCCCTCGACGCTGTCGCCGAGCGACTGCACCAACGAGGCGATATAGGCATTCATCTGCTCGATATTGGTACGGATCTCGCCGGTGAAGCGCTGGGTGCGGGTGGAGAGGTTGCGCACCTCGTCGGCCACCACCGAGAAGCCGCGCCCGTGCTCGCCGGCGCGCGCCGCCTCGATCGCGGCGTTGAGCGCGAGCAGATTGGTCTGCTCGGCCAGCCCGTTGATCTCCTGCATCGCCCCGCCGACCTTGTCGGCGGCCTGACGCAGATCGTTCGACTGCCCGGCCACCGCCTCCATGGTATCGGCCAGCCGCAGGGTGCGCTGGGCGCTGTGGTGGATGCGATCGCGGGCACTGGTGCAGTTGGCGCTGGTACGCTCCAGCAGCCCCTCGGACTCGTTGGTGATGTTGGCGATGTCGGTGATGGTGGTACTCATCTGGGTCATCGCGGTGGCGATCTGCGAGAGCTCGTTGCGTTGCAGCTCGACATCGCCGAGGGTCTCGGCGGAGGCGTCGGCGGTGCGCTGGGCGAGCAGCTTGAGCTTGTCGGCGCGATCGGTCACCCGACCGAGGATGGTGCGTACCCGCGCCTCGAGCAGACCGACCCGAAAACGCACGACGTCGGCCACCGCGTCGCCGGCATAGACCTGACGACTGATGCTGTCGTACTCCTGGCGCATCCGTCGCAACAGACGCAGGCAGCCGACCAGCTCGGCCCCGCCGACCAACAGCGTCAGGGTGGCGATCAGGGCGCCGGCGATCACCCAGGGCGACAACAGCCAGGCGGCGGCAGCGAGGGCGAACGTCCCCACCACCCAGGGCGTGACCAGCCGGACCAGCCGCAACACGTCCACCCGCCGACCGCGCCGCATCCGCGCGTAGAGATGCTCGGCGCGCTCGATCAGTTGACGTCCGGCCGGACAGGTGCGCACCGACTGGTAGCCGACGCGCTCGCCGCGCTCGAAGATCGGCGTGACATAGGCGTCGACCCAGTAGTAACGCCCGTCCTTGCAGCGGTTCTTGACCAGCCCGCGCCAGCTCTCGCCGGCCTTGAGCTTCTCCCACATGTCGCGAAAGGCCTCGGCGGGCATATCGGGGTGGCGCACGATGTTGTGCGGTCGCCCGACCAGCTCGTCGAGGGTGTAGCCGCTGACCTCGACGAAGGCGTCGTTGGCATAGATGATGATTCCACGCAGATCGGTCGTCGACACCAGCTGTTGCTCCCGATCGAAGGTGACCTCCGTGTCGATGACCGTCCTGTCGCGCTTGCGATCCCCGCCGACCCGACCCGTTTGAACGTGCATCTCCAACATCCGAGCCCCCCATCCTGGTCCATCGTGTTGGTTCAGGTCATACCGGGCAGTCACCACCGGGCATCGTGAACACCGACGTGCCGCGGGCGACACCGGCGAGCGCTCCGAACGAATCGGCCACGCTCACCTCCAGCCCTGAATCCCGAGCCGATCGTCTCCAAGCAATGGCCCCCATCAGGGGCTTTTCAAGACACGTAGCGTGCTGACGATGCAGTGACCGCTTCTCGCACCGCGCCAGTGCAGTGATGCACCCAGATGCCGCTCGTCGGCCCGTTCAGGAATCGGACCGGCGATCAGGATGACGAGCGCAGCGACGCATCAGCGGCCAGGATTGCCGGACATCGCTTCGTGGACCGGCACCCTCAGCCGCCACGGACCCGAGGCACGCGAGCGCACGGCTCCGGCCAGCGGGACTGGGGCCCGAAGGGAGGACGAGAAAAGGCACGGGACTTGCCAGAAACCTTTTTCAAGCGGCATCCTAAAGTGTTTTTCGTTTGCGAAAATCCGTGTTCCACGGCGTCCCGGTCGAGCGGCCGGCCTGCCCGCGCCGTGGTCGTCACGAACCCTCACACACAAGGAAACCCTATGCATCATCCCGTCTTCAGGGGGCTGATCACCGCCCTCTTGTTCATCTCACCGGCCTTGGCCATGGCCTCGGAGTCGGCCGTCGAGCACTTCGACCTGACCACCAGCTGGGTCGGCTTCTCGGCGCTGGCGATCTTCGTCGCCGCCTACGCCCTGGTCATGGCCGAGGAGTTCACCCACCTGCGCAAGTCCAAGCCGGTGGTGCTCGCCGCCGGCGCGATCTGGCTGATCATCGCCTACTACTACACCACCCACCACGGCGCGCCCGAGGCCGCCGCCGAGGCGGTGCGTCACAACATCATGGAGTTCGGCGAGCTGTTCCTGTTCCTGCTCGCGGCGATGACCTACATCAACGCCATGGAGGAGCGGCAGGTGTTCGACGCGCTGCGCTCCTGGCTGATCCGTATGGGCTTCAGCTACCGCACCCTGTTCTGGACCACCGGTCTGCTCGCCTTCTTCATCTCGCCGGTGGCCGACAACCTCACCACCGCGCTGCTGATGTGCGCCGTGGTCATGGCCGTCGGCGCCGACAGCCCGCGCTTCGTCGGCCTCGCCTGCATCAACATCGTGGTCGCGGCCAACGCCGGCGGCGCCTTCAGCCCGTTTGGCGACATCACCACGCTGATGGTGTGGCAGAAGGGTCTGATCGACTTCCAGACCTTCTTCGCGCTGTTCATCCCCTCGGTGCTCAACTTCGCCGTGCCGGCCGCCTTCATGCACCGCGCCATCCCCAACGAGACCCCGCCGCCGAGCGACGAGCGGGTGCGGATGAAGCGCGGCGCGCTGCGCATCGTGCTGCTGTTCCTCGCCACCATCGCCACCGCGGTGAGCTTCCACAACTTCTACCACCTGCCGCCGGTGCTCGGCATGATGACCGGTCTGGCCTATCTCAAGTTCTTCGGCTTCTATCTCAAGAAGACCGGCGAGCAGGCCACCATCAAGCGCGGCGAGATCGAGGACACCCTCCCCTTCGACATCTTCACCGGCGTGGCGCGCGCCGAGTGGGACACCCTGCTGTTTTTCTACGGCGTCATCCTCTGCGTCGGCGGTCTCGGCTTCATCGGCTATCTCGAGCTGGTCTCGCAGGTCGCCTACGGTGATCTCGGCCCGACCATCGCCAACACCCTGGTCGGCGTGCTCTCGGCGATCGTCGACAACATCCCGGTGATGTTCGCGGTGCTGACCATGAACCCCGACATGACCCAGGGCCAGTGGCTGCTGGTCACCCTCACCGCCGGCGTCGGCGGCAGCCTGCTGTCGATCGGCTCGGCGGCGGGCGTGGCGCTGATGGGGCAGTCGAAGGGCATGTACACCTTCTTCGGCCACCTGCGCTGGACCCCGGTGATCGCGCTCGGCTACGTGGTGAGCATCCTCGCTCACTTCATCATCAACCACCGCTACTTCTCGATGCCGGTGGGCGGCTGATCGCGCCGGTCCACGCCGCCCGGCGTGGACCGACCACGCCGGCCCCGCCCGGGGCCGGCGCTCAGAGCAGCAACAGGGTCGCCAGTCCGAGGAAGATGAAGAACCCGCCGGAGTCGGTCAGCGCGGTGATCAGCACCGAACTGCCGAGCGCCGGGTCGCCGCCGAAGCGCTGGCGCAACAGCGGGATCAACACCCCGGCGGTGGCCGCCAGCAGCAGGTTGAGGGTCATCGCGGCGATCATCACCACCCCCAGTCCGGGACTGCCGTAGAGCACCCCGGCGAGCACCCCGACCACCCCGCCCCACACCAGACCGTTGATCAGCGCCACCCCCAGCTCCTTGCGCAACAACCGTCCCAGCGCCGCCGATTCGACCTGCCCCATGGCAATCGCGCGCACGATCATGGTGATGGTCTGGTTGCCGGCATTGCCGCCGATCCCGGCGACGATCGGCATCAGCGCGGCGAGCGCCACCAACTGACCGATCGAGTCCTCGAACAGATCGATCACCCGCGAGGCGACGAAGGCGGTGATCAGGTTGATCGCCAGCCAGGCCCAGCGGTTCTTCACCGAGCGGATCACCGGCGCGAACAGATCCTCCTCCTCGCGCAGACCGACGTTGCCGAGGATCTCGGCCTCGGACTCCTCGCGGATGTAGTCGACCATGTCGTCGACCGTCAGTCGCCCGATCACCCGATCGCGCTCCGAGACCACCGGCACCGAGACCAGGTCGTAGCGCTCGAAGGCCTGGGCCGCGGCGCCGGCGTCGTCGTCGGGGCGGAAGGTGACCACCGCGCGCGATTTCATCACCTCGGAGACGGTGCGCTCGGGGGCGTTGACCAGCAGGGATTCGAGCGTCAGCAGACCACGGAAGCGCTCCTCGCGATCGACCACGAAGAGCTTGTCGGTGTGGTCCGGGAGCGCGCCGAAGCGGCGCAGATAACGCAGCACCGCGCCCAGGGTGACCTGCTCGCGAACCTTGATCAGGTCGAAGTCCATCAGCGCGCCGACCGTGCCCTCGGGGTAGGACATCGCCTCGCGCACGTGCGCCTGCTCGTCCTGATCGAGCGCGGCGAGCACCGCCTGCACCACCTCGGGCGGCAGGTCGGGGGCGAGATCGGCCAGCTCGTCGGCGTCGAGACCCAGTGCCATCGCCTTGAGCGCGTAATGGTCCATGGTCTCGAGCAGGCTCGCGCGCACCGCGTCGGAGACCTCGAGGAGGATGTCGCCGTCCTTGTCGGCACGCACCAGCTCCCACACGAACAGCCGGTCGGCGAGCGGCAGGGTCTCGAGGATCCAGGCGATATCGGCCGGGTGCAGACGGTCGAGCTTGCGCTGCAGCCGCGCCAGATTCTGCTTGTGGGTGATCGACTCGACCAGGTCGCGGTGCGGCATCTGCTGACGATGCACCAGCTCGTCGACCAGACGCTGGCGCGAGAGCAGCTCCTGCACGTCGCGCAGATGACGGTGGAGGACGTCGGGATCGCGGGATTTCGACTGTGACATGCGCGTGAGGCCGGGCTGAGCGGGGATGAGGGGATCGCCGTGCGGACGACCTCGCACAGGCCGCGCGCCGCGCGACCGCGGACCGAGGCGATTATACCGATCCGGCGTGACGGTCAGCGCCCCGGGACGGGCGTCGCGGGGACCGTGGTCCGAGTGCGCTCGAGTTCACGCTTGAACGACTCGATATCGCGCAGCAGCTCCGCGGGCAGGGCCGCCACCGGCGGCGCCGGATCGGCGCTCGGCGGTGGCGGCCCGGGCGACTCGGGCGGCTCGACAGCCCCGGGCGCCTCAGGCAACGACCGGGGGACTGGCGGCGGGGTTGGCGACGGCTCGACGGCGACCCACGGCGGCGCGGACGCGACCGCATCCGGCGCGGCTGCAGGCACGAGCGGCACCGTCGACACCCGCCACGCCCCGTAGAGCGCCACCGCCAGCGCCAGGGTCGCGAGCAGCGTCGCCACCAATCCCCAGCGCGAGGGGACCGGCGCCGGCGCGAGGGCCGGCGCCGGCGGCGAGCGATCGTGACCGCGCGCCTGCTCCGACTGGCGCAATGCCTCGAGGATGTAACTCATGGCGAGACCTCCCGCAGCCGGGCGATCCCCGGCAGGTCGACCTGATTGTGCAGTGCGATCAGAGTCCGTGCGCCGGCCAGCCCGTCGGCCTCCAGCCCCTGGCTGCGCTGGAAGCGCTCCAGCGCCTTGCGCAGCACCGGGTCGAAGCCGGGGGTCTCGAGATCGCTGAAGCCCAGCTCCGGCACCTCGGCGAGCAGTCGGCGCAGCCAGCGGATCGCCTCGGCCTCGTCGCCGGGACCGATCACCGCCCCGCCGACCGGGGGCGGCTGCCAGAGCACCACGAAGTCCCCCGACCAGGCCCGCTCGAGCGCCTTGGCGGGGATCTCGACCGCCCCCTCGGGGCCATCGATCAACGCCGTGTCTCGGC
Source organism: Marichromatium gracile (assembly GCF_004343155.1). Classification (GTDB taxonomy): domain Bacteria; phylum Pseudomonadota; class Gammaproteobacteria; order Chromatiales; family Chromatiaceae; genus Marichromatium; species Marichromatium gracile. The sequence continues at coordinate 140,347 of NZ_SMDC01000009.1, forward strand.
GCAGCCCGGCGAGCACCAGATAACGCGCCTCGGGCGCATCCTTCTCGGGCTCGACCGCGAGCAGCGCCGGGCGGTCGAGCCGCCGCAGCACCGCGAGCGCCCCCCGACCCGACTCGCAGCGCAGCCCGAGCGTGGCGACGCGCGCGCAGGGCGCGCCCTCGCCCAGGGTTTCGAGCTCGACACCCCAGCGACGCAGCAGCCGCAGCATCGCCTCGGGTTCGGTCGCGGCGGCCGCCCGCAACGCTTCGGGGAGACGCCGGGGCAACGGCTCGACGACCTCGGCCTCGCTGCTCGTGCCTGGCCCGGCAAGCGGGTGCGACGACCTCGCGCCGAGCCAGTCCATGCCCCACCAGGCGGCCCCGAGCGCCACGGCCAACACCGCCCCGACGACCAGTGTCGGGGAGGCGCCGCGCGAGCGGTCATGATGATCGACCGGGTCGCCGCCGAGTTCGCGCGCGGCGCGGGCGACGATCCCGGCATCGACCCGTGGGTGACGACTGACATAGGCGCCGAGCAGGGCGCGGTCGCAGAGGATGTTGATCAGCCGCGGCAGACCGCGGCTCCAGCGGTGGATGCGCCACAGCGCCATGGCGGTGAAGGGCATCCGCTCACAACCGGCGACGGCCAACCGGTGGCCGATATAGGCGCTGGTCTCGTGATGATCGAAAGGGTGCAGATGGACCCGCGCGGTGATCCGCTGATCGACCTGACGCAGCTGCGCGCGTGCCAGCATCCGGCGCAGCTCGGGCTGGCCGATGAGAAAGATCTGCAGCAGCTTGTGGGTGCTGGTCTCGAGGTTGGTGAGCAGACGGATCTGTTCGAGCACGCGCGGGCGCAGGTTCTGCGCCTCGTCGATGATCAGCAGCGCGCGTCGCCCCTCGGCGTGCAGCGCCAGCAGATACTGGTTGAGGGCATCGACCAGACGCTTGAGCGAACGCTCGTCGGCGGCGATCGCGATGCCGAACTCCTCGCACACCGCCACCAGCAACTCGCGGGCGGTGAGGCACGGGTTGAGGATCAGCGCCACCTCGACGTGCTCGGGCAGCTGTTCGAGGAAGGCGCGACAGACCGTGGTCTTGCCGGTGCCGACCTCGCCGGTGAGCAGCACGAAACCGCCCTGCTCGCCGGCGCCATAGACCAGGTGCGCGAGCGCCTCGCGATGCTGCGCGCTGAGGAACAGATAGCGCGGATCGGGCGCGATCGAGAAACAGGGTTCGGAGAGACCGAAATAACTGGGATACACGGCTGTCGCTCGCGGCGGCTGCCGGCTTACTGGATGATGAAGCTGCCGAAATAGAGACCATCGACGGCAAAGGTTCCGGCCTGTTCGAGCAGCCCCTCCTGTACCGCCTTGAGCGCGCCCAGACGTAGCGCATCACGCTGATCGAGCGCACTCACCTCATCGACCGTGCGACCGGCGAAATAGCTGATCAGCCGGTCGCGGATCAGCGGCATATGGGTATTGACCGCGTCGGCCGCCTCGGCGGTGCGGACATAGAGATCGATGCCGACCTTGAGGAAACGGGTACGGCTCTCGCCGGCGAGGTTGACGATCAGGGCCGGATCGATGGCGATGTAGTTATCGGTAAAGGGCTCGTCCTGGGCCGCGACCGGCTGGAGCTGTGCCAGCCCGAGCACCAGGGTCAGCACGAGTGCGAGCTGAGTCACTGCGTTCTTCATGGGATTTCACTGTGTACGTATGATGCCCCGCCTGGGGCCGGAAGGTGCCGTCCTTGCGTCCGGCGTCCAACCGATGACTCTACCCCAGGCGGGCGGCCGGGCAAAGGGCCAGGCCCGGGCGCCTCTACTCAACCGCCGGGGCGCGGCAGGTCGTGCTCGATGATCGCCATCGCGCGGCGGCAGATCTCGCGCCCGTAATCGGTCCACTCGCCCTGCCCCCAGTAGCGGTAGCAGCTCGTCTGCGAGCACAGCAGATGGAAGAGCGCGTTGCGGTAGCGCGGGTCGTCGCTATCGATCCCGGGCACCAGCACGCGCTCGTTGAACAGCGCGCTGGCCTCCTCCATCGGCCCGAGCACATTGTCATAGCCGGCCACCCAGGACAGATCGCTGGTCCAGCTGCCGCCGTCCATGTGGAAGCGGTCGTCCTCGCGCTGGAGCGTGTCGATCACCTCGGCCAGTCGCTGCGGGCCGTCGCCGGGCTGCATCCGCGCCCAGATGCGGTCCTGGAACAGCGGCTGCACCTCGGGCAGCGCCGACTCGCGCACGCCGAGCGCGAACAGGTGTTCGAGATACTCGCTGACGTTCATCAACGGGGTGTCGGAGCCGCTGGCCGCGCGCACCACCTCGATGAACTTGGGCGGGAACTCGTTCATCATCACCCCGCCGTTCTCGCCGTCGGCGATCTGGGTGACCAGCGGCGGCACCTCATGCCCGTCGAGGGTCAGCGGCGCGAGCCCCTGGGCCTCGTACCAGGGTTGCATCTGCGCCACCAGCTTGGTGTCTGACCCCTGGGTCTTGACGATGGCGATGATGCTCGCCTGCTCGCCCTTGGAGTTGGTGCACACCAGCCGGTGCGGCAGGTGGGGGCGGCGCGGGTGAGCGCCGGTCTCGGGCTCGATCACGGTGTGCTCCTGCACCAGCACCCACTGATAGCCGCAGTCGACCAGGGTCTTGACGAACTCGTAGGCGACGTCCGGATGATTGGGCAGCGCCATCTCCGAGGGCGAGAAGCCGCGTACCCGCTCCAACGCCTCCCAGCCGAAGAGGGCGGCGAAGTGGTGCTGGAAGGCACGCACGTGCAGCCGGTAGTCCTGCACCGGGGTGGAGGGCGCCACCGCGTGGCCCCAGGGCATGCCGAGCCACTCCACCGCGGGGCTGTAGTCGGGGTTGCAGGTGATCGTCTGCAGCGCCTCGATCACCCCGTGCTCGCCCATCCGCCGCAACCCGTGCAACAGGGTGCCGGAGTACTCGAGCATGCAGCGCGGCGCGTGGCCCTCGCCGATCAGTTGGGGGATGAACTCGCCCATGCGCTTGTAGCACCAGACGAACGCCGGGGCGTTGTGGTTATCGCCGATGTCCTGGTGCTCCATCATGTATTGCAGGTTGCTGATGATGGCGGCGCTGCGCAGGTCCGACCCGCCGGCCGGGATCAGCGGCTGGTGCTGATGCAGCGCGATGGCGGTGGCCGCGCGCACCCGCGGGAAGTCGATGCCGCCGGGCGCGGCAAACAGCGGTCGCGCGCGCGCCGCTGTCGCCACCCGCGCGACCTCGGCCTCGTGACCGCTGATGTTGGGCAATTCGTCGATGTATTCGGGTAACTGGTCCACGGCGGTGCTCCTCTGCTGCTGGTGATGCACGAGCGGGCGCGGCGACGGGCCGCGCCCGTGGATCCCGCGCGGCGGGCATCGTGCCACCGCCGCGCCAGCCCGGCGCTCAGTCGTCGGCGACGGGCTCGGGCGACGCCCCGGCGAGCAGCGCGCCCGCCCGCGCCAGGTCGGCCTCGGCGCGCCCCACCCAGTCCTCGCCCCAATAGAAGTTGCAGCTGGTCTCGGCGCGCAACAAGGCGTTCAGCGCCTCGCCCAACACCGTCAGGGCCTCACCGTCGTCGCGCTCGCCGGCGGCCCGGCGCGCCTGGTGCAGCGCGGCGCTGACCCGGGCGCAGTCATCGAGCGCCGCGCGCTGGCGCGCCGAGCCGGTCCACTGGGTGAAGTCGCGGCCGTGATGCCAGCCGGTGTTCCAGGCCCCGGTGCGTACCCGCACCTCGCCGTGGAAGCCGTGATGTTCGAGATAGTCGCCGATGAAGGTCGGCACCAGCGCCGCCGTCCCGGCGCCGACGCGCTCGAGCAGCGGCAGATAGAAGGCGCTCCAGAAGTTCGCTCCGGGGGTGACGTTGCGGAACCAGCCGCCGTTCTCGCCGTCGGTGGCGGTGGTCACCAGCGGCTCGAAGTCGCACCACCTGGTGCGCTCGGCGACCTCGCGCAGGAACCAGTCGACCTCCATCCCCGACTCCTGGGCGTCGGAGAGTTCGCGATCGCGCACCACCACCACGATCTCGGCGCCACCATGACGGGCGATGTGCGGACGGTAGCGCAGCGCCTGCCAGCTCATCGGCGTGACCGGCTCGACGTGCTCGCTGTCGACCAGCACGTAGCGATAACCGGCGGCGCGTAGTTGCGGGATCAGCTCCATCGAGAAGCCCATCTCCGGCGGCCAGAAGCCGTCGAAGCGCGGGCGCCAGAACAGATGACGCGCCACACCCAGCCAGCGCCCGAGGTGCTCGAGGCGATCGGCCTCGGGGGTCAGCGGCAGCACCGGGTGGTAATAGCCGGTGCCGAGGATCTCGAACAGCCGCTGGTTCTGCAGGTGCCAGAGCAGCGAGCCGCAGTCGACGACGCCGTAGACGCGCTGCTGGAACTCGGGGTCGGAGAGGGTCTCGAGCAGGGTGCCGGAGAGCGACAGGTGGACCCGCGCCAGCGCCTCGTGTCCCCACAGGCTGCGCGGGATGCGATCGAGCGCGAAGAGGATCTCGCGCGCCTCCCAGGGCTGGTGCTCGAGCAACTGCTCGAGGTTGCCGGTGGGCTGGTGCAGGTTGAGCACGAGCGCATGGTGCACAGTCATGACGAGCGACCCCGCGACGGGTGATGAGCGACCGACGGCATCCGGCCGTGGTGTCCGGTGCGCCCCGGAGATGCCGGACGACCGTCCCTAGAGCATAACAGAGGGTCCGGGACAGACATACTACGCTCGGATGACGGTCACTCGCGCCCCATTTCATCCAACCCCATCGATAGCGCCGGGCGTTGCCCCTTGTGCCCGCCCTCCCCGCCCACCATCTCGCCGGGAGACACCCCCGTCAGCCACCCGCTGGAGAGGCGATGCCCCACACCGATGCCCTGCTTCGCGCCCACGACCTGCACCGACACTACCGCGAGGCCGGCGGCCACGGCGAGCGCCGGGTGCTCGAGGGCGTCGGCCTCAGCGCCCATGCCGGCGAGTGCGTGGCGCTGCTCGGGCGCAGCGGCTCGGGCAAGTCGACGCTGCTCAACCTGCTCGCCGGCATCGACCGGCCCGATCACGGCTGGGTGGAGATCGACGGCACGCGGCTCTCGACCCTCGGCGAACCGGCGCTGACCCGGCTGCGCCGCCGCCGCGTCGGCTTCATCTATCAATCGTTCAACCTGATCGACGAGCTGACCGTGGCCGAGAACCTCGCCCTGCCGCTGGCACTCGACGGCGTGCGCGCCCGTGAGGCGCAACCGCGCTGTAGCGCGATGCTCGAACGCCTCGGGCTCGACGGTCGCGCCGAGGCCTTCCCCGACCAGCTCTCCGGCGGCGAGCAGCAGCGCGTGGCGATCGGTCGGGCGCTGATCCACGCGCCCGCGCTGGTGCTCGCCGACGAGCCCACCGGCAACCTCGACGCCGACACCGGCGCGCGGGTGCTGGAGCTGCTCGCGGCGCTGTTTCGCGAGCAGGGGCGCGCCCTGGTGCTGGTCACCCACAGCCGCGCGGTGGCGGCGATCGCCGATCGGGTGCTGACCCTCGAACGCGGCCGGCTGTGCACCGACGACACGGCGCTGTCCTGGTGATCCCGCTGCTCGCCCGCATCAGCCTGCGCCAGCTCTCGCGCCAGCCCTGGCAGAGCGCGCTGGCGGTGCTCGGCATCGCCCTCGGGGTCGCGGTGGTGGTCGCGGTGGGGCTGGCCAACGACAGCGCGCGCCGCGCCATCGCGCTCTCGGTCGAGCAGCTCGACGGCCGCGCCAGTCATCGCATCGAGTCGAGCGGCACGGGTATCGCCGACGCCGAGGCCGCGCGACTGCTGCGGGCCCTCGCCCCCTACCCGGCCACACCAGTGATCGAGCAACCGCTGCGCCTCGAGGGCGAGGGCCTCACCCTGCTCGGCATCGATCTGCTCCAGGCCGACACGCTGCGCGGCAGCGCGCTCGCCGCCGAGGCCCTGCCCGACCCGTCGCGGCTCGCCGCCCTGCTCACCGAGCCCGGCGCGCTGCTGCTCGGCGCGACCGATGCCCGCCGTCTCGGCGCGGTCCCCGGCGACCGGCTGAGCGTACGTCACGGCGGCCACACCCGGCAGGCGCGACTGGTCGGGGTGATCGAGCAGGGGCTCGACGGCCTCGCGCTCGCCGATCTCGGCAGCGCCCAGTGGCTTGCCGGGCGCGACGGCGTGGTCGATCGCATCGATCTGGTGCTGCCGCCCGCGGCGGCCGCCGGGGTCGCCGCCGCGCTACCGCCGGGACTGCGGCTGGAAGCGAGCGCCCAACGCGGCGCGGCGCTCCACGAGATGACCCGCGCCTTTCGCATCAACCTGCTGGCGATGAGCCTGATCGCGCTGCTGGTCGGCGGCTTCATCGTCTATAGCACCCAGACCTTCACGGTGGTGCGCCGGCGCGCGTTGTTCGGCACCCTGCGCGCGCTCGGCGCCACCCGTACGCGGATCGCCGCACTGGTGCTCGCCGAGACCCTGGCCCTCGCCCTGGTCGGCGCACTGCTCGGGATCGCCCTCGGCATCCTCGCCGGGCGGGGGCTGGTGCAGCTGGTCGCGCGCACCATCGACGATCTCTATTTCCGCCTCGAGGTCAGCACGCTCGCGCTCGACCCCGCGACCCTGGTGCTCGGCGCCGGGCTGGCGCTCGGCGTGGCGCTGCTCGCCGCGCTCGCCCCGGCACTGGAGGCCGCCGGCGTCGCGCCGCGCGAGGCGATGCGCGCCCAGGGGCTCGAACGACGCGCCCAGGGCTGGGCCGCGCCGCTCGCCCGGCTCGGCGCCGCGCTGGCGCTGACCGGCTGGCTCGCGACCCTGCTCCCGGGGGAATCGCTCGCGCAGGGGTTCGCGCTGCTGCTCATGGTGGTGCTCGGGTTGGTGCTCTGCGTCCCGGCGCTGCTGCGCGGGGCCGCCGCCGCGCTCGCCGGGCTCGGCGCCCGGCTCGGCGCGCCGCTGGCGCTGGTGCTGGCGGCGCGCACGGTGGCCGGCTCGGTCGCCCGCACCGGCATCGCCGCGGCCGCGCTGACCCTCGCCGTGGCCACCAGCGTCGGGGTCGGGGTGATGATCGAGAGCTTCCGTCACAGCGTGATCGACTGGCTCGACCACACCCTGGAGGGCGAACTCTATGTCACCGCCGACAGCCGCGAGGCCCCGCTGCCCCCCGGTCTCGACGAGGCGCTCGTAGCGACCGACGGGGTCGCCTCGGTGATCCGTGCACGCCGCATGACGGTCACCACCCGCGAGGGCGACGCCACCCTGCTGGTACGCGACCGCCCCGCCCCCGACGCCACCGGACCGCTGCTGCTCGCGCGACTCGACGGCGACCCCTGGGCGGCTGGACGCATCCTCGTCTCCGAGCCCTATGCCCATCATCACCGTCTCGCCCCCGGCGATCGCATCGAACTGGCCACGCCTGATGGCTGGCGCCGCTTCAGCGTCGGCGCGGTGTTTCGCGACTACGGCTCGGATCGCGGTCTGCTCATGCTCCCCTACCGCGAGGCACGCGCACACTGGGAGGGAATCGGCATCGGCTCGCTCGCCCTGAGGCTCGCCCCCGACGGCGATCCGCAACGGGTGCGCGAGCGCGTGCAGGCGCTCGCCGAGACCCACGATCGCACCCTGCTGCTGACCGCCAGCGGCGAGATCCGCACGCTCACCCTGGAGATCTTCGATCGCACCTTCGCCATCACCGAGGTGTTGCGTCTGCTCGCACTCGCCGTCGCCTTCGTCGGCGTGCTCAGCGCCCTGCTCGCGCTGCAACTCGAACGCCGCCGCACCCACGCGCTGCTGCGTGCCACCGGGATGAGCGGCCGCACCCTGGCCCTGACGCTGCTGGCGCAGGGCTCGATCCTCGGACTGGTGGCGGGGCTGCTGGCCATCCCGCTCGGACTGGTGATGGGCGAGCTGCTGATTCGCATCATCAACGTGCGCGCCTTCGGCTGGAGCATGGCCCTGCAGATCCCGCCGCAGGCGCTCCTCTCCGGCCCCTTGCTGGCCTGGTGTGCGGCGCTCGCCGCCGCCCTGCCCCCGGCGCTGCGCGCGGGGCGCGAGCCACCCGCGCGCGGGCTGCGTGGGGACTGAATTCGATCCCCGCGTACGCCTATCGCCATCGCCCTGGACGCAGCCCGACACGAGGTCGATTATGTGTATTCTATGGAGGTCTCGAGGCGATGCCGGCCGCCACCCGCCAGGCCAGATCGCGGCAGTCGCGCCGACCCCGCCCCGGACCCCTTTCCGTCGCGCCGGATCAGCGATCCCGTGACGGTCGTCCGTGCAGGCAAACCGAAAGGGTACGGCCCCAGGGGTTTGGCCCGACAGGAATCCACAAGCGAGTGTGCGACATGGCTGAAGAAAAGAAGATCGTGACCAAGAAGACCGCCCCCAAGCGGGCCACCAGCACGGACAAGGCCGCGGCCAAGAAGACCGCGACCAAGCCGGCAACCCCGCGCAAGAAGCGCGCGAGCGCCGCGAGCACGACCAAGAGCCCTCGCACCAGCGCGCGCACCACCACCAAGAAGACCACCGCGGCGGCGGCACCGCGCGCGCAACCGAAGCCGGCGGCGAGCGCGCCGGCGGCGACGCCCGCCGCGAGCTACACCCCGCCGACGCGCTTTCTCACCGTCGACCCCGAGCACCGTCTGGCGATGATCCGCGAGGCGGCCTACTACAAGGCCGAGCGTCGCGGCTTCGCGCCCGGACACGAGCGCGAGGACTGGGTCGAGGCCGAGCGCGAGATCGACGCCATGCTGGCCCACGCACAACTCTCCGGGCGCGGCTGAGCCTGCCAGGGCGGTGCAGGGACGCGCCGGGCGCGGGCGTCGAGAGGGGGAAGGATGAATCGATGCGTCGTCGAGACGCATGGCCGCGGCACCTCCCTGTGCCGGGGCGTCGGGACCGGACGGGCTAGAGACCCAGCTCCTCGAGCAGGTCGGTATCGACCAGCGCCGATTGCTGCGGCGCGCCGCTCTTGACCGAACCGTCGCTCTGCTTCTGCTCGGCGAGGATGCGATCGGGATCGACCTCCTCGCGCTCGAAGTCGTGGAGCTTGAGGAACTCGGTCTTGTCCATCGCCAGCTCCATGTAGAAGACATTGCGCCGGGCGGTGGTGAAGGCGACGCGACGGGCCTGCGGACGATCGAGATTGGTGTCGATGCTGACCATCACCTCCTTGTTGATGGTGAGCATCTTCGGCTGGTTCTGGTTGATCGAGACCTGCAGATCACGACCGACGTTGCCGGTGAAGTCGCCGACGATCTGGTTCATCAGCTCGCCGAGCATGTTGGCCACCTCGTCGGAGGTGTGCACGGTGGCCAGCTCCGACTCCGAGATCCCCATGTTGGTCATGTAGGAGCGATAGATCTCCATCGCCGCCTGCGACGAGAAGTTGATGATCACCAACCCCGAGAATCCACCGTCGAACAGCACGAAGCAGCCGATGTCCGGGCGCAGACAGGTGCGGGTGATCTTCTGCACCATCGGCGAATAGCCGATCTGGTTACCCGTGGCGGTGGAGAGTACCTTCGTCACCGAACTGCACAACATCACCAGAATGTCGTCTGTCGAAATAGTCTTTGGTTTTGCCACCAGAATCGTCTCAAGCTGGATGGGCGACCCCGGGCGTCAACGGCATCGGGATCTGGGGGGCGTGGTCCACGCCACGAGGGGCGCGGACCGGCTGGCTCGGAAACCGGCGCACCGTGCCGCGCACGGCGTGCGACCGGGCCCGGGAGGACGGGTGCATTCACCCGGCGCTGTGTCCGTCATCGTCTGGAACTATAGTGGAGCGACGCGACGCCTCCAAGCCTCGGGGGACGAACCGCCCGACACCTCGTCCGTCCGATTCGCACCGGTGGGCGCGCCAGGGCTTGCGCTGGGACGCCCTTGCCACCACGCTAGCAGCCAGGACGATCGCATGACGACAGGGACGCCCCGGCCCGGACAACCCGCACAGGTACACGCCAAATGCACGCCTATGCACTGATCCCCACCGCGCTCATCGCCGCACTCGCCCTCGGCGCCTGCGGCACCACCACCACCTCGCGCACCGGCAGCGGCGCCGCCTTCGGCGCGGCCACCGGGGCCGCGATCGGCTCGCTCAGCGGCGACGCCGGCAAGGGCGCGCTGATCGGCGCCGGCGCCGGTGCCCTCGGTGGCTTTCTCTACGATCGCGACCAGAAGGCCCAGGGGCGCCGCTGAGCCAGCCGTCAGCCGTCAGCCGTCAGCCGTCAGCCGTCAGCCGTCAGCCGTCAGCGACCAGCATCGCGCCGACGGCGAATCCGCTGGAGGCTGATGGCTGAGCGCCGGATGTCGCCTCGACGTCTCACCTCCCCTCGCGCCCGATGACCGGCGTGGCCGGACATCGACCCGGCGATTTCGATATCCTTAGGGGTCTATGGACCTCACCAATCAGATCATCCTCGTCGGCTCGGCGGTGCTGCTGGTCAGCATGCTCGTCGGCGTGCTCTCCAATCGCATCGGCGCGCCGCTGCTGCTGGTGTTCCTGCTCATCGGCATGCTCCTCGGCGAGCAGGGACCGGGCGGCATCGCCTTCGACGACGTGCAGACGGCGCACCTGTTCGGCAGCCTGGCGCTGGCCATCATCCTCTTCGACGGCGGGCTGGCGACCCCGATCAAGCACTTCCGCGTCGGGCTGCGACCGGCGCTGTCGCTGGCCACCCTGGGGGTGGCGATCACCGCCACCATCACCGGGCTGTTCGCCGCCTGGTGGCTGGGGCTGAACTGGCTCGAGGGGCTGCTGCTGGGGGCCATCGTCGGCTCGACCGACGCCGCGGCGGTATTCTCGCTGCTGCGCGCGCGCGGGCTCGAGCTCAAGCAGCGCGTCGGCGCCACCCTGGAGATCGAGTCGGGCAGCAACGACCCGATGGCGGTCTTCCTCACCATCGCGCTGATCGAGCTGATCATCGGCGGTGGCGACCAGGGCTTCGGGCTGGTGATGCTCACCGAGTTCGCCCGCCAGATGGGGCTGGGCGCGCTGATCGGCCTGGCCGGCGGCTTCGCCCTCACCGCACTGATCAACCGTCTGGCGATGGCCGCCGGACTGCACCCGCTGGCGGTGATGGCCGGCGGTCTGACCCTGTTCGGCCTGACCGCGGTGCTCGGCGGCAGCGGCTTCCTCGCCATCTATCTCGCCGGGCTGGTGATCGGCAACCGTCCGCTGGAGTCGACCCAGAACATCAAGCGCTTCCACGACGGTATCGCCCGGCTCTCGCAGATCGGCATGTTCCTGATGCTCGGGCTGCTGGTCACGCCCTCGCACCTGCTGCCGGTGGCCGGCGATGCGCTGCTGTTCGCGGCGGTGCTGATCCTCCTCGCCCGCCCGCTGGCGGTGTGGCTGTGCCTGCTGCCGTTCCGCTTCACCTGGCGCGAGCAGGCCTTCATCGGCTGGGTGGGACTGCGCGGCGCGGTGCCCATCATCCTCGCCCTGTTCCCGCTGCTCGCCGGTATCGAGCACGCGGCGATGTACTTCAACATCGTCTTCTTCGTGGTGCTGGTCTCGCTGCTGGTGCAGGGCTGGACGGTAGCCGGCCTGGCGCGCGCGCTGGGGCTGGAGGTGCCGCCCACCAGCCATGTGGTGCAGCGCGTCGAACTCGACATCCCCGGTCAACAGGAGCTGGAGCTGGTCGGCTACCGCCTCGCCGCCGACGCCCCGGTGCTGCTCGAGCGTCGCGCCCCGCATCTGCCCGCCGGGGTGCGCCCGGTGGCGGTGGTGCGCGAGCGCCAGCTGATCGACGCCGGCGACCTCGGCGACCTCAGGGGCGGCGACTATCTCTATCTGATGGCCGAGGCCCGCACCCTGCCCGGGCTCGACCATCTGTTCGTCGCCCCGCCGGTGCCCGAGCGGCTCACCGAGCGCGCCTTCTTCGGCGACTTCGTGCTCGACGGCGAGGCGCAGCTCGGCGCGGTCTCGACGGTCTACGGCATGGCCATCGATCCCGCCGACCGCGACCTCACCCTCGATGCGCTGATCCGACGCAGCCTCAACCAGCACCCGGTGGTCGGCGACCGACTGGAGCTGGGCAGGATGGCGCTGGTGGTGCGCGAGGTCGAGGGCGACCGGGTGACCAAGGTGGGTCTCAAGCTCGGCTCCGACGACTGAGAGCAGATCCAGGCCACAGTCGCCGAGACCTGGGTCACGCAACACCGCTTTGAGATTGATCATCGACGGGCGGGGGCTTAGCTTATCCGACTGACAGAACCCAGGTAGATACCAACCGACCCGGGCGCCCCGGACGCGCCCGTTGATCAGGTCGTGCCGCAGCCTCTCGCCCGGAGCGACCCTCAACCCCGTCATCAAGGAAGCGATCAGGAATCCGTCATGTTCGATGCCCCCTTCGACCGCGTCGAGGCCAGCGCCCCCTTTGCCGACAGCGACTGGTTCCACGCCTGTCGGCAGACCCAGACGCCCTATGTGGTGATCCGCCACACCGAGCAGCGGGCCGACGTGCTGTGGGACTTCGTCACCCTGCCCGAGTGCTGCGACGCGGCCATCCGCGCCCATTTCGAGGCGTTGGAGCAGGCCGCGCGCGCGATCTTCCTGCGCTATGCCGACGCCGAGTCGCACCTGCGCGTCAAGCCGACCCTGATCGGCTTCGACCGATTGCCGATCGAGCAGGCCGAGGCCGCCGCCGACGCGCTCTATGCCCTGGTTGCGACCTATCTGCCCGGCGCCCGCCGCGCCACCGTCACGCCCCCGCCCACGGCGACAGCACCGCTCCCGACCCGCTCGAACCCGCAGGCCGGACAGCATGCCCAGTAAGCGTCGAAATCACCACATATAGTGCCCGATAGAGAATCTCTATCCCTACATGTTGTGATACCGATTTGACAGCACGCCCCTCTGTGTCGGATGCTCCGCGGCCTTCGACAACGGGTTCAGAACGGCTCCGCCACGACCCCTCCGACACAGGAACGCCTCGCCATGCTCAACTGGGATGACCCGCTCGCCGCCGCTCGCACCGCCAGCCCCGGAGAGGATGCGCCGCCCCCGCCGGCCACCTCGGGCCGAGAGGTCACGCGCGCGCGCCCCGGCAGCGGCCTGCTCGACAACGCCACCCTGATGTCGAGCGCCGGCGCCGCGCCGGTGGTCAGCCCCGAGCCCTTCGCCCAGGCCGCCGCCCAGCAGACCCTGCCGATCGACGAGCGCCCCGCCGCCGCGCCCGCCGGTGCCGGCGCCACCGGGCTCGAGTCGATCGCCCTCGGCGCCGGGCGCATCCGCGTCGACGACAAGCGCATCATCAACTGTCACGCCGATCTCAACCAGCTGGTGCCCTTCAAGTACGACTGGGCCTGGCAGAAGTACCTCGACGCCTGCGCCAACCACTGGATGCCGCAGGAGATCAACATGAACGCCGACATCGCCCTGTGGAAGGACCCCAAGGGTCTGACCGAGGACGAGCGCACCATCATCAAGCGCAATCTCGGTTTCTTCTCCACCGCCGACTCGCTGGTGGCCAACAACCTGGTGCTCGCCGTCTATCGCCACATCACCAACCCCGAGTGCCGCCAGTACCTGCTGCGCCAGGCCTTCGAGGAGGCGCTGCACACCCACGCCTACCAGTACGTGGTCGAGAGCCTGGGGCTCGACGAGGGCGAGATCTTCAACATGTACCGCGAGCTGCCGGCGGTGGCGCGCAAGGCCGAGTGGGCGCTGCCCTACACCCGCCACCTCGCCGACCCGCACTTCGTCACCGGCACCACCACCAACGACCAGCAGCTGTTGCGCGAGCTGATCGCCTTCTACGTCATCTTCGAGGGCATCTTCTTCTACGTCGGCTTCGTCCAGGTGCTGAGCATGGGGCGGCGCAACAAGATGACCGGCACCGCCGAGCAGTTCCAGTACATCCTCCGCGACGAGTCGATGCACATGAACTTCGGCATCGACGTGATCAACCAGATCAAGCTGGAGAACCCGCACCTCTGGACCCCGGAGTTCCGCGACGAGCTGGTCGCGATGATCCGCGAGGCCGTCGAGCTGGAGTCGCAGTACGCCCGCGACACCATGCCGCGCGGCGTGCTCGGGCTCAACGCGCCGATGTTCGAGGAATACCTGCGCTTCATCGCCAACCGTCGCTGCGCCCAGATCGGCCTGCCCGAGCAGTACCCCGGCGTCACCAACCCCTTCCCGTGGATGTCCGAGGTGCTCGACCTGAAGAAGGAGAAGAACTTCTTCGAGACCCGGGTCACCGAGTACCAGACCGGCGGCGCGCTGAGCTGGGACGACTGAGCGCGGCGCGGGCGCGATGCGGGCGCTCACCCTGGTCTGGATCGGCTACGCCCTGGCGATCCTCTACGCCAGCCTGATCCCCTTCGATCTGCAGCCGCTCGCGCCCGCCGAGGCGCTCGCCCGTCTCGCCGACATCGGCTGGCTCACCCTCACCCCGGGACGGCGCGCCGACTGGATCGCCAACCTGCTCCTCTATCTACCCTGGGCGGCGCTCGGCATGGCCGCCTGGGCGCCGCGCCTCGGCACGACGCGCGCCGCGCTCTTCGTCGCCCTCGCCGCCACCCTGCTGGCGCTCGGCATCGAGGCGCTGCAGGTCTACTTCCCGCCGCGCACCGTCTCGCTCAACGACCCCGTCGCCGAGCTGCTCGGCACCGCCCTCGGGATCCTGCTGTGGACGTTCGCCGGGCATCGGCTGGCCCGGCTCGGCGCGCGGCTGCGCCACCCCGGCGCGGGCGCCGTCGACGCCGCGCTCGGGCTCTTCCTGCTCGTCTATCTCGGCTTCGTCCTGTTCCCCTTCGATCTGGTACTGGGCGTCGACGAGATCCTCGACAAGGCCGCCGCCGGACGGCTCGGCTGGCTGTGGGCGCCGGTCTCCGACCAGGGCGCGGTCTGGGCCCTGGCCCATGGCCTCGCCGAGATCCTCACCGCGTTGCCGCTCGGCATCCTCCTCGCCCGTCACCGGCGCGGCCCCGGCACCCGCGCCGCCGCCGTGGTGCTCGGGCTCACCCTCGGGCTGGCGATCGAACTGGTTCAGGTGCTGCTCGTCTCCGGCGTCTCCCAGGGCGTCTCGGTGCTCACCCGCGCGCTCGGGGCCGGACTCGGCGCCTGGCTCGTCACCGCCCTGCGCGGTCTCGACCCCGCCACCCGCGCCGCGCTCCCGCGTCATGCCCGCCGGGCCTCGCTTGCCCTGCTCGGCCCCTACCTGCTGCTGCTCGTCGAACTCCAGCTCGGCGGCCTCCCCACGCTCGATCGTTGGCGCACACCCGAGGCCATCCTCACCGACCTCCAGCAACTCCGCTTCCTACCCTTCTACTACCACTACTACAGCAGCGAGAGCGGCGCCCTGGTCAGCCTGGTGCTCAACCTCGGGCTCTATGGGATGGCCGGGGTGCTACTGGTGCCGTGGACCTCGGATCGATGGGGAGCGTACACTTGGGGTGGCTGGGTCGCCGCGATCGTCGGGGGCGGGTTGGCGTTCGCGATCGAGGGGCTGCGGTTGGTGATGGGGTTGGGGGTCGATCCGACGAATGTTTGGGTTGCGGGTGGTGGAGCGTGGATTGGGTGGGGGGTGGTTCGGGCTCGGTGGGTACTAGATCGGTGGGGGTGATTGAGGAGTGGTTGGGACTGTGCTGTTCCGGAGGAAACGCACGGGACCGAAGCGACCGATCAAGTCGTGCCTATTGAACAGATTTTTTTGCCACACGCAATACAGCCGACCATTTCATGACGCATGAATACACGGAGCGACAGAATCAACAACAGAAAGAGGGAAGAATAAAGCAACAGCACGAACTCAAGCACTAGAACAAAAAACCGAAAAACAAAAAATAAGGCAGAAGAATGAAAAGGATTGTTTTTGCAGCAGCTGTATCCACAGTAATTTTTGGATGTGCAACTTCACCGGAAGATCTTGGGTCAGCATATGTATCGCCCCTAAAGTACAAGGACTATGACTGCGAGCAAGTAGAGATGGAAATGGAGCATGTCTCCCAGAGAACAGTAACCTTATATCAAAGTCTCAAAAGGACCGCAGACAACGATGCAGCGCAGATGGGGATAGGACTGGTCCTGTTCTGGCCTGCCCTCTTCTTCTTGGAAGGCGGAGATGGGCCAGAAGCCCAAGAGTACTCGACCCTGAAGGGTGAATTCGAAGCACTAAGAACGGTCTCGGTGCAAAAAGGCTGCAAACAGCAAGACATGCCAAAATCTCCTGAAGAAATCATAAAAGAAAAAGCAAGCAGAGAAAAAGAGCAAAGAGAAAACCACTTGCTGACCGAATAAATCCAGCCGCCCTGAAAAATCAATGCTAGCGAACTCTTTTCAAAGATCAAGTGTTCGCTGGCATTACTCCGAATTACTAGAGCAAGCATTTATAATGCAATAGAGATACCCGAAGGAAAGGTGAATCCTGGTTTTTTGAAAAACCCAAAGAGCGAACAAAGCGCCGAAAAGAAATTACATTCCCGCTCCACGGATCAGTAACTCTATAGTTTGATGCTAGCCGCATAATAAAGGTGAAATCGTGAACCAAAGCATTTTCGATTTAGTCATTGAGAACCCACAAGTTTTTATAGGCGAGTTCATATTTGCAGCACTCCCAAGCGCTCTCTTGGCCTACGGAGTAGTTTGGCTAATCATGCGACCAAGGAAAGGAAAGAAACTGCGGCCACCTACCTGGAATTGGCATCTCATTGGCATTCTGTCTTCTCTTTTTGGTGCCGCGACACTACGCTTTCTCGCAATGGCAACATTCGCGGGAAGAAGCGCTTTTGAGCCTGCTGCCGAAAATGGCGAAGCAGGCATATATCTTCTTGTTCTCCCAGCCATAATTGCAGCATTTTATATCAGCTGGCTTAAGTCCAGGCGCTTGACCACCAAATAAATGCTTGAAGCATCTGCGGATGCAAGCAAGCGCGAATATCAAGATAAAGAGACACCCATTTATCAAAGTAACGCAAAAGCTAAAACCTTATCAAATCAACTCAAAAAAAACGGAGATAAAGGACACCCACTTACCGTTTGGAGCAACGGCCTAGTCGAGCGCTTCAACGGGCGCATTGCCGAGGTGTTGGCCACCACAGATAAAAGGGACACCCACTTACCGTTGACGCTCCCAAGTCGCTCTCCTACGCTTCTCCCAACACCTCCAGCGGAGATGCCCCATGACTCGTCCCCGCGCCGCGCTCGTCTCCTTGTCCGATACGCCTTGGTATC
>NZ_SMDC01000010.1 GCF_004343155.1 Marichromatium gracile
TGACGCGTATCGGACTCGTACTCGACGTGCGCGGTGGCGATGGTGATACCACGCTCACGCTCTTCCGGGGCGTTGTCGATCTGGTCGTAGGCACGTGCCTCACCGCCAAACTTGCGCGCCTGGTGCGTGGTGATCGCAGCCGTCAGCGTGGTCTTGCCGTGGTCGACGTGGCCAATGGTGCCAACGTTGACATGTGGCTTACTACGTTCGAATTTTTCTTTGGACATGAACGGCTCCCCGCATGTTTCAAATCGACCAGGCGCGCCTGGATGCGCGCAACCGTACCGAGAAATTGGAGCCCATGACCGGAATTGAACCGGTGACCTCACCCTTACCAAGGGTGTGCTCTACCATCTGAGCTACATGGGCAAAACTTGCTTTAAACGCGCTGCCAGCGCCTTAACTTCTTGGAGCGGGTGATGGGAATCGAACCCACATCATCAGCTTGGAAGGCTGAGGTTCTAGCCGTTGAACTACACCCGCAAGACTGGCGTACCAGCCTGCGACGCTCGCCTTCGACACAAGGCCGATCACCGCAGTGCCATGACTCAATCATGACGCCCGCCAACTAGCGGGAAACTTGGTGGAGGGGGGAGGATTCGAACCTCCGAAGGCTGAGCCGTCAGATTTACAGTCTGATCCCTTTGACCGCTCGGGAACCCCTCCAAAAGAGCTGCTCATTCTAGGCGTCGATTCAGACCCTGTCAACACTCTCTTGAAACTTTTTAACTCCGTCCCTGACCGTTTCTTTAACGTCCCAGACACTGCGGACTGATACTATGCTCGCGACAACGCCAGCAACGACGGGCCCGAGAGACTGAAACGATCAAATTCTACGGCCAGGATCGGGGGTCAATCCCCATCGCCAGCACCGGAGTAGCCCCTTAAGATACTCTCACTTCACCCCCGTACGCAACCCGATTCATCCAACATCAATTCAGTCAGACTCGGAGATCTCCCGATGGAAGTAACGATTTTCGGCAGCGGCTATGTCGGCCTGGTCACCGGCGCATGTCTTGCCGAGGTGGGCAACGACGTCCTCTGCATCGACGTCGACCCAGACAAGATCGACCTGCTCAACAGCGGCGGGGTGCCGATCTACGAACCAGGACTCGACGAACTGATCCGCAACAATCGCGAGGCCGGACGACTGCGCTTCTCGACCGACGCCGAGGCCGGGGTCAAGCACGGGCTCTTCCAGTTCATCGCCGTCGGCACCCCGCCCGACGAGGACGGATCGGCCGACCTGCAGTACGTGCTCTCGGTGGCACGCACCATCGGTCAGCACATGGAGGGCTACCGCATCCTGGTCGACAAGTCGACCGTCCCCGTCGGCACCGCCGACAAGGTTGCCGAGACCGTCCGCGCCGCACTCGCCGAGCGCGACCAGAGCATCGACTTCGATGTCGTCTCCAACCCCGAGTTCCTCAAGGAAGGCGCGGCGATCGAGGACTTCATGCGTCCCGATCGGATCATCGTCGGCACCGACAACCCACGCACCGCCGAGCTGTTGCGTGCGCTCTACGCCCCCTTCAACCGCAACCGCGACCGACTGATGGTGATGGACGTGCGTTCGGCCGAGCTGACCAAGTACGCCGCCAACGCCATGCTGGCGACCAAGATCAGCTTCATGAACGAGCTCTCGAACATCGCCGAGATCGTCGGCGCCGACATCGAGAAGGTCCGTGTCGGCATCGGCTCGGACCCCCGCATCGGCTACCAGTTCATCTATCCCGGCTGCGGCTACGGCGGCTCCTGCTTCCCCAAGGACGTGCGCGCACTCGAGCGCACCGCGCGCGGCGTCGGCTATGACCCGCAGTTGCTGCAGGCGGTCGAGGCGGTCAACTTCCGCCAGAAGGAGCTGCTGTTCGACAAGCTCAAGGCGCAGTTCGACGGCGACCTCGCCGGGCGCACCATCGCGCTCTGGGGGCTGGCCTTCAAGCCCAACACCGATGACATGCGCGAGGCCTCGAGCCGGGTGCTGATGGAATCGCTGTGGGCGGCCGGCGCCAAGGTGCAGGCGTTCGACCCGGTGGCGATGGACGAGGCCCGCCGGATCTACGGCGAGCGCCCCGACCTGGTACTCGCCGAGGACGCCACCGCCGCACTGGCCGGTGCCGATGCGCTGGTGATCGTCACCGAGTGGACCCAGTTCCGCAGCCCCAACTTCCGCCTCATCCGCGACACCCTCGCCCGCCCGCTGCTGCTCGACGGGCGCAACATCCTCGATCCGCAGCAGGCCACCGCCGCCGGCCTGACCTATCTCTCGATCGGTCGCGCACCGGCCACCCCCGCCTGAGACATCCCGCCACGCGGTCGCGCACCGGCGCGACCGCGCCCTAGCCCACCGTCAGAAACGCCGACTCCAGGCGATCTCGATGTCGAGCTGCTGCATGTACAGGCTCCCGGTCTGGTCCTGGGTGATGCTCGGATTGGCGCCGTCGAGCTGCTCCTCCGGCATATAGGACACGGCCAGGGTGAAGCGGTCGCGGTCGCTCGCCTGATAGCTCGCCCCCAGCGTCAGGTGCCAGCGCACGGTCGCCGGGGTGAGGATGTTGAACAGGGCCATGGAGCCATCGGTGAAGTCGCTGTTGTAGCTCACCCCACCCATCAGACTGAGCCGCTCGTCGACGTCGTAGCGCACCCCGAACTTGAAGACATCCATGGTCTCCCAGCCGAACCCCACGCCATTGTCGCCACCGAGACAGTAGGAGGGCTTGGTGCCGGGCGCGAAACAGGCGGAGATGTCGCGCGCATTGGAGTTGGCGATGGCGTCGATGTCACCATAGAAGATGCGCTGGTAATCGAACGCCAGGGTCAGATCACGCCAGGGCCGGTAGCTCAGACCGAGATTGAGCATCGCCGGGATGTCGAATTCGCCACCACCGGCGAACAGCCCCTCGTAGTCGTCGAAATCGGTCATGTAGATGCGGGTGCGATAGGAGGCGCCGAGCGCCAGGCGCTCGTTCACCTGCCCGTACCAGCCCAGGTGCAGACCGGCACCATAGGACCACTCCTCACCGTTGTTGGTCACCCGGTCCGGGGCGACCGAGGCGCCACGGAAGGGCTCCAGGCCCTCGGCCTCGAAGCGCTGGATGGCGAACACCGGCGCGATACCCAGCGCTTGACGGCCACCGGCGAATCGATAGGTATAGGGGATCTCGATGAACAACTGCTCGAGGCTGACACCGGTCGGCGTGGTCGCGGTGAAGTAGCCACCGGGGTTGGCATTGTTGCCCGCCGGCGGCGGCGGCACACTCGGGTCGGTCACCGGCTGCGGCGGGTTGGTCGGCAGGAACAGCAACCCGCCCGGACTGGCGATCTGGCCGGCGCCCGGAACCCCGGCGAGCTGATCCGGCGCAGCGGCAAAGTTCTCCCACACCGCACGATCGCGATACCGGGTGTTCATGCCGCCGTTGCCGAAAATGCTGACCCCGATGGTCGCTCGCTCACCGAGCGGGCGGTTGTAGCCGAAGCTCGGGATCAGGAACCAGTCGGCATCGCTGTCATAGTCACCCGGGGTGACGAAGGGACCGGTCGGGAACCCCGTCGCCGGATCGACGGCGAAGTCGGGGTTGGCCTCGTAGCCACGCGGCGACGGATGAAAGAAGGCGACGCCGATATCGAACCCCTCGCCGACGAAGGCCATGCCGGCGGGATTGGTGGCCGCGGCCAGACCATCCTGGGGGAGCGCGGTGGCGACCCCCGCCATCGCCTTGGAGCGCGCGCCCCAGCCGTGCGAGAAATACCCATTGGTCGCCGACGCGAGCGTCGGCAGGCCACCCAACACCACCGACGCCACCAGGGCGCCTCGGAACGCTGAACCCATGCACTGCCCCTCCGTTGCGTGATCTGAGACGAAGCACTCGACGAACCGGCGGACTGCACACCCTGTAAAGCGATCGAGCCGTCCTGGCACACGCCGAGCTCGTCGGCATCAGCGCGACGACGACCGATCAAGGGGTTGGGAGGGAATCCTGCTGGAACGATTGCGTTTTGTCAAAGACCGGCAATCATCGGCATGAGCGAGGAGAGCGTTCGCCCAGGAGAGCGGGCGACACCACCGACGGAGACGACGGAGAAGGGATCAGCGCCCGGCGTGCAGACGGTTCATCACCTGCTGGAAGCGCCCCTGCAACAGATCATCGAGGGCACGCTCGGTCTCGAACAGGGCATCGTCGATCGCCTGGCGATCGCTTCCCGAGGGCCGACCGAGCACATAGCCGGTCACCAGCGAGCGATCACCGGGATGGTCGATGCCGATCCGCAGACGCCAGAAATCACGCCCACCCAGGGCCGAGATCGAGTCGCGCAGACCATTGTGCCCGGCATGCCCGCCCCCCTGCTTGAGCCGGACCGCGCCGACCGGCAGGTCGAGTTCGTCATGAGCGATCAGGATGCACTCGAGCGGGATGTCGAAATAGCGCGCCACCGCAGCCACCGAGCGACCACTGTGGTTCATGTAGGTCGAGGGCTTGAGCAGGCGCAGGTCGCGACCACCGATCACGCAGCGACAGAGTTCGCCATGAAAGCGGCTCTCCGGGCGGAAGTCGACGCCGGCAGACCTGGCGATGGAGTCGACGAACCAGAAACCGACGTTGTGACGTGTCGCCTCGTACTGGGCCCCGGGGTTGCCCAGACCGACGATCAGACGAATGCCATCATTCGACATCTATGCAGGTCATTCCGTACAGAGGGACAGATTCAGGCATCGGAGAGATGCCCGGAAAAGAGCAGAGACGCCTTGCGGGCGTCTGCCCCGGCGGCACACCGCCGGGGCCTGGAGACCGATCAGGCCTCGGCGGAATCCTCGCCCTCGGACTCCTCATCGGCACCACCGCGCGGCGCCTGGATGGCGACCACCACCTCGTCACCTGCGGCGTGGGCCAGCTCGACACCGGCCGGCAGCTGCAGCTCGGAGAGGTGGAGGATGGCACCAACCTCCATCGCGACCATGTCGATCTCGATGTACTCGGGCAGATCCTGCGGCAGGCAGCTCACCTCGACCTCGGTCAGCGAACGCGAGACCAGACCACCGGCCTTGACGCCGACGCAGCTCTCCTCGTTGAGGAAGTGCAGCGGCACGCTCATGCGCAGCTTCTCACCCTGGGTGACGCGCTGGAAGTCGACGTGCAGGATGAAGGGCTTGGCGGGATGACGCTGCAGGTCCTTGAGCACCACCGAGGAGGTCTCGTCACCGACCTGAAGGGTCAGCACGTGGGAGTAGAAGGCCTCGTGCTCGAGGTGCTTGAGCAGCTCGTTGTGCGGCAGGGTGATCATCTGCGGCTCCTGGTGGCCACCGTAGACGATGGCAGGCACCTCGCCGGCGCGACGCAGGCGGCGGCTCGCACCCTTCCCCACGGTTTCGCGCGGCTGCGCAACGATGTTGAAATCGACGCTCATCAGCGTTCTCCAGATCTATCAAGGGACTCAATGAAATACGCCGGGATCCCGCGACCAGGACCCCGGCGCTCGGTGGCCACATGCTTGCGGCCGGGTCGCGCGCCAAGAGGGAGCGGCACGCGACGCAAGGACTGACTCAGTCGACGAACAGCGAGCTGACCGATTCCTCGCTCGAGATCCGACGCATGGTCTCGGCGAGCAGCTCACCGATGCTGAGCTGGCGAATCTTCGGGCACTCGGCCGCCGCGCCCCGCAGCGGGATGGTATTGGTCACCACCAGCTCATCGAGCACCGAGTTGGTGATGTTGTCGACCGCCGGCCCGGAGAGCACCGGATGGGTGCAGTAGGCCGCAACCATCTTGGCGCCATGATTCTTCAGCGCCTCGGCCGCCCGACACAGGGTGCCGGCGGTGTCGACCAGGTCGTCGACGATCACGCAGGAGCGATCGCGCACATCACCGATGATGTTCATCACCTGGGCCTCGTTGGCACGCGGACGGCGCTTGTCGATGATCGCCAGGTCGGCATCATCGAGGCGCTTGGCCACGGCACGCGCACGCACCACGCCGCCGACGTCGGGCGAGACCACCATCAGATCGTCGTGCTTCTGGCGCCAGATGTCGCCGAGCAGGATCGGCGAGGCGTAGACGTTATCGACCGGGATATCGAAGAAGCCCTGGATCTGGTCGGCGTGCAGATCGACGGTGAGTACGCGATCGGCGCCCACCTTGCCGATCATCTTGGCCACCATCCGCGCACTGATCGGCACCCGCGCCGAGCGCGGACGCCGATCCTGGCGGGCATAGCCGAAATAGGGAATCACTGCGGTGACGCGCTTGGCCGACGCCCAGCGCAGGGCATCGACCATCACCAGCAACTCCATCAGGTGGTCGTTGGTGGGGGCACAGGTCGGCTGGACGACGAAGACGTCACGCCCACGCACGTTTTCCTGGATCTCGGCCATCACCTCACCATCACTGAACTGGCCGACGACGGCCTTACCCAGCGGGAGATTGAGGCGACTTGCGATTTCAGCCGAAAGCTCCGGGTTGGCATTCCCGGAGAAGACCATCATATGGCTGGCGGGCACTGGCATCTTCCTGTCTGCGCGACTGCAGAGCTGATATGGCTGGGGCGCCAGGATTCGAACCTGGGGATGCCGGGATCAAAACCCGGTGCCTTAACCGCTTGGCCACGCCCCAAAAGATGAAAGACGATGTTCGGTTTGATACGACGAGACGCGCAGTCCCTTACGCTGGGCCATGCCGACTCGACAGTCGAGCGTCGATATCTGCGAGTCGATCGAGCAGCGGAGAGCGATTGCAGCCGCGTGCCACGAAGCCGTCGATTCCAGCGGGGCGTTGCTCCCAGGCCGCGAGTGCCTGATCGCGCCCGGCAAATGCCGCGAACACACAGGCCCCGGTCCCGGTGAGCCTGGCCTCACCCCATTGGGACAACCAATCAAGGGCATCGGCAACCGCTGGATACTCGTCGCGGACGACGGGGAGGCAATCGTTGACGACATCCCCGCCTGTAAAGTCCGCAAGTTTGATCGGTTTCGAGTCGCGTGTCAATCGCGGATGCGTGAACACGGCCTGAGTCGACACCGAGCAGCGCGGCACCAGCACCAGGAACCAGGGCTCGGGGAGTTCGACCGGGGTGAGCCGCTCGCCGACCCCCTCGCCCCAGGCCGCCTGACCACGCACGAACACCGGCACATCAGCCCCCAACGGCAGCGCCAGCCGAGCCAGTGCCTCGGTATCGAGCCCAGTCCCCCAGAGCACGTTCAGCGCCACCAGGGTGGTCGCCGCGTCCGAGCTGCCGCCACCGAGCCCACCGCCCATCGGCAACACCTTCTCACAGCGGATATCGACCCCGAGCGAACAGCCGCTCGCCGCCTGCAGCGCACGCGCGGCGCGCACCGTGAGATCGGCCTCGGCAGCGACCCCGGGCAGCTCGCCATCGCGTCGCACCTCACCGTCCTCACGTACCCGGAAACCCAGGCGGTCGCAGCGATCGACGAACTGGAACACCGTCTGCAGCTCGTGGTAGCCGTCGGCACGCCGCCCCACCACCCGCAGCATCAGGTTGAGCTTGGCCGGAGCGGGCCAGACACTCCAGGCATCGTTGTCGGTGACGGCTTCGTCGATCATGGTTGCGACTCTCTTGGCTGCAGTTGGTTGTCATCGTCGGAGACGGTGTGCGAGGAGCGATGACGCTCGATCACGTCCATCAGATAGGCGTGCCCCGGATGCGTCTCGAGCGCCGTCTCCCATACCGCCCAGGCATCGGCATGACGGCCCAGCGCCCACAACACCTCGCCGAGGTGCGCGGCGATCTCGCCGTCATCGAGCGCGGCCAGGGCGCGCTCGAGATAGTCGAGCGCGGTGTCATAGTCACCGAGCCGGTAGTGGACCCAGCCCATGCTGTCGAGGATCGCCGGCTCCTCGGGCTTGAGCGCATAAGCGCGCTCGATGTAGTCGCGCGCCTCGCGATAGCGCTCGGTGCGATCGGCCAGGGTATAGCCCAGGGCGTTGAGCGCATCGGCATGCTCGGGATCGGCGGCGATGATCCGACGCAGATCCCGCTCGGCGAGATCGAGACGGTCTCGTTCCACGGCATAGAGCGCGCGAGCATATAGCAGGTTCGGCTCGTCCGGGTAGACCTCGAGGGCCGCGGCATAGACCGTCATCGCCTGCTCGGGCCGATCGACCTCGGCAAGGATCTCGGCCTCGACCATATAGAGTGCAATGGCGTCCTCGGGGGTGCGATCACGCAGTCGCTGCAGGATCTCGCGGGCGCGCTCGAGATCCCCGCCGCGGGCCTCGATCAGGGCGATGCGGACCTGGGCATCGGTCTCGTTGGCATCGCCCACCCGGGCGTACCAGATGGCCGCCTGAGGGTCGCGCCCGGCGCGCTCCTCGGTCTGACCGAGATAGAAGGCGGCCTCGTCGCGTCGCTGCCCGGTGCCGTAGAGCCGCTCGAGATAACCGCGCGCGGAGTCGAGATCGTCGAGCTGCAAGGAGAGGATGCCGAGCGCGAACAGCACATCGGGCTGCTTGGGCTGATTGGCGAGCAGCCGCGCGAACACCTCGCGCGCGGTGCCGTATTCCTGATCGTCGACCAGCAACTGACCGTAGAGCATGCGCAGCGCGGCATCGTCCGGGCTGTTGGCGACGAAGCCCTCGAGCAGGGTGCGCGCCTCCTCGCGCCGATCCTCCGAGAGCAGCAGACGGACCAGGAACAGCCGCGGCTTGTTCCAGTCCGGGCGCAGCGCCAGGGCGCGCCGCGCCGCCGCGTCGGCAAGTTCGAAGCGCCCGGCGCTGGCCGCCACCATCGCCAGCGACTGACGCGCCTCGGCGCTCTCGGGGAAGACATCGACCAGCGAGCGCATCAGCGCCAGACGGGTCTCCACGTCGGGGGCGCGGGCGACGATCGAGACCACCTGAGCATAGGCATCGGCGACCGCGTCGCCGGCCAGCTCGATGATCCGGCGCAGATGGTTCAGCGCCGCCCCCATGTCGCCGGCACGGATGCTCAGAAAGGCCGCGACCTGGTGGGCCGAGACCGCCTCCGGCGCAAGCGTCAGCCACAACCGGACCGCGCGCCAGGCGGCGGCGTCGGAGTCGGCGCTGATGGCGCTGCGCACCGCCAGCTCGGCCAGACGCGGGCTGCGCGTCAGCGTCGCCGCCTCCAAGTAATAGTGATGGGCCAGCGCCAGCTCGCCGCGCTGCGCCGCGACCTCGGCGGCGAGCACGGCGAACACCTGCTCGGCATCGGCGCCCGCGGCCGGTGCGGCGGCGAGCGCGCTGAACGGCCAAACCAGCGCCAACCCGAGCAGGCTGGCGGAAATCGGCTTGAGAGGCATCGAGGACATGGAGGCTTCCAGGCACTTGGCATCTGAATGTGGACTCTGCCGGCGCCGCGGTCGATAACCGGGCGCGGCGCTTGCGCGCGACGCCGACGGGGCACTATTGTGCATCACGATGCGCCAGCGGCGCGCAACCGGTGAGGGCCAACCGTGGCGCCCATCCCCCGACGGCCATAAACCGTCGAGACGACTGCGCCAGGTCAATCCGCATCCGTTTTTGCAACGCCTGAAGGGTGGACGGCATTGGTCCAGGGCGGCAAAAAGTTGCTACCATGTTGCTGCTTGCACCCATTGGATGCGCAGTCTATCGGTGGCAGGAACTCGGACGTAAGCCCTTTGAGATGATGCGACCGTGACGCCCCATGGGGCCGGGCCGGCGCCGGCAGCAACGACGGCAGCCCGACCTCTCCCATCGCTGAGCGAAATTCCAAGACAGATACCGATATGAAGCTGCTTGTTCTCGGACTCAACCACAAGACCGCCCCGGTCGACATCCGCGAACGGCTGGCGTTTGGTCCAGACATCATCGCCGGAGCCCTGCGTGACCTGACCGGATGCCAGGACGTGAGCGAGGGGGTGATCCTCTCCACCTGCAACCGTACCGAGCTCTACTGTGCCATCGAGGACGGCGCCGAGCTGTCCGTGCGTCACTGGCTCAGCCAGTTCCACGGCATCGAACTCGAGCGCATCGACCCCTTCATCTACGCCTATGCCGAACGCGACGCGGTCACCCACCTGCTGCGCGTCTCCAGCGGTCTCGACTCGCTGGTGCTCGGCGAGCCGCAGATCCTCGGGCAGGTCAAGAACGCCTACCAGACCGCCAAGGACTGCGGCGCCACCGGCAAGCTGCTCGGTCGGCTGTTCCAGCATACCTTCTCGGTGGCCAAGACGGTCCGTACCGAGACGGCGATCGGCAGCAACCCGGTCTCGGTCGCCTTCGCCGCGGTCAACCTCGCGCGCCAGATCTTCAGCGACCTGTCGCAGCAGACCGCGCTGCTGATCGGCGCCGGCGAGACCATCGAGCTGGCCGCCCGTCACCTGCACAACAACGGCATCGGCCGCATCATCGTCGCCAACCGCACCGTCGAGCGCGCGCACGAACTCGCCGCCCAGTTCGATGGCTTCGCCATCGCCCTGACCGAGATCGCCGGCCACCTCGCCGATGCCGACATCGTCATCGCCTCCACCGCCAGCCCGCTGCCGGTGCTCGGCAAGGGTACGGTCGAGCGCGCGCTCAAGAAGCGCAAGCACCGCCCGATGTTCATGGTCGACATCGCCGTGCCACGCGACATCGAACCCGAGATCGCCGACCTCAACGACGTCTATCTCTACACCATCGACGACCTCAAGGAGGTCATCGACGAGAACCTGCGCTCGCGTCAGGCCGCCGCCGAGCAGGCCGAGGAGATCATCGCCTTCCACACCGAGGAGTTCCTCGCCTGGTTGCGCTCGCTCGACGCCGCCGGTCTGATCCAGGACTACCGCCTCCGTGGCGAGGCGCTGCGCGACGAGGTGCTGGCCCGTGCGCTGCGTCAGCTCGACGCCGGCAAGCCCCCGGCCGAGATCGTCAAGTTCCTCGCCCACACCCTCACCAACAAGCTGCTGCATGCGCCCAGCTCGCGGCTGCGGCAGGCGGCGCGTGACGGTGATGCGGAGATCCTCGAGGCGGCCAACGAGCTGTTCCAACTCGACACCAACAACCGTACCGCCAATTCATGAACCCATCGATCCGGGGCAAGCTGGAGCGTATCTCGGATCGCTTCGACGAACTCATGGCGCTGCTCGCGGACGCCGAGACCCAGGCGGACACCAACCGCTTCCGGGACCTCAGCCGCGAGTATGCCCAGCTCGATCCGCTGATGGCCTGCTATCGGCGCTATCTCGAGGCCGAGGACGACATCGCCACGGCCCGCGAGATGCTCGCCGATGCCGAGATGGCCGCGCTCGCCCGCGAGGAGCTGGCCGAGGCCGAGGCGCGCTGCGCGGCACTCGAGCCCGAGCTCATCGCGCTGCTGATCCCGCCCGACCCCAACGACCGCTGCAACGCCTTCCTCGAGGTCCGCGCCGGCACCGGCGGGGCCGAGGCGGCGCTGTTCGCCGCTGACCTGATGCGTATGTACATGCGCTATGCCGAACTGCTCGGCTGGCGTGTCGAGCCGATCTCCGAGAGCGCCGGCGAGCTCGGCGGCTACAAGGAGGTGGTGCTGCGCATCAGCGGCAGCGGGGTGTTCTCGCGGTTGAAGTTCGAGCCGGGCGCGCACCGCGTGCAGCGCGTCCCCGAGACCGAGTCGCAGGGACGGGTGCACACCTCGGCCTGTACCGTCGCCGTGCTGCCCGAGGTCGAGGCGATCGACTCGATCGAGATCAACAGTGCCGATCTGCGCATCGACACCTATCGCGCCTCCGGCGCCGGTGGTCAGCACGTCAACAAGACCGACTCGGCGATCCGCATCACCCACCTGCCCAGCGGCATCGTGGTGGAGTGTCAGGAGGAGCGTTCGCAGCACAAGAACCGCGCGCGCGCCATGTCGCTGCTGCAGGCCCGGCTGCTCGCCGAGGCCCAGGCCAGCCAGACCTCGGAGCAGTCCGAGTCACGCCGCCTGCAGGTCGGTAGCGGAGACCGCTCCGAGCGTATCCGCACCTACAACTTCCCGCAGAACCGGGTCACCGACCACCGCATCAACCTCACCCTCTACAAGCTCGACGAGGTGATGGCCGGGGCGCTCGATCAGGTCATCGAGCCGCTGCTCACCGAATACCGGGGTGAGCAACTCGCCGCGATGATGAGCGGCGCCTGAGGGTGGCCCGAGCGCCCTCCCCCGCCACCTTCGCCGAGCAGCGCACCGACGAGACCCTGACCCGCGCCGCTGGCGCACTGGCTGCACTCGCCGGCGCGGCGGCCCGGCTCGAGGCCGAGCTGCTGCTCGAGCAGTGCAGCGGCTGGTCGCGCACCAGCCAGCGTGCCTGGCCCGAGCGCCCGCTCGATGCCGCCACCGCCACGGCCTTCGCCGCGCTGCTCGGACGTCGACTCGACGGCGAGCCGATCGCCTACATCCGCGGCACCCAGGCGTTCTGGACGCTCGAGCTCGACGTCACCCCGGACACCCTGATCCCGCGCCCGGAGACCGAACTGCTGGTCGAGACCGCGCTGGCGCGCGGCCCGGCGGGCACGGCCACCGTGCTCGACCTCGGCACCGGCAGCGGCGCGATCGCCCTGGCCCTGGCCAGCGAACGCCCGCGCTGGCGGATCACCGCCACCGACCGCAGCAGCGCGGCGCTCGCCGTAGCACGCGCCAACCGCGACCGCCTGGGACTCGACGTCGACCTGGTCGCGGGCGACTGGCTCGGGGCCGTCGCCACCGGGAGCTGCGACCTGATCCTCAGCAACCCGCCCTATATCGACGGCGACGACCCCCATCTCGACCAGGGCGACCTGCGCTTCGAGCCCCCCGGCGCGCTGACCCCGGGAGCCGACGGGCTGGCGGCGATCCGCGCCATCCTCGCCGATACGCCGCGCTGTCTGCGTCCCGGCGGCTGGCTGATGGTCGAGCACGGCTGCGACCAGGGCGCTGCGGCGCGCGCGCTGTTCGGCGGCGCCGGGCTCGTCGAGGTCGCAACCCTAGACGACCTCGCCGGACTCGACCGGATCACGCTCGGGCGCCGCTGATCGCGGCGCAGGCTGACCCTCTTCCATCCCCAACCGCCGCGCCGCGGTCTCGCGCATCCACTGCTCGACCCGCGCGCTGAGCCGCTCGGGATCACCGTCGCCACAACCGATCGGCGCCCCGATGATCAGCCGGATACGCCCAGGGCGGCGCAGCAGCGAGCGCGCCGGCCAACAATGACCGGCATCGTGCACCATCGGCAGCACCCGCACCCCGGCCTTGCAGGCGAGCTTGGCACCACCGCCGTTGAACCGCCCGATCCGCCCCGGCGGCTGGCGCGTCCCCTCGGGATAGATCACCACGCTGATGCCCGCGCGCAGCCGCTCGCGCCCGACCCGGAGGATGGTCTTGAAGGCGTTGACCGGGCGGCCGCGATCGATCGCGATCGGCTTGAGCAGCGCCAGCCCCCAGCCGAAGAAGGGCACCCACAGCAGCTCGCGCTTGAGCACCGTGGCCTGCGGCGAGACCAGCAGCTGCAGATAGAAGGTCTCCCACTGGCTCTGGTGATTGGCCATCACCACCACCGCCTCGCCGGCGGGGATGTGCTCGCGCCCCTCGACGACGATCTCGATGCCGTTGAGCCGGCGCAGCAACCACATGGTGGCGCGCGACCACAGGTTGACGAAGCGATAGCGCTGCGCGAAATCCATCCAGGGCGCCAGCAGCAGCGAGATCAGGCTGTGGACGATCCCCATCAGGTTGTAGAGGACGAAGAACAGGAGGCTGCGCAGCCACACCCCCAGGTCGGCCTTGTCGTTGTACATCGGCAAATCCGCTCCCATCTCTCGGACAGCAGGTCTACGGCCGTCGCACCCGGCAGCACGCCCGGGATCAGGCCCTGCGCGCGCCGCCGACGCGACATCGTCACCCGTCGGAACAGGCGACACGCGGCCCGATTATAGCCACCGCCGCGACCGACCGGTCCGCCCGGGTTGATTCTTTCGCAACCACGACTAGCATTGGGCAGCCACTATGGACAGCGTCGACGTCGACCGTATCAAGGAGCGCGAGATCCCGTTCCAGGAGTTGCATCCGAACCCCGATCAGGCCGCGACCGCCGCGGCCTTCCTCGCCGAGGTCGAGGGCGTACTCGCCACCGAGGCGCTCTCGCCCTGTCTGCTGCGGGTACGCTACGACGTGCTCCAGCTCACCCTGCAGGAGATCGACGAGGCGCTCGGCGAGCTCGGGCTGCATCTCGACAACGGACTGCTCCCCAAGGTCAGGCGCGCGCTCTATCACTACACAGAGGAGACCCAGCGGGCCAATCTCGGCTACCCCAGGTGCAAGGGCAACTGTCTCAAGCAGGTCTTCGCCAAGCGCTACGCGCAGATCGAGCACGGCTGTCGCGACCAGCGGCCCGAGCACTGGCGCCGCTATCTCTGAGTCGCCACGACACCCGCCCGGGCCGGCCCGCAGCAGTACCATGAACCCGCATCCAGACCCACGCTACAGCCGCCAGATGCTGCTCCCCGGCTTCGGCGAGGACGGTCAGCGACGCCTGCGTCAGGCACGCGTGCTGCTGATCGGACTCGGCGGCCTCGGCTCGCCGATCGCCATGTATCTGGCCGCCGCCGGTGTCGGCGAGCTGCGCCTGGCCGACTTCGACGCCGTCGACCTCTCCAACCTGCACCGCCAGATCGTGCACGACAGCACCACCGTCGGCCGACCCAAGGTCGACTCGGCGATGACCCGGCTGGCGGCGCTCAACCCCGAGGTCGCGCTGGTGCCACTCAAGGGCAGCGCCACCGCCGCCCGGCTGCCCGAGCTGATCGCCGACGTCGATCTGGTGATCGACGCCTGCGACAACTTTGCCACCCGCTTCGCCATCAACGCCGCCTGCATGAGCGCCGGCATCCCCCTGGTCTCGGGCGCGGCGATCGGCACCGAGGGCCAGGTCAGCGCCTTCTCCGCTCGTCCCGGCGGCCCCTGCTACCAGTGTCTTTATCCACGCGAGGTCGGCGAGGAGGAGGGCTGCGCGGTGCGCGGCGTGCTCGGACCGGTGGTCGGCATCATCGGTGCCACCCAGGCCACCGAGGCGATCAAGATCCTCACCGGCATCGGTGAGCCGCTGTTCGGTCGGCTGCTGCTGCTCGATGCGCTGCGCATGCAGTGGCGCAGCCTGACCCTCCCCCCCGATCCCGACTGCCCGGTGTGCGGCGGGCACGGATGACCAGCAGGCCGCCTCGCGCGGCCCCGCAGCCGGAGACCCCTCAGATGCGATTCGCAGTCAGCCCCGACGAACTCCGCCGCGCCAAGGTGCCGCACGAGCTCTTTCTCACCAACCTGATCGGCAACCACATCCTGATGACGGTGGCCATCGGCGGCATCGCCGGCAGCTTCCCCTGGCTGCTGGCGCTGATCCCGACGATCTCCTTCGCCATCCTCGGCTTCATCCTGTGGCGGGCACGCCGCGCCCGCGGGCGCGACCCCTGGTACGTGATGTGTCACTGGCAGGTATGCGCGCGCCGCAGCCGGATCTTCCTGACCATGCTGACACTGCTGGTGGCGAGCGCGACCCTCGGCTGGGTCGGCTACACCTATGGCGGGATGATGAAGGAGGCGGTGTGGGCGCTGGTCGCCGGCACCGGCATCCTGCCGGTGATGGCGACCGTGCTGGTGCTGGTGATCGTCGAGTCCGACGCCCTCTACCACGCCCACGAGGCGCGGCTACCGGCCTGGGTGGTGGCGCGCCATCCCGCCCCGATCGCACAACAACGGATCGAGGGCGAGGCTCAACCGAGCGCGTAGTCGAGCACCAGCCCGACGAACACCGCCATGCCGAAGTAGTTGTTATTGAGGAAGGCGGCAAAGCAGGGGTCGGGCTCGCGCGCGCGGATCAGCCATTGCTGATAGAGGGCCAGCCCGGCGGCGGCGGCCAGCCCGAGCAGGTACCAGCCACCGCGCCCGGTGGCCATACCGACCCACAACAACAGCGCCAGCATGATGAGCTGCAACAGCCCGATGATGACACGGTCCCAGCGCCCGAACAGGATCGCGGTGGACTTGACCCCGATCTCGAGGTCGTCCTCGCGATCGACCATGGCGTACTGGGTGTCGTAGATCAGCGCCCAGATCAGGGTGGCGACGAACAGCACCCAGGCATAGAAGGGGATGGTCCCGGTCACCGCGGTGAAGGCCATCGGGATCGCCCAGCCGAAGGCGGCGCCGAGGAAGAGCTGCGGCAGATGGGTATAGCGCTTCATGAAGGGATAGAGCGCGGTCAGCGCCACCGCCACCACCGACAGCGCGATCGTCTGCCAGTTGAGCAGCAGCACCAGGCCGAAGGAGGCCAGACAGAGGACGATGAACACCCCCAGCGCCTCGCCCGCGCTCACCAGGCCGGTGGCCAGCGGGCGCTGGTTGGTGCGCCGCACATGACCGTCGAAGTCGCGATCGGCATAGTCGTTGATCGCGCACCCGGCCGAGCGCATCAGCACCACCCCGAGGACGAAAATGAGCACGATCGACCACGGCGGCTGCCCCGCGCCGGCGAACCACAGCGCCCAGAGCGCGGGCCACATCAGCAGCAGACTGCCGATCGGCCGATTGAACCGCACCAGCAGCATGTATCCATGCAGCCGCTCACGCCAGAAGGCGGGACGCAGCGCCTTGGCTGTTACCTCTTGAAGACTCATATCGCAGGTCGACTCTCACCTGATTCGTGACATTGGCGACGATGCCCCCGTCGGTACGACAGAGGACGGGACGGTCGGCAGGGGTCGCGACGAGGCGGCCACGGGAGACGGGCCCCGGCATCGTCCGCAGGTGGAGCGATTATCGCACAGCCGCGCCGGGGGCGATCGATGCGGCTCAGGCGCGACCGTAGTCGACGCGATCCCCGAGCCAGCGACGCACCAGCGGCTCGAACAGCCCGCGATGGCTGCTCAACACCAGGTCGGCGGCCTGCTGGGCGGCGGGCAGCAGCTGCTGGTCGCGCAACGGGTCGGCGATACGGAACTGCACCGCACCGGTCTGGCGGGTGCCCAGCACCTCGCCGGCACCGCGCAGCGCCAGATCACGCTCGGCGATCTCAAAGCCGCTGTTGGTAGCGCGCAGGATCCCCAGGCGCTCGCGCGCCACTGCCGAGAGCGGCGCACGATAGAGCAGCAGGCAGTGGCTCTCGACCGCGCCGCGCCCGACCCGGCCACGCAGCTGATGGAGCTGGGCGAGCCCCAGGCGCTCGGGGTTCTCGATGATCATCAGACTGGCGTTGGGCACGTCGACCCCGACCTCGATCACCGTGGTCGCCACCAGCAGGTCGAGTTCGCCCGCGGCGAAGGCGGCCATCACCGCCTCGCGCTCGGCGCCACGGATGCGCCCGTGCACCAACCCCACGCGCAGCCCGCTGAGGCGCTCGGCGAGCTGACGCGCGGTCTCCTCGGCGGCCTGGCACTCGAGCACCTCCGACTCCTCGATCAGGGTGCAGACCCAGTAGGCCTGACGCCCCTGGGCACAGGCCTCGCGCACCCGCTCGATCACCTCGTCGCGGCGGGCATCGGGCACCGCCGCCGTGGTGATCGCCTGACGCCCCGGCGGCAGGGCGTCGATCACCGAGAGATCGAGGTCGGCGTACATGGTCATCGCCAGCGAGCGCGGGATCGGCGTGGCGGTCATGATCAGCTGGTGGGCCAGCGCCCCCTCGCCCCCGCCCTTCTCGCGCAACCGCATGCGCTGGTGGACACCGAAGCGGTGCTGCTCGTCGATGATCACCAGCCCGAGCTCGGCGAAACGCACCTCGTCCTGGAACAGCGCATGGGTGCCGACCACCAGTCGCGCCTCGCCCGAGGCGATGCGCGCCAGCAGCTCGGCGCGCTCGCGCCCCTTGTGACGACCGGTCAGCCACAACGTGGTGATGCCGAGCTCGTCGAGCCAGCCCCCGAGGGTACGGTGGTGCTGCTCGGCGAGCAGCTCGGTGGGGGCCATCAGCACCGCCTGATGTCCGCACTCGATCGCCTGCAGCGCGGCGAGCGCGGCGACCACCGTCTTGCCGGCGCCGACATCGCCCTGCAACAGCCGATGCATCGGTCGCGGCAGCGCGAGATCGGCGGCGATCTCGCCGACCACCCGTTCCTGCGCCGGGGTCAGCGAGAACGGCAGGCGCGCACGCAACCGCGCGCGCAGCGCACCGTCACCGGCGAGCGGCGGTGCGACCTGCGTCCCCTGAGTCTCGCGCAACTGACGCAGACTCGCCTGGTGCGCCACCAGCTCCTCGAAGGCCAGGCGCTGGAAGCTCGGGTGACGGCGCTCGACCAGCGCCTCCAGGGTCGCCTCGGGCGGCGGGCGATGGAGATAGCGCAGCGCCTCGCTCAAGGTCGGCAGACCCAGAGGGTCGAGCACGCTGGCAGGCAGGCACTCGGCCGGGGCGCGGGTCTCGAGCAGCGCCAGGGCCTGCTCGGTGAGTCCGCGCAGCGACGCCTGGTTCAACCCCTCGGTGGCGGGGTAGACGGGGGTCAGTCCGGGCTCGAGCCCCTCCTGCCCGGCGCCCTGGATGCGATACTCCGGGTGCACCATCTCGAGGCCGCGCGGTCCTTGACGGACCTCGCCATAGCACGACAGCCGTACCCCCGGGCGCAACGCCGAGACCTGTTGACTGCCGAAGTGGAAGAAACGCAGCATCAGCGCACCGAGTCCACCGTCGGTGAGCCACACCTTGAGCGAGCGGCGGCGCCCGAGAGCGATCCCGGCCTCGCCGATCTCGGCCTCGACCAGTGCCTCCTGGCCGACCCGCAGCTCGGCGAGCGGCACCGCGCGACTGCGATCCTGATAGCGGGTCGGCAGGTGCAGCAACAGGTCCTGGACGCTGTGGATACCGAGCCGGGTCAGGCGCTCGGCCACCCGGGGCCCGACACGGTGCAACCGCTCGACCGGGATCTGGTCGAGCGCCTCGGTGTCGTCAGGCTTGTGATCTGGTACGGTTTGAATCAAGGCGCTGCTGTCTGCTCTAATCGCCGCGCGGGCCCCGTACATGGCGCCCGTCGCTGTACGGCGCCGCGACCCCACCTTCGTCACTGGACCCGGAGACCAGCAGCCCCTCGCCGATGATCGAACAACACCGCCTCAGCATCGCGACCCGGGGTCGCGGCACCTACGAGATCACCGACGCGGTTCAGCAACGAGTGTGCCAGAGCGCCATCGTTACTGGACTTTGCCACGTCTTCGTGCATCACACCAGTGCCTCGCTACTGCTGTGCGAGAACGCCGACCCCTCGGTCCGGCACGATCTGGAGCACTTCCTCGCCCGGCTCGCCCCCGACGGCGACCCGGTCTATACCCATGCCGCCGAGGGCCCGGACGACATGCCGGCGCACCTGCGCGCCATCCTCACCAAGATGGACCTGACCCTCCCGATCAGCGACGGACGCTGCGCGCTCGGCACCTGGCAGGGGGTCTATCTCTACGAGCACCGCACCGGCGCACAGCGGCGCCGACTCACCCTCACCCTCAACGGGGTCTGAGACGCGCTCAACGCCCGGCCAGGGCCGCGCCGTGACGGGCACGGACGGCCGCGGCGAGCTGGTGCACCGCCATGGCGTAATAGGTACTGCGGTTGTAGCGGGTGATCACCCCGAAGTTCTCGAACCCCACCCAGTACTCGGTGCCACCGCGCGCATCGAGCGCCAGCAGGCTCAGCCGCCCCCGTCCCGGCACGCCGTCGAGATCGACCCCGTGGGCACGCAGCGCGGCGCGGCTGTGGGCGCTGGTGAAGCCGGTCTTGAGCGCGCCGATCCCCTGCCCCGCGCTCACCCGCACGCGCATCGTCACCGGCGCGCCGGCGCGCCAGCCGTGGGCCTTGAAATAGTGGGCGACGCTGCCGATGGCGTCGGTCGGGTCCCAGAGATCGCGCACGCCGTCGTCGTCGAAGTCGACCGCGTAACGCTGGAAGCTGGTGGGCATGAACTGTCCCAGCCCCATGGCACCGGCATAGGAGCCTTGCGGCTTGCGCGGATCGACCCCGGACTCGCGCGCCATCAGCAGGAAGGCCTCGAGTTCGCCGGTGAAGTAGTCGGCGCGGCGCGGATAGGCGAAGGCGAGCGTGGCCAGGGCATCGAGGGTGCGGGTGGTACCGACATAGCCGCCGTAGCGTGTCTCGACCCCGAGGATGGCGACGATGTACTCGGGCGGCACGCCGTAGCGCGCCCCGGCACGCTCCAGGGTGGCGGCGTGGGCGCGCCAGAAGCGCACGCCGCCGGCGATGTTGTCGGCGGTGACGAACTTGCCGCGATAGCGCGTCCAGGCCCCGTTCGGCGCCCGCTTGGCGCGCGGCGCCTGACGGTCCATCAGCTCGATGATCCACTGCTCGCGGCGCGCCTCGGAGAGCAGCCCGGCGAGCACCTCGGGGGCGAAGTCGTGCTCCCGCGCCATGCGTGCGACGAAACGCGCGGCCGCATCGCTGGCGGCGAAGTCGCCGCGCACCTCGGCGTCGGCCGCCACCGGCAGGACACCGCTGGAGAAGGGGTCGAGGGCGACGCGCTGCTGGGCGCTGGCGCTGCAGCCGGCCACCAGGACCGGCACGCAGAGGGCGAGGACGAAGGCGATGCGATGCATGGCAGACCCGGTTGATGGCTGAGGTTGAAGGAAAGGAATGGACTGGCGACCGATCGCGCCGCGGGCGCTACCGCCAATGGTATGCCAGGATCGCGCGAATACCATTCGCGTCGGCGCCGGGCGGTTCAGTCGGCCAGGGCCATCACCGCATCCATCTCGACCCCGGCCCCCTTGGGCAGGGCCGCCACCCCGACCACGGCGCGCGCCGGATAGGGCTCGGAGAAGTATTCGGTCATCACCTGGTTGACCACCGGGAAATGACCGAGATCGGTGAGGAAGACATTGAGCTTGACGATGTCGGCGAGGGTGCCGTTGGCGGCCCGGGCAACCGCCGTGAGATTGTCGAAGACCCGCCGCACCTGGGCCTCGATGTCGCCCTCGACCAGGGTCATGGTCTCGGGGACCAGCGGGATCTGGCCCGAGAGATAGACGGTATCGCCGACCCGCACCGCCTGCGAGTAGGTGCCGATGGCCTGGGGGGCCTGATCGGTGGAGATGACGCGTTTGTTCATCGAAGGACCTCAGATGCTCAGGATGGCGCCGACGGGCGTCGGGGATGGCCCACGAAGCGGCGTAAATCGTTATAATCTCAGCCTTGTCGTTCTGGGATCAACCGTCATGCCTGCGCTCTACGAATCGAACATCTCCACACTGCCGCTGCTCGGTCGCGGCAAGGTCCGGGACATCTATGCCGTCGGCGAGGATCATCTGCTGGTGGTCACCAGCGACCGCCTCTCGGCCTTCGACGTGGTGCTCCCGCAGCCGATCCCGGGCAAGGGCGAGGTGCTCACCCGGGTCTCCAACTTCTGGTTCGAGCGCACCGCCGACCTGATCCCCAATCACCTCTCCGACATCCCGGTCGAGGCGGTGATCACCGACCCCGAGACACTCGCCACGCTCGGCGAGCGCGCCATGGTGGTACGCCGCCTCAAGCCGCTGCCGGTCGAGGCGATCGTGCGCGGCTACCTGATCGGCTCGGGCTGGAAGGACTATCGCGCCACCGGCGCGGTGTGCGGCATCGCCCTGCCCCAGGGCCTGCGCCAGGCCGACCAGCTCCCGGAGGCGATCTACACCCCCTCGACCAAGGCCGAGATCGGCGATCACGACGAGAACATCGACTTCGCCCGCACCGTCGAGCTGCTCGGTCGCGAACTGGCCGAGCAGGTGCGCGACACCGCCATCGCCATCTACACCAGCTGCGCGGCCTATGCCCGCGAACGCGGCATCATCATCGCCGACACCAAGTTCGAGTTCGGACTCGACGAGGCGGGCCGGCTGCACCTGATCGACGAGGTGCTCACCCCCGACTCCTCGCGCTTCTGGCCGGCCGACGAGTACCGCCCGGACACCAGCCCGCCGAGCTTCGACAAGCAGTTCGTACGCGACTATCTCGAGACCCTCGACTGGGACAAGACCCCGCCGGGGCCGGAGCTGCCGCAGTCGATCATCGACCGCACCGCCGCCAAGTATCTCGAGGCCGAGCAGCGCCTGACCGGCGCCTGAGTCCGCCCTCCCCGGGGGTGATCCCACACCCCCGTCGTCCAAGCCCAGCCCCGACCAGCGGGGCACGAAAAGCTGACCTAGGCCGGTATCACACACCTTGTCGATGGCCGGGAGTCGACTAGCATTAGAATCAACGGGGCAATTGTCAGTGGCCCGTGCCCACCGATGATTCATCAGGGGGCAAGCCGTCGAACTGCACGGTGAGCGGTCGGCATCCAGGGGCGGAACACCCTCGACCAGCGTGGCGAACACGGCAGGCCAGGAGCATTGGTGGCACGAGCCGTGTCGTGTCAACGAAGGAGAGAGGGCGATGACCAGTCGAATCCGCACGATCGCGATGATGGGGCTCCCGGCCCTGCTGGTGCTCGGTGGCTGCGGGCAGCAGGATCGCATCACCTACGAGATGCACATCCAACCACTGCTGGAGACCCATTGCGTCGAGTGTCACCTGCCGGGCGGCGCGGGCGCCGAGGCCAGCGGCTTCCAGGTCGTCTCCTACGACACCCTGATGAAGGGCACCAAGTTCGGTCCAGTGGTGGTGCCGGGCGATGCGCTCTCGAGCAGCCTCTACCGTCTGCTCGCCGGCGAGGTCGATCAATCGATCCGCATGCCCCACGGCAAGGATCCACTCGCACCGGAGCAGGTCGCGCTTGTCGAGACCTGGATCGAGCAGGGCGCGCCCGAGCGCTGACCCCTCCAGTCCGGCTCGCCGCAGGCGCGCACGGGACCGGGCCTCAGGCCCCCACCCCATCTTGAGCACATGCGCCCGTCCCCACCGGACGGGCGTCTCGGGGTCCCGCGAGGGGCCCCTTCGTCAATGGAGGGATATGGATGAGACTGGCCCGCAACCTGTTTGCCATCTTCGGGGTGCTCTGTCTGCTCGCCATCGGCTATGGCGCCGCACGACTGGCGCCGATCCTCGCGACCTTCGACCCCGGCGCACCCCGGGTCTATGCCGAGTTCGGCCAGCGTCTGCTCGCGACCGGCGACCCCGGCATGGCGATGATGTGGTCGGTCCCCGTCGAAGAGGGGCTCGCGACCGAGGACGTCGTCGACTCGCTCAAGAGCCTCGCCGTCTCCAACAACCTGCTGTTCGTCGGCGAATCGCCCTTCTATCAGCAGATCGAGGCGATCACCGGCGAGCCCTATCGCTATGTCAACTTCCTCTCCTTCTGCGACGCCCGGGTCGGGCGCCAGATGCTCGAGCACCGCAACGAGTACAGCGGCTTCATGCCCTGTCGCATCGCCCTGGTCGAGGACGCCGAGGGACGGCTACACCTCTACAGCATGAACCTCGACCTGCTGATCCACGGCGGTCGCCCGCTCCCCCCGGAGCTTGAGCAGTCGGCCACGCGGGTGCGCGACATCATCTGGAGCATCATGCAGGGGGCGGCGGTCGGCGAGTTCTGATCCACGGGGACGGATTTGACCTCCATCAAGGGGCGATCGACGAGAGCGGACGAGACTGCGCCCGTCCCCGCCGTCAGTGAGACGCGGGACAGGTCCCGTCCGCCCACAGGAGATCGCCCCATGTATTGCAACCAGTGTGAACAGACCTTCCGCAACAGCGCCTGCGTGAACTCGCCCGGCACCTGCGGCAAGGACGCCGACGTACAGTCGCTGCAGGAGACCCTGCTCTACGGCCTCAAGGGGATGGCCGCCTACGCCCATCACGCACGCCGCCTCGGCCACCACGACGAGACCGTCTCGGCGTTCATCGAGGAGGCGCTGTTCGTCACCATGACCAACGTCAACTTCGACCCCGAGGCGCTGCTCGACTACTGTCTGCGCTGCGGCGAGATGAACCTGCGGGTGATGGAGCTGCTCGACGCGGCCCATGTCGAGACCTTCGGCGCCCCCGCCCCGAGCCGGGTGCGCGAGGGCACCGCGGCCGGTCCCGGCATCCTCGTCACCGGCCACGATCTGCTCGATCTCTGGGAGCTGCTGTGCCAGGTCGAGGGCACCGCGATCCGCGTCTACACCCACGGCGAGATGCTCCCCGCGCACATGTACCCGAAGTTGCGCGATCATCCCAACCTGGCCGGTCACTACGGCGGCGCCTGGCAGGATCAGAAGCGAGAGTTCGCCGCCTTCCCCGGCCCGGTACTGGCCACCACCAACTGCGTGCTGATCCCGCCCGAGCAGTATCGCGACCGGCTCTACACCATCCGCGCCACCGGCGTCCCCAACGCCCGGCGTCTCCCCGATGGCGACTACTCGGCGCTGATCACCGCCGCCCTGACCTGCCCGCCCTGCCCCGAGGCGCCCGCCGGCGAATCGACCATCGGCTTCCACCGCCAGGTGCTGCTCGATCAGGCACCGACCCTCGTCGAGGCGGTCAGGTCCGGCGCGATCAGCCACTTCTTCGTCATCGGCGGCTGCGACGGTGCCGAGAAGGGGCGCAACTACTTCACCGACTACGCCCGCGCCACCCCGCCGGACTCCTTCATCCTCACCCTCGGCTGCGGCAAGTACCGCATCCGCGACCACGACTACGGCGAGCACCTGGGGCTGCCGCGGCTGCTCGACATGGGCCAGTGCAACGACGCCTATGGCGCCATCGCCGTCGCCGCCGCGCTGGCCGAGGCCTGCGATTGCGGCATCAACGACCTGCCGCTGACCCTGGTGGTGAGCTGGTTCGAGCAGAAGGCGGTGGCGGTGCTGCTGAGCCTGCTGCATCTTGGCGTGCGCGGCATCACCCTCGGCCCCAACCCGCCGGCCTTCATCACCCCCGGTGTGTTCGCGATCCTGCAGCAGCGCTACGACCTGCGCCTGACCGGCCAGGACCCCGCGGGCGATCTGGCGCGCGCGCTGGCCGCGGCCTGAGGCTCACTCCGGCCCGAGCCCAGGCTCGAGCGCGGCGAGTTCGACCAGCCGGGGGCGATCGAGCAGGGTCACATGACGCCCCTCGAGCGCGATCACACCGGCATCGACGAACTGACGCAGCGCCCGCGACAAGGTCTCGGGCTGGATCGACAGACGCGAGGCAAGCACCCCCTTGGGGACCTCCAGACGCAGCGCGCGCCGCTCCGGCGGCAGCCGTTCGAGCAGATAGCGCGCCAGCCGACCGCTGGCGGTGTGCAGGGTGAGATGGTCGATCTCGCCGATCAGGCCACGCAGCCGCTGGCTCAGCGCCCCGAGCAGCAGGAAGCAGGTGTCGACCGATTCGCGCAGCATGGCGGCGAAGTCGGCCGCGTCGATCGCGATCAGCTCGGTCGGCGCGAGCGCGCTGGCGCACACCGGATAGCTCGGGCGGTTGAGGAACATCAGCGCTTCGGCGAAGGTCTGCCCGGGGGAGACGATCTCGATCACCTTGCGCGCGCCATCGGGCGCGAGCCGGTAGAGCTGCATCTGCCCGGCGCATACCAGAAAGAAACGCTCGGCCGCGTCGCCCTGGAGAAACAGCGACTGCTCGGCGGCCAGGGTGAGACGGGTGGTCCGCGCGGCGACCCGCTCGAGCTGCGCCGGTTCGAGCCGCGCGAGCAGGGGCGCGGCGCGCAATGACTCGATGATCTCGCGTTGCGACACTGTCCATCCCCAAGGTTTCGACCGTTCGTCGTCCATGCTAGCGCAGCCGGGCAGGCGACGCAGGCCGGGTATACTCTGGGAGACGCGCGCCGAGCGGCCGCATCCGTGGGGCGCAGCGCCAGCCGATCGCGTCCCGAACGAGAACCCCGCAACGAGACCCAGACATGCTCACGATCTTCTTTGGCGACATCAAGCACGGTCGTCTCTCCCGCCTCGCCTATCTCGGCTGTCACGCCGCCCTGATCGCCCTGCTGGTGCTGGCCAGCTTCGGCCTCGCCAAGGGGCCCGAGGACTCGGCGCTGATCGCCGACATCAAGCTGGCGGTGCTGGTCGCCATCGCCGCCGTGCTGCTGGTCGCCCAGGCCAACATCGCCGCCAAGCGCATCCGTGACGCCGGGCTGCCCGGCTGGTGGATACTGCTGTTGATCGCGCTGCTCAGCCTGATGATCGGGGCGCTGTTCGGTCACGAGCTGATCGCCGGTCTCGATCTGCTGCTGCTGCTGCTGCTGCTGGTGCTGCCGACCGAGGCATTCGGTAGACGCGAGGCCTGAGCCACGCATCGCACCCGCTGGTCCGGCGCGCTACAATGGTGCCCCGACCAGCCTCGGACACCGTCCCCGATGAAAAGGCCGTCGCCCTCCCTCCTGCTCGTCCTCGCGCTCGGCGGCGCGCTGCTGCTGTGGTGGTACATCAGTCGACCCGGACCGCCCCGGGTCGAGTTGGTCGCGGTCAGCGAGGGCGCCATCGAGCGGCTGGTCGCCAACACCCGCGCCGGCACCGTCAAGGCCTGTCGGCGTGCCCGACTCGCGCCCAGCCTGGGCGGTCAGATCGCCCGTCTCGAGGTCCACGAGGGCGATCGGGTGGGCGCCGGCGAGCTGCTGCTCGAACTCTGGAACCGCGACCTCGTCGCCCGTGTCGAGCTCGCCGAGCGCGAGGCCGAAGCGGCCACGGCCCGCGCCCGCGCCGCCTGTCTGCACGCCGAGCAGGCCGGGCGCGAGGCCGAGCGCCAGCGCCGGCTCGATACCCGTGCGATGACCTCGGAGGAGGCGCTCGACCGCGCCCAGACCGCCGCCCGCGCCGGCGCAGCCGAGTGCGAGGCGGCACGCGCCAACGCCGAGGTCAGCCAGGCCCAGATCGGGGTTGCGCGCGCCGAGCTGGAGCGGACCCGGCTCGTCGCACCCTTCGCCGGAGTGGTCGCCGAGGTCTCGGGCGAGCTCAACGAGTACGTCACCCCCTCGCCGCCGGGCATCCCCACACCCCCTGCGATCGATCTCATCGACGACGCCTGCTACTACATCTCCGCCCCCATCGACGAGGTCGACGCCGCGCGCATCGCCCTCGGGCTGGAGGCGCGGATCACCCTCGATGCATTCGGCGATCGGGTCTTCGCCGGGGTGGTGCGCCGCATCGCTCCCTATGTCTTCGACCAGGAGAAGCAGGCGCGTACCGTCGAGATCGAGGTGGTGATGACCGAACCGCCGACCGACACGCCACTGCTCGCCGGCTACAGCGCCGACGTGGAGATCGTGGTCGAGCGCCGCGAACAGGTCCTGCAACTGCCCACTGCGGCGATCCAGGCCGGCCTCACGCCAAGCGTGCTGTTGTTCGATCCGACCAGCGGACGACTGCAACGACGCGAGATCCGCATCGGGATCGAGAACTGGGAGCGCACCGAGATCCGCTCCGGTCTCGCGCCCGGCGACCGCGTGGCGCGCACGCTCGGCGGTGAGGACGTGACCGACGGCGCTCGTATCGAGCCGGCGCCATGATCGCGCTCCGGGGGATCAGTCGCAGCTTCCGTGTCGGCGAGCAGCAGGTGCGGGCACTGCATGGGGTGGAGCTGGATATCGACACTGGCGACTATGTCGCCATCATGGGCCCGTCGGGATCGGGCAAGAGCACCCTGCTCAACATCCTCGGTCTGCTCGACCGCCCGGACCAGGGCCGCTACCGGCTCGACGACATCGAGACCACCGGCCTCGACGAGGAGGCGCGCGCTGCGCTGCGCGGCAACCGCATCGGTTTCGTCT
Organism: Marichromatium gracile; assembly: GCF_004343155.1. GTDB lineage: Bacteria > Pseudomonadota > Gammaproteobacteria > Chromatiales > Chromatiaceae > Marichromatium > Marichromatium gracile. The sequence continues at coordinate 27,546 of NZ_SMDC01000010.1, forward strand.
TCCAGTCCTTCCACCTGATCCCGCGACTGAGCGCCGCGGAGAACGTCGAGCTGCCGCTGATGCTCGCCGGCATCGCGCCCGCGGCGCGAGGCGAGCGAGTCGCCCAGGCGCTCGACCGGCTGGGGTTGACAGACCGCGCCGACCACCGTCCCGACCAGCTCTCCGGCGGCCAGCGCCAGCGCGTGGCGATCGCCCGCGCCACGGTGATGCAACCGGGGCTGCTGCTCGCCGACGAACCCACCGGCAACCTCGACCGACGCTCGGGCGATGAGGTGATCGCCACCCTCGAGGCGCTCAACGACCAGGGCGTCACCCTGGTGGTGGTCACCCACGACCCGGTCGTGGGCGGACGCGCCGGACGGCGCATCGACATGGAGGACGGCGGCATCCGTGCCCACTGACGGTCCACACCGAGGCCTCTGCATGGACGCACGTGCACCAGGACGGCAGGATTCGCCCCATCGCACTTCGCGATCCCAGGCAACACACCTGTACCAGGCACCCTCGCCATGCCCATGCCACTGCAGTCGCTGAAGCGCCTGCTCGAGACGCCACAGCGCTTTGCTCGGGACCCGCTGCTGTTTCGTCGCGCGCAGCTGCTCAACTTCACCCTGCTCGCCCTCATTGCAGTGATGACCATCGCCGCACTGTTCAACCTCATCGTCCTCGGCGACTCGACGCTCGCCCGGATCCAGCTGGCGATGGTGGCGACCATACTGCTGGCGCTATGGCATTTTCGCCGTCGCGCCAGCCTGCAGGGTCCGGCGTGGCTGGCCTCGTCTTGCGCCGGCGCGATGCTGCTGTACCTGATCATCCAAGCCAAGGGGGATAGCACCCCCTACCTGATGCTGTTGCTCTACCCCTTGTTCGCCTACCCGCTGCACGGCCCGCGTGCCGCCACCCTCGCCTATCTGGTCTTCGTCGCCGCCGTCCTCGCCGTCTTCGCCTACGACTGGCTGCACTGGGACGTGCTCAACCCCGCCAGGAAGCTGTTCAATACCCTGGTCACACTGGTGGTCGGCGGTGGCATCATCTACTACTACGAGCACACCCGCGAGGAGACGCTCAACCGGATACGCATCCTGTCGATGACCGACCCGCTCACCGGTCTCTGGAACCGCACCATGTTCGACGAGATGCTCGCGCGCGAGATCGCCAAGACCGGTCGTCATCAGCGCTGTTTCTCGCTGATCCTGCTCGATCTCGACCACTTCAAGCGGATCAACGACACCCTGGGACACGATGTCGGCGACGCGGTACTGCACGAGTTCGCGCAGCTGCTCGCCACACGCACGCGCGCCAGCGACAGTCTGGCGCGCTGGGGCGGCGAGGAGTTCGCGCTGATCCTGCCCGACACCTCGCGCCGTCAGGCCGAGCAGCTCGCACGCGACCTGCTCGGGACCGTCCGCGCACACCGTTTCCCCCGTGCCGGACGGGTCACCGCAAGCCTCGGGGTCGGCACCTTCTGTCCCGGCAACGACCGCGCGACCTTCTTCCGCGCAATCGATCAGGCCCTCTATCGCGCCAAGCGTCAGGGGCGCGACCGCTATGCCATGACCGAGGACGACCAGGCAGCCGACTGATGCGCCCCCACGACACCGCCACCACCGCACTGCGCGCGCTCGTCGCCCACCCCGGCCGCGCCGCGCTGACCCTGCTGGCCGTCGCCCTCGGCTGCGCGGCGGTGGTCGTCCTGTCGGGGATCGGCGATGGCGCGCGCCGCTTCGTGCTCGACGAGTTCAGCCAGCTCGGCACCCGGCTGCTGATCGTCGTCCCCGGGCGCAACGAGACCACCGGGGGCGCGCCACCCCTGCTCGGCGAGACCCCACGCGACCTCACCCTGGACGACGCCCTGGCGCTGCTGCGCGCCCCGGGGGTCGCGCGGGTCGCCCCGGTAGCGATGGGCGAGGCCCCGGTGTCGACCGGGGCGCTGGCGCGCGAGGTCGGCATCCTCGGCACCACCGCCGACTATCTCGCCATCCGCGAACTGACGCTGGCCGCCGGGCGCTTTCTGCCCGTCGCCGATCCCGGGCGCGCGGCGCCGGTGGCGGTGCTCGGCGCGACCCTGGCGCGCGAGCTGTTCGGCACCGCCAGCCCGCTCGGGCAGCGCATCCGGATCGCCGACCGGCGCTTCCGGGTGATCGGCGTGCTCGCCGGCGGCGGTGTGTCGCTGGGCACCGACATGGCCGATCTGGCACTGATCCCGGTGGCCTCGGCCCAGGCGGTGTTCGACAACCCCGGGCTGTTCCGGGTGCTGGTCCAGGGGCGAGTCGGCGCCGATCTGACGGTCACCGCCGAGCAGATCCGTGCCATCGTCCGCGACCGCCACGAGGGCGAGGACGATGTCACCGTGATCACCCAGGACGCGCTGCTCGGCACCTTCGACCAGATCCTCTCGACGCTCACCCTGGCGGTGGCGGCGATCGCTGCGATCAGCCTGGTGGTCGCCGGGGTGTTGATCATGAACGTGATGCTGGTGTCGGTCTCCCAGCGCAGCGCCGAGGTCGGGCTGCTCAAGGCGCTGGGGGCGAGTGCGGCCCAGGTGCGCGCGCTCTTCCTCACCGAGGCCCTGATACTCGGTGCGCTCGGCAGTCTCGCCGGGCTGGGGTGCGGTCACGCCCTGCTCTGGCTGATCGACCGCCAGTTCGCCGGGTTCACCCTCGCCGCGCCCCTCTGGGCGAGCCTGGCGGCGGTGCTCACCGCACTGGGCAGCGCGCTGGTGTTCGGACTGCTGCCGGCACGACGGGCCGCGCGGCTCGATCCGGTCGCGGCGCTCAACGGTCGTTGAGGCACGGAACGATGCGCACCACGGACCTGATGCGTTATGCCCTGGGCGCGGTCGGCGAGCGCCCCGGTCGCAGCCTGTTGACGGTGCTCGGGATCGCCATCGGGGTCGCCGCGGTGGTGCTGCTGACGGCGATCGGCGAGGGCGTGCACCGCTTCGTGCTCGCCGAGTTCAGCCAGTTCGGCACCAACCTGATCGCCGTCTCGCCGGGACGCACCACCACCCTGGGGATGTCCGGGGCGCTGGTCTCCAACGTCCGGCCACTGAGCCTGGAGGATGCCCGTGCGCTCGCGCGTCTCCCCGAGGTCGAGGCAGTGGTCCCCGTGGTGCAGGGCAATGTCGCCGTCGAGCACGCCGGGCGCAGCCGCCGCACCACGGTGTTCGGCGCCGGTCCCGGGGTCCCCGAGATCTGGTCGATGCGTCTGGCCAGCGGTCGCTTCCTCCCCGAACGCGGCGCCAATCCGCCGGCCTTCGCGGTGCTGGGGGCGGAGCTGGCGGTGCAGCTGTTCGGCCAGCACTCGCCGCTCGGCGCCCGTATCCGCGTCGGCGGCGAGCCCTATCGGGTGATCGGGGTGATGGCGCGCAAGGGCCAGATGCTCGGCTTCGACCTCGACGACACCCTCTACATCCCCGCCGAGCGGGCGCTGGCACTGTTCGACCGCGACAGCCTGATGGAGATCGACCTGCTCTACGACCGTCATGCCGACAGCGCGGTGGTGGCCGAGCGGGTGCGCACGCTGCTGATCCGTCGTCATGGCACCGAGGACTTCACCATCACCACCCAGGACCAGATGCTCGCGGTACTCGGGTCGGTGCTCGGCGCGCTGACCACGGTGGTCGGGGCGCTCGGCGCGATCTCGTTGCTGGTCGGCGGGATCGGCATCCTCACCATCATGACCATCGCCGTCGGCGAGCGTCGGCGCGAGATCGGGCTGCTGCGCGCGCTCGGCGCCGGACGCGAGCAGATCCGCTGGCTGTTCCTGCTCGAGGCGATGCTGCTGGCGCTGCTCGGCGGACTCGTCGGACTCGCCATCGGCGCACTGGTGGTGGTGCTGCTCGGGCTCGCACTGCCGGGGCTGCCGCTGCAACCGGCCTGGGACTTCGTGTTGCTGGCCGAGTGCGGCGCACTGCTGCTCGGGCTGGTCGCCGGGGTCGTCCCGGCGCTGCGCGCGGCGCGACTCGACCCGGTGCGGGCACTGCACGAGCAATGAGCCGCGCGGGTTGGACGGAAAGGGGAACTGGGGTTAGAGTCGCCGAAACACTCGGCGGTGGAGCACGATGATGCCGACCCCAGCACCCGCACAACCGCTTCGCGATCCAGCAGCAGCCCTTGCCAGCGTGGGCGGCGACGCTGAGCTCGCCCACGAGCTGTTCTGCGCCCTGCGCGCGGAGCTGCCGGCCGAACTCGAGGCGCTGCGCGCCTGTCGAGCCGAGAGCGACTGGCCGGGCCTGGCCGACTACGTCCATCAGATGCGCACGGTCATCCGCTACTGTGGCGTACCGGCACTCGATGCCGCACTCGACGCGCTCGAGCGCGCCGCTCGCATCGGTGACGCCCTGCGCATCGATCACGATATCGAGCAGGTCGCGACCCAGGCCGGACGACTGAGCAGCATGCCGGATCGGGAGACGATCGAACACGGATAGAAAGCCAACCAAACCGCACTCGACCTCCCCCCGCCAGTCTCCCTCCTCGCCCGCTCCAGGTGCACCCTTTTCCGCTCCCGCCGACGCCTCAGAGGCCCCGGCGAGCCAACAGGCACGGCCCGGCAATCAGATTCTCTGATAGCGAAAACAAAGATTTAAATGAAACAAAATCCACGAGCGGGTTGATTCGTGGTGTCAGCCCTGTAGGATAAAACCCTCTTCCAGTCGGGGCCACCCCGACCATCATCCGGCGGCATCCAGCTGCCACTTCGAGTGCGCAATCGCGCTGTTTTCAGTGAGCGCCCCCTGTATACCAGGGTGTATTCCGGCGCCAGAAGAAGACCTCTCGTGTATCGCCATGCCGTGCGCCATCTCCGCACTGGCCACTGAATCGCCACCCCGCGAGGCGTACACACGTCATCACCACCGACCCGAGCAGGCCCAGGAGCGACGCCATGTACAACCCCACGCATACCCAGCAGGACTATGGCAACGACCCGCTTGCAGTCAGACACACCGATCACTACCAGGCCGAATACATCCAGTCCTTCGTCGAGAAGTGGGACCAGCTGATCGACTGGGACGGACGCGCCCAGAGCGAGGGCGACTTCTTCGTCCGGGTACTGCGCGAGCACGGTGCGCGCAAGGTGCTGGATGTGGCCACCGGCACCGGCTTCCACTCGGTCCGGTTGCTCAAGGAAGGGTTCGAGGTCACCAGCGCCGACGGTAATCCCAACATGTTGGCCAAGGCCTTCGCCAACGCCCGCAGCCACGGCAAGCTGCTGCGCACCGTGCAGGCCGACTGGCGCTGGCTCAACCAGGACGTCCACGACTATTACGACGCGGCGATCTGTCTCGGCAACTCCTTCACCCATCTGTTCGACGAGCGCGACCGCCGCAAGGCACTCGCCGAGTTCTACGCCACACTGCGTCACGACGGCATCCTGATCATCGACCAGCGCAACTACGACGCCCTGCTCGATCACCAGGTCGCGCCCAGCCACGACTTCTACTACTGCGGCGACAACGTCCGCGCCACCCCCGAGCACGTCGACGACTCGCTCGCCCGCTTCCGCTACGAGTTCCCCGGCGAGAACGTCTTCCATCTCAACATGTTCCCGCTGCGCAAGAACTATCTGCGCCGGTTGCTGCACGAGGTCGGCTTCCAGAAGGTGACCACCTACGGCGACTTCAAGGAGACCTATCGCGAGGATCAGCCCGATTTCTTCATCCACGTCGCCGAGAAGCGCTATCGCCAGGAGGACGAGAACGCATGAGCGCACCCTACTCCGAGGTCGTCGAGACCGCCCGCAACTATTACAACAGCGAGGATGCCGACAACTTCTACTTCCACGTCTGGGGCGGTGAGGACATCCATATCGGCATCTACCAGCATGCCGAGGAGGCGATCGCCACGGCCAGCCGCCGTACCGTCGAGCGCATGGCGACGGTCGCCGCGCCCATCACCCCGGAGACCCGGGTGCTCGACATCGGCTCGGGATTCGGCGGCGCGGCGCGCTATCTCGCCGCCACCTTCGGCTGCACGGTGACCTGCCTGAACCTCAGCGAGAAGGAGAACGCGCGCAACCGCGCGATGAATCGAGAGCAGGGACTGGAGGATCGCATCGATGTGCGTGACGGCAGCTTCGAGTCGATCCCGCTCGCCGAGACGAGCGTCGATCTGGTGTGGTCGCAGGACGCCATCCTGCACAGCGGCGAGCGCGAGCGGGTGATTGCCGAGGTGGCACGGGTGTTACGCCCGGGCGGGCGCTTCGTCTTCACCGACCCGATGCAGACCGACGACTGTCCGTCAGGGGTGCTGCAGCCGGTGCTCGAGCGTATCCATCTCAGCACACTGGGGTCATTCAGGTTCTATCGTACGACGGCCGTGGACAACGGGCTCGAGGAGGTCGAGATCATCGATCTCACCGAACAGCTGGCGGTTCACTATAGCCGGGTCGGAGAGGTGCTGGAGAGGTCGCGCGAACAGCTGGCAGGGAAGATCTCGGCGAATTATGCCGCGCGCATGCAGGACGGTCTCACGCGCTGGGTCGAGGCGGGGCGCGCCGGCTATCTGCGCTGGGGGATCATGCACTTTCGTAAACGCACCGACTGAATCGGCTCACATCCGACGGGCATGGACGTCGGGAGAACAGCGGATCGGGTGACGGGCACCCGATCCGCGCCCTGATCGGCCCGGGCCCCAGGGGCCGGGCCAGGATCAGGCTCAGACCGGGTTGACGTTCTCGGCCTGGGGGCCTTTCGGGCCCTGGGTGACCTGCATGGTCACCTGCTGACCCTCGAGCAGGGTCTTGCGGCCACCAGCGCCATTGATCGCGCTGTAATGCACGAAGACGTCCTTGCCGCCTTCACGCGCAATAAAACCGTAACCCTTCTCGTCGTTGAACCACTTAACCGTCCCGGAAACCATTTCGCCTGGCATATCAACCTCATCACAATATAAAGCACCGGCATTCATCTCGCCGGTATTGCTAAAAATCCGCGTCCCGCACGCAATTACGAGCGCGGCTTCATCACCCTGTCACGGACAGGATGACGAATCGAACGGGAGCCACGCAGGCATCCCGCAATCGGTGGCGACACCAGGTGTCGCACCATATCCGTTATCGACCCGTGTCGATGAACGAGACCAGGCTTCCGCGGCGTGCCGAGCGCCACACACCACTCAGTGGCGTGCGAAATGCCGTTCGGCATACCTCCACGAGCACGGACGACCTGTCATCACACACTGATGACCATGGCTGTCCTGACCGGGGGAAGGGGCATCATCGTGACCGAGCATCAACCGTTCGGCAGCGACGCTCACACAGAGCGGCAGTCGCTTTCGCGGTGATCTCAAGGCCCGTGGCCCCATGCGATTGATCGGGCGGTATTGGTTCCGAGCGGGACGACCACTGGCCACCTAGGGCGGCACTGGGCCGGTTCGCCGGGCCCGCGGCCAACATGACCGTCAACCCGACACCGGACTCCGACTCCACGGGGTCCCGCGTAACTATCCTTCCATCAAGCACACGCATCCGGCGTATTCGTTCTCGAGGTGATGCGTCCTGCATCACCAGTGCTTCTTCGTCATTATGCGATTCTATTTGGCCAGTGTAAACCGGAGAACGTAATCGCAACATGGGCGTTCGCCGTCATCCCTTTTGCACCGTTTCATTATCACCACATCATCACCAGGACCACTCAGGCAACACGGCCAGCGGCTGTCATTGCTATCGGGACGAACATGATGGATACACCTCGCCTGTTCCACGCAAGACGACAGCCATGCGGTCGGGACAACGAGCGTTGGGGGAAATGCGATGGTGATCGGCGGTGATACCGCGAGTGGGGGAAATGCGACGGAGGCGGCCTTCAGTAAAGCGGAATCGAAATTCTCATGCCGGCTAGTGTAACCCTGAATCCCGCCCTTGGCGACGAAAATCTGCGTCTGGCGCACCGCACGCTCAGGATTCGATGAAGCTCGACTCGGACTCGATGCGTTGAACCGCCGGGTACATCAGGTCCTGATAGGGCATGCTGACGAAGTGCCCCTGGATGGCATCGACCCCGGCGCTGAACAGCATCGGCAGCAGCCGGGCGCTCTCCACCGCCAGCGCGATCACCTGGATGTCGCGGGCATGGGCGCAACCGACCAGACGGTCGAGATCCCGCTGTTCGACCTCGCCCTCGACCAGACCACGGGTGATCCTGCGGTTGAGCTTGACATGGGTCATCAGCCCGCCGTGACGCTCGAGAAAGCGACAGTCGCCGACACCGGGGTCTTCCAACAGGAGACCATGACGATTGAGACGCAGCAGCTCGGCGAGTTGCTCCACCCCCTCGGGTTCGCGCACGAAGGCATCGCGATGAAGCTCGACCACGATCGAGCCCGAGGAGATACGCGCCGCCGAGGTGAAGCCGCCGATGGCCTTGATCAGGGCGCGCGAACGCAGGGTCTCGGTAGCGAGGTTGACGAACAGCATGGCATCGGCGCGACCGGCACCTTGCAGCTCCTCGAGGATGGTCAGCGCCCGCCGGTAGATCCACAGATCGATCTTGCCCATCCAGCCCGCCTCGGCGATGGTCGGCAGGAAGTCGCCGGGCAGCATCAGCGCCCCGGACTCGTCCTTGAGCCGCACCAGTGCCTCGAACTGACTGCGGGCCCGCTCGGGCGCCTCGAGCGGCACGATCGGCTGGAACTCGAGGGTCAGACCGCCCTCATCGATCAGCGACTTGATCCGCAACTGCTCGGCCGACAACCCGGACTCGTGGACGGTGGTTTCGGCGACGAACTCGGTCTGGGGCTCGGAATCATGGGTCGCGGCCTTGCTCAGGTCGGTGATGGTCGGGATCACCACAGCACGCCCTCCTCGCCGCCCCTCACGACTGTCGGCATGCCCCGGCGCCACCCCCGGCGATGCGGTCTCGACCTGCTCGAGCATGCGCAAGCGCCGGCGCAGCACGGCATTGCCGAGTTCGCGCTCGCAGACCATCAGCAAGTGGTCGGTATCGCCCTTCATCACCACATCGGCCGCGCCCCACCGATAGCCCTCGGCCGGCGAGAGCTGGCTGTCTCTGGGCTTGATCAGCACCACCGATGCATCGAGGACGTCACCGATCGTATCAAGACGCTCATCGAGGGCCAGATCGAAGAAGGACCCGGCCTCACACAACACCAGATCCCAGTGTCCCGGTTCGCTCAGGGCCTGATCGAGCGACGCCTGATCACTGGCCGCGTTCAGCGCAACCTTGACCCCCCGGCGACCGAGCAACGCAGGGATGCGTAGCTTGAAGGGTTCGGGGTCCACACACAGGATGTGCTTTTTCTCGATCATCCAAAGTCCATTGGTGAGTGGTTGCGCCAGCAGCGAGTCCAATGCGCAAAAATAAGTCGAGCACAGAACTAACGCAACCCCAAAGGATCGACCGCGCCAGCACAACACCCCGTCCCGAGATGAATCGAAGGCGTCAGACTCCTGTCGAATCACAACGCCAGACGGCCGTCACCGGCAACATCGGGCATCCCCGCCTAGACCTCAGCGGTCGCGATCATCTTCGGCCGCTTGCGGATCCGCTCCCAGACCAATTCGTGGAAGAAATAGGCCACGGTGTTGATCATCGGCTCGACCAGGGCGATGGCGCCGCCGACGACCCAGCTGCCGGTCATCACATAGGCCACGGTGAAGGCCACCGTCATGTGCACCGCGCCGAAGGTGAGTGTCTTGATCATGGTCGCTACCCTCCTCGATTACCTTGAGGACAAGCATAGACCCAGACCGCCTTTAAATGAAATAGATTCTCATTTACACCCCAATAGGCATGGACGATCACGCCCCGGCCCGGCACTCAGCGCCCGGCCTCGACGAGGAGACAATGGACACGATGCGTCGCACTGACCGCCCGCCCCTCGGGATAGGCCAGGGCGCACTCGGGGCGTGCCTCGGGGCAGCGCGGATGGAAGTGACAGCCCGGCGGCGGCGCACTCGGCGAGGGCATGTCGCCCTCCAGACGCAGGGTACGCCGCTCGGCCCGGGGGTCGGCCACCGGCACCGCCGAGAGCAGCGCGCGGGTATAGGGATGACGCGGACGCTCGAGGATCTCATCGACCCTTCCCCGCTCGACCACCCGGCCCAGATACATCACCGCGACCTCGTGGGCGAGATAGGCGACCACCGACAGGTCATGGGTGATGAACAGATAGGACAGACCGAGACGGGCCTGGAGATCCTTGAGCAGGTTGAGGATCTGCGCCTGCACCGAGACGTCGAGCGCGCTGGTCGGCTCGTCGCAGACGATCACCCTGGGGTCGACGGCGAGCGCGCGGGCGATACAGATGCGCTGACGCTGCCCGCCGGAGAACTCGTGCGGATAGCGCTCGACGGCCGCACCCGGCATCCCTACCAGCTCGAGCAGCTCGGCGGCGCGGCGCAGCCGCTCCGGGCGGGTGCGCGCCAGCCCCAGCGCTTGCAGCCCCTCGCCGATCACGTCACCGACCAGCATGCGCGGATTCATCGAGGCGTGCGGGTCCTGGAAGATGATCTGCAGGTCCTTGCGGAAGCGGCGCATCCGGCGATGGCCGAGCCCAGCCAACTCGTGGCCCTGGTAACGGATCGAGCCGGCGGTGGGCGCGATCAGCTGCAGCAGCGCCTTGCCGGCAGTGGTCTTGCCGCAGCCGGACTCGCCGACCAGCGCCAGGGTACGGCCCGGGCGCAATTGCAGTGACACCCCGTCGACCGCGCGCACCTGCCCGACCACCCGGCGCAGCACCCCACGATGGATCGGGAAGTGCACCTTGAGATCGGCGACCTCGAGCAGCGGGGCCGCATCCTCCCCGGCGGGCGCCTGCTCACCCTCCGCCACCGCAGGCGCGGCCACGGTGGCGGCGTCGACCTGGTCGGCGTCCCACAGATGGCAGCGCACCCAGTGCCCCGCCCCGGCCTCGTGCCAGGGCGGCAACTGCTCGGCGCAGCGCGCGAGCGCGCGCGGACAGCGCTCGACGAAGCGACAGCCGGTGAACGCGCGATCGAGCGGCGGCACCCGCCCGGGGATGGCCGCAAGCCGCGCGCCGCGCTTGTCCGCCGTCGGCAGGCTGTCGAGCAGCATGCGGCTGTAGGGGTGCGCGGGCGCGGCGAAGAAGGCGGCGGTGGTTGCCGTCTCGACGATCTCGCCGGCATACATCACCGCCAGCCGCTCGGCGGTCTCGGCCACCACCCCGAGGTCGTGGGTGATCAGCAACACCGCCAGCCCGCTTTGCTGCTGCAGGGTCTTGAGCAGGCCCAGCACCTGCGCCTGGATGGTGACATCGAGCGCGGTGGTCGGCTCGTCGGCGATCAGCAGCTCGGGATCACCGGCGAGCGCCATGGCGATCATCACCCGCTGTTTCATCCCGCCCGAGAGCTGGTGCGGATACTCGCGCGCGCGCCGCTCGGGGTCGGGGATGCCGACCGCGTGCAGCAACTCCAACACCCGCGCATCCACCGCCGCAGCAGCGGCGCCCGCGTGCAGCCGCACCGCCTCGGCGATCTGCGCGCCGATCCGCATCACCGGGTTGAGCGAGGTCTGCGGCTCCTGGAAGATCATCGCCAGACGCGCGCCACGCACCCGGCGCATCTCGGCCTCGCTGAGCCGCAGCAGGTCGACCCCGTCGAGTCGCACCGCACCGGACTCGATCCGTCCCGCCGGCGGCAGCAACCGCATCAGCGACAGCGCGGTCATCGACTTGCCGCAGCCCGACTCGCCGAGCAGCGCGAAGGTCTCGCCGCGCGCCAGCTCCAGTCGCAGGTCGTCGACCACCCGCGCCGCGCCGATGGTGGTACTCAGCCCCTCGACCTCGAGCAGCGGCGCGCTCATCGCCAGCCCCCCGGGACGACGAGGATGACGGACGCGTGGCGACGATGGCGGATCACGGCGAGGGACCTCCGGGGTTGGGTGGACACGACGGCTCAGGCGGCGCCGCGCAGGCGCGGGTCGAAGGCATCGCGCACCACGTCGGCAAACAGGTTGGCGGCGAGCACCAGGGTGAACATGAACACGAAAGCGGCGCTCAGCGACCACCACACCACCGGTTCGCGCGCCAGCTCCAGCCGCGCGCCGTTGATCATGTTGCCCCAGCTGTTCATGGTCGGGTCGACCCCGATGTTGACATAGGAGAGCACCGCCTCGGCCAGCACCAGACCGCTGAAGTCGAGCACCAGGGTGATCAGCACGATGTGCATCACGTTGGGCAGGATGTGACGACCGATGATGGTGAAATGACCGACCCCGAGCGCGCTGGCGGCCTGGACATAATCCGACTCGCGCAGCTTGAGCGTCTCGCCCCGCAGCAACCGGCACAGCCCGGTCCAGCTGGTCACGCCGAGGATCAGACAGAGAAAGAGCAGGCGCAGGTCGGCGCGCTCGACCAGGCTGGCGAAGTCCTCGGCGTGGTTGCTCATGTAGACCTGTAGCATCAGCACCGCCGCGGCGATCAGCAACACCCCGGGGATGGCGTTGAGGGTGGTGTAGAGATACTGGATCAGGTCATCGACCCAGCCCCTGAAGTAACCGGCCATGATCCCCAGCAGCAGCGCCGCGGGCAGCATCACCAAGGTGGTCAGGGTGCCGATCAGCAGCCCGGTGCGCACGCTCTTGAGCGCCTGGTAGAGCACGTCCTCGCCGACCTTGTCGGTGCCGAGGACATGATAGTGACCGGCGAGCAGCGCCACCGCCCCGCCGAGCGCCAGGATCGACGCCAGGGTGAGCAGCGCCGCACGCCACGGCACCTCGGTGCGCCCGGCTTTGATGCGCGCGCGCATCAAAGCCGGGGTGATGCCGCGCCGCCGCGCCAGTGCCGCGCTCAGCGCGAACAGGATCGCCCCCCACAGCGCCAGCCCCAGCAGCGCGCCGAGCAGCCCGCGCCAGAGGATGTCGAGACCACGCGCGGCGGGGTCGTCGAGATGGGCGCCGCCGTGCACCAGACGGGGATAATCGCGCAGCACCCGGCCATCGGGCAGCTCGATCGCCTCCTTGACGTAGAGATGGGTGGCGAAGGGCGCCGAGTAGGTCTTCTCCGACTGGCTGCGCAGCCCGGCAAGCGCCAGATCGAGCAGGCTCAGCACCTCGGGCGAGTAGCGCGTCTCGGCGCTCGTCGCGCCGGACTGGTCAGCGAGGCGCAGCCGCAGATGCACCGAGTCGAGCACCGCGACCAGCAGATAGCAGCCGAGCACCACCAGGGTGACCACCCCGATGCGCGAGCGCGCCACCCGACGCCAGGGCGCGCGCAGGTGCTCGTGACGCGCGGCGTGCCAGGCGAACCCGCCGAGCAGCGCCAGCAACAGATAGAGCAGCGCGTCGGTCCACAGCACCACCGGCATCAACGGCATGGCATCGCTCCACTCATTGCAGCCGCACCCGCGGGTCGGCGAGGGTGTAGGAGATGTCGGTGAGGATCAGCCCGAGGATATAGAGCACGGCGCCGAGGAACACCATCGAGCGAACGATGGCGAAGTCCTGGTTGCTGATCGCATCGATGGTGTAGCTGCCCAGCCCCGGGATGGCGAAGAAGGACTCGGTGATCAGGCTACCCATGAACAGCAGCGGCAGCACCACCACCACCCCGGTGAGGATCGGGATCAGGGCGTTGCGCAACACGTGGCGGAACAGCACCAGGCGCTCGCCCAGCCCCTTGGCGCGGGCGGTACGGACATAGTCGCGACCGATCTCCTCGAGAAACAGGGTGCGATACCAGCGTGTCCCCGCACCGATACCGCCGATCACCCCGACGATCACCGGCAGCACCAGGAACTTCAACCCGGCCAGCCCGCTGTCGTAGCCCGAGATCGGCACCAATTGGAACAGCTTACCGAGCAGGAACTGGCCGCCGATGATGTAGAACAACCCCGAGATCGACATCATCGTCACCAGCAGCACCACGCTGGCCAGATCGACATAGGTGGCGCGGAAGAAGACGATGAACAGCGCATAGCTGATGTTGAAGGCCAGCCCCACCAGCAGCACCGGCAGCGCGATCGCCAGGCTCGGCCACATCCGCTGGGCGATATCACGCCCGATGTCGCGCCCATCGTCGGAGCTGCCGAAGTCGAAGACGAACAGCCGCACCGACTTGTCGAAGAAGATGGTCTCGGTCAACCGCCCCAGCCCCTCGGCCTCGGCGTTGTAGAGCATCGGCCTGTCGTAGCCGTGATCGGCCTTCCAGGCCGCGACCGCCTCGGCGGTCACCCGCTTCTCGCCGAGATGCATGCGCGCCATATCATCGGGCGAGTTGACCACGAAGAAGAGCACGAAGGTCAGCAGATTGACCCCGATCAGGATGGGGATGGCATAGAGCAGCCGACGCAGGATATAGGCACTCATAGCGCGCGACTCCGCTCGCGTCGGCGCACCAGCCACCAGGCCGGCAGCAGCAGCGCCAACAGCACGGCGGCGGCCGCGCCCAGCGGCCACAGCACCGGCTGGTTCCAGGCGCGGCGCAGCTCGGCGCGCAGCGCCGGGTCGATACGACGGTACTTGAGGGTGTTGTTGGCCATCTGGTTGGGGTAGGCGTTGTGATACCAGCGGTGATAGAGACTGAAGGCGCGCGGGTGGAAGCCCCAGATCCAGGGCGCGTCGGTACGCGCGATCTCGACCATGCGATCGATCAGCGCCTGGCGCTCGGGGCCGTCCTCGAGGTTGCGCATGCGCTCGAACAGCCGGTCGAACTCGGGGTTGGTGTAGTTGACCGAGTTCTCGCCCTGGTGCTCGACCCGACCGTTGGGGCCGTAGAGCAGGAAGAGGAAGTTCTCCGGGTCGGGGTAGTCGGCGTTCCAGCCCCAGAAGAAGATCTGACCGGTGCCGTTGCGGATCTTGTCCTGGAAGCGGTTGTAGTCGGTGGAGCGGATCACCAGCTCGATGCCGAGCTTGGCGAACTGCTTGCGCAGCCAGTTGAGCCGGGCGCGGTCGTCGGGACCGGTGGCCACCGCCTCGTAGTTGAGCGTCAGCGCCCGACCGGTGTCGCGATCACGCCCGCCGGGATAGCCGGCCTGGACCATCAGCGTGCGCGCCTCGTCGAGCGAGCGGCGCACCGCCCGCCCCGCCTCCCAGCGATAGACGAAGGGATTGATCCCGGCCTCGCCCGTGCGATGACCGAAGATGCCCGGCGGCAGCGGGCTCTGGGCGACGACGCCACGACCATTGAGGAAGATCGAGATGAACTCCTCCATGTCGACCGCGATCGAGATCGCCCGACGCAGCAGGCGCGCGCGCTGGCCCTCGCCGCCGATCACCGGATCGAGCATGTTGAAGCCCATGAAGAAGATCGTCGGCTCGACCGCGGTCATCAGCTCGACCCCGCGCGCCTCCAGCGTCTCGGTGAGCATGGGGCGGCCGCTGGCATCGACCCGCACCGCCTGATCGAAGGCGTCCGAGGAGATCCCGGAGAAGTCGTAATAGCCCTGGAGGAACTTGTTCCAGCGCGGGATGCTCTCCTTCTCCAGGCTGTAGACGACGCGATCGATGAACGGCAGCGGCGCCCCGGCATCATCGAGGATACCGGCGGCGCGATCGCCCGGCATGCCGCTGTCGGGATAGCGCTCGCCGTGGAAGTTGGGGTTGCGCTCGAGCACCATGCGCAGGTTGGGGTTGTTCTCGGTGAGCATGTAGGGACCGGTGCCGACCGGATACCAGTCGAGCATCAGGTTGCGCTCGCGCATCCCCGGCTGGGCGTAGAAGGCCTCGGCCTCCCAGGGCATGGGCGCGAAGAAGGGCATCGCCAACCAGTAGGAGAACTGCGGGTACTTGCCCTCGAGGGTGATGCGCAACCGATAGCGATCGAGCACCTCGACGCCCTCGAACTCGGTGTCGCGCAGCAGCGCCACCCGGGCGCGCGCCTGCTCCGGGTCCGCGGCCTCGAGCCGCTCGCCGAGCGCGGCGAAGCCGAGGATGTGCTCGCCCATCACCCCGTTGATCGGCGAGTGCAGCCAGGGCGCGGCCAGACGCTTGATCTGATAGGCGAAGTCGGCGGCGACCAGCTCGCGGGTGCCGTGCTCGGCGAAGTCGCCGAGGGTGTCGATCCCGGCGAGCGCGCCGGGCTCGAGGTCGAGATAGCGCGGCGCGCCCTCGGCGTCGCGAGCAAGGGCCGGATGCGGCTGGTAGCGGGTGCCGGGACGGACGTGCAGCTCGTACTCGCTGCGGGCGATCGCCGCGGCGGGCGCGTCATCGGGCAGCGGCTCGCCAGCGGCATCGTAGAAGCGCACCCGCGGCATCTCGGCCAGGGCGAGCGGGATCAGCTGGTAAGGCCGGTGGAGAAAGTGATACTGCAGCGGCGGCTCGTAGATCTGGGCGATGAAGGTGTTTTCATTGACGGTGTAGGAGCGCGCCGGATCGAGATGCTTGGGTCGCTCGCCAAAGGAGCTGTAGAGGGTGTTGCTGGTGGCCGTGTCACGCGGATAGGGATCGTTCCAGGGGCGGTCGTCGCATGCGACCAGCCCCGCGATCAGCAGCGACATCACCGACACCACCCGGATGCCTCGCCACAGCACACGCCATCTCGCCGCCTTGTCCACCATCGGCATCATCGTCCTCACCCGCTTCGCGCCACGACGACCGTCCTCGGTCCCCGGTCACAGGTCTCATCGGCACCGCAGCTCATCGACCTCTCCCTCGCGTACACCCTTCCACCTCAATACGAGTTTCGGTACTGTTATCGGTCCCCGAACCACGGGGTATCGGTTGCGGCCCGTGAGACCGCGAGGCTCGCCGCGCCCGATCCGGCGCCAGCGTCCCGGCCCCGGGTCCCGACAGGAGCGGGTGTCCGTGCCAGAGCCCCGAGCAACGATCCCCAATCATCGAATGATCTGACTGAAATGTCCAAGGGTGAACACGGACTATCAGCAGATCCCGACCCGAACGGTCGCCGGCGCACCCGCGCCCGGCCAGCGAACGCGAGAGACTACCGAACATGGGATTCCTTGAAGGCAAGAAGATTCTGATCACCGGCGTGGCGAGCAACCGCTCGATCGCCTGGGGCTGTGCCGAGGCGATGCACCGCCAGGGCGCCGAGCTGGCCTTTACCTACCAGAACGACAAGCTCAAGTCGCGTGTCACCGACATGGCCGCCAAGTGCGGTTCGGACCTGGTGCTGCCGCTCGACGTCAGCCGCGACGAGGACATCGACGCGCTGTTCGCCGCGCTCGGCGAGCAGTGGGACGGACTCGACGGCATCGTCCACTCGATCGCCTTCGCCCCGCGCGAGCAGCTCGAGGGTGAGTATGTCGATGCGGTCACCCGCGAGGGCTTCAACACCGCCCACGAGATCAGCGCCTACAGCTTCGCCGCCCTGGCCAAGGGCGGGCGGGCGATGATGGAGGGGCGTAACGGCGCGCTGCTCACCATGAGCTATCTGGGTGCGGTGCGCGCGGTTCCCAACTACAACGTGATGGGCGTGGCCAAGGCCAGCCTGGAGGCCAACGTACGCTATCTGGCCGCCTCGCTCGGCCCGCGCGGCACCCGCGTCAACGCCGTCTCGGCCGGCCCGATCCGCACCCTCGCCGCCGCCGGCATCTCCGACTTCCGCGACATGCTCAAGCAGGTCGAGGAGCGCACCCCGATGCGCCGCAACGTCACCATCGAGGAGGTCGGCAACGCCGCCGCCTTCCTCTGCTCCGACCTGGCCAGCGGCATCACCGGCGACGTCCTCTACGTCGACACCGGCTACCACATCCTCGGGCTCGGCTGAGCCCGCTCACGCCGCCGCGCCCGTCTGGTCGCGGCGGCGCCCCGAGGCGTCACTCGACGCCTCGCTCCCCCACGCTCCCCCTGCCCCACTCCCCCGCCCGGCGCACCGCTCGCCCCCCAGGGACACAACCCTGGACAGCAGGCAGGCGACGAGCGCATCAGCGAGGCCGCGCACAAAAAAACCGCCTCGGTGGAGGCGTCATGACGCCTCCACCTGGCGGTTCGATCGCATATCGCTTGATGGCTCAGCAGCGACGGCGCGCATCGCTCGGGCCACCGACCGCGTGGCCGGTGCCTGAGCGAAGTCGCGAGGTCAGAGCTGGTCGTCGTCCACGCTCAGGGGCTCGCGGGTGATCTCGGCGCGACGCTCGATGTCGGCGAGCACCACATCATAGAGATCACGCCCGGCGAGTTCGGCGAGCAGTCCGGCCTCCGGGATGGTCGCGCCCTCGCCACCGACCGTCACCTCGCCATCCTCGACCTGGGTCAGCCGCACCACCACGGCATCGCCGTCGGCAAGCGCCACCGCCTCCAGCTCGGCCTCGCCGGATTGCGGCGCTGGCAGCTTGAAGGCGAGATCGAGCACCGCTTCGGGCAACACCGCGCCGCGCCCGACCAGCCCGACCGATTCGATCACCGCCGCAGCCATCGCCTCGGACCACTCGGCCTCACCGTCGCGCACCTGGGCGAGCGCCGCCTCCGCCGCGGCCATCGCGGCCTGCTGCGCGCGCTGCTCACGCAGCGCGGCGACGATCTCCTCGCGCACCGTCTCGAGCGGGCGCTGCGCCGACTCGCGATGATCGCGCACCCGCACCACCACGGCGCTGAGCCGCTCGTGATCGGGCTCGATCAGCTCGCTGTTGTTGCCCTCGACCAGCACCTCGTCGCTGAAGGCCGCCGACAGCACACCGGGCTCGGCGAGCAGTCCCTCGCCACCCTCGCGTCCGATCCAATCGCTCTGACGCAACTCCAGGCCGAGCTCCTCGACCACCGGCTCGAGGCTGTCCGGACGCTCGTAGGAGAGGGTTGCGAGGCGCTCGCCGAGATCGTAATAGAGCGACTCGGCCTGGGCACGCGCCTGCTCTTCGTGCAGCTGCTCACGGACCGCCTCGAACGGCTGGGTCTCGCCGGGGCGGACCGCCTCGACCTCGATCAGGTGATAGCCGAAACGGGTCCGCACCGGCTCGCTCAGTCCACCCTCGGGCAGCGAGAACACCGCCTCGTCGAACACCGGATCCATCATCCCCGGCTCGATCAGACCGAGTTCGCCACCCTCGGCGGCGCTACCGGGGTCGTCCGAGTGCTCGGCGGCGAGATCGGCGAAGGATTCGCCCTCGAGGATGCGCGCGCGCAGCGCCGTGATCTCGCGCTCGGCGGCGGCGACCTGTTCGTCATCGGCCTGTTGCGGCAGCGCGATCAGCAGATGACGGACCTGTCGCTGCTCGGGCATGACGAACCGCCCCTGCTCGGCGGCATAGGCCTCGCGCAGCGCCGCCTCGTCGATCTCGATGCCCTTGGCCAGTTCGGCGACGTCGAGGACCACGTAATCGAGCTTGACCTGCTCGGGGCTGCGGAAACGCTCGGCGTGTTCCTGGTAGTAGGTCTCGATCGTCTCGTCGGCGAGCGGCTCGTCGCTCAGATAATCGGCGGCGGCAAAGCGCGCATAGTCGATGTCGCGCTGCTGTGCGGAGAGACGCTGGAACTGCTCGAGTTCGAGACGGGTCGGGAACTCGCTGGCCACCACCGCGCGGATCAGCTGGGTGCCGGTCAGCTGCCGGCGCAGCTGCTCGACGAACTGCTGCTCGCTCATCCCCTGCAGTTGCAGCAGGCGCTGGAAGGCCTCGTTGTCGAAGCGACCATCACGCTGAAAGGCCGGCTCGGAGAGGATGCGCAGCTTGAGCTCCTGATCCGAGACACGCAGCCCCAGACGCTGCGAGACGTCGATCAGCAGCACCTCGCGGATCATCTCCTCGCGCACCATGCGGCGCAGCTCGGCGCTGTCGAAGGCGGCAGGGTCATAGGCGGCGCCGAGACGCTCGCGTAGCTCCATGCGGGTCTGCTGGACCCGACGATCGAGATCGCGCTCGGTGAGTTCGACACCATTGACGGTGGCCGTCACCGTCTCGCCATTGATGCCGAGATAGGACTGGATGCCCCAGAGCGCGAACGGAATACTGATCAAGATGACGATGACCCAGGCGATCCAGCCCTGGGCACGATCCCTGATGGATTGAAGCATGGCGGTCGATCCAAACGAAGGTGTGGGCCAAAAAAAAACGGGGCACCCTTGCGGATGCCCCGTTTTTATCGAATTTGGCGGAGCGGACGGGACTCGAACCCGCGACCCCCGGCGTGACAGGCCGGTATTCTAACCAACTGAACTACCGCTCCAGAAGAATTGCCATTATACTGCAATTTTTTTTCTTTGCAACACCTTTTTTTTCGGTGTTGGTGGGTGCTACAGGGATCGAACCTGTGACCCTCGCCTTGTAAGGGCGATGCTCTCCCAGCTGAGCTAAGCACCCCACCCTTCGGCTTGGGAGGAAGTTTTTATCCTTCCCCCCGAAGGCGAAGCGCTATTGTACGGCATCCTTGAGCGCTTTGCCAGCCTTGAATGCAGGCGTCTTCGATGCCTTGATCTCGATGGTCGCGCCGGTCTGCGGGTTGCGGCCGGTACGGGCGGCACGCTCCTTGACGCTGAAGGTGCCGAAGCCGATCAGCGACACGGTACCGCCGTCCTTGAGGGTCACGGCGACCGAGTCGGTGAAGGCATCGAGGGCACGGGCTGCCGCAGCCTTGGAGATATCCGCGGCATCCGCCATGGCTTCGATGAGGTCGGATTTGTTCATTGATCCCCCTGTTACCTGTCTCGTTTGGTACACACTGACTGCGCGACGACGATGAGGCGGATGCCACGCATCGGACGCGGGGCCGGAGACCCCTGTGCGCAAGCCTTCTTCAAGATTGACGCATGCTAAATCGGAGTCCATGCGAGGGCAACCGGCTTTTCTGCCTGTTGGTCACAAAAACCCGCCGTTAAGCAGAGCCGCGGCACTTGACATGGCAGATTAGCCATCATGAGCAGACACAATCACCGTGCCAGCACCGCTGATGACCTTAACAATCGAATCGGACTCCGTCGATACAACAGAGCAAATGATCGCCGCCGACGCACCGTCCGCCCCCCTGGGGCATCGGACGATGGGCCGGAGCGGGAACATCGATCGCGGTGTTGATCGGCACCCCGGATGGGTGCGGGTGCCGACCCGACGGCGACATGCCCATCACATCAGTGATGCAGCGGCGCCCCCTGATCTCGAGCACCCTCGGCCGAGTCGGCCGACTCCTCCTCGGCCTCCTTGGCCTCGGCCGACTCCCCGGCGGGGCGCGGCGGTTCGACCAGGGCGATATCGAGGACCTCGTCGATCCAGCGCACCGGATGGATCTCCAGATGCTGCTTGATGTTCTTGGGGATCTCGACCAGGTCGCGCTCGTTCTCCAGCGGGATGATCACTTCCTCGATCCCACCGCGATGCGCGGCGAGCAGCTTCTCCTTGAGCCCGCCGATCGGCAACACCTCGCCGCGCAGGGTGATCTCGCCGGTCATCGCCACCGTCGAGCGCACCGGGATCTTGGTCAGCGCCGAGACCAACGCGGTGCACATGGCCACGCCCGCGCTCGGACCATCCTTGGGGGTCGCGCCCTCGGGGACGTGGATATGGACATCGAAGGTGCTGTGGAAGTCGGTCGGCACCCCAAGCCCCTCGGCACGCGAGCGCACCACGGTCATCGCCGCCTGGATCGACTCCTGCATCACATCACCGAGCTGACCGGTATAGCTGAGCTTGCCCTTACCCGGCATCAACGCCGACTCGATCTGCAACAGCTCGCCGCCGACCTCGGTCCAGGCCAGGCCGGTGACCTGACCGACCTGGTCGTGCTCCTCGGCGCGGCCGTAGCGATAGCGCTGCACCCCGAGATACTTCTCCAGTGACTTGGCGGTCACCGTGGTGGCGCTGTCGCGCTTCTTCAGCAGCACCTCCTTGACCACCTTGCGGCACACCTTGGAGATCTCGCGCTCGAGGTTACGCACCCCGGCCTCGCGGGTGTAGTGACGGATGATGTCGCGCAGCGCCGCCTCGCGGATCACCAGCTCACCGGGCTTGAGACCATTGTTCTTGGTCTGCTTGGGGATCAGGTAGCGCTCGGCGATGGCGACCTTCTCGTCCTCGGTGTAGCCCGAGAGCCGGATCACCTCCATCCGATCGAGCAGCGCCGGGGGGATGTTGAGGGTGTTGGCGGTGCCGACGAACATCACCTCGGAGAGGTCGAAGTCGACCTCCAGGTAATGATCGGCAAAGGCGTGGTTCTGCTCCGGGTCGAGGACCTCGAGCAGCGCCGAGGCCGGGTCGCCACGGAAGTCCATCGCCATCTTGTCGATCTCGTCGAGCAGGAAGAGCGCGTTGCGCGAACCGGCCTTGGAGAGGTTCTGGATGATCTTGCCCGGCAGCGCACCGATATAGGTGCGCCGGTGCCCCCGGATCTCAGCCTCGTCGCGCACCCCACCGAGCGACATGCGCACGAACTTGCGGTTGGTGGCGCGGGCGATCGACTGACCGAGCGAGGTCTTGCCGACACCGGGCGGACCGACCAGGCACAGGATCGGGCCCTTGAGCTTGCGCACCCGCTGCTGCACGGCGAGGTACTCGAGGATGCGCTCCTTGACCCGATCGAGCCCGTAGTGGTCCTTGTCGAGCACCGCCTCGGCGACCTTGATGTCGTTACGGATACGCGAGCGCTTCTTCCACGGCACCTGCACCAGGGTCTCGATATAGTTGCGCACCACCGTCGCCTCGGCCGACATCGGCGACATCAGCTTGAGCTTGTTGAGCTCGGACTGGGCCTTGTTGTGCGCCTCGCGAGGCATCTTCGCCTCCTCGATGCGCTTGGCCAGGTCCTCGATCTCGTTGGGGGCGTCCTCGAGCTCGCCGAGCTCCTTCTGGATCGCCTTCATCTGCTCGTTGAGATAGTACTCGCGCTGGTTCTTCTCCATCTGGCGCTTGACGCGCCCGCGGATGCGCTTCTCCATCTGCAGGATGTCGTTCTCCGACTCCATCAGCCCCATCAGGTGCTCGATGCGCAGCTGCACATCGGTCATCTCCAGCACGCGCTGCTTCTCGTCGAGCTTCAGCGACATGTGCGCGGCCATGGTGTCGGCCAGACGACCGGCCTCGTCGATGCTCGAGAGCGAGGTCAGCACCTCGGGCGGCACCTTCTTGTTGAGCTTGACGTACTGATCGAACAGCCCGACGGCCGAGCGCATCAGCACCTCCTGCTCGCGCTCGTCGGTCTCGAGCGTCTCCTCGAGCGGCTCGATGACCGCGGAGAAGGCGTCATCGGTGGTGAGGAAACGCTCGATGCGGGCACGCTGGTTGCCTTCGACCAGCACCTTGACGGTGCCGTCGGGCAGCTTGAGCAGTTGCAGGATATTGGCCAGGGTGCCGATCTCGTGCAGATCCTTGACCTCGGGGTCGTCGACCTCGGCACTCTTCTGTGCGATCAGCAGGATCTGCTTGTCGCTCGCCATGGCGGTATCGAGCGCGCGAATCGACTTGTCGCGCCCGACGAACAATGGAATCACCATGTGCGGATAGACGACGACGTCGCGCAGCGGCAGCACCGGCAGCTCCTGCGGAGTCGAGGATGTCAGGTTGGAATCGTGTTGCGCCATGGAAACCCGTTCTCATTGAAAGCGACGGCCCGCGGGGCCGTGGTCGGTACGATCGGGCCGAGCCCAGAGACCGTTCCACGGACGCCGACGTCGGTACGATTGGATGATGGGGAAAGGATCGGGGCGGCCGGCGCGCAGTTCAACGCGCCGGCGCGCCTGGATTGGGGGGCGGGCGGACAGTCCAGCGGCGGGTGTCCGTCCGCCTCCTGGGGGTGGGACAGCGCGATCGATCAGTCTCCCGATGCCGCCTGCTTCTCCATCCCGTCGTAGATCAGGAACGGCTTGTTCTCACCGGCGATCACCGAAGCGTCGATGACGACCTTGCTGACATGCTCCATGGAGGGCAGCTCGTACATGGTGTCGAGCAGCACCTGCTCCATGATCGTCCGCAGGCCGCGGGCCCCGGTCTTGCGCTCCATCGCCTTGGTGGCGATCGCGCGCAGCGCGTCCTCACGCAGCTCGATCTCGACGTCCTCCATCTCGAACAGGCGCGCGTACTGACGCACCAGCGAGTGTTTGGGCTCGGTGAGGATGCGCATCAGCGCCGCCTCGTCGAGTTCCTCGAGGGTCGCCATCACCGGCAGTCGACCGACGAACTCGGGGATCAGGCCGTAGCGGATCAGGTCCTCGGGCTCGACGCCGCTGAGCAGCTCGCCGATCATCCGCCCGTCATCCTTGCTGTGGACCTCGGCGGAGAAGCCGATACCGGTCTTGCGCGAACGATTCTGGATGATCTTGTCGAGCCCGGCGAAGGCACCACCGACGATGAACAGGATGTTGGAGGTGTCGACCTGGAGGAATTCCTGCTGCGGATGCTTGCGCCCACCCTGCGGCGGCACCGAGGCGACGGTCCCCTCGATGAGCTTGAGCAGTGCCTGCTGCACGCCCTCGCCCGAGACGTCACGGGTGATCGAGGGGTTGTCCGACTTGCGCGAGATCTTGTCGATCTCGTCGATGTAGACGATGCCGTTCTGCGCCTTGTCGACGTCGTAATCACACTTCTGCAGCAGCTTCTGGATGATGTTCTCGACGTCCTCGCCGACATAACCCGCCTCGGTGAGGGTGGTGGCATCGGCGATGGTGAAGGGGACGTTGAGCAGTCGCGCCAGGGTCTCGGCGAGCAGCGTCTTGCCGGAGCCGGTGGGGCCGATCAGCAGGATGTTGCTCTTGGCGATCTCGATGTCTTCCTTGGCCTCGGCGACCTCGAGACGCTTGTAATGGTTGTAGACGGCGACCGAGAGCACCTTCTTGGCGAACTCCTGGCCGACGACGAACTCATCGAGACGCGCCTTGATCTCACGCGGCTTGGGAAGACTGCTGGCGGCCTCGCCGACGCCCTCTTGCATCTCCTCGCGGATGATGTCGTTACACAGCTCGACGCACTCGTCGCAGATGAACACGGACGGCCCTGCGATGAGCTTGCGGACTTCATGCTGACTCTTGCCACAGAACGAACAGTAGAGCAGCTTGCCTTCGTCGCTCTTGTTTCCACTCATCGGGAATAGCTCTCCGGGGGGTCGGTTGGGGATGGGGATCGGACAATCCCCATCGAGGCGAATTCAATCATAACGGTTTGCGCTTATATGGCAAGAGAGTGAAGAGACGAAGGCTTGGCGGTCGTCACACTCCGGTGACGCCCGACAAGCCCCCTGACTCCGACCGCTTGCGACGTCGCGCGTCGCGCCACTTACTCCTTGCCGGAGGCGGCACCTCGCTCGCTGATGACGCGATCGATCAGCCCATAGGCCTGGGCCGCTTCGCCACCCATGAAGCGGTCGCGCTCGGTGTCCTCGGCGATCTTCTCGACCGACTGACCGGTGTGCTCGGCGAGGATCTGGTTGAGACGCTCGCGGATGTAGAGGATCTCGCGGGCGTGGATATCGATATCGGAGGCCTGCCCCTGGAAGCCGCCGAGCGGCTGATGGATCATCATCCGCGAATGCGGCAGGCAGTAGCGCTTGCCCGCGGCGCCGCCGGCGAGCAGCAGCGCGCCCATGCTCGCCGCCTGACCGATGCACATGGTGCTGACGTCGGGGCGGATGAAACGCATGGTGTCGTAGATCGCCAGGCCCGCGGTGACCGCGCCACCGGGCGAGTTGATATAGAGATGGATATCCTTGTCCGGATTCTCCGACTCCAGGAACAACAGCTGCGCGACCACCAGGTTGGCCATGTGGTCCTCGACCGGGCCGACCAGGAAGATCACGCGCTCCTTCAGCAGGCGCGAATAGATGTCGAACGAGCGCTCGCCGCGGGCGGTCTGCTCGATGACCATCGGCACCAGCCCCAGTGCCTCGGGCCTCCAGTCGGTGCGGCTCTCGATGTTGCTCATGGGATACGCCTTCAACTCTCTGCGGATTGGCTTCTGGAAGGCGTCCGCCGTCACCGGCGGACGCATCGCGTGGGTGTCGATCAGCCCGCGGCGCCCGGGTTGGTCAGCGCCTCGAAGCTGGTTTCCTCGTCCTCGACCGAGACCTGGCCGAGCACCAGGTCGACCACCTGGGACTCGAGCACCGCGGCCTCGAGCGCGGCCATGCGGCCACGCTCGGCCTTGTAGTAGTCGATCACCGCCTGCGGGTTCTCGTAGGTGGCGGCCATCTCGTCGAGCATCGCCTGGACGCGGTCCTGATCGGCCTTGAGCTCGTTTTGCTTGACCAGCTCGCCGATGATCAGACCGAGGGCGACACGGCGACGCGCCGGCTCCTCGAACAGCGCGTCGGGCAACTGCACCTCGCCCTGGGCGCCCACCGAGCGACGCATCTCCTCCTGCATCGAGGCGATCTCGTCGCGCACCAGCGCCTGCGGCACCTCGACCGGATTGGCCTCCATCAGCAGGTCCATCACTGCTTCCTTGGTGCGGGCCTCGAGACGCTGTTTCAACTCGCGCGCCATGTTCTCGCGCACATCGTTCTTGAAGCGCTCGACGTCGCCGTCCTCGATGCCGAAGCGCTTGACGAACTCGCCATCGACCTCGGGCAGGGTCGGCTCGGCGACCTGGCTGACGGTGATCTCGAAGCTCGCCGGCTTGCCGGCCAGCGCCTCGACCTGATACTCCTCGGGGAAGGTCACCTCGACGGTCCGGGTCTCGCCGGCGGCGGCGCCGACCAGACCGTCCTCGAAGCCGGGGATCATCCGCCCGGAGCCGAGCTCGAGCTCGACGTCAGCGGCCGAGCCACCCTCGAAGGCCTCGCCGTCGATGGTGCCGGCGAAGGAGATGGTGAGCTGATCGCCCTGCTCGGCGGCGCGCTCGACCGGGGTCCAGGTCTTGTGCTGGTCGCGCAGCCGCTCGATCAGCGCGTCGAGATCAGTCTCGGCGAGCTCGCAGACCGGACGCTTGAGTGCGCGGCCCTCGAGTGCAGCCAGCTCCACCTCGGGCATCACCTCGAAGGTGGCGACATAGGCGAAACGACCGGCCTCGACGTCGATCTCGGGCTCGACCTCCGGCTGACCGGCCGGACGCAGCGACTCCTGGGTGAGCGCCTCGTAGAAGCTCGCTTGCACCTGCTCGCCGAACACCTCCTCGAGGACCTGGGCGCCGTAACGCTTGCGCACCAGCTTCATCGGCACCTTGCCGGGGCGAAAACCGGGCAGCTTGGCGCTGCGCGCGAGCTGCTGCAGACGCTGATCGACCGCACTGGTGACCTGCTCGGAGGGCAGCTCGACCTTCACACGACGCTCGAGACCCTCGCCCGATTCCACCGAAACTTGCATTGACTCATCTCCTGTCGGCGCCGGGATTCTGACCAGGCCCGCACCTTGCTAAAAAACGCGTGCGGGCAAGACGCCCGCACAATCAAAAGTTGTTCAGTATAACGCGTGGTTTTTCGCGCCACCAAGCACCATCGCACGCGAAATCACCCCGTCACCGGGCCTTCAGTCACGCTTTCATCACTCTCGCGCCGCAACGCGCGCTTGAGGATCTTGCCCGAGGCGTTCTTCGGCAGCGCCGCGTGCAGCACCACCCGGCGTGGCACCTCGTGGCTGCCGAGGCGGTCGCGGCACCAGGCGCGCAGCTCGCCCGGCGTGACCTCGGCGGTGTCGGCGAGCGCCACGTGCGCCACCACCACCTCGCCGTGCCGGGGATCGGGATCGCCGACCACCGCCGCCTCGGCGACCGCCGGGTGGGCGTAGAGCGCCTCCTCGACCACCCGCGGATAGACATTCATGCCGTTGGTGATCACCAGATCCTTGATGCGATCGACCAGATAGACATGACCATCGCCATCGATCCGCGCCAGGTCACCGGTACGGAACCAGTCGCCGTGAAAGCTCTCGCGGGTCGCCTCGGGCAGCCCCAGATAGCCGAGCATCACGTTGGGACCGCGCACGCACAACTCACCGGTCTCGCCACTGGGCAGCACCCGTCCGGCGCGATCGCGCACCGTCAGCTCAACCCCCGGCAGCGCCGGACCGATCGAGCCCGGCTTGCGCGGCCCACTCGGACGATTGACGCTGAACACCGGGCTGCATTCGGTCGCGCCCGCGCCCTCCACCAGGAGGGTCGCGAAGCGCGTCTCGAACGCGCGCATCAACGCCGCCGGCAGCGCCGCACCACCACTGATGCACAGTCGCACCCCGCGCCACTGCTCGGCCAGGACCTCGGCATGACGCAACAACACGCCGTACATGCTCGGCACCCCGAGGAACACGGTAGCGCCATGCCGGGCGATCGCTTGGGTGACCAGCCGCGGCTCGAAGCGCGGCACCGGGATCATCGCCAGCCCGTGGAGCAGCGGCGTGAGCATCGCGGTGGTGGCGGCGAAGGAGTGAAACAGCGGCAACACCGCCAGCACGCGGTCGCCGGGCACCAGCTCGAAGCCCTGCCGGGACCCCTCGGCGTTGGCGATCAGGTTGGCGTGACTGAGCATCGCCCCCTTGGGCCGTCCGGTGGTCCCCGAGGTATAGAGCACTGCGGCAACCTCGGTGCCCGGCAGCGGCGACAGCGGCGGATGCGTGATCAGCGTGGCAAAGTCGGCTCGGGCGGCATCCAGCTCGATCCGTCTCGGTGACGCCGCGCTGCGCGCGCTGGCCGCCTCGGCGAGCGCAGCAAAGGCCGGCTGATGGAGCAACAGCGCCGGCCTTGCGTCATCGAGGATATAGGCGATCTCACGATCGCTCTGCAGCAGGTTGACCGGCACCACGGTGGCGCCGGCCTTGAGGATCGCGAGATAGGCGATGACGAACTCACGCCCGTTGGCGCACAGCAGCGCGGCACGGGCATCGGGCTGCAGCCCGGCTGCCGCCAGCGCCCCGGCCATGGCATCGGAGGCGCGATCGAGCCCGGCATAGTCGAGCGCACCGGCCTCGTCGAACAGGGCGGGTGCCCCTTGGTGCGTGGCCGCGCACGCCCGGAACCGGGCGGCAATGTCCGTCAGCTCGATCGCCCCCTCCATGACCGCCGGCTCAGATGACCTTGGAGAAGCCGACCGGGCCGCTCTTGGCCGCGAGATAGGCGTCGAAGGTCATGCAGATGTTGCGCACCAGCAGGCGACCGCGCGGCAGGATGCGGATCCGCTCGGCGTCGAGTTCGACCAAACCGTCCTCGACCATCACCTGCAGCTTGTCGAGCGCGTCGGCGAAGTAGGTCTTGAAGTCGATCCCCCAGGCGGCCTCGACGGCGGGGATGTCGAGCACGAAGTTGCAGATCAAGCGGGTGATGACGTCGCGACGGATGATGTCGTCACGAGTCAGCTCGATACCACGGAACACCGGCAGACGGCCGGCATCGATGGCGGCATAGTACTCGTCGAGCTCGCGCTGGTTCTGGCCGTAGGTGTTGTCGACCTTGCCGATCGAGGTCACGCCGATACCGATCAGGTCGCAGTCGGCGTGGGTCGAGTAGCCCTGGAAGTTGCGATACAGGGTACCGGCCTGCTGGGCGATGGCCAGCTCGTCGTCGGGACGGGCGAAGTGGTCCATGCCGATGTAGACATAGCCGGCGTCGGTCAGACGCTGGATGGTCGCCTGGAGGATGTCGAGCTTGACCTCGGCGGTCGGCAGGTCCTCGTCGCGGATGCGCCGCTGCGGCTTGAAGCGGGTGGGCAGGTGCGCGTAGTTGAAGATCGACAGACGCTGCGGGTTGACCGCGATCACCCGCTCGAGGGTGTTCATGAAGGTCTCGACCGACTGGAACGGCAGGCCGTAGATCAGGTCCAGGCTGATCGAGCGGAAGCCCTCGGCGCGCGCCGCCTCGAGCACCGCCATGGTCTCGGCCTCGCTCTGCACGCGGTTGACCGCCTTCTGCACCCGCTCGTCGAAGTCCTGCACGCCGAGACTCATGCGGTTGAAGCCGATGCGACGCAGCAACGCGATGGTGTTGGCGTCGGCCTCGCGCGGATCGATCTCGATCGAGTACTCACCGACCTCGTCGTCGGCGAGCTTGAAGTGACGACGGGTGGTCTCCATCAACTCGACCATCTGCTGGTCGTTGAGGAAGGTCGGGGTGCCGCCGCCCCAGTGCAGCTGCTCGACCACGCGGGAGTCGTCGAACAGCGCCCCCTGCATCTCCAGTTCGCGATAGACACGGTCGAGATAGGGCGCGACCCGCGAGCGGTCCTTGGTCACGACCTTGTTGCAGGCACAGTAGAAGCAGACCGTGTCGCAGAACGGGATGTGGAAATAGATCGACAGCGGGCGGCCACTCTCGTTGCTGCGCGCGCAAGTGGCGCGGTAGGCCGCCTCATCGAAGGACGTATCGAACTCGACCGCGGTCGGATACGAGGTGTAGCGCGGACCGCTCTGGTCGTAGCGACGGATCAGCTCAATATCGAAGGAAACGCCTTGTTCCACCTAATCAACCCTCCAGCCGCACGGCGCCATGCATCCGGCCCGGTACGGCATTCTTCGTAACGCCCGTTCAGGCATCATCCCCGCCCACCGAGGCCCACCGGGGCGCGTCGATCTGCACGAGCAGGGTATGGAATGGAATCTCTTCCAGGAATCGGCCCGACGCCTCACTGCGCGACCACGAGCACCCGGCAGCGCGCCGGCACCGGGTTCGCGCGAGCGGCGTCGGTCTCATGCGGCGGCCGCCGCCGCGATCTCGGCGCGATGCGCCAGCAGTTGCTCGCGCGTCAACACTAGCACGCCCTCTCCACCGCGCTCGAACTCCAGCCAGGTGAAGGGCACCTCGGGGAGGCGCTGCTCGAGCGCGAAGGCCGAGTTGCCGACCTCGAGGACCAGCACACCCTCGGGCTCGAGGTGGTGCGGGGCGCGCTCGAGGATGCGCAGCGCCAGCGCCAACCCCTCGTCGGCGGCGACCAGCCCGAGCTCGGGTTCACGCAGGAACTCCTCGGGCAGGGTGTCGTACTCGTCGCGCGGCACATAGGGGGGGTTGGAGACGATGACGTCGTAGCGGATGTCGTCGAGCGCGGCGAAGAGATCGGATTCGATCGCCCGCACCCGTTCATCGAGTCCGTAGCGCTCGATGTTCGCGCGCGCCACGGTCAGCGCCGCCGGCGAGAGATCGACCAGATCGACCTCGGCATCGGGCAGATGCAGCGCGGCGGCGATACCGATACAGCCACTGCCGGTACAGAGATCGAGCACCCGCTCGACCCGCGCCGGGTCGACCCAGGGATCGAAACCGACCTCGAGCAGCTCGGCGATCGGCGAGCGCGGCACCAACACGTTGCTGTCGACGATGAACTCGAACCCGGAGAACCAGGCGCGACCGGTGAGATAGGCCACCGGCACCCGCTCGCGGACGCGGCGCTCGATCAGTGCGGCAACGCGCTCGCGCTCGGCGAGGGTGAGTCGGCAGGAATGGAAGGCGGCGGGCAGGGAGTGATCCAGGTCGAGCGCGCCGAGCACCAGTTCGGCGGCCTCGTCGAGAGCGTTATCGGTCCCGTGACCGAAGAACAGGCCGGCGGCCTTGAAGCGACTCGCGCCCCAGCGCACGAAGTCCTGGATGGTGATCAATCCGTCGGGTTGTGCTGACATCGCGGCTCAAGCATGGTCCGGTACATGGACTGGCGCCCGGACTCGTCCGCCACGCCAGGAAACAAGCCGCGAAGGATACCATCCTTGGCTCCCGCTGTTCAGTCGGTCGTCCACCGATACCGGGGCGCCCCCGCACCCGACCGGGGACGGGCGGCCGAACGGCCAAGGACATCAGGCCGCCCGGCGCTTGCCCTCGGCGGCCAGCACCTCGTCCTGACCACGCTCGACCAGATCCTGCAGCGAGATGTCGCTGAGGAACTGGAAGATCTGGTCACTGAGCTGGTCCCACAGATGATGGGTGAGACAGCGCTGGCCGTCGCGACAGTTCTCGCGTCCACCACAGCGGGTGAACTCGACCCACTCGTCGACGGCGCAGATGATGTTGGCGATCGAGATCTCCTCGGCCGGCTTGCCGAGATAATAGCCGCCACCCGGTCCGCGCACGCCACGCACCAGCTGCTTGGCACGCAACGCCGCGAACAGCTGCTCGAGATAGGACAGCGAGATACCCTGATTCGCCGAGATATCGGCCAGGGTGACCGGCCCCTTGCCCGCGTGGAGCGCCAGATCGAGCATGGCGGTCACCGCATATCTGCCCTTGGTAGAAAGTCTCATCGTCGAATGCCTGTATAAGGTATTGATTGACAAGGAGACCGAGTAGGACCCGATCACCCGACCCTCCTACTAAATTAGTCAAGCAAAGGTCTATTTCAATACGTGCACTACGGTCGATGACGACGGGCGGGTAGAGCGGGGAGGTGCGCGGGGCGTTCAAAGACAGGTCGGCAGCCGACGTCCGGAGGCTGTCGCCCCGGAGATGGCCGGCTGGGCGGCGAGGAAGCAGTGGCCCTGTCCCAGACAGTAGTCCAGCCACTTGGCGAGGAAGAGGTTGGCGCGCCACTTGTGCGCGAGCGTCGGCGGTGCATAGCCGTTGCGCATCGACCACAGCGACTGCTCGAGCTCGAGCACCTCGAGCTGGCGGGCGTCGTGATAGGCGCGCAGGCGCGCATCCGGATCGCTGCGCACCCCGCCCTCCCCCGCCGGGAACAGGTGAGTCAGGCGCAGCAGGGTCATGTAACGGGTCTGCGACTCGACCTCGAGCACCAGGTCGACCCCGGAGGCGTGAGGCGACAGCCGCCGGCCCTCGAGCTGGCTCAGGTCCGGCGCCAGCCGCGCCAACCGGGCGAAGTTCTCCTCGCACAGCGCCAGCAGCGCACCCACGCTCGGGCGCGCGACCAGTGGCAGGGCGTCGGCCCAGGGATCGCTGGAGACTTGCATCATTGCGTCCGATAAAAACGCCGACGCCGGGCTCGAGGCCCGGCGCCGAGACGTCGACTGGTTACGCCGCGAGCGTTCAGCCGTTCTGCGCGGTCTGCTGCTCGGCGACCTGGCGCTTGACCTCTTCCATATCGAGCTCGGCGGCCTTGGAGAGCAGCTCGCGGAAGGAGCGCTCGGGCAGCGCGCCGGGCTGGGAGAAGATGATGACCTGCTCGCGGAAGATCATCAGCGTGGGGATCGAGCGGATCTGGAAGTGTGCCGCCAGCTCCTGCTGCGCCTCGGTGTTGATCTTGGCGAAGACGATGTCCTCGTGATCCTCGGAGACCTTCTCGAAGGTCGGGGCGAAGGAGCGGCAGGGACCGCACCAGGGCGCCCAGAAATCGACGACGACGAAATCGTTGTCCTTGATGGTCTGTTCGAAGTTGTTGCTGTCGAGCTCCAAGACGGCCATGCGAATATCCTACTAGATAGCTAAAGATTGTCGGGCATATTAACAGAATCGCCATCCACTCGCAGATTCCGCAACCCGCCCGGGGCGCCGGTCCCTGTCACCGGGGACAGACGACCGGCGACGACTGTCAGAGTGCCCCGAGGCCCTCGAGGATACGGTCGCGGATCTCCTCGACCGACCCGATACCGTGCACCTTGAGGTACTTGGGCGCGCCCTCGCCACCGGCCTCGGCCCAGGTGGAGTAGTAGCCGATCAGCGGCTCGGTCTGCTCATGATAGACCGCCAGACGCGCCTTGACCGTCTCCTCGCGATCGTCGTCGCGCTGGATCAGCGCCTCGCCGGTGACGTCGTCCTTGCCTTCCTCGCGCGGCGGATTGAACACCACGTGATAGCTGCGCCCCGAGGCCGGGTGCACCCGCCGCCCGGACATCCGCTTGACGATCTCGGCGTCGGGGACGTCGATCTCGACCACCGCGTCGACGAAGATGCCGCTCTCCTTGAGCGCGTCGGCCTGGGCGATGGTGCGCGGGAAGCCGTCGAACAGGAAGCCGCCCTGACAGTCCTCGGCGTCGATGCGCGCCTTGACCATGCCGATGATGATGTCATCGGACACCAGCCCGCCCTCGTCCATGATCTTCTTCGCCGCCTTGCCGAGCTCGGTGCCCTGCTTGACGTGGGCCCGGAGCATGTCGCCGGTGGAGATCTGGGGGATCTTGAAGTGTTCCTTGATGAAGCCGGCCTGGGTCCCTTTTCCGGCACCCGGGCCGCCGAGCAGGATGATGCGCATGACGCTCCTCATTGTGGTTGCGATTGAAAAACATTGATCTTGAGTGTGCCACAGCCGGATCGGGCAGGACCACAGCCGGCTCGGCGCCGCCATCGCGAATGCGCGCGCGGCGCGGCACAGATCGATCAGGGGATGCGCGCGGCGTGCGCGCGGCAAACTGAGCAGGACGACCACCGCACCGGCGGCACGGTGGTCGCGTGGGGGATCAGCCGCCGCTGACCATCATGTTGAGCATCAGCTTGTTGAGCCGACCGACGAAGGCGGCCGGGTCCTCGAGCTGACCGCCCTCGGCGAGCTGGGCCTGATCGAACAGCACCATCGCCAGCTCGGCGAAGCGCTCGTCGTCGGTCTCGGCCTCGAGACGCTTGAGCAGCGGATGCTCGAGGTTGACCTCGAGCGTGGGCTTGGTCTCGGGGGCCTCCTGGCCGACCGATTTCAGCACCCGCGCGAGGTTGGCGCTCATGTCGTGCTCGCCGACCACCAGACAGGCCGGGGAGTCGACCAGGCGGGTGCTCGCGCGCACCGTCTCGACCTGTTCGCCGAGCGTCTGCTTCATCTGCTCGAGCAGCGAGCCGTGCTCCTCCTCGGCCTTCTCCTTGGCGGCCTGATCCTCGGCGTCGGCAAGCTCGCCGAGATCGAGATCGCCCTTGGTCACCGACTGCAGCGTCTTGCCCTTGTACTCGGTGAGATGGCTCACCAGCCACTCGTCGACCCGATCGGAGAGCAGCAGCACCTCCACGCCCTTCTTGCGGAAGACCTCGAGATGCGGGCTGTGACGCGCCGCGGCGGGGCTGTCGGCGGTGATGAAGTAGATCTTCTCCTGCCCCTCCTGCATCCGCTCGATATAGCCATCGAGCGACTCACGCTGGGCATCGCCCTCGCTCGCGGTGGTGGCAAAGCGCAGCAGCCCGGCGATGCGCTCCTTGTTGGCGAAGTCCTCCGCCGGCCCCTCCTTGAGCACCCGGCCGAACTCGTCCCAGAAGGCGCCATAGTTCTCCGGCTCGTCGCGCGCCATCGCCTCGAGCACGCCGAGCACGCGCTTGGTGTTGGCCTGACGGATGGTGTCGATCTTGCGATTGTGCTGGAGGATCTCGCGCGAGACGTTCAGCGGCAGGTCATCGGCGTCGACCACGCCCTTGACGAAGCGCAGATAGTGCGGGGTGAGCTTGTCGACCTCGTCCATGATGAAGACACGGCGCACATAGAGCTTGACGCCGTGCTTCTGCTCGCGGTCCCACATGTCGAAGGGCGCGCGCTTGGGCACGAACAGCAGCGAGGTGTACTCGTTGGTCCCCTCGACGCGGTTGTGCGAATAGGCCAGCGGCGCCTCGAAGTCGTGGGCGACGTGCTTGTAGAAGTCGTGATACTCCTCCTCGGAGATCTCCGACTTGTTGCGCATCCACAGCGCGGTGCCGCGATTGACCTGCTCGTACTCGGGGGTCTCGGGCTGCTCCTCGCCCTCCTCGCCGTAGTGCTCCTTGCGCATCTCCACCGGCAGCGCGACGTGATCGGAGAACTTGGCGATGATCGCGCGCAGCCGCCAGCTGTCGAGGAACTCCTTCTCGTCCTCCTTGAGGTGGAGGATGACGTCGGTACCGCGGCCGGCCTTCTCCACCGTCTCCAGGGTATAGCTGCCGCGCCCGTCGGACTCCCAGCACACTCCGTGCTCGGGGCCGAGCCCGGCGCGGCGCGAGATCAGGGTGACGCGATCGGCGACGATATAGGCCGAGTAGAACCCGACGCCGAACTGACCGATCAGGTTGCTGTCCCTGGTCTGGTCACCGGAGAGGTTCTCGAGAAAGCGGCGGGTGCCCGAGCTGGCGATGCTGCCGATGGTCTCGGTGACCTCCTGACGGCTCAGACCGATGCCGTTGTCGGAGACGGTCAGGGTACCGGCCTCGCGGTCGACCTCGATGCGGATGCGCAGCTGCGGGTCGCCCTCGTACAGACCGTCGTCACTCAGCGCCTCGAAGCGCAGCTTCTCGGCGGCGTCGGAGGCATTGGAGACCAACTCGCGCAGGAAGATCTCCTTGTTCGAGTAGAGTGAGCGGATCACCAGGTCGAGCACCTGACTGACCTCTGCCTTGAACTCCAGGGTTTCCTTGTGCGCTTCTACTGTCATGCTTGTCGTGTACCTTGAGGAATGAAGATCGTTTGCGAACCAGGGGTTCGAGTCACCCGGCAGGGCTCAGACCGAACCATACCGGTATTGTCGCACGGCGACGGGGGGATACAATGCCTCGACGGCGGAGCCCCGGCGATGGCCGCCCCGAACGGGAGGCGTCACCCGGCCGGCGCGCCCCACAGGGACCGTGCCCTCGCACCGCAGCGGGTCGCCCCGCCACCACATCCCCTCGCCATGGGAGACGTGCACGGATCGGCACGCGCAGCACGCGGCCCAGCCAATCGAGCACCGCCTCTCCCCCACCAGTCAAGGGTCTGAAGATGGAACCGCAAATCATCGCCACCACCCCCTTCGAAGGTCAACGCCCCGGCACCTCGGGGCTGCGCAAGAAGGTCCGGGTGTTCCAGCAACCGCACTATCTCGAGAACTTCGTCCAGGCGATCTTCGACACCCGCCCCGAGCTCGCCGGCGGGACCCTGGTGGTCGGTGGCGACGGGCGCTACTACAACCGCGAGGCGGTCCAGACCATCCTGCGCATGGCCGCGGCCAACGGCGTCGCCCGGGTGCTGGTCGGGCGCGGCGGGCTGCTGTCGACCCCGGCGGCCTCATGCATCGTGCGCAAGCACCACGCCGAGGGCGCGATCGTACTCTCGGCCAGCCACAACCCCGGCGGGCCGGACGCCGACTTCGGCATCAAGTTCAATGCCGCCAACGGCGGCCCGGCGCCGGAATCGATGACCAGTGCCATCCACGCCCGCACCCAGGAGATCGAGCGCTATCTCACCCTCGACAGCGCCGCCGTCGACCTCGATCGGATCGCCACCCTGACCCTCGGCGCGACCCGCATCGAGGTCATCGACCCGGTCGCCGACTATGCCGAGCTGATGGCCTCGCTGTTCGACTTCGACGCCATCGCCGGACTGTTCGCCTCGGGCGGGTTCCGCATGCGTTTCGACGCGATGCACGCGATCACCGGTCCCTACGCCCTCGAGATCCTCGAGAACCGGCTCGGCGCCGAGGCCGGCACCGTCCTCAACGCCGAGGCCCTGCCCGACTTCGGCGGCGGCCACCCCGACCCCAACCTGACCCATGCCGCGGCCCTGGTGGCGATGACCCGCGGCGTCGACGGACTCGACTTCGCCGCCGCCTCCGATGGCGACGGCGACCGCAACATGATCCTCGGGCGCGACTGCTTCGTCACCCCCAGCGACAGCCTCGCGATCCTTGCCGCCAACGCCCATCTCACCCCCGGCTACCGCCAGGGCATCCGCGGCGTGGCCCGCTCGATGCCTACCAGCCAGGCCGCCGACCGGGTCGCCGAGGCGCTCGGTGTCGAGCACTTCGAGACCCCCACCGGCTGGAAGTTCTTCGGCAACCTGCTCGATGCCGGGCGCATCACCCTGTGCGGCGAGGAGAGCTTCGGCACCGGTTCGGATCACCTGCGCGAGAAGGACGGGCTGTGGGCGGTGCTGTTCTGGCTCAACCTGCTCGCCGCGCGCCGCCAGTCGGTCGCCGAGATCGTCACCGAGCACTGGCGGCGCTTCGGGCGCGACTACTACACCCGTCACGACTACGAAGGGGTCGCGTCGGCAGGCGCCGAGGGGCTGATGGCCGCGCTGCGCGAGCAGCTCCCCACCCTGCCCGGCCAGCAGCTCGGCGCGCGCCGTGTGGCACAGGCCGACGACTTCGCCTACACCGACCCGAT
Source organism: Marichromatium gracile (assembly GCF_004343155.1). Classification (GTDB taxonomy): domain Bacteria; phylum Pseudomonadota; class Gammaproteobacteria; order Chromatiales; family Chromatiaceae; genus Marichromatium; species Marichromatium gracile. The sequence continues at coordinate 65,208 of NZ_SMDC01000010.1, forward strand.
CGACGGGGGGCGCGCCGAGCACCAGGGCATCCGTATCCGCTTCGAGGACGGCGCACGCATCGTCTACCGCCTCTCCGGCACCGGCACCGAAGGGGCGACGCTGCGCGTCTATATCGAGCGCTTCGAACCCGACCCGGCCCGCCACCAGCTCGACCCCCAGGAGGCGCTCGGCGAGTTGATCGCAACCGCCCGCGAACTCGCCGGGATCGAGCCGCGCACCGGCCGGGCGGCACCAGACGTCATCACCTGAACGGCGTTCGGCCAGCGCTGCGCTACCGTCCCGGATCAGCCATCGGCTCGGCGTCGAGGTCGAGCCCGCGATCGACCGTCTCGGCACGGTCTGGGACGGCTACCGCGCGGCGCTCTTCGCCGCGCCCGGCGGCGACCTCGCGGCCCGCCGGAGATCGCAGCGATCCCCACCGAGACAGCGGCCGACTGCGCGCCCCCATCCTCGAGCCCTTGGTCGGCGGCAAGCCACAGGGCACCGGGCCGGGGCCGGGGCCGGGGCCGGGGCTAACGATCGTCGCGCGGCGGCTCAAGCAGCACGGCGCCCGACTCCCCGCCCCCCACGGCTCCCGCATGCGCCAGACCTTTCCTGCTCCCGCACACTGCGCCACCGCCACCTCAACTCCAGCGCCGACAGCGACTTGCCGCAACCGTGCACAGCGGCCACAGTTGCAGCCGCACACCTCAAACCAGTAGGATTCAGCACAGATTTCCCCATCTTGGACAAGGGCCTGCGACGGCCCGGACTGCGCCGCCCACCGCGCATAGCACCCGTTTCCCGAGACGCCTGTACGCGCCCTGCGGATGACCGGAGCGCAGCGACGACCGTGGCGCCGGGGACCAAAAGACAGGGGGCGGTCGAGTGGCCTCCCCACGCATCCACAGCACGCGGAGCTATTGCAATGAGCCAATTCGACAAGATCCAGGCGCTCAACCAGTCGATCCTGGGCGCCGAACTCGACGACGCCGAGTGTGCCGTCCTCGCCGACCGCATGGGCGAGGTCGCACTCACCGACGGCGAGACCCTGGTGACCGAGGGCGAGGCCCGCCAGACCCTGTTCCTGCTCGGCGCGGGCAAGATCGACGTCATCCGTAATCAGGGCGGCAGCGACGTCCACCTCCACCGTATGCGCGCCGGCGAGTGCGCCGGCACCCGCGCCTTCGTCGATGGCTCGGACCGCAAGGCTGCGCTGCGCGCCGTCGGCGACGCCCGGGTGCTGACCCTGGAGCCGATCGACTTCGAGTCGCTGCTCGACGACCACCCGCGCATCGTCTACAAGGTGATGCGCGCGATCTTCCGCATCACCCACGCCAACCTGATGCGGATGAACCAGGAGAGCGCCGAGCTCAAGAACTACCTGGTCCGCGCCCCGGGGCGCTACTGAGCGACGTCTCCCGCCCGGACAGACGCAGGCCGTACGTGAGGATCTTGCGATCGAGCGCCGGGCGCGAGATGCCGAGGATCTGGCAGCTGCGCGCCTTGTAGCCGCCGGTGTGATCGAGCGGCCACCCCGCACCTGCTCGACCGCAGCGAGGCTGCGCCGCGCCGCCCAACCGCGTCAGCCCGTCATACGCAGCCAGCGCCCGATCCAGTGATCGAGACTCACCCAGCGCCCGGCACCACAGAAGAAGAGCGCCAGCAGCATCACGAAATAGGTCGCGGCGAACTCGATCCCGTTGTTGAGCATCACCAGGCTGCCGTACTCGGTCAGCCAGCTGTAGTCGCCGTGCGCACGCAGGATCTCCTTGGCCTCGGCCAGACGCTCGACCGCGATCAGGGTGCGCTCGGTGGCAAACAGCGAGCCACCACCCTCGGCGATCGCCAGCCAGCCGTTGTGCCAGTGCACGGTGAGCGCGGCGACCGCCATGGTGACCATCAGCGGTAGCGCCACCCAGCGCACCCCGAGCCCCACCACCAGCAACACCGCCCCCAGGGTCTCGGTCCCGGCGGCGAGCACCACCATCAACTCCGGCGCCGGCAGACCCAGCCCCCACTCGGGGTTGCCGAACCAGGCCACGGTGTCGTCGAAATTCGCGAACTTCCTGGTCCCGGCCATCCACAATACCGGCGCCAGGTAGAGTCGCAGCGCCAGCGGCGCAAGGAAGTCCAGCCACCGGGTCATATCCAGCAGTCCTTGCAGACGTCTCGCCAGAGACCACATCGCTCACCCCTCCGTTATCGAGTGATCGCCCCCCTCGAACCAACGGTTGCGCCCGGCGCGCTTGGCGCGATACATCGCCGCATCGGCGCAGCTCACGCAGTGCTGCAGCTCCTCCCCGGGTGAGCAGGCACACACCCCCAGACTGATGGTGATCGGCTGCGCCAGCCCGAAGTCATGCTCGGCGACCAGTCGGCGCAGCTTCTCGACCAGGGCGCGCGCCATCGCCAGATCGGTGTGGGTGGAGAGGATCAGGAACTCCTCCCCGCCCCAGCGCACCAGGTAATCGCTGGCGCGGACGTGCCGCGACACCAGCCCGGAGAGCTGGCGCAACACCCGGTCGCCGCAGTCGTGTCCGTGCTGGTCGTTGACCCGCTTGAAATGATCGATATCGAAGATGACGATCGACAGCCGCAGATGATGACGGCGCGCCCGTGCCGACTCGCGTTCGAACAGCGACTCGACCACGTGACGATTGAGCAGGCCGGTGAGCGGATCGTGCTCGGCCAGATAGCGGATGTCGCACTCGGCCCGACGCAACCGCGCCAGCGGATAGCGACACAACAGCGCCGCCCCCGTGCCGCCGATCACCACCAGTACCAGCGCCAGCAGCAGCGAGTCGCGCAGCAGGGGGCGCAGCGAGGCCGAAGTCTCCAGCGCCCCGACCGGCCGACCGGCATCGAGCAGCCACTGGCGCTGTATCAACAGCGGCGCCGGCAACGGCGCACCGATCTCGACCACGGCCTCGCCACCCTCGGCGTACACCACCTGACGGACCGCGACCCCGCGCACCTCGTCGCGCAGCAGCCCACCGATACGCCCGTCCTCGTAGACCCAGAACTCGGGATCCCGTGCGATCACCTGACGCATCAGCTGCTCGGCGGTGAGCACCGAGAGGGTGGCCAGGTTACCGTCGAGATAGCGGCGCTGGACGTCGAAATGGATGACAGGCACGGCCAGCGCCGTCACCACCACCAGCGTCAACACCACCAGACGCAGCAGGTCGGCGAGACTGCGGTCATCCCCGGGAGGCACGGATCAGCCCCCTGGACGCGGTGGTACCAGCGCCCCATTGGCCTCGACCACCGCCCGACCTGCAACCGAGAAGACGAAGTCGACAAAGCGGCGCACCCGCTCGTCCGGGGCCGTGGCAAGCACCAGGGTGAACTCGGCGACCAGCGGATAACGACCGGCGGCGAGTGCCTCCAGGGTCGGCGCCCGCCCGCCGAGATGCAGTACCCGCAACGACAGCGACTCGGCGACCCACTGCATGCGGGTGAGATAGCCGAAGCTCCCGGGCACCCGGCGCAGCACCGCAGCGTTATCCTGCGCCGTCAGCGTCACCACCAGATCGGGACGGGCGAAGGCGCGGTCGAGCGCCGCGTCGAGTCGCGGATCGAGTCCGCGCAACAGCATGGTCTCGGTATCGTACTCGGCGCGCAGCACCGGACGACAAGGAGTGCCGTCCGGCCAGGTGACGCGCTCGCCGCGATAGATCGCGACCAGCTGCGCGACATCCAGCGAGTCGGCGCCGACCCCGGGATGGGCGGCGAGGATCAGCGGTGTGCGGGCGAAGACCAGGACCTCACCGACCCGCCGACGCTCGACGGCACTCAGCGCACGCCCGGCCAGGGCGATGTCGAGACGGCCGTCGGCGAGTGCCCGCACCCCGCCGCCGGTACCCAGGCTCGGCAGCACCCGGGGCGACTCGCCACAGCACGCGCCATAGCGCTCGGCCAACGCCTCGGCGACCCCGAGCGCACCGCCGGTGCCACCGATACGCAAGGGCTCGGCCTCGCCGGTCAGTGACCAGATCATCGCCAAGATACCGAGCCATCGCCACACGTCGACCTCCCCGAAAAGACCGCACTGCCCGTTGCGAGTATAGACAGCCACGACAGCGCCACCGCGCCCGGTCATTCCAGCCACACCCGCACCCGGTCGCTCTCGCCCCGGGCGTCGACCACCGCAAGATCGACATAACCCGGCTCGCGCGGCCACCAGTCCAGGGTTCGGGCGACGGGCGCACGCCCGATCGGCACCCCGTCGGCGAACCACTGGAAGGGCGCCCGCCCCTCGTGCACCCGCAGCCGCAACAGCGCCGCCGCGCCGTCTCCATCGAGCCCGAGCGCGACCCGCGACCCGGCCGGCGGATAGGCGATGCGCGGCCCCGCGCGCGGCACCCCGGCGAGCGTCAGCGCCGGTGCCGGCGCGCGCGCCGGGGGCGGCTCGGGCAACGGCGAGCCCGGCCCCAAGCGGGCGAAGACATCGCGCAGCAGCGGCGCCGCCGCGCCGGCGCCGGTCAACCCGGGGACCGGCGCGCCATCGGCGCGACCGACCCAGACCCCGACCAGATGACGCCCGTCGTAGCCGAGCGCCCAGGCGTCGCGATGGCCGTAGGAGGTCCCGGTCTTGTGGGCGATGCCCCGCCCCGGCGCGGTGCCCACCGGCGGCGCGGCGGCGAGGATGGCACCGACCCGGCGCGCCGCCCCCGCCGCAACCAGCGGAGTGCCCGGGGACGTGGCCGGCGCCGCCCCGCGCCGGTGGTGCAGCGCCAGCGGCCGACCGTCGTTGGCGAGCGCACCATAGAGCGCGAACAGCTCCTCGAGCGAGAGCCCCACCCCGCCAAGCGCGAGCGCCAGCCCCGGGCGCGCGCCGGACGGCAGGCGCGGCGCGACCCCGGCACGACGCAGCCGCCCGAGCAGGCGCTGCGGCCCGAGTGCCTCGAGCAGGGTGACGGCCGGCACGTTGAGCGAGCGCTGCAGCGCCTGCGCCACCGCCACCCGGCCCTGATAGTCACGATCGAGGTTGCGCGGCGCATAGCCGTGGAAATCACGCGCGCGATCCTCGATCCAGCCGGCCGGGTCGGCGACCCCGGCCTCGAAGGCCAGGGCATAGATCAGCGGCTTGAGGGTCGAGCCCGGCGAGCGCACGGCCCGGGTCATGTCGACCCAGCCACGCCGCCCCTGGTCGAAGGGCGCGGCGGCGCCGACGTGGGCGAGCAAGGTACCGGCGCGATGATCGGCGACCAGCAGCGCCACCGAGACCCGGGGACCGAGCCCCCGGGCACGCGCCAGCGCCAACGGCTCGAGCCGTGCCTGCAGCGCACCGTCGAGGGTCAGCTGGTGGTGCACGCGCGCGGGCTCGGCGCGGTGCAGCCGCGCGGCCAGGTGCGCGGCCCGCGCCGGCAGCGCCCGCCGCGCCCGCGGCACCGGGGTCGCCGCGGCCCGTGCCCGCGCACGAGCGTCGATCAGCCCGGCGGCCTCGGCCAGCGACAGCACCCGGTCGCGGGCGCGACGCGCGGCCTCGGGATGGCGGTCCGGGCGGCGCGCCTCCGGCGCCTGGGGCAGCGCCACCAGCAGCGCGGCCTCGGCGAGATCGAGCCGACGCGGCTCCTTGCCGAACCAGGCCAGGGCGCCGGCGCGCACGCCCTCGAGGTTGCCGCCGAAGGGGGCCAGGGTCAGATAGGCATCGAGGATGCGCGACTTCGGATAGGCGCGCTCGAGCGCCAGCGCGGTGCGGATCTGCGCGAGCTTGGCCGCCGGGGTGCGGGTCGGGTGACCGGCGCGCAGCCGCGCCAACTGCATGGTCAGGGTCGAGCCGCCGGAGACGATCCGCCCGCGTGTCGCCCACTGCCAGGCCGCGCGCGCCAGGGCGCGCGGATCGACGCCGGGGTGACGCTCGAAGCGCCGGTCCTCGATCGTCAACAGCAGGGCGAGGTAGTCCGGGTCGAGCGCGGCGGCGGAGGTCGCCAACCGCCAGCGCCCGTCCTCGACGGGGAAGGCGCGCAGCAGTCGCTCGTCGCGATCGAGCACCTCGACCGCGACCGGGACCTCGAGCACCGGCGCCGTGCCGCCGAACAGCCAGCTCAGGCCACCGAGCAGCAGCGCCAGCCCCGCCGCGACACCCCAGCGCCGCACCGGCCGGCTCAGGGCGCCGGCGGCGCCACCCGCAGCTCGCCGCTCGCGCCCCAGCCGCGCAGTCGCGGTCGGTACATGTCCTCGATCCGCGCCGGGGCCAGGGCGAACACCCCGGGCGCCACCGCGCGGGCGCGATAGGCGAGACGAAAGCGCCGTGGCGCCGCCTCGTCACGTTCGAGCGCGACCACCAGGGCATCGCGCCCGAAGGACTGGTGCAACGGCCACTCCACCGTCTCGCCCAGCCAGTCGAACCCGGCGGGTGCATCACCGCCGAGCAGCCGCGGGTTGGCGATCGCCAGCCCGCCGGGCAGCGGGTCGACCACCAGCAAGCGTCCGCGCCGCGCCCGGCTCGACTCGACATCGAGCACCACCACCAGCTGCTGACCCTGCACCAGCGCGGCGGGATCGAGCGCTCGACCGTCGAGGTCGTGATAGCTGCGACTGATGCGATAGCCGACGCCACCGGCGACGACTGCGCCCTCGGGCACCCCGATCCGGGTCTCGACCAGGGTCAGCGGACCCTCGCCCGGATTCTCGATCCAGGGCGCGGCGGCGAGCGCGGCCGGGTCGAGGCGCAACGGCAACACGCCCTCGTCATCACCGCGCGAGAGCACCCCGGCGGCACGCGCCAGCCAGGCGAGTTCCTGGGTACTGAGCGCGCCCTCGAGATCGAGCCCGGCGAGCAGTTGCGCCGGCGCCTCCAGCGCCACCCCGGACTCGGCGGCGAGCACGATCACCCCGGCGCGATCGCGCAGCCAGGAGCCGTAGTCCTCGCGCCAGCCGTCCGCGTCACCGGGCGGCGTCATCGCCACCGCGCTGGCGAAGGCGCGCGCGGCGCGCTCCTGCTCGCCATAGCGGGCGAGTGCGGCGCCGAGCTGGGCGCGCGCCAGCGGCGTGGCGAAGTGCTCGAGCCGTGCGTCGAGGTAATAGCGCAGATCGCCGAGATCGGCGCGACCGGCCCGCGCCAGCACCGCCAGCGCATAGGCCAGGGACTCGCCGCCGTGGCTGAACTCCGGGGCATAGGCGACCTGGTTGGCGAGGTTGTCGAGCGCCAGCGCCAATGCCTGCGCCGGCACCGCCAGCCCGTGCGCGTCGGCGCGAACCAGGAAGTCGCTGACATAGGCGTCGAGCCAGGCCGAGCCGCCGTCCTGCCCCCAACGCCCGAAGCCGCCGTCGGCGCGCTGGCTGGCGAGCACCTCGGCGAGGGTCTCGGTCAGTCGCGCCGCGACCTCGCGCGGCGCCTCCAGCGCGCGCGCCCGCTCGGCGAGCGCGAGCAGCGGCAGGGCGCGGCTGACCCGCTGCTCGGTACAGCGATAGGGATAGCGATCGAGTGCAAGCAGCGGCCCGGCGACATCGATGCCGGTCATCGCGGCATCGGCGAGCACCAGGCTCGCGCCCGCCGGCGCCAGCCCGGCGAGTGCGTCGGCGGCGGGCCGCCAGCGCTCGCCCGGGGCGAGACGGTGCCAGCGACGGCTGAGCGTCGCGGCGCGCTGATCGCGCACCTCGAGGGCGAAGCGACGCTCGATCGGCGCACCCACGGGCGGCACCAGCCGCACCCGCAGCGCCCCCTCGCCCGTCGCCGTGGCACTCAACGGCAGGTCGAGCGCCACCGGCGCACCGGGCGCGAGCATCACGTCATGGCCCCGTGCCTCGACCGGGACCTGCAACGGTCCGGCCGCGGTGACCTCGACCCGGGCCGGACCGCTCACCCCCTCGAAGGCGGTCAGTTCCAGCCCGAGACGGCTGCGATCGCCCGGGGCGAGCAGCGCCGGCAGGCTGGCGCGCACGCTCACCGGATCGCGCACCAGCAGCTCGCGCGCGGCGTGCCCGACCCCATCGGCCGACCAGGCCATCGCCGCCAGGCGCACCCGCCCCTCGAACTGCGGCAGCGCAAGCCGCACCCGCGCGCGCCCCTCGGCGTCGACCTCGAGGATCGCCGATTGCAGCGCCAGCAGCGGCTCGGTCGGCGGCGGCGCACGGCGCTCGAGGATGCCGCCGTCGCCGCCGCTGCGCACCACGCCCGGGGTGGCGCCGAACGGGTCGATCAACCGACCGTAGAGATCGCGGATCTCGGTGCCGAGACGGCGCTGCCCGAAGTACCAGTCGTTGGGGGCCGGGGTCGGGTGGTCGGTGAGCGCGAGGATGCCGGTGTCGACCGCCGCCAGGGTGACGTGGACCGGCTCCTCCGGGGTCGCGCCCGCGACCTGCAGCGTCACCTCCAGCGGCGCGCGCGGACGCGCCAGCGCCGGGGCCTCGATGGCGACGCCGAGGCGGCGCGCACCGGGATCGACCGCCGCCCAGCGCAACCCGATGGCGCGCCCCGGCATGCGCCCGGCGGCGGTATCGAGCGGGCGGTGCAACAGCACGCAGACATAGGCCCCGGCGCCCCAGTCGGTCTCGACCGGCAACTCCAGGGTCAGCCCCTCGGCGGGCACCTCGACCTGCCGGCGCGCGAGCAACCGCTCACCGACCACCAGCACCGTCGCGGTGCCGGCGAAGCGCGGCTCGAGCCGCACCCGTGCCCGCTCACCGACGGCATAGCCGGGACGATCGAGGGTGACGCCGAGCAGGTCCGGGGTGTCCTCGCGCCCGGGGGCGGTGGTCCAGCCGGCATCGAAGTCGAGCGCGACCGGCAGCGCCCGACCGGCACCATCCTCGACGGTCAGTCGATAGCTGCCCCAGTCGACCGCGGTCTCGAGCCGCGCCGGCGTCTCGGCGTCGAGCGCCAGCTCACCGCTGGCCACCCGCCGGCTGGTGACGATCGGTTCGTAGCGCCAGCGATCGTCGAGGCGATACCACTGGAAGCGGGTCTCGAGCCGCGCCAGGGTCCAGCGCGCGTGCTCGACGGCGATGCGCTCGCCGCTCGGATCGAGCGCGATCAGCTCGAAGGCGGCACTGGCGCCGCTCTCGACCCGATCGTCGAAGAGTGCGCGCGCGCCGAGCCTGGGCGCCGGATCGCGCAGCGCGCGGGTCAACCGGCGCTCGACCGGGCGCGCGCCGTCCTCGCTCGCGCGCACCTGCAGCGTCAGCGCCAGCGGTCTGGTGGAGGGGTCGAGTTCGGGGAGCACCAACGGCATCCGCGCCCGGCCGGCGGCATCGGCGCGACGCGTCGGCAGCGCCGCGCCGAGCGGGGTGAAGTCCTCGTCGGTGAGACCGAAGCGGAACCCGGGCGCGGCCTCGAGCTGATCGCGGGCGACCACCCGCAGCTCACCGTCGAGCTGCAGGCCCGCGCCCGGGGCACCGTAGCGATAGCGCGCCTCCAGCCCGAGATCGGGCAGCGCGGCGGGGTCGAGCGGACCGGGCGGCAGCTCGGCGACGAGATCGACGCGCTCGGGGACGAAGTCCTCGACCAGGAAGGCCACCTCGGCCAGCGCCGGGCCCTCGGGGTCGGCGTGGAGACGGGCGCGCCAGGTGCCGTGCATGGCGGTGTCGGCGAGCGCGACCTGAGCGCGGTAGGCGCCGCCGCCCTGGTCGTCGAGCCGCTGACGCCGGGCGACATGACCGTCGGGACGCTCCACCACCAGGGTGGTGGTCAGCCCGGTGACGGCGGCGGCGAGCCGGTCGCGCACCAGCGCGGTGAGCACCACCGACTCGCCCGGACGATAGGCGCCGCGTTCGCTGCTCAGGAAGACATCGAGCGCGGCGGCGGGCGGGCGCCCGGCGACACCGCGATCGCGCAGGTCGAAGGGGGCGCGGGCGAGATCGAGGAAGGCGTAATCGCCGGCCGCCTCCTCGGCCTCGGCCACCAGCAGCGCCGGGGCATCGCCGCCGCGACCGCGCAGCAGCCCGGGGGCGAAGCGGGCATAGCCCGCGGCGTCGCTGCGGGTCTCGCCGAGCACCCGGTCGTTGACCGCGAGCAACCGCAGCCGCACCCCGGCGCGCGGCTCGGCGGTGCCCAGGGCGCGCACCAGGACGTGCAGCCCATCGGCGCCGGTGAGCGCGCTCAACCCCAGGTCGGAGACCACGAACCACTGGCTCGCCAGCGACTCGTCACGCTCGGCGGACAGCTCCTGCGGGCGTGCGGTAAGCAGATAGACCCCCGGCTCGAAGCGCTCGACCAGGGCGTCGAGCGGGATGCCGGTGCTCACCTCCTGGTTGCGACGGGCATCGACCGCGACGCTGCCCGACCACAGCGCCGAGCCCAGACGCTCGGCGATGCGCTCGCGCGACCAGCGATCGAGCTGGCGCTCGAACAGGCCCTCGGCGCGCACCTGGGTGAGCGCGCGGTCGTCGACCCGGTAGAGCTCGAGCGCCAGACGCGCGCTGTTGACCGAGACCACCGGCAGACGCGCGCCGCTGCCGCGCGGCAGGACATAGGCGCGCGACTGGAAGCGGGCGAGCGGGGCGCGATCGCGGACATAGAGGTCGAGCTCGACGTCCCTGGCCAGTACCTCACCGGTGGCACTCGGCAACCCGGCGCGCAGCCGCACCCGATAGCCCTGGCCATGACGTACGCCATCGAGACAGAGCTGGTCGCGCTCGGGTTGGAGGGCGAGGTCGGGGTCGCCCTCGACGCGCACGAAGTCGTCGATCTCGGCACGGTCGCGGGCGAGCGGTTCGCTGAAGCGGACACAGACCCTGGGGGCGGCGGCATCGGCGTCGATGGCGTGATCGAGCACCCGGAAGCCGTGTTCGGCGAGCAGGCGGGCGTATTCGGCGCGCAGCGTCGCATCCTCGTGCAGGGCGAGCGCGGCGCGGGTGGCGCGGATCGCCTCGGGCCACGACTCGCGCGCGGCGAAGGCGCGCCCGAGCAGGGCGAGCGTGGCACCGTCCTCCGGGGCCAGGCGCGCGGCGGCGAGCGCGGCGGCAAGCGCCTCGTCGCGCGCGCGCCAGTCGTTCGCGGCCGCGACCAGCGCGGTCTCGGCCAAGGCGCGCCACGCCGCCGCATCCGCCGGGGCCAGCCGCAACAGCGCGCGCAGTCGCGCCCGACGCTGCGCCGAGGTCTCGCCCGGTGCCGCCCGCGCCAACGTCGCCAGTCCCTGGCCGGGGGGCGCTTCGAGCGCCAGGGCGCGCGCCTGCTCGCGAGCGAGGGCACGGGCATCGGGGGGGATGAAGGCGAGCGTCTCGGGCAGGGCCCCGGGGTCGTCCCAGAGCAGCTCCGGACGATAGCCCGAGCGCGCCCCCGGCGCAGCGCGCGCCTCGCCGGGAGCGGATTTGAGGAAGCACCAGCCGGAGCGCTGGTCGTAGGTGAAGGCGAGACAGTCGGGATCGTCGGCGCAGGCGCGCTCGCAACCATCGAGCGGGACCGACTCCAGGGTGCGCAGGTCGGCACCGAAATAATCCACGCCGGGACTGTGCACCAGCCCCTGAGCGACGACACCACTGCTCACCAACAACCAGGGGAGCAGCAGCGCGATCGCGTGCGGCAATCGGATCGAGCCCAGCATCAGCGCCTCCCGCCTTGCAGATCGGTCGATCCTGGGGACTGTAGCCGTTGCGGGGAAACCGGTAAAGACGACGCGGACGATGACGAGGGTCGCGGATGCCCGAATGCGCGCGCGGATGTCACAACCCCTTAAACTTAGTTTCGGTAAGGGTTAAGATCCAGGACGCTTGACGCAATCGATGGCTTGAGGGGCGTTATCGATCCGGCCATCGGCCACTCACCACACAGTACCCGTACTCGCAAGGAGGGTCAGTCGTGTCAAAGTCAGCAGCCTCGTCCGAGGTCAAGTCCAAGCAGTCCCAGTCCCCACTGATGGTCGCCATCCTGCCATCGGTCTTCCTCTACATCGCCGCGGTGGTCCTGGTGTTCTTCGCCCGCGAGGACTTCGCCGCCACCACCCAGTACTGGGAGTTCTTCATCCCGGTGGTCGCCTTCATCTCGATCCTCTCGGGATGGAGTCAGGCCTACGCCTTCGACCGCTCGCGCTTCTTCTACCTGATCAAACAGCTGCTGCACTGGGGCGCGCTCGGCGGCCTGCTGTGGCTGTTCTACGACCACGGCATCCGCGACGCGCTCAGCGCCGAGCAGTACAACCTGGTGCAGCTCTATCTGCTCGGCCTCGCCGCGCTGATCGCCGGACTCTATCTCGACACCAAGATGCTGTTCTTCGGCGCCTTCATCGCCTGCTGCGCTTACCTGCTGGCCGACCCGGCCAACAGCGCCGTCCTCACCTCGGTGGGTGATGCCTTCGGCATCGAGAACGCTCAGGACAAGCCGATGACCATGATCATCGCCGCCGCCCTGGCCGCCTTCGTCGCCAACCTCTTCGTGCTGATCGCCATGCGTGGGGCCGTCATGGCCAAGCGCGGACGCACCGCACGCGGCTGAAACGCCATGCCAACCGTCTCGTCCCGATTCATGGACGAGACGGTCCGAAGCGGGTCGCGGTCGCAACGACAGGGGCAACGGCTGGATCCGCCACGCACGGACGTACCAGGGGGTTGGGTCGACAGAGAGATAGAGGCGGATGGTGCCCGGGGCGGGACTCGAACCCGCATGACCGAGGTCGAGGGATTTTAAGTCCCCTGCGTCTACCAGTTTCGCCACCCGGGCGGGTGCGGGACAGTGGACTGTCCTAGCTTGATCTCGACGGGGACTACGGGAAAGGAATGGAGGCTGAGCCCGGAATCGAACCGAGGTACACGGCTTTGCAGGCCGCTGCATAACCACTCTGCCACTCAGCCAGAGAACGCGCAGTATAAAGACTTGCCGGGGTCTTGTCACCCCCCATTTTGATGTCCGGCCTGCGCACCGCCGAACAACCGGCCTTCAGAGCAATACCAAGTTGTCGCGGTGGATCAGCTCGTCGTCGTCGACATAGCCGAGGATCTCGGCGAAGCGATGCGATGAGCGCCCCTGGATGCGGCGCGTCGCCTCGGCGTCGTAGTTGACCAGGCCGCGCGCGACCTCCCTGCCCTGCTCATCGACACAGGCGACCACCTCACCGCGCTCGAAGGCGCCGTGGACCGCCCGCACCCCGACGGCCAGCAGGCTGGTACCCTGCTCGCGCAGCGCCCGCACCGCACCGGCGTCGAGCACCAGCCGACCACGCACCTGCAGTTGACCGGCGATCCACTGCTTGCGCGCCGCCTGCGGCCCCTGGAAGGGGATCAGCAGGGTGCCGATCGACTCACCCGCACCGATCCGCTCCAACACCCGCTCGCCGCGACCGGGGGCGATCACCGTCGGGGTGCCGGAACGGGCGGCGAGCCGCGCCGCGCGGACCTTGGTGACCATGCCACCGGTGCCCAGGCCCGAGCCACTGCCGCCGGCGACCTGATCGAGCATGGGGTCGTCGACCCAGGTCTCGGTGATCAGGCGCGCCTCGGGATTGTTGCGCGGATCCTGGTCGAAGATGCCGTCCTGGTCGGTGAGCAGCACCAACAGATCGGCCTCGATCAGGTTGGCGACCAGCGCGGCGAGGGTGTCGTTGTCACCGAAACGCAGCTCGTCGTTGGCGACGGTGTCGTTCTCGTTGATCACCGGCACCACACCGTGACGGATCAGGGTGCGCAGGGTACTGCGGGCGTTGAGATAGCGCACCCGGTTGGAGAGGTCGTCACGGGTGAGCAGCACCTGGGCGGTGTGCCGGCCATGATCGCGAAAGCAGTCCTCGTAGGCGCGCACCAGCCCCATCTGGCCGATCGCGGCGGCCGCCTGCAACTCGTGCAGCGCACCGGGGCGCTCGCGCCACCCCATCCGCGCCATGCCCTCGGCGACCGCTCCCGAGGAGACCAACACGACCTCGGCACCGGCACCATGACGGGCGGCCATCTGCGCCACCCAGGGTTCGAGCAGGTCGCGTCCGACGCCGCGACCGTCACGGGTCAGCAGGGTACTGCCGATCTTGACCACCCAGCGGCGGGTCCCGGGGAGTTCCTCGCGCGAGATCATGGTCGATCAGCCCAGCGGATGCCAATCGTCTTCGGCGGCATCGTCCTCGCTGGTCCCGTCCTCGGGCTCGACGACGGTCTCGGCCGCACGCAACCGCTCCAGGTGGTTCATGAGATCCTGCATCAGCGGCTCCGTGCCCTTGCCGCTGAGCGCGCAGATGGCATAGACCGGCCCCTGCCAGTCGAGCCGCTCGAGCAGGGCCTCGCGACGGGCGGCGAAGGTCTCCTCGTCGAGTAGATCGACCTTGTTGAACACCAGCCAACGCTCCTTGTCGATCAGCTCGCGTCCGAAGGCGCGCATCTCGGCCTCGACCTTGCGGATCTCGTCGTAGGGGTCGGTGTGATCGCCGAGCGGCGCGACATCGACCAGGTGCAGCAGCAACCGGGTGCGCGACAGATGCTTGAGGAAGCGGGTGCCGAGTCCGGCGCCCTCGGCCGCGCCCTCGATCAGCCCGGGGATGTCGGCGATGACGAAGCTGCGCTCGCGCCCGAGACGCACCACCCCGAGGTTCGGATGCAGGGTGGTGAAGGGGTAGTCGGCGACGCGCGGACGCGCGCTCGAGACCTGGCGCACCAGCGACGACTTGCCGGCGTTGGGGAAGCCGACCAGGCCGACGTCGGCGAGCAGCAGCAGCTCGAGATGGAGATCGCGACGCTCGCCCGGGGTACCCGGGGTGGACTGACGCGGGGTGCGATTGGTGCTGGACTTGAAGCGGGCGTTGCCGATGCCGTGGAAGCCGCCCTGGGCGACCAGCAGGCGCTCGCCCGAGGCCATCAGCTCGCCGATCAGCTCACCGGTGTCGCGTTCGATCACCCGGGTGCCGACCGGGACCCGGATCACCAGGTCCTGACCGCTGCGTCCGGTCATGTCGCGGCCCATGCCGTTCTGGCCGCGCTCGGCGCGCTGGATGCGCTGATCGCGCAGATCGACCAGGGTATTGAGATTGTTGTCGGCGAGCAGATAGACACTGCCGCCGTCCCCGCCGTCGCCGCCATTGGGGCCGCCTTTGGGGATGTATTTCTCACGGCGGAAGCTGACGCAGCCGCTGCCGCCGTCACCGGCTTCGACCCGGATGTATGCCTCGTCGACGAATTTCATGCGATCGATCCGTTGTGCGATTGCCGATGCAGGGGTCGCGGGCGCACACCCTGACGGTGCGGCAGAAACGAAAAAGCCTCGTCACCCGGACGAGGCTGCGCGGTCTCCACGGAAGGCGCGGGGCCAGGGCTGGACCCGCTCGCGGATCAGGCGCCTTCCACGGTGACGAACTTACGCTTCTGCGGACCCTTGGTGACGAACTTCACGACACCGTCGGTCAGGGCGTAGAGGGTGTGGTCGCGACCACAGCCAACGTTCACACCGTCGTGGAACTGGGTACCGCGCTGACGCACGATGATGGCGCCGGCGCTGACACGCTGACCACCGAAGACCTTGACGCCAAGGCGCTTGGACTCTGAATCGCGGCCGTTACGCGAACTACCGCCTGCTTTCTTGTGTGCCATCGGTAATCTCTCCTCAGCCGGCGTTGATGCCAGTGATCTTGAGCGACGTGAACCACTGGCGGTGGCCCTGACGCTTCATGTGGTGCTTGCGACGACGGAACTTGATGATCGAGACCTTGTCGCCACGACCGTGCGACTCGACCACGGCGCTCACCTTGCTGCCTTCGACGAAGGGCTTGCCGACCTTGATGGTCTCGCCGTCGGCGACCATCAGCACCTCGAAGTCGACGTTGGAACCTTCCTCGGCGGCGAGCTTCTCGACCTTGAGTGTGTCGCCTTCCGAAACCCGGTATTGTTTTCCACCGGTTTGAATGACCGCGTACATGATCAGCAGATCCCCAGAATAATTCGGAAACAGCCGACGCAGCTCGCAGCTCCGCGCCGGAACAAAGAAGCGGAATCCTACCGCGAAGCCATGACGTGCGTCAACGTCGATGCCTCTCCGAATGTGACGGCGCACCATCGCCGCCCGGTCGAGACTTGACGCGCCAGGGCGCAGTTGGCAGATTGGACGGAGAAACGGCTGACTCCTGGTCCTTGAACGGGAGGCGGTCGCCCAGGGCCCGGCAACACCAGGCGGCGTCCTCAGGGCCGCAGGATCCGAGACACCCCGGACCTGCCAGTACACCCGTTTCCGTTGCCGTGGGAGGACGCACGTATCGCGTTCCGCGACCTCCTTGACAGCTCGGTGCCTCGCACCTAGCATCCGCCGTCACTATCGATAGACCCCGCATACGAATGGACCTCTCCACGATTCGACACCCCGTCGCCGACGACTCGAAGGCGGTGGACGCCCTGATCCTGCGTCGGCTCGAGTCCGATGTCGTACTGATCAACCAGATCGGTCACTACATCGTCAACAGCGGCGGCAAGCGACTGCGTCCGCTCTCCGTGCTGCTCGCGGCCCGCGCCTGCGGCTACAGCGGCGAGCGTCACATCGATCTGGCCGCGATCGTGGAGTTCATCCATACCTCGACCCTGCTCCACGACGATGTCATCGACAACTCCGAGATGCGTCGCAACCGCGAGACGGCCAACGCCGTCTGGGGCAACGAGGCGAGCGTGCTGGTCGGCGACTTCCTCTACTCGCGCGCCTTCGAGATGATGGTCGACGTCGGCAGCATGCGGGTGATGGAGGTGCTCGCGCACGCCACCAACCGCATCGCCGCGGGCGAGGTGCTGCAGCTGCTCAACGCGCGCGACGCCGATACCGACGAGGCGCGCTACATGGAGGTCATCGAGCGCAAAACCGCGACCCTGTTCGCCGCCGGCACCCGCCTCGGCGCGATCCTTGCCGAGACCACCCCGGAGGTCGAGGCCGCGCTCGCCAGCTATGGGCTCAATCTCGGCATCGCCTTCCAGCTGATCGACGACGCGCTCGACTACAGCACCAACAACGAGAGCCTCGACAAGAACGTCGGCGACGACCTCGACGAGGGCAAGCCCACCCTGCCGCTGATCCGCGCCATGGCCGTCGGCACCGCCGAGCAGCGCGCGATGCTGCGCGACTGCATCGAGCACGGTGGTCGCGAGCGGATCGACGCCGTGATCGAGGCTATTGCATCCACCGACGCAATCGCCTATACTGGCGATCTTGCTAAACGGCACGCCCAAAAGGCCCGTGAGGCACTCGAGATCCTCGATCCGAGTCCCGCACGTGATGCCATGGCAACGCTGGCAGACTTCGCCGTCAGCCGGTCGTATTAAGAATTCCCGATATCGGGGTGTAGCTCAGCTTGGTAGAGCGCTGTCTTCGGGAGGCAGAAGTCGCTGGTTCGAATCCAGTCACCCCGACCAATCTCCGCTAGATCAAGAAAACCGGCCTCGCGCCGGTTTTTTTGTGCCTGCAATCTCTCCATCCCTGCCCTACCTGCATCAGCACCGGGCCGGGCACGGCTGATCGACCGAGGCGCGCGCCCCGGCCGACCCCGCCCATCAGCGCCCGACCGCACCCACCTGAGGATGACGCCAGCGCACATAGAGACTGGCGAACAGCAGCAACAGGTTGATCGTGCCGACCACCGCGAAGGGCGCGCGCGGATCGACATGGTCGAAGAGATAACCGCCGACCAGGGTGATCAGCAGGATGCCGATCGCGCCGGTGACGTTGAAGGCGCCGAGCACCGAGCCGCGTTGCGCCGTCGGCGCCTCCTGACCGATCAGCGACTGTCCGGCGAGAAAGACGCTGATCTGACCGATCCCGAGCAGGATGAAGAAGACGATGCCGATCCGCGCCAGCGGGTCTTCGAGCAGCAAGGGCGCCAGGTTGCCGAGCGCGGCCAGCCCCATGCATACGGCCATCGCCGAGACCCGGTCGATGCGATCGAGCAGCGGGCCGAGCAACGGCGCCCAGACCAGCGCCGAGAGCTGGGTGATGACAAAGATCACCGTCCCGGCGAGTACCGCCTCCGGCGTCTCCATCCCCGCCGCCTTGCCGGCCAGCGTGCCCCACAGGATGATGAAGGTCGCGTTGACCGACTGATCGCCACGCGCGATGAAGGCCGAGGCATAGGCGAGCAGGATGCGCGGATTGCGCGCCTGGGCAAAACCGCTGGCGAACAGGGTACGCACGTTCGGACGCTCGTCATGACGCGCCGGCACCCCGGGTTTCAACCCCCAGAAGACCAACACGGCGACCGCCACCGACAGCCCGGCGATGATGAAATGGGTCAGGCGACCGGCCTCGACGCCGTCGAAACCGGCATTGGTGAAGACCTTGGGCAGCGCCCCCAGTCCCTGACCGACGATCACCACGCCGAGCCCGCTGAGCACCCCGACCAACGCCACCAGCTTGCCGCGCGAACGCTCGGCGGGATAGTCGGCGAGCACCGTCGACAGCGCCCCGGCGACCGCCACCACGCCGAGGGCGTAGATCACCCGAAAGCCGTAGAGCATCTCCACCGAGGTGGCAAGCGGATAGAGCACATAGGTCAGCGCCAGCAGCAGGAAGCCGACACCATAGACGGTACGCCGCCCGAGGCGGTCCATCAGCACCCCGGCGGGCAGGAACAGCAACAGGGTGACGATCTCGGTGAGGAACACCAGGTTGCCGCTGATGCGGCCCTGGCTCGACTCGGGGATGCCGAGATGCTCGTTGAGGATATAGGTCTGGCCAATGGAGACGAAGACCATGAGCCCGATCGAGAAGAAGGCCACGACCATGAAGGTCCAGCCGTGGCGCAGGCTGATCTCGGGGGCAAGATGAATCGGGCCGATACGATGAGTCTTGGCGTGTTCGGACATGGATACTGGGTCTCGGGCCGGCGCCGGCCGCTCGGTCGGGTTGCAAGAACGAACCGGCATTATTCAGCTTTCAGCCGCCAGCCGCCAGCCGCCAGCCGCCAGCCGCCAGCCGCCAGCCGCCAGCCGCCAGCCGCCAGCCGCCAGGGGATTGAACCGCAAAGACGCAAAGGCGGCGAAGCAAGGGGGGAGAGCCGCCAGCGTCCAGCCTCCAGTCATGAGTCTGCTCTTTCCCCACTGGCGGCTGAAAGCTGATGGCTGGCGGCTGAGCCCCCCCCCTAGGGCGCCAGCCGCTCGATGTCCCAGCCCGAGGCCGCACGGCGGTAGAGGAAGCGGTCGTGGAGGCGGCAGTCACGGCCCTGCCAGAACTCGATGCTGTCGGGGACGACGCGGTAGCCGCCCCAAAACTCGGGCAGCGGGATCTTGCCGTCGCGAAAACGCTGGCGCATCTCCTCGACCTTGGCCTCGAGCATCGCCCGCGAGCGGATCACCTGGCTCTGCGGCGAGGCCCAGGCGCCGATCTGGCTACCGCGCGCCCGCGAGGTGAAATAGCGGAAGGACTCGGCCGCCGAGATCCGCTCGGCACGCCCCGAGATCCCCACCTGACGCGCCAGCGCCACCCAGGGGAACAGCAGATAGACCCGCGGATTGGTCTCGATCTGGTGCGACTTGCGACTGGCGTAGTTGGTGAAGAAGACGAATCCACGCTCGTCGTAGAGCTTCATCAACACGGTGCGCGAGGAGGGTTGTCCCTCGGCATCGACGGTGGAGACGGTCATCGCGTTGGGCTCGGGGATGCCGCTGCCGACCGCCACCTGGTACCACTGCTCGAACTGGGAGAAGGGATCGGCGGCGAGCGACTCGCGCGCCAGCCCCTCCGCCATGCCCTGCGCGCGAATCTCTTCGGGGCTCGCCGTCATGCCGCCACCCCGGCAAGCTGGAGACCGAGCAGGGCACGCCCGGTCGGACGCGAGGGGAAAATCAGAGGATGTCTTCTCATTGATAATTATCAAAACTAATGGACAGAATTAGGATAATTGACTCGCCAAATGATTGGAACCCGGGGTAGTTTCATCCCTCCAAGACCTACTAAGACGGTCAATCATCCGCCGATTCGCTTCCACGGGCTACCGTGAACGGATGCCACGGGGCCTGGAAGACGACACAGATCGCGCGAACCGACACGATCAAGAAGGAGTACCCCATGCCGATGACCCGCCAAGACCAGATCAAGGCCCTGGAACAGGATTGGGCAGAGAACCCCCGCTGGACCGATGTCACCCGCGCCTACTCGGCGGCCGACGTCGTGAGACTGCGCGGTTCGGTGCAACCCGAGCACACCTATGCCCGACGCGGCGCCGAACGACTCTGGGGGCTGATCCACGGCGACGCCAAGAAGGGTTACGTCAACTGCATGGGCGCGATCACCGCCGGTCAGGCGATGCAGCAGGCCAAGGCCGGGATCGAGGCGATCTATCTCTCCGGCTGGCAGGTCGCCGCCGACGGCAACACCTCCGAAACCATGTACCCCGACCAGTCGCTCTATGCCTATGACTCGGTCCCCACCATGGTGCGTCGCATCAACAACGCCTTCAAGCGTGCCGACGAGATCCAGTGGGCCAAGGAGATCGAACCCGGCGATCCGGCCCACGTCGACTACTTCCTGCCGATCGTGGCCGATGCCGAGGCCGGCTTCGGCGGCGTGCTCAACGCCTTCGAGCTGATGAAGAACATGATCGCCGCCGGCGCCTCCGGGGTGCACTTCGAGGACCAGCTCGCCGCGGTGAAGAAGTGCGGCCACATGGGCGGCAAGGTGCTGGTGCCGACCAGCGAGGCGGTGCAGAAGCTCGTCGCCGCGCGACTCGCCGCCGACGTCATGGGCGTGCCCACGCTGCTGCTGGCGCGTACCGATGCCGAGGCGGCCAACCTGCTCACCAGCGACGTCGACGACAACGATCGTCCCTTCGTCACCGGCGAGCGCACCAACGAGGGCTTCTACCGGGTCAAGAACGGACTCGAGCAGGCGATCAGCCGCGGCCTGGCCTACGCCCCCTATGCCGATCTGGTGTGGTGCGAGACCGGCACCCCGGACCTCGGCTTCGCCCGCGAGTTCGCCCAGGCGGTGCTCGAGAAGAACCCCAACAAGCTGCTCGCCTACAACTGCTCGCCCTCGTTCAACTGGAAGAAGAACCTCGACGATGCCACCATCGCCAAGTTCCAGGACGAGCTGGCGGCGATGGGCTACAAGTACCAGTTCATCACCCTGGCGGGCATCCACAACATGTGGTTCAACATGTTCGACCTCGCCTACGACTACGCCCGTGGCGAGGGCATGCGCCACTATGTCGAGAAGGTGCAGGAGCCGGAGTTCGCCGCGCGCGACAAGGGCTACACCTTCGTCTCGCACCAGCAGGAGGTCGGCGCCGGCTACTTCGACGACGTCACCACCACCATCCAGGGCGGCGTCTCCTCGGTCACCGCACTGACCGGCTCGACCGAGGAGGAGCAGTTCTAACAACGCCCTCCCCCGCGCCGGGGCCATCACGCCCCGGCGCCCGCCCCGCACCGCCCCAGCCGTACCAGGAGACCCCGCGCATGGACTTCAAGACCGCCGATCTCTACGACCAGGAGGGCGACGCCCTGCAGGTCTGCGACCCGGTGTTCCAGGACTTCGGCGGCCGCTCGCGCTTCAGTGGCGAGGCGGTCACCGTCAAGTGCTTCGAGGACAACTCGCTGGTCAAGTCGACCCTGGCCGAACCCGGCGAGGGTCGGGTGCTGGTGGTCGATGCCGGCGGCTCGCTGCGCTGCGCCATGCTCGGCGACCTGATCGCCGCGCGTGCCGTCGAGCAGGGCTGGGCCGGGGTGGTGATCCACGGCTGCGTGCGCGACCGGGTCGAGCTGGCAGCCATGGCGATCGGCATCAAGGCGCTGGCCAGCACCCCGCGCAAGAGCCATCGTCGCGGCGAGGGCCAGCGCGACATCCCGATCAACATCGCCGGGGCGCGCGTCAACCCGGGCGATCAGATCTATTGCGACGAGGACGGCGTGGTGATCGCCGAGCGGTCGCTCACCGACGGCTGAGGACGCATCATGGCCTGGACCGAGGCGAAGCTGATCGCCGAGGCCATCCTCGATGGTTTCGAGCGTCATTACCGACTGTTCCGCGCCTGTACCGGCGAGGCCCGGGCGCGCTTCGAGCGCGCCGACTGGCCGGCCGTCCAGGCCGCCGCCCGCGCGCGCATCAGCTACTACGACACCCGGGTCGGCGAGACCGTGGCGCTGCTGCGCCGCGAGTTCCATCTGCGTGACCCGAGCGACGCGTTGTGGCAGCGGGTCAAGGTCGAGTATCTACGGCTGCTGCCGCTGCACCGCCAACCCGAGCTGGCCGAGACCTTCTACAACTCGGTGTTCTGTCGCCTGTTCGATCGGCGCTACTACGACAACCGCTATATCTTCGTCTGGCCGATGATCTCGACCGAGCACCTCGAGGCCGAGGTGCCGATCTACCGCCCCTACTACCCCACCCGCGACGGCTTCGCCCGGGTGCTCGCCCGCATCCTCACCGACGCCGGCTTCGAGCGACCCTTCCGCGCCCCGCGCCACGACCTGCGCTGTCTGCTGCGCGCGCTGCGCGAGCGCCTGCCCGCAGCACAGACCCGGCAGCAGAACTTCCAGCTCGCGGTGCTGCGCAGCCCCTTCTTCCGCAACAAGGCCGCCTATCTCATCGGCAAGGCGATCAACGGCGCCGACCAGATCCCCTTTGCCATCCCCGTCCTCAACGACGAGCAGCGCGGGCTCTATGTCGACACCCTGCTGGTCGGCGAGGACGAGCTGTCGGACATCTTCAGCTTCTCGCGCGCCTATTTCATGGTCGACACCGAGGTGCCGGCGGCGGTCGTCGAGTTCCTCCGCCCGCTGCTGCCGCGCAAGGGCAAGGCCGAGCTCTATACCGCGATCGGGCTGCAGAAGTTCGGCAAGGCCGAGTTCTATCGCGACTTCCTCAAACACCTGCGTCACTCCGCCGACGAGTTCGTCATCGCCCCGGGGATCCGCGGCATGGTGATGTGCGTCTTCACCCTGCCCTCTTTCCCCTTCGTGTTCAAGGTGATCAAGGACCGCTTCCCGCCGCAGAAGGAGATGAGCCGCGAGGCGGTGAAGGAGAAGTACCAGCTGGTCAAGCTCCACGACCGCGTCGGGCGCATGGCCGACTCCTGGGAGTACTCGCACGTCGCCTTCCCCGCCGCGCGCTTCTCCCCGGCGCTGCGCGCGCTGCTCGAGGAGGAGTGCGCAGGCAGCCTCGAGCACGACGGCGAGCACCTGATCATCAAGCACCTCTATATCGAGCGGCGCATGGCTCCGCTCAACCTCTATCTGCAGGAGGCCGACGCCGAGGACGCGCGGCATGCGGTGGCCGAGTACGGCGACGCCATCCGCCAGCTCGCCGCCGCCGACATCTTCCCCGGCGACTTCCTGTTCAAGAACTTCGGCGTCACCCGGCGTGGGCGGGTGGTGTTCTACGACTACGACGAGCTCTGCTATCTCACCGAGTGCAACTTCCGCAAGATCCCCGAGGCGCCCTACCCCGAGCTGGAGCTGGCCGACGAGCCCTGGTACAGCATCGCCCCGGCCGACGTCTTCCCCGAGGAGTTCGAGACCTTCCTGCTCACCGACCCGCGCACCCGGGCGCTGTTTCGTGAACTCCACGCCGAGCTGCTCGACCCGGACTGGTGGCGCGAGCGCCAGACCCATATCCGCCGCGGCCGGCTCGAGGACGTCTTCCCCTACCCCGAGGCGCGGCGCTTCCCCGGCCCGCCAACCCCACGCAGCGTCGGGGCACAGACCATCGGCTAGACTGCGGACAGGCCGCGCCACCCCCGGCGCGCCCCAGACCGGTCCGCCCGGGGAGGCCATCATGCCCATCCGCCCGCGCCTCGTCCTGCTCGCGCTCGCGCTGCTGCTGACAGCCGCCGGCGATGTCCTCAGCGCCCCACCAGAGCACCCATCCTGGTTCAAGCAGTCCTTCCTCGATCTCGCCGAGGATGTCGCCGAGGCCACCGCCGCAGACCGCCGGCTGATGCTCTACTTCTACCAGGACGGCTGCCCTTACTGCGCCCTGCTGCTGCGGGTGAACCTCGCCGATCCCGAGATCGCACGACTGGCACATGAGCGCTTCGAGGTCATCGCGCTCAACATCTGGGGCGATCGCGAGGTGGTCGGGCTCGACGGCCAGACCACCACCGAGAAGGGGCTGGCCGCCGCCCTCGGCGTCCAGTTCACCCCGACACTGCTGTTGCTCGACGAGGCCGGCGCCGTGGTGCTGCGGATCAACGGCTACCAGCCACCGGCGCGTCTCGCCGCCGCGCTGGCCTATGTCGCCGAGCGGCGCGAGCAGTTCGGCGAGCGCTTCGTCGACTTCCACGCCAGGCGCGGCGGTCCGCCGGCAAGCGGCGAGCTGCACCACGAGACCGGCTTTCTCGAACCGCCGCTGCGCCTGGCCGACAATCGCGACCGCTCGCCACGCCCGTTGGTGGTGCTGTTCGAACAACGCACCTGTCGCGGCTGCGACCGTCTCCACGACGATCTGCTGCGCCGCCCGGCGCTGGGCGCCGCGCTCAGCGCCTTCGACGTGGCGCTCGTCGATATCGACGCCGAGACCCCGCTGCAGACCCCGGACGGTGCCGCCCGCGCCGCGCGCGATTGGGCCGAGGCGCTCGGTATCCTCTACACCCCGACCCTGGTGTTCTTCGACGCGGCCGGGCGCGAGGTCTTCCGCGCCGAGGGCGAGCTGCGCGCCTTTCACCTGCACGGCGCGCTCGACTATGTCGCCACCGGCGCCTATCGCTGGCAGCCGAGCTTCCAGCGCTATCTGGCGGCGCGGCGCGAGCGCATCGAGGCGCTGGGGGTCGAGGTCGAGCTGATGGAATGAGCGCCGGGGTCGATCCCGGCGCGGCGCGGATCAGATGCGATCGAGCGCGGCGAGGTCGCGATCGCGCATCCCCAGCAGATAGAGGATGCCGTCGAGCCCGACGGTGGCGATCGAGTGACGCGCCTGCCGGGTGACGATCGGCTTGGCGTGGAAGGCGATGCCGAGCCCGGCGATCGAGAGCATCGGCAGGTCGTTGGCACCGTCGCCGACGGCGATCACCTGTTCGAGACGGATGCCCTCGCGCGCGGCCAGCTCGCGCAGCAGCTCGGCCTTGCGCGCGCCATCGACGATCTCGCCGGCGACCTCCCCGGTGAGCCTGCCGTCGCGGAACTCGAGCTGGTTGGCATAGACGTAGTCGATGCCGAAGCGTCGCTGCAGATGCTCGGCGAAATAGGTGAAGCCGCCGGAGAGGATGGCGATCTTGTAACCGAGCCGCTTGAGCATGGCGATCAGCCGGTCGGCGCCTTCGGTGATCGGCAGCCGCTCGGCGATCCCCACCAGCACCGACTCGTCGAGCCCCTCGAGCAGCGCCATGCGGCGGCGGAAGCTCTCCTGGAAGTCGAGCTCGCCGCGCATCGCCGCCTCGGTGATCGCCGCCACCTCGGCACCGACCCCGGCGGCCGCGGCCAGCTCGTCGATCACCTCGGTCTGGATCAGGGTCGAGTCCATGTCGAAGCAGACCAGCCGCCGGGTGCGGCGGAAGACGGTGTCCTCCTGGACCGCGACGTCGACATCCATCACCTGGCTGAGCCCGAGCAGCGCGCCGTGCAGTGCGGTGAGATCATCGACCGCGCCGCGCACCGAGAACTCCACCGAGGCGAGCGCGTGCGGCGCCGGCGCGGTGCGCCGCGAGATGCGACCGCTGAGCCGGTTGATGCGATCGACGTTGAGTCCGCGCTCGGCGATCAGCGCCGAGACCCGGGCGATGTGCTCGGCGCCGATCTCGCGCCCGAGCAGGGTGAGGATATGACGCGGCTGGCCCTGCTCGCGCACCCAGCGCTCGTAGTTGTCGCCGTCGATCGGGGTGAAGCGGATGTCGAGCCCCATGCCGTGGGCGGTGAACAGCAGGTCGCGAAAGACGCCGCTGTCGCGATCGGCCGCCGGCAGCTCGACGAGCATGCCCAGCGCCAGGGCGTCGTGGATGGTCGACTGGCCGATGTCGAGTACCGGGATGTGATAGCGGGCCAGGGTCTCGGTGAGTGCGGCGATGATGCCGGGACGGTCCTCACCGGCCACGTTGATCAGTACGATTTGGCTCATGAAGGTCTGTATTGGGTCACGAGGATTCGGATTCGGGTCGATGCGGTCTCGTCCGTCCTGGACGGTCGGTCAGGGTCAGACCGCATCCGCCGGGCGTCCCTGAACCGGCGGCGCGGGCCCGGATGCGTGGCCCGCGGCTGATCGATGGGGGGTACTTTAACGCAGATCGTCGCGTCCGACTCAGGTCCGCCGCGGCACCTCGAGCAGGGTCTGCACCAGATCGACGCAACCGGCGCGAAACCCCGCCTCGCAATAGGCCAGATAGTAGTCCCACATGCGCCGGAAGGCGGCATCGTAGCCGAGCGCCGCGACCTCGGCGTCGACGGCATGGAAACGCGCGCGCCAGCGCCGCAGGGTCTCGGCATAGTCGTCGCCGCACCAGCGGGTGTCGCGGATACGCAGCCCGGCGCGCGCGGCCTCCTCGGTCATGCGCCGCGGCGAGGGCAACATGCCACCGGGGAAGATGTAGAGCTGCACGAAGTCGGGGGTACGGCGATAGAGCGGGAAATCGTCCTCGTGGATGGTGATCACCTGCAGCGCGATCCGCCCGCCCGGGCGCACCAGCCGTCGCAGGGTATCGTAATAGGTCGACCAGTAGGCCTCGCCGACGGCCTCCATCATCTCGATCGAGATGGCGTGATCGAAACTGCCGCGCACCTCGCGATAGTCGGCGAGACGGAACTCCACCAGGTCGGCGAGCCCGGCCGCGGCCAGTCGGGTTCGGGCATAGTCGAGCTGGGCGCGCGACAGGGTGATACTGGTCACCCGCAGCCCGCGCTGCGCCGCGGCCTCGGCCAGACCGCCCCAGCCGCTGCCGATCTCGAGCAGGTGCTCGCCGGGACGGGCGTCGATGGCGTCGAGCAGGCGCTCGTACTTGCGCGCCTGGGCCTGCTCCAACGACTCATCGCCCGCCTCCGGCGCGAACAGCGCCGAGGAATAGGTCATGCCGTGGTCGAGCCAGAGACGATAGAAGTCGTTGCCGAGATCGTAGTGACGGGCGATGTTGCGCCGACTGTTGCGGCGATGGTTGCGCCGACGCAGATGGGTGAGACGATTGAGCCAGCGCCCCCAGCGCATCCCCTGTGGACCGCCGCCGAGGTGCTCGAGATTGTCGTAGAGCACCCCGAGCAGCGCCGGGAGATCGGGCGAGGACCAGTGCCCGGCGATATAGGACTCGGCGAAGCCGATCTCGCCGCGCACGACCACCCGGGTGGCGAAACGCCAGGGATGGTGGATCGCCAGCTCACCGGCCCCGCCACAGAAGCGCCCGCGATAGAGTCGGGCGCCGTCGGCGCCCATGCGCACCAGCACCTGACCGAACAGCAGATCGCGGAAGAAACGCTCGAACAGGCGCCAGGCGCCCCTGGTATCGACCGGTTGCGGCCCGGACAACGGCTCTTCGACGGACATCAGGACACCTCTTCGCGGGGCGGCTCGGGCTTGGCGTGATAACGCCCGCCACGGAGCCAGATCTTCAGCGCCTGCCAGTGGATCATCAGCATCACCTTCAAGGTCATCAGCGGATAGCTCAACGCGGCGCGCAACAGGTTGGCATCGTCGCAGGGCAGCAGCCGGGCGCTGTGAACGGCCGCCAACATCAACCGTTCCTCCTGGAACTCGCGGATGACGACGCTGTGCTGCTGCCCGTCGCGCGCGAACCTGAACTGATAGTCGGCGGCCATGCCGATGAAGGGCGAGACATGGAAGTCCTTGGCATGGCGGGCGCGGATCGGCCAGCGCAGCGGCATCCCGCCCTCGTGGAGCAGATAGCTGTGGCTCTCGCCGAAGGTATTGTGGACCTCGCAGAGCACCGCCAGCGGGCGTTCCTCCTGATCGAAACAGGTCCAGATGGTCAACGGGTTGAAGCCATAGCCGAGCAGACGGGGAAAGCACTGCAACTCGACCCGCGCCACCGCGACCTCGAGTCCCTGCCCGCGCAGCCGCGCCAGCAGCCAGGGCTTGAGCGGCGAGCCATCGCGCGGGCCGTGATCGCGGTCGTGGAAGGCGAGCAGGTTGAAGCGATTGTGCGAGAACCAGCGTGACCCGGCGGCCAACTCATCGAGACGATCGAGATCGAGCAGCAGGCTGAACACCCGGTAAGTGAAGCGGTAGCGCACCGGGAACAGCCGCCGGTGCATCACCTCGCCGAACAGCAGTCTCGCCGCCGGCGCGGTCATGATACGACCGGCGGCAGTTCGCCGCCGCGCGCACCGCGACCGACCGGGGCGGTGCGCGCGGGCGCCCAGGACGGGGGCGCGCCGAGCGCCTCGGCCACCTCCAGCGCCGCGCGCAGTCCGTCCTCATGGAAACCGTAGCCGAGATAGGCGCCGCTGAACCACAACCGGTCGCGGCCCTGGATCTCGCCGATGCGCTGCTGCGCCTCCATCGCCCGGGCATCGAACAGCGGGTGATCGTAGTCGAGTTCGGCG
This sequence comes from Marichromatium gracile, assembly GCF_004343155.1. GTDB lineage: Bacteria > Pseudomonadota > Gammaproteobacteria > Chromatiales > Chromatiaceae > Marichromatium > Marichromatium gracile. The sequence goes on from NZ_SMDC01000010.1 coordinate 93,490, forward strand.
AGCACATGTTGCCGGGCCGGCGCCCGATGCGGGTTGAGGCTGACGAAGACATCGCGCTCGGGCGGCAGCGCCTGCAGGCTGTTCATCCAATAGGTGATGGTCACCGGCAGGCTGGCCGGATCGCCGCGATGACGCAGATAGTTCCACGACGACCACACCCGGCGGCGACGTGGCATCAGCGTCCGATCGGTATGCAGATAGACCTTGTTGGCCTGATAGCGGAAGCTGCCGAGCAGTTCGCGCTCGCGCGCGCTCGGCGACTCGATCAGCGACAGCGCCTGATCGGCGTGACAGCCGAACACCACCGCATCGAAGCCGAGCCGCTCCCCGCCGGCGGTCTCGACCTCGACCCCGCCCTCGACCCGCCGCACTCGGCGCACCGGGGTCGAGGTGCGCACCTCGCCGCGCATCCGTTCGAGGATACGGGCGACATAGGCGCGACTGCCGTCGCGCACCGTCTCCCACTCGGGCCGGTCGATCAGATCGAGCAATCCATGGTTGGAGAAGAAGCGGGCGAAGGCGAGGAAGGGGAAGTCGAGCATGTCGGCGGTCGGACAGGACCAGATCGCGGCGGCCATCGGCAGCAGATAGTCCTCGGCGAAACGCCGCGAGTAACGCCCGCGCTCGAGAAACCCACCCAGGGTCAGGGTGGTGCCGGGATTGGAGTTGATGAAGGCCTTGGCGGCGGTGTTGAAACGCAGGATCTCGCCGAGCATCCGCCAGAATCCCGGACGCACCAGATTGGCGCGCTGGCCGAACAGGGAGTTGAGGCCGGAGCCTGCATACTCGATCGCGCCATCATCGAGACTGGCGGCGAAGGACATGCTGGTGGGATAGCTCTCGACCCCGAGCTGCTCGAACATCGCACACAGCAGCGGATAGTTGCGGCGGTTGAACACCATGAACCCGGTATCGACCGGGAAGCGCCCGGCGACCCCCTCGACCTCCAGGGTATGGGTATGGCCGCCGACATAGTCGTTGCGCTCGAGCAGGATCACCCGATAGCGCGCATCCAGCATCCAGGCGGCACCGAGTCCACCGATCCCGCCGCCGATCACTCCGATGGTTTCCACTGGCATCGTCTGATCCCGAATCGCTTCGGCCCCCTCCGTCCGTGATACGTGCGCCAACGCGCCCCTCCCGGGAACATCGAGCCCCATCGCGAGGGATCAAGTCATCGACACACGCAGATTTCCCGCCATCATGCCGTGGTTGCAACGCCGAGACGACGAGCGGCACATCAACCGCGTACCACGGCCTCGATCTGCGCACGCAGCTGGCGCCACTCCGAGGTGGCGACGCCGCCCGTCGCCAGCGTCTCCATCAAACCATAGGCGATCGACCGATGCGCCGGCTCCAGGTCGGCGAGCTTGTCGAGCCGGAACAGAGAGCCCGAGCGCGGCTGCTCGAGGGTGCACACCAGGGCATAGAGGGTGAGCGCCGAGGCCGAGCCCGGCGCCGCCGCGATCGCCGCCAAGGCCTGCTCCAGCGGTTGCGCCCCGGCGGCGGTCATTCGCCGGCGACCGTCATCTGCTCGATCAGCCAGGAGCCGGTGCGGGTGCTGCCGGGGAAGTCGCAGTCATCACCGACGGCCACCAGGTTGGCGAACATCTCGCGCAGGTTGCCGGCGATGGTCACCTCCTCGACCGGATACTGGATCTCGCCGTTCTCCACCCAGAACCCGGCGGCACCGCGCGAATAGTCGCCAGTGACCATGTTGAGCCCGTGCCCCATCAGCTCGGTGACCATCAGCCCGGTGCCCATCTCGCGCAACAGCGCAGCGCGATCGAGCGGTCCCGAGTCGATGGTGAGGTTACGCACCCCGCCGGCATTCGCGGTGCTCGGCATCCCCAACCGACAGCCGGAATAGGTATCGAGCACATAGGTCTGCAGCACCCCGTCGCGCACCAGGTCCTTGGCCCGGGTCGCCACCCCGTCGCCGTCGAAGGGTGCGCTGGCCAGCCCCCGCGGCAGCAGCGGCTGCTCGTGGATGCGCACGAACTCGGGGAAGATCTGCTCATCGAGGCTGTCGAGCAGGAAGCTCGCGCGCCGATAGAGGCTGCCGCCGCTGATCGCCCCGATCAGCCCGCGCAACAGTCCGGTGGCGACCTCGGCTCGAAACAGCACCGGCACCTTGCGCGTGCCCAGGCGACGCCCGTTGAGCCGGGCCACGGTGCGTGCGGCGGCGCGCGCGCCGATGCGCGCGGCGGCATCGAGATCCTCGGGGGCACGCGCCGAACTCCACCAGTAGTCGCGCTGCATCGACTCGCCCTCCTGGGCGATCACCGCGCAGTTGAGCCCGTGTCGGGTGCTCGGATAGCCCCCGATGAAGCCGTGACTGTTGCCATAGACACGCAGTCCGAAATGGGTCGAGAGGCTCGCCCCCTCGGAGTTGACGATGCGTGGGTCATGACCGCGCGCGGCCTCCTCGCACTCGACGGCGAGGGCCACGGCGGCGTCGACCCCGATCGGCCAGGGGTGACAGAGATCGAGGTCGGGCACCTCGCGCGCCATCAGCTCGGGCGCGGCAAGATGGGCGCAGCTGTCCTCCTGGGTGTACTCGGCGATGGCGCAGGCGGCGCGCACCGCGTCGCGCACCGCCGCCGGCGACAGGTCGGTGGTGCTGGCCGAGCCGCGGCGGTGACCGAAATAGACGGTGACGCCGAGCCCGTTGTCGCGGATGTGCTCGACCGTCTCGACCTCGCCCAGCCGCACCGCGACCTCGAGTCCGGTGCTGCTGCCGACCGAGGCCTCGGCCGCACTCGCGCCCTGGCGCTCGGCCTCGCGCAGCAGCTCCTCGACGCTCTCCTGCAGCCGCGCCAGACGCTCGGCGGTATCCTCTGTGGCACTGATGGACATGCGGTTTCCTTCAGACTGGATTGAATTCGACACGCGTCGCGACCCAGGATCAAGACCGGGTCGCGACGGACTCAGGCGCTGGTGCCGCCGACGGTGAGCGCATCGATGCGCAGGGTCGGCTGCCCGACCCCGACCGGCACGCTCTGTCCGTCCTTGCCACAGGTCCCGACACCCTCGTCGAGCTTGAGGTCGTTGCCGATCATGCTCACCCGGGTCATCACCTCGGGGCCGTTGCCGATCAGGGTCGCGCCCTTGACCGGCCGACCGATCCGACCGTTCTCGATCAGATAGGCCTCGCTGGCGCTGAACACGAACTTGCCCGAGGTGATGTCGACCTGGCCGCCGCCGAAGTTGGCGGCATAGAGCCCCTTGTCGACCGAGGCGATGATCTCGGCCGGATCACGATCCCCGGCAAGCATATAGGTGTTGGTCATGCGCGGCATCGGCAGATGGGCGTAGGACTCGCGCCGCCCGTTACCGGTGGGCGCCACGCCCATCAACCGGGCATTGAGCTTGTCCTGCATGTAGCCGCGCAGGATGCCGTCCTCGATCAGCACCGTCTCCTGGGTCGGGGTGCCCTCGTCGTCGATCGCCAACGAGCCGCGCCGTCCCGGCAGGGTGCCGTTGTCGACCACCGTCACCCCGGGCGCGGCCACCCGCTCGCCGAGCCGCCCGGCGAAGGCTGAGGTGCCCTTGCGGTTGAAGTCGCCCTCGAGCCCGTGACCGACGGCCTCGTGCAACAACACCCCGGGCCAGCCGGGACCGAGCACCACCGGCATGGTGCCGGCCGGGGCCTCCTCGGCCTCGAGGCTGGTGAGGGCGAGACGCACCGCCTCGCGGGCGAAGCCGAGCGCCCGCTCCTCGGCGAGGAAGAAGCCGAGATCGGTGCGCGCACCGCCGCCGCTCGAGCCCTGCTCGCGACGCCCGTCGGCCTCGACGATCACGCTCACGTTCATCCGCACCAGCGGGCGCACGTCGGCAGCCAGCGAACCGTCATCGGCAAGCACCAGCACCACATCGTGCGCCGCCACCAGGCTGGCGGTCACCTCGCGCACCCGTGGGTCGGCGGCGCGCGCCTCGGCGTCGACGCGACGCAGCAGCGCGATCTTGTCGGCGTTCTCGAGACTGTCGATGGGGTTGATCGGCGGGTACAGGGCAGCGGCCGGCGCCTTGGCTCCGACCGCGACGCTGTGCCCCCGACCGCCGCGGGCGATCGTCCGCGCCGCCTCGGCGGCCTGCGCCAGGGCCGGGAACTGCAACTCGTCGGAGTAGGCGAACCCGGTCTTCTCGCCGCAGATCACCCGCAGCCCGGCGCCCTGCTCGATGTTGAAGTTGCCGTCCTTGATGAGACCGTCCTCGATCACCCAGGACTGCAGGCGGCTGGACTGGAAATAGATGTCGGCGGCGTCGACCGAGGCACCGGCGAGCAGCCCGAGCAGACGGTCGAGATCACCGTCGGAGAGACCGACCGGCGCGAGGATGCTGTCGCGCGCGAGCGCTAGTGAATCGTTCATCGGATCTAGAGGACTCCTGGGGAGCATCTCCCCGACCGTGACCGGCCGAGGGGTGAACTGGCGGGCCCGAAATGGACGTGGGACGAGGCAGCTTCAGCGCAGTGCCGTGCAACCGGTCCCCGCCCCCCTCGGCACGAGCAGGGACTGCTGGGACCCGGGGGGGATGCCCCCCCCGGAGCGGGTCCGCCGGCGGCGGGACCCTTTGCGATCTAGCTGAGGCTTCAGCCGTGACATTTCAAACGGCGGTGCTCGATGGTCGGGAAATTGCGACGCACCGACTCGAGGAACTCCTCGTCGACCGGGCAGCAGATGCTGCCGGCCCCGCGCGGCACCTGCGCCAGCACCGAGCCCCAGGGATCGACGATCATGGTATGACCATGGGTCTCGCGCCCATTGATGTGGAAACCACCCTGGGCGGCGGCGACCACATAGACCAGGTTCTCGATGGCGCGCGCGCGCACCAGGGTCTCCCAGTGCGCCTTGCCGGTGATCGCGGTGAAGGCCGAGGGCACCACCAGGATCTCCACCCCGCGATCGAGCATCTTGCGGAACATCTCCGGGAAGCGCAGATCGTAGCACACCGCCACGCCGAGCCGTCCCAGCGGGCTGTCGATCACCACCACCTCGTCACCGGCCTCGATCGCGGCCGACTCGTGATAGCGCTCGTCGACCTCGGGCAGACTGACATCGAACAGATGGATCTTGTCGTAACGCGCCACCCGCTGGCCCTGGTCGTCATAGACCATGCACGCAGCGCGAACCTTGGACGAGTCCTCGGCCACCATCGGAATGGTGCCACCGACCAGCCACACGCCGTACTGCTTGGCCACCCGCGCGAGGAAGGCCTGCAGCGGCCCCTCGCCGTCCTCCTCGCGGAGGGTGAGTTGGTCCTGGTCGCGCTTGCCCATGAAGGCGAAGTTCTCGGGCAACACCACCAGCTGCGCGCCGCCCTCGGCCGCCTCCTTGATCAACCGCTCGGCCTCGAACAGGTTCGCGCTCACGTTGGGGCCGGTCGCCATCTGCACCGCCCCGACCTTGGGTTTCGCATTCATCGTCTGCACCGCCTCGCCGGTCCGGTCGGCCCGCGACCTCGCCGATCTCCGCCTTTGCGTCCGAGCAGCCACCCGCCGATGGCGGCGACTGCGTACCTATCGGAAAGATACCATCCCCCCGGTCGAGCCGAAACCGCCGACCGCGCGCTCACTCGAGAAACAGGTTCACCGGCTCGTCGCGACTCGGCGTCTCGTCCTCGGCGACGGACTGCACCAGCTGCGGATCCCAGCCCAGCGGCGTCACCCGCGGCTCGCCCCAGGGACCGCTGACCCGGTACTGATAGCGCCCCAATCGGTCGATGGCGTTCCCCGCCACCCGATCGACCAGATAGACCGCGGCGCCGACCACGGGACCGCCGGCCACGGCGCTGGCCAGGGCGACGCTGGAGCCGAGCTTGGGCTCGAGCACCACGGTCTGATCGAAGCGCCGCTCGACCAGATCGGTCAGCCCGCCGATGATCAGCCGGCTCGATGGACCGACCACCTCGAAGCGATCGCTGCCGGCCTGACCATCGGCGAGCAGCAGTCGCCCCTGCATCCGCTCGAAGGCGAAACCCTGGGCATAGAGATCGCTGAAGTCGAGCGCCAGACGGCGACTGATCGCGCCCAGGTTGAGGAAGCCGAGCACGCGCCCTACCCCGGGCTCGAGTTCGAGCAGGCGCCCGGCGCCGATGTCGACGTCGATCCAGCCGTGGGTACGCGCCAACGCGTAGTCACCCGGCGCGCCCGGCCAGTCGAGTTCGGCATGGGCGTCGACCGGTGCGCCCTCGAGCACGCTGCGATAGCCGAGCCGGCGCAACAACTCACCGAGATCGCCCGACTCCAGCGCCAGGGTGACCCGGCTGTGACCGCCGCCGGGGCCGTCGCGCCAGTTCGCCGAGCCGCTCAGCGCGAGCCGCTCGCCATCGCTCAGACGCAGCCGGGGGATGCCGATGCCGGCGGCGCTCGGCCGCAGCTCCAGGGCCAGCCGACCGAGCCCCTCACCGCCCCAGCGCAGATCGCTGACGGCGAGATCGAGCGCCGGCCAGTCGCCCGGCGCGCGCGCCGCGCTCCCGGCGCCACCACCGCTGGCGAGCAGGGCGTCGAGTTCGAGCCGATCGAGATCGAGCCGCAGCGGCGCGTCGGGCGCGCCCGGCGCAGTGGGCAGCACCACCTGCCCGGCCAGCTCGCGGCTGTCGAATCCCAGGCGCCAGCCGCGCGCCTCGGGCGCCAGCGCAAGCGTGGCACGATGCAGCCGCAACGCGCCGAGACGCGCCTCCTCGGCGGCGACCTCGACCCCGACGAGCGGCGTGGCACCCGCGCCGCCACCCGGGCGCCGACGCGCCCAGGTCGACCAGGCATCGAGATCGAGCCGCTTCACCCGGCCGTCGATGAACAGCCCGTCGCGCCCCGGCCGGGGCGCGGCGCCGTCGAGACGCAGATGGCCGCGCTCGAGCCGCGCCGGCGCCAGCCCCAGGGCGAGATTGACGCCGAGCGAGCCGACCCGACCGGCGACGGCGAGGCGCTGGTCGGGCACCAGGGTGCCGGCGAGGTCGAGCCGCCGCCGACCCTCGGCGCGCTTGCCGAGCGGCGCCGGCAGCGCCAGCGCCAGCCCCTCGAGGCCGCTCTCCAACCGCCAGTCGAGCCGGGGGGCGGAGGCGCCCAGCTCGGCGTGGGCCAGCCCCAGCGTCAGGCGCCAGTCGAGTTCGCCGCCGAGGCTCGACCACAGCGGCGCGGGCAACTGCGCGGCCAGGGTCTCGACCGGGGTGCGCGAGGCGGCCTCGAGCACCACCCGCTCGGGCTCGGTGCGCAGCGCCAGTTGCAGCGGCCGCCCCCAGAGTCGGGCGGTCATCGACTCGGTCGCGACCCCCTGGGTGTCGAAGGAGAGTGCGCCATCGAGATCGGCCAGTCGCAGCGGGGTCTCGATCAGGCGCAGCGCGGCATCGTCCTCGGGCCAGGTCAGGCGCCCGCTGAGCGCCAGCGGCTGCTCGCGCTTGAGCGGCAAGCCGATATCGAGCGCCAGGTGCGAGTCACCGCTCGCCTCGAGCCGCGCGGCCAGGGCGCCGAGGCGCGTGCGCAACGGGCTCTCGCGCAACACCCGCACGCCGTCGGCGAAGGGGCCATCGGCCTCGGCATGGATCTCCAGCACCCGGCTGTCGCGCAGATCGGGGAGCCGCGCCCAGCCGGCGCTGACGTCGCTGTCGAGGACGCGCGCCCGGTCGAGACGCACGCTCATGCCCTGGTTGAAAAAGCGCAGCTCGCCGCTGGCCCCCTCCAACGGGGGATAGCCGGGGAGATAGTCGAGCCGGGTGTCGGCATAGTCGAGACGCAACTCGAAGCGCCCCTCCTGAGCACGGAAGGGGTAGGCGGCCAGCGGGCCGCGAAACAGCACCTCGGCCTCGGGCACCCGACCGGCGACGATGGCGCGCTCCAGCCAGGCGACCAGACGCGGGTGCATCTGTCCGACCGGGAGATAGCTGCGGGTCTGGGCGGCGTCGCCGTCGTGGAAACGCGCGCGCAGATCGAGCAGCGGGCTGGCGCCGGCGCCGGGCAGGTGGAGGCTGAAGCGCGCGTCACCGGCGAGATCGGCGGTGGCCAGTTCGAGCGACTCGGCCGCCAGCTGCCAGCCGTCATCGGCATGACGCCAGCGCAGCGTGCCGTCGAGTCGGGAGAACGCCAGCGGCCGATCGAACAGCGGCGCCAGATCGAGCGCGAAACGACGCGGCGCAAGCGCCAGCCGCCCGCCGTCCTGGTCGACGCTGAGCGTCCCGTCGAGCCCGCTGAGACCGGGCCAGTGTCCGTGGCGATCGAGACCGATCCCGACGAGCCGGGCGTCGAGACGCCAGCGCGGCGGCGCATCGACCGGCAGCGCCACCTCCAGGGCGCAGGCATCGAGCCGGCCCCGCGGGGCGCTGGCCAGGAGCCCGGCGAGCGCGTCCGGCAAGGGGCGCGGACTGGCACGCAGCAGGGTGCCGAGCGCGGCGAGATCGAGGGTGCGGGACTCGGCGACGAGCGCGCGCGCTCGCCCTCTGGGGTCGAGATCGAGCGCGAGGTCGCCGATCGCCACCGCGCCGCCCGCGGCCCCGACAAGATCGAGGTCGGCCAACCGTAGCCGCCAGCCGTGGCGATCCGGACGCAGCTGCGCCAGCGTCCGCACCCGACGCAACACCGGCTCGCCCGCGGCGCTGGCCAACCCGTCGAGGGCCAGCGCCAGACTGGCGCCGGCCAGCCGGCCGGGCACCAGCTCGGCCCACAGCTCGACCTCGCCGCCGGCGACCCGGGGCAGCGCCTGCCCCGCCCATTGCGTCGGCAGCGCCTCCAGCCGCGAGGCCGCCACCCGCGCCGCGACGTGCCCCCACCAGCGCGCCGGTTCGCGCAGTGGTCCGTGCAACCGGGCGCGTGCCTCGATGCGCCCGGCGAGCGCCGGCACGGCGGCGGCGAGCGCCACCCGGCGACCATGCCAGCCGTTGTCCAGGGTCAGCGTCAGCCCGTCGAGACGCAGCGGAGCGGACAGCTGCGGATCGTGATAGTCGAGATCGATGTCGGTGAGCGTCACCCGTCCTCGCTCGAGCAATCGCACCAGCCCCTCGGGGTCGCCGCCGCCGAGTCCGTCGAGTGCGGGCAGGGACAGCCGCCCGGCGCCATCGCGCACCAAGATCAACTGGCCACCGGCGAGCCCCAGTCCGGCGAGCCGGGGGGCGCCGGCGCGCAGCGAAGCGAGTGGCGCGAGCTCGATCGCCAGGGTCTCGAGTCGCAGCGGCGCCGCTGCACCCGGGGCGCGCAGCATCAGGCCATCGAGCGCCAGATAGGGACGCAGCCCGACCAGCCCGGCACGCAGCCGCTCGGCCTCCAGCTCGACGCCGAGCGCGGCAGCGACCGAGCGCAGCAACGGCTGGCGATAGTGATCGATCAGCGAAAGCCCGACGCGAACGCCGGTGAGCGAGAGTGCGCACACCACCAGCACGACGAGCATGGACCTGGACAGGGGCGCGTAGAGACGACGGATCGAGGACATGGGCAGTGCTTCGCGGCTGGCGTGAACGGGTGGCGGAGCGCCGCGACCGGGGACCGGTCCGCGAGACCCGGTCGAACGCCCCGGGGCGTTCGGTCAGATCAGCACCACGTCATATTGTTCCTGAGTATAGAGCGCCTCGGCCTGGAGCCGGATCGGTCGACCGATGAACTCCTCGAGTTCGGCCAGGTGCGCCGACTCCTCGTCGAGCAGCCGGTCGACCACCTCCTGGGAGGCGAGCACCAGCAGGCTCTCGACGTCGAACTGACGCGACTCGCGCATGATCTCGCGGAAGATCTCGTAGCAGGTGGTCTCGGCGGTCTTGATCGAGCCGCGACCGCCACAGCAGGGACAGGGCTCGCAGAGCACGTGCTCGAGCGACTCGCGGGTACGCTTGCGGGTCATCTCCACCAGACCGAGCGAGGAGACCTCGGTGATATGGGTCTTGGCGTGATCGCGTGCCAGACACTTCTCGAGGGCACGCAGCACTTGGCGCTTGTGCTCATCCTCGGTCATGTCGATGAAGTCGATGATGATGATGCCGCCGAGGTTGCGCAGGCGCAACTGCCGACAGATCGCCTGCGCCGCCTCGAGATTGGTCTTGAAGATGGTCTCCTCGAGGTTGCGATGACCGACGAAGGCGCCGGTGTTGACGTCGATGGTGGTCATCGCCTCGGTCTGATCGATCACCAGGTGACCGCCGGACTTGAGGCTGACCTTGCGATGCAGCGCCTTGCGGATCTCGTCCTCGACCCCGTAGAGATCGAACAGCGGACGCTCGCCCTGGTAGAGGTCGATACGATCCTTGATCTCGGGGATGTACTTGGCGGCGAAGGGGATCGCCTTGTCGACCATGGCGCGCGAATCGATGCGCACGCGCTCGACGTCCGGGGTGACCAGATCGCGCAGCGCGCGCAGCGCCAACGGCAGGTCCTCGTGGATCAGGCCGTCGCCGGAGGCGTTGGCGCAGCGCTCCTTGACCCCGCGCCAGAGCCGATCGAGGAAACCCATGTCGCGCACCAGCAGGTGCTCGTCGACGCCTTCGGCGGCGGTGCGGGCGATGAACCCGCCCTGCCCGTCGTGATCGTCGACGAAGGCCTGGAGGATATCGCGCAGGCGCCGCCGCTCGTCCTCGTCGTCGATCTTCTGCGACACGCCGATGCCGCCGAGGGCGGGCATGCACACCAGATAGCGCGAGGCGACCGAGATGTTGGTGGTCAGCCGCGCACCCTTGGTGCCGAGCGGGTCCTTGACCACCTGGACGACGATCGGGTCGCCCTCGACCACCAGGTCCTGGATGTGCTCGCTGAGCGGCTCACCATGGGGACCGATGATGTCGGATGCGTGCAGGAAGGCGGCGCGCTCCAGACCGATCTCGACGAAGGCCGCCTGCATCCCCGGCAGCACCCGACAGACCCGGCCCTTGTAGACATTGCCCACCAGACCGCAACGTTCGGCGCGTTCGATGATGATCTCCTGCACCACGCCGTTCTCGACCACGGCGACACGAGTCTCGGGTGGCGTGACATTGATCAGGATCTCTTCGCTCACGGGAGGTTCTCACTTATGGATTTGGATATGGAGATGGGGGCGCGCGCGCCTGGCGGCACGCGCGCGAAAACCATGAGCCGGCGGTCGCGCCGCGACCGGCGGCGCGATCGGTTCACTGCGTGAACCCGTGGACGAATCAGTCCTGACCGGGGGGCGAGGCGCCGAGCACCGGGATCCCGGCCTCGGCCAGCAGCGTCGCGGTCTCGAACAGCGGCAGCCCCATCACCCCCGAGTAACTGCCCGCGATCGCGGCGACGAACACCGCGCCGAGCCCCTGGATGGCATAGCCGCCGGCCTTGTCGCGAGGCTCGCCGGTCGCCCAGTAGCGCGCGGCCTCTGCGGGCGCGACCTGGCGGAAGCGGACCCGGGTCTCGCTGAGACGCAGCGACTCGCCGGCGGCGCCGACCAGGGCCACCGCGGTGAGCACCCGATGCTCGCGCCCGGAGAGCAGCTCCATCATCTCCAGCGCGTCGGCGCGATCGCGCGGCTTGCCGAGGATGCGGGCGTCGACCACCACCGCGGTGTCGGCGGCGAGCACCAGGGCATCGGCGCACGCGGCGACCTGCGTCCAGCCGGCCCGACCCTTGTCGCCGGTGACCCGGCGCACATAGTCGCCGGGGGCCTCGCCGGGACGGACGGTCTCGTCGACCTCGGCATCGAGGCGCGTGAAACGCACGCCGATCTGCTCGAGCAGCTCGGCGCGTCGTGGCGAGCGCGAGGCGAGATGGAGGCGCGGCGCGGCGGCGTCCATCTCAGTCGCCACGATGGTAGGGGTGGCCGTGCATCAGCGACCAGGCGCGATAGAGCTGCTCGGCCAGGATCACCCGGACCAGTGGATGGGGAAAGGTGAGGCGCGAGAGCGACCAGGACTGCTCGGCGCGGGCCAGACAGCGCTGATCGAGCCCATCCGGACCACCGACCAGCAGGGCGCGATCGCGACCGTCGGCGAGCCAACCCTCGAGCGCCTGGGCGAGACGCTCGGTGCTCCAGGACTGGCCACCGCCGTCGAGCGCGATCACCGCCGCGCCCTTGGGCACTGCCTTGAGGATACGCTCGGCCTCCTCGGCCTTGTAGCGCGCCACGCTGCCGTTCTTGACCCGGCGTGCCGGCTCGATCTCCTGGAGCTGCAGGGCACACTCCGGGGGCAGGCGCTTGGCGTACTCGGCATAGCCCTGCTCGACCCAGCCGGGCATGCGACGTCCCACGCTGATCAGCTGAATCCGCATCCGCTCCCTACCCGTCTCGCGCCCATCGTCTCTCCTCGGATCCCGTCCATTCGCCAGGGTCGCCATCGGCCCCGCCCCGGGGCCGCGCCCCACATCGCAACCGACGATGATAGCCGTGAGCCACCCCCGACCGCCAACCGCGCTGATGCCGACTCGCTGCCCACCCACTCTAACGGGTATACTGGTGTGTCGCAGCAAGCGTGATCGGGCGTACGCACGGGCAAGACGCCCGCTGCGCCGCGATCGATGCGCGCCACCCCAATCCATGCGTCCGGCGCCGCGTCCCCCGCCCTCGAGCCCACCACGATACCGGCCTGCGGCGCGCCGAGCGCGCGCATTCGCTGTGTCACGCCATGAGCAGCGGGGATCGACCCCGCCACGAGAGAGACTGCGGCGCGACCGCAAACCATCATTCGGAGACCCCGATGTCGGAAGAATTCGACCAGAGCGCACTCGAGTACCATCGTTACCCCAAGCCCGGCAAGCTGGAGATCAAGGCCACCAAGCCGCTGGCCAACCAGCGTGACCTGGCGCTGGCCTACTCGCCCGGCGTGGCCGCGGCCTGTCGCGAGATCACCAAGGACGCGCTGGCCGCCTCCGAGGTCACCGCACGCGGCAACCTGGTAGCGGTGATCAGCAACGGCACCGCGGTGCTCGGGCTCGGTGCCATCGGCGGTCTGGCCTCCAAGCCGGTGATGGAAGGCAAGGCGGTGCTGTTCAAGCAGTTCGCCGACATCGACGTGTTCGACATCGAGGTCGACGAGCGTGATCCCGAGGCCTTCATCGAGACCGTCGCCCGCCTCGAGCCGACCTTCGGCGGCATCAACCTCGAAGACATCAAGGCCCCGGACTGCTTCATCATCGAGAAGGCGCTCAAGGAGCGCATGGGCATCCCGGTCTTCCACGACGATCAGCACGGCACCGCGATCGTGGTCTGCGCGGCCATCCTCAACGGCCTGCGGGTGGTCGGCAAGGACATCAGCAAGGTGCGTCTGGTCACCGCCGGCGCCGGCGCCGCGGCACTGGCCTGTGTCGACCTGCTGGTGACCCTCGGCCTGCCCAAGGAGAACATCACCCTCACCGACATCGCCGGGGTGGTCCACGAGGGCCGCACCGAGGAGATGGACCCCTACAAGGGTCGTTACGCCCAGGCCACCGAGCAGCGTACCCTGGCCGAGGCGATCGAGGGCGCCGACATCTTCCTCGGGCTCTCGGCCGCCGGCGTGCTCAAGCCCGAGTGGCTGGGCAAGATGGCCGGGTCGCCGATCATCATGGCGCTGGCCAACCCGGTCCCCGAGATCATGCCCGATCTGGCTCGCGAGGCGCGTCCGGATGCGATCATCGCCACCGGTCGCTCGGACTACCCCAACCAGGTCAACAACGTCCTCTGCTTCCCCTTCATCTTCCGCGGCGCACTCGACTGCGGCGCCAGCGAGATCAACGAGGCGATGAAGGCCGCCTGCGTGCGCGCCATCGCCGACCTGGCCATGGCCGAACCCTCCGACATCGTGCGCGCGGCCTACGGCGGCCATCAGCTGAGCTTCGGCCCCGAGTACCTGATCCCCAAGCCGTTCGACCCGCGGCTGATGGAGCACCTCGCACCGGCGGTGGCGCGCGCGGCGATGGAGAGCGGCGTGGCCACCCGGCCGATCGCCGATCTCGAGGCCTATCGTCGCGACCTGCACGCGCGCTCGCACCGCACCGGCATCGCCATGAAGCCGGTGTTCGACCAGGCGCGCATCGCCCCCAAGCGGGTGGTCTTCGCCGAGGGCGAGGAGGATCGGGTGCTGCAGGCCGCGCAGCAGGCGGTGGCCGAGGGCATCGCCCGACCGCTGCTGATCGGTCGCCCCGAGGTGATCGGCGCGCGCATCGAGGCCCTCGGCCTGAGCATGCGTCCCGAGCAGGACTTCGAGGTGGTGGTGCCCTGCGAGAACCCGAACTTCGAGAACCACTGGCAGGCGGTCTACGAGCGGGTACAGCGACGCGGCTATGCCCCCGACGAGACCCGCGAGTACATCCGCAACGACCCCACGGTGCTGGCCGCGGCCATGGTCCGCTGCGGTGACGCCGACGCCATGATCTGCGGCGTGGTCGGGCGCTATGCCCGTCACCTGCGTCATGTCGAGGAGGTCATCGGCACCGCCGCGGGCGTCACCCACCTCACCGCGATGAACGCCGTGGTGCTGGAGAAGGGGCCGCTGTTCATCGCCGACACCTATGTCCAGGCCGACCCCGACGCCGAGCAGCTCGCCGAGATCACCCGGCTGTGCGCGGCCGAGGTCGAGCGCTTCGGCCTCACCCCCAAGGTCGCGCTGCTGTCGCACTCGAACTTCGGCAGCCACAACTCGCCCTCGGCGCAGAAGATGCACAACGCGCTGCAGCTGCTGCGCGAGCAGGCCCCCGAACTCGAGGTCGAGGGCGAGATGCACGCCAACCTCGCCCTCGATCCCGAGGGCCGGCTGGCGCGCTTCCCCAACTCGCGTCTGACCGGTGCGGCCAACCTGCTGATCATGCCCAACCAGGACGCCGCCAACATCGCCTTCAACCTGCTGCGGATGCGTGACGAGGGCGCCTCGCTCGGTCCGATCCTGCTCGGTTCGGCGCACGTCGCCCACATCGCCACCCCCAGCACCACGGTGCGCGGGCTGCTCAACATGACCGCGCTGGCCGCCGTGCAGGCCGGCTGACCCGCCACGCTGCCGACAGAAGCTGTCAGCTGACAGCTTCTGTCAGTCCCGCCCGCTCGCCGCGACAGCGTCACGGCATCTCCTCGCGGCCCCCGCGAAACAAAAAACAAAAACAAAACAAATAGATAAAAACAGATCACGCGTCTACGAGAAGCGTGGCATGCCTCATGCATTTACTAAGCGCAGGCAAGGCCCCGAAGGACGCACAGATCGGCGCCAGACGCCTGAAACAAAGAGAAGCCGGCCCCATCGGCTCGTGAGGTCGCACAGACCACCAGACACGGGACGGGGCGCGGCGCCGGGCAGTCCACGGCGTCGCGCCCACAGGGTCAGCCGGGCAGGATCAAACGTCGGCGCGCTCACTCCCCCCGGGCCCCGACGCCCCTGACCGTGCAGCGAAAGGAACTGAGCATCCCCGGGGAACGCGGCACTCCTCCTCGCGTCTCCCCAAGGTTGGCCATCGTGATCCGTGGCGGCGGATCCGATGGCCCTTTTATTTCCTCTCCGTCTCGTCCATGCCGACCTCGAGCTGACGACGCTGCCAGAGCAGGGTCAGCACGATGGCCACCACCACGGCGACCACGGCGACCGCCACCGCGGCATCGTCGAGGAAGGCGATCGCCACCGCGCTCAACATCAACACCACCCCCACCCCGGCCATGCGCAGATGCCCGTAGATACCGGCGAGCAGCGCCGAGAAGCCGAGCAACAGCACCATCATCAGCCCCATCACCGCGTTGTCGAACACCGACTGGAGCTGCGGCAGATAGAGCAGTCGCACCAGTACGAACAGCGCCGCCCAGTGCGCCAGGGTACGCACCACGAAGGCGGTACGCGCACCCGAATCGGACTCGAAACCGTCCCAGCCGACCCAGAGCGCAAGCGCACCGAACAGCGGGATCAGCACCTGCCAGTAGAGCAGCGCGGTCCCCGGGACCAGATTGGTCAGCCCAACCCCGATGATGACCGCGACATAGAGCACGACATAGGGCCACTCGGCCAGTAACAGACGACGCAGACTGCCTGCAGCGGGACTCGACACGATGCCACCTCCTGTCAGCATGAATGGTGTCCGGCCCCGGGGCCGGACGCGACTGCTGCCCCAAGGGTAGTACCTCTGAGCACGACCTGCAGGGGCGGCGCGGGCTTGCGCCAGACCCTTTGATACCGCTAGCGTAGCCGCACGCCACCGCCCCAACCCGACCGGATCCCGGATGCCCCAAGCCGACGGCCAGACCGCCACCGACTGGCGACAGACCCTGCTCGCCCTGTTCGAGCGCCGCGTGATCGCGATGCTCTTCCTCGGCTTCTCGGCCGGGTTGCCGCTGCTGCTGATCTTCTCCTCGCTGTCGCTGTGGCTGCGCGAGGCCGGGATCGAGCGCAACGCGGTGACCTTCTTCAGCTGGGCCGCGCTCGGCTATTCGTTCAAGTTCGTCTGGGCGCCGCTGGTCGACCGACTGCCGTTGCCGCTGCTCACCCGCGCACTCGGACGCCGCCGCGGCTGGCTGCTGCTCGCCCAGCTCGGGGTCTCCGGGGCGATCGCGCTGATGGCCTTCACCGACCCCGCCGGCGGCGAGTCGGCGCTCGCGCGCATGGCACTGGCCGCCACCCTGCTCGGGTTGACCGCCGCGACCCAGGACATCGTCATCGACGCCCTGCGCATCGAGTCTGCGCCAGCACGACTCCAGGCGCTGATGTCCTCGACCTATATCGCCGGCTACCGCATCGGCATGGTGGTTTCGGGGGCCGGCGCACTCTATCTCGCCGCCTGGTTCGGCTCGACGGCCGAGACCTACAGCTATAGCGCCTGGCGCAACACCTATCTGGTGATGGCCGCCACCCTCGGCGTCGGGCTCGTCACCACCCTGCTGATGCGCGAGCCCGAGACCAGAGAACGGCTCGCACACCCTTATCCGGGGCGCGACTATCTGCGTCTGGTGGTGGTGTTCGTGCTGGTGGCGGCGAGCTTCGTCAGCGCCTTCTTCCTCGGCGCGCCACTGTTCGCCGCGCCCGCCGGCGACGCACTGCTGCGCTTCGTGCTGGAGGTGGCCCATCTCGCCGCGGCCATCGCCGTGGCGGCGACGGTCGGCTGGGGGCTGGTGCGCCTCGGCCTGCTCGAGCGGCGGCTGGCGCACGAGACCTGGATCGAGCCGGTGGCCGACTTCTTCTCGCGCTACGGGCTGCGCACCGCGCTGCTGCTGCTCGCGCTGATCGGGCTCTACCGGATCTCGGACATCGTCCTCGGGGTGATCGCCAACGTTTTCTATCAGGACATCGGCTTCACCAAGCCGCAGATCGCCTCGGCGGTCAAGACCTTCGGGGTCTTGGTGAGCATCCTCGGCGGGCTGCTCGGCGGCGTCCTCGCCACCCGTTTCGGGGTGATGCGCATCCTGCTGCTCGGCGCCCTGCTCTCGGCCCTCACCAATCTGGTGTTCGTGCTGCTGGCCTACGCCGGCAACGAGCCGCTGCTGCTCTATCTCGCGGTCAGCGCCGACAACCTCGCCGCCGGGCTGGCCAGTGCGGCCTTCGTCGCCTTCCTCTCGAGCCTCACCAGCATCTCCTTCACCGCGGTGCAGTACGCCATCTTCAGCTCCTTGATGACCTTGCTGCCCAAGGTCCTCGGCGGCTACTCCGGCTCGCTGGTCGACGGCCTCGGTTATCCCGGCTTCTTCGTCTTCACCACCCTCATCGGTATCCCGGTGGTGGCGCTGGTGTGGCGGGCCGGACGGCTGTTGCGCGACGCGCCCTGAGCCACCCGTCCCGCCCGGGGATCAGACCGCGCCCCAGGTGGTGCGCTTGGCCTCGGTCTTGGTCGCGAGCATGGTCTCCAGGTCGCGACTCGGCAGGCCCGGCCGGTAGTCGGCCAGGGCCTCGAACACCCGGATCACCTTGTCCTCGCCGGAGAGCCCCTTGAGGTCCTGCTTGTCGAGATAGCAGCACTCGGTGAGCGCGTTCCACACCACCCCGTCGCTGTGCTGGATCAGCACATAGGGATGCCCCTGGATCTCGACCTCGGCGCTCTCGGCGACATTGTCGATGAAGAGCACCGGACGACACTCCGGGGCGAGTACGTCGTGGAAGCGCGCGACGAACTCGGGCAACTCGTCGATGCTCGAGAAGTTACCCACCACCATCTTCAGCTGGCTCTCGTCACCGACCATCACCGCCTGCTTGAGCACCGCCTTGGGCGGGGTGCGCTTGCCGGTCGAGGCCTTGAGCTCGCCCTCGAGGACGACGAACTCGCCGCGAAAGACCTGCAGTCCCTCGCGGCTCGGCGCCCCGAACAGGGTCTTGAGCCAGAACCGTTCCTGTTGTTGATAGGTATCGAGCAGCATTGATCAGGATCTCCACAAAGGACGGGGAATCGGGGCGCGTCCGTCGGGGTGGGAATCTCACAGTGATGTCGGTTTTGCCACCAAGGGGTTCTGAGCCAATCTGCGTTCTGGTGCCGCAACCGCTTGCCGATCAAGGAAATACTCACCCGACGGAACACGGGTTCGACCCCGCAACGGGGTCGCAGTCGGGAGATAGCAAGAACGAGGCCCACTCTCGACCACCGAGACCGTCATCGCGCTGATCTATAGTGATCGGGATGCGCCGGCATCACCGGTCGGCGCCACCGCCAAGGCGAGGCCCCGCATGACCGATCCGCAGCACCTCTATCTGTCCCTGATCCCGCAGGCACTGATCGCCTCGATGCTCGCCCCCGAGGCGTTCGGCAGCTATTACTCGATCGGCGCCAAGGTCCACGTCCAGGGCGAGTCGATCTTCTTCGAGGTCGACCCCGGATTCCGCGACGCCGACCTGCCCTTCGAGCTGATCGAGAAGCGCTGCGTGCGCACCCCCGAGGGCGCGCTCAAGCGCTCGGTCTATCTCGCCATCTACCGGGTGCTCGAGCGCATCCCGGTCGCCGCCCTCGGCAACCTCCATCTGGTCACCAACGACGGCAAGACCCTGACCCTGGAGCGCGCACCCTACCAGCCCCACCCCGAGCCGCGCTCGCACCTCTACCAGGAGTTCAGCCCGGTCACCCCGCTGGTCGCCAGCCGGCTCGAACCGCACGACTTCTGCGACTTCATCACCGATCCGGACAACCCGGTGCACGTCCCCCGAGTGGTGTTCTCCGAGCTGCGTCTCGGGGCGCTGGCCACCGATCCCGAACACGGCGCGGCCGACGACCTGCCCTATCCCAACCTCGCCCATCTGCGCGACGTGCTGGTCGAACTCAACAGCGACACCACCACCAAGTCGAGCAAGCTGGTGCTGCGCCAGGTCAAGGCCGGGGTGCTCTATCGCATGGTGCACAACGGTTTCTATGTCGGCGATCAGCAGGACTTCGCCTACTACCCCTTCCCCGATCACGGGCTGCTCGAGGACCAGTACCGCGACTGGTGGCGCTCGGCCCAGCTCGGTCCGCTCGCATGACCCGAAACCCCGTCAGGGAGACCACCGATGAACGAGATCGCCTTCTGGATCGCCCCCGTCGCCGCGCTCACCGCGCTGGTGGTCGCGGCGCGCTTCTTCCGCGAGATGCTTGCCGAGGAGCAGGGCAACGCGCGCATGCGCGAGATCGGCGACCATGTCCGCCACGGCGCCATGGCCTATCTGCGCCAGCAGTATCGGCTGATGCTGCTGGTGTTCGCGTTGCTCACCGCGCTGTTCGCGCTGCTCTCCTACGGGTTCGGGCTGCAGAGCACCTGGCTGCCGGCGACCTTTGTCTGCGGCGGGCTGTTCTCGGCGCTGGCCGGTTACATCGGCATGCAGACGGCCACCCGCGCGGCCACCCGCACCGCGGCGGCGGCACGCACCTCGCTGCCCCAGGCGCTGCGCATCGCCTTTCGCAGCGGTGCGGTGATGGGGCTGGTGGTGGTCGGACTCGGACTCGGCAACATCGTCGTCTGGTTCGCCCTCGCCGACTGGTTGTTGCCGGCCGGAGAGGATGCCGGGGTGCGCATGGTGCTGGTCACCACCACGGTGTTGACCTTCGGCATGGGCGCCTCGATGCAGGCGCTGTTCGCCCGGGTCGGCGGC
This sequence comes from Marichromatium gracile, assembly GCF_004343155.1. Classification (GTDB taxonomy): domain Bacteria; phylum Pseudomonadota; class Gammaproteobacteria; order Chromatiales; family Chromatiaceae; genus Marichromatium; species Marichromatium gracile. The sequence continues at coordinate 113,401 of NZ_SMDC01000010.1, forward strand.
GGCATCTTCACCAAGGCCGCCGATGTCGGCGCCGATCTGGTCGGCAAGGTCGAGAGCGGCATCCCCGAGGACGACCCGCGCAACCCGGCGGTGATCGCCGACAACGTCGGCGACAACGTCGGTGACGTCGCCGGCATGGGCGCCGACCTGTTCGAGTCCTACTGCGGCTCGATCCTCGCCGCCTGCGCCCTCGGCGCCGCGGCCTATGTCGGCGACCCGACGCTGCAGATCAAGGCGGTGGTGGCGCCGATCGCCATCGCCGGGCTCGGCGTGCTGCTGTCGATCCTCGGGGTCTTCCTGGTGCGCACCCGCGAGGGCGCCGACCAGCGCGCCCTGCTCGGCGCGCTCTCGCGCGGGGTCAATGCCGCCGCGGCGCTGATCGTCGTCGCCAGCGCGCTGCTGCTGTGGGCGCTCGGTGTCGCCAACCCCTGGGGGATCTGGGGCGCGGTGGTCAGCGGACTGCTCACCGGCATCGTCGTCGGTCGCGCCACCGAGTACTACACCTCGCCGAGCTATGCGCCGACGCTGCACATCGCCCAGCAGGCCGAAGGCGGACCGGCGACGGCGATCATCGCCGGCATCGGGGTGGGGATGCTGTCGACGGCGGTGCCCATCCTCGCCGTCGGCGCCGGCACCCTGGTCGCCTTCCTCTGCGCCTCGGGCTTCGACCCCGGGGCGCTCAACCAGGGGCTCTACGGCGTGGCGATCGCCGCCGTGGGGATGCTCTCGACGCTCGGCATCACCCTGGCGAGCGATGCCTACGGACCGATCGCCGACAATGCCGGCGGCAACGCCGAGATGAGCGGCCTCGGCCCCGAGGTCCGCGCCCGCACCGACGCACTCGACGCCCTCGGCAACACCACCGCCGCCACCGGCAAGGGCTTCGCCATCGGCTCGGCGGCGCTCACCGCGCTGGCGCTGATCGCCTCCTATGTCGAGGTGGTGCGCATCGAGCTGATCCGCACCGGGGTCGTCACCCTCGAACTCGGTCACGAGGTGGTGGTCGCCACCGCCGGGGCGACCCTCGCCGACTTCATGACCTATTTCGACGTCACCCTGCTCAACCCCGCGGTGCTGGTGGCGGTGCTGCTCGGGGCGATGGTCGCCTTCGTCTTCAGCGGGCTGACGGTGCAGGCGGTGGGGCGCGCAGCCGGGCTGATGGTCGAGGAGGTGCGCCGTCAGTTCCGCGCCGACCCCGGCATCCTCGCCGGCACCTCGGAGCCGGACTACGAGCGCTGCGTGGCGATCTCGACGCTCGGTGCCCAGCGCGAGATGCTGGTGCCGGCGCTGATCGCGGTGAGCGCGCCGGTGGCGGTGAGTCTGCTGCTGGGGGTGGCGGGGGTGATCGGGCTGCTGGTCGGGGGGCTGTCGAGCGGTTTCGTGCTGGCGGTGTTCCTGTCGAACTCGGGCGGCGCCTGGGACAACGCCAAGAAATACATCGAGGCCGGTCACCACGGCGGCAAGAACTCACGCGCCCATCGCGCCTCGGTGATCGGCGATACCGTCGGCGATCCCTTCAAGGACACCTCGGGGCCGAGCCTCAACATCCTGGTCAAGCTGATGAGCGTGGTGGCCATCGTGATGGCAGGGGTGAGCACCAGCCACAGCCTGTTGTGAGCGGCGGGGCGCCCGGCCCGAGGGGGGCCGGGCGGGGTCGGTCTAGATGTGGGTCGAGAGCGGAGCCTCGTGGGCCAGCGGCTCGCCCAGCTCGTCCCAGCTGAACAGGTTGAAGGCGCGATGACCGTTGTGATCGAGCACCCGCAGGTCGTCGGTCTCGGTAAAACCGTTGGTGACCTTGCGGAAGTGGCCGCCATAACGCTGTTCGGCCAACTCCAGCGGGATCTCATAGGCGAGAAACTTGGGGATCCCCTTGTTGTTGAGCCGCTCGAGCAGCTTCGGATTCTCGATCGAGTCGTAAGAGGTCAGGATCACGATCGGGCCGTTTCCGGTCAGAAGCATGGCGCATTTCATAACCAACTCCCCTGGTTGACCGCCCGCGCGGGCGCGGTGCGGTGCGGTAATGAAGGCAGGACTGCCTGTCGGGTCGGCATGCGCAAACCGGCATGCCTCCGTGGCCCGATTCTAGCACCGCCTCAAAACCTCGGGGCCGCAGTCGATCGCAAACCTGCGGGTCAGACACCATACGGATCTCGATACCAGTCACGCAGCACTTGCAGGTCACGCGCCGGCAGATAGTCGTAGGCGCCCATCAGATCGGCATGCACCGCCTCGACCAGTTGGTGCGACACCCGCGGGCTGGTCAGCATGTGGAAGTACCAGGCGAAGGGATAGCCCAGGCGGCGGTCGAAGGCGTGGAGCTGGTTGGCCAGCGCCGTGCCGCGCATGCCCTCGCCGACGGTGAGCGGCGGGGCGGCGGCGCAGGCCGCCACCGGTCGGGCGCTGCCGCGTCCTCCGCCATCGCGCACCGCGACAATCCAATGGTGACAGAGCTGCGCCTGTTCACCGGCGGAGCTGCGCGCCCAGTCGGCGAAGAAGCGCCGCAACCCGGCGTCGTGCTCCTCCAGGGTGTCGAGACGCAGCAACCGTCGGAACACCAGTCGCGGCGCCCCCACCGGCTCGGGCTCGACCTTGGGGACATCGACCGGGTCGATGAACTCGCCGAGCCCCTCGGGGAACCAGTCGGGATCGGTCAGTGGGCGCTCGAACACCTCCTGAAGCTCCTCGACCTCGATCTGGATGGCGGCATCGGGGCTGTGCCCGGTGGCAACGGTCAGGTAATGGGTGCGACCCTCGACCCGGGTGGCGAACAGACGCCCCTGCGGCAGCTCGTCGAGCATCTGCTCCAGATCACCGCCGGCGGCGGCGAGCGCCGCCTCGGCCCAGGGGCGGATCTGTTCGGCCACCCGCTCACCGTCGAGATCGACCACGCCGCCGAGCCGATACCAGCCGCCGCGGGTGAGGACGTGGCGCAGCGGCCAGGCCGGGAACAGCCGTTGGAGTGTCCTGACCAGGGACCCGATCCCGCCCTCGGGCGGACAGTCCTGACAGTGCCGTGCGACGGCGAGTTCGAGTTCGGCGACAGGCGGGTGGACGGTGGTGCTGGCGATCATCGTCATCGGACTGGACTCGATTCGGTGACAGGAGCACGGGCCGGCCCCCGGCTCATGCGTGGGTGGCGAGCAGCAACCCGCTGGCCTCGGCCGGATCATCGGTCAGGGCGGCGCAACCCGAGGCGCCGGCGCCGACCAGATAGAGGCTCACCCCGGGCAGCTCGCGATAGGGCTCGCGGACGCCGACCTCATCCTCCAGACAGAGGGTGAAGTGCAGCTCGTCGAAACTCTCGCGCAGCGCCTGCACGGCCTGCGCGTTGACACCGATGCGCGAGACCACGGCAACGACCTGCTCGATCCGCTCGGGCGCGATCATGCCGCGCCCCCGCTCCGGGCGCCCGCCTGCCCCATCGCCTTGGCCAGCCACGGCGGGACATGCCCGGCGAGAACGCCCTGCAGCTCGCGCAAGTGCGCACGCGCCTCGCCGCCATCGGCGACGCGGATCGGATGGACGTCGACCTTGACCACCTTGGCCGCGGCCGGTCCCCCGATCGAGGCGACGTAGAGCAGCTGACAGTCGGCGATCAGACCGGCGCGATAGCTGTTGCGATCGTCCTCGGCCTGACTGTCGTCGATCTCACGGACCTCGATCAGCCGCATCGCCTCGGCCGAGACCTGATAGACCAGGAAGCGTCGCGCCGCGCCGAAATGGCCGTCGAGCTGCTCACCCGAGTCCGAGGCGCAGGCGACCCGGATCGAGTCCGGCAACTCACCCTCGGCATAGGGCTCGGGCAGCGGCGGCGGCTGGGTCTCGCCGGCCTCGCCCTTGAGGATGGCGAGCGCATCCCTGAGACGCTCGGGCTCGAGGTCGGCGAGCGCGCCGTCGGCACCCTGGCGCAGATCGCGCAATCGCAGACGATCGAGCTTGTCGGCGGTCGGCGGCAGTCCCAGGGTGGTCTCGAGCACGCGCAGCAGGCGCGCGACATCGATCTCGGGGAGGATGCGGGCGGCGAGCCCGATACGCAGCGCGATGTCGTCGGAGAGTGGTACGACGGTCATGAGGGTGACTCCCTGGTGTTGGCGGGGCCCGTCCCGATGCGCCGGGACGGGCCGGATCCGGCTCAGGCCGGGACGATGCAGTCCTCTTCCATGCAGGCGTCGAGACACTGCGGCATCCCCGGTTCGCCCTCGCCATCGCACTCGGTACAGGTTGCGGCGTCGATCCGGTAGACCCCCTTCCAGGGGCTGATCGACTGGTTCGGGCAGGCCTGCTGGCAGTCGCCGCAGGCGGTGCACAGGTCGCGCAGGATTTGATAGGCCATGATTGGGTACCTCCTCAGGGCGGTTCAGTCGTCCACGCGGCGAAAGCGCAGCGTCGTGGGGAAGCTCGGCGGCGGGCTGATCGGGTCGATGTACCAGCGCGAGCCGTCGGTCAACGCCACCTCCCCGCCCCAGCGCTCGGCGCTGTCCTGTTCGACCGAGGCGATGGTCTCCTCCATGTCCTTCTTGGCGACATAGAAGAGCAGCGCCCCGGTTTCATTCTTGCGGATCATCACGTTAGGCATCGGTTTCGCCTTGTCTGCGATGCGGCGGGAAAAACCGCGAAGACGCGAAGAGCACCAAGAGCACCTACCCCGTCCACGGTATTCGGTTTCCAGGCTCTCCGGCCCGCGCGCATCTGATGGATCGGCACACATGGGGTGCTTACAGACCTGCTTCTGTTTCGCTCCGGGCGACCTTGCGAACAGCCTTTGCGTCCACCAAGAGTCGGGCGAGCGATGGTCGGCAGCGCACCCCACGTGCGTGGCTCGACCGCGAAGGCAGCGGGACGCGCCCATCACACCTTTGCGTCCTTGGCGCCTTCGCGGTTCCAGGTCAGCGCACCAGGTCGTAGTTGAAGTCGGTCACGCCCATCTCGCGCGTCTCCTCGTCGAGGCGCTCGAGCACCGCGTTGACCAGGGTGGTGAGGATGTACATCGCGCCCTCGTAGCCCATGGTGGTCATGCGGTGGAGGTGGTGACGGTCGAAGATCGGGAAGCCGATGCGGATCAGCGGCACCTCGGCGTCCTTGCCCTTGTGCAGGGTGTCGCGCTGGATGAACTTGCCGTAGCTGTTGCCGATCAGGAAGTCGGGCTTGTCGGTGAAGCACAGCGAACGCAGGTGCCAGAGGTCGTGGTTGACGTAGACCTTGCCGGAGGCGCCGTAGGGCGACTCGGCGAGCAGCTTCTCGACGGCCTTCTTCCAGCGCTTGTTGGCGTGGCTGCAGAGGATGTGGGTCGGCTCGGCGCCCAGCTCCATGAGGAACTGGGTCATGCCCATGACGAAGTCGGCGTCACCGTAGAGCGCGAACTTCTTGCCGTGCAGCCAGGTGTGGCTGTCGGTCATCATGTCGACCAGACGGCCGCGCTCGCGGGTCAGCGACTCGGGGATCGGCTTGCCGGTGAGCTCGGAGACCTTCATCAGGAAGTCGTCGGTCCACGCCAGCCCCATCGGGATGTTGAGCGCCGGGACATCGTGCTTCCAGGTCTGCTGGGTGAACTTCTTGGTCTTGACCAGCTGCCAGGGCTGCAGCAACAGGGTGTCGACGGCGTTGGGCGCATCCTTGACCTCGGCGATCGAGGTGCCGCCGTCGTACATCCGGAATTCACCGTCGGCCGGGGTATCGAGCACCTCGGCGGGATCGCACAGCAGGCTGTAGTCGACCCCCATCTCCTGCATCATCCGGTGCATCACCCGGTAGTTGCCGAGATAGGTCTCGAAGCCCGGCACCAGGTTGATCTTGCCGTTGGAGCCGACGACCTTGTCCTCCATCGCGTTGAGGGTGAAGTAGCGCTGGATGCCCTCGAACATGTTGTCCCAGCCGGTGGTGTGGCTGCCGACGAAGCTCGGGGTGTGGGCAAAGGGCACCGGGAAGTCCTCGGGGACGTGACCTTCCTTGCGCGCGTTGCCGATGAAGGCGTTGAGATCGTCACCGATGACCTCGGCCATGCAGGTGGTGGAGACGGCGATCATCTCCGGCTTGTAGAGCGCGCGGGCGTTCTCCAGCCCGTCGAACATGTTCTTCTGGCCGCCGAACACCGCCGCGTCCTCGGTCATCGAGTCCGAGACACAGGCCACCGGCTCCTTGAAGTGACGGTTGAAGTAGGTGCGGAAGTAGGCCACGCAGCCCTGCGAGCCGTGCACATAGGGCAGCGTCTTCTCGAAGCCGAGCGAGCAGAGCACCGCACCGAGCGGCTGACAGGCCTTGGCCGGGTTGATGGTCAGCGCCTCGCGCTTGAAGTTGAGTTCCTGGTACTCCTCGGTGGTGGTCCAGGCGAAGGTCTCCTCGATCTTCTCGGGCGAGGCGACCTCCTCGACGGTCTCGCGCTTGTTGGCGAGGCTCTCGACATAGTCCGCGTCGCGGAACAGCGGATAACAGGGCTTGATGTTGTCGACGGTCTGGCTCATGGCTTGTGCTCCTGCCGCGCCGCAAATCCGCGGACGACGGCATCGGGTCCTGGGAAAGAGAAGGTCTTGAACCGCAAAGACGCAAAGGACACCAAGGGATGCTGGCAGGTCGGCTGGCTCCACCGCACGGCAGAAGGCCAAACCTTGGTGGACACCTTTGCGCCCTTCGCGCCTTGGCGGTTGATCTACTGCAGTGCTGCCTCAGGCGCTGGCGGCGGTCGCCTCGGTCTCGGCCGCGGCCGGCTTGAGCCAGGGGGCCTGCATGCTGTTCCAGCAGGGGTTGTTGACGGTCATGTCCATGTCGCGGGCGAAGATGGCGAAACCGTCGTAGCCGTGATACGGACCCGAGTAGTCCCAGGAGTGCATCTGACGGAAGGGCACGCCCATCTTCTGGAAGATGTACTTCTCCTTGATGCCGGAGCCGATCAGGTCGGGCTTGACGCGCTTGACGAACTCCTCGAACTCGTAGCCGGTGACGTCGTCGTAGAGCAGGGTCGCGTTGTCGACCTCCTTGATGGTGCGGTCGTAGTCGTCGTTGTGGGCGAACTCGTAACCGGTGCCGACGACCTCCATGCCGAGGTCCTCGTAGGCGCCGATGACGTGACGCGGACGCAGCCCGCCGACATAGAGCATCACCTTCTTGCCCTCGAGGCGCGGACGGTACTTGGCGATCACCGCCTCGTACTCGGCCTGGTACTTCTCGATGACCTTCTCGGCGTTGGCCTGGATGGTCTCGTCGAAGAAGGCGGCGATCTTGCGCAGCGACTCGGCGATCTTGGTCGGACCGAAGAAGTTGTACTCCATCCACGGGATGCTGTACTTCTCCTCCATGTAGCGGCTGATGTAGTTCATCGAGCGGTAGCAGTGGATCAGGTTGAGCTTGACCTTGGGGGTCAGCTCCATCTCCGGCAGGGTGCCGTCGCCCGACCACTGCGCGACCACCCGCAGCCCCATCTCCTCGAGCAGGATGCGCGAGGACCAGGCATCACCGCCGATGTTGTAGTCACCGATGATGGCCACATCGTAGGGGGTCGACTCGAACGCCTGATCGTCGCGATTGCCGAGCACGTGATCGCGGATCGCGTCGTTGGCGATGTGATGGCCGAGCGACTGCGACACGCCGCGGAAGCCCTCGCAGCGCACCGGCACCACCGGCTTGCCGTGCTCCTTGGTCTTCTTCTTGGCCACCGCCTCGATGTCGTCGCCGATCAGGCCGATCGGACACTCCGACTGCACGCTCACGCCCTTGACCAGGGGGAAGAGCTGCTCGATCTCGTCGATCAGCTTCTCGAGCTTCTTGTCCCCGCCGAAGACGATGTCCTTCTCCTGGAAGTCGGAGGTGAAGTTCATCGTGCCGAAGGTGTTCACCCCGGTGTGGCCGGTGTAGTAGTTGCGACGACCGGCGCGCGAATAGGCACCGCACCCGACCGGGCCGTGGGAGATGTGCACCATGTCCTTGATCGGACCCCACACCACGCCCTTGGAGCCGGCGTAGGCACAGCCGCGGATGGTCATCACGCCGGGCTGCGACTTGCGGTTGGAGATGATGCACTTCTTCGACTGCTCGACCGACTGGTCGTTGGCCGCGAGATGCTTGGCGCGATCCTTCCGCGCCTTGTCGGGATAGGCCTCGAGCACCTCTTGGATGAGGGCCTTGGTCTCTTCGAGGGTCATGTTCGACATGCTGTGTCCTCTATACGGCGCCGCGGCCAATCCGCCGACGGTCGCGCGGTGAGAAACGCTGGGGGACAGGACGTCGCCGACGGCGGCGCGTCCGCGCGATGGCTCGGGACTGGGCTTCAGGCCACCGCCTCGTCTGCCGCGGTCTTGCCGACGATGCTCTCGTCCTCTTCCTCGAGCACGCCGAACTCCATCAGCAAGTCCTCGAGTTCATCCATCGAGATCGGCGTCGGCACCACGAACATCTGGTTGTCGATGATCTTCTGCGCCAGCGTGCGGTACTCGTCGGCCTGGCCCGACTTGGGGTCGTACTCGATGACCGTCATGCGGCGGATCTCGGCGCGCTGCACGATGTTGTCGCGGGGGACGAAGTGGATCATCTGGGTGCCGAGCTGACGCGCAAGCTCCATGATCAGCTCGTCCTCGCGGGCGGTATTGCGGCTGTTGCAGATCAGCCCGGCGAGACGCACGCCGCCGGAACTGGCGTACTTGACGATGCCCTTGGCGATGTTGTTGGCCGCGTACATGGCCATCATCTCGCCGGAGCAGACGATGTAGATCTCCTGCGCCTTGTTCTCGCGGATCGGCATCGCGAAGCCGCCGCAGACCACGTCGCCGAGCACGTCGTAGAAGACGAAGTCGAGATCCTCCTCGTAGGCGCCCTCTTCCTCGAGGAAGTTGATCGCGGTGATGACGCCGCGACCGGCGCAGCCGACACCCGGCTCGGGACCGCCGGACTCGACGCACTTGATGTCGCCGAAGCCGACCTTGAGCACGTCTTCGAGCTCCAGATCCTCGACCGAGCCGGCGTCGGCGGCCATCTGCATGATGGTCTCCTGGGCCTTGGAGTGCAGGATCAGACGGGTCGAGTCGGCCTTGGGGTCACACCCGACGATCATCACCCGCTTGCCCAGCTCGGCGAGCCCGGCGACCAGGTTCTGGGTGGTGGTCGACTTACCGATGCCGCCCTTGCCGTAGATGGCGCATTGCCGTGTTGCCATGGTAGGTTCCTCTCGTTGGCTCGCTTGGCGAGCGTTGCACGACGTTATCCACACGGAGGCTCAAGCAGCCACCGTGCCAACATCGATAAAACGACCTACCGCATTGATTGGGCTCGATTATTCAACACCCCTCGGGCAGAGACCGGATGGTCGTATCCACGACAAAGCCGCAGGGGCTGTATGGATAGCAACAGACAAACGACCCAGGCGCCCGACCCGCCGCCACCCTCGCTCCCGGCACACGCCAGACTCACGCTCAACCGCTGCAACCTGCCGGCGGTGATCCTCGGCAGCCTCACCTACCAGCAACACCCGGTCGACCTCGAACTCGACGGCATCGCCCCACTCCACACCCCACTGCTGCGCAACCTCGACGCCATCCCCGAGTATCGCGCGCGCGCGCGTCACTTCCAGGACTACATGCGTTGGCGCTTCCTCCTCGACCTCCCCGAGGAGGCCGGGCTCACCCGGGGACGTCGCGGACGCGCCAAGGCCGACTACCAACGCATGGTGCGCGGCTGGTCGTTCGATTCCGACGGGCGCGAGGGCGCGGTGCTGAAGCGTTGGGCGGAGAGCCGCTTCGGCCTGCTCGCACGCCACCACGCCGGCCCGCTGCACGGACGCGGCAGCGAGACCTATCTGCGCTATGTCGCCGCCGGCACCCAGGGGCTCTACGCCACCAACGCGCTCGAGTCCCAACTCGACCTGCTCTATACCTACGGCCAGTACGAGTTGCAGCGCCGCGACCCCGGGCGCACCCACCTGCGGCTCTATCGCGGGATCAACCGCATCGACGAACACGAGGTCCTCGAACGGGTCGGACGCCATCGCTACCGCGTGCTGCTCAACAACCTCAACAGCTTCACCAGCGAGCGCGAGCGCGCCGACGAGTTCGGCGACTACATCCTCGAAACCGAGGTGCCGCGCCCCAAGGTATTTTTCTACAACCGGCTGCTCCCCGACCTGCTCAAGGGCGAGGACGAGTACGTGGTGATCGGCGGGGTCTACGAGGTGCGGATCTCGGTGCTATGAGCCGCCGGGCGGCGCGGACAGGGAGGGCGCGACGCGGATCCACACCGGCGGGCCCCGGCCCCGGAGACGGGCGGGCACGCCGAGGGAGCGAACCATGGAGCAGCCGAGCGACACGGCAACAGACCGAAACCATCCCGCCACCGCCCCGACCATCCTGCTCGCCTTGACCCTGCTCGGCAGCGGCTGCGCGGCGCCGCCCGAGCGCCCCGCGCCGGAGCCGGTCGACGCCCCAGTCGCGACCGCACCCGCCACGGTCGCCACCGAGCCACAACCACCCGGAACACCCCCGACCACCGATCCCGGACCGCCGAGCGGGCCGAGCGACGCCGCCAGGCGCGCCATCCGCATCGATCTCGGCGAGCAGCGCTTCACCTATATCGAGGACGGCGAGCCGGTGCACAGCGGCCCGATCTCATCGGGCCGCGCCGGCCACCCCACCCCGCGCGGACGCTTCGCCGTACTCGCCAAGGACATCGACAAGGTCTCCTCGCGCTACACCAACCAGCTCGGCTGGCAGGCGTGGATGCCCTACGCCATCCAGTTCCACGGCCACTACTTCCTCCACGAGGGCTGGCTCCCCGGCTACCCCGACTCGCACGGCTGCGTGCGCGTCGGCGAGCGCGACGCCCGCTTCCTCTTCGAGCGCCTGCGTCTCGGCGACCGAGTCGAGGTCGTCAACTGATGCCGCTGATGCCGCGGGCGCGGAATCCGTTGCCAGCGGCCAGTCTTCAAGCGGCCAGTCTTCAAGCGGCCAGTCTTCAAGCGGCCAGCCCCCAGCTGTCAGCCTCCAGTGGGGAGGGCCGGTGTTCATGACCGGCGCAGATAGGGAGACGCGGCGAATCAGCCGCCAGCGGGAAGGCTGGCGGCTGGCGGCTGGCGGCTGGCGGCTGAAAGCTGGCGGCTGCCGGCTGCCGACTGCCGGCTGGAAACCCGATCGCCCCTCAGGCGATCGCCGTCGGGTCAGGACAGGTGCGGCGGGGGGTGCCGACGCCGAGCGCGTCGATCGCCCGCATCTCCTCGGCGTCGAGGATGAAGTCGTGGATCGACTGGTTCTCGATCATGCGCTCGGCCCTGGAGGTCTTGGGCAGCGCGGCGCGACCGCGCTGCAGGTGCCAGCGCAACACGACCTGACCGGGGCTCTTGCCGTGACGCCCGGCGATGGCGACCAGGACCGGGTCGCGCAGCAACTCGAAGGCCCCGCTGGCGAAGGGCGCATAGGCGGTGACGACGATGCCCTGCGCGCGGCAGAAGGCCTCCAGCTCGGGGTCCCGGCAATAGGGGTGGATCTCGACCTGATTGACCGCGGGACGGTTCGCGGGCTCGGGCACGTCGGCGATCAGCTGGCGCAGATGGTCGATGGTGAAGTTGGAGACACCGATGGCGCGCGCCGCGCCCTTGTCGGCAAGCTCACAAAAGGCGCGCCAGATGGTGGCGCGGGCGCGCCGCGAGACCTCCGGGCCGCCGCCGGGTGGCGCGCTGAAGCTCCCCGGCCAGTGCACCAGCAGCAGGTCGACATAGCCGAGCCCGAGATCATCGAGGCTGTCGACCATGTCGTCGCGGACCCGTTGGGCGATGTCCTCGACCCGGTCGGCGTCCCAGGTCCGCTTGTGCGAGACGTTGAGGTGCGGCGGCGCCGCCGGATGGGCGAGCTTGGTGGTGATGAAGACCGCATCGCGGGTCAGGGCGCCGCTGGCAAAGCGCTGACCGAGCAGGGTGCCGACCATGCGCTCGGTCCCGTAGACATGGGCACAGTCGAACGCCCGATAGCCGTTGTCCAGCGCCAGATCGACGGCGCGCCAGGCCCGTTCGGGGAGGAAGCCCTGGAAGGCGGTCGCGCCCACCCAGTCGCCGAAGGCGGTGCCGAAGGCGAGGGTCGGCATCCGCACGCCGTTGCGCAGGGTGACGGTTCGCAGGTCATGGTGCGCGTCGCGCATGTCTCGCACTCCCAGGGTTGGTCATGTCGAGGCAACACTAGCAGCACGGCGACGACGGACCAACCCGGCCCGTCGCGCCGACCGACCGGCCTCAGCCGTCGACCTGCACCTCGGCGCCGAGCATCCGTCGCAGCGTGCCGTCGCGATCGATCAGATGGTGCTTGAGCGCGCCGACGAGATGCAGCGCCACGGCACCGATCAGCAGATCGCCGCCGAGACCGTGCAGCCAGTGACCGAGCTGCGCCAGCAGCGCGTTGATCGGCACCACCTGCTGCGGGTCGGCCGGATCCGGGTTCGGCGCCACCAGCTCCAGCCCGAACAGCGACACGCCGTGCCCGCCCAGCGCCGACATCATGAAGCCGGAGACCGGCATCAGCACCGTACCGATGATCAACAGCCAGTGCACCGCCTTGGCCAGCCACTGCTCGATCCGGGTGTAGCGACCGACGTGCGCAGGCCAGCCGTTACGGATGCGCCAGAGCACTCGCAGTGCCACGAAGAGCACGATCAGCACGCCGAAGGACTTGTGCCAGGGATAGAGCGCATAGACCCCGGCCTGTTCCATGTAGAGCCCACTGAGGGTCAGTACGATCATCATCACCGCGACGATCCAGTGCAGCGCAATGGTGTTGCCGCTCAGTCTGGTGGGGGTATCTGGACGCATCGTTCAATCTCCGTCTGGCGCCGCGCAGCGGCGGTTGGTTTCGATGTCGCCAGACTAGGGGGTGCGCACTCATGCTTCCAATGCATGAGTGCGATAATGCATATTCGCTGAATGAATCTCCGCGACCTCGACCTGAACCTGCTCGTGGTGCTGCGCCAGCTCCTGGAAGAGCGTCACGTCTCGCGCGCCGCCGAGCAGCTCGGGATGAGCCAGCCCGCCGTCAGCCGTGCGCTGCGGCGCTTGCGCGCCCTGTTCGACGACCCGCTGCTGGTGCGCACCCCCAGCGGCTATGTGCCGAGCGCGCGTGCCGAGCGACTGCTGCCGAGGCTGCGCCAGCTGCTTGCCGAGACCGAGCGACTGGTCGCCGGCCCGGACTTCGACCCGGCGACCTCGACCCAGACGGTGCGCTTCCACGGCCCCGAGCCCGAGATCGGCTGGTTCCTGCCACCGCTGTTCGCGCGCATGAGTCGGCTGGCGCCGGGGATGGTGCTGGAGGTCCAGAGCGAGCCGCGCGAGCACTTCGGCCAACTCGAGCGCGGCGAGGTGCACTTCGTGCTCTCCGCGTTCACCCCCGCCGCTGGCACCGGCGAACTCCATCGCACCCCGCTGGCACCACTGACCTTTGCGCTGGTGATGCGCGCCGACCACCCGCTGGCAGCGGGCGAGCTGACCGTCGAGCGCTATGTCGCCGCGCGCCACGGTCTGGTCTCGCTCACCAGTCGCGGCGGCGGCCTACTCGGGCAGGAACTGGTCGAGCAGGGGCTGCTCGCACCCGGCGAACGGCTCAACGAGCCGCTGCGACTGTCGAGCTTCAGCGCCATCGCCGCCTTCTGCGAGCACAGCGACGTCGTCTTCCGCCTGCCGCGACGCTTCGCCGAGACACTCACCCGGGGCAGCGCACTGGTGGTGCGCGAGGCGCCGACCACCACCACCCTGGATCGCCCGCAGATCCATCTCTACTGGCACGAGCGCTTCCACCGCGACCCGATGTGCCTGTGGATCCGCCAGCAGCTCAAGGCCGTGCACGGGCTGGCGGCGGACGCCGGGGGCTGAGCGGGCATCACATGCTCATACCCCGTGGGCCTCGGCCCACGCCTTGAGCTGCTCCAGTACGCTCAGCAACGAGCGCCCGAAGTCGGTGATCTCGTAGGTCACGGCGATCGGGCGGGTGCTGAGCACGGTGCGCTCCACCAGCCCCATCTCCTCCATCTCCCTGAGCCGCTGCGCGACCATCTTCCTGCTGGCACCGCCGAGCTGGCGCGCCAGGTCGTTGAAGCGCACGGGGCCGTCCTGCAGGTGCCAGAGGATCGAGCCCTTCCACTTGCCACCGATGATCCGCATCCCGCGCTCGATCGGACAGGGCTCGGTACAGGCATCGAGGACGGCCTTACACCCATCCGGCACGGGTTCGAGGGAGGGCTTGGGTGTCTTCATATGGTTACAAAAAGTATACTGATTGACGAGGGTTACTTGGTGTCACACCATACCACCACAGTCTCACACGGTGGAGCCGCAGCGATGTCGAACATCCTCATCATCAACGCCCATGAGCCCTACCCGTCCTCGCCCGGCCGGCTCAACGCCACGCTCGTCGAACGCGCCCGTACCCTGCTCGGGGACCAAGGTCACGTTATCCGCACCACTGTCGTCCACGATGGTTACAGGCTCGCCGACGAACTCGACAAACACCGGTGGGCCGACATCATCCTGCTGCAGACCCCGGTCTACTGGATGAGCGTGCCCTGGACGTTCAAGCGCTACATGGACGAGGTCTACTCGGCGGGCATGGCGGGCGAGCTGTGCGAGGGCGACGGTCGCACCCGCAGCGACCCCTCCAGACAATACGGCTCCGGCGGCACCCTGACCGGCAAGCGCTACATGCTCTCACTGACCTTCAACGCGCCCCGGGCGGCCTTCGACGACCCCGAGCAAGACCTCTTCCAGGGCCGCTCGGTCGACGACCTGTTCTTTCCCGTGCACATGAACTTCCGCTTCTTCGGCATGACGCCGCTCGCGACCTTCGCCTGCTACGACGTGATGAAGAACCCGGACATCGAGCAGGCCCTGAGCCGTTTCGATGCCCATCTGGCCAGACACATCGAGACGGCCGCCGCATAGCGGCGCAGGGTGAGCGGTCGCGGCAACGGGAGGGCTGGCACGCCACATCCGCACAGGGAGATGCGAGCGACCACCAGCGAGCACTGAGCTCTTGCCATCGGATTGATGGTTCCGCAGCCGGATGTGCAGCCGTTCCAGGACCTTGGTGAAGATGCCGTCGTCACGCCAGTCGCGAAACCGCTGGTAGACCGTCGACCAAGGACCGAAGCGCTCAGGCAGGTCGCGCCACGCCGCACCCGAGCACAGCACCCAGAAGATGTCGTTGAGCATCAGGTGGTCGTCCCGGCGGGGCCGACCCGTGCGCTGCGGACGGGAAACAGATCGGCGATCAGCTCCCAGGCCTCTTCTGGGAGTTCGTAACGTCTCGACATCTGGCCTCTTCTCCTGCAAGAACGAGGTCAGTGTATCAAGCAGGGTTTTCGTACAAAATGAACACGCTAAACTCTCATGATAGTACATCCTCTGGTCCCGCCGAATCCCGGGTTAACCAAGAGGGCGAGATCGCCGCTGGCGAGACGGGCTTCCTCTATTGCCCGCAGGTAGTGCACGAAGGAATCGTTCGAGTTCATGTGCCCGGTCTGTGCAATGGGATCGGTGTAGAAGCGCTCGCGTGGCAGCCGCATAATGTCCGCCACCGCAGACCACAATTGCCTATTCGGTGTGTGCGGTACCACGAGGCGCACGTCGCCGATGTCTATCCCCGCGGCATTTAGACAGCGCTCGATGCTGCTTCGTATAGCGGCGGGGTTGGACTTTCGGAATCGGGCTACGGCATCGGGAAAGGAAAGCGCGCCGGAATAGGCCACCACCTGGGTGTCGCTCGTCGATGCGATGATCTGGTGGCGGACGGCGTCGCAGGTCAACAGGCCCGCCACGGCGGCATCGCCCATGGCCGAATTGAAAAACAGCCGCTCATCAGGCTGGCTTGGAACATCCGCGCCGATGACGAGAACGCCGCCGCCAGGATGGATTCCCGATAACCATGTCCGAGCCATCTGGACAGCACCGTGCAGGATGGCACATGGCTGGCCGGTCACGGCCAGGGCCGGCAGGCTCTCCCGTCCTATGGCGAGCATGATGGGTGCGAGTAGGTCCGTGTCCGGCGGAACTGGGACCGGTAGCGAGTGTGCCAGGATCACGACCGCCACGCGGACCCGCAGATCCGGACGGTCGGCCAGCAGCTGAGCGACCGCCTCGGCGGCGAGGGTGGCCGTCGTCTTCCCAATAGCGACCGGCACCTCCCGCAATCCGTTTTCCAAGGTGGCTTCCAGCATCGTGGCATCTCCGCCCGCGTCCTGGATCAGTTCCGCCACAGACAGCCTGGTCTCCGGAACAACCCCGATCAGATGCTCGAATCCGCAGTGCATGCGCTCTCCTGCAAGGTTCGAAAGACGTCCGTGAGACGGTGCTCCAGTTCGGCAGCACCGTGCAGCGCGAACAGGCTCGCGGAGGCACCAGTCGAGACAGCGGCACAGCACCGGGCCAGCAGTTCGGACTGTTGGCCGATGATCGACCGTGCCGTGTCCAGCGCGTCCACCGCCTCTGGAAGTACGGCCGCGGCACGGTCCAGCAGAGCAATGGCACACAGGTTGCGCTGAATGCGAGTGGGGAGCAGGTAGCCCAGACTGCGGCGGGCCGCCGGCCAGGCCAAAATCTCGGCAGAGCGCTCGGCCAGCCTGGTGTAGGCGTTGGGTCCGCCCAGTGGATCGATGGCGCTCTCTTCTAGGAGCTGCGCTGCGCGTTCCAACCCGCGTCGGACTGCACGCCCATCGGGATGGAAGCGGGAGACCGGATGGCGAGACGCAGCGGGCAGCATGCGACGCATGACGAAGGCGCCTCGTCCCTCGATCACCTCTCCCCCCCGCCACGCTTCCGCGAGATCGTCACAGGCGATCCAAGTCATGTCCCACCCTTCGCTGTCACGTATGGCCAGCCGCTCCTCCTCTATTCCCAATGCGACAACGTAGTGGTCGCAGCCCCGGAAGAGTTCGGCATGGAACAGGTGCGGCAGTCTGGACATGTCGAGCGGACCGAGCACCACTACCCCGTCCGCCAGCCAGCGACGCAACAGATCAATGGAAGCATCCGCACCGGCGTCCGGCGGACATGCTGCCACCTCGTATGGCAGGCCGAGCGTGTCGAGCGCCGCGTCCAGACCCCGGTCGGGATCGATCCACGGAGCCAGCAGCCGGTTCGCGTCCTTCTCTACCGATCGGACGCCGAACGGTACGCCAGTCAGTGCCTCGAACTGGAACAGGACGTCCCAGGTCGGAGCCGAGCAGAATGCGTCCAGGAGACCGAGCGAATGACACGCCGTCAAATTGCCGCGATATGGCAGACTCCAGCCGGCTACGCGGACCGGCACGCTCACTGCTTCCTCTCCGCATCGCGGGCAAGCGCGCGGCGGTCGATCTTGCCATTGAGCGTGCGCGGCAGCTTCCGTAGGAAATGGATGCCGACACGGCCGGAAGAGGAGCCGATCGTTTCTGCGAGGATGTCTGCGATCGGCTTGCGCAGGTCGTCCTCGGCGACGTCCGTCACAACGAAAGCGTCCACCGTCTGTTCGGACGCCGCGCCGTGTCCGATCACCGCGGCTTCCGCCACCTTGTCGATGTCGTAGAGACGTTGCTCGATGTCCACCGGCGAGATGATCTTGCCGTCCCGGCGTATGAGCGTCTCGTCGCGGCCCAGGAAATACAGGAACCCTTCGGCATCGCGGCGGAACAGATCATTCGTATGGAGAATGGTTTCCCGCGATTCCGGGCAAGTATGGAATCGCTGCGCCGTTGCGTCGGGGTCGCGCCAATATCCATCCATGATATGCGGCCCCTGGACCAGCAGTTCCCCGACATCCGGCCCGAGCCCCGCCCACTCCGGCTCGGACTGCAGCGCGATCTGCGTCCCTGGAAGCAGCAATCCGACCGAACCCGGTTTATCGGCAAATCGGTCTGGAGGCATCACCGAAACGCGCTTGCACTCCGTCAGCCCGTACATCGGTATCACCGCCGCCCCAAGAAGCTCCGACAGCCGCTCAGCGTGTCGGCGGGGAAGCATGTCGCCCGTATTGGTCACGTACCTTACCGTTCCGACGGCCATGCGCTCCAGCATCCCGGAGCGCAGCAGGGCCACCGCCAGCGAAGGAACCAGAGGAAAGCCGGTGGCCCGGTGGCGTTGCAACGCGGACGGAATCACCAGCGGGCTCACCTGGGTCGACTCGACGATCAGCGAGGCTCCGGCCTCGATGGCGAGGAACGACTGGTAGAGGCCGTAATCGAAGGAAAATGGCAGGCAGCAGAAGATCCGATCGTCCGCAGTCTGCCCAAGCACGCGATTGATCGCCCTGATCGCGAACAGGATCTTGCGGTGCCCGCAGACTACCCCGCGGGCACTGCCGGTGGAGCCGGATGTGAAGATGATGCAAGCCGGCCCCGCAGCAGCCGGGCGCGGCACGGCGTCGGGGAGCAACGCCAAGTCTTCCAAGGCAGCCTGCCGCATCGTTTCCGGGGCCGCCCTCCCTTCCAGCCGCCGCCTGTCGGTAAGGATCATGGCAGGCTCGGCTAGATCGACGATCCGGCGCACCCCTGCCAACGGCGTCCGCGGGTGGATCGGCACCACCGCCGCGCCAGCGCGCAGGATGCCGAACACTGCCAGCAGGAACTCCGCGGTGTTATCCGCGTAAAGAACGACGCGGTCGCCCACGGTGACGCCGCGTCCTTGCAACCATGCGGCAATACGGTCTACGCCCCAGTCGGCCTCAGCGTAGGTAGTCGAACGTTCAGCAGAGACGAGAAGGACGGACCCGGGCCGCTCCGCCGCCCGGAGGCGGAGCAGGTCGTCGATGCGGTCCGGTGGCGGAACAGTCATCGTGGCAGATCCAACCGGCGTCCCATCGGGCGCCGTTTGCTGCGCCCCGCCCCTTCGCAGACTTGCCGCAGCCGTGCCACAAGCCCCAAGGGCAAGGCGCTTTCGGCACTGGCTTCAGAGTCGCTCCGGCCTTTCGAAAAGGCTAGCAGTGTCCGGTCGATTTTTTCGAGCGTCAACTGGGTGCGAATATCCTGGACCTGGGCGTCGTCCTCGTCGGTGAATATCCGCTGGCGACCGATCGGGCCACCGTTGAGGAGCCAATAGGCGAGATCTTCCAGATCCTCCTGTCCTAGCCAGAAACCCGCCGATGGCGGTTGGAGGATGACCTCTTGCCGTGTTCCGACGAGATGCGCCAGGGACACCACCTCCGTCTTGTAGAGGTGAGCGATGGGGCCGAAATGCCAAATTCCGTCACCGAAGGGCAGGAAGAAGCCGGTCTCGATTTCGGTGCGGTTCGACGTGCCAATCACCACGTAGCCGCGGTCTTGGTAGGTGGACAGGATCGCTGTGCGCAGCGAACATTTTGCCCTAGCAGGATCGAGCAGGCCGTCGGGGCGGAACGCCTCGTCTGGATCCGCCGCGGCCATCGCCTCGACGAACCTGCGGGGAATTTCCCCGAGATCGACGGTGCGTAACGGAATTTCCAGATCTTCCGCCGTCTGGCGCGCCTGGCGGATGTGCTGATCCTCCATGCCTTCCTGGAACACGGTGAACAGCTTTACCCGCGCCGCACCGACAGCACTCACGGCGAGGCGGGCGACCACGTCGGAGTCGAGACCGCCCGACAGGCCGATTACCGCTGACGCGCCGTCGAGTTCACGACGCAGCCCGTCGATGATTCGCACCAACTCCCGGCTGATGTCCTCGGTATTGAGCAGCGCTTCCATGTTTCTCACCCCTCCGCTATTGACCATTCTGGAACCACGATCAAGGCAGCCGCCGACATGAAGTTTCCGGCGGCGAGGAGCGCCCCCGGTGTTCCGGCGGACAGCGTCACACTCAACTCGCGCAAGGAGACCAGCAGGTCGGCGCATCCAAGATCGATTCCGCGCCGCATCGTCCGTCGCATTTTACGTGCGTCAGGCATCACGGCGGACAGCACCATCGGCGTATCCGCCGCCCCCTCCTGCGCCACGCTCCAGCCGATATCGCCGACTGCCAGGCCCGATCTCTCCAGCGCCTCGCCAAGGACGGTGGCCAGCGCGGCGGCTCGGTCCTCCGCTGGGTGGCGGGTCACTGCGGCACTGAGCAGACGGTACCCACCCGCAAGTGGCGGGAAAGGAGAGATCAGGGCTGCCGCAGCAGCTGAAGCAGCATGGGAGGCGGTATCTCTCTCGCTCCCGACCGGCCAGTGAAGACCCGAGAGGAGCGTCAGTCCATCTTCCTCGGTGCCTTCGCACAAGCGCAGGAGGATGGCCTGGATCGTCTCGGTGCCGCCCTGTCCATGCAGCGCTAAAGGGACAGTACGATCCAGGCTTGCCTTGGCAAGAAGCTTGTAAGAGGGTGCCGGGCCGCCGATTGAGGGGCTGCTCCGGCAATCGTAAAGCCGCGTCGGCACCGCGCCCGGAGGCGCGTCGAGCAATGCGAGCCGGACTGCCGCGCCCGCCAGCGTCTCGGCTTCTGGATGGTCCGTATCCGGGCATTCGGCAAGGCCGGCGAAGACGGGCGGGGCCGTTCCGTGGCGCGCGGCTGCGTTCTCGACATAAAAATCGAACCGAGCGTCACGTCCGCGCCCGCTGTCCGGCGCGAGCATCATGGCCGGTTGAGACAGCCATAGAGGCATGGGTCAGTCCCCCTTCCGCCCAGAGGCGTACAGCGCCGCCATCAGGTTGCCGCCATTGGCGGCAAGCCAATCGTCCAGTCCGAATGCGTTGGCCAGCGAGCGGTACGCCGCGGCCACACGGTCGGCGCGCTCGCCATGGGGCACAGCAAGGGACTTGGCCCATGCGTCCCGGCACGAGCAGGGATAAGCCGACAGCATTTCCACGGTGCCGTGGTTCTGGCTAGCCCTGTAGTCGTCGAGAAGTCCGATAACTGCGGCGCGGCAGTGTGGGCAGGTGTCTGGAGACCGGGTAATCTTGCCCTCTCGGTCGTAATAGCTGCGGTACCAGGCGATCTCGACGCGGCCGGCCAGCGTGGGGCCGAGCCGGCGCAAAACCTCGACCAGCGACCACAGTGATGGCGCCGCATAGCTTCCGTCGCGGCTCAGCACTTCGAGCAGGGTGTAGGACTTGATATGCACCGGGAACACGACAGTGCGATCCGCCCCGTTGTCCAACGCCCAGCGCACGGTCGCAACAGCGTCGTCGATCGCTTCCGCCGAAGACAGGAAGGCGGTGCCGAGACAGACGTTTGCGTAGATGCCCAGCCCGCGCTCGCGAAGCAGCCCAGCCGCCCGCGCGAAGTCGGCCAGGGAGCCGCCCTTGTTGATGCAAAATCGGCGGACCCAGGGATCGGCCGATTCCAGTCCCATCTCCACGGTGATGCCACATTCCAGTGGCCGGATGGCGCGTAGTTCGTCGGCCGTTTCGGGTGTAACCCATTCCGAACGGGTCTCGAGCAGCAGCTGAGATGCCGGATGGGCGGCCATTAGGGCATAGATGCGGCGGCGTACTTCCTCCGGTACCTCCGCTGGGTCGAGCAGGCTGCCAGAGGGCGAGACCATCAATTCGTCGACCGGCTGCTCTAGAGCATGGAGCGCCTGCCGAACGGCATCCACCATGGCGTCAGGATGAGGTGGCTCGGACTGGCCGTAATTGCACATCGTGCAGCCGCCCTGCCGGTCCCAGCGGCAGCCCGCTGTGCGAAACCAGAGTTCGCCGTAAAGTCCGGCGGGAACTCGCTCAATTCGGTTGAAGAAGGGCTGGTCAGGGGGAAGAGGCAGACGCGGCTCTCGGATCTTCGCCATGAGGCGCGAAAGGAACGGGTTGCTGGCGTCCATGTCCGTACTCATCCGCCGCACTCTCCGCCGATATAAGCCGCCAGCGTGTCGGGACTGGCGAAGACGGCGTCGAGATCCACCGCCACCGGGTCGAACCGAATGTTGAACTGATCCTCCAAGCTTACCAGCAAACGCACGATGTCCATGGAATCCAGGCCGAGCTCCGACGTCAGGTGCGCGGCCGGGTCGATCGGCCGCCCTGCGAAGCGGTCTGCGAATTCGCGGTGGATTACGTCGATGATGTCAGCGGGAGTAGCCCGTCCGGATTCGAGTGTCATGCTCAATTTAAGTTACCTCGCCTGGAGCGGCATGGAGCGGAACCGTCAGGGCCGTGAACTCCGCCGCCGTGAACCGGCGACGGATAAGGTGGATGCCGTTCGCAGTCACCGCTGCTTCAGCCGCGAAGCCTCTGCCGAGAAATAGACCGGGATTTCCCGTCAACCCGTAGGCGCCCGTATTGAAGACGCACACACGGTCGCCGCGACGTAGCGGAGGGAGGTCGATCTCCGATGCGATCCGGTCGGCCGGCGTGCACAGTGGCCCGCAGAGAGTTGCCTTGCCAGGCGGCGCACGTGTCGGCACGTCGGCTGAGGCTAGCACCTCGATCACAGGCGGCCGGGTGCCACGGTAGTGGTCGTCGAACCCAAACTGCGCGATACCGCCGTCCAACAGCGCGAACCGGCGGGTGTTCTTCGTCTTCACGTCTTGGACCGTGGTGACCAGGATGCCGGCAGGTGCCATCAGGAAACGGCCGGACTCGAAAGCCATGCGGACCGTCCAGGGATGGCGCTTGCGGTATTCGGCCACGTGGGGGGCCAGCGCCGCCCTCAGCCCACTCCATTCGGGGGAAGGGTCGCGGGCACGGACTGGCGTTCCGAACCCGCCGCCGAAGTCCAGGAACGTCAGTCGTGCCGGCGTCCCTTCCTGTAGCCTGGCAGCCTGCTCCATCAGGGCCCGGCAGGTGGCTGCCACCTCTTCAACCGACTTCTGCTGGGTGCCGGCGTAGGTGTGCAACCCGACAATCCGCAAGGACGGCAGGGAGTTCGCGCTCCCCAGCACCCGCCAGGCCTCCTCGGCATTCATGCCGAACTGGGTTTCGCCCGACATGGCGAGGCGCCCGCCCGATCGCCCCAGGTCCAGACGCAGGGCAACGGACACGGGCGCGTCACCGGATGCCAGCCGGGCAAGGCGGGCAAGCTCCGTCACCGATTCCACGACCACGGCCTCCACGCCAGCCGCCGCCGCAGCGCTGAGCTCCTCGTCGGTCTTGGCCGGCCCCACGAAGATGATCCGCCCGGCTGGAACATCTGCCCGAGATGCGGTCGAAAATTCGCCCAGCGAAGCCACTTCGACACCAAGCCCCCTGTCGGCGTAGAATCGCAGGATAAACGGGTTTGGGTTCGCCTTTGCAGAATAATAGAGATGAGCACCGTCGGGCAGGGCCGCCCGCAGAGCCGCGAGCCGGGCCTCCATCGCGTCGTAGAAATAGACAAAGAGCGGCGTACCGAAACTATCCGCAGCCTGTCGCACTTGGTCCCGCCAACCGTCTGGCAGAGGTGGGATCGACATACCGCCGGTCATGCCACACTGTCCCCGATCATGCGTGATTGCCCCCGCTCCAGGATCTCGTCTAACCTGTCCTCGTGCGTCGCCAACCCCCGTAAGGCATCGACGAGGCGGCGTCGGTCTGTATCGCGAACAGCGTCAAGCGCGTCGGCGCAAGCTCGCCGGTGCCCATCAAGCGCTCCGTCCAGGTCGGACGCCGCGAGCAGGCTGGCGATGCGGGCGAGCGACCGCCCGCGCCCGGAGATCCCGAAGCCCAGAGTCGCTCGCTCGCTCGACCGCAGGTTGGCCTTGACCCGATCGGCGAGGCTGCGGATCGCGCCACCGCCCGTGGCTGCCGCCGCTCGGCGCACGGCGATGCCCTGTTCCAGCACGGCCGCGTTACCAGCGGGCGGTGCGGTTGCCGAGGTCGCCCGGACTGCGGAGGTTCGGCCGTCAGGTTCGGCAGCTTCGGTAATCCTGTCCCGGTGCACCATGCGAAGCGGGAAGCCTGCCGGATCGTGGGCAATCAGGATTCCGTCCGCGTCAAGGCCGACCACCACGACGAAACCGCCGCCCTCGGCATGGTAGCGGTCTTCCAGGAAGTCCCAAAGCTTGTGCCGGCTCAGAGGACCGATGGCAACTGGTCCTCCTGCTAGCCACATGGCCTGTGTCGCCCAGAACTCGTCGAGAGAGCTGGATTCCGTCGGCATCCGCAGCATGTCCGCTGTGCAGCCACAGATTCGCAACCCGTTGAGAAGGCCGGCCAGCGGTTCCACCGAGGGCGTCAGCCACGACGTCGGGCGGGATACCGGCGTCTGTACGGCGAACGGACGTCCCGTCGCACAATCGGCATGGGCGGGGGCAGGCAGCCCGGTCGCCGCCACGAGCATCGTGAGAGCAGGCGCTACGGCGTCCCTGGACTTGCCGAAATAGGTTGGCAGCGGCCGTACCGTCATCGGATCAGGCCCTCCCCGCCTTGCGGAGAATCCACACCTGATCGGGGGATGTGTCCGAAAACGCCCCACCATTGAAGTCGCCGTATACCGCCTCGACCTTGAAGCCAACGTCAGCCGCTAGAGTCCGCACCTCGGCGGCATCAAGCCATGCGAAGGGGAAGGCGTTATGCTGGCGGTCGATGACGGTTCCGTTGGGCGCCGTGCGCTCCACCGTTATGAGACAGTCCATCCGGCCAGCGGGGAAATCATATCGGTAAGTGTCCCAAACGACGAGGCTTGCTCCGGTGCCAGAGATGGACTCATGCATCAGGCGCGGCACAGCGTCGTGGGCTTCCGCCCAGGCTCGGTCGAAGACGTAATGATCAAAGGCGAAGCGGCCGCCGGACGCTAGCGCCGCGTGCACCTGAGTGAAGATCGTGCGCCGGGCGTCTGGAGTGACGAAGTGGCCGATCGTGCGAAAGGGGATGGTCAGCAGGTCGACGCCGCAGAGGCCCAGCCGGCACGCATCCATGTGGCAAAGCGTCAGGCGGTCCAGCACCCCTGCCGCCACGGCATTGCGGCGGCAGGCGGCAAGCATCGGCTCCGACGCATCGATCCCGATAACCGAACGGCCGAGCGCAGCCAATTCGATTGCGATTCGGCCGGTTCCCACACCCACCTCGACTAGGGTTCCGTTGGCCGCGAGGCCGAGGCTGCGGTAAAAGGTTCCGCTCGGCGCGTAGGCCGGGTCGCCCGACGCCCATGGATCATAGAACTCGGACATGGAATCGTAGAAGCTCATTACGTTTTGTACGAAAACCCTGCTTGATACACTGACCTCGTTCTTGCAGGAGAAGAGGCCAGATGTCGAGACGTTACGAACTCCCAGAAGAGGC
>NZ_SMDC01000011.1 GCF_004343155.1 Marichromatium gracile
ACATCTGTTTCGGCGTGTTCAAGAACCGTCGTCCCTACCAGCCCGATTACGCTTCCGCGGCTTGACGGGAAAGACGGTATCTTTGCGGTTCAATCTCCTGGCCGCTGGCCGCTGGCCGCTGGCCGCTGGCCGCTGGCCGCTGGTCGCTGGTCGAATGCCTTCACCTCGCGGGGCGCTTTGCGCTTCAATCCAGGCCTTGCCCGGTGCGTCCCGCGCCGGGTGCTCGTTCACTCGTACAAGGAAACCGAACTCATGCACGATCGATCCCGTACCGGCGCCTCGGGTGCCATTGTCTTGATGTTGGTCCTGGCGCTGGGGGCCTCGGCGGCCTGGGGGCAGGCGCCCTCGGCGGCGCTCTGGGGCTATGGGGTCAAGCCCTGTGGCGAGTTCCTGGCGGTGGCGCCCGGGGCAGCGGCACCGACGGCGCTGGCCGACCCCGAGTATCTGCACTATCGCGAGTGGTTCGCCGGGCTGATCTCGGGGCTGAACCTTGCCACCGGCGGTGACGTGCTGCATGGCGCCGCGCTGGATGCGGCGCTGGCGCGGGTACAGGCCTATTGCGAGGCCGATCCCAGACAGGACTTCTTCAACGCCGCGCTGCGCCTGCTGCGCACTCTTCAAAAGGGTCAGCAATCTGACGGCTGAGTTCGGTCGTCACGAAATGGTCATATCGCGTTCATGGAACGTGCATCGCCGCCGACCACAATACGGCGCTGCCATTCAACGCCCACTGGGAGCTTTCCATGAACAAGACGCTCGTCGCCGCGGCCGTCACCCTTGCCGCGGCCTCCCTGTCGTCACAGGCCATGGCCCGCGACTCCATCTATATCGTCGGGTCCTCGACCGTGTTCCCCTTCTCGACCGCGGTGGCCGAGACCTTCGGTCGCAATACCGACTTTGCCACCCCCAAGGTCGAGTCGACCGGTTCCGGGGGCGGGCTGAAGCTGTTCTGCGCCGGTGTCGGCGTCGATCACCCCGACATCACCAACGCCTCGCGGCGGATGAAGGCCTCTGAGTTCGAGCGCTGCCAGGAGGCCGGCGTCGAGGACATCACCGAGGTCAAGATCGGCTACGACGGTATCGCCCTGGCCAACTCCCGCGAGGCCGATCAGTTCGATCTGTCGCTGCGCGACATCTGGCTGGCCCTGGCCAAGGACGTGCCCAACGAGGCCGGCGAGCTGATCCCCAACCCCTACCAGACCTGGAACGAGGTCAACCCGGATCTGCCCGAGGTCGCCATCGAGGTGCTGGGTCCGCCCCCGACCTCCGGGACCCGTGACGCCTTCGTCGAGTTGGCGATGGAGGGCGGCTGCAAGACCTACGACTTCATCAAGGCGATGAAGAAAGAGGACAAGTCCAAGTACAAGGCGGTCTGTCACGGCATCCGTGAGGACGGCGCCTATGTCGAGGCCGGCGAGAACGACAACCTGATCGTGCAGAAGCTGGTCGCCAACCCCGATGCGATCGGCATCTTCGGCTTCAGCTTCCTCGACCAGAACGCCGACCAGGTGCAGGGCTCCAAGGTCGACGGCGTCGAGCCGACCTTCGAGAGCATCGCCGATGGCGACTACCCGGTCTCGCGTTCGCTCTTTTTCTACGTCAAGAACGCGCACGTCGGCACCATTCCCGGCATCGAGGAGTTCGTCGCCGAGTTCACCGGCGAGCAGGCCTGGGGCCCCGAGGGTTATCTGGTCGACAAGGGCCTGATCCCGCTGCCCGACGCTATGCGCGCCGAGGTTGCCAGCGCCGCTCAGTCGTTCGCGCCGATGTCCCGGCCCTGAGTCGAGTCCTGAGCATCGCGACCAGGGATGGTCGCCCGTCCTGAATCGGCGCCCCGCGGGGCGCTGATCGTCGTTCGTCTAGCCTGCCGGGAACCCAATGCAAGACTGGATCCTTCTCCTCGTGCTGCTCGCGGTCATGACCGCGGCCTATCATCTCGGACGTCGCCGCGCGGTCATCGGCGCCGGTGGTCCGTCGCAGGTCCACCGCCTGCATTCGCTGCCCGCCTACTACGGTCTCTATGCCGCGCTCTGGGCGGGGCTGCCGGCGCTGTTGCTGCTGGCGCTGTGGGTCGGTCTGCAGGACCAACTGGTGCTGATGCTGCTGCAGGCGCAGCTGCCCGAGGAGATGACCGCCGGGCTCTCCGAGGGACGGCTCGGGCTGCTGGTCAACGACATCAGGAATCTCGCCTCGGGGGCGATGCTCTCGACCGAGATCACCCCGGAGTTGCAGGCCGCCGCCGATCAGTACGCCCGACTCGACCAGCTGGGACAGTGGTCGATGTGGACCGCGGTGCTGGCCCTGGCGCTGACCGGCGGCTGGGTCGCCTGGGGACGCACGCATCCAGGGTTCAAGGCGCGCAACCAGGTCGAGACCATGGTGATGGCGATCATGGTGTTGTTCTCCTCGATTGCCATCCTCACCACCCTGGGGATCGTGCTCTCGGTGCTGTTCGAGTCGCTGCGCTTCTTCTCCATGGTCTCGCCGCTGGAGTTCTTCCTCGGCACCCTGTGGAGCCCGCAGACGGCGCTGCGTGCCGATCAGGTCGGCGCCAGCGGGGCCTTCGGCGCGGTGCCGCTGTTCACCGGGACGCTGATGGTCTCGGCGATCGCCATGCTGGTCGCCGTCCCCATCGGACTGCTCTCGGCGATCTATCTCTCCGAATACGCGCCACGACGTCTGCGCGCCGTGGCCAAGCCGGTGCTGGAGGTGCTGGCCGGGATTCCCACGGTGGTCTACGGCTTCTTCGCCGCGCTCACCGTCGCCCCCTTCATCCGCGAGCTGGGCCAGTCGGTCGGGCTCGATGTCGCCTCCGAGAGCGCGCTCGCCGCCGGGTTGGTGATGGGGGTGATGATCATCCCCTTCGTCTCCTCGCTCTCCGAAGACGTGATCAACGCGGTGCCGCAGTCGCTGCGCGACGGCTCCTACGCGCTCGGCGCGACCGAGTCCGAGACCATCAAGCGGGTGATCATCCCGGCGGCGCTGCCGGGCATCGTCGGCGGCGTCCTGCTCGCCGTCTCGCGCGCCATCGGCGAGACCATGATCGTGGTGATGGCCGCGGGGCTGGCAGCCAATCTCACCGCCAATCCGCTCGACAGCGTCACCACGGTCACGGTGCAGATCGTCACCCTGCTCACCGGCGACCAGGAGTTCGACAGCGCCAAGACGCTTGCTGCCTTCGCCCTCGGTCTGACGCTGTTCGCCGTGACCCTGGTGCTCAACGTCGTCGCCCTTCACATCGTGCGCAAATACCGTGAGCAATATGACTGATCAGACCCCGGCGAGCGCGCCGAACCAGCGCACCATCGATGCCGTCAACACCAGCCTCAAGCGTCGCCGCGCCAAGGAGCGCCGCTTCCGTCGTCTCGGCGCTGCGGCGGTGGCCCTGGGCCTGCTGTTCGTGGCGCTGCTGTTCACCGACATCATCGCCAAGGGCCATACCGCCTTCCAGCAGACCTATATCAAGCTGCCGGTCGCGCTCGAGCGCGCGCAGATCGACCCCGAGGGCAGCGGCTCGGCCGAGGTCATCGCCCGCGCCAACTATCTCGGCATCATCCGCGCTGCGCTGCGCGAGCACTTCCCCGAGGTCACGGCCCGGCGCGACAAGCGCGCGCTCTATCAGATGGTGAGCGTCGGCGCGCCGCAGCTGCTGCGTGACCGGGTACTCGCCGATCCGGCGCTGATCGGCACCACCGCCGAGGTCTGGCTGCTCGCCGACGACGACATCGACATGGTGGTCAAGGGCTATATCGATCGCGACCTGCCCGAGTCCGAGCGTCGGGTCAAGGATCGCACCCTCGGCTGGATCGAGCGGCTGGAGGCCGAGGGGCGCATCGCCAAGCGCTTCAACACCATCTTCTTCACCAATGGCACCTCGCGCGAGCCCGAGCTTGCCGGCATCGCCGGGGCGCTTGCCGGGTCCTTCTACACCCTGGCGTTGACGCTGCTGCTGTCCTTCCCGATCGGCGTGGGCGCGGCCATCTATCTCGAGGAGTTCGCGCCGAAGAACCGCTGGACCGATGTGATCGAGGTCAACATCAACAACCTCGCGGCGGTGCCCTCGATCGTCTTCGGTCTGCTCGGGTTGGCGGTGTTCATCGGCATCTTCGGGGTGCCGCGCTCGACCCCGCTGGTGGCGGCGCTGGTGCTGACCCTGATGACCCTGCCGACGATCATCATCTCCAGCCGCGCGGCGCTGAAGTCGGTGCCGCCCTCGATCCGCGAGGCCGCGCTCGGCGTCGGTGCCTCGCCGCTGCAGACCCAGTTCCATCACGTGCTGCCGCTGGCGCTGCCGGGCATGCTCACCGGCGCCATCATCGGTATGGCCCAGGCGCTCGGCGAGACCGCGCCGCTGCTGATGATCGGCATGATCGCCTTCATCGTCGACGTGCCCGCCGGGTTCACCGATCCGGCGACCGTGCTGCCGGTGCAGATCTTCCTCTGGGCCGACAGCCCGGAGCGCGGCTTCGTCGAGCGCACCTCGGCCGCGATCATGGTGCTGCTCGCCTTCCTGATCCTGATGAACCTCGCCGCGGTGTTGCTGCGTCGCCGGTTCGAGCGGCGCTGGTGAGCCGGTGCCCTGTCCTGAGTTTTCCCCGAGGCTAGACCCGCTATGATTACCACGGTAGAAGAGATCCAACGGAGCACCACCGCGATGCGCTCGGGCGAGCTGGCGCGCTCGCAAGAATCGCGCGAGACCGTCGGCGATTACAGCGTGCCCGATGCGCGCATGCGCTGTCGCGACGTCGAGGTGTGGTACGGTGACAAGCGTGCCATCCACGGCGTCAGCCTCGACCTGGGACGCAACGAGGTGCTCTCGATGATCGGTCCCTCGGGTTGCGGCAAGTCGACCTTCCTGCGCTGTCTCAACCGCATGAACGACACCATCGACGGCTGTCGGGTCAGCGGCTCGATCCAGCTCGACGGTGAGGAGATCTACGATCGCGCGCTCGACCCGGTGCCGCTGCGCGCGCGCGTCGGCATGGTCTTTCAGAAGCCCAACCCATTTCCCAAGTCGATCTACGAGAACGTCGCCTACGGGCCGCGCATCCACGGCCTGACCAACAACAAGACCGAACTCGATGCCCTGGTCGAGACCAGTCTGCGCAAGGCCGGGCTGTGGGACGAGGTCAAGGACCGGCTCGATGCCCCCGGCACCGGGCTCTCCGGCGGTCAGCAGCAGCGTCTGTGCATCGCCCGCACCATCGCCGTCTCCCCCGAGGTGATCCTGATGGACGAGCCCTGCTCGGCGCTCGACCCCATCGCCACGGCGATCATCGAGGAGCTGATCGACGAGCTGCGCGCCAACTACTCGATCGCCATCGTCACCCACTCGATGCAGCAGGCCGCGCGCGTCTCCCAGCGCACCGCCTACTTCCACCTCGGCGACCTGATCGAGGTCGGCGAGACCAATCAGATCTTCACCAACCCCCAGCACCGCTTGACCGAGGACTACATCACCGGGCGCTTCGGCTGATCCGGCAGGGCAGGGACGCATCCAGCCCCTCGCCCCGGTGTCCGCGTGGGCGCCGGGATCGCTTCCCCCGTCCGCTCGCACCACCATGAGGCCCCAGATGACAGAGCCGACCACCCAGGCCCCCGCGGACCTCGCCCGCGGCCATACCGTCAGCCGCTATGACCAGGAGCTGGCCAAGCTGCGCGGCATCATCCTCGAGATGGGCGAGCACGTGGTCGAGCAGATCCAGGGGGCGGTCTCGGCGCTGGTCTCGCACGAGGGGAGTCAGGCGTTCCGGGTGCTCGACCGCGAGCCGCAGATCGACTTCCTCGCGCTCGACGCCGACGAGGAGGTGTTCCGGGTGATCGCGCGGCGTCAGCCCACGGCGATCGATCTGCGTATCGTGCTGGCGCTCTCGAAGATCGCCGGTGACGTCGAGCGCGCCGGCGACAAGGCCGCCCGCATCGCCCGTCAGACGATCGAACTCGATGCCCTCGGGCGTGGTGAGGAGCTGCTCAGCGCCAGGCTGCGCGAGGCGCTGGGCGCGCTCGACGCCTGCGCCTGCTGCATGTTCGAGCACAGTATCAATGGGGTTGCTCGCTTCGATGTGCGCGTTGCGCTCGATGTCTTCGAGCGCGAGCCGGCGCTCTACGAGGCCTCGCACGCGGTGCGCGCGCTGCTCGGCGACGAGGGGCAGGAGGGGTT
Organism: Marichromatium gracile; assembly: GCF_004343155.1. Lineage (GTDB taxonomy): Bacteria > Pseudomonadota > Gammaproteobacteria > Chromatiales > Chromatiaceae > Marichromatium > Marichromatium gracile. Next base: position 6,161 of record NZ_SMDC01000011.1, read on the forward strand.
GAGCGCGCGCCAGACCGTCTGCGTGCTCACCTGCGCCCACGCGCTCGAACGTATCGGCAACCATGCCGCCAACGTTGCCGAGCAGGTGATCTATGTCGCCGAGGGTCAGGACGTGCGCTTTCGCAATCGCGAGATCCTGATCGAGACCTTGCGTCATCGGATGCTGTAGCAGGCCGCCTGATTGTGCCGGATCAGGCGATGTCGGTTTTGCTCAGTGACACCATTGTTTTTGCCATCTGCCACCCAGACAATGGTGGGCGGGCCGGGACGCGCCGGCGGTGTCGACGCGCCGTCCGACCACTGCACTCACTGCGAAACAGGGGAGTAAGCATTCATGTCGAGTGAAGGCTATCACGAGCCCATCGATGAGCTGAGCGACGAGACCCGCGACATGCACCGGGCCATCGTCTCGCTGATGGAGGAGCTGGAGGCGGTCGACTGGTACAACCAGCGTGTCGACGCCTGCAAGGACGACGAGCTGCGGGCGATCCTTGCCCACAATCGCGACGAGGAGAAGGAGCACGCGGCCATGGTGCTGGAGTGGATCCGTCGCCGCGATCCGACCTTCGACAAGGAACTCAAGGACTATCTGTTCACCGAGAAGCAGATCGCCCACCACTGATCCGGTCCCGGCCAGTGGTCGGGAGGATCGAGCCGGCGAGGCGCCTTGGTGCCGACTGGTTCAATGAAGACGCCCCTGGCGATCACGCCAGGGGCGTCTTCATATTCGCCCTTGCGCTGGCATCGGGCGTGTCCCGGGGCCATCTCCACCGACATGAAGAGGTCGCGAGCGAAGGCGGGCCGGGTCTGTGCTCGCCCGTTGCCGGTGGCGCCAGCACCGCCGTCAGCGCGCCATCTGCGCGCCTACCCTCGATTGACGGCTGACGGCTGACGGCTGACGGCTGACGGCTTGACGGCTGCGCGCTACTTCTCGCGCGGATAGGGCCAGGCGAGGATACCGCCCTCGAGCACCTTGACGTTGCGGAAGCCGTTGGCCTTGAGCGCCGCGGCGGCCTCATAGCCACGCATCGAGACCTTGCAGTAGAGGATGATCTCCTGCGACTTGTCCGCGGGCAGCTCGTCGAGCCGTGAGCGCAGCGCGCCGACCGGGATCAGGTGCTCGCCGATGCCGAGGCGCTCCTCCTCGTACTCCTGCGGGGTGCGGGTGTCGATGATGAAGCACTCGGCACCGCTGTCGACACGCTGCTTGAGTTCGGCGGCCGAGAGCCCCTGCATGAGCCCCTTGAGCTTGTTCTCGAGCACGTGTGCCGAGACGATCACATGATCGAGCGCGAGCGAGTAGGGCGGGGCATAGGGCAGGTCGGCGTTGGCCAGCTCCTCGATACCGAGTCCGCCGCGGATGGCCATCGCCACGGTCGCCACGCGCTTGCTCGCATCCCCCGGACCGATGCACTGGAAGCCGAGGATGCGACCGCTGGCGCGCTCGGCCACCATCTGGCTGATCAGCACCTTGCCGCCCATGTAGCCGGGGATGTCGAGCCCGGAGATGGTCACCGTCTCGATGTCGTTGATGCCACTGGCGCGGGCCTGCTCGGCGTTGAGTCCGGTAAAGCCGATGGTGTAGTCGAACACCTTGCAGATACCGGTGTGGGTGATGCCGGGGAAGCGGGCGCTGTCGGGCTCGATCAGGTTCTGGCCGATCACCCGACCCTGGAGGTTGGCCAGGTCGCCGTAGGGCGCGCGCACCGCCTCGCCGGTGATCAGCGAACGGCACTCGACACAGTCGCCGGCGGCGTAGATGTCGGGGTCGGAGGTCTGCATCCGCTCGTTGACCCTGATGCCGCCGAGCGCGCCGATCTCCAGTCCCGCGGCCTCGGCCAGGGCGACGTTGGGGCGTACCCCGACGGCGACCACCGCCAGCTCGCAGGGCAGCTCGGTGCCGTTGTCGAGCTTGACCCCGGCGAGCTTGCCGTCCTCGCCGAGGAAGGCGGCCACGCCATTGCCGGTGATGATATCGGCGCCCTGGCGGCGCACCTCGTTCTCGACCAGGTGGGCGAGCTGGCGATCGAGGAAGGGCAGGATCGAGTCGGTCTTCTCGATCACCGTGGTCTGGATCCCGGCCAGGTGCAACGCCTCGCACACCTCGAAGCCGATCAGCCCGCCGCCGACGATCACCGCCTTGCGCACCTTGCCGGCATCGCGGATGGCGCGCAGCGCATCGGCGTCACCGAGCGACTGCAGGGTGTGGATGCCCTCGAGCTCGGTCCCCGGCACCGGCGGGCGCAGCGGGGTGGCGCCGGTGGCGATCACCAGCCGGTCGTAGGAGAGGGTGCGGCTCTCGCCGCTCGGCAGGTGGGTGCAGGTGACGGTCTTGGCGGCGCGGTCGATGTGCGTCGCCTCGGTCTCGACCAGCGCCTCGATCGCCTTGGCCTTCTGGAAGAAGTTGGGATCGCGGACGATGCCCGCCGGGGTGCAGATGAGCTGGTTGCGGTCGTCGAAGACCCCGCCGACATAGTAGGGGAAGCCGCAGGAGGCCATCGACAGGTCGGCCTCCTTCTGGATCAGGGTGATGGCGGCGTGCTCGTCGAGACGGCGGGCCTTGGCCGCGGCCTTGGGGCCGGCGGCCGAGCCGCCGATGACCACGATCTTGAGCGGTTGCGAGGGCATTGTCGGATCCTTCGGAAGGTAGGTGGTGGAACGCGTTCGCGTCGGTGCGCGAGAGGCGGGGGAGTGTGCCCGCAGGTCACCGGGATCGACGTGACGAATCGCAATCGGTTCCCGCTGACCCGGCGGCGGGCTGACTCAGGTCATCAGATTCTTGTCCCTGAGTCGCCACTGGAAGTGACTGAGCAGGCGTGAGCGCACCTTCTTCTCCTTGTGCTTGGCGGCGGCGGCGAGGCGCTTCTCGGCGACCCCGGCGAGGATCTCCTGCGCCCCCTTGGTGTTGTCGTCGGGTGGCGTGCGCTGGGTGTAGTTGCCGTTGGCGTCCATGTCCCAGGCGGTGCGCGAGTCGGCGAGTTGGACGTCGAGGATCAGCCGCAGCTCCTGGCGCAGCTCGGGGTCGTCGACCGGGGCGTGGACCTCGACCCGGCTGTCGAGGTTGCGGCGCATCATGTCGGCCGAGCCGATGAAGTACTCCTCCTCGCCGTCGTTGTGGAAGTAGATGATGCGCGCGTGTTCGAGAAAACGCCCGACGATCGAGACCACCCGCGCGCGCGCGCTGACGCCCGGCAGTCCGGGACGGAAGCGGCAGGTGTCGCGGATGATCAGGTCGACCTGCACCCCGGCGCGGCTGGCCTTGTAGAGTGCGCGGGTGATCTCGGGGTCTTCCAGCGCGTTCATCTTCATCTGGATCAGCCCGTTGCCGGCACGCTGGTGGTGGCGGATCTCGCGGTTGATCTTGTCGACGAGCACGCGCTTGAGGGTATAGGGCGCGGCGAGGATCTTGCGGTAGCTCGGCGGTGGCGAGTAGCCGGTGAGATAGTTGAACAGCTCGGTGAGATCCTGACCGATCTCCTCGTCACAGCCGAGCATGCCCAGATCGGTATAGAGCTTGGCGGTGCCGGGGTGATAGTTGCCGGTGCCGACATGGTAGTAGCGACGCAGCTGCGAGTAGTCGCGACGCACCACGAAGATCAGCTTGCTGTGGGTCTTGAGTCCCATGACGCCATAGTTGACGTGGATGCCCTCGCCCTCGAGCCGGCGTGCCCACTGGATGTTGGCCGCCTCGTCGAAGCGTGCCTTGAGCTCGACCAGCACCGCCACCTGCTTGCCGTTGCGCGCGGCCTTGATCAGCGAGTCGAGGATGGCCCCGGCGGAGGTGCGATAGAGGGTCATCTTGATCGCCAGCACCTTGGGGTCCTCGGCGGCGGTGCGCAGGAAGCGCTCGACCGAGGTGCTGAAGGGCTGATAGGGGTGCTGGAGCAGGATCGGCCCGTTCTCGCGGATGATGTGGAAGATGTTGCGCCGGTCGTTGGCGAGCAGCGGGTGGTCGACCGGACGGTGCGGGCGATCGTGGAGTTCGGGGCGGTCGAGCGCGGCGATCTCGAAGAGGTCGCGCAGCGCCATCATGCCCTCGATCTCGAAGACGTCGGCGACCTCGTCGAGCCCCAGCTCGGCGGCGAGCATGCCGCGCTGGATCGGTTGCATGCCGGGGTCGATCTCGAGCCGCACGATGGGGGCGAAGTGACGCTCGCGCAGCTCGGTCTCGATCATCTCCAGCAGGTCGTTGGCGGCCTCGGCGTCGGGCTCGACGATGGCGTTGCGAGTGACCCGGAACAGCGCGCAGGAGTCGATCTCCATGCCCGGGAAGAGCATGTCGAGGTTGTTGACGATGAGGTCTTCGAGGGTGACGAAGGTGGTGCTGGCGTCGATCGCGATCAGTCGCTTGGAGACGTCCTTGTTCACCGGCACCTTGACCCGCGCCATGTAGACCTCGCCGCCGCCGGGGAAGCGCAGCGTCACCAGCAGGTTGAGGGTGAGGTTGGAGATGAACGGGAAGGGGTGGGCCGGGTCCACCGCCAGCGGCGTGAGCATCGGGAAGATGTTGGCGCGGAAGTGTTCGCGAAGCCGCTCGCGGGTGTCCGCGGCGAGCGCGTCGTAACGCACGATGCGGATGTCGTGTCCGGCCAGCTCCGTCATCAGGGTGTCGTGGATGCGCTTGATGTCTGCCTCGAAGGCGCGCACCGCCGCCTGACACTCCCGCAGCTGCTCGCTCGGGGTGCGCCCGTCGATGCTGGGGGTGTGTACACCGGCGGCGATCTGCTGCTTGAGCCCGCCGATGCGCTTCATGAAGAACTCGTCGAGGTTGTTGCTGGCAATTGCCAGGAACTTGACGCGCTCGAGCAGCGGGGTACGTGGGTCCTCGGCCTCGTGCAGCACCCGGCGGTTGAACGACAGCCAGGTGAACTCGCGATTGAGATACAGGGCGGGATCGTCGAGATCGACCTCTTCGTGGATCGCCGGTGGCGGCTCGCCGATCGTCTCGATCGGGATCTCGGCCTCGACGGCCTGCGGATCTGCGCTGGTGCTCATTGCGTGTTCCCTGGCGATGCGACGTGAATCATGGAATCCAATCCCCCATTTTATCGCGAAAGTCCATGACCGTTGGGTTACAGCCCCCTGCGCCGACATTCGGGTATACAATCGCGCCATGCAGCACAGCGATCCCGACGACCTCTTCGACCGCGCAGAGATGCCGGTCGCTCCCTTTGAATTCAATGCCGATGTCGCCCGTGTCTTCCCCGACATGGTGCGCCGCTCGGTGCCCGGCTATGCCGATCTGGTCGCGCTCTGCGGGCTGGTGGCGCGGCGCGTGGCGCGGCCCGGCACCCGTTGCTACGACCTCGGCTGTTCGCTCGGCGCGGTCAGTCTGGCGATGCTCGCCCGTACCCCGTCCGGGGTCGGGATCGTCGCCGTCGACAATGCCCAAGCGATGGTCGACGGACTCGCGCGCCGGCTCGCCGAGGTGCCCGGGGGCGAGCGGGTCAGGGTGTGCTGTGCCGACGTGCGCGAGGTCGAGATCGTCGACGCCTCGGTGGTGGCGCTCAACCTCACCCTGCAGTTCCTGCCGCCAGAGGAGCGTGCCGGGCTGCTCGCGCGTATCCGTGCCGGGATGGTCCCGGGCGGGGTGCTGGTGCTGGCCGAGAAGGTGCGCCTCGACGATGCCGCCGAGGCCGCCTTCGTCACCGCACTGCACGAGGACTTCAAGCGCGCCAACGGCTACAGCGAGCTGGCGATCGCCGGCAAGCGTGCCGCGCTCGAGCGGGTGCTGGTGCCGGAACGCGCCGAGATCCACGAGCAGCGCTTGCGCGAGGTCGGCTTCACCCGCGTCACCCGACTCTATCAACATCTCAACTTCGTCGCCTGGGCCGCATGGACCTGACCCCCTTCGCCCCCTTTCTCGATCATCTCGCCGAGACCCCGCTGGCGCCCTGGCGCACTGCGCTGGCCGAGCGGGTCGCGCAGCGTCTCGGGCGCGCTGCCCACGGCGATCTGCCGCGCTGGGAGGCGGCGCTGGCGCAACTCCCCGAGCTGCCGCCGGGCGAGACGCTGCTGGACGCCGCCCGCGTCGGGCTCGATGGCGCGACCCTCATGCCCGAGCAGCGCGCCGCACTGCGCGAGGCGTTGATGGCCCTTCATCCGTGGCGCAAGGGCCCCTACAGCCTGCACGGTCTGCACATCGACACCGAGTGGCGCTCGGACTGGAAGTGGGATCGGCTGGTCGATGCCATCTCGCCGCTCGAGGGGCGGCTGGTGCTCGATGTCGGTTGCGGCAACGGTTATCACGGCTGGCGGATGCTCGGCGCCGGTGCCCGGCTGGTGCTGGGGATCGACCCCACCCAGCTGTTCGTGATGCAGTTCCAGGCGATCAACCGCTATCTCGGCAGCGAGCGGCTGAGCGTGCTGCCGCTCGGCATCGAGCACCTGCCCGCGCACCTGACCGGTTTCGACACCCTGTTCTCGATGGGGGTGCTCTACCATCGTCGCTCGCCGATCGATCACCTGGTCGATCTGCGCCGGCTGCTGCGTCCGGGGGGCGAGCTGGTGCTCGAGACCCTGGTGCTCGAAGGGGAGGATCAGCAGGTGCTGGTGCCGCCGGGGCGCTATGCGGCGATGCGCAACGTCTGGTTCATCCCCACGGTGGCCGCGCTGCGGGTGTGGGTGGCGCGCTGTGGCTTCGACCACATCCGCGTCGCCGACGTCAGTCCGACCACGATCGAGGAGCAGCGCGCCACCGACTGGATGCACTTCCAGTCGCTCCCGGACCAACTCGACCCGGACGACCCGACCCTGACCCGGGAGGGCCACCCGGCGCCGGTGCGCGCGGTGCTGGTGGCGCGCCGCGCCGCTTGACGATGCTGCCTTCGGCCCGCTGGGGTCGTTGGTTCTCATGGAGGACGAGGATGTCGATCCCCGAGGTGGTGACGGCGCAGTGGCGTCATGATTTCGCTGCTCACGGTGTCCCGATGGCGGTACTGCCGGACGGGTGTCGCGACCTGATCTGCGTCCAGGCGCGAGGGTTCGCGCCGCGCTGGATGGTGACGCCGCTGTTCGATCGCGCACACCTGCCGCGTCTGATATGTGCCGAGACGCGCATGGTCGGCTATCGACTGCATCCCGATGTCCGGCTCGATCAGGGCGCCTTGCTCGGTGCGGTGGCCGGACGCGACCCCGCCGATCGCATGGCGGTGGAGGCGGCGCTCGCGGCGCATGCGTGCCGCGATCCCGCGCTCGCCGATGCGCTCGCCTGTCTCGCCGATGCGCCGCGTCCGCTCGCCCAGAGCGCGCGGCAGTGCGGCCTGAGCCTGCGCAGCCTGCAGCGGCTCGTCGGCGAGCGCAGTGGCCGCCCGCCGGTCTTCTGGCATCAGCTCGCGCGCATCCGCCGCGCCGGGCGGATGCTCGACGGCGAGCGGCCGCTGGCCGAGGTGGCGTTGTGCGCCGGGTTTGCCGACCAGGCGCATCTGAGCCGGGCGTGTCGTCGCTGGTTCGGGCTCTCGCCGGCACGGCTGGCGCGTGCCCCCGAGCTGCGTTGGCAACTCGGGCAGCCGGGCTACGACGGCATGGCGACCGGCGAGCAGAGTTCGACCAGATAGCCGTCGGGGGTCCGGACATAGGCCGTCGTCTGCCCCCAGGACTCCTCTCGCGGTTCCTGGACCACCACGGCCCCGGCGGTGCACGCGCGCTCCAGGGTCGCGGCGACGTCGGTGGTCTCGATGGCGATCTCGAACACCGGCGCGTTCGGCTCCGGGGTGCCCGGCATCTTGCCGAGCTGGCGCATCAGTGCCCGCGAGGAGAAGGCGAGCCGGGTTTCGCCGGTGTCGAGTTCGCCATAGTCGCCGCCCTCGTCGACGAAGCCGGAGTCGAACCCGAAGGCGTCGTGGAAGAAGGCGAGGCTGCGGGCGACGTCCTCGACGTAGAGGATGGTGTATGCAAAGCGCATGGTGGCGATCTCCCTGGTGACGATGGAGCGGTCAGTGGATCATCGTGTGGGGTGTCCAGGCTTGAACGAATGCGCCAAGGTTCCTGTCGACACTTGGCGCGAATCCTTGAGGTGTTCCCGATCGAGGTGGTGCCGATGAGCCGTTTCCCCGAACAACTCAGGCGCAAGGAGCAGGGCGAGGAGGACAGCTATTTCGCGCGGCGCGATCGCGAGCTGGTCCAGGCGCTCGCCGCCGCGCCCCGGGTGGTCTCCGGCGGCCAGAGCGGGGTCGATCGCGCCGCGCTCGATGCCGCGCTGGCGTTGGGGCTGAGCTGCGGTGGCTGGTGTCCGCGCGGGCGCCGCGCCGAGGACGGCGTGATCGCCGCGCGTTATCCGCTGCGCGAGACCCCGAGCGCGGACTATCCCGAGCGCACCGCCTGGAACGTGCGCGACAGCGACGCGACCCTGATCCTTTGTCGCGGCGCGCCGAGCGGCGGCACCGCGCTGACGCTGCGGCTGGCGCGCGAGCAGGGACGGGCGCTGCTGGTGTGTGACCTGGAGGGCGAGCCGGCGATCGCGCCGGTGCTCGACTGGTTGGTGGGCGAGGGGGTGCGGGTGCTCAACTGCGCCGGGCCGCGCGAGTCCGGTGCGCCCGGCATCGAGTGCGCGGCCCGGGCCTGGCTCGCGGACCTGTTCGCCGCCTGGCGCACAGCCCTCGAGCATGCCGCCGGGCGCTGAGGTCGGGCAATCAGTCGAACACGCCCTCGGGCAGTTGCATGGTGATGCAGTGCAGGCTGCCGCCCTGGCGGATCAGCGGGCGGGCGTCGATCGGGATCACCTCGCGGTCGGGGAAGCACTCGCCGAGCACGGCCAGCGCCTCGGCATCGGCCGGATCATCGTAGACCGGGACCAGCACCGCGCCGTTGATCACCAGGAAATTGGCGTAGCCGGCGGGCAGTCGCTCGTCGTCCTCGTCGTAGACCGGGCGCGGGCTCGGCAGCGGCACCAACCGGTAGGGGTGGCCCTCGGGGTCGCGCAGTGCCTGGAGTTCGCGCTCCATGGCGGAGAGTTCGGGGTAGTCGATGTCCTCGGGGTCGTTGCTGCGCGCGTAGCAGAGGGTATCGGGGGCGCAGAAGCGCACCAGGGTGTCGATGTGACCGTCGGTGTCGTCGCCGCTGATCGCGCCGTGCTCGAGCCAGAGGAAATGACGGATGCCGAGCCGGATCGCCAGCGCCTGTTCGATGTCGGCGCGCTGGTGGTCGGGGTTGCGGTGGGGGTCGAGCAGGGTGCGGCTGACGGCGAGCAGGGTGCCCCGGCCGTCGGTCTCGAGCGCGCCGCCCTCGACCACCAGCTCGCACTTCTCCAGCTCGCAGTCGCCGAAGGTGCCCTGGTCGGCGACCGCGCGGGTGATGCGGTTGTCGAGTCCGGCGGGGTACTTGCCGCCCCAGCCGTTGAAGCGGAAGTCGAGCAGCAAGGGGCGGCCGCGCCCGGTGATCACGGTGATCGGGCCGTGATCGCGCGCCCAGGTGTCGTTGCTCGGCGCGGTGGCCAGGCGCAGCCGCTCGGTCTCGGCGCCGGCCTGCTCGCAGCGGGCGCGCACGGCGGTGGCGTGGTCCGGGTCGCGACAGACGATCAGCACCGGCTCGAAGGCACTGATCCGCGCCGCCAGCTCCGCATAGAGCGTCTCGACCGCCGTGAGTTGATCCACCCAGTCGGTCTCGTCGTGAGGCCAGGTGAGCATGACCCCGCTCTGGGGTTCCCATTCAGCAGGCAGTCGGCGCATGGTCGGTGTCTCGGCTGTGTTCAGCGATGCCGCGTCGCGCACTCCCGGCGACGGGCGAGAGGGCCGCTGTGGCACGTGATCCGGTGCGGCCGGTGTTTGCAAAGATTGTGTGGATTCGACGCCCGCTTGTAAATCCCGGCTCGCCAGCCGCCAGCCGCCAGCCGCGGGAAGTTTGAACCGCAAAGCCGCAAAGGGCGCGAAGGGATTCAAGCTGCCAGCCATCAGCGGCCAGCCGCCAGTGGATGGTCGGCCTCGACGATAGCGCCACTCCCCATTCGCTGTCAGCGACCGGTTGGCGTGCGTTTCCGACCAACACTCGAAGACAGGCAGCCACTGGCGGCTGGAGGCTGATGGCTGGAAGCTCTTCTCTCCTTTGCGTCCTTTGCGGCTTTGCGGTTCAATCTTCTGGCCGCTGGCCGCTGGCCGCTGGCCGCTGGCCGCTGGCCGCTGGCCGCTGGCCGCTGGCCGCTGGCCGCTGGCCGCTGCTGTTCCTACGTCGTCGCGGGCTTTGTGGTTTAATCCATCCCCATGTTTCATCCCCTGTCACTCTACATCGGTCTGCGCTACACGCGTGCGCGCCGTCGCAACCACTTCATCTCCTTCATCTCGGGGATCTCGATGGTGGGCATCGCGCTCGGCATCATCGCCCTGATCGTGGTGCTGTCGGTGATGAACGGCTTCCACAAGGAGATCCAGCAGCGCATCCTCGGCATGGCCTCGCATGCGACCCTGAGCGATCCCTTCGGTGGCGGCCTCGGCGATTGGCAGCCGCTGCTCGAGCAGGTGCGCGCGCATCCCGATGTGGTCGGCGCCGCACCCTTCGTCGAGGTCCAGGGGATGCTCGCCAACGGCTCGCGGGTGAGCGGGGCGATGGTGCGGGGGATCCTGCCGCGCGAGGAGGATCAGGTCGCCGAGCTGCGTCGTGACATGGTCTCGGGCTCGGTCGACGACCTCGTCGACGGTGCGTTCAATATCGTCCTCGGGCGCGATCTCGCCGGTTATCTGGGGGTCGCGCCGGGCGACAAGGTCACCGTGGTCACCCCGCAGGTGAGCGCCACCCCGGCCGGGGTGATGCCGCGGCTCAAGCGCTTCACGGTGAGCGGGGTGTTCTCGGTGGGGATGGCCGACTACGATCGCAACGCCGCCTTCATCCACATGCGTGACGGCGCGCGCCTGCTCGGACTCGGCGACAACGTCTCCGGGGTGCGACTCAAGCTCACCGACATGTGGGCCGCGCCGCGGCTGGTGCGCGAGATCGCCTACGATCTCGGCGGCGCCTATCGCGTCGTCGACTGGACCCAGGTGCACAGCAACTTCTTCAGCGCGCTGGCGATGGAGAAACGGATGATGAGCATCATCCTCTTTCTGATCGTCGCCGTGGCCGCCTTCAACATCGTCTCGACCCTGGTGATGGTGGTCACCGACAAGCAGTCCGATATCGCGGTGCTGCGCACCCTCGGTGCCTCGCCGGCGCGGGTGATGGGGGTGTTCATGGTGCAGGGCACCGCGATCGGATTGATCGGCACCCTGGTCGGGGTGGTCGCCGGTGTGGTGCTGGCGCTCAACGTCGAGCCGGTGGTGGCCTGGATCGAGGGCGTGTTCGGGGTGCACTTCCTCGATCCCTCGATCTACTACATCAGCGCGCTGCCCTCGGACGTTCAGCTCGTCGACGTGCTGCGGGTGGGCGGCGCGGCCTTCGCGATGTCGGTGCTGGCCACCCTCTATCCGGCCTGGCGCGCGGCACGGACCGACCCGGCGGAGGCGCTGCGCTATGAGTGATCCACGGACACCGGAGGCGGTGCTCGAGACCGCCGCCCTGACCAAGACCTTCCGCCAGGGACCCGCCGAGATCGAGGTGCTGCGCGGGGTCGACTTCCGCGTCGGCGCCGGTGAGCGGGTGGCCATCGTCGGCGCCTCGGGCTCGGGCAAGAGCACCCTGCTGCAGTGTCTCGGCGGACTCGACCGGCCGAGCGCCGGTCGGGTGTGCTGGCGCGGTCAGGACATCGTCGGGCTCTCCGAGGCGCGGGTGGGGCGATTGCGCAACCGTCATCTCGGCTTCGTCTACCAGTTCCACCACCTGTTGCCCGAGTTCACCGCGCTCGAGAACGTCGCCATGCCGCTGCTGATCGGTGGCATGCGCCCGCGCCTGGCGCGCGAGCGCGCGCTCAACCTGCTTGCCCAGGTCGGGCTGGCGCATCGTGGCGCCCATCGTCCGGCCGAACTCTCCGGCGGCGAGCGTCAGCGCGCGGCGGTGGCCCGCGCCCTGGTCACCGAGCCCGATTGTCTGCTTGCCGACGAGCCGACCGGGAACCTTGACCGCAACACCGCCGCCGCCGTCTACGAGCTGATGCTCGAACTCAACCGCGACATCGGCACCGCGCTGGTGATCGTCACCCACGACCCCGAACTCGCCGCGCGGATGGATCAGCGCTGGCGGCTCGACGAGGGCGCGCTGGTCCCGGCAGCGGCGGAGGTCGCTGCCCGGTAGCGGGCACGTCGACGCTGGATCTCGCGTATCAGCTTCCAGCGCCACAGCGTCTGGATGGCGAAATAACCACTCACCGAGCACAGCGTGGCGCAGACCAGCGAGCCGAGCAGCAGCGGCGCGAGTACCGCCAGCCAGTTGCGCCAGTCGATCCAGAAGTGCATGTCGAAGCCGACCACCGGCTGGTCGAGCAGCCAGCAGCCGAGCGCATAGGCGCCGTAGAACATCGGCGGGATGGTGATCGGGTTGGAGATCCAGATCAGGGTCAGCGAGATTGGCAGGTTGACCCGGGTGGCGATCGCCAGCCCCGCTGCCATGAACAGATGACCGAGCGGCGGCAGGTACATCACGAACAGGCCGACCGCGACGGCGCCCGAGACCGAACGTCGGTTGAGATGCCAGAGGTTGGGATCCTGCAGTAGCTTTCCGAAGATACCGAGCTGCCGATTTTCCAGGATCTTCCGGGGGTCCGGCATGACCCGTTTCAGCGATTTCTTCACACGGAGAGTCCGACTGGTCTCAGGTGCCGACGCAGGCGCCAAGTATAGGCCAGACGGGTGGCGTGGTGTGCGGATTGTCTACCCGGTCGCCGCCCGCTGGTGCTGATCGCCGCAGCGCTCGCCTTCGTCCTCGGTGTCCTGGCGGCGCTGCCGCTGCCGGTGCTGCCGCCGCCGGGCTGGTTGGTGGTGGCGGCGCTGGTGCTGTCGCCGGGGTGGCGCCGCCCCCTGGTTCGTCTGGCCGGTGTCGCGCTGCTCGGTTTCTGCTGGTCGCTGTGGCAGCTCTCCGTGCCGCTCTGCCAGCCGTTTCCCGATGAGCTGGTGCGCGTCCCTCTGGTCGTCGAGGGGCGGGTCGATGCGCTGCCGGTGCGGCGCGGCGGCGCCACCCGCTTCACCTTCCTGATCGAGCACGCCTCCGCTGCCGGCGAGTCGGTCGAGTTCACTGGCCGGGTCAGCCTGTCCTGGTATCGTGACGCCCCGCTGCTCAGTCCCGGTCAACGCTGGCGGTTGCCGGTCCGGCTCAAGCCCGTGCACGGCTATGCCAACCCGGGCGGATTCGACTACGAGCGCTGGCTGTTCGCGCGACGGGTGGTGGCGACTGGCAATCTGCGCGTCGGCGAGCCGCCGCGACTGCTCGATCCCGCTCCGTCTGGCTATCGGCTGGCGCGGTTGCGTCAGCGCCTCGCCGATCATCTCGCCGCAACACTCGGCGAGCGCCCGGCGCTCGGTGCGGTGCAGGCGCTCACCCTGGGGTTGCGCGATGCCCTCACGCCGCGCGACTGGGAGGTGCTCACCCGCACCGGCACCAACCACCTGCTGGCGATCTCCGGGCTGCATGTGGCGGTGATCGCAACCGCGGTATTCTGGCTGGCACGCCTGCTGTGGTCGCGCAGTCGGCGCTTGAGCCTGTGGCTCGCCGCGCCCCGCGCCGCTGCACTGTTCGCAGCGGGCGCGGCGCTCGGTTATGCGGCGCTCGCCGGTTTCGCGATCTCCACCCAGCGCGCGCTGATCATGCTCGCGGTGGTGCTCGGCGCGCTGTTCTGGCGGCGGCCATTGCGTCCCTGGCAGGGGTTTGTACTGGCGCTCGCCGGGGTGGTCGCGCTCGATCCGCTGGCGCCGCTCGGGGTCGGGTTCTGGCTCTCCTTCGGCGCGGTCGCGGCGATCCTGCTGGCGCTCACCGGACGCCTGCCGAGCCGCTCGCCGTGGCGGCGCTGGGGGCAGGTGCAATGGGCGGTGAGCATCGGGCTGTTGCCCTTGCTGTTGTTGCTGTTCGCCCGTGCCTCGCTGGTCGCGCCCCTGGTCAACCTGGTGGCGGTGCCGCTGTTCTCGCTGCTGCTGCCGCTGTTGCTGGTCGCCGCGGTGTTGAGTCTGCTGCCCGGGCTGGCGGCGCCGCTGCATGCCGTCGCCTGGCTGCTCGAGCAGGGACTCGCTGGTCTCGGCTGGATCGCCGATCAGCCCTGGGCGGCCTTCGCGCTGGCGGCGCGTCCGCCCTGGGTGTGGCTGGCCGCGACCCTGGGCGTCGCGCTGCTGCTCGCCCCGCGCGGACTGCCGGGGCGCTGGCTGGGTCTGGTGGGGCTGGCGGCGCTGGCGCTGGTGCGCCCGCAGCCGCCACCGCCGGGCGCATTGTGGCTGACCCTGGTCGATGTCGGTCAGGGGCTGGCGGTGGTGGCGCGCACCCATGAGCACACCCTGGTCTATGACACCGGCCCAGGGTTCGCCAGTGGCTTCGAGACCGGCAGCGCGGTGCTGGTGCCGCTGTTGCGCGCCCAGGGCGTCGAGCGGGTCGACCGGCTGGTGATCAGCCATGCCGACCGTGACCATGCCGGCGGGCTGGCGGGACTGCGCCGCGGCGTGGAGGTCAGGCGCGTCGATTCGGGCGAGCCGGCTGCGCTCGGCCTCGACGGCGTCGGGCGCTGTCGGGCGGGGCAGGGCTGGTCGTGGTCGGGGGTGCGCTTTCGCTTCCTATACCCAGTGACCGGGGGGGGCTCGGGCAACGATGCCTCCTGCGTGCTGCGCATCGAGGTCGGGGATGTCTCGGTGCTGCTCACCGGCGACATCGGCGCCGCGGTCGAGCGCCAACTCGTCGCGCGCCATGGCGCGGCCCTGCGCAGTCGCGTGCTGGTGCTCGCCCATCACGGCAGCGCCAGCTCGTCGAGCGCGGCGTTGCTCGATGCGGTTGAGCCCGAGCTGGCGCTGGTCGCATCGGGCTATGCCAATCACTACGGCTTCCCTGCCGAGACGGTGTGCGCGCGCCTCATCGCGCGTGACATCGAGACGCGAGGGACGGCGCACGAGGGCGCGCTGACACTGCGTCTCGATGCCGAGGGCCTGTCGATCGAGCCGGGTTGGCGCGCCCGCCACGACCGGCTCTGGCGCCACCGCCCCGCAGCCGGCTGCGCCCCGCGCTGCCCCTGGGCCTGCGGTCGCGCCCGTACCCTCTCGGCCTGGTTCGTGCCGCTGCCGGCCCCGCTCACCGCGCCGACCTGTCGGGAGCGAGCGCCGGCCATCAGCCGGACGGATTGAACCGCAAAGACTCAAAGAGCGCCAAGGGAAGGGAGTGTTGCGCTTGCAGTGATTCGTGATCGCGCCTCAACAGAGCGCTCGCACTTAAATCCTTTGTCTCCTTTGGGTCTTTGCGGTTCGTATCGGCGGCCGATGCCCCGATGGCTGGAGGTCGAGGGCTTCGAGTATCATGAAGGGTCAGTCTCGGCCCATTTGGGGCGAGGCCTTCAGTCACAGTCCGCGCCGAGGAGTTCGCCCTTGCTAGATCTGATGTACGCCGGCGGCTGGTTGATGGTGCCGATCATCGCCAGCTCCGTGGTCGCCACCGCGATCGTCATCGAACGCGCCTGGATGCTGCGCCGTGCCCGCATCATGCCGCCGGGGCTGCTGGCGCGGATCTGGCAGCTCTACCGCCTCGGTCAACTCTCCGACACCCAGATCGAGGAGATCCGCTACGGCTCGCCGCTGGGGCGGATGCTCGCCGCCGGTCTGGCCAATCGGATGCACTCGCGCGAGGTGATGAAGGAGGCGATCGCCGAGACCGGTCGCCAGGTGGTCGTCGAGCTGGAGCGCTTTCTCAACACCCTGGGTACCATCGCCGCGGTGACCCCGTTGCTCGGCCTGCTCGGCACCGTGCTGGGCATGATCGATGTCTTCGCGGTGATCATGGAGGCCGGCGTGGGCAATCCCGGGGTGCTCGCCGGGGGCATCTCCGAGGCGCTGATCACCACCGCCGCCGGGCTCTCGGTGGCGATCCCGACGCTGATGTTCCATCGCTTCTACGACAACCGCGTCTCGCGTCTGGTGGTCGACATGGAGGAGTTGTCGCTGCGTCTGATCGAGGTGATCAAGGGCGAGCGCGAGGATACCGTGGAGGCCGGGGCATGAACCTCCGACCCCAGCGCAAGACCCCGATCGACATCAACCTGACGCCCTTGATCGACGTGGTCTTCCTGCTGCTGATCTTCTTCATGGTCTCGACCAGCTTCAAGGACGAGGCGCGGCTGCGGGTGCAGCTGCCCGAGGCCGAGGGGGTGGCGGCGCCAGCCGAGGAGCCGCCCGAGACCCTGACCATCGTGATCGACGCCGAGGGGGTCTTCTTCATCGGCGAGCGACGGGTGCTCGGTGCCGACGCCGCGACCCTGGGTCGCGCGATCGCCGCCGCGCTCGCCGGGCGCGACAGCGCGCCGGTGCTGATCCAGGCCGATGCCCGCACCCCGCACCAGGCGGTGATGACCGCGCTTGATGCCACCGCGCGCCAAGGACTCAATCAGGTCGCCTTCGCCGCGACCCGCAACGGGGAGGCGCCATGAGCGACCCGCAGACACCATCCCCGGCGCCCGCTGCGGCGAGCGCCATCTATCGCCGCCTGCTCGGCTACGTCCGCCCCTACTGGCGGATGTTCTCCGTCTCCATCGTCGGCATGCTCGCCTTTGCGATCACCGAGCCGCTGTTCGCGGCGATGATGCAGCCGCTGATCGACGGCAGTTTCGTCGAGCGCGACGAGACCGTGGTGCAGATGATGCCCCTGCTGCTGGTCGCGCTCTTTCTCGGGCGCGGTATCGCCGGCTTCGTCAACAACTACTGTCTGAGCTGGGTCGGACGGCGGGTGGTGGCCGATCTCCGCCAGGAGATGTTCGAGCACCTGCTGCGCGCACCGACGCGCTATTTCGACAACACCGGTTCGGGCCATCTGCTCGCCAAGCTCACCTACAACGTCGAGAACGTCGCCACCGCCGCGACCTCGGCGGTCACCACCCTGGTGCGCGACGGCTTCACCGTGCTCGGGCTGATGGCCTACATGCTCTATCTCGACGCCGAGCTGTCGGTGATCTTCCTGCTCATCGGGCCGTTGATGGCCGGCGCCATCAAGTACGCGACCAAGCGCTTTCGCCGTCACAGCAAGCGCATCCAGGACCGCGTCGGCGAGCTCACCCATGTCGCCCAGGAGGTGATCGACGGCCATCGGGTGGTCAAGGCCTTCGGCGGTCAGGCGCGCGAGGCGCGTCACTTCGGCGCGATCAACGAGAAGACCCGTTCGCTGCAGATGAAGATGATCGCCACCGAGGCGGCGAGCGTGCCGCTGGTGCAGCTGATCTCGGCGATGGCGATCGCGGTGATCGTCTATCTCTCGACCATGCAGGGGCTGCAGGACAACATCTCGGTCGGCACCTTCATGTCCTTCATCGTCGCCATGGCACTGCTGCTGCCGCCGGTCAAGCGTCTGACCTCGGTCAACGCCCATCTGCAGCGCGGCATCATCGCCGCCGAGAGCCTGTTCGAGCTGCTCGACGCCGAGGAGGAGGACGACCGCGGGCGCGGCGAGGTCGAGCGGGCCGCCGGACGGATCGAGTATCGCGGCGTCACCCATCGCTACAGCCCGGACAAGCCGCCGGCGATCCGCGAGCTGGAGCTGATCGTCGCCCCGGGCGAGAAGATCGCCCTGGTGGGGCGCTCGGGCAGCGGCAAGAGCACCATCGCCAGCCTGTTGCCACGCTTCTACGACCCCAGCGAGGGCGAGATCCTGATCGACGGCACGCCGATCCGCGACCTCACCCTGGGCTCGTTGCGCCGTCAGATCTCGCTGGTCACCCAGGACGTGGTGCTGTTCAACGACACCATCGCCAACAACATCGCCTATGGCCAGCCCGAGCCGCCGAGCCGCGAGCGGCTCGAACAGGTCGCCGAGAGCGCGCACGCGCTGGAGTTCATCCGCGCCCTGCCGCAGGGCTTCGACACCGTGGTGGGGGATCGCGGCGTGCTGCTCTCGGGCGGTCAGCGCCAGCGTCTGGCGATCGCCCGCGCGATGCTCAAGGACGCCCCCATCCTCATCCTCGACGAGGCGACCTCGGCGCTCGACACCGAGGCCGAGCGCCATATCCAGGCCGCGCTCCAGGAGCTGATGGAGGAGCGCACCACGCTGATGATCGCTCATCGGCTCTCGACCATCGAGCGTGCCGACCGCATCCTCGTGCTCGATGCCGGACGGATCGTCGAGCAGGGCAGCCATCAGGCGCTGCTCGAGCGCAACGGCTATTACGCGCGGCTGCACCGGCTGCAGTTCCACGACGGTCTCGCGGTCGAGGACTGATGCGCTGGATCGATCCGGCCCGCGTCTGGTACGCCCGACACTGGCTCGGCGTGCTGCTCGCGCCCCTCGGCGCGCTCTATTGCGCGCTCGCCATGCTGCGGCGGCTGGGTTTTCGGCGCGGCTGGCTGGCGAGCACACGGTTGCCGGTGCCGGTGGTGGTGGTCGGCAACCTCAGCGTCGGCGGCACCGGAAAGACCCCGGCGGTGATCGCCCTGGCCCGACTGCTGCGCGAGCACGGCTGGCGACCGGCAGTCCTCACCCGCGGCTATGGCCGGCGCGAGGACGGGGTGCGCCGGGTCGCGCCGAGCGATACCCCCGAGGAGGTCGGCGACGAGCCGCTGCTGCTCGCGCGCCACGCCGGCTGTCCGGTGGTGGTCGGCGCCGATCGGGTGGCGGCGGGGCGCTTCGCGCTCGATCGCTGCGACTGCGACCTGTTGCTCACCGACGACGGGCTGCAGCACTACCGTCTGGCGCGCGATATCGAGATCGCCGTGGTCGATGGTCGCCGTGGGCTGGGCAACCGCCGCTGTCTGCCGGCCGGGCCGCTGCGCGAGCCGCCGCGCCGGCTCGAGGCGGTCGACCTGGTGCTCCATAACGGCGGTGAGGCGCCGCCGGGGGCGGGGCGGATGCGACTGGTGCCGGGCGCGGCGCTGGCGCTCGATGGGTCCGGGCGCAGCCGTCCGTTGGCGGCCTTCCGGGACCGGCGGGTGTGCGCGGTGGCGGGGATCGGCAATCCCGATCGTTTCTTCGCCATGCTCGAGACGCACGGTCTGATGCTCGACCCGCGCCCCTATCCCGATCATCACGACTTCACCGCCGCCGAGGTCGCGGCCTGGCCCGCGGGGCCGGTGCTGATGACCGAGAAGGACGCTGTCAAGTGCGCCCGGTTTGGTGGCGGTGATCACTGGTATGTCCCCGTCGAGGCTGAGTTCGATGCCGACTCGCTGGCGGGGCTGTTGACTCGACTGGCAAGGGTGAAGAGGCATGGCTAAGGGTTTCAAGGTGGTGATTCCGGCGCGTTACGGTTCCTCCAGGCTGCCGGGCAAGCCGCTGCTGGAGATCGCCGGGGAGCCGATGATCCGGCACGTGGTGGCGCGGGCCTGCGCCAGCGGCGCCGACGAGGTGGTGGTGGCGAGTGATGACGCGCGCATCCTCGATGCCTGCGCCGGACTCGGTGCCGCGACCCAACTGACCGCGACGGAGCACCGCAGCGGCACCGAGCGGGTGGCCGAGGTGATCGCCGCGCGTGGTTGGGAGGCCGACACCGTGGTGGTCAACCTGCAGGGCGATGAGCCCTGCATGCCGGCGGCGCTGATCGACCAGGTGGCGAGCGACCTGGGCGGGTGCGCTGGGGCGGGGATGGCGACCCTGGCCTCGCCGATCCGGCGGGTCGAGGCGCTGTTCGATCCGCACGTGGTCAAGGTGGTGACCGATGTCGAGGGCTTCGCGCTCTACTTCTCGCGCGCGCCGCTGCCCTGGCATCGCGACGAGTTCCTCGGCAGCCGCGCGAGCCTGCCCGAGTCGGTGACCTTCCTCCGTCACATCGGGCTCTACGCCTATCGCGCCGGGTTCCTCGAGCGCTATCTCGCCTGGCCGCCGGCACCGCTCGAGGTCGCCGAGTCGCTCGAACAGCTGCGCGTGCTGTGGCACGGCGAGCGTATCCATGTCGGCATCGCCGAGCGCACCCCCGGCCCCGGGGTCGATACCCGCGAGGACCTGGGGCGTGCCGAGGCGTGGATGAGCGCCGACGACTGACGCGTCGCCCTCAGTGGCGCCGTGCGAGGGTCGGGGTGAGGGTGTCGAGCAGTTCGCGCAGCGGTGCCGAGGGGCAGCGGTGACGGTCGAACAGCGGTACCTGCAGCAGGGTATTGCGTCGCTGGCGCGGCCGGCCGTACTGGTCGGCCTGGATCTCGGCGGCGTGCTCGTCGTCCGACTCGAGGATCAGCAACTCCTCGCCGGGGAGCAGGTCGATCAGTCGCCAGGAGGCGCCGCGCAGCCGACAGCGGCGCCCGAGCAGTGTGCGGACCTGGTGCAGCAGCGCCTCGCGGTCGTGCCTGCCCTGTGGGGTCGTGGGTCTGGTGTGCATCGCGCCTCCCGGGTGGGTGTAGCCTGTCGCCGTCTTCTCGGCCTCCGTGCCGCGTCTGTCCCTGTGCTCGATGATGGCGCCACCGGGTTGAGCTTTCCAGTCGCGGACTCCAGCACCTGACCTTGCGGGTCAATCACGCGGACAGGCCGCTGGAGGTCGAGACCATGAGTGCACCGATCATCCGTACCTTCGTCACCGTCTTCATCTGGACGCTCGCCATGCCCGTAGTCGGGGCCGATGCCGCCGCGGTCGGTGCCGCGGAGGCTGCTGGTGCCGGCGGTTGGTTGCGACTCGAGGGCGCTGCCCGCGCACCCGCCGGTCGCCGCCCGGCGCCGACCCGGCAGACGGGCACGCGGCTGCTCGAGCAGCGCCAGGACGAGCGGCGCGCCTGGCAGTCGCTGCGGCGTGAGTCGCGCGCCGCTTCCCCGTCCCTTGACGCGCCGGCGCGCGACAGCGGCGGCTGGCGGTTGCGGCTCGAGCGCCAGAGCGCCGCCCAGGCACGCCAGCGCGAGGCGCAGCGGCTCAGACGCGAGCGTGCCGGCGACTGAGTCCGGCGTCGGGCGCTGCTATGATCGGGACGGTGTCAGCCAGCGATAGAGGGAGTAGCGAGGTGAAACACGAGATCAAGGCCAGGGTTCTGTTCGTCTGCATGGGCAATATCTGTCGTTCGCCGACCGCCCACGGCGTCTTTCGTCAACTGCTGCGCGCCCGTGGGCTCGAACAGCTCGTCGAGATCGACTCGGCCGGCACCCATGCCTATCACGTCGGCGCGCGCCCGGATCAGCGCGCCAGCGACACGGCGCGCGCCCGTGGCATCGATATCCGCGACCTGCGCGCTCGGTGTGTCGGCGCCGATGACTTCGAGCGCTTCGACTATGTGCTGGCGATGGATCAGGACAACTACGCGCATCTCGCCGCGCTCTGCCCGCCCGGGCTGGAGTCGCGCCTGGGGCTGTTGATGGACTTCGCCCCGGACTATTCGCAGCGCGAGGTGCCCGATCCCTACTACGGCGGTCGGCGCGGCTTCGATCAGGTCTTCGACATGGTCGAGGCGGCCGCGCGCGGTCTGCTCGAGGATCTCAACGCACGTTTTCTGTGACCCCGGCGCCGTCGCCTTCGTCGTGGTCCGGGCGGCGCTCGGTGAGCGCGGCATAGCGGCTGTGATGACGGTAGCGTCGCAGGTCCTGGCGCAGCGATTCGGCCAGACGCAGTTCGAGATCCCGTGGGTGGATGCCGATGCGCAGCCATCCCCGGGCGCGCGCGCGGCTGCGGTTGATGCGGTTCCACAGCCGGACCGCGCGGGCGCGCGCCGCGGTGTCGGCCTCGTAGCCGAGCATCGGCACCGGCGCGAACAGTCCGCTCTCGGCCGAGAGCACCCCGGAGAGGTACTCGTAGCGCTCGAAGGGCAGCTCGGCGAGCGCCGAGCGCGCGATCCGGCCCATCGCCCAGGCCGGGGGTACATAGAGTTCGGGCGCGTCCAGCCCCTGATCGCCGAACCAGGCGTGACAGCGGTTGACCAGCGCGCCGATGCCCTCGGCATCGAGCGCCAGGTGCTCGGCGACGTCACGCGAGATGAGGCGCGCGTGCAGGCGGTGATACCAGCCGCCGTAGCGCTCGACGCGATGGTGCCAGCCGTGTCCGGCCAGCTCGTGGCCGCGTCGCTGCCACTGGCGTAGCCGCGCGAGGGCGGTGCGATCCCAGGCGCCGCCGGGGATCACCAGCAGGGTGACCGGATAGACCCGCTCGGCCTCGAGCAGGGCGAGCAACCGCTCGACCTGAGGCAGGGTCTCGGGCATCACATCATGCACCGAGACCAGGGTCCTGGGGGTGGTGTCGTCAGTCGCGCATGTCGACGCTGTGTCCATGATCGCCCGAGAGTACCGATAGCCAGTGTTGAAGGTTGCGGCGGTTGATCTCGATCGCCGCCGCGCGTGCCAGGTGCGCCTTGCGCTCGCGCAGTGCCGGGTCGAGCGCGCGGACCCGCGCCAGTGCCTCGGCGAGCGTCTCGTCCTCGCCGATCGCGTGCAGCCCGCGTCCGAGCAGCTCCCAACTGAGGATACCGCATGCCGAGGAAACCACCACGGTGCGCGCGCGCGCCATCGCCTCGAGCGCGATGGTGCCGAAGGACTCGACCCGGGAGGGCAGCACCAGGGCGTCGACCGAGTCGAGCAGGGCCATGATCTGGCCGCGCCGCACCCAGCCGAGGTGTCTGAGGTTGGGATGCTCGGCGCAGCGTTGCTCGAGCCAGGGGCGCAGCGGCCCGTCGCCGGCGACCAGGAATTCGATCTCGGGGAGTCGTTGTGCGGCCTCGACGATGCTCTCGAGGTTCTTCTCCGGGGCCAGTCGACCGGCGAACAGGACCCGCCCGAGTCGGGGTGCGACCGGTCGCGGCGGGCAGTCGAGAAAGCGCTTGGCGATCGGCGTGGCCATCAGCGCTGCGCGGTCGGCGCCGATGCGTCGTGCCACCTCGACCATCTCGTGGGAGTTGGCGAGCACCAGCTGGCTGCGGCGGAACAGCATGCGGTGGCAGGTGCCGAGATAGGCGTTGGCCACGCGCGCGCGCAGGCCGCTCCACTCGGGGAAGAGGTCGGTGAGCGCCTCGAAGTGGGTGTGGAAGCCGACCACCAGGGCGATATCGCGCCGCCCGGCCAGGTGCATGCCGAGCATGCCGAAGGGGCCGGGGGTGGGGACGACGATGGCGTTGGGACGCAGCCGGCGCAGTCGGCCGCTGACCAGCGGCCAGGAGGGCAGCAGCAGCCTCTGGGTCGGGTCGCCGGGGAGCGGGAAGGTCAGTCCGCCGTGCCAGCTGCCGCGGCGATAGCGTGGCGCGATCAACTCGACCCGGGCGCCGGCGGCGCGCAGATGATCGGCGAGGTCGCGATAGTAGGCGCCGACCCCGTTACGCTCGGGGGCGGCGTCGGAGAGGATGGCCACGCGTAGCCCCGAGGCGTCGATCGGGTCGGACTGCGCGGTGAGCTGGTCTGGGCACGAGGTGCTCAACATGGCAACGCGGTTTCCGTGGTTCGCGTGGGTGCCGGGGGTGCGGCGGATGGCGGCGCGTCCCGATCATCGATGGCACGCGCACACAGACGACGATAGCAGGCGCCGAGCTCGTGTTCGATACGCTCGGCGTCGAGTCCGAACTGCGCGAGGCTGTACTGGTGCGCGCTGCGATAGCGTCGGGCATGGCGCTGACGCTGCTGGAGGCGGGCGCGGTAGTCGGCGTCGAGCGTGAGTCCGAGCTGGTTGTAGATGGTCTCGATGCTCGGGCCGAGCTGCCCGCGCAGCTGCGTCATGGTCACCCAGGCACAGCGCTCGACCGGGACCTCGGCGAGGGTCTGTTCGAGGTTGTGGTAGTAGAAGCCGAGCTGCTCGATCATGCGTCGCGCGAACGCGGGCTCGACCGCGCCGACGCCGAACAGCTTGGCGCCGCCGGCGATCGAGCTCAGTTGCGAGGGCAGGGTCTCCTGCGGGGCGCGCAGACAGACCACGAAGCGGGCGTCGGGATAGCGCGCGCGCAGCGCCCCGGCGAGCGGGGCGAAGGCGGCGTTCTTCGACAGCAGTCGCTTGTCCGTGCCGTGGACGTAGAGATGGCGCTGCAGACAGCGATGATGGTGCTCGAGGAGCTGGCTGCGCAGCGGCTCGGGCATGTCGCGGTCGAAGCTGCCCATCCGCCACAGTCGGCTCGAGTCGGGGAAGGGGAGGATGAGGATGAAGCAGGCGAGCGCCGGCAGCAGTGCGAAGTAGTCCTCCTCGGGGTCATCGAGGCGCATGCTGTGGACCGCGTCCAGGGCGCCGAAGGCGTGGCGCTCGATCCGGCGCAACAGCCGGGCGAGCGGGGCGCCGAGCCGGGCGTCGAGTCGGCCGAGGCCGAGCCAGAAGCGGCGGGCGGTGATCGAGAGCGCGAACAGACACTCCCAGGTGGTGAAGGTGGTGACACCGGGATCCTCGGCCAGCACCCGGTGGAGATGGGTGGTGCCGCTGCGCGGTACGCCGAGGATGAACAGCGGCTCGCGGACCTGGACCCGGCGATAGTCGGGGTAGAGTAGCTCGTCGAGCGCCAGCCCGAGCCAGTGGATCAGCTGGACCAGGGCGAACAGCGGCACGAAGCCGAGCATCAGCAGGGGGCGGAGATAACCCGCCCGGCCGGCGCCGCGCCTGGGGAGGAGGGCGCGCAGGGCGAGCCCGAGGAGGTGCAGCTGGCTGGAGATGAAGAGTCTGAACATCGTCCGTCCTCAGCCCGGGCGCCGCCACGAGTGCGCCTGCGGGCTCCGGTGGTGCATGCGTGCGGGTCGCCGATGACGACCCGCACGGGTTCAGGGTAACCGCAGCAGGGCGGACCCTAGCACGCACGAGGTGACGATCGCGACCTCAGTCGCCGTCTTCCTGCGTGATCCGTTTCTCGCTCTCGACGGTGGCCGCGGGTCGCGGGGCGCGCTCCGGCGCTGCCGCTGGCGCCTCGGTGGCGGGTTTGGGCGCCGCGGGGGGCGTCTGTGGTCGCGACTCCGGGGGCGGTGTGGGCGCACTCGTCGCGGTCTCTGAGTGAGACTGCGCCTCGCGGGTCGGTTCGGACCTGCTCACCGTGGCGCTCTTGTGCTCGCCGCTCTCGGGTTTCGAGGTCGCCGCGGGTTGCTCCCCGGCGGGCTTCGGCCTGGGCGCCTCGGCAGTCGGCTTGTCCTTGCCCGACTCTGACTCCGGCTTGGCTGTCTCGGCGACCGGCTTGTCCTTGCCCGGTTCAGGCTTGGCTGTCTCGGCAGTCGGCTTGTCCTTGCCCGACTCCGGCTTGGCTGTCTCGGCAGCCGGCCTGTCCTTGCCCGGTTCAGGCTTGGCTGTCTCGGCGACCGGCCTGTCCTTGCCCGGTTCAGGCTTGGCTGTCTCGGCGACCGGCCTGTCCTTGCCCGGTTCAGGCTTGGCTGTCTCGGCAGCCGGCCTGTCCTTGCCCGGTTCAGGCTTGGCTGTCTCGGCAGTCGGCTTGTCCTTGCCCGACTCCGGCTTGGCTGTCTCGGCAGTCGGCTTGTCCTTGCCCGCTTCAGGCTTGGCTGACGCGGCGGTCGACTTGTCCTTGGCAGTCTCCGGCTTGGGCGCTGCGGCGCTCGATTGGCCCTGGGACGGCTCCGACTTCGCCCTCGCGGACTGTCTGTCGCTGTCCGACTGCTTGGCCTCGGCACCTGTCTGGGGCGCGGGCAGGAGCGCCTGTGGCTTGTGCCGGGTCTCGGTGGCCGGTGCCTCTGTCTCCGTCGCTGCATTGTGCTCGACGCGTGACTGGGTCGGTGCGCGTTCGCGGTCGTTGCCGTTGGGCTGCTCGTTGCCGCCGTTGGTGGGGGTGCTGCGGCGGCGGTTGCGTCCGCCGCGTCGCCGCCGGGTCGAGCGCGGTCGTTCGCCGGCACCATCCTGTTGTGGCGTCGTGTTCTCGCCGTTGCCCTTGGCCGTCTCCGGTGCCGACCGCTCCGTTCTCGCCTCGGTGCTGCGTCTGGACTGTTCCTGGGCCTCGTCGGCATCGCTGCGCTGCGGCTTGTTGGATTCACCACCCTGGGGTTGTTGCGGCTCGCGCGTGCGCTCGTCGTCACCCTTGCCCTTGGCGGCGCGACCGCCGTTCTCGTTGCGGCGGGGACGATTGCGTGTGCTGCTGCGTCGGCTGCGGCCCTCGCCGTTGCGCGCGCTGCGGCCGCTCTCCTCGCCTTCGCCGCCGCGCCCCTCCGGAGGGGTGCTGCGCTTGCGCTCGCGGGACTTGCTACCCTCGCCCTCGCCGCGGGGCTTGGCGTGGCCACGCTCGGAGTGGTGTTGAGATTCGCTCTGGGGGCTCGCCGGGGCCTCGATCTGGCGCGGTGCAAACAACCCGGTCCAGATCCGTTTGATCAGGCTCTCGGGCTCGCTGCGCTCGGGCTCCTGAAGTCCGGCCGGGGTCTTGGGCGTCGTCCGCTGCGGGTTCGGGCGCTGCTGCGGCACCGGGGTGGCGGGGGTGACCTGCTTGACCGCCGGCTCCTCGATACGCGGTGGCGCGGTCAGTCGGGTATAGCGCGACTCGGCCTCCGGCTCGGGCGGGGCCGCGGCGATCTCGTAGCTCTGTCGGCCCTCGTCCTGCTTGGTGACATCCTGGGTGCGGATGCGCTCGATCTGGTAGTCGGGGGTGAGCAGGTGTTCGTTCGGGACCAGCAGGATCTCGACCTCCTGGCGCTGCTCGATGTCGACGATGGTGCGGCGTTTCTCGTTGAGCAGGAAGGTGGCGACGCTGACCGGCAGGTGGGCGAGGATGCGCTGGGTGTTGTCCTTCATCGCCTCCTCTTCGATTATCCGCAGGATCGACAGGCCCAGCGAGTCGACCCCGCGGATGGTGCCCTGACCCTTGCAGCGCGGGCAGACCTGCTGGCTCGATTCGCCGAGCGAGGGACGCAGTCGCTGGCGCGACATCTCCAGCAGTCCGAAGCGCGAGATCCGCGCTACCTGGACGCGGGCGCGATCCTGCTTGAGCGCCTCGCGCAGCCGGTTCTCGACCTCGCGCTGGTTCTTCGGCGGGGTCATGTCGATGAAGTCGATCACGAACAAGCCGCCGAGGTCGCGCAGGCGCAGCTGGCGAGCGATCTCGTCGGCCGCCTCGAGGTTGGTGTTGAGCGCCGTCTCCTCGATGTCGGCGCCCTTGGTGGCGCGCGCCGAGTTGATGTCGATGGCGGTGAGCGCCTCGCCGTGGTCGATCACGATCGAGCCGCCCGAGGGCAGGCGCACCTCACGCTGGAAGGCCGACTCGATCTGGGTCTCGATCTGGTAGCGGGTGAACAGCGGCACCTCGTCGTCGTAGCGGCGCAGTTTCTTGATGTTCTGCGGCATCACCTGACGGATGAAGGTCTCGGCGCGTTCGTAGACGGCGGCGTCGTCGATGACGATCTCGCCGATGTCGGCGCGCAGATAGTCGCGGATCGAGCGGATGATGACATCGCTCTCCTGATAGATCAGGAAGGGCGCCTTGCGCTGCTCGCCGGAGGTCTCGATCGCCTTCCACAGCTGCAGCAGGTAGTCGAGATCCCACTGCAGTTCCTCGACGCTCTTGCCGACGCCGGCGGTGCGCACGATCAGCCCCATGTCCTCGGGGATCTCGAGCTGGCTCATGGCGTCGCGCAGCTCGCTGCGGTCCTGGCCCTCGATGCGGCGCGACACCCCGCCGGCGCGCGGGTTGTTGGGCATCAGCACCAGATAGCGCCCGGCCAGCGAGATGAAGGTGGTGAGCGCCGCGCCCTTGTTGCCGCGCTCCTCCTTGTCGATCTGCACCACCACCTCGCGGCCCTCGCGTACCGCCTCCTTGATGTTGATGCGCGAGCCGGGCTTGACCGAGTCGGGCTCGAAATAGGCGCGGGCGATCTCTTTGAGGGGGAGGAAGCCGTGGCGCTCGGCGCCATAGTCGACGAAGGCGGCCTCGAGGCTGGGCTCGACGCGGGTGATGGTGCCCTTGTAGATGTTGGCCTTCTTCAGTTCCCGGCCGGGGGATTCGATGTCGAGGTTGTAGAGCAGTTGACCGTCGACGGTCGCGACGCGCAACTCTTCCGGCTGAGTTGCGTTGATCAGCATTCTTTTCATGTTGTTCCTTCTCTCACCACGGCGCGTGTCCCGTCATGGGGGACGGTTCGCCGCGGACCCCCGGTGGCTGACCTGGGGGCGGCTCGGCGCGTTGCCGTTCGTCCCACGGTGAGCAAGGATCCGACGGCATCAGCACTGTCCGTTCGGTCGCCTCCAGACGGGACCCGGAACGGGCACGCGCGCATGAACTATCGTTGACGGGCGCTGGCGGGCGCCCGCGGGTTCTTGTCCCCGTCCATGCGGAGGGGGAGGTGTTCGGAGCGGCGAGGGTGGTGCCGGATGCGTTGGCCTGCCTTGGCGCACGGCGCGCGGAACGCAGAGGGTGTAGAATGCGCGATTGCTCGCTGCTCGAGTCCGCGCGCGATACCCAATGCTGCCCTCGGGCAGGCGTGGCTAAGATGTCGAAAGACGGCTTCCGGCGCGAAGGCGTCGTCCCGGCCGGTTTCGAGTGGGCGCGGACCAACCTTCGGCTGCGCTCGCCGCTCCCGGAATGATCGATATTCCACAGGCCAGCGCAAGCGATTCATGGTAGCAGCGAAGACTATTAGCATCAATTGAGCCAACAAGGCAAGGCTATCCCCTTTGAGTCCACCAGATTCCCATCCAGATCCCGCGTCCGCCAAGGGCGGTGCGGATACCGGGCCGCGTCTGGTCCGCGTCGATGCCGAGTCCGACGGACAGCGTATCGATAACTTCCTGCTCCGTTTCATCAAGGGCGTTCCGCGCAGCCATCTCTATCGCATACTCCGTCGTGGAGAGGTGCGGGTGAACAAGGGGCGGGTCAAGGCCAGCCATCGGCTGCGCGCCGGGGACATGGTGCGCATCCCGCCGCTGCGTCTGCCCGAGCAGCGCGCCCCGGCGCGCGCGCCCGAGGGCTGGCTGGCGCGGCTCGAGGGCGCGGTGCTCTACGAGGACAACCGGCTGCTGGTGATCGACAAGCCCTCGGGGCTGGCGGTGCACGGCGGCAGCGGACTGAGCTTCGGGCTGATCGAGTCGCTGCGCCAGCTCCATCCCGGGCGCGAGCTCGAGCTGGTGCACCGGCTCGATCGCGACACCTCCGGTTGCCTGGTGGTGACCAAGCGGCGCAGCGCGCTGCGCGAGCTGCACCGGATGATGCGCGAGGATGGCATCGAGAAGCGCTATCTGGCGTTGATCGGCGGCGAGCTGCCGCGCGCCGAGATGACCGTCGACGCGCCGCTGCGCAAGAACGTGCTGCGCGGCGGCGAGCGCATGGTCAGCGTCGATCCGGTCGAGGGCAAGGCCTCGCGCACCCGCTTCCGCCGGCTGCGGCGCTTGCGCGCCGGGTCGCGGGTGGCGACCCTGGTCGAGGCCACCCTGGTCACCGGCCGCACCCATCAGATCCGCGTCCATGCCGCCCATCTCGGCGCGCCGCTCGCCGGCGACCCCAAATACGGTGACGATGACTGGAACCGGGAACTCAGGGCGCTCGGGCTCGATCGCTTGTTCCTGCACGCCGCGGCGCTGAGCTTTCGCGCCGAATACATGAGTCGGCCGCTGCACGTCGAGGCGCCGCTGCCGGAGACGCTGCAGCGGCTGCTGGACGCACTGGAGGAGACCGCGTGAGTTTCGAGCTGATCGTGTTCGACTGGGACGGCACCCTGATGGATTCCGAGGCCCATATCGTCGATTGCATGCAGCGTGCCTTCGTCGAGCTGGGCCTGGAGCCGCCGCCGCGCGAGGCGGCGCGCGAGATCATCGGGCTGAGCCTGGAGCGGGGCACGCGGGAGTTGCTGCCGGGGGCCGAGCCCGAGGTCTATGAGGCGCTGATCCTCGCCTATCGGCGTCGCTTCCTCGGTGCCACGCCGAACGCCTCGGCGTTGTTCGCGGGCGCCGCCGAGGTGCTCTCGACGCTGACCGAGCGCGGCTGTCGGCTGGCGGTGGCCACCGGCAAGAGTCGCGCCGGGCTCGACAAGGCGCTGCGCGAGACCGGGCTGGGCGGTTTCTTCCATGCCACCCGTTGCGCCGACGAGACCTTCTCCAAGCCCCACCCGCAGATGCTCCTGGAGCTGATGGACGAGCTCGGTGCCAGTGCCGCCGAGACGCTGATGATCGGTGATACCGAGTTCGACATGCAGATGGCGCGCAACGCCGGGGTGGCGGGGTTGGCCGTGAGCTACGGGGTTCACCCCCCGGAGCGACTGCGCGCGCACCAGCCGCTGGACTGTCTGGACGCGGTGAGCGCGATCCCGGAGTGGCTGGCCGCGCGTGCGATGACCGAGATCTGAAGCAGGACGGAGACCGAGACCATGCAGTGGCGATTCTGGAAACGCTGGCGCAAGCCGCCGATGCCCGACCCCGACCAGCCCGGCTGGGAGCGGGCGCTGATCAACCATCTGGCGCTCGACTACATGCGTGAGCGCCGCCGCGCGCGGCGCTGGGGGCTGGTGCTCAAGCTGTTGATCCTGCTCTATCTGGTGGGGCTGGTGGTAGCCGCCTCGGTGCGCGACTGGGATCGGCGCATGGAGCTGACCGAGCCGCACGCGGCGCTGATCGAGATCGACGGGGTGATCGCCGCCGACAGTGACGCCAGCGCCGATCGGGTGGTCGGGGCGCTGCGCAAGGCCTTCGACAACGACAAGGTCGAGGGGGTGATCCTGCGTATCAACAGCCCCGGCGGCAGTCCGGTGCAGGCCGGTTACATCAACGACGAGATCGCTCGGCTCAAGGCGAAATATCGCGAGGCCCATGATGGCGACGACCTGCCGGTGTACGCAGTGGCCGCCGATCTCTGCGCCTCGGGGGGCTATTACATCGCCGTCGGCGCCGATGCCATCTATGCCGACAAGGCCAGCCTGGTCGGCTCGATCGGGGTACGCATCGGCAGCTTCGGGCTCGATCGCCTGCTCGCCGACCTCGGCATCGAGCGCCGGCTGCTCACCGCCGGCGCCAACAAGGGTATTCTCGATCCCTTCTCGCCGCTGCCCGAGTCGCAGCGCGTCTTCATCCAGGGGGTGCTCGATACCCTGCACCAGCAGTTCATCGCCGAGGTCCGGGAAGGCCGTGGCGATCGTCTCCAGGGCGGCGACGAACTCTTCAGCGGGCTGTTCTGGAGTGGCGAGCAAGCGCTCGAGCTGGGCCTGATCGATGGTCTGGCGAGCGCCGGGACGGTGGCGCGCGAGCAGCTCGGCACCGAGACCGTGGTCGACTACACCCAGAAGCGCGACCTGCTCGACTCCTTCGCCGAGCGGCTCGGTGGCGGCATGGCCGGGGCGCTCGGCGCCCTGTTCGGCGGGCTCGACGCCGGGGTGCTGCGCTGAGACCACCCCGGCGACGCGCACCGCGCATCGCCGGGGCAGACCGCGATCAGTTGCCCAGCGCCTCCTCGATCGCATCGAAGTCGAGCTGCTTGAGATAGTCCTCGAGCGCGCCCTTGTCATCCAGCCCCGTCCCCTGGGCCTGGACCACCAGCCGACTGCCGACCATCAGGGTGATCTCGTAGTCGCGCGTGCCGGAGGCGTGTTCGACCATGCCGCGATGGCCGGCGAGGGCATAGGGTTTGAGCTCGGGGTTGCCCTGCATCATCATCGGCATCGACAGCGCCATGGTCAGCATCGGCATCATCGGCGAGTCGGCCATCAGGCTGAGCGTCAGGTCGCTGCCGTCCTCGCGATAGTAGCGACGGCTCAGGTGGGTACCGGTGATCATGCTCGCCATGCCGCCGGACTCGGCCACCGCCTCATCGGCCTGCCAGCCGGAGAGCGGCTCGGGCAGCAGTTCGAGCAGGCCCGCGCTGATCTTCTCCTGGACCTCGGCGATGGCCGCCTCGAGGTGACCGATGGCCCCGCGCAGGGCGCCGTCCTCGTAGGCCGTCTCGGCCGCCTCGATCTGCTCGATCACCGGGTCGGCGGCGGCACTCGCCGTCAGGGGCAGGCCGAGGGCGAGGAGGGCGGCGTACAGCGGGCTGGTTTGTTTCATGCGATGGTCTCCATGGCGTGTTTCGCCACCCGATTATCCACCGAACCCGTGTCGTCGGCAGCCCTCCGTCAGACCTCGCCCGTTCGCATCCGCCCGGCCCAGTCGCGCGCGAACTGCCAGGCGGTGCGCCCGCTGCGCGAGCCGCGGCGCAGCGCCCATTGCAGTGCGGCGCGTTCGATCTCGGGCCAGTCCTCGTTCAACCCAGCGTGCTCCAACCGTTCCAGCCAGTGGCGCACCACCGCCAGGTACTGCGTCTGGCTGAAGGGGTGGAAGGAGACCCACAGTCCGAAGCGATCGGACAGCGAGATCTTCTCCTCGACCGATTCGCCCTGGTGCAGCTCGCCGTCGACCACCCGCGCCTCGCGGTTCTCGGAGTGGAACTCGGGCAGCAGGTGGCGGCGGTTGGAGGTGGCGTAGATCAGCAGGTTCTCGGGGGTGGCGGCGATCGAGCCGTCGAGCGCGGCCTTGAGCGCCTTGTAGCTCGACTCGCCGGGCTCGAAGGAGAGGTCGTCGCAGAACAGGATGAAGCGCTCGGGGCGATCGCGGATCAGCGCGAGGATGTCGGGCAGCTGCAGCAGGTCGTCACGGTCGACCTCGATCAGCCGCAGGCCCTGTTCGCGCAGCGCATTGAACACGGCCTTGACCAGCGATGACTTGCCGGTGCCGCGCGAGCCCCACAGCAGCACATTGTTGGCGCTGCGCCCGGCGAGAAACTGCTCGGTGTTGCGCAGGATCTCCTGCTTCTGCCGCTCCAGGCAGAGCAGGTCGTCGAGCGCGAGCCGGTGCGGCGCGGGCAATGCCTGCAACTCGCCGCCGTGGTCGCCGCGCCGGCGCCAGAGGTAGGCGTGGGCCGACCAGTCGGGTGTCGGGGTGTGGGGGACGAGCACCCGCTCGAGACGATCGATCAGGGTCTCGGCACGGGCGAAGAGGTGTTCGAGTTCGGACATGGGCATTCCTGGGGTGTGCGACGCCCGCCCGGGTGGGCGGGCGCCCGGTGTCGGATCTGCCCGGACGACCGGCGCCGTTGTGGCGGCGCCGGGGCGGGTCAGGCCGAGAGCTTGCGGTACTTGATGCGGTGAGGCTGGTCGGCGTCGGTGCCGAGTCGGCGGTGACGGTCGGCCTCGTAGTCGGCGTAGTTGCCCTCGAACCAGGTCACCTGCGAGTCACCCTCGAAGGCGAGGATGTGGGTGGCGATACGGTCGAGGAACCAGCGGTCGTGGCTGATCACCACGGCGCAGCCGGGGAAGGTGAGCAGTGCCTCTTCGAGCGCGCGCAGGGTCTCGACGTCGAGGTCGTTGGTCGGTTCGTCGAGCAGCAACAGGTTGCCGCCGCGCTTGAGCAGCTTGGCCAGGTGGACGCGATTGCGCTCACCGCCGGAGAGGTCGCCGATGCGCTTTTGCTGGTCGGAGCCCTTGAAGTTGAAGCGGCTGCAGTAGGCGCGCGAGGGCATCTCGTAGCGACCGACGACGATGTTGTCGGCGCCGTCGGAGATCTCCTCCCACAC
Source organism: Marichromatium gracile (assembly GCF_004343155.1). Classification (GTDB taxonomy): domain Bacteria; phylum Pseudomonadota; class Gammaproteobacteria; order Chromatiales; family Chromatiaceae; genus Marichromatium; species Marichromatium gracile. The sequence continues at coordinate 39,493 of NZ_SMDC01000011.1, forward strand.
CGTCTTGCTGTCGTCGAGGGTGTCGCGGCTCTGGTCGACGCAGGCGATGTCGACCGTCTCGCCGACGCGCAGGGTGCCCGAGTCGGCCTGTTCCTGGCCGGTGAGGATGCGAAACAGCGTGGTCTTGCCCGCGCCGTTGGGACCGATCACACCGACGATGCCGCCCTTGGGCAGGTTGAACGAGAGGTTCTCGTAGAGCAGCCGGTCGCCGTAGCCCTTGCGCAGGCCCTCGGCCTCGACCACCAGGTCGCCGAGACGCGGGCCCGGCGGGATGTAGATCTCGTTGGTCTCGTTGCGCGACTGGAACTCCTGCGACTGCAGCTCCTCGAAGCGGGCCAGACGCGCCTTGCTCTTGGCGTGACGGCCCTTGGGGTTGCTGCGCACCCACTCGAGCTCCTGCTTCATGGTCTTGATGCGCGCCTGCTCCTGCTTCTGCTCGAGCTCCAGACGCTTCTCCTTCTGCTCCAGCCAGCTCGAGTAGTTGCCCTCCCAGGGGATGCCGTGACCGCGGTCGAGCTCGAGGATCCAGCCGGCGACGTTGTCGAGGAAGTAGCGGTCGTGGGTGACCGCGACCACGGTGCCGGGGTAGTCGTGGAGGAAGCGCTCGAGCCAGGCGATCGACTCGGCGTCGAGGTGGTTGGTCGGCTCGTCGAGCAGCAGCATGTCGGGGCTCGACAGCAACAGCCGGCACAGCGCCACGCGGCGGCGCTCGCCGCCGGAGAGCTTGGTGACGTCGGCATCCCAGGGCGGCAGGCGCAGCGCCTCGGCGGCGACCTCGAGGGTGTGGTCGAGGTTGTGACCGCCGCTGGCCTCGAGCAGGTTCTCGAGCTCGGCCTGCTCCTGGGCGAGGGCGTCGAAGTCGGCGTCGGGCTCGGCATAGGCGGCATAGACCGCCTCGAGACGCTCGCTCGCCTGCTTGATGTGGGCGAGCGCCTCCTCGACGTTGCCGCGCACGTCCTTGTCGGGGTCGAGCTGGGGTTCCTGGGGCAGATAGCCGACCTTGATCCCCGGCTGCGGACGCGCCTCGCCCTCGATCTCGGTGTCGAGCCCGGCCATGATCTTGAGCAGGGTCGATTTGCCCGCGCCGTTGAGGCCGAGCACGCCGATCTTGGCGCCGGGGAAGAAGGACAGGGAGATGTCACGCAGGATGGTACGCTTGGGCGGCACGATCTTGCCGACCCGGTTCATCGTGTAAATGTACTGAGCCATGAGGTCCTTGCGGTCGTTGTCGAGAGTCGGGTGATGGTCCGGGCGCGGTGGGGCGCCCGGGCCGAGGTGTTGCGCCCCGGACGAGGCACTCATTCTGCGCTGGCACCCGGGAAAAGTCCAAGCGCAGACGACCGCTCGCGACCGCTGTCCCGAGGAGTGAACGCGATGGCAGTAGCAACCCCGCCGGTACTCGGCTTCGTCGCCCCCAGCGGCAGCGGCAAGACCACCCTGCTGTGTCGGCTGTTGCCGCTGCTGCGCGCGCGCGGGCTGCGGGTGGGCTGTCTCAAGCACGCTCATCACCGCTTCGAGGTCGATCATCCCGGCAAGGACAGCTTCGAGCTGCGCGCGGCCGGCGCCGAGCAGGTGCTGGTGGCCTCGCGCCGGCGCTGGGCGCTGATGGTCGAGACTCCGGAGGCGGACGCCGATCCCGATCTCGACACCCTGCTCGCGCGGCTCGATCCGAGCGGTCTCGACCTGGTGCTGGTCGAGGGTTTCAAGCATGCCGACTATGCCAAGATCGAGGTCCATCGCAGCGCGCTCGGACTCGCGCCGCTCTATCCCGAGGACCCGGCGATCATCGCCGTGGCCAGCGACCGGCCTTCACTGCCGGCCCCGGCGCCGCCCCGGCTCGCGCTCGACGACCCGGAGGCAATCGCCGGGTTCGTGCTCGAGTGGTTGGCCGGGCTGGGGGGGCGGTGAACGGGGCAGGTCGGGTCAGCGCAGGTACTGACGCGCGAACTCGGCGGTCGGCAGTGGACGGCTGAACAGATAGCCCTGGTAGGCGTCGCAGCCGGCCTGACGCAGGAAGTCGCGCTGGGCCTCGGTCTCGACGCCCTCGGCGAGCACCCGCAGGTTGAGGTTGCGTGCCATGGCGATGATGGTCGCGGCGATCTCGGCATCGTTGCGGTCCTCGGGGATGCCCTGGACGAAGCTCTTGTCGATCTTGAGCTTGTCGATCGGCAGCCGCTTGAGATAGGCCAGCGAGGAGTAGCCGGTGCCGAAGTCGTCGATCGAGAGCGCGATGCCGAGCGCGCGCAACGCCTCGAGGATCTCCATCCCGCGTCGGTTGTGCTGCATGATGGTGCTCTCGGTGAGCTCCAGCTCGAGGCGTTCGGGGGAGAGACCGGAGGCGGTCAGCTCGCGATCGACATGGAGCGCCAGGTCGGGCTGAGCGAACTGGTGACTGGAGATGTTGACAGCCAGGGTCAGCGGCGGGGCGCCGGCGTCGATCCAGTCCTGGAGCTGGCGACAGGCGGTGGCCAGTACCCAGGCGCCGAGCGGGATGATCAGCCCGGTCTCCTCGGCCAGGGGGATGAAACGGTCGGGCGGGATCAGCTCGCCGTCCGGGGTCTCCCAGCGCACCAGCGCCTCGATCCCGGTGAGCCGGGTGGTGTGCATGTCGACCTGGGGCTGGTAGTGCAGTACCAGCTCCTCGCGCTCGAGCGCGCGCCTGAGGCGTGATTCGAGCGAGAGTCGCGCGTTGGCGGCGCGGGTGAGCGATTCGGTGTAGTAGCGGTAGGTATTGCGCCCCTGCGCCTTGGCCTGGTACATCACGGTGTCGGCGTTGCGCAGCAGTTGGGTGGTATCGGTGCCGTTTTCCGGGTAGAGGCTGATGCCGATGCTGGCGCCGAGATAGATCTCGCGTCCGCCGGAGAGACGGAAGGGCTCGGCCATCAGATCGATGATCTGCTGGGCGAGGTTGCCGGCCTCGTCGGGGCGCTCGATCGACTCGAGCAACAGCACGAACTCGTCGCCGCCGAGCCGCGCCAGGGTGTCCTCGGCGCGGATGCGCGCGCGCATCCGCGCGGCGACGGCCTGCAGCAGTTCGTCGCCGACCGGGTGGCCGAGGCTGTCGTTGACGTTCTTGAAGCGGTCAAGGTCGATGAACAGCACCGCGACCTTGCTGCGCTCGCGCTCGGCGCGGTGGATGGCGTGTTCCAGGCGCGAGAGCAGCAGCAGCCGGTTGGGCAGGTCGGTGAGCGCGTCATAGTGGGCGAGGTGTTCGAGCCGGGCCTCGGACTGCTTGACCTGACTGATGTCGGAGAAGATGCCGACATAGTTGGTGGTGGCGCCGCGCTCGTCACGCACCCGGCTGATGGTGAGCCAGGCGGGAAAGATCTCGCCGTTGCGCCGACGGTTCCAGATCTCGCCCTGCCAGTGTCCGGTCTGCAGGATCGAGGCCCACATCGCCTGGTAGAACTGACGTTCGTGTCGGCCTGATTTCAACAGGTTCGGGGCATGCCCCAGCGCCTCATCCTCGTGATAGCCGCTGATCTCGGTGAACGCCTGGTTGACCGCGATCAGCCGATCGCCTCTGGCGTTCGAGACCATGATCCCTTCATGGGTGTTGTCGAGTACCGCAGCGGCCAGCCGCAACCGCTCCTGGTCGCGCAGCCGCTCGGTGATGTCCTGGCCGACGCCGGCGATACCGATCACCGCTCCCTGCTTGTCGCGCACCGGGACGCCGTTGTAGCGATAGCTGCGAATCCCATTGACGGTTCGGGTGCGTCCCTCGATTTCGCAATAGCCCTGTTCGAGCGCGGCCTGGATGGCGCGTCTGAGCCTGGGGGCGTCGGTGTCGACGAACAGCCGCTCGATCGGCAGTTGGCGCAGGGCCTCGGCCGTATATCCGGTCTCGGCCTCGACGCGCTTGTTCCACCACAGCAGCCGGCCTTCGAGATCGACCATGTAGAGGGTGTCGCGTACTGCCTCGGTGATGGCGCGGCTCTCGCCATAGGCGCGCAGCAGTTCCTGTTGCGCGCGCTTGGGTTCGGTGATGTCGCGCACCGACTCGATGGCACCGACGATGACGCCCGCGCCGTCGCGCAGCGGCGAGGCCACCGAGCGCAGATAGATCCCCTGAGCCTGGCCGATATGGGTGTTGAAGACCTCGGCGGTGAGCTGGTCGCCCTCCAGGCGCTGGAGGTTTTGATAGTGCTCGGGGTGGTGGTCGTCGGGGGCGAGGATGAGGTCGACCAGCAGCGCGCGGCGCTCGCCGTAGAAGGCCTTGGCATAGGCCTGGTCGCCCTGGCCGATGATCTGCTGACTGGCGATCCCGGTCATGCGCTCGACGGCGAGGTTCCAGACGATCACCCGGCCCTGGGTGTCGATGGCGAAGGTGGCGTCGGGGAGGAAATTGATGATATCGGTCATGCGCCGCTCCGAGGCGCGCAGTGCCTCCTGGGCGCGGGCGCGCTCGGTGATGTGGCCGTATTCACGCAGCGCCCGTTCGAGCAGGCGGGGCATCTGGGTGAAGGTCTCGGGTGACTTGACCACATAGTCGAGTGCGCCGGCCTTCATCGCCTGTACCGCCATCTGCTCGTCGCCCTGACTGGTCATCACCAGCACCGGATAGCGGATGTCTTGCACCGCGCCGGGGAGCAGTTCGTAGGCCTTGCCGTCGACCAGGTTGAGGTCGGCGACCACCGCATCCGGTGGCTGCTGCGCGATCGCCTGCAGGGCCTCGGCCAGGGTCTGGGCCACGCGTGGATCGGCGAACTGCTCACTGTCCTCGAGCGCGCGCGCGACCGCCTCGGCATGCGCCGGGTCGTCCTCGACGATCAGCACGGAGATCGGTGTTGGGGGCATAGGATGTCAACCGGGATAGCGGTTCCAGGCCAGCCAGTAGTGCCCGAGCGAGTCGAACAGCCGGGCGAAGGCATCGTAGTCGGCCGGCTTCACCAGATAACTGCTGGCCTGGTTGGAATAGGCGCCCTGGACATCGGGGTCGGCCGCCGAGGTGGTCAGGACCACGACCGGGATGCGCCGGAGCTGATCGTCGGCCTTGATCCGACGCAGTACCTCGAGCCCCTCGACCTTGGGCAGACGCAGATCGAGGAGGATGAGGTCGGGACGTGGGCTGCTCTCGGGGTCGCTGAAGCGGCCCTGACGGAACAGGTAGTCGAGCGCGGCCTGACCGTCCTCGACATGTTCCAACCGCGCCGGTAGTGCATTGGACTCGAGTCCGCGTCGGGTGATCTCGGCGTGTGCCGGATCGTCCTCGACCAGCAGCACCGAGAGTGTCTGTTCTTGCATGGCCTCCTCCGTTGCGGTGCGCCGGCTCGGTCGCGCCGCTACTGTAGTACCGCTCAGCCGCCCGCGCCGAACTTGAACTGGCCGATGAGCTGGCGCAGCGTCTCGCTCAGCTGTGCCAGCTCCTGGCTGGCGGCGGCGGTGTGCTGGGCGTTGTCGGCCGACTCTTCCGAGAAGTCGGAGATCTTGATCACGCTGTGATCGATCTCGGAGGCCGCCGCCGCCTGCTCCTCGGCGGCGCTGGCGACATGGGTGTTCATGTCGCGGATGGTGGTGATGGCGCCGCCGATCTCGGCGATCGCCTCGTGCGCCTGGCCGGCCTGCTCCAGGGTCTCGCGGGTGAGATGCTCGCCGCGATCGATGGCGGTGACCGCCTCCTGAGCGACCGCCCGCAGGTTCTGGATCATCTGTTGGATCTCGGTGGTCGAGGCCTGGGTACGGCTGGCGAGGGTGTGGACCTCGTCTGCGACCACGGCGAAGCCGCGTCCCTGTTCGCCGGCGCGTGCCGCCTCGATCGCGGCGTTGAGTGCGAGCAGGTTGGTCTGCTCGGCGATGGCGCGGATCACGTCGAGCACGCCGCCGATCGAGACGCTCTCCTCGCTGAAGCGGCGTACCGCATCGGCGGCCTGGGCGATCTCTTGGGTGAGCGTCTGGTTGGACGCCTGCACCTTGTCGACCGTCTCGCCACCCTGGCGGGCGCTGTCGTCGGCGCTGAAGGCCGAGGCTGCTGCGTCCTCGGCGCTCTTGGCGATCTCCTTGATGGTGGCGGTCATCTCGGTGACCGCGGTGGCCACCTGCTGGATCGCGCCACGCTGGCGCTCGATGCCGTCGTTGTTGGACTGGGTGATGGTCGAGAGCTGCTCGGCGGCGGCGGCGATCTGTTCGGTGGCGCGGGCGACCGCGCCGATGGTGCGCTCGGTCTTGTCGGCGAACTCGTTGAAGCCCGCCGCCATGTCGGTGATCTCGTCGCGCCCACTGGTGTCGAGGCGCTGGGTGAGGTCGCCATCGCCCTTGGCGATCCGGTGCATCGCCCGCGCCGCCTCACCGATCGGAACGGTGATCGAGCGTGAGGTCAGCGCGATCAAGGCCATGACCAGGAGCAGCATGGCCGTGCCCAGCCCCCCCATCAGCGTGGCGTGACGCCAGAAGGCGGTGTCGACGTCGTCGATGTAGATCCCGCTGGAGACGATCCAGCCCCAGGTCGGCTCGCGCTGGGCGAAGGTGAGTTTGGGTTCGGGATGCTCCGCGCCCGGCTTGGGCCAGACATAGTGCACCGAGCCGCGGCCATCGCGCTCGACCTGCTCAAGCAGCTCGGCGACGAAGCGCTTGCCGTTGGCGTCGGTCTGCTGGCGTCCGTCGTTGCCGACCAGCTCGGGTTTGATCGGGTGCATCAGCATGAAGCCGCGGCGATCACGTACCCAGAAATAGTTGTTACCGTCATAGCGCATCGTGCGCAGGGCCTCGAGCGCGCTGCGTTCGGCCTCTGCGCGGGGGAGTTCACCGGCCTCGGCGAGTCCCTGGTAGTGCTTGACGACGCTATGCGCGGTCTCGACCAGTTTCTGGACCTGGGTGAACTTCTCCTGCACCAGGATCGACCTCACCTCGAACAGTGCCAGCGCGACCCCGGCGATGATCCCGAACAGCACCAGGGCCGAGAGCATCAATAGACGCTGCTTGATGGTGAGTGACCGCATCAGCTTCATGCCTGTACCTCTGTCGTCTTGCGTGCGTTGCTATGCTTTGTCGTCAGTGAAGGAATCACTGGCGGGGTAATCGTTGCAAGGTGCCGTGGTCGTCGGCCGACCTGTCCGTCGACACCGTCGCCGTCTCGTGCCCTGCCTTAGGAATGGACGCAGGTGATGCCTTAATCAATCGTTCCCGTTCGGGAAATCATCGGCGGATGTCGACGGCTTCACCGAAATCCTCCGGCCCTGTGCACCCCCCTTGGCCGACTTGCAGCTGTCCTGTCAGCGCCGGCGTCGACACCCCAGTGGCCGGGGTGTGTCACCCCCGGCTTGTTGTCTCCAGCGAGGTGGATGGAATGGATAATGAACCCAGTTCGGCATGTTGCATGGATGACGGCGTCGGTGCGGTGGTGGTCGACGAGGCGGGACGGATCTGTCAGGTCGATGCCGACTGGAGCGCATCGCTCGGTCTGTCGGTGGCGTCGCTGCTCGGTCGGACGCTCGATGTCCTGCTCGACCCACCGCCGTCCTGGGAGCTGCTGAGTGCGCCGCGCCCCTGGCGCGGCAAGCTGCGGCTGCGTCTCGGTGAGTCCGGTGGGCGGTGGTTTCGCGCGCACCTGGTGCCGGTGCTTGGTGCTGCAGGCCGGATGCACTGCTGTACCCTGATGTTCGAGCCGCTGCCGCCAGTACCGCCGAACGAAGGTGTCGAAGGAGGGAGTCGGGCACGGCTGCTCGAGTCGGTCGCCGACTCGGCCTCCGATGCCATCGTGGTCGCCAGGCTCGAGCAGCTGGAGGTGATCTATGCCAATCGCGCCGCCCATCTACTGTTCGGCTGTGACCCGGAGTCGCGCGACATGATCGGTCGCGCCGGAGGGTGCTTCTGGCCGGAGGACGGCCTCGCCATGCTCGAGGTGCTGCTGCCCGAGGCGCTCGCCGGTGGGTGGCGTGGCGAGCTGCGCCAGCGACGGCTCGATGGCAGCGAGTTTCTCGCCGACGCAACCATCTTCGCGCTGCCCAGCCCGATCGGGGCGCCCGAGCTGGTGGCCGGTATGTTGCGCGATCTCAGTGCGGGTCAGCGGGCGGAGCGTCAGCGGCGACTGACGCACTTCGCCCTGGAGCGCTCGGGGGACGAGGTCTTCCTGCTCGATGCCGAGGCGCGCTTCGTCTATGTCAATGAAAGCATGCATGAGACGCTCGGCCTGAGCCGCGAGCGGCTGTTGACCATGTCGGTGCCGGACATCGATCCGCTGTTCCCGCCGCAGCGATTGCAGGAGGTGTTTGCGCGATTGCTCGAGGAGTCGTCGATTCGACTCGAGACCATCCATCAGCGTGGTGATGGTTCTCGCTTCCCGGTGGAGATCCTCGCCAGTCATTTCGTTGTCGATGGCGAGCCTTACTACAGCTGCATCGGGCGCGATATATCCGAGCGCGTAGCGGCCAAGCGCGCGCTCGAGGAATCGCGGGAATATCTCGACACCCTGATCGATGTCTTGCCGGATGCGCTTTTCGCGATCGATGGCGAAGGCGTGGTGACCATCTGGAACCGGGCCATCGAGCAGATGTCCGGGGTGCCCAGGGAGCAGGTGCTGGGGAGAGCGGGGCGCGTCTATGCGACGGCCTTCTATGGTGAGCAGCGACCCATGCTGATCGACATGGTGTCGGCCGCCCCCGAGAAGTGTGAGGAGATCATGCGTTGCTACGACCATGTTCATCGCGACGGCGATGTGCTGCTGGCTCAGCTGCATCTGCCGCGGGTCTACGGTGGCCGCGGGGCCTATGTCTGGGGGAAGGCGGTGCCGTTGCGCGATACCGCTGGCAGGGTCTTCGGCGCGCTCGAGATCATCCGTGACATCTCCGAACTCAAGGAGGCCGAGCGGGCGCTGCGCCTGAGCGAGGCGCGTTTCCGCTCGGTGGTGAGCAATACCCCGGTGATGATCTTCGAGTTCGACGCCGACGGCGTCTTCCGGCTCTGCGAGGGCAGCGGCCTGGAGTCGCTGGGGCTCGAGCCCGGCGCCCTGGTCGGGCAATCGGTGGCCGGTTTTCTCGGTGCCGACTCCGGGGTCGAGACGCACATCGCCCGGGCGATCGGCGGCGACAAGGTACAGTTCACCGCCGCACTCGGTCGACAGGTGTTCGAGACCTACTTCAACCCGGTGCGCGATCCCGGTACCGACAGCGGGGTGTCGGTGATCGGGGTCGCGGTCGATGTCACCGAGCGCACCGAGCGCGAGGCCGAGCTGCGTCAGCGCACCGACGAGTTGACCCGCTTCACCTATACCGTCTCGCACGACCTCAAGAGCCCGCTGGTGACCATCCGCACCTTCCTCGGCTTTCTCGAACGCGACATCGCCGCCGGCGACGAGGCGCGCATCGCCAAGGACCTGGGGTTCGTGCGCAAGGCCTCGGAGCGGATGACGCGCTTGCTCGATGAGCTGCTGGAGTTGTCGCGCATCGGTCGGCTGGTCAACGACCCGACCGAGTTCAGTCTGCGCGAGGTGGTCGATGAGGTGCTCGAGTTGGTCGCCGGACGCATCGTCGAGCGCGGGGTCGAGGTGACGGTGAGCGATGCGCCGGCATGGATCCTGGGGGATCGCCCCCGCCTGACCGAGGTCTTCCTCAACCTGATCGACAATGCGGTCAAGTTCATGGGCGATCAGTCGGCGCCGCGTATCGAGATCGGACTCGAGAGGTTGGACGACGCGCTGGTGGTGGTCGTTGCCGACAACGGCAAGGGGATCGACCCGCGCCATCTGCACAAGGTCTTCGGGCTGTTCGAGCGCCTCGACCTCGAGGGGGACGGGACCGGCATCGGTCTGGCCTTGGTGCAGCGCATCGTCGAGGTCCACGGTGGGCGGATCTGGGCCGAATCACCGGGGCCCGGGCAGGGGGCGCGCTTCTGCTTCACCCTCGCCGGACTCGAGCTGCGCCCCGCCGGTTGAGCCTCAGCGCTGCCAGAAGGTGGGGGTGAGCAGCACCAGCAGGGTGAAGATCTCGAGCCGGCCGAGCAGCATGGCAAAGCAGAGGATCCACTTGGCCGGGTCGTAGATGTCGGCGAAGTGCGGGCCGACCATGGCCAGCCCTGGACCGAGGTTGTTGATACAGGCGGCGACCGCCGAGAAGGAGGTCAGCAGGTCGAGTCCGGTGGCCGCCAGCATCAGATACATCAGCACGAAGCAGGCGACATAGAGCGAGAAGAAGCCCCATACGGCATCGACCACCCGGTGATCGATGCTCTTGCCGCCGATGCGCACCGGGATCTGCGCGTTGGGGTGGATCAGGCGACCGATCTCGCGCACGCCCTGCTTGATCAGCAGCAGGAAGCGGATGACCTTGATGCCGCCGCCGGTGGAGCCGGCGCAGCCGCCGACGAAGCTGGTGAACAGCAGCAGGATCTGCAGGAAGGGCGGCCAGAAATAGAACTCGGCGGTGGCGAAGCCGGTGGTGGTCCCGATCGAGACGGCCTGGAACAACCCCTTGGTGAAGGCGTCGTCCCAGGTGATGAAGGTGTCGGTGCGATAGAGCGCGACCGTGGCGATGGCGGTCACCGTCACCATGATCAGCAGATAGAAGCGCCACTCGCTGTCGTGGAGATAGACCCCGAGGCTGTGGCGGTGTACCGCCACGAAGTGCAGCGCGAAGTTCATCCCCGCCAGCAGCATGAACACCACCGCGATCATCTCGATCAGGGTGCTGTCGAAGTGACCCATGCTGAGGTCATGGGTCGAGAAGCCGCCGATGGCCACGGTCGAGAAGGCGTGACCGATGGCATCGAACAGGGTCATGCCCGCGCCCCAGTAGGCCAGTGCGCAGGCCACCGTCATCCACAGATAGATGTACCACAGCGCCTTGGCCGTCTCGGTGATGCGCGGGGTGAGCTTGGAGTCCTTCATCGGTCCCGGCATCTCGGCGCGATAGAGCTGCATGCCGCCGATGCCGAGCATCGGCAGCACCGCGACGGCGAGCACGATGATCCCCATACCGCCGAGCCACTGCAGCTGCTGGCGATAGAAGAGGATCGACTTGGGCAGGTCGTCGAGTCCGACGATCACGGTCGCGCCGGTGGTGGTCAGCCCCGAGATCGACTCGAACACCGCATCGGTTGGCGACAGTACCGGGTCGGGGGCGAGCAGGAAGGGCAGGGCACCGGCCAGCCCCAGGGTGGTCCAGAACAGCACCACCACCAGGAAGCCGTCGCGCAGCCGCAGCACCGCCTGATACCGCATCACCGGGAGGAAGATCAGCAGTCCGGCGCTGAGCAGGATGGCGAAGGCGACCAGGAAGGGCCAGGCCTCACCGTCGGCATAGATCAGCTCCACGACCACCGGTGGCAGCATGGCGAAGCTGAACACCGCCAGCAGCAGGCCCAGCACCTTCTGTACCGCAGCGAACTTCATCATGGCGCTAGAGGAAGGTGACGCCGACCTGGAACAGACGCTCGACCTCGGGGATGCGGCGCTTGTCCTGGAGGAAGAGGATGACGTGGTCCTCGGACTGGATCCGGGTGTCGTGGTGGGCGATCAGCACCTGGTCGCCGCGCACCAGTGCGCCGATGCTCGCCCCCTTGGGCAGACGGATCTCGGCGATGGAGCGTCCGATCACCTTGCTCGAGGTCTCGTCGCCGTGGGCGATGGCCTCGATCGCCTCGGCCGCCCCGCGGCGCAGCGAGTGCACCATCACCACGTCGCCGCGGCGCACGTGCTTGAGCAGGCTGCCGATGGTCGCCTGCTGCGGCGAGATGGCGACATCGATCGCTCCCGACTGCACCAGGTCGACATAGGAGGGGCGGTTGATCAGCGCCATCACCTTGCGCGCGCCGAGGCGCTTGGCGAGCATCGCCGAGAGGATGTTGGCCTCGTCGTCGTCGGTCACCGCGCAGAACACGTCGGTGCTCTCGATGTTCTCCTCGAGCAGCAGGTCCTGGTCGGCGGCGTCGCCGTGGAGCACGATGGTCTTCTCCAGGTCCTCGGCGATGTGCTTGCAGCGCTTCAGGTCACGCTCGATGATCTTCACCCGGAAGCTGCGCTCGAGCGCGCCGGCCAGCCGCGTGCCGATGTTGCCGCCGCCGGCGATGATCATCCGTCGGTAGGTCTTGTCGAGCCGGCGCAGCTCGCCCATCACCGCGCGGATGTGTTCGGGGGCGGCGACGAAGAAGACCTCGTCGTCGACCTCGATGACGGTGTCGCCCTCGGGCTGGATGGCGCGGTCCTGGCGATAGATCGCCGCCACCCGCGCCTCGATGTTGGGCATGCGCTGGTGCAGGGTGCGCAGCTCCTGACCGACCAGCGGGCCGCCGTAATAGGCCTTGACCGCCACCAGACGGATGCGCCCGCCGGCGAAGTCGAGCACCTGCAGGGTGCCGGGGTTCTCGATCAGACGGATGATGTAGTCGGTGACCAGCGCCTCGGGGCTGATCGCGACATCGATCGGCAGCGCGTCGGTGCCGAACAGTCGCGGCTGGTCGAGGAAGCTCTGGGCGCGCACCCGGGCGATCTTGGTCGGGGTGTGGAACAGGGTGTAGGCGACCTGACAGGCGACCATGTTGGTCTCGTCGCTGTTGGTCACCGCGATGATCATGTCGGCGTCCTCGGCGCCGGCGCGTGCGAGCACGTCGGGGTGGGCGCCGTGACCGTAGACGGTGCGCAGGTCGAAGCGGTCCTGCAGCTCGCGCAGCAGCGCCGGGTTGTGATCGACCACGGTGATGTCGTTGGCCTCGCTGACCAGGTTCGCCGCCACCGAGGTGCCGACCTGGCCGGCGCCGAGGATGATGATCTTCATGCCGCGCTCGGCCCTCGGTCGGGCGCCAGCGGCCAGCTGCCAGCTGCCAGCCACCAGCGGTCAGTCGCCAGTGGCCAGCCTCCAGTCGCCAGCTTCCAGCGGTCTGTCGGTCCCGGGCGCCGTGGCGCGCGCGCCGCCGCCCCGCGGCTGGTGGCCGAGCGCTGGTGGCTGGCCGCTGGCTGCTCGATCCTCATCGCCGTTCCTTGATCTCGATGCCGAGCGAGCGCAGCTTGCGATAGAGATGGGTGCGCTCCATCCCCGCCTCCTTGGCCATCTTGCTGACGTTGCCGCCGTGCTTCTCGAGCTGGTAGTCGAGATAGGCCTTCTCGAACTGCTCGCGCGCCTGACGCAGCGGCTGGTCGAAGGAGACCAGTCCCTCGAGCGCCTGGGCCTGCACCGGTGGCGGCGCGCCGAGCGCGCTCTCGACCTCCTTCTGGCTGATCTCGTCGCCGGCGCCGAGGATCAGCACCCGCTGCACCAGATTCTTCAGCTCGCGCACGTTGCCCGGCCAGGTGTAGTTGCGCAGGAAGTTCTGCGCGCCGACGCTGAAGCGCCGATAGGGCAGCTTCTCGTGGGTGGCGAAGTAGTCGAGATAGAAGTTGAGCAGGTCGGGGACGTCCTCGGCGTGCTCGCGCAGCGGCGGGACGTGTAGCGGCACCACGTTGAGATGATAGAAGAGGTCCTCGCGGAAGCGCCCGGCCTGGACCTCTTCCTCGAGGTTGCGCTGGGTGACGGCGATGATGCGCACGTCGATGCGCACCGGTTCGCTGCCGCCGATGCGCAGGAAGGAGCCGCTGTCGAGCGCGCCGAGGAGCTTGGCCTGGGCGTCGAGCTCCATGTCGGCGACCTCGTCGAGCAACAGGGTGCCGCCGGCGGCCTTCTCCAGGCTGCCGTAGTGGATGTGCTCGCCCTCCTCGGTGCCGAACAGCTCGCGTGCGGCGTTGCCGCCGGCCAGGGTGGAGACGCTGAGGTCGACGAAGGGGCGCTCGCGTCGCGCGCTCTGCGAGTGCAGATAGCGGGCGAAGGTCTCGCGACCGCTGCCGGCGTCGCCGGTGATCAGCACCCAGGTGTCGTGCTGGGCGATGCGCTTGACCTGTTCGCGCAGGCGCAGCATCGCCGCGCTGCGCCCGACCGGCTCGTGGACCAGCGGGGTTCGGCGCTTGAGCCCGATGTTCTCCTGATGGAGCTTGTCGGCCTCGAGCGCGCGCTCGACGGTGAGCAGCAGCTTGGCCATCGACAGCGGCTTCTCGAGGAAGTCGTAGGCGCCGAGCCGGGTGGCCTCGACGGCGGTCTCGACGGTGCCGTGCCCGGACATCATGATCACCGGGCAGGGCAGGCTGTCCTCCTCGGCCCACTCCTTGAGCAGGGTGATGCCGTCGAGGTCGGGCATCCAGATGTCGAGCAGGATCAGGTCGGGACGACGGTCGCGCAGCGCATGTCGGGCCGCCTCGCCATTCTCGGCGCCGGCCACGGTGTAGCCCTCGTCCTCGAGAATGTCCTGGACCAGGCCGCGGATGTCGGGCTCGTCGTCCACGACCAAGATATGGGTTGCACTCATGTCTCTGTGTGTGTTCCTCGCGCTTGAGCGTCCCGGCCGGGGGGCTGCCAGACGGGCAGTCGGATCTCGATCCGAGCGCCGGAACCGGTGTTTTCGACGACGATGATACCGCCGTGTTCCTCGATTATCCTCTTGACGATCGCCAGCCCCAGGCCGGTGCCCTTGGCCTTGGTGGTGACATAGGGCTCGAACAGTCGCTCCATCAGGTGAGGCTCGAAGCCGGGACCGTTGTCGCTGATCTCGAGCCAGACGCCATGCTGCTCGCCCGTCTTGCGCACCCCGGTGGCGACGCGGATGCGGCCGTCGGGGCTGCCTTCGAGCGCCTCCTGGGCGTTCTTGATCAGGTTGTGCAGTACCTGGCGCAGGCGCAGCGCATCACCGTTGATCTGGTGCTCGTCGGCGCCGAGCGCGACCTGCAGTGCGCCGGCCCCGGCGCTGCGATAGAGGTCCAGCACCTCGCGCACCAGACGGTCGAACACCAGCGGCTCGGGGCGCAGCTGCGGCGAGCGGGCGTAGTCCGAGAAGTCGTTGACCATCGCCTTCATCGCCTCGACCTGCTGGATGATGGTGTGGGTGGCGCGGTCGATGACCCGGGCGTCGGCCTCCTCGGCCTTGCGCAGCAGCTTGTGGCGCAGCCGCTCGGCGGAGAGCTGGATCGGGGTCAGCGGGTTCTTGATCTCGTGCGCCAGACGCCGCGCCACCTCGCCCCAGGCCGCCTCGCGCTGGGCGGTGATCAGCGAGGTGATGTCGTCGAACACCACCACGTGCCCGGGGGCCTCGTCGTCGCCGCCGGGCAGCGGGCTGCCGCGACACATCAACGTCTGGCTGCCCTCCTGGCGCTGCAGCTGTACCTCGGCGCGCCAGGCCTGGCCGCTTGCGACCTGTTGGCGCACGGTCTCGGTCCAGGGGCTGAGCCAGGGATGGTATGCGGCGATCTGGTCGAGATCCACCGCCGAGGCCTCGGCGATCTCGAGGTCGAGGATCGCGCGTGCGGCCGGGTTGGCGGTGCGCAGGCGGTGCTCGGCATCGAGCGCCGCGACCCCGGAGGAGAGCCGACCGAGCACCGTCTCGAGATAGTTGCGCTGGGTCTCGACGGCCTGCTGGCTGCGCTCGGCCGCGTCGCGGGCGCGGGCGATGCGCCGCGACATGGCGTTGAACGAGGCGACCAGGAAGGCCAGCTCGTCGTCGTGACGTGGCAGCGGGATCTGCTGGCCGTAGTCGCCCTCGGCGATGGCGCGGCTGGCGCGGGCGATGTCGGCCACCGGGGCGACCAGTCGCCGCGCGGTGTGGAAGGCGACGATCAGCGCCGCCATCAGGCTGAACAGCAGCACCAGCGAGAGCGTCAGCGAGAAGCTCAACTTGAGCGAGTTGCGCAGATAGGCCAGCTCGGTATAGCGGTTGTAGGCCGCCTCGAGCTGATCGGAGAGCTCACCGATACGCGCCGAGGTGGGGAAGATCGCCTGCATCTGCATCGGTCGCCCGAGCGGGTCGTTGACCAGCACCCGCACCACCAGATCGGCGCCCGGCACCGAGTCGAGTCCGACGTAGTTGTTGCCCGCGCGCACGCTCTGCTGGATCTCGCGCTCGGCGTGGTTGGGCACCAGCTTGGTCGGGTCCTCGCTGGCGTTGGCCAGCACCTGGCCGTTGCCGCCGTAGACGGTCAGCTCGATCGCCCCGGCCTGGCGGCGCAGGCTGTCGAGGCTCAGCGCGATCGCCGTCGAGGAGCGATCCTCGATGCTCACCAGCAGCTGTTCGGTGTATTTGCTCAGTACCCGCTGGTTGAGGTCGAGCGAGGCCTGGTTGAGCACCAGGGCGTCTTCCATCGCCTGGCCGATCTCGACGTCGAACCAGCTGTCGATGCCGCGCAGCAGGAAGCCCAGGGAGAAGTAGTAGACGGTGCCCACCGGCAGCAGCGAGAGCACCGCGAACAGCGCCACGATCCGTGCCGTCAGCCGCGACCCGGCGGCCTGCTGGCGATAGCGCCGGACCAGGCGGACGACGTTGAAGCCGACCAGCAGCGCCAGCATCCCGAGCCCGGCGAGCACCACGAAGAGCAGCGGTACGAAGGCCCGGCTGAGCGCCTCGGAGTTGGCCACCGAGTCGCGCATCAGCACCAGCACCACGAACAGCGCGGCGATCAGGATCGCCACCGGCAGGGTGCCGAGCCCGAGTCCGCGCAGTCGACTCACGGTTGCAGTGGCCATTTGGTCCACCCGCTCGAGAGTTTCCAGGCCGGTTTGAGGTAGGCCATCGGGCGCAGCGGCAGCGGTAACGCCTCGATCTCCAGGGTGGTGCGCAGCTGCACCTCGTAGTCGCTGTCGGGAGCGAGTCGCGCGGCGCCGAGCAGCCGCAGGTCGATGAGTTCGCCGAGCGCGCGCAGCGCCGCCTCGCGCGAGACGAAGCTGCGCCCCTCGGTGTCGGGCAGGGTGTAGACCTGATAGCGCTCGGAGAGCGGCTTGTAGCGGATGACGCGGCGCAGCTGGAGGTCGGCGAGGCTGTCCTCCCACAGCCAGGCGCCGCTGCGGCGGACCTGGATGTGGATCAACACCGTCAGCGGTACGCCGTTGTCGAGCGCCTCGAGCGCCTCGGCGCTGAAGTCGTAGTCGATCTCGGCGCTGAGACGGTAGCCGCGGTCGTCGTCGAGTCGGGTGTCGAGACGCTGTACCCGGAAGTCATCGCCGGCGATCGCCAGCGAGACCCAGGCGAGCAGGAGACCGAGGACCAGAGCCGTCGATGGGGTACGCAGGCGCCGTGCCCTCATGAGGCCGGTTTCTCGAGCAGGGCGTAATAGAAGCCGTCACTGCCGCCGCTGCTGGGTAGCAGCTGTCGACCATGGGGTCGGGCGACGCCGGGGGCACCGGGCAGCGGACACTCGCGGACCTCGGGGTGACGCTCGAGGAAGGCGGCGATCTGGCGATGGTTCTCGTCGCCGAGCAGCGAGCAGGTGGCGTAGAGCAGCCGGCCGCCGGGGGCGAGCAGCGGCCAGATCGCCTCGAGGATGGCGCGCTGCTGGTCGCAGAGCGCGGCGATGTCCTCGGCGCGCCGCAGCCACTTGATGTCGGGATGGCGGCGGATCACCCCGGTGGCCGAGCAGGGTACGTCGAGCAGGATGCGCTCGAAGCCGGTCGCGGCCCAGTCGCCCTCGGGGCGGGCGGCGTCGGCCTCGACCAGGGTCGCGCGCAGTCCGAGTCGGTCGAGCAGCGTGGCGACCGACTGCAGCCGCTCGCCGTCGACGTCGAGCGCGGTCAGCGCCAGTTCGCCGCCGGCGCGCTCGAGGATCGCTGCGCTCTTGCCCCCGGGCGCGGCGCAGGCGTCGAGCACCCGCATCCCGGGCGCGGCCTCGAGCAGCTCGGCGGCGAGCTGGGCGCCGGCGTCCTGTACCGACACCCGCCCCTCGGCGAAGCCCGGCAGACGTTCGGTCGGGCGCGCGTGGGCGAGGGTCAGGCCGTGTGGACAGCCGGCGACGGGTGCGGCATCGACCCCTTCGGCGGCGAGTTCGGCGAGATAGTCGGCGCGGGTGCCGCGCAGCGGGTTGACCCGCAGGGTCATCGGCGCGCGGGTGTCGCTGGCGGTGATGATTTGCTCCCAGTCGTCGGGCCAATCGCGGCGCAGCTGCTCGCGTAGCCACTCGGGCACCGGCCAGCGCACCCGGGGGTCGTGCTCGATCGCCGCGAGCAGGCTCTCGCGTTCGCGCAGGAAGCGGCGCAGCAGGGCGTTGACCAGCCCGGCCTTGCCCGGTCGCGAGAGTTGGCGGGTGGCCTCGACCGTGGCCGCGACCGCGGCGTGCGGCGGGGTCTTCATCGCGGTGAGCTGATAGAGCCCGATCAGGATCAGCGCCTGGAGCTCGGCCTCGCGCTTGGGCAGCGGACGATGCAGCAGCTGCCCGGCGAGTGCCTCGAGCCGTGGCAGGGTGCGCAGTGCGCCATAGGTCATCTCCTGGACCAGGGCGCGATCGGCGGCCTGGTCCGGCAGTCGCAGCCGTTGCAGCACCCGGGTGAGCGACTGACCGCGATCACGGACCTGGTGCAGCGCGCGCGCTGCGGTGGCGCGCGCGGCGGCGCCGCTGCCGTCGGGACGGGGGGCGGAGCGGGGATCAGCCAAGCAGGACACCCTCGAGATTGCGGGCGTTGATGAAGGCGGCGGCCTCCATCGGGCGCTTGCCGGAGGGCTGGAGCCGGGTGATGCAGAGCAGCCCCTCGCCGGTGGCGACACGGATGCCGTGCTTGTCGGCGCCGACGACGCGACCGGGTTCGGCGGTGGTGGCCTCATCCAGCGCGCGGGCGCCCCAGACCCTGAGCTGCTCGTCATCGAGCCGGGTATGGGCGACCGGCCAGGGATCGAAGGCGCGGACCTGACGCTCGATCGCCACGGCCGGGGCGCTCCAGTCGATCAGCGCCTCGTCCTTGGTGAGCTTGTGGGCATAGGTCGCGGCGGCATCGTCCTGGGTCTCCGCCGGGCGGCTGCCGTCGGCGATCCCGGGCAGGGCCTCGACCAGGGCGCGCGCGCCGAGTTCGGCGAGCCGGTCGTGGAGGCTGCCGCCGGTCTCGTCGGCGGCAAGCGTGGTCTCGAGCCGATGGTAGACCGGGCCGGTGTCGAGTCCGGCTTCCATCTGCATGATGCAGACCCCACTGGTGGGGTCGCCGGCGAGCACCGCGCGCTGGATTGGCGCTGCGCCGCGCCAGCGCGGCAGCAGCGAGGCGTGGACATTGACGCAGCCCAGGCGCGGCGCATCGAGCACCGCTTGGGGCAGCAGCAGGCCGTAGGCGACCACCACCATCAGGTCGGCCTCGAGCGCGGCCAGCTCGGCGACCGCCGCCGGGTCGCGCTTGAGGCTCTGGGGCTGATGGACGGGGATCGCGTGTTCGAGCGCGAGCTGTTTGACCGGGCTGGCCTGGAGCTTGCGCCCGCGTCCGGCGGGGCGATCGGGCTGGGTGTAGACGCCGACCACCTGGTGGCCCGCGGCGATCAGCGCGGCGAGGCTCGGACAGGCGAAGTCGGGCGTTCCGGCGAAGATGATTCGCAGTGCACGCATGGGAGAATCGGTCTGGGTCTGGGTTGATGTCGAGGCGACGGCTGGGGACGTCGGCATCAGATCGCGGTCCGGTGCGCCGTCTCGGCGGCACCGTGGTGGCGCTTGCTGACCTTCTCGAGCTTGCGGCGGATGCGCTGGCGCTTGAGCGTGGAGATGTGATCGACGAACAGCTTGCCGTCGAGATGGTCGAGTTCGTGCTGGATGCACACCGCCAGCAGGCCCTCGGCCGCGAGGGTGAAGGGCTTGCCGTCGCGGTCGAGCGCCTTGATCCGGACCCGCTCTGCACGGATGACCGGTTCGTAGAACCCGGGCACCGACAGGCAGCCTTCCTCCATCTGCTCCTCACCCTCGCGCTCGAGGATCTCCGGGTTGATCAGACACAGCGGCTGGTCATGATCCTCGGAGATGTCGATCACCACGATGCGCTTGTGAACATTGACCTGGGTGGCGGCGAGTCCGATTCCCGGAGCGGCGTACATGGTCTCGAGCATGTCGTCGATCAGCCGACGCACGGCATCGTCGACCTGGTCGACCGGTTTTGCTGCCTTGCGCAGCCGGGGATCGGGGAAGGTGAGGATTTCGAGCATGGCCATGGTTCGTTGAGTGTCAGGTCCGCGAGTGGAAGAGGGCGCCTGGACTGCGCTACTATCGGAATCAATACTATACCCCGTATTGGGGGCGGGTGAATCCCGTTTCGACCGTCACGGAGGGTCCATGCGCGCTCCCCGCTCGCTTCGTGTGCTGGCACCGCTGTTGCTCGTGCTCCTTGTCCCCGCGCCGACACGCGCCGAGGTGACACTTGCCCCCGATGCCCCCGCCCGCTACGTGGTGCGCTCGGGCGACACCCTGTGGGACATCGCCGGGCGCTTCCTCCGCGACCCCTGGCGCTGGCATGCGCTGTGGCGCGCCAACCCCGGGATCACCAACCCCGATCTGATCTACCCCGGCGACCTGCTCGAACTCGTCGAGGTCAACGGCGCGGCGCAGTTGCAGCTGACCCGCGGGGGCGGTGACCGGACCCTCGGCTATCAGGACGGGATGCGCGTGGTCAAGCGCTCGCCCCAGGCCCGCGTGACCTCGCTCGAGGATGCCGTGCCGGTGATCCCGATCGCCTCGATCGCCCCCTTCCTCACCCAGCCGCTGGTGGCCGACTCCGATCAGGTCGAGCGCGCGCCCTACGTGGTCGGCTTCCCCGACGAGCACCTCGTCGTCGGCACCTTCGACTCGATCTATGTGCGCCGGCTCGCCCAGACCGACTCCTCGCGCTACCAGGTGGTGCGCCCGGGCAAGGCGCTGCGCGACCCCGACTCCAATGAGCTGCTCGGCTACGAGGTCGAGTTCGTCGCCACCGCCGCGCTCGAGCGCCCGGGCGACCCGGCCAAGCTGCGTATCGCCCGCGCCGAGCGGGAGGTCGCGATCGGCGACCGGGTGATCCCGGCCGAGCAGGAGCGCTCGCTCGAGAACTTCTATCCCGAGCCAGGCCCCGCCGGGGTCCGTGGGCGCATCCTCTCGGTGCTCAAGGGGGTGTCGCAGATCGGTCAGTTCGATGTCGTGATCCTGAACAAGGGGGAGCGTGACGGTATCGAGGCAGGCCATGTGTTCGAGGTCTTCATCGGCGGCGAGACGGCGCCGGATCAGGTGCGTCGGGGCGGCTTCGACTGGAACTGGCGCGACGACTCCCCGCTCGACAGCGATTTCTGGTTCGGTGATTTCTCCTTCGAGGGGTGGCGCGCCGATCCGCCCGGAGAGGACGGCATGCCGCTGCACGCCGACATGCGTCGTGACCGCGACACCTATCTCCGACCCTATGAACGGGCGGGCGTGTTGATGGTGTTCCGCGTCTTCGATCGGGTTAGCTTTGCGCTGGTGCTCGAGGCCTACCGCGCCATGGCGGTCGGCGACCGGGTCGCCCCGCCGCCGGCCTGAGCGAGGTGGCGTTGAGGCACGAGGCGCTCGAGCCCTGGCTGGCCCTGGTCAATGCCCCCGGGATCGGTCCGCGGACTGCCGCCCAGTTGCTCGAGCGCTACGGCGATGCGGAGGCGATCCTCGCCCAGCCCGCGCGCCAGCTCACCGCCGCCGGGCTGCGCCCGGAGACGGTCGCGGCACTCGCCAGTCCGGCGCGCGAGCCGATCGAGCGGGTGCTGCACTGGGTCGAGCAGCCGGGTGCCTGGGTGCTCACCCGCAACGATCCGCGCTATCCGCGGCGTCTCGCCCAGCTCGACGACGCCCCGCCGCTGCTCTACGTACGCGGCGATCCGACACTGCTCGCCGAACCCCAGGTCGCCGTCGTCGGCAGCCGCAACCCGACCCCGGGCGGCGCCGAACTCACCCATGCCTTCGCCCGCGAGCTGGCCGGTTACGGGTTGGTGGTGACCAGCGGGCTGGCCAGCGGGGTCGATGCCGCCGCCCATCTCGGTGCGCTCGAGCGCGGGCGCACCATCGCGGTGCTCGGCACCGGGCCGGACCGGGTCTATCCGGCCGCGCATCGCGAGCTGGCCCACCGCATCGCCGCCAACGGCGCCCTGGTCAGCGAGTTCCCGCCCGGGGTCGAGCCGCTGGCGCGCAACTTCCCCAGGCGCAATCGTCTGATCAGCGGTCTGTCGCTGGGCGTGCTGGTCACCGAAGCGGCGCTCAAGAGCGGTTCGCTGATCACCGCGCGACTCGCCCTCGAACAGGGGCGCGAGGTGTTCGCGGTGCCGGGCTCGGTGCGCAACCCGCTGGCGCGCGGCTGTCACGCGCTGATCCGCGATGGCGCGCGGCTGGTCGAGGAGGCCCAGGAGGTGCTCGTCGAACTCGCGCCCCAGCTGCGTGCGCTGATCGATCCGGTGCCCGCCGGGGCGCAGCCGGGACCGGCCACCCCGAACGGGCTGGATGACACCGCCACGCGGGTGCTCGAGGCGATGGGTGAGGATCCGGTCGCCCCGGACGAGCTGAGCGCCCGCACCGGATTGCCGGCACAGCAGATCCTCTCGACCTTGTTGGTCCTGGAACTGGACGCTCATGTATCATCGCTGCCGGGTGGTCGCTATTGTCGTCGCGGCGTCGCCGAGCGCGGTGACGCGCCGCCGTCCGTGTAAGCGACGCGTCGCGAGGCCAGTGACGACCCCCAGGGCGCATCCAGGCGCCGCTTCCCGCCAGTCGCCCGGCTGGCGCCGCCCACGAGGTTGGCTGATGTTCGAAAACATGGTCGATGTTCTGATCTATCTCTACGAGAATTATATGGACGGTGGGGAGCGCGCCCCCATCGACTCGCACGTGCTCGAGGATGAACTTTCCGAGGCAGGCTTCAACAGCGACGAGATCGAGCAGGCGCTGCGCTGGCTCGACGAGTTGGCCGACGAGGTCGAGGCCCCGCAGTATGCTCCGCAGGACCTGGGCCACGCGGCCGGTTCGCTCCGTGTCTATGCCGAGCAGGAGTGTGTCAAGCTCAGTGCCGAGGCGCGCGGCTTCCTGCTGGCGCTGGAGCAGAACGGGATCCTCGACCCGCTCGGCCGGGAGCTGGTGATCGACCGTCTCTTGGCGACCCATCTGCCGCAGGTGACGGCCGATGAGGTCAAGTGGGTGGTGCTGCTGGTGTTGCTGAACCGACCCGGTCAGGAGGACGCCTTCAGTCAGATGGAGGAGATGGTCTACGATGGGGGGCAGGCCTACCTACACTGAGGATCAGCGCACCGGATCGGACCCGGTGCCGATCGCCGCGTGCGCTCTGGCCCCCTTGTGGGGACTCCGAGCGCACCGCTAAACTGCCCGCATTCCGCGCCGGACCTGGCCCCTGCGTCGGAGGCTCTCCGCGCCGCCCGTGTCCGTCTGCGCCGTCCCGTCGTGCTCCTGCGCGGCAGTGGCGGTGTCACCTCCACCACCTTGACCCGATGACCTGTATCCCGGCAGGCTTCAGTCACACCCACATGGCCGACCAAGACCACAGATGAATCTCGTTATCGTCGAATCACCTGCGAAGGCAAAGACCATCAAGAAATACCTCGGCCCGGACTTCGACGTGGTCGCCTCCTACGGCCATGTCCGCGATCTGGTGCCCAAGGAGGGGGCGGTCGATCCCGAGCATGGCTTCGCGATGAAGTACCAGGTGATCGAGCGCAACGAGAAACACGTCCAGACCATCGCCAAGAAGCTCAAGGGGGCCGATGCGCTGTATCTGGCCACCGACCCCGATCGCGAGGGCGAGGCGATCTCCTGGCATCTCTTCGAGCTGCTCAAGGGGCGCCGCCAGCTCGGCGAGCGGGCGGTGCACCGCGTGGTGTTCAACGAGATCACCAAGCGCGCAGTGCAGGAGGCGGTGGCCAATCCGCGCGAACTCTCGCTCGACATGGTCAACGCGCAGCAGGCACGGCGTGCGCTCGACTATCTGGTCGGCTTCAATCTGTCCCCCTTGCTGTGGAAGAAGATCCGTCGTGGTCTCTCGGCGGGGCGGGTGCAGAGCCCGGCGCTGCGGCTGATCTGCGAGCGCGAGTCCGAGATCGAGCGCTTCGAGCGCCAGGAGTACTGGAGCATCGAGGCCGATCTCGACAGGGACGCCAAGCGTTTCGTCGCCAAGCTGATCCAGCTCGATGGGGTCAAGCTCGAACAGTTCTCGATCACCGACGGCGAGCGTGCCGAGACGGTACGCCAGCAGCTCGAGCAGGCCGCCGCCGGCACCCTGGTGGTCGAGTCGGTCAAGCGCAAGCAGCGCAAGCGTCATCCGGCCCCGCCCTTCACCACCTCGACGTTGCAGCAGGAGGCCGCGCGCAAGCTCGGCTTCACCGCCCAGCGCACCATGCGCGTGGCTCAGCAGCTTTACGAGGGTGTCGATGTCGGCGCCGGCGCCGTCGGTCTGATCACCTACATGCGCACCGACTCGGTCAACCTCGCTCAGGAGGCGCTCGAGGAGATCCGCCAGTGCGTCGCCGATCGCTACGGCGCCGATCACCTGCCGCCGCAGCCGCGCTTCTTCAAGACCAAGTCGAAGAACGCCCAGGAGGCCCACGAGGCGGTGCGCCCGACCTCGGTGCTGCGCGACCCGGCCTCGCTCAAGCCCTATCTCAACCAGGAGCAGCAGCGTCTCTATGAGCTGATCTGGAAACGCACCCTGGCCTGCCAGATGGCCCATGCGCTGATCAACCAGGTGGCGGTCGATCTCAGCGCCGGTGATGGCAACCTGTTCCGCGCCACCGGCTCGATGGTCGCCGAGCCGGGCTTCATGCGGGTCTATCTCGAGGGGCGCGACGATGCCAAGGGCGGGGACGACGACGAGGAGCGGATGCTCCCGGAGATGAACGAGGGCGATCACGTGACCCTGCTCGGGATCCGCCCTGAACAGCATTTCACCGAGCCGCCGCCGCGCTACACCGAGGCCTCGCTGGTCAAGGCGCTGGAGGAGTTCGGCATCGGTCGCCCCTCGACCTATGCCACCATCATCTCCACGCTGCAGGATCGCGAGTACGTGGTGCTCGACAAGAAGCGCTTCCTGCCGACCGACGTCGGTCGGGTGGTCAACCGCTTCCTCACCGAGTACTTCACCTCCTATGTCGACTACGACTTCACCGCCCGGCTCGAGGACGACCTCGATGCCATCTCGCGCGGCGAGGTCGACTGGATCCCGCTGCTCGAGCGCTTCTGGCAGCCCTTCAAGGAGCAGGTCGACCACACCCAGGCCAACGTCAAGCGCAGCGACGTCACCCAGGAGCGTATCGACGAGGTCTGCCCCAAGTGCGGCGGTCAGCTCTCGATCCGGCTCGGTCGCAACGGTCGCTTCATCGGCTGCACCAACTATCCCGACTGCGACTATACCCGCGACCTCAACCCCGATCAGGGCGAGGCCGAGGCCCCCGAAGTGGTCGAGGGGCGCAGCTGTCCCGAGTGCGGCTCACCGCTGGAGATCAAGCGCGGGCGCTATGGCAAGTTCATCGGCTGCAGCGCCTACCCCAAGTGCCGTCATATCGAGCCGCTGGAGAAACCCGAGGACACCGGCGTGCCCTGTCCCAAGTGCGGCAAGGGCACCCTGCAGAAGAAGAAGTCGCGCCGTGGCAAGATCTTCTACTCCTGCTCGACCTATCCCAAGTGCGACTATGCGGTCTGGGACCAGCCGCTCGATGAGCCCTGTCCGCGCTGTGGCTGGCCGGTGCTCACCCTCAAGGTGACCAAGACCAAGGGCGCCTCCAAGGTCTGTCCGCAGAAGGAGTGCGGCTATCGTGCCCCGGTCGAGCAGCCCGGCGGCGAGGACGAGGGCGGGTGAGCACGGTGCTCGGCCCCGCCCAGCGTCATCGGGTGCGACTCGCCGCCGCCTGGCTGCGCGCCGGCGCGGTGGTGGGCTATCCCACCGAGGCCGTCTACGGGCTCGGCTGCGATCCGCGCGATGCCGTCGCGGTCTCACGCATCCTCGAGATCAAGCAGCGCGATCCGGCCAAGGGGCTGATCCTGATCGCCGCCGACTACGCCCAGCTCGCCCCCTATGTCGAGGTCGAGTCGCTCGATACCGCGCGCATGGCCGAGGTCCGGGCGAGCTGGCCCGGACCCAACACCTGGTTGCTGCCGGCGCGCCCGAGCACCCCCGACTGGCTCACCGGTCGCTTCTCCACCCTGGCGGTGCGGGTCACTGCCCATCCGCTGGCCGCGGCGCTGTGCCGTGCCTATGGCGGTGCCATCGTCTCGACCAGCGCCAACCGTGCCGACCGCCCGCCGGCCACAACCGCGCGGGCGTTGCGTCTGGCGCTCGCCGGCGACGCTCCCGACTACCTCCTCTATGGCGCCTGCTGCGGCGCCGACCGCCCATCGACCATTCGCGACGCCGCCAGCGGTCGTATCCTGCGCGGCTGATCGGTCGCCGGGGCTTGTTGTTCGGCGCTCACGCCGATATCTCACCGAAATGGTCGGAAAAATCCGGGTGGGGAGGCGTGGATGTTCAATGCCACAGCGACGGCGATTCGTTGGGTCGAGCAGGGGCTGGTGCCGGACGGGGTGACGCGCGGTGGTATTCGCGCGCTGCTGCGTCAGCGCCTGGCGAGCCTGCCGCAGGACGACTGCGAAGCGGCCCTGGCGCAACAGCAGGCGCTGATCGCGCGGATGGATGACTCGGCCGTCGCCGAGGTGCCGCAACGCGCCAACGAGCAGCATTACGAGCTGCCGGCGGCCTTCTTTGCCACCGTGCTCGGACCACGGCGCAAGTACAGCTGCTGCTACTGGCCCGAGGGCGTCGACCGGCTCGAGCGGGCCGAGGAGGCGTCGCTCGCCACGACCCTGGAGCGCGCCGACATCCGTGACGGTCAGCGCGTGCTCGAGCTCGGCTGTGGTTGGGGTGCCTTCAGCCTCTATCTGGCCGAGCACCTGCCGGGCTGTCGCATTACCGCCGTCTCCAACTCATACGCGCAGCGCCGCTTCATCGAGGCCGAGCGCGATCGGCTCGGGCTCGACGGGCTCGA
Organism: Marichromatium gracile; assembly: GCF_004343155.1. Lineage (GTDB taxonomy): Bacteria > Pseudomonadota > Gammaproteobacteria > Chromatiales > Chromatiaceae > Marichromatium > Marichromatium gracile. The sequence continues at coordinate 66,196 of NZ_SMDC01000011.1, forward strand.
GGTGATCACCGCCGACATGAACGACTTCCAACCCGACGGGCGCTATGACCGCGTGGTCTCGCTGGAGATGTTCGAGCACATGCGCAACCATCGTCGCCTGCTCGGACGCATCCACGACTGGTTGCACCCGGGCGGGCGGATGCTGATGCACATCTTCTGTCACCGCCACCACCCTTACTTCTTCGAGGACGACGGTCCGAGCGACTGGATGAGCCATTACTTCTTCGCCGGCGGGCTGATGCCGAGCGACGACCTGCCGCTGTCTTTTCAGGACCGGCTGCGCCTGATCGATCGCTGGCGCTGGAACGGGCTGCACTATGCCCACACCCTGGAGGCCTGGCTGGCGCGCATGGATGGCGCGCGCGAGCAGGTCTGGCCGCTGCTCGAGCAGACCTACGGGGTGGCGGACGCGCCGCTGTGGTGGCGGCGTTGGCGGCTGTTCTTCATGGCCTGTGCCGAGCTGTTCGCCTTCCGCGATGGTCAGGAGTGGTACGTCGGGCACTATCTGTTCGAGCGCCCGGCGTGAGACCCTGAATCGTCACGCTCGGGCGAGGGCGGGAGAGCGCTGCTTCAGAGCTTGAGCCCGGCGGCGAGGCCGGCGAGGAAGGCGGCGGTGCCGGAGAGGTTGGCCGCGACCAGATCGAAGAGCGCCTGGGCATGTGCGCTGGTCCAGGCGCTCCAGGTGTCATAGTGCCCCTCGAGCCCGGCCCAGTTGATCTCCACCACGCCGATCGATTGCAGCCCGACCAGGGCGATCAGGATCACCCCGCCCACCACCAGTGCCACCTTGAAGGCGAACTTGAGCGCGAAACCGAGCGCCAGCCCGACCATGAAGGAGAAGCCCAGGGTGAGAAAGAAGCCCTGGTCGAACAGCTCGCCGGCCTCGGCGCTGAGCGTCGCGGGGGACTGCGCTCGGGCGCCTCCGGCCCCCCAGAGCAGTGGCAGCAAGGGCAGCGCGCGCAGGTGACCAGTGCGGGACGAACGGATCGGGTCGGACATGCGGGGTCTCGGTCAATACGGTCAGCGGAAACCGGGGCATTATCCGGGGAACGCTGGTCAGTCGCCAGTCGCCAGTCGGATGAGCGCAGGAGAGCGTCGAACCGCAAAGCCGCAAAGATCGCGAAGGAAAGGACGGTCGTGTGCCGGGTTGGCGGCGACATCGACGTCGACGCCTACCGACGAACCTCGCCGCTCACCTCCGGTGGGTACGCTGCACTTTCCTCCCCCTTGGCGTCCTTTGTGACTTTGCGGTTCGACCTTTGCGGTTCAATCTTTTGGCGGCTGGCCTCCGCCGCCCTCGGTCTCTGCCTGGAAGAGTTCCAGCCGTGCGGCCTGGCTGACGGCGACGACGGCGGGGTGGCGCAGGCGGCGCTCGGCGGAGATCGCGTAGTAGCGCTCGCGCACCGCCTCGGTCGCGCCGATCGTCTCGACTCCGTGCTGGCGCCGGGTCTCCTCGGCGATCACGCTGGGCGAGACGAAGACCCCGACCCCGGCCTGGCCGAAGGCCTGCATCAGCGCCCGGTCCTCGAACTCGCCGACGATCCGCGGGCGGATGTCGAGCTGGTCGAGCCACTGCATCAGCGCGCCGCGCAGCGCGGTGTTGAGCGCCGGGACCAGCATCGGCGCCTGGTGCAGTGACTGCGGGAAGCCCGCGCGATAGCGCGCGGCGAGCGCCGGGGCGGCGAAGAAGGTGATGCCGCACTCGCCGAGCGGATGGTTGAAGGCGCGGACATTGAGCGCTCCGGCCAGTGGGGTGTCGGCGAGCACCATGTCGAGCTTGTGCACCGCGATATCGGCGAGCAGGGCCTCGAGCTTGCCCTCGCGACAGTGGATACGCACCGGCTCGGCCAGGTGCAGCGCCGGCTCCAGCAGCCGGTAGGCGACCATCTTCGGCACCACGTCGACCACCCCGACGGTGAACTGCAGCGGTCGGCCGCTGGTCCGCCCCTGCAGCGCCTCCTCCATCTCCGCGCCGAGACGGAAGATCTCGTCGGCGAAGTTGAACGCCAGCCGCCCGGTCTCGGTCAGCGTCAGCCCGCGTCCGCGCCGGTCGAACAGTCGGGTGCCGAGCTGCTCCTCGAGCACCCGCAGCTGGCCGCTGATGGTCTGCGGGGTGAGGTGCAGCGCCTCGGCGGCGCGGACCACGCCACCCTCCTTGGCGACCATCCAGAAGTAATAGAGGTGCTTGTAATTGCTGCCGCGCATCGCCTTCAGTTCGGTTTTTTCGAACTCTTATCTAGAAAAGATTCGAATTATATTGATCGAAACCTTGTCTTACACTCTGTTGTCACTGGCAGTGGAAGACACCGTCGCGTGACGGTGCGTGACCACCGAATGAACATCACGAGGTAATCCGCAAGATGAATGCACAGGACCAATCCGCGATCGAGGGTCTGTTTCAGCGCCTGCAGCAGGCCGAGACCCAGTCCGGCCAGCGTGACCCCGAGGCGGAGAAGCTGATTCAGGACATGATCGCCCGTCAGCCGGCGGCCCCCTATCTGATGGCCCAGGCGGTGCTGGTGCAGGAGCATGCCCTGCAGAACCTGCAGGGGCGCGTCGAGGAGCTCGAAAAGCAGCTCGCCGAGCGTCCGCAGCAGAGCGGCGGTGGTTTCCTCGGCGGTCTGTTCGGCGGCGGCGCGCAGCAACAGCAGCAGGCGCCTGCCCGTCAGCCGCGTCAGTCGAGCGGTGGTGGTTGGGGCGCCGGGCGTGGCGCGCAGCCGCAGGGCCAGGGCGCGGCCCCCTTCCAGCAGGGCCAGGCCGGTGGCGGCGGCTTCCTCGCCGGCGCGGCGCAGACCGCGATGGGCGTGGCCGGTGGCGTGCTGCTCGGTAACGCCATCGCCGGCATGTTCGCCGACGACGCCGAGGCCGCCGATATCCCCGCCGAGCCGGAGGTGCCGATGGAGCCGGAGATGATGCAGGACCCGATGGAGGCGATGCCCGAGGACGAGGGCGCCTTCTTCGACGACTTCGGCGGCGAAGAGGAGTTCTGATCCCGCCTCAGCCGGACGGGTTGCCGGGCCTTCAGGCCCGCGCCGTCCGGCGCAGCAGGCGGCGGCCATCGGTCGCCGCCACCACCGCGATGAATCCCGCCAGGATGGCTGCGCCCACCGCCACCGACGACCAGCCCCGCGTCTCGGTCAGCCATTCGCCGAGCAGATAGAGCCCGATGCCGAAGGCGAGATAGCCGAGTACCCGCCCGACCTCGTAGGGCACCGGGTAGTAACGCCGTCCGAGCAGATAGGACAGCGCCACCATGCTCGCGTAACACACCAGGTGCGCCCAGGCCGCGCCGACATAGCCGTGAATCGGCACCCACCACCACAGCAGCACCACCGTGATCGCGGCGCCGATCAGCGATACCCCGGCGCCGAGCAGGGTGCGATCGGTGAGCTTGTACCAGATCGAGAGATTGACATAGACCCCGAGCAGCATACCGGCGATCAGCAGCACCGGGACCACACCGAGTCCGGCGCGGTATTCTGGACCGACGAAATAGCCGAACAGCTCCAGGAACAGCGATACCATCAGGAAGATGAAGACGCAGCAGATCACGAACCAGTTGAGCACCAGGGCGTAGACTGCGCGGGCGTCGCGCTCGCGGGCGTAGGCGAAGAAGAAGGGTTCGCCGGCATAGCGAAAGGCCTGGATGAACAGCGCCATCAGGATCGAGAGCTTGTAGCAGGCGCTGTAGATGCCGAGCTGGGCGAGGTTGGTGGCGTCGTCATAGGGCAGCAAGTACTTGAGCGCGGCACGGTCGAGCATCTCGTTGACGATCCCCGCCAGCCCGATCACCACCATCGGCGCCGAGTAGCGGATCAGGCGGCGGAACAGGTCCCCCTGGAATCCACCGAGCCCGTCGCGCAGCTGTGGTGCGAGTAACCCGAGCTTGAGCAGGCTGGCGATGAGGTTGGCGATGAAGACGTAGCCGATGCCGATCGCCGGGTCCCACAGCGCCCCCAGGAACGAGTTGGGGTCCTGCTCGAAGGCGGGGCGACAGAGACCGATGAAGAACACCGTCAGCCCGATATTGGCGCCGATCTCGAGCAGCTTGATCGCGGCGAAGCGCGCCGCACGCTCCTCGGCGCGCAGTCGCGCGAAGGCCGCGGCGCCGAGCGCGTCGGTGGCGAGGATGGCCGCGCACCACCAGATGTACTCGGGGTGTTCGGGATGGCGCAGCAGCGCCGCCAGTGGCTCACTCACCAACAGCGCGCCGAGCAGAAACAGCAGGTTGCCGACGAGCAGGGTCTGTACCACGGTGCCATAGACCCGTTCGGGTGCCCAGGTGTCGCCGTTGCGGAAGCGGAAGTAGCCGGTCTCCAGCCCGAAGGTGAGCACCACCGCGAGAAAGCCCATGTAGGCGTAGAATTCAGCGACCACGCCGTAGGACTGGGGCGCGAAGCTGTAGGTCAGCAATGGCACCAGCAGATAGTTGAGAAAGCGCCCGAGGACGCTGCTGACGCCGTAGATGGCAGTCTGCGAGGCGAGTCGTTTCAGTGGGTTCAAGATCGATGCTCTCGGCTTGTGCGGGCAGGGCGCATATTCTAAACCCTGTCGTCGGTCCGTGATGTCGGGGGCTGCTGTCTGGATCCCTGTTGGTTTTCGTGAATCCTGAACGGTGCGATCGAGGCCGGATCATGGTGCAATAACCATGATTTCAAGCGGTGGATACCTGGATGTACGATTTCTCTCTCGCCCTTGCGCTCTACAACCTGCTGCCCGTGGCCGTCACCGGTCTGGCCCTGTGGTGGCTGACCGGCTATGTCCGCGATCGCGACGACACGCAGCTGGCCATGGTCCGGCTCGGTGCCGTGCTGGTCTTTGCCGCGGGGGTGGTCAAGGCGAGCTGGAAACTGCTGGTGGTGACCCTGGGGATGGACATCCCTTGGCTGGCTGCGGCGCTCTTTCCCTTGTTGGGGCCGGGGTTCGCGTTGCTGGCGGTGGCGCTGTGGTCGACGGTGCGACCGCCATTGCGACATCCCTGGCGGCTGGTCCTGGGGGTGCTGGCGCTGGTTGCCGCCGTCGCCGCGGCGCGGGTCGAGCTGCTGGGGATCGCACGTGGCTGGTTCCTGCCGCTGCTGACGCTGGCCTCGATCGCTAAGCTGGCGTTGAGCGCTCTGCTGCTGACGGCGGCGTTGCGGCTGCGACGCTGGGGGGTGGGGCTGCTGCTCGCGGTCGATCTGGCGGTGGTGCTGATCCTGCCCTCGCTGGCCATCACCGAACCCAAGCCGGTGTCGCTGCACTGGACCGAGCAGTCCCTGACCCTGTTCGGCGCGGCCTGTTTTGCGCTCGGGGTGCGTGGTCTGTGGCGCGCGACCCGCCGCGCCACCATCCGTGCCCGTCAGGCCCGGCTGCGCCAGCGGGCACGTCATTGAGGATGGGGGACCTCTGGGTGAGACCGACGCGGCGCGATGAGGTCGAGGTGCTGCCCGGGATCGAGCGCTCTGCCGGTGCGTTGTTCAGGACCGTCCCCGAGCTGGCCTGGATCGCCGATGATCGGGTCTTGCCGGTCGCAGCGCACCTGGAGGCGGTCCGGGCAGGGACCTCCTGGGTGGTCGGAGATGGCGCCGACCCCGCTCCCTGGGGCTTTCTCTGTGCCGAGCCGGTGGAGCAAACCCTGCATCTCAGCCAGCTGGCGGTCCGGCTGGCGCAGCAGCGTCGCGGCGGTGGTCGGGGGTTGGTGCAGACGGCGATCGCCTGGGCGCGTTCGCGTCACTACCACGCGCTCACCCTCACCACCTTCCGCGATCTCGGCTGGAACGCCCCCTTCTACGCCACCCTGGGGTTCCGGGTCCTGGAGGAGGACCAACTCGGGTCGCGGCTGTGCGCGGTGCTGCGTCACGAGGCCGAGCACGGTCTGGCGCCGGAGCGTCGTTGCGCGATGCGGCTGTCGTTGACCGAGACCTCGGGGAGCGATCCCGACTGAAGCGTGCGACGGGGGTGAAGGTCCGCCGGATGGGCCGTCTTGCAAAGGAGGATGGCTCGGCTAAGGTGACGGTAGGGGCTGCTGTCACCGCCCCGTCATCCTGGCACAGGAGGGCACATCATGCAGATCGAACACTGGCATGCCCGGCGCGACGGCGCGCTCACCGAGGCGAGCATGCGACGCAAGCTCGAGGCTCGCGGTTTCCAGACCCGACTCGACATCTATCCCCCCGGGACCTTCCTCCCCGACCATGACCACGGCATCGATCATATCGATGGCGTCATCTGCGGTCGGATGCGGGTCGGGATCGGCGAGCGCAGCCTGGTGCTCGGCCCCGGCGACCTGGTGGTGATCCCCAGGCACACCTTCTACCAGGCCGAGGTGATGGGCGATGAGCCGGTGGTCAGCCTGGCCGCCGAGCGCATGCGGGCGGCCTAGCCGACCCCGGGCTCAACCGATCCACAGGGTCTTGAGATTGAGGAACTCGGCGATGCCGGGCGCGCCGAGTTCACGACCATAGCCCGAGTCCTTGATCCCGCCGAAGGGCAGGCGCGGATCGCTCTTCACCAGTCCGTTGACGAAGACCGCGCCGCAGGCCATGGCACGCGCAAAGCGCTCGGCGCGCGCGATGTCGGTGCTCCACACGCTGCCGCCGAGCCCGAAGCGGGTATCGTTGGCCACACGCAGCGCCTCGGTCTCGTCGGCCACCCGGATCACCGTCGCCACCGGTCCGAACAGCTCGTCCTCGTAAGCGGGCATCCCCGGTCCGACCCGGTCGAGCAGGGTCGGCGCATAGAACCACCCCGCTCCCGGTAACGGTTGTCCGCCGCAGCGCAGCTCGGCGCCGGCGGCGCGACTCTGCTCGACCTGCTGGTGCAGGGTCTCGCGCAGGTCCTCGCGGGCCAGTGGCGCAAGCGTGGTGTCGGGGTCGCGGGGGTCCCCCGGCACCAGCGCCTCGACCTGGGACTGGAGCCGCGCGACGAAGTCATCGGCCACCGCCTCGACGACGATGAAGCGCTTGGCAGCGATACAGCTCTGTCCGGCGTTGATGAAGCGCGAGCGGGCACCGATCTCGGCGGCGCGCTCGAGGTCGGCATCCTCGAGGATCACGCAGGCATCGGCGCCGCCGAGCTCGAGCAGGCTCTTCTTGAGGTTGGCCCCGGCGATCCCCGCCACCCGGCGTCCGGCGCGCTCGCTGCCGGTGAGGCTGACGGCGCGCACCCGTGGGTCGGCGACCACCTGCTCGGCGGTCTCGGCATCGATCAGCAGGGTCTGGAACACGCCCTCGGGGGCATCGACGGCGGCGAACAGGTCGGCGATCGCCAGCGCGCAGCGCGGCACGTTGGATGCGTGCTTGAGCAGCACCACGTTGCCCGCGGCCAGCGCCGGGGCAGCGCAGCGAAAGACCTGCCAGAAGGGGAAGTTCCAGGGCATCACCGCCAGTACCACGCCGAGCGGCTGGTGGGCGAGCAGGCTGCGGCTGGCGTCGGACGCGAGCGGGATGTCGGCGAGCTGGGTCGCGGCGTGCTCGGCGTAGTAGTCGCAGACCAGTGCGCATTTGTCGATCTCGGCCTCGGCCTCGGCGATGAGCTTGCCCATCTCGTCGGTGATCAGTCGGGCGAGCCGGGCGCGCTCGGCGCGCAACCCTTCGGCCAGGGCGCGCAGCAGTGTCACGCGTGTGGCGAGTGGCTGGGTGCCCCACGGGCCGGCAGCGCGGCTCGCGCTGGCGAGCGCCTGCTCGAGCATCGCGGCGGTGGCCGGCTCCAGGGTGGCGTGGAGGGCGCCGGTTGCGGGGTCGATTGATCTCAGTGGCATCGATGGCTCCTGCGGCTGGGGGGGCTGGTGGCGCATCGCCGAGCGGGGCGGCCCCCGATGTACGCCACTCGCTGGCGTCGTCGAGACGCATCGCCGTGAGTGTCGGTGCGGGGCCAGGATGGATCAAGCCGGCCTCGCGCGCCCGCCCGCATCGGCGGGACCGGGGGCGGCCGTGCCTCGCAGCGCCTGACCGATCGTGTCGGCGGGGCTCGCTCGATGCAGGAACGGGGCCTAGAAACCGAACTCGGAGAGCAGGTCGTCGACCAGATCCTGCTTGAGTGCCTCCGGGGTGCTCGACCCGTTGACCTCGCGCAGCAGCTGGGCCTTCTGCTCGACGTTCTCGATCGAGCTGTTTTGCTGGATGTTGAGGATCACCAGCACCTCAACGAGCCAGTCGCGGATCTGGTCGAGGTCTTCGACCAGTTGTTCCATGCGCTGTCGGGCGACGTCCTGGTAGGACTGCGAGGCGACGATGTCGAACAGGTGGTGCTTGATCTGGCTGAGACGCTGCTCGTGCTCGGGAGCCGAGGCGGTATCGCCCCGCAGCTGCCCCTCGAGGCTCTCGATCTCCTGGGAGAGCCGGTCGGCGTTGTCGAGTACCTGGCCGGTGGACTGCGACATCAGTTCGATCACGTTGCGCGCGTGACTGACGGCGTTAGGCGCCTGTTCGCCGGCGTTGGTCAGCGGGGTCTCGGCGCTCTTCATGTTGACCACCAGCGCGTTGATCTTCTGCGCCAGCACCGAGAGCATGCCCTCGGCGTCGATATCGATGTCGAGACGCTCGTATTCGCCGTTGAGGATGGATTCTGTGGCCTTGACCAGTGAGGCGATGTTCTTGTCGATGTTCTGCGGCTCTGCCATGGGTCCCTCGCGACGATACGATCGCAGCTATCTGTTGTATTTGTGATCTTTGTAGAAGGCCGCCTTGGCGGCATACATGCGTGCGTCGGCGGTCTTGAGCAGCGACTCCGGCGGGGTGCGATCGGTCCCGCAGGCACCGAGGCTGAGGCTGACCGGGAAATGCTCGTGCGGGGCAACCTCGATGCTGGCCCCGGAGAACACGTTCCGCTGGAGATGGTCGACCAGGGCCTCGGCGTCGGTCTCGGTGGATCCGGGGAGTAGAATCACGAATTCGTCGCCGCCGGTCCGGGCGACGAGGTCGCAGTCGCGTACCGCCTGGGTGATCCGCTCGGAGACGGCCAGTATCAGCCGATCACCGGCCTCGTGTCCGTAGCGGTCGTTGGCCTGCTTGAGTCGGTTGACGTCGGCCAGTACCAGGGCATGTGGTATGGCCCTGGTTGCATGATCATGCCGCGCCGTCTCCAGCGCGGCATGCAGATAATCCCGATTGTATACGCCGGTGAGTGCATCGGTGCTGGCCTTTTCCTCGAGCTGGCGCATCAGCCGCCGGTTGTGCAGATAGGCGCCGAAGGGTTCGAAGAAGAGGCTGGCGAGCTCATCGCCGCCCTCGATGGTGCCCGGTCGCCACCAGACCTCGCCGACCCGTCTGCCGTCGCCGCCGACGATCTCCAGCCGGGACTGGTCGGGGCTCGGCTCGGCTGGCGGGTCGCCACGGCGGATCGGGTCGCTCGGGCCGTCGTCGAGGCGCAGCGCGACGGCCTCGCTGCCGCAGGCCGACATGAACAGCGCCAGGAGTTCGTCGGCGACATCCACGGGAGTGGCGGCGTGGCGCATCAATGACTCCAGGCGTAACAGTCCGGAGAGGATGTCGTTGTTGCGGGTGATGGTGGCGCGCTGTGCCCGGATCTCCTCGATCAACCGGATCTCGCGGGTGGTGTCGCGAAACAGCAGCAGGCCGTTGCCGTCGCCGGTGTCGATCAGCTGCTCGGTGTAGTAGCGACCGCCGAGCCGGTGCTTGGTCTTGCACGTGGAGCCGAGGGGGAAGCCGCCGTGGGCCGGGCAGTCCGGACAGGGTGCGTCATGGCCGAGCAGCCCGTGGCAGCTCTCCGCCGTCTCGCCCGTGGCGAACCACTGACGGGCGGCGGCATTGCGTCGCAGGATGCGGTGGTCCGAGGAGATGGCTACCAGGGCATCGGGGAGATCATCGATGAGCTGGCTGAGTCCGCGCTGCTCGAGCAGCGCCTCGCGGTGCTGGCGCTCGAGGATGATGCGCTTGGCCTGGGCCTCCTTACGACCGAGATCGGCGCGTCTGAGCGCCTCGATCTCGCGGCTGATGTCGACCAGGGTGAGTACCAGGCCATCCGGGCCGTGGGTCAGTGACTCCTTCAGGTAGTGCTCGCGACCTTCCGCGTCGCGAATGTTGCGCGCCAGCGCTGATGCGGGGTGCGCGTGCGTGGACGGACAGTTGGCGCACGCAGCCGTCTCGCCGGCGAGCAGCGCGAAGCAGTGTTCACCGACGGGATCGCGACCGAACAGCGCCGTTGCCGCCGGGTTGGCGGTGTGGATGCGGTGGCTGTCGTCGATCACCAGCACCGGCACGCCGACCGCTGTCAGCAACGACGCGTCGGGGCTGTCTGTATCGAGATGATCGCGATCCGGTTGGGCGTGTGATGGCATTGCGGATAACAGGGGTCGAGACTGATCGATGTCTGTGTAGACCAGACGAATGCGGGTGCAACTCCATGGAGGAGTGCACCGACACTGCAGGATACCCGCAATACATGATGGATGCCGCGTCAGCCGCGCGATCGGTCGTTTCAGCGTGCTGGGCGGCGATAGATCAGGGCGCCGGCGAGTGCGGTCAGGGGGGCGACCGCGACCAGGGCAAAGCTGCCGACGATGACGTTGAGCACCTCGGCGGCGACGAAGTGGATGTTGAGCACCTGGGAGAGCGCCAGCCCCTGGCTCATGAACACCATCAGCATGGTGGTGTAGCCGCCGGAGTAGGCCAGCAGCAGGGTGGTGGTCATGGTCCCGACCACCGAACGGCCGACCGCCATGCCGGAGACGAAGAGCGCGCGCGCGTCGAGATCGGGGCGCTTGGCGCGCAGCTCGTCGAGCGCGGCGGCGATGTCCATCGCCAGGTCCATCACCGCACCCGAGCAGGCGAGGATGATCCCGGCGAGGAAGATCGCGGTGAGGTCGAGACCGGCGAACCCGGCATAGAGCAGGTTCTCGGTGAAGGGGCGCACCACGCCGTGGAGAGCGAAGCCGGTGGCGAAGATGCGCGCCAGCGCATAGGCGAGCAGCAGGCCGCCGAGCGCGCCGAGACAGGCGGTGAGGCCGCGGCGGTTGAGTCCGCCGATCAGCAGGCTGACCGCGGCGGTGAGCCCGGCGACCACCGCGAGGGCGACCAGCACGGGGTCGGCCCCGCGCAGCAACAGCGGGATCAGCACCTTCCACAGCGCCAGTGCGGCGAAGACGAAGGAGAGCAGCGCCTTGACCCCGGTCCAGCCGGCGACCAGCACGAGAAAACCGCAGAACAGCCCGAGCAGCAACAGTTGGTGGTCGAGACGGTAGTGACCGCGCGCATAGGCCAGGCCGATCTCGCCGTCGCGTAGACGGTACTCGACCAACAGGCGCTCGCCGGGGCGGTAGAACTCGTCGAACTCGAGCTTGCCGGTGAGCGCGTTGGTGACGCGCGCGCGCTGTCCGCGCTGCGCGCCGTCGAGCAGCTCGACGGTGAGCGTCTGGGTGCCGGTGCGCACCACGCCGTGCTGGCGCAGATCGGCGTCGTCGCTGGCGATCACCCGTGCCTTGGCGAGCAGACTGCCCTCGGGACGGCTGTGCTCGAAGCCGGTGGGCGCCAGCCACAGCAGCAGACAGAGCAGGGCGAAGAGTGACACGGTGAGGAGGTCTTTTTTCATCGTTGCTGCGCGACCGGTGGCGGGCGCCCCCGTCAGGGGGACGCCCGTCGGGCTCACTGATCGAGCTCGACCCGCATGGCCGCGGCGATACGCCGTGCCACCTCGGTGTTGTCGTAATAGCCGCCGAAGCGCCAGGCCTCGGCGCCGGTGGCCAGCACCGGCACCGGCACCGCGGTGTGCGAATAGGAGGTCCAGGCGATCCCGGCGCGGCGGTTGAGCAGGTGGGTGAGGGTCACCGAGAACGGGTTGTAGCCGCCGTAGAGCAGGGTGTCGGCCTCGGCGGCGTTGTCGCTGTGGTTGTGTGCGGTCTTGTCGTAGGCGGCCTCGAGGAGTCCGAGCTCGTAGTCGCTGAGATCATCCTCGAGGGTCTCGGTGAGTCCGGCGCCGTCGAGTCCGAAGTAGGTCGAGACCAGCCCCCAGAGGGTTGCGTCGATGTTGGGCGGGGCGGTGTCGAACTGGGCGAGATAGGCCTCGAACACCCGGTCGTCGAAGTCGTCGTAGGCGAGCTGCTGAGCGGCGAGCACCTCGAAGTAGGTGTCATAGGCGGTGCCGGCGAAGCCGAGCGTCATGCCGCCGCACTCGTGATCGCCGGTGACCACGATCAGGGTCTCGTCGGGGTGGCGGGCGCCGAAGTCGGCGGCGACCCGGATGGCGTCGTCGAAGGCGATGGTCTCCTCGATCGCGGCGCGGGCGTCGTTGGCGTGCGCGGCCCAGTCGATCTTGCCGCCCTCGATCATCATGAAGAAGCCCTGCGGGCCGTCGAGTACGGCGATGCCCTTGGCGGTGAACTCGGCGAGGCTGATCGAGCCCTCGTAGGGCCCGCCGGGGTAGTCGCCGGCCTTGCGATTGAGCGCGTAGGGGATGGCGTTGGAGCCGTCGAGATAGGGGTTGATGGCGATGGTGCGCAGCCCCGGGGCGAGGGCGTCGAAGGTGGCGCGGTCGTCGGCGTACTGGAAGCCGCGGGCGCGCGCCCACTCGCGCACCAGGGTGTAGCGCTGGGCGTTGCTCAGGTCGGCGTACTGCTCGCTCTGCCACTTGTTGACTCGCAGGCCGCCGCCGGCGAAGTAGTCGAAGTCGCTCGCCAGCAGCGCCTGGTCGATCTGCTCGTAGTTGTTGCGGCTCGACTCGTGGGCATAGAACACCGCCGGGGTGGCGTGATCGAGCGAGACGCTGCTGATGATGCCGACCTTCATCCCCTTGCGCTTGGCCAGCTCGGCGAGCGTGGTGTAGGGCTGAGTGGCGCTCGGGTCCATGGCGATGACCCCGATGTTGGTCTTGAGTCCGCAGGCGAGCGCGGTGCCGGCGGCCGCCGAGCCGGTGATCAGGCGGTTGTTGGCATAGCTCGTCTGCATCCCCTGGACCGGGAACTGGCTCATGTGCAGCGCCACCGACTTGGTCCCGCCGGGCTCGGCGTCGTCCTGCTGCAGGGCGCCGAGATAGGCCTCGGTGGCATGGATCTGCGGGCTGGCCATGCCGTCGCCGATGAAATAGAAGACGTATTTGGGCGCGGCGCTCGCGCCGGCAGCGCCCAGTGCGCACAGCCCCAGGAGCAGGGCGCGGGCCAGGGTGCGTGGCTTGCTGTCGATCATTGCTACGGATCCTCGCGATATGGCGGTGGCGGGGTGTCTCCGCTCACCGGCTTCCTTGGGTTCGGTATCGACCTTGTCAGCGTGGGGTTTCCCCTCAAGCGCGCGATTTCACCAGACGGGGATGACGATTCGTGGACAGCGCTGTGACGTCGAGCGTCATCTGTGGTGCGCGCCGGTGGCCGATGGCCCTGCGCGGACTACCGTTTACGCGATCGCCGTCTACCTTGTGTAGGGCAGGGGCGCAGCCTGACTGCGCACCCCCAATCCGACCACCGATGCTGGAGGTTGCGATGGACGATTCGACCCCGTGCCATCAGGACCTATTCGACGAGCAGGGATTTCTCGAGGACCCCGAGCTGTGGAGTCGCGACCTGGCGCTGGCGATCGCCGCCGAGCTACGTCTCGGCGAGTTGACCGAGACGCACTGGGACCTGATCGATCGGCTGCGAGGTGATTATCTGGAGGGGCATGCGCGCGCCGATCCGTGTCGCGCGCTGGGACTTCCGGCGGATTGTGCCGAGCGTCTGTTCGGGGATATGCGGACAGCCTGGCGGATCGCCGGCCTGCCGGCCGCGGACTCGCCTCGCCGTGCGCCCTTGGTGCCCGGCGGTGGGGCGGTACGCCAGTTACGCTGACGCCTTCGTCCCGTAGCGCTGCCGTGGCGGGTGCCGGGGGGGGGCAGGGCCCGGCAGGCCGGGCCCCGGGGTGTCAGCGCTCGCCGTTGTCCTCGAGCTGGTCGGTCGCCTGCTCGACCCGGTCCCCGGCACCCTCGAGTGCCTCGGTGACGGCGTCGCGAGCCTGCTCCAGCTGCTGACCGATCTGTTCGGCCTGTTGGTCGATCTTGCGTCCGGCCTCCTCGGCCGGTCCCTCCTGTTCACAGCCGGCGAGGATCGGCGCGCCGAGCAGGCCGATGGTGAGCGCGAACGCGATACGGGGCGATGGGATGGTCATCTCTACACCTCCTGTGCTGTCTCGGTGAGACGGTGTCGGGCGCTTGAGGATAGCGCCAGGATGTCGGTACATGGGGGCCTTGAAGATAGGCGGCGGGTCATTTCGGCCCGCCCGTCGAACTAGATAGGGACGTTTTTTTGCGCTGCAACATGATGAGCGGTCGTTGGAGTGGTCCCGCCGCCCTGTACTCTTGCTTCAGGTCCAGGGACGGAATTGCTGTAGGCGACCGATCGGATCGCTCGATGGGCTGTTCCGCATGTGCGATCCGCTGCGCAATCAGACCACGGAGATGCACGATGACCGAAAATGACTGCTCAGGGGGCGACGCACCCCCCGCTGCACCCTGTGTCTTTCGTTGCTGGAGATGTACCCAGGCATCGTCCGGCGTCCGTTGGAGACATGGCTCGCGTTCGCCATCCGCGTTGCCCCTGCAGCGTCGCGCGGGCCTACGCAAGCCGCCCGATGGTGATGAGCTGGGGTGCGAACTCGCCCGGGCCTGGCTCGCCGCGACCCGGGCGGGGCGCTGGCGTCTGTCGGTACAGACACGGGCCGCGCTCTGTCTGTTGGGTGGAGATGCCTCGCCATGGGAGACACTGATCGCCAGCAGTTTCGCCCGTTCCGGCGGTCGGCTGCGTTGGCATGGCTGATGACGTGCGCGTCTTGTCTCCTGCGGGAGTACATCGACCGATGAGCTTGCAATGGTTGGTGCACGGATGGCGTGTGATGATGGGGGCGCTGTCGCTGACGGTGCTGCTCGGTCTGACCGATGTCCTGGCCCAGGATGGACTGCTGCTGACACCGGGAGAGCGCCAGGGCATCGGTTATGTGAGCGGTGGGGTCGGACTCGACGAACGTCGTTATCTCGATACACGCCTCGGCATCGACTACAACCTCAAGCTCGAGTTCGCGCTGCACGACGGTCGCTATCTCGGCGACGTCGCGGTCGAGATCCTCGGCGCCGATGGCGGGCCGCTGGTGTCGCTGCATTCCCCCGGGCCCTGGCTGCTGCTGCGCCTGCCGGAAGGGCGTTACCGGATTCGTGCCCGGACGCTGTCGCGCTCCTTCGAGCAGTCGATCAACCTGGAGTCAGACACCCCCGGAACTCTGATCTTCAATGGCTGGCGGGACACACCCGTGCCTTGACGTCGCGCGCAAGCGCGGCCATGTCGTTCAGCCTCCGCTCCTCCTCCTTCCGCTGTCGCCGCCCCGTCGAACCCTTGGTCGGCCTTGCGACCCGGATCACCCCTTGACCTCGTTGGCGGATGCCGCTCTGGTGATCGCCGTGGCGTGGGATTGTCATCGGTGATTCGGGGTTGAACAGCGCCCGCGCCTTGTCGCAGGATTCCATCAATCATCGCCGCATGTGGCCTTGCAAGGCCCATGGACGGGGGCGTGATGCTCTGGATGCGAGACGGTGCCCGGCGGGTCCATGCGTGCCCCGTGCCTGTCGTCTCGTTCCGTTGGCCAAGGCCGTCGTCCGGGATGTGGCGGCCCCGAGGAGTGAAGAAGATGACGACGATGCAGTATGAGTCCCTGGCCGACTTCGTGCGCGCGCTCGATTTCGCCGCCGACAAGCACCGCGACCAGCGCCGCAAGGACGAGCGTGCCTCGCCCTATATCAACCACCCGATCGCCCTGACCCGGGTGCTGATCGACGAGGCCGGGGTGACTGACCCCGTGGTGCTCTGTGCCGCGCTGCTGCACGACACCATCGAGGACACCGCCACCACCGAGGCCGAGCTGATCGAGCACTTCGGGGATACCGTCACCGCCGTGGTGCTCGAGGTCAGCGACGACAGGTCGCTGGCCCAGCACGAGCGTAAACGGCTGCAGATCGAGCACGCCCCGCAGCTCTCCGAGCAGGCCCGCTTGGTCAAGCTCGCCGACAAGATCTGCAACCTGCGCGACATCCTCGACTCGCCCCCACCGGACTGGAGCCGTGAGCGCCAGCGCGCCTATTTCGACTGGGCCGGACAGGTGATCGACGGCCTGCGCGGGACCCACGCCGCGCTCGAGGCGGTCTTCGATCAGGTCCATGCCCAGGGGCGCGAACTCTGAAGCGGTGTCTACGACAGCGCCGCCAGTGCCTGCTCCAGCCGGCCGAAGCCAGCCCTTATCCAGCTGCACTCTTGGTTGCGGGTGGGGCGCTTGCCGGTATCTCGGTGCACTGAGCGCCAATGCCTCAGAAGACGAGACATATCCGCGCTTCCGTTCGGACGCGTCTGTAGAGCCTCTCCCGAGAAACGACGCAGCTCCTTGAGCTGATGCCCGTGCGCTATGGGTTGGAATGCCTGCTTTACTGCCCTGGCGTGCGAGCCCTCTCTGACCGATTCGTGCTCATTCGAGAAAGACGTCGAGGATGGCATCGATTTCGATTCGAACGCCGTATGTGTCGACCAGATCCAGGAGTAGGCCGAGTACGGTGGGTTGCGGTTGTATACGAGCGCGTCGATCAATGGTGGCGCCATTGTGGGTAGCCGTTGGCGATCCATGCGGTTTCGGTGGCGTTGAAGGGCCGTAATGCGACAGCCTGCTATAGCGGCGCCTCGTGACCTGATCGGGGTGTTGCGGTGTCTGCCAGGCGTCATGGCGTCACCTTCATCGGCCGGGCGCTGGATCTGCCCAAGCGCTAACTGAATGCCTCGGTGCGCTGTGCCGAGGTCGACGCCCCGGAGCAGCAGCGACCGCTCTGGACCAAGCCGGCACCGCTCAGCACGATACTCGAGCGCGCGCTCGATATCGGGACGCCTACGGCGTTGCGGGTATGGTTCGGCACGGTGTGCCCGTGGCCTGGGTGCCGGGGAGGCTCGTGTGGGCGCTGATTCGTGAGCAAGGCCTGCGGGGGAGGGCACCTGCAGCACTGCCAGCTCGTGAACGATGTGATCTCCGCGCAACAAAAAAGGCCAACCATGACTGGTTGGCCTTTGCTGCTTGCTTGGTGGAGGCGGCGGGAATCGAACCCGCGTCCGCAAGCCCTCTGCCCTCGGTCCTACATGCTTAGCCCACTCTATTGTTTTTAGCCTTCTGCCGCCCGAAGGGCAGGGCGATCAGTCGGCGATTCCGTTAGGTTTTAGTGGATCAGGTCCGGACTCCCGTCACCACGATCCTGTGTGAGGTTACCCCTGGAATCCGCCGCCCACAGGCAAGTGACGGTCAGAGGCCCGCTGGGATTAAGCAGCGAGAGCGTAGTTGTCGTCGTTGGCAACTATAAGTTTGCGGAGGGTTTTACGAGGTCAACCGCACCTCGGCATGCACCTTAGGTTTCGCGACCCACGTCGAAGCCAGTCGCCCCCTTAAGTGAAAGGACACTATAGAAGAGCCGGGGTTCCCCGGCAAGTGCGGTGTGCCGGGGCGGGGCACGGATCGCCGCGGCTCAGTTGCCCTTGAACAGCCGCTCCTTCTCGCGTTGCCAGTCACGATCCTTCTCGGTGGTGCGCTTGTCGTGTTGCTTCTTGCCCTTGCCGAGGCCGATCTCGAGCTTGGCGCGACCGCGCTTCCAGTACATGGCCGTGGGCACCAGGGTGAAGCCGGCGCGCTCGGTCTGGCCGATCAGGCGGTTGAGTTCGTGGCGCTTGAGCAGCAGCTTGCGCGATCGCGTGGGGTCGGGGTTGATGTGGGTGGAGGCGGTCTGCAGCGGCGAGATGTGGGCGCCGATCAGGTAGCCTTCGCCATGGAGGATCTTGACGTAGCTCTCCTTGAGCTGGATGCGCCCGGCGCGCAGGCTCTTGACCTCCCAGCCCTCGAGTGCCAAGCCCGCCTCAAGGCGTTGCTCGATGAAGTAGTCGTGGCTCGCCTTCTTGTTGAGCGCGATGGTCGAGCCGCCGTCGGTCTTGTTCTTCTTTCCTTTAGCCATGTCGCGAGTGTAATCGATAGTCGAGGTAGGGCGGTACGGGAGGCGAGCGCCTGTCCAGCCCCCATGATACGCACATCCACGCCCTTTGGCTTGCAAGGGATAGGCTAAGCGGGTAGATTACCCGGCTCGATCAGGACGGAGTCTTTGCCATGCGAGCGCCACTGATTGCAGGGAACTGGAAGATGAACGGCAGCAAGCGCGACGCGCAGCTGCTGTTCGGCGGTGTATCAGCGGGAGCCGCCTCGCTCCAAGGGGTCGAGGTCGCGGTCTGTCCCCCTTTCCCCTATCTGGCGCTCGGTGAGGCCGAACTCGCCGATGGCGTGGTGCGTCTCGGCGCCCAGGACGTCAGCGCCGAGTCCGCTGGTGCCTATACCGGCGAGATCGCGGCAGCGATGCTGGCCGAGTTCGACTGTCGCTACGTGATCTGTGGGCACTCCGAGCGCCGTGAGTATCACGCCGAATCAGACGCCCTGATTGCGCGCAAGCTGCAATCGGTCATCGCCAGCGGGATGCGTCCCATCCTCTGCATCGGCGAGACGCTGGAGCAGCGCGAGCGCGGCGAGACCGAGGCGGTCATCGCCGCACAACTCGATGGCGTGCTCCAGGTTGCCGGCATCGAGGTCTTCGCTGCGCTCGACATCGCTTACGAGCCGGTCTGGGCGATCGGTACCGGCAAGACCGCGACTCCCGAACAGGCGCAGCAGGTCCACGCCTTCGTGCGCGCAAGAATTGCTGACTCGGATCAGCGTATTGCGCAGAAGCTGCGGATTCTCTACGGTGGCAGCATGAAGCCCGGTAACGCAGCCGAGCTGCTGGCGCAGCCGGATATCGACGGTGGACTGATCGGCGGCGCGTCGCTGGACGTTGATGATTTTCTCGCGATCTGTCGCGCCGCAGAGGCCGCGGCAGGTTAGCCCAGGGTAACGAGTCAGGCATGCAAACCATTTTGACAATTGTCCAGGTCTTCCTGTCGTTGGGCCTGATAGGCTTGGTCCTCATTCAGCACGGCAAGGGCGCTGACGCTGGAGCCGCTTTCGGAAGCGGTGCATCGCAGACCGTCTTCGGTTCGCAGGGGTCAGGTTCCTTCCTGACGCGAGCGACCGCGATCCTCGCGACACTGTTCTTCCTGACCAGCATGGCGCTGGCCTATTTCGCGACCCAAGTCAGCGAGCCGGAAGGCTTCATGGAAGACATGGATGATGCCGTGCTGATCGAGGCCGCGCCGGAAACCCTGGTGCCGTCCGACGTGCCCTCGGTCCCTGGCGTGGACGCCGGTGACAGCGCCGCTCCGGGCGCTTCCGACATCCCCGCTGCGCCTGCAGCAGAAATTTCTGTTGACAACGACGAAAATTCTGCTAATGTAGTGGGACACGCTGACGGGCAGGCAGATGATGCATCTGTCGAGACCGGTAACAGCGAATAAAATTTATTGCCGACGTGGTGAAATTGGTAGACACGCTATCTTGAGGGGGTAGTGGCGAAAGCCGTGCCAGTTCGAGTCTGGCCGTCGGCACCAAACAGCAAACGGCATACCAGTATCTGGTATGCCGTTTTTTTATGCCGGGATCGATATTCTAAGGGATTGAAAATCCTAATATTTTTGATTGAGCGCCGGGTTGACACTGTCGTTGACGCTGCACTAGACTCAATCTTCCGGCTTTATAAGCAAACCATGAAACACGGGGGTCAAGGTGCTCGAGAACTATTTGCCCATCCTGATCTTTATCCTCGTGGGGATCCTGGTGGGTGTCGGGTCGCTCGGGCTCGGGTACCTGTTGGGACCGCGCCGACCGGATCAGGAAAAGGACTCCCCCTACGAGTGCGGCTTCGAGGCCTTCGAGAACGCACGTCTGAAGTTCGACGTCCGTTACTACTTGGTCGCAATCCTCTTTATCTTGTTCGATCTGGAGATCGCCTTCCTCTTTCCCTGGGCGGTCGTACTGGATGACCTTGGGGTGTTCGCCTTCTGGTCGATGGCGATCTTCCTCGGCATCCTGGTGGTCGGCTTCATCTACGAGTGGAAGAAGGGCGCACTGGAATGGGAATAGAAGGGGTTCTTGAAGAAGGCATCGTCACCACGACGGCCGACAAGCTGATCAACTGGGCGCGCACCGGCTCGATGTGGCCGATGACCTTCGGTCTGGCCTGCTGCGCGATCGAGATGATGCACGCCGGCGCCGCGCGTTACGACCTTGACCGCTTCGGCATCATCTTCCGCCCGAGTCCACGTCAATCCGACGTGATGATCGTCGCCGGCACCCTGGTCAACAAGATGGCCCCGGCGTTGCGCAAGGTCTACGATCAGATGGCCGAGCCGCGCTGGGTGATCTCCATGGGCTCCTGCGCCAATGGTGGCGGTTACTATCATTACGCCTATTCCGTCGTGCGCGGCTGCGATCGCATCGTGCCGGTGGATGTCTACGTGCCCGGCTGTCCGCCGACCGCCGAGGCGCTGCTCTACGGCATTCTGCAGCTGCAGAACAAGATCCGCCGAACGAACACCATCGCCCGCTGAAGCAGTCTCCATAATCCATGTCTACAGAGCACCTGACCCGCAACGCCAGGCTGGATGCGCTCGCCGCTACTCTTCGCGAGCAGTTCGCGGAACACGGCTGTGAGCTGCTGGAGCAGTTTGGTGAGCTGACCCTGGTGGTACCCGCTGAGCGTCTGCTCGACGTGTGCCTGACCCTGCGCGACCACGAGGCGTTGCGCTTCGAGCAGCTGATCGACGTCTGCGGCGTCGATTACGCCGCCTACGGCGAGTCCGAGTGGGAGACCGAGACGGCCTCCTTCACCGGCTTCGGGCGCGGCGTCGATCGCGATCCCGAACTCGAACTCGACGACCCCAAGCGCTTCGCGGTGGCCTACCACCTGCTCTCGCTGGCCTACAACCGCCGGTTGCGGTTGCGGGTCCATGCCGGTGGCGCCCAGCCGATGGTCGACTCGGTGGTCGATCTCTGGCCGGCGGCCAACTGGTTCGAGCGCGAGGCCTTCGACCTCTACGGCATCCTCTTCCGCGGTCACCCCGACCTGCGTCGCATCCTCACCGACTACGGCTTCGTCGGGCATCCCTTCCGCAAGGACTTCCCGCTGATCGGCCAGGTCGAGATGCGCTACGACCCCGAGCAGGCCCGTGTGGTCTACGAGCCGGTCTCGATCGAGCCGCGGGTGCTGGTGCCGCGCGTGATCCGTGGCGAGGCACCCGCCGGGTCCGATCCCAGCCAGGAGCCAGGTGATGCCTGAGATTCGCAACTACACCATCAACTTCGGTCCCCAGCACCCCTCGGCCCACGGCGTGCTGCGTCTGGTGCTCGAACTCGACGGTGAGGTCATCCAGCGCGCCGATCCGCACGTCGGCCTGCTGCATCGCGCCACCGAGAAGCTCGCCGAGAGCAAGCCCTACAACCAGAGCATCGGTTACATGGACCGGCTCGACTATGTCTCGATGATGTGCAACGAGCACGGCTACGTGCGCGCCATCGAGCAGCTGCTCGGGGTCGAGGTGCCGGAGCGCGCGCAGTACATCCGCACCATGTACGACGAGATCACGCGCATCCTCAACCACCTGATGTGGTTGGCCGCGCATGCGCTCGATATCGGCGCGATGAGCGTGTTCCTCTACTGCTTCCGCGAGCGCGAGGACCTGTTCGATTGCTACGAGGCGGTCAGCGGCGCGCGCATGCACGCGACCTACTATCGTCCGGGCGGGGTCAACCGCGACCTCCCCGAGCGCATGCCGCAGTTCGACAAGGCCGGCTCCAAGTGGCACGGCGCCAAGGAGATGGCCCGGCGCAACGCCAATCGCCAGGGCTCGCTGCTCGACTTCCTCGAGGACTTCACCGAGCGCTTCCCCAAGCACGTCGACGAGTACGAGACCCTGCTCACCGACAACCGCATCTGGAAGCAGCGTACCGTCGGCATCGGCGTGGTCTCGCCCGAGCGCGCCCAGGCCCTCGGTTTCACCGGGCCGATGCTGCGTGGCTCGGGGATCGCCTGGGACCTGCGCAAGAAGCAGCCCTATGCCGCCTACGACAAGGTCGACTTCGACATCCCGATCGGCATCAACGGCGACTGCTACGATCGCTATCTGGTGCGCATGGAGGAGATGCGCCAGTCCAACCGCATCATCCGTCAGTGCATCGACTGGCTGCGCGCCAACCCCGGTCCGGTGCGCATCGACGATGCCAAGGTGATCGCGCCCTCGCGCGAGCGGATGAAGGCGGACATGGAAGCCCTGATCCATCACTTCAAGCTCTTCAGCGAGGGCTATTGCACCCCGCCCGGCGAGGTCTATGCCGCGGTCGAGGCGCCCAAGGGCGAGTTCGGCTGCTACATCGTCTCCGACGGCGCCAACAAGCCCTACCGGCTGAAGATCCGCGCCCCCGGCTTCCCCCATCTGGCCGCCCTTGACGAGATGTCGCGCGGTCACATGATCGCCGACGTGGTGGCCATCATCGGGACGCTGGATATCGTCTTCGGGGAGATCGATCGCTGATGAGTTTTCGTACCACACCGCTCACCGTCGCGCACGATCGCGACAAGTCGACCCTGTTCACCGCAGAGCTGCGCGAGGCGATCGATGCCTTGCTGACCCGCTACCCCGAGGACTGGCAGCAGTCGGCGGTGATGCCCGCACTGACCCTGCTGCAGGACGCCAACGGTGGCTGGCTCACCCGCGAGCTGATGGACGACCTGGCGGCCTATCTCGACATGCCCGAGGTCGCCGTCTACGAGGTCGCCACCTTCTACGGCATGTACGACCTCGAACCCCAGGGGCGGCACAAGGTCTGTGTCTGCAACAGCGTCTCCTGCATGTTGCGCGGCTCCGAGACGCTGATCGAGCACGTCGGTGAGAAGTACGGGGTGGGGCCGGGCGAGACCACCGCCGATGGTCGCTTCACCCTCAAGGAAGTCGAATGTCTCGGGGCCTGCCGCCATGCGCCGGCGGTGCTGGTCGACAAGACCTACCACGAGAACCTCTCGCCGGAGGCGCTCGACGAACTCATCGACGGGCTGGAGTGAGACCATGGTCGAGAACCAGAACACCGTATGCTTTCGCACCATGCACCTCGAGGCCGCGACGCGGCACAGCCTCGAGGCCTATCGCAGCGTCGGCGGCTATGTCCAGTGGGAGCGCATCCTCCGCGAGCGCCCGGATCCCAATGACCTGATCGAGGAGGTCAAGCGCTCCAACCTGCGCGGACGCGGTGGCGCGGGCTTCCCCACCGGACTGAAGTGGAGCTTCATGCCGCGCACCGCGCCGGGGCAGAAGTACATCGTCTGCAACTCCGACGAGGGTGAGCCGGGCACCTGCAAGGACCGCGACATCCTGCGCTACAACCCGCACCAGGTGATCGAGGGCATGGCCATCGCCGGCTACTGCATCGGCGCCACCGTCGGTTACAACTACATCCGCGGCGAGTTCTACGAACCGATCGCGCGCTTCGAGGAGGCGCTCGGCGAGGCCTATGAGGCCGGGCTGCTGGGGCGCGACCTGCTCGGCTCCGGGGTCGACTTCGATCTCTATGTCCATTGCGGTGCCGGCGCCTACATCTGTGGCGAGGAGACCGCGCTGCTCGAGTCGATCGAGGGCAAGAAGGGACAGCCGCGCTACAAGCCGCCGTTCCCCGCCCAGCAGGGTCTCTACGGTTGCCCGACCACCATCAACAACACCGAATCGCTGGCCTCGGTGCCGGTGATCCTGGAGCGTGGCGGGCAGTGGTTCCTCGAGCAGGGACGGCCCAACAACGGTGGTCCCAAGCTGTTCTCGGTCAGTGGCCACGTCAACCGCCCGAACAACTTCGAGGTGCCGCTCGGTACCCCCTTCCGCGATCTCCTGGAGATGGCCGGTGGGGTGCTCGACGATCGCCCGCTCAAGGCGGTGATCCCCGGCGGCTCCTCGGTCCCGGTGGTGCCGGGCGAGATCATGATGCAGACCGACATGGACTACGACTCCATCGCCAAGGCCGGCTCCATGCTCGGCTCGGGCGCGGTGATCGTGATCGCCGAGGGCACCTGCATGGTGCGCGTGCTGCACAACCTCTCGCACTTCTACATGCACGAGTCCTGCGGTCAGTGCACGCCGTGTCGCGAGGGCACCGGCTGGCTGGCGCGGGTGCTCAAGCGCATCCTCGACGGTCAGGGGCGCGCCGAGGACCTGGAGCTGCTCGAGAGCGTGGCCGGACGGATCGGCGGGCGCACCATCTGCGCCCTCGGCGATGCCGCGGCGATGCCGGTGCAGAGCTTCCTCAAGCACTACCGGCACGAGTTCGCGTACCGGATCGAACACGGACGCAGCATGGTCGCCTGAGCGGCCGCGCCCTTCGAGCCATCCTCTGTCGGCCGGCGGCCCGTGTCGCCGCCGACCGTGAATCCATGAGCAGACGGTGTCCGCCGCGGCGGACATCCTGGCGCCCCGTAGCGAGTGCACCTCGGGCGTCTCAATGCGGCCCTCTGGAGGCCGCGTCACTGGTGCCGATCGAGAGACCTTAATGACGGACAAGATCACCATCGAGATCGACGGCCGTGCCTGTGAGGCAGCGCCGGGGGAGATGATCATCGCGGTCGCCGACCGTGAGGGCATTACCATTCCCCGCTTCTGCTATCACAAGAAGCTGTCCATTGCGGCGAACTGTCGGATGTGTCTGGTCGAGGCCGAGGCCGGCGGTCGTCCCTTCCCCAAGCCGGTGCCGGCCTGCGCGACCCCGGTCAGTGACGGGATGAAGGTGCAGACGCGCTCGCCCAAGGCCATCGATGCCCAGGAGGGCACGATGGAGTTCCTGCTGATCAATCACCCGCTCGACTGTCCGATCTGCGATCAGGGCGGCGAGTGCGAGCTGCAGGACGTGGCCATGGGCTACGGCGGTGACGTGTCGCGCTACAGCGAGCGTAAGCGGGTGGTCGAGGACGAGGACCTCGGCCCGCTGATCGCCACCGAGATGACCCGCTGCATCCACTGCACCCGCTGCGTGCGCTTCGGCGCCGAGATCGCCGGGGTGCGTGAGCTTGGCGCCACCGGGCGCGGCGAGACGATGCGCATCGGCACCTTCACCGCCGTCGCCGTGGAGCACGAACTCTCGGGCAATGTCATCGACCTCTGTCCGGTCGGTGCCCTGACCTCCAAGCCCTATCGCTTCCAGGCCCGCGCCTGGGAGCTGACCGGTCGCGACAGCATCTCCCCGCACGACGGGGTCGGCGCCAACCTGCGCCTGCACGTGCGTCGCGACCAGGTGCTGCGGGTCCACCCCAACGACAACGAGACGGTCAACGAGACCTGGATCGCCGACCGCGACCGCTTCAGCTACGAGGGCCTGTATGCCGCCGATCGGCTCACCCAGCCGATGATCAAGCGCGACGGCGCCTGGCAGGCGGTGGCCTGGGGCGAGGCGATGACCCTGGTGGCCGAGCGGCTCAAGGCCGCCGATCCGGCCACCAGCGGTTGGTGGCTGGCGCCCAACGCCACCCTCGAGGAGCTCTATCTCGCGCAGCGGGTGGCGCGTGGACTCGGCGTCGCCGACATCGACAGCCGACTGCGTCAGCAGGACTTCCGCGACGACGCGGTGGCGCCGCTGCGCCCCTGGCTCGGCTGCACCATCGCCGAGCTCGAGACCCGGCGTGCGATCCTGGTGATCGGCAGCGACCTGCGCCAGGAGCAGCCGCTGCTCGCCCATCGCATCCGCAAGGCCGCGCTCGCCGGCGCCGGGGTCGGTTGCGTCAATCCGCTCGAACTCGAACTCAATCACGCCGCCACCCAGCTGGTGGTCGATCCGGCGGCCTTGCCCGCGGCGCTGGCGGCGATCGCCAAGGCGCTCGACTGCGCTCCAGAGGGCGCGGGCGCGGCGCTGATCGCCGCCGCCGAGCCCGACGAGGCGCAGCGCGCGCTCGCCGAGCTGCTGCGCGCCGGTGAGGCCGGGCAGGGCGGTCTGGTCGCGCTCGGCGCGCTCGCCGTCGCCCATCCCGATTACGCGCTGATCCGCGCCCTGGCCGAGACCATCGCCACGACCAGCGGTTGCGCGCTCGGCTGGCTGCCGGCGGCGGCCAACAGCGTCGGTGCTCATCTCGCCGGCGCCTTGCCCCAGGTCGGCCCCGGTGGCGTCGCGCTGGAGCGGCCCGGGCGTGCGCTCGATGCGATGCTCGCCGAGGCGCCGCGCACCCTGGTGCTGTGGGGCGTCGAACCCGATCGCGATCTGATCGATCCGGCGCGGGCGATGGCCGCCTGCGAGCAGGCCGAGTTCGTCGTCGCCTGCTCGGCCTTCCGCTCGCCGTCGCTGGAGGCGGGCGCCGACGTGCTGCTGCCGATCGGCGCCTTCGCCGAGACCTCCGGCACCTTCGTCAACGCCAGTGGCGTCTGGCAGTCGTTCCAGGGCGCGGTGGCGCCCCCGGGCGAGGCACGCCCGGGCTGGAAGGTGCTGCGGGTGCTCGGCAACCTGCTCGACCTGCGCGGCTTCGACTATGTCAGCGCCGCCGGGGTCCGTGAGGAACTCGCCGAGTGCTGTGGTGAGGCCGTGCACGACAACGCCGCGCGCGCGGCGCTCGGCGCGCTCGAGCCGCGTCTCGCCGAGGGCGGGCTGGCGCGGGTCGGCGGGGTGCCGATCTATGCGCTCGACGCCCTGGTGCGACGCGCCCCGGCGCTGCAGCGCACCGCCATGCCGCGCGCCGCCCTCGCGCTCTATCTGCACCCGGAGCGGGCCGCCGCGCTGGGGCTAGAGGAGGGCGCCGAGGCGACCCTGAGCCAGGGCGGCCGGACGCTCGACTGCGAGGTGCGGCTCGATGCACGGCTCGCCCCCGGGTGTGCCTGGGTGCCGGCCGCGGTCGCGGGCAGCGAGCGGCTCGGCGCGCAGATCGGCCCGATCGAGATCACCGCCGCCGGCGCCCAGAGAGGATGATGCGACTATGATCGAACTGTGGAACAGCCTCCCGGTGGTGATCCAGATCCTGCTCAAGATCACCGCCATCCTGGTCCCGCTGCTGCTGCTGGTGGCCTATTACACCTATGCCGAGCGCAAGGTGATCGGCTATATCCAGGTCCGCATCGGCCCCAACCGGGTCGGTTGGCGCGGCCTGCTGCAGCCGATCGCCGATGCGCTGAAGCTGTTGCTCAAGGAGGTGGTGATCCCCTCCAAGGCCGACAAGGCGCTCTTCCTGATGGCCCCGGTGATCACCATCGGCCCGGCGATGGCCGCCTGGGCGGTGATCCCCTTCGACGCCGGGCTGGTGCTCTCGGACATCAACGCCGGGCTGCTCTATGTGCTGGCGCTGACCTCGCTCGGGGTCTACGGCGTGATCATCGCCGGCTGGGCCTCCAACTCCAAGTACGCGCTGCTCGGCGCGATGCGCTCGGCGGCGCAGATCGTCGCCTACGAGATCGCCATGGGCTTTGCCCTGGTCGGGGTGCTGGTGGCCGCCGGTAGCCTCAATCTCGGCGCCATCGTCGAGGCCCAGGCGGGTAACCTGTTCACCTGGTACTGGCTGCCGCTGCTGCCGCTGTTCGGGGTCTATCTGATCTCGGGCGTGGCCGAGACCAACCGCGCGCCCTTCGACGTCGCCGAGGGCGAGTCGGAGATCGTCGCCGGCTTCCACGTCGAGTACTCGGGGATGGCCTTTGCGGTCTTCTTCCTCGCCGAGTACGCCAACATGATCCTGATCTCGGCGCTGACCGCGGTGCTGTTCATGGGCGGCTGGCTGTCGCCGCTGCCGCAGTCCTGGGTCGACGGGGTGGCGCTGCTCGACGACGGCTTCCACTGGTTCGCGTTGAAGACCGGCTTCTTCATGTTCCTGTTCCTGTGGCTGCGCGCGACCTTCCCGCGCTACCGCTACGACCAGATCATGCGCCTGGGCTGGAAGGTGTTCATCCCGATCACGATCGTGTGGATCCTGGTCGTGGCGCTGGCGGTGGTCTACCGGCTGCCGCCGTGGTGGTCGGCGTGATTGTGGAGGAGGCAAGATGCTGAAACACGCGCGAGAGTATGTGCAGAGCCTGCTCCTGGTCGAGCTGTTCCGGGGGATGCGGGTCACCGGCGGTTATCTGTTCAAACGCAAGTTCACGGTCCAGTACCCGGAGGAGCGCGCGCCGATCTCGCCGCGCTTCCGTGGGCTGCATGCGCTGCGTCGCTATCCCAACGGCGAGGAGCGTTGTATCGCCTGCAAGCTGTGCGAGGCCGTCTGTCCGGCGCTGGCCATCACCATCGAGGCCGAACCGCGCGAGGACGGCTCGCGGCGCACCACGCGCTACGACATCGATCTGTTCAAGTGCATCTATTGCGGCTTCTGCGAGGAGTCCTGCCCGGTCGACTCGATCGTCGAGACCGGGGTCTACGAGTATCACTTCGAGAATCGTGGTGAGCACATCATGACCAAGGACAAGCTGCTGGCGATCGGCGACAAGTACGAGTCCGAGATCGCCGCGGCGCGGGCGGCCGATGCGCCCTATCGATGAACGGGATCACGCGCCGTCTCGCGCATCCAGGAGACTAGGGATCAACCATGGGCTTTGAAAAGTTTCTCTTCTACGTCTTCGCCGCCATCACCCTGGCGGCGGCGGGGATGGTGGTGACGCGGCGCAATCCGGTGCACGCGGTGCTCTATCTGGTGCTCGCCTTCTTCTCCAGCGCCGCGCTCTGGCTGCTGCTCGAGGCCGAGTTCCTCGGGCTGGTGCTGGTGCTGGTCTATGTCGGCGCGGTGATGGTGCTGTTCCTGTTCGTGCTGATGATGCTCGACATCGACCTGGCGACGTTGCGCGCGGGCTTCATCCGCTATCTGCCGCTCGGCGCGGTGATCGCGGTGGTGATGGCCGCGCAGATCCTGCTGGTGGTGGGGCCCGGCAACTTCGGTGCCGAGCAGTTCCCGGCACCGGCCGCGGCGTCGGCCGAGGCCTCCAACATCGAGGAGGTCGGGATGCTGCTCTACACCGCCTATGTCTATCCCTTCGAGCTGGCCGCGGTGATCCTGCTGGTGGGCATCATCGCCGCCATTCGTCTGACCCTGCGCAAGCGTCCCGATACCAAGTATGTCGATCCCAAGCATCAGGTCGAGGTGCGCAAGGGGCCGGACCGGGTGCGTCTGGTCTCGCAGGTCTCCACGGCGGGGCTACGCGAGGAGCAGGGCGCGCGGGGTGTTGCACAATCGCAAGAGGAAGGGTCCGCATGATCGCGCTCTCCGACTATCTGATCCTCGGTGGTCTGCTGTTCTCGATCTCGGTGGCCGGGATCTTCCTGAACCGCAAGAACCTGATCCTGCTGCTGATGTGCATCGAGCTGATGCTGTTGGCGGTGAACATGAACTTCGTGGCCTTCTCGCACTTCCTCGGGGATGTCACGGGACAGGTGTTCGTCTTCTTCATCCTCACCGTCGCGGCCGCCGAGGCGGCGATCGGACTGGCCATCCTGGTGGTGCTGTTCCGTAACCGACGGTCGATCAATGTGCAGGATCTCGACGTCCTGAAAGGGTAGGGCGCGCGCGGGCGCCGAGGCGCCGGCGGTCCCTGGGAATCGTCGTTGCGGCGCGCGCGGCGGCGCGCGGAGGCCCTCGGGCGCCGCCGCCTCACCGCGGTCGGCACCCGTGGACACGGCAAATAGAGCGAAAGAGCAGAAATCAAGATGGAAAACGTCTACCTGACCATCGTGCTCGCGCCCCTGGTCGGCGCCATCGTCGCCGGCTTCTTCGGCGGCAGGATCGGCCGCGTGGGCGCGCACTCGGTGACCATCGCCGGCGTGGGCCTCTCCACACTCCTGTCGTTGTGGGTGCTGGGACGCTTCATCTGGGCGGAGCAGGCGGTGTTCGATGGCACCGTCTACACCTGGCTGGTCTCCGACGGCATGCGTTTCGAGGTCGGCTTCCTGGTCGACAAGCTCACCGCGATGATGATGGCCACGGTGACCTTCGTCTCGCTGATGGTGCACATCTACACCATCGGCTACATGGCCGACGACGAGCACAACTGGCCCGAGGGTGCGCTCACCGGTCGCAACAGCTATCAGCGCTTCTTCAGCTACATCTCGCTGTTCACCTTCTCGATGCTGATGCTGGTGATGGCGAACAACTTCATGCAGCTGTTCTTCGGCTGGGAGGCGGTCGGTCTGGTCTCCTACCTGCTGATCGGCTTCTGGTCGACCCGCGAGAGCGCGATCTTCGCCAACCTCAAGGCCTTCCTGGTCAACCGCGTCGGCGACTTCGGCTTCCTCCTCGGCATCGCCGCGGTGGCGATGTATTTCGGCACCCTCGACTACGCCGAGGTGTTCGCCGCCGCCCCGGGGCTGGCCGATACCGAGGTGGCGCTGTTCGGCGGCATCTCGCTGATGACCCTGATCTGCGTGCTGCTGTTCATCGGCGCCATGGGCAAGTCGGCGCAGGTGCCGCTGCACGTCTGGCTGCCCGACTCGATGGAGGGCCCGACCCCGAT
Organism: Marichromatium gracile; assembly: GCF_004343155.1. Lineage (GTDB taxonomy): Bacteria > Pseudomonadota > Gammaproteobacteria > Chromatiales > Chromatiaceae > Marichromatium > Marichromatium gracile. The sequence goes on from NZ_SMDC01000011.1 coordinate 96,512, forward strand.
CTCGGCGCTGATCCACGCCGCCACCATGGTCACCGCCGGTATCTTCATGGTTGCGCGGATGTCGCCGCTCTACGAGCTCTCCGAGGCGGCGCTGAGCTTCGTGCTGATCATCGGCGCCACCACCGCCTTCTTCATGGGGCTGATCGGTCTGGTGCAGAACGACATCAAGCGGGTGGTCGCCTACTCGACGCTCTCCCAGCTCGGCTACATGATCACCGCGCTCGGCGCCTCGGCCTATGCCGCCGGCGTCTTCCATCTGATGACCCACGCCTTCTTCAAGGCGCTGCTGTTCCTCGCCGCCGGCTCGGTGATCATCGCGATGCACCACAAGCAGGACATTCGCGAGATGGGCGGTATGCGCAAGTTCATGCCGATCACCTGGATCACCGCGCTGATCGGCTCGCTGGCGCTGATCGGCTTCCCCGGCTTCTCCGGCTTCTTCTCCAAGGACGCGATCATCGCCGCGGTCAACGAGACGGCGATCTTCGGCGGTGGCTACGCCTCGGTGCTGCTCACCCTCGGCGTGCTGGTGACCGCGCTCTACAGCTTCCGCATGTACTTCCTGGTGTTCCACGGCAAGCCGCGGATGGACGAGCATACCCGCGAGCACCTGCACGAGACGCCCTGGGTGGTGACCGTGCCGCTGGTGATGCTGGCCATCCCCTCGCTGTTCATCGGCTGGTTCGCAATCGAGCCGATGCTGATCAACGACTGGTTCGCCTCGGGTGACTGGAGCCCGATCATGGTCGCCCCCGAGCACGACACCCTGGCGCATCTGCGCGAGCACTGGCACGGCCAGAGCGCCTTCGTGATGCACGCGCTCGGCACCCCGACGCTGATGCTCGCGCTCGGTGGTCTGGTGCTCGCCGCGCTGATCTGGTGGGTGGTCGCCGCGCGCAAGCCCGACATCGACGCCAAGCTGCTCGCCCTCGGCGGGCCGCTGACCCGGTTGCTGCAGAACAAGTACGGCTTCGACGACTTCAACCAGCGCTTCCTCGCCGGTGGCGCGCAGCTGCTCGGTCAGACCTTCTGGAGCCGTGGCGACCGGGCGCTGATCGATGACGGTATGGTCAACGGCTCGGCGCGTAGCGTGGGCCGCATGGCCGGCGTGCTGCGTCTGCTGCAGACCGGTTATCTCTACCATTACGCTATCGCGATGATCGTCGGTCTGGTCGGCCTGATGACGATCTTCGTGACCCTCTGACGCGCACAGGGAGACGCCCCGCATGTATCAGTTTCCGCTGCTGACGCTGCTCATCTGGCTGCCGATCGTCGGCGGTATCGCCGTGCTGGCCAGTGGTGACAGGTCGGCCTCCACCTCCAAGTGGACCGCGCTCGGCTTCGCCGTGCTCACCTTCGTCTCCAGCCTGTGGCTGTGGTTCGGCTTCGATCCGGGCACCGCCGAGATGCAGTTCGCCGAGCGCGTGGCCTGGATCCCGACCTTCGACGTCTACTACGCGCTCGGGGTCGACGGCATCTCGATGCCGCTGATCATCCTCACCACCTTCATCACCATCTTCGTGGTGATCGCCGGCTGGGAGGTGATCAGCTACAAGCCGAGTCAGTACATGGCCGCCTTCCTGATCATGGAAGGCGTCATGATCGGCGTGTTCTCGGCGCTCGACGCGGTGCTCTTCTACGTCTTCTGGGAGGCGATGCTGATCCCGATGTTCATCATCATCGGGGTCTGGGGCGGGCCGAACCGGGTCTATGCGACCATCAAGTTCTTCATCTACACCTTCTTCGGTTCGGTGTTCATGTTGGTCGCGCTGATCTACATGTACTTCCAGGCCGACAGCTTCAGCATCCTCGACTTCCACGGCCTCGAGCTGGGGATGACCGCGCAGACGCTGATCTTCATCGCCTTCCTGCTCGCCTTCGCGGTCAAGGTGCCGATGTTCCCGGTGCACACCTGGCTGCCCGACGCCCATGTCGAGGCGCCCACCGGCGGTTCGGTGGTGCTGGCGGCGATCATGCTCAAGATCGGCGGCTACGGCTTCCTGCGCTTCTCGATGCCGATCGCCCCGGACGCCAGCGCCGCGCTCGCCTGGCTGATCATCGCCATGTCGCTGATCGCGGTGGTCTATATCGGCTTCGTCGCTCTCGCCCAGCGCGACATGAAGAAACTGATCGCCTATTCCTCGATCGCCCACATGGGCTTCGTCACCCTCGGCTTCTTCATCGTCTTCGCCATCGTGCAGAACTCGACAGCCGGTGCCGGTGCGGTGATGGGCGTCGAGGGCGGCATGGTGCAGATGATCTCGCACGGCTTCATCTCCGGCGCGCTCTTTCTCTGTGTCGGTGTGCTCTACGACCGGGTGCACTCGCGCGAGATCGCCGATTACGGCGGCGTGGTCAACACCATGCCCTGGTTCGGCGCCTTCTTCGTCTATTTCGCCATGGCCAACTCGGGGCTGCCGGGCACCTCCGGGTTTGTCGGTGAGTTCATGGTGATCCTCGCCACCTTCCGTGCCAACTTCTGGTGGGCGCTGCTGGCGGCCACCACCCTGATCCTCGCCGCGGCCTATACCCTGTGGATGATCAAACGGGTGGTGTTCGGCCCGGTGGCCAACGACAAGGTCGCGGCGCTCACCGATCTCAACCGGCGCGAGGCGCTCAACCTCGGCGTGCTCGCCGCGGCGGTGCTGGCGCTCGGTCTGTGGCCGGCGCCGCTGCTCGAGGTGATGCACACCTCGGTCGAGCATCTGGTCGCCCAGGTGACCACCTGCAAGCTGCCGGCCGACGAGATCGGCGCCTGTGTGCTCGCGCGCCCCGAGCCGCTGGCCACCGTCGTCCAACCCTGACCCCTTGTCGCGTGCAGGTCCGGGGCGGTTGAGCACCGCCCCCGCCCCGGGCGCCGCGAACGCGGATCTACTCTCACTGGAAGATTCACATGCACTTCGACGCCGCCAACCTCTTGCCGATCCTGCCCGAGATCGCGGTGCTGCTCACCGCCGCCATCGTGCTCGTGGTCGATCTCTACATCGCTGAACGTCATCGCGAGGTGATCCACGGACTGACCCTGATCGGTCTGGTGGCCGCCGTTGCCCTGACCGGCGCGGTCGGTGGTGGCGCCACCGAGCTGGTGTTCGACGGCAACGTCGTGCGCGACTCGCTGGCCGATCTGCTCAAGGGGGCGATCCTGGTGGTCAGCCTCTTGGTGTTCATCTATGCCCGTCCCTGGCTGCGCGATCGCGACATGCTGGTCGGCGAGTTCTACATGCTCGGGCTGTTCGCGGTGCTCGGCATGTTGGTGATGGTCGCGGCCAACAGCTTCATCACCGTCTATCTCGGTCTCGAGCTGCTGGCGCTGAGTCTCTATGCGCTGGTCGCCTTCGATCGCGACTCCTCGCGCGGGGCCGAGGCGGCGATGAAGTACTTCGTGCTCGGCGCCCTGGGCTCGGGCATGCTGCTCTACGGCATCTCGATGGTCTACGGCGCCACCGGCTCGGTCGAGTTCGGTGCGGTGGCCGAGGCGCTCGCCAGCCAGGGCATGGAGAACAAGGTCCTGGTCTTCGGTCTGGTGTTCATGGTCATCGGCATCGGCTTCAAGTTCGGCGCCGTGCCCTTCCACATGTGGGTGCCCGACGTCTACGAGGGCGCCCCGACCCCGGTGGTGCTGCTGCTCGGCAGTGCGCCGAAGATCGCCGCCTTCGGGCTTGCCATCCGTCTGCTGGTCGATGGCCTGGGCAGCCTCCATGCCGACTGGCAGGGCATGCTGCTGATCCTCGCGGTGCTGTCGATGGGGATCGGCAACCTGGTGGCGATCGCCCAGCGCAACATCAAGCGGATGCTCGCCTACTCGACCATCTCGCACGTCGGCTTCATCTTCCTCGGTCTGCTCGCCGGCACCGAGCAGGGCTATGCCGCGGCGATGTTCTACACCATCACCTATGCGGTGATGGCCACCGGCGCCTTCGGCATCCTCATCATCCTCAGCCGCAAGGGCTTCGACGCCGAGCGCATCGAGGACCTCAAGGGCCTCAACGAGCGCGACTCCTGGTACGCGGCGATGATGGCCCTGGTGATGTTCTCGATGGCCGGGGTGCCGCCGCTGGTCGGCTTCATGGCCAAGCTGCTGGTGCTCGAGGCGGTGGTGCGCATCGGCTTCGTGTGGCTGGCGGTGGTGGCGGTGATCTTCTCGATCATCGGCGCCTTCTATTACCTGCGGGTGGTGCGCTACATCTATTTCGACAAGCCCGAGGAGGATGCGCCGGCGCTGGTCAGCAGCGGCGGGGTGCGGGTGGCGATGTCGCTCAACGGGCTGGCGCTGCTCGCGCTCGGGATCTTCCCGGCGAGCCTGCTGGCCGTCTGTCAGGCGGTCTTCGGCGCCTGATGTGGTGCGCGTGCCGGTGAGCACCGGCGCGCGGACTCGACATTCCCCGTCTCGTGGCGAGGTGGCATGGCGCGCTGGTTGTCTCGACGCGTTCGCGCAAGCTACCATGGCCGCTTTGCTCTAATGGAGTCCACGCATGTTACGCGGCAGCATCGTTGCGTTAGTCACGCCCATGCACGCCGATGGCACGGTCGATGAGGAGAGCCTGGGCGCGCTCATCGACTGGCATGTCGAGTCCGGGACCACGGCGATCGTCGCCGTCGGCACCACCGGCGAGTCGGCCACCCTCGACGAGGATGAGCACTGTGCGGTCATCCGCCGTTGTGTCGAGTTCGCCGCCGGGCGCATCCCCGTCATCGCCGGTACCGGTGCGAACTCGACGCGCGAGGCCATCGCGCTGACCCGTTGCGCCCAGTCGGCCGGGGCCGACGCCGCGCTGCTGGTCACCCCTTACTACAACAAGCCGACGCAGGAAGGGCTCTATCTGCACTTCAAGGCGATCGCCGAGGCGGTCGACCTGCCGCAGATCCTCTACAACGTCCCCGGTCGCACCGCCTGTGACATGCACAGCGATACGGTGGCGCGCCTGGCCACGATCGACAACATCGTCGGCATCAAGGATGCCACCGGAGAGCTCGAGCGGGTGACGGCGTTGCGCGAGGGCTGCGGGCCGGACTTCGCCCTCTACAGCGGCGATGACGCCACCGGTTGCGAGTTCATGCTGCGCGGCGGTGACGGGGTGATCTCGGTGACGACCAACGTCGCCCCGCGCGAGATGCAGGCGATGTGCGCCGCGGCGCTCGCCGGCGAGCGCGAGCAGGCCGTCGCCCTCGATCAGCCCCTCGCCGGTCTGCATGCCGAGTTGTTCGTGCAGTCCAACCCGATCCCGGTAAAATGGGCCGTCTCCGAACTGGGGCGCAGCCCGCGCGGGATCCGGTTGCCGTTGACCTGGCTCTCCGATGAATATCACGGACGTGTCAGGGCCGCCATGGAGCGGGCCGGCATCCTCTGATCGTCACGCCTGGGCCGGGGGAGGGCGCCGCAGCGCTACCCCCGGCCGGCGCCCACACGTCCCCCAACTCCACTGAGAGGTTGCTGACGTTGAGAGCAAGTTTCTGGCTGCCCGGTGTCTGTGCCGTGGCGATCCTGGTCCCCCTGATGGCCGGCTGCAGCATGTCCGCCGTCAACGACGCGCTGCCCGACCAGCGTCTCGCCTACAAAAAGCAGCGCGAGGCCGGCGAGAACCTCGAGGTTCCGCCGGATCTGGTCGGCAGCAGCTTCGACGATGCGCTCGATGTGCCCGGGGTCGTGGCCGGTACCACCACCTATTCCGAATACTCCGGCTCGCGCGCGGCGCGGGCGCGGATCGCCGCCTCGGGGTCCACCGAGGTGCTGCCCGAGGTCGCCGACGTCGAGCTCAAGCGTCGCGGTGACGAGCGCTGGCTCGAGGTCGAGGGTTCGCCGCAGCAGGTGTGGTCGCGGGTCGTCGCCTTCTGGCGCGAGCAGGGGATCCTGCTGCTCGACCAGAACCCCGCCATCGGGGTGATGCGCACCGACTGGCTCGACAACCGCGCCGAGATCCGCAAGGACTTCGTCACCCGCATGCTGAGCAAGGTGGTCGAGGGGGTCTATGCCACCTCGACGCGCGATCAGTACCGGGTGCGCATCGAACGTGGCACCGGCGCCGGCACCACCGATGTCCATCTCAGCCATCGCGGCATGGAGGAGAAGCTGGTCACCAACGCCCTCGGCGACAGTGCCGGGACGGTGTGGGAGCCCAGCGGTCGTGATGCCGGCAAGGAGGCCGAGATGTTGCGCCGGCTGATGATCTATCTCGGTGCCTCGACACAGCGTGCCGCCACGGCGGTCGCCACACGTGGCGATACGGTTGCGCCGCAGCGGGCGCGACTGACCGAGGACGGCGGTGTCCAGGTGCTGGCGATCGACGAGGAGTTCCGTCGCGCCTGGCGCCTGACCGGCTCGGCGCTCGATCGCGCCGGCTTCGCGGTCGAGGATCGCGACCAGAGTCGTGGGCTCTATTACGTTCGCTACGGCGGCGAGGGCGGGCGTGCGGTCGAGGAGGAGAAGCGCGGCATGTTCTCGCGTCTGGCCTTCTGGCGTGGCAAGGGCGACTCGGAGGAGGGGGTGCGTCAGTACCTGATCCAGGTCGAGGGCGATACCCAGAGATCCCGCGTCCGGGTGCTCGACGACAAGGGGCGGATCGACGACTCGGCCAGCGCCGAGCGCATCCTCGGTCTGCTGCAGGCCGAGATCCGCTGACAGCCCTGGCCTTGCCAGTGGCCCGTAGGTTGGGTTGCCGCTTCTTGGCAACCCAACGTCTGCTGCGATGTCCGATCATCGACCTTGACCGCCTGTGCTGAACCGAGGTGGCTCTTGGTGTCAGTTGCCGATGTCGATGTCGGGCTGTCCGTCGATGCGCCCTGGCGAGTTGTCGATGGGGTGATGTCTGGGCAAGCCATGCCCGACCTGGAAGCCGATGCATCTGCCCCGCCCGTGTCTCCTCGGCGCCCTGGCGATTGGCATCAGCCTTGAGCGATCCGAGGCGGGGCGCAGCTGCTCATGACCAGCGGTTTCAGGTCGGGCGAGGTCCTGGCGGTCCAGCCTCTCTCAGTCCTCGGCCTCGCTCAGCCAGCCTTGCAGCGCGTCGACCAGTGACTGCGCCTGGGCGCGGCTGGAGATGTTGAACTTCGACTGCTGTCGATACTCGCCGCTGCGTTTTTGATAGCGGCGGATGGTGAACTTGTCCGGGCCGTAGCAGTTCTTGGCGCGGTCCCAGTCGCGATAGCGGAAGACGATGGTCGTCCAGCTCCCCTTGGAGAGGATCACCTTGTCGAGTTGCTGCGTGGTTTCGATCCCGTCCTCGACATAGCTGACGGACAGGTCTTCGACCGTTTCGGTCATTGATTGAATCTCCTTGCTGATGATGGACCGCGTTCAGCGGTTTGCGCGCGCACCATTGCGCAGCAGCAATCGCTCGATGGTCCCGGCGTCCGGGCCGATTCCGGGTTGGCGCGCCAGTTCCAGTGGCAGATGGCCCTTGCCGTCGACGCGGTTGACGTCAGCGCCATTGTCGATGAGTCGGGAGACGGCGTCGAGATGGCCGCCGGCGATGGCCAGGTGCAGCGCGGTCCGTCCCTGCGCGTCGGGTTGGTCGATGACCGCGCCCTGTTCGAGCAGGAAGGTATGGACGTCGCGGTCGGCGTTGCCGGTGGCGGCCTGCTCGAGCAACAGCCGTTGGGGATCGAAGGCGGCGCCGGCCTCGATCAGCATCTGTGCGAAGAGGATCTTGCCGTTGGCCAGGGCGACCTCGAGCGGGGTCTGGTCAGCGCCGTTGCGACGTTCGGGGTCGGCGCCGTGTTCGAGCAGAGCGCGACCGATGCTGACCCGATTGGTACGGGCGACGATGTGCAGCGGGTAATCACCGGCGCTGTCGGGGCGGTCGGTCCCGTCCTCCCAGTAAAGGTGGCGCTTGACCTGGTCGAGGTCGCCGATCTCGAGCGCGCGGAACAGGTTGAGCGTCGGCGGTGGCGGTTCGCTACAGGCGCCGAGTACGGCAACGAACAGGATGGGCAGTAAACGATGCATCGGATGATGGGCGAGATCGCCGGCGACAAGGCTCGGTTGATGGTAAGGCCTGCCCTCGGGAAGGCGCAAGCCGTGTGTCAGGACATGGGGGCAGGACGATGATCGGCAAGCTGGTGCTGACCCTGGCGGTGATCGCCGGGGCCTATCTGGTGGTGCGCGCGCGCTGGCGGGGCGACACCGCTCCGGGGATGCGTCCAGGGCTGCCCTCGCGCGCACTGCGCTGGACGGCTGCGGGGCTGGTGGTGGTGATGCTCGGGGCGAGCGGCTTCTATCTGCTGCATGACTGGCAGCGGGGGCGCGAGGTGGTCGAGGTGCGGGTGCTCAATGTCGCCAGCGGCGCCGAGACCCGCTATCTGGCGCGCCGAGGCTCGGTCGAGGGGCGGCGCTTCCGCACCCTCGACGGGATCGAGGTGCGCCTGGCCGACGTCGAGCGGATGCTGCTCGCGCCCGCTCAGGCCGATGTCGCGGCGGGTCCATAACGCACGCCGCCGCTGGCGACATAGGCCTCGAGGACGGCAATCGCGCGTGGGCGCAGCAGGTCGCGGGTGACCGCGATCCCGCGGTGCGCATAGTGCGCCACCCAGTCGGCGGGCTTGTCCCCCTCGTCGAAGCCGATCGCGCGCACGTCGCTGTCGCGAGCCCCGCAGTACAGGGCATCGACCCCGCTCCAGGGGATCGCGCCCATGCACATGGCGCAGGGCTCGGCGCTGCTCACCAGCACGCAGCCGCCGGGACAGGCACGCCCCAGATCATCGTCGCCGAGCCGCTGCTGGGCGCTCGCCAGCGCCAGCATCTCGGCATGGGCGAGCGAACAATGACTGGCACTGACCCGGTTGACCCCGGCGCCGAGCAGCCGCCCGTCGGCGCGTGCGAACACCGCCGCGCCGAAGGGGCCGCCACTGCGCTGGCGTACATTGGTCTCGGCCAGGGTGAGTACCAGCGCCATCTGCGCCTCGGGGTCGGGCAGGGGCGTGGCGTGGGACGCGAGCAGTCCGTCCAGCCAGTCGGGATGGGGGATGTGGATCGCTTGCATGCTCGATGTCTGTGGTGGTGGTCGGTGCCGGGAGGGTGACATGGCGCGTGGCATCGGGACAGCCCGGGGCTTGAATTTTGCCAGCCGCCCATAACCTCTCTCCCTGATCGCGCCGCGCCCTGCGGTGCCTGGACCCATGATCCTCTGCATAGGGAGCGTACGAATGCGTCATTCGATCCTTGCCCTGGGCTGTAGTGCCCTGCTTGCCGCGACTCCGGTGCTCGCCGACTGGACCCTTGATCCTGAGCGCTCGCACTTGGCCTTCGTCTCGATCAAGTCGGGCGATGTCGCCGAGATCAACACCTTCGAGGAGGTGCATGGCGTGGTCGGTGAGCAGGGCGATGTCACCGTGACGCTGATGCTCGACAGTGTCGAGACGCTGATCCCGATCCGCAACGAGCGCATGCGCGAGATGCTGTTCGAGACTGCCGATTATCGCGAGGCGCTGCTCGAGGCCAAGGTCGATCCCGAGCAGCTCGCTGCGCTCGAGGTCGGGTCGATGATGCCGCTGATCGCCGAGGGGCGGCTGTCGCTGCACGGTGAGACCCAGCCGATGACCATCAGCATGCAGGTGGCGCGGCTCGACGAGACCACGCTGATGGTGGCGAGCACGAAGCCGTTGATCGTCGATGCGGAGAAGTTCGGGTTGAGTGACGGTGTGGAGCAACTGCGCGAGATCGCCGGGCTCGAGCGCATCGCCCGGGCGGTGCCGGTGACCTTTGTCGTGACCTTCGTCGCCCAGCCGGAGTGAGTCGGTCCGGCGGGTGCGTGGCTTGACTTGTCCGTGGTGAGTTCGGACACTCGGGGGAACGCGGCCGAGCCGCGCGTCGACAGCGTGTCGGTGCGTGGGGTCAGACCCCGGGGCATGGTGCCCTGGGGCGCGGTCGCGAGCGTGACGAGGTTCGTTCAACCATGAAGTGGTATGCCATCCTGCTGGGTGCTGCGATCGGTGCGATCAGCGGTGTCGCGGTGGGTTATTTCCTGATCCCGCACCTGTTTTCCGGCAACTCCGGCGCCCAGTCGCTCGAGGGTGCGGTGCAGAGTCCTCTGCCCGCAGTCGCCGTGGTCGCGACGGTGCCCGTGCAGCCCGCCTGATTTCATCCTCTCGCCGCCGGACGACGACCGTCGATCCGGCGGCGTGTCAGCCGCTCAGAATCCCTCGGTCGAGGTGAAGAGCCCCACGCGCAGATCCTTGGCGGTGTAGATGGTGCGACCGTCGACCTGGACGATGCCGTCACCGATGCCGAGCACCAGCTTGCGCGAGATCACCCGCTTCATGTCGATATGATAGGTGACCTTGCTCGCCTCGGGCAGCACCTGTCCGGTGAACTTGACCTCGCCGACGCCGAGTGCGCGACCGTGGCCGGGGTTGCCGATCCAGGCCAGATAGAAACCGACCAGCTGCCACAGTGCGTCGAGACCGAGACAGCCGGGCATCACCGGGTCGCCGGGGAAGTGGCACTGGAAGAACCACAGGTCGGGGTTGACGTCGAGTTCGGCGAGGATCTCGCCCTTGCCGTTGGCGCCGCCGAAGTCGGCGATGCGCAGGATGCGATCCATCATCAGCATGTTGGGGACCGGCAGCTGGGCGTTGCCCGGGCCGAACATCTCCCCGCGGCCGCAGGCGAGGAGTTCTTCCCTGTCGAAGGAGGCTTCTTTGGTCATGATCGTGATTCTGCTGTCAGGAATGGGCGGGAGCGACGCCTGTCGTCGGCGTCGCCGCTCGGGGACGGCGCCGGGACGGGCCGTCGGGGACGACGGGGCGCGTTCGCCCCGCCGCCGGATCAGGCGCTCGGCTGCAGCCGCTCGCGGATGAAGTCGACGATGGCATCGACTGCGACGAGCTGCATCTCGGCGTCGCATCGGCCCTTGTACTCGACCATGCCCTGATCGAGGCCCTTGTCGCCGACGACGATACGGTGCGGGACACCGATCAGCTCCATGTCGGCGAACATGAATCCGGGGCGGGCGTCGCGGTCGTCGAGCAGGACGTCGACCCCGGCCTCGCGCAGCGCGTCGTAGAGCTGCTCGACGGTCTCGCGCACCCGGTAGGACTTGCCCATGCGCATCGGCACCAGGGCGACCTCGAAGGGGGCGATGGGCGCCGGCCAGCAGATGCCCTTGTTGTCGTGGTGCTGCTCGATGGCGGCGGCGACCACGCGCGAGACGCCGATGCCGTAGCAGCCCATGGTCATGGCCGTGGCGCGACCGTCCTCGCCGAGCACGGTGGCCTTCATCGTTTCGCTGTACTTGCGTCCGAGCTGGAAGATATGACCGACCTCGATGCCGCGGGCGATGGTGAGGGTGCCCTGGCCATCGGGGCTGGGGTCGCCCTCGACCACGTTGCGCAGGTCGGCGACCTCGGGCAACGCCAGATCACGCTCCCAGTTGAGCCCGAACCAGTGCTTGCCGTCGCTGTTGGCGCCGGCGGCGAAGTCGGCGGCGACCGCCACCGCGCGGTCGACGACGCAGGGGATCGGCAGCTCGCGCGGGCCGAGCGAGCCGGGGCCGGCGCCGATCGCGGCGCGGATCTCGGCCTCGCTGGCCATGCGCAGCGGGCTGGCGACCTGGGGCAGTTTTTCGGCCTTGATGGCGTTGAGTTCGTGATCGCCACGCACCACCAGCGCGACCAGCTCGGCCTCGCTGTCCTCGGCCGCGGCGACCACCAGGGTCTTGACGGTGCGCTCGATCGGCAGCCCGAAGCCCTCGACCAGATCGGCGATGGTGCGGGTGTCGGGGGTGTCGACCAGGCGCGCCTCCTCGCCCGGCGCGGGGCGCGCGGCGCGCGGCGCCACGGCCTCGGCCAGCTCGACGTTGGCGGCATAGTCGCTGGCATCGGAGAAGGCGATGGCGTCCTCGCCGGAGCTGGCGAGGACGTGGAACTCGTGCGAGGCGCTGCCGCCGATGCTGCCGTTGTCGGCCTGCACCGGGCGGAAGTCGAGCCCGCAGCGGGTGAAGATGCGGCTGTAGGTGGCGTGCATCTCGCGATAGGTCTGCTCGAGCGAGTCGTCGTCGAGATGGAAGGAGTAGGCGTCCTTCATCAGGAACTCGCGCGCACGCATCACCCCGAAGCGGGGACGGATCTCGTCGCGGAACTTGGTCTGGATCTGGTAGAAGTTGACCGGCAGCTGCTTGTAGCTCTTGATCTCGCTACGTGCCAGATCGGTGATGATCTCCTCGTGGGTGGGGCCGAAGCAGAACTCGCGCTGGTGACGGTCGCGTAGCCGCAGCAGCTCCGGGCCGTACTGCTCCCAGCGCCCCGACTCCTGCCACAGCTCGGCCGGCTGCACCGCCGGCATCGAGACCTCGAGCGCGCCGCTGCGGTCCATCTCCTCGCGCACGATGCGCTCGACCTTGCGCAGCACCCGTAGCCCCAGCGGCAGCCAGGTGTAGAGGCCGGCGGCGAGCTTGCGGATCATGCCTGCGCGCAGCATCAGCTGGTGGCTGGCGATCTCGGCGTCGGCGGGGGTTTCTTTGACGGTGTGCAGAGGGAATTGGGATGTGCGCATTGGGCAAGGGGCCAGGACGTAAAATACGCGAGTTTAGGGTGCAACGGTGACGAGCACAACGGGGCGCTGGGTTGCCGGGCGATTGTCTGCGATTGCTTGCCTCCGGCTGGCACCTTGGTCATTGTGTCGAGCCGAACGCGTTCCGCACAGGACGTGCAATCTATAATTGAACGGATAATCATGATGCGCGGTCCTTGTCGAAGGTCGTGCACCGACGCAGCCAGATCCCCCCGATGAGCAAACACGCAGAGTCCAGTTTCCACGAGCGCCGCACCCAGGCACGCATCAGTGCCGAGATCCCCATCAAGGTCAGGCTGCCGGGGCGTGACCAGCCCGTCTCGGCACTGAATCAGGATCTCTCCTGGGGCGGTGCGCGATTCATCGTCAGCGGCAAGTCGCTCGGTGGCCAGCTGCCGACCCGCGAGGCCGGGCCGCTGACGCTGCTGCTGCCCTGGACCGGTGGCGGCCAGATCACCGCCGAGGCCGAACTCGCCCGCGCTCAGCGTCTCGCCGACGGACGCTACCAGGTCGCCGTCCGCTTCCAGAGTCTGTCGCCGCGCAGCCAGGCCCGGCTCGAGAAGCTGCTCAACATGCTCTGTCCCCGCGATGGCGTCGACGGGCCGGCGCTGGTGCGCGAGCTCAACATCACCATGGCCGATGCCAGCGACATGCGCCACACCCTCAAGCAGGTCGTCAGCGGCGAGGTGACGCTGAGCGCCTTCGAGGCCTATGCGGTGGATCAGAGCATCCGCCTGGTGATTCGTGGCGATGGCGATCTGCCCTCGTTGCGGCTGCGCGCGCGGGTGCGCGAGGTGACGGCGGCCCGCGCGGCCGATGGCAACTGGCCGGCGCTCTATTCGCTGCGGTTCGCGATCGAGCATCCGCGTCCGATGCTCAAGAAACTCGTCGAGCTGCTCCTCGAGCAGCTGCCGAGCGACTGGAAGGCCGCGACGTCGAGCTATGCCGAGGCGCCGGACTGGCTGCGTGGCGCGCATCTGGCAAGCCCCAGCGAGGTCCTGCCGCCCTCGAGCGATGGCGGCTCGACGCTCGAGATGCGCTACCCCGATGCGCTCAACTATCTGGCGCTGGTCTGGGGCGACCCCGAGGCCTTCGATCTGCGTTTCCAGGATCTGATCATCGGGGAGCATGCCGAGCCCGGTGGCTGGCCCGAGGACGCCTGGGAGGAGCTGGGACTGCTCCAGGATGTCCACGATCAGGCCTATGGGGTGCCGAGCGTGCGCGACAACCCGCTGCGCGGCGGGCGGGTGACCTGAATCCCGGCCTGGCTTGACCCCCGTTCGGTATGCCTGTAATTTCGATCCCTTTTCAACCAATTTCACCTGTTCCCTGGTATCGGCCCCGGATCCGTGCCGCCCGGCCGCTTCCGGTCGCGGGGCGCGTACGCGCTCCGTCGAGTGTCGCAGTATCAAGGTGGGTGATCGGAGGTCGTAGAGGTGACACTGTCAGTGGAGCCGGATGAGATGGGCGCGGACGCGGCCGAGGGGCCGTCTGGACCGCTGTTGAGTGGCGGCGAGATCGTCGTCCAGGCGCTGGCCGACGAGGGCGTCGAGTGCGTATTCGGCTATCCCGGCGGTGCCGTCCTGCACATCTACGATGCACTCTTCCGTCACGGCGCGCTGCGTCACATCCTGGTGCGTCATGAACAGGCCGCGGCCCATGCCGCCGATGGCTATTCCCGCGCCACCGGCAAGTGCGGCGTCTGTCTCGTCACCTCGGGGCCGGGCGCGACCAATGTGGTCACCGGTATCGCCACCGCCTATATGGACTCGATCCCGATGGTGGTGCTCACCGGCCAGGTGCCGACCCCGGTGATCGGCAGCGATGCCTTCCAGGAAGTCGACACCGTCGGCATCACCCGGCCCTGCGTCAAGCACAACTTCCTCGTCAAGGATGTCAACGAGCTGGCGCTGACCATCCGCAAGGCCTTCTATATCGCGACCTCGGGGCGGCCCGGGCCGGTGGTGGTCGATATCCCCAAGGATGTCACCGACCCCGGCATCAAGGTGCCCTATGCGTATCCGCGCGAGGTGCGGATGCGCTCCTACAGCCCGATCGAGAAGGGCCATTCGGGGCAGATCCGCCGCGCCGTGGAGCTGATGCGCGCGGCCAAGCGACCGGTGTTCTACACCGGCGGCGGGGTGGTGCTCGGCGAGGCCTCGGGGCAACTCACCGAGCTGGTGCGCGAGTCGGGCTTCCCGATCACCAGCACGCTGATGGGGCTGGGTGCCTATCCGACGAGCGATCGTCAGTTCCTCGGCATGCTCGGCATGCACGGGACCTACGAGGCGAACATGGCGATGCACGAGACCGATGTGCTGATCGCCATCGGTGCGCGCTTCGACGATCGCGTCACCGGCAAGATCGAGCACTTCTGCCCGAACGCCAAGATCATCCATGTCGACGTCGACCCCTCCTCGATCTCCAAGAACGTCAAGGTCGACGTGCCCATCGTCGGTCAGGTCGGCAAGGTGCTCGAGGAGATGCTGCGGCTCTATCGCGAGCAGCCGGCGGTCTCGGGCACCGATACGGCGCTCGCCGCCTGGTGGGAGCAGATCGCACAGTGGCGTGCGCTCGACTGCCTCCAGTACGATCGCACCAGCAGCACGATCAAGCCGCAGTTCGCCATCGAGACCCTGCACAAGGTCACCAAGGGTGATCTCTATCTGACCTCCGATGTCGGTCAGCATCAGATGTTCGCGGCTCAGTTCTACGGTTTCGACAAGCCGCGGCGCTGGATCAACTCCGGCGGGCTCGGCACCATGGGCTTCGGCCTGCCGGCGGCCATCGGCGTCCAGCTCGGTCATCCCGATGCCCAGGTCGCCTGCGTCTCGGGTGAGGCGAGCATCCTGATGTGCATCCAGGAGCTGGCCACCTGCATGCAGTACGGGCTGCCGATCAAGGTGATCCTGCTCAACAACGGCTACATGGGCATGGTGCGCCAGTGGCAGGAGTTCTTCTACGACGGCCGTTACGCGCACTCCTATGTCGACGCGGTGCCCGACTTCGTCAAGCTCGCCGAGAGCTTCGGCCATGTCGGCATGCGCGTGGAGCGCCCGGAGGAGTTGGAGTCGGCGATGCAGGAGGCGTTCGCGATGACCGACAGGTTCGTGTTCCTCGACGTGGTGGTCGATCCCACGGAGAACGTCTATCCGATGATCGCCGCCGGCAAGGGCCAGCACGAGATGCAGCTCTCGCCGAGTCTGTCCGATCGAGAACTGGCCTGAGCGCCGCGCCGACACAAGACGAGAAGATCACATGAGACACATCATCGCCGTGTTGCTGGAGAACGAGGCGGGCGCGCTGTCGCGTGTCGCCGGACTGTTCTCGGCCCGTGGCTACAACATCGAATCCCTGACCGTCGCCCCGACCGACGACCCCACGCTCTCGCGCATGACGCTGGTGACCACCGGCAACGACGACATCGTCGAGCAGATCAAGAAGCAGCTCAACAAGCTCGTCGACACCGTCAAGCTGCTCGATCTCTGCGAAGGCCCGCACATCGAGCGTGAGATGATGTTGGTCAAGGTGCGCGCCGAGCGGCGCGACCGCGAGGAGCTCAAGCGTCTGGTCGACATCTTCCGCGCCAAGATCATTGATGTCACCGACACCAGCTATGTCATCGAACTGACCGGGGCGACCCACAAGCTCGACGCCTTCATCGATACCGTCGCCGAGGAGCTGATCATCGAGGTCGTGCGCTCCGGGCCGACCGGGATCTCCCGTGGCGAGAAGGGTCTGACCATCTAGCCTTCGGTATCCATGTGGCGTCCGGGCGGTATCGCCCGGACGCCTTCCGCTTCCATATCCGTCGCCGCGCGGATATCACCATCCGATAGGATCCACACCCATGAGCATCAACGTTTACTACGACAAAGACGCCGATCTGTCCCTCATCCAGGGCAAGCAGGTCGCCATCATCGGCTATGGCTCGCAGGGCCATGCCCATGCCAACAACCTCAAGGACTCCGGCGTCTCGGTCACCGTCGGTCTGCGCGAGGGTTCGGCCTCGGCGGTCAAGGCGGCCAACGCCGGTCTGGCGGTGAAGTCGATCGAGGAAGCCGTTGCCGGCGCCGACGTGGTGATGGTGCTCGCCCCCGATGAACACCAGGGCGCGCTCTACCGCGACCAGATCGCCCCCAACATCAAGCAGGGTGCGGCGCTCGCCTTCGCCCACGGCTTCAACGTCCACTTCGGCCAGATCGAGCCGCGCGAGGACCTCGACGTCATCATGATCGCGCCCAAGGGCCCCGGTCACCTGGTGCGCTCGACCTACACCCAGGGCGGCGGCGTGCCGAGCCTGATCGCCGTCTACCAGGACGCCACCGGTCAGGCCCGCGACATCGCCATGGCCTATGCCTCGGCCAACGGCGGTGGCCGTGCCGGCATCATCGAGACCAGCTTCCGCGAGGAGTGCGAGACCGACCTCTTCGGTGAGCAGGCGGTGCTCTGCGGCGGTCTGGTGTCGCTGATCCAGAACGGTTTCGAGACCCTGGTCGAGGCCGGCTACGCCCCCGAGATGGCCTACTTCGAGTGCCTCCACGAGGTCAAGCTGATCGTCGACCTGATCTACGAGGGCGGCATCGCCAACATGCGCTACTCGATCTCCAACACCGCCGAGTACGGTGACCTCACCCGTGGTCCGCGCGTCGTCAACGCCGAGTCCAAGGCCGAGATGAAGCGTGTGCTCGAGGAGATCCAGTCGGGTCAGTTCGCCAAGGAGTTCATCCTCGAGAACCAGGCCGGTGCCTCCTCGCTCAAGGCCCTGCGTCGCATCGGCGCCGAGCACCAGATCGAGGAAGTGGGCGAGCGTCTGCGCGAGATGATGCCCTGGATCCGCGAGCAGAAGCTGGTCGACAAGACCCGCAACTGATCGCCCCCCGTCGGGGCCGGCCATCCTGGTCGGTCCCGCTCGCGTCCGTGCCCGTCAGGGCGCGGGCGGCCCCTCATCCCGGACGTTCGTCCAGCGCATCCGCGAGCAAGGCTCGTGGTGGCACCTCCATCCTGATCTTCATGCCATCCGCTGCCAGCCGCAGCTCTCCGCCGAGTGCCTGCAACCGCAGCTCGAGCATCTGGCCGAGCGTGGTGCGCGGCAGGTCGGCTGCGCTGCCGGGGGCGGCGATGTCGAGGATGATCGACAACCCCTCGTCCGCCCTCGTGGTGAAGCGGATCCGTGCCAGCGGATAGTGCTCGAGCAGCGCCTGCAGGCTGTCGAAGAGCAGGATGCGGGTTGCCCCAGCGACCACCGGTGGTCCGGCATCGAGTTCGAGCAGTGGCGGTTCGCCGCCGCTGGCGCTGGACCGTACCTCGCGGGTCAAGGCCTCGGCGAGACCGAACTCGTGCAGCAGTGGGGGGCTGAGTCGGGCGCAGACGCCGCGCATCGAGTCGATCGCGTGATCGATCAGCTGGTGGACACGCCGCAGTGTCTCGCGTGAGGCATCGTCGCTGTCGCGCGCGAGACGTTGGGTGGTGAGTGCGGCCGCGGTGAGCAGCTGCATCGGGTCGTCGTGCAGGGTGCGGGCGAGTCGGTGGGCGGTGCGCCCGTACGCCACCCGCTCCTCGTCGAAGTGCCGAGCCAGGCCGATCCTCGCCGTGGTCGTCTCGACCTGCAACCGCAGCTGGTTGATCGCCAGCGGCAACGCGCCGCCGATCAGTACCAGCACTGCCTGATAGAGCGGGGTCAGCGTCGGTGAGCCGAGCGCGCCGGCCAGCACCAGCGCGAGCAGCTCGAGTCCGCACAGCATCGCCAGCGCCGCTCGTGGGCCCAGTGCGAGGCCGAAGGCGGCCGCCAGCGGCAGTGCGAGCAGGACGAGGAGTGGCAGCAGCGCGGCGATGCCGTGATCGCTCAACGGCGCGCTCAACAACGCCAGCAGCAGCGCCAGCCCGAGGGTGGTGCGGGCCGTATCCTGTGCCGGCGGTGGTGGCGTGGGATGGTGTTCAGGGTGTTGACGCAACGAGAGCAGGGCGGCGGTGACCAGCAGGGAGACGAAGATGGCCCCGCCCTGGCCGGGTTCGGCGGTCAGGGTGTCGGGCTGGATCAGGCTCTGTGCGGCGATGGCGGCCAGCGCCGTGGCGGCAATCGCCAGCAAGGCATTGAGCGAGGGTTCGAGCATCAACCGCCGGCGCGCCAGATAGTGCCCGAGCAGGCCATAGAGGGGCAGGGGCAGCAGTGCCGTAGCCAGCTGGCGGGTGGCGGCCTCTTCTGGCCAGGCGGTCAGGGCGTAGATCAGAGTGGCGGTGATGGGGAGCAGGAGGGCCTGCAGGCCGCCGAGCATCACCGCAGCCAGGGTCAGGGCGGCCTCCGGTGCGCAGAGCGATGCAACGGGCCAGCCCGGTACCTGCTGCAGCAGGATCCAAAGCGGGATGTAACTCAGCGCCAGGAACAACAGCGCGCGCACGATCGTTCTCCTGGAAACGGCAGACGCCCCGGGGCGCGTCGTTGCCCCGTCATCGCATCTTGGATGAACGCGCGATGACAGGACGCGTGGAGCGGTTAGGATAGAAGAAGCGCGGTCAAAAGGCGATCGCCGACGGGAGGGCGTCGGCTCAGCTGACCAGGATGGTCGGTGGGCGATGTCGCTCGGTACAGCTACGCTCGCCGTGGTCGAGCAGTGTCGCCGGACAGATTGCGTCCTCGGGATAGCAGGCGAAGCCGATGCGCGGGCTGGGTCGGTGCTGGCCGCCGGCGGACTCGACGGGTTGGGACAGGGTGGTGCGCAGGCGCTCGACCACGCGCTCGACCTTGTCCACACCGGTGATCTCGCTCAGCAGCAGTGCCAGCCGGCTGGCGCCGAACCGGGCCAGGCGGTCCTGACGGCGACGCCCGTGCTGCAGCCGCTGGATGCAGGCCTGCATCATCGTCTCGGTGTGCGCCGGGTTGGCGTGGTGTCTGCCCAGGGCGATGTCGATCACCAACAGCGCGCAGGAGCGGTTGAGTCGGCGGTGCTGTTGCAGCGCGCGATCGAGCTGGTCGATGAGGTGTGGGCGCTCGACCTCGGGGCAGTGGTCGCGGCCATCGTCACGACGCGGCGCCGGACGCAGGACCAGGGTATAGCCGCCGCTGGCACCACTGCGCGCCGGCAGGATGCGACCGTCGAGAGGGAAGAGCGCGCCGTCCTGATGCTGGCCGAGCAGCCCGGCCTGGCCCAGGTCGATGCCGTCGGGGTGCGGGCTGGTGTCGACCTGCTGCAGCAGGTCGCTGAGACGCTGCTGACTCTGGTGCGCGACCAGGTGCTTCCAGGAGTTGCCGCGCAGCGCCTCGGGCGAGTGGCCGAACAGGGGCTCGACGCCATGATCGCAGATCACGATCTGCTCCTGCGCGTCGATGCAGACGAGCACCTCGGGCGTGGTGTTCGGGATCCTGGGCGCATGATGGGGCGTGGGACCGGAGGCATGCAGCACGGTGGTGTAGGGCGGCGTGCCGACTTGCCCTGGATGCTGATCGAAATGGAAGTCGGGCGAGTTCATCTTCGAATGGTGTTTTGCTGCACGTGTGGACGTTGATCTCCGCCTGGCGCGGGTTGGCGCCAGACTGCGGTCGTCCGCCGTGCCAGGCCGTGTGCCGGGGCTGGACGGACCGATGAAGTCGAGCTTCATTGTCCCAGTGCAACGATGGCGCTAAGATCAGGGATCCCCTGATGCCGGCATCAGGGGATCATCTCGATCGAGTTCCCCCTGTCAGGGGCGATCCTCACGCAACGTGTCTTGATCGGTGGCGTATCTCCAAGTGAACGAGCCTGTAAAACGCATTCTGATCGTGGATGACCATCCGCTGGTTCGGGCCGGTCTGGCGAGTCTGATCGCCGCCGAACCGGATCTGGAGGTCTGTGGCGAGGCCGAGACGCTACGCGAGGGGTTGCAGTTGGTGCGCGACCTCACCCCGAACCTGACCGTCGTCGATCTTTCGCTCGAGGACGGCAACGGTCTGGAGCTGATCAAGCGGCTCAGAACCCATGATGCGGAGATCCGCATCCTGGTCTGCTCGGTGCACGAGGAGGCGTTGTTCGCCGAGCGTGCCATCGGTGCCGGGGCGCTTGGCTACATCAACAAGCACAAGGGCATCGACGAGGTGATCGCCGCGGTCCGCCAGACCCTGGCCGGGCGCATCTATCTCAGCGCCGACATGCAGCAGCGCTTCGTCGAGGGATTCGCGCAGAAGCGTGTGCCGGCACAGTCCCCGGTCGAACTGCTCACCGACCGCGAGCTGCAGGTGTTCATCCTCATCGGCGAGGGGGTGTCGAATGGCCGTATGGCCGAGCGGCTGCACCTCAGCGTCAAGACCATCGAAACCCATCGCGAGAAGATCAAGCGCAAGCTGCAGCTGTCCTCGGCTGCCGAACTGATGCGTTACGCGGTGCAGTGGCAGCTCGAGCAGGGTTGATCGAAAGGGGCTGAATCAGCCGCGCACGAAGGACATGAACTCGGCGCGGGTGCGCGGGTCGCTCTCGAAGGCGCCGCGCATTGCGCTCGACACCGTGGTGCTGCGCTGCTTCTGGACCCCGCGCATCATCATGCAGGTGTGACTGGCCTCCATCACCACCGCCACGCCATGGGCGCCGAGATGCTCCATCAAGGCATCCGCCACCTGGTTGGTCAGACGCTCCTGCACCTGCAACCGGCGCGCGAAGACATCGACGACGCGGGCGATCTTGCTCAGTCCCACCACCTTGCCGTTGGGCAGGTAGCCGACGTGGGCATGGCCGAAGAAGGGCAGCATGTGATGTTCGCACATCGAATAGAACTCGATGTCGCGCACGATCACCATCTCCTTGGCGTCCTCCTCGAACAGCGCCTTCTTGATGATCTCCTCGGCCGACATCTGGTAGCCGCTGGTGAGGAAGTCGAGCGCCTTGGCCACGCGCAGCGGGGTACGCTTGAGGCCTTCGCGCTCGGCGTCCTCGCCGAGCGCGTCGAGCATCTCGCGCACCAGCCCCTCCTTGCGCGGGTCATAGACCTCCGCCTCCGACTCGGCCTCGAAGCTGGTGGCGTAGTGACTGTGGGTGACGATCTTCGGGGCTCTCGCTTGTTCTGCCATCTGGATGCCTGGTCCATTGCTGATATAGAAGATATGGGCGGACGGAGGCCTGAGGCGCGCCCGCTTCAGATCGGACAATGGGGGTCGAGGGGGGAGAACGGAATAGTCTGGCGGTGCGCGTAAGGGTCATACACGGGGCGTTTGTGGAAACACGATCCGGTGTCGGTTAACATAACGGTCCGTTTCTTCTCAAAATCCAAAGATCTGCGGACGAAAGGCCATGAGTGCTCAGCCGATCGGTCCAGCCAGTCTCCTCGCCTCCTGCGCCTGTTGCGGTGCGGTCCGTTCCGGGGTCACGAGCCGTTGACAGTCAGCGGTCATGTGTCTACTTCCCCCCTGGTCGTTGCGAGCCACCCCTCGTGGATTGGCCGTCCTCTCGTTTCGAGTCCGACCCCGGTCGGCTGCCGTGGATGTCTTCGCCCAATCCCTAGGAGAACCTGACTATGTGTGGTTTCTGCGGTGAGATCCGCTTCGACGACCTCCCGGCGAACCTCGACGCCCTGAGTGCCATGAATGCGGCCATGACCCCGCGGGGCCCCGACGGTCATGGGGTCTGGCAACAGGGTCGGGTGGCGCTCGCCCATCGCCGGTTGTCGATCATCGATCTGAGCAATCATGCCGCGCAGCCGATGGTCGACAGCGAGCTGGGGCTGTCGATCGCCTTCAACGGATGCATCTACAACTATCGCGAGCTGCGCGGTGCGCTCGAGTCCAAGGGCTATCGCTTCTTCTCCGAGGGCGATACCGAGGTGGTGCTCAAGGCCTTTCATGCCTGGGGCGATGCCTGTGTCGAGCGCTTCCACGGCATGTTCGCCTTCGCCATCGCCGAGCGCGACAGCGGGCGGTTGACCCTGGCGCGCGATCGTCTCGGCATCAAACCGCTCTATCTCGCCGAGGTCGCCGGCGGGCTACGCTTTGCCTCGACCCTGCCGGCGCTGCTCGCCGGCGGCGGCGTCGACACCGAGATCGATCCGGTGGCGCTGCACCACTACATGCACTTCCACTCGGTGGTGCCGGCGCCGCACACCATGCTCGCCGGGGTGCGCAAGCTCGCGCCGGCGACCATCCGCGTCGTCGAGCCCGATGGCCGTCAGCGCGATCGCTGCTACTGGTCGCCGAGCTTCGAGCCGTTGGCCGAGGAGCGCGGACTCGGTTACGAGGACTGGCAGGAGCGCGTCCTCGCGGCGCTGCGCACCGCCGTCGAGCGCCGCCTGGTGGCCGACGTCGACGTCGGTGTGCTGCTCTCCGGCGGACTCGACTCGAGCCTGATCGTCGGTCTGCTCGCCGAGCACGGCCAGCGCGGACTCAACACCTTCTCGGTTGGCTTCGAGTCGGTCGGCGGCGAGGCCGGCGATGAGTTCCAGTACTCCGACATCATCGCCCGTCACTACGGCACCACCCATCACAAGATCCGTGTCGATTCGGCCGCGCGGCTGCTCCCGGAGCTGCCCAACTGCGTGCGGGCGATGTCCGAGCCGATGGTCAGCCATGATGTCATCGGCTTCTACCTGCTCTCGCAGGAGGTGGCCAAGCACGTCAAGGTGGTGCAGAGCGGGCAGGGGGCCGATGAGGTCTTCGCCGGTTATCACTGGTACCCGCCGATGGTCGGCAGCAGCGACCCGGTCGGTGACTATGCCCGCGCCTTCTGCGATCGTAGCCATGCCGAGTTCTGCGAGGCGGTCGATCCGCGCTTCCACGGCGCCGACCACAGCCGCGCCTTCATCGCCGCGCACTTCGCCGGCGCCGGCGCCAGCGACGCGCTCGACAAGGCGTTGCGACTCGATCAGCAGATCATGCTGGTCGACGACCCGGTCAAGCGGGTCGACAACATGACCATGGCCTGGGGGCTGGAGGCGCGCGTGCCCTTCCTCGATCACGAACTGGTCGAGCTGGCGGCGCGGATGCCCGGCGAGCACAAGCTCACCGATGACGGCAAGGGTGTGCTCAAGGCGATCGGACGCAAGATCATCCCCAGCGAGGTGATCGATCGTCCCAAGGGTTATTTCCCGGTGCCCGCGCTGAAGTATCTGCGCGGGGAGGTGCTGGAGACGGTGACCGACCTGGTGCGCTCGCAGCGTGCCCGCGAGCGCGGGCTGTTCCGCGCGGACTATGTCGAGCACCTGCTGGCCGCGCCCGACGAGCACATCACCCCGCTGCGCGGCTCGAAGCTGTGGCAGGTGGCGCTGCTCGAGCTGTGGTTGCAGGAACACGGGATCTGAGCGCGGGCGGCGTCAGGGAACGACCTGCCGGGCCGCCCGGCATGCGTTGAATCATGCGCTCGCACCCGCCTCGCGGCGGCTGCGAGCGCTTGGCCTGGGGTTCGGTCGGATGCGTCCGGTCGGACTTCGCCCTGGCGCCCGAGCGACGTCATCCGATCCATGCCAGTGACGCAGACAGGACAGCCAGCATGACCATGAAAGAGCGCATCCATCACCGTCTCGAGCGCAGCCGTGCCCCATCGGTCAAGAACTGGGACCGCCGACCACGGACCGATCAGACCCTGGGGCAGTCGGCCAGCGTCGACTGCGGCTGGGGCAGGCTGTTGTTCGGGCAGACCTTCAGCGACCCGGCCGAGATCGCGCGCGCGCTCCAGCAGGAGCGCCCCGGTACCCGCGACGTGGCGCTCTATCTCAATGAGCCGCACGTGGTGCTGGCGCAGGCGCCGCAGGACCTCTTCCTCGACCCCTCGCACACCTTCCGGCTGTGGTTCGAGCGCTACCAGTCCTGCCAGCGCCGCCCCAAGGGGTTCCATATCCGCCTGGTCAACTGCCGTGCCGACGCCGAGGCGATCCAGCGGCTCTATATCAGTCGCGGCATGGTGCCGCCGGGGGCGGACTTCGTCTGGGCGAACCGCACCTCCAAGGTGCTGACCTACTGGGTCGCGGAGGACGAGCAGGACGGCTCGCTGCTCGGCGTGGTCAACGGTGTCGACCATGCCGCAGCCTTCGACGATCCCGAGAACGGTGCCAGCCTGTGGGCGCTCGCCGTCGACGCCCAGGCCCCCTATCCGGGGATCGGCGAGACGCTGGTGCGTCAGGTCATCGAGTATTATCTGGCGCGTGGTCGCGCCTTCCTCGATCTCTCGGTGATCCACGACAATAGCAACGCCATTCGTCTCTACCAGAAGCTCGGCTTCGGCCGCATCCCGGCGTTCGCGGTCAAGAACAAGAACGCCTTCAACGAGCCATTGTTCATGGGACGTCAGCCCGAGGCCGATCTCAACCCCTATGCCACCATCATCGTCAAGGAGGCGCGGCGTCGCGGCATCGGGGTCGAGGTGATCGATGCCGAGGCGGGCTACTTCGCGCTGACCCTCGGCGGTCGTCGGGTGGTGTGTCGCGAGAGTCTCAGCGAGATGACCAGTGCGGTGGCGATGAGCCGCTGCGACGACAAGGCGGTCACCCACCGGCTGTTGCGCCATGCCGGGCTGCGGGTGCCCGAACAGGCCCGCTTCCAGGCGCTCGATCAGGCCGAAGCGCTGCTCTCGCGGCTCGGCAGCCTGGTGGTGAAGCCCGCGCGCGGCGAGCAGGGGGCGGGGATCAGCGTCGATGTGCGCGACGCCAAGTCGCTGGAGCTGGCGATCGGCGCGGCGCGTCGGGTCTGCGAGACGGTGATCCTCGAGGAGTACGTGCAGGGCCACGACCTGCGCATCATCGTCATCGACTACCAGGTGGTGGCCGCCGCCATCCGCCGTCCGGCGCACGTCGTCGGCACCGGGCGCCACAGTATCCGCGACCTGATCCAGGCGCAGAGCCGCCGCCGGCGCGCCGCCACCGGCGGCGAGAGCAACATCCCGATGGACGAGGAGACCTCGCGCTGCGTGCGCGAGGCCGGCTTCGTGCTCGAGCACATCCTGCCCGAGGGGCAGATGCTGCAGGTGCGCAAGACCGCCAACCTGCATACCGGCGGGACCATCCACGATGTCACCGCCGAGCTGCACCCGGCGCTCGCCGAGGCCGCCGAGGCCGCGGCGCGCGCGCTCGAGATCCCGGTGACCGGGCTCGACTTCATCGTGCCCTCGGTTTCCGAGCCCGAGTATGTGATCATCGAGGCCAACGAGCGTCCGGGGCTGGCCAACCACGAGCCGCAGCCGACCGCCGAGCGCTTCGTCGACCTGTTGTTCCCGCAGACCGCGACCCGGGAGGAGTTCCCTTGAAGCTACCCGCCATCGATTCGAATTATCTGGTCGATATCCTGCTGAAGCTGTTGTTCACCCCGAGTCCCTCGGGCTATACCGATCGGGTGGTTCATCTGGTGTGCGAAGAGCTCGAGCGCCTCGGCGTGCCCTTCGAGCTGACCCGGCGCGGGGCGATCCGCGCCACCCTGGAAGGGCGGGTGTCGCAGCCCGACCGCGCCGTGGTCGCCCACATCGATACCCTCGGTGCCATGGTCAAGGGACTCAAGGAGAACGGCCGCTTGCAGCTGGTGCCGGTGGGGCACTGGAACGCGCGCTTCGCCGAGGGCGCGCGCGCAACCCTGTTCACCGACACCGGCCAGCTGCGCGGAACCATCCTGCCGATGAAGGCCTCGGGACACACCTTCGGTCCCGAGATCGACGATCAGCCCGGGGGCTGGGATCACGTCGAGTTTCGCATCGACACACGGGTCTCTGACCTGCACGGGCTGTTGCGCCTGGGGGTGCACGTCGGTGACTTCCTCGCCATCGACACCTGCCCGGAGATCACCGACACCGGCTTCATCAACGCCCGTCATCTCGACGACAAGGCCGGTGCCGCGGTGCTGCTGGCGACCATCGAGGCGGTGCAGCGCGAGCGCCCCGACCTGCCCGTCGACTGCCATCCGCTGTTCACCATCTCCGAGGAGGTCGGCTCCGGCGCCTCGGCGGCGTTGCATCAGGACGTCGCCGAGATGCTCACCATCGACAACGGCACCACCGCGCCGGGACAGAACTCGAGCGAGTTCGGGGTGACCATCGCGATGGCCGACCAGAGCGGTCCCTTCGACTACCACCTCACCCATCGCGTCATCCAGCTCTGCCAGGAGTTCACCATCCCCCATCAGCGCGATGTCTTCCGCTACTACCGCTCCGACAGCGCCGCCGCGCTCGAGGCCGGCAACGACGTGCGCACCGCGCTGGTGACCTTCGGCGTCGATGCCTCGCACGGCTACGAGCGCATCCATCTCGATGCCCTGGAATCGCTGGCGCGGTTGGTCGGGGTCTACATGCAGGCACCGCCGCTGTTCAGTCGCGACCGCTACGAGATGGGGCCGCGCGCCGGCTTCCCGACCCAGCCGGGCTAGTCCTCGGGCGCCAGACAGGCCACGCGATTACGCCCGCTGTGCTTGGCGCGATAGACCGCCTGGTCGGCGCGCGCCAGTGTCTGGTCGAGCGGCTCGCCGGGACGGCCCAGACTGACCCCGAGACTGGCGGTGGTGGGCACGGCCGACTCGCGCGCGATCGCCCGGCGTAGCTTCTCGGCGGTGCGCTCGCCGTCTCTCAGGTTGCTGTAGGGCAGCACCAGCAGGAACTCCTCGCCCCCCCAACGCGCACACAGGTCGCTCTTGCGGGTGTGCTGACACAGTACCCTGGCGACGGCCTGGAGTACCGCATCGCCGCGATCGTGCCCGAGTTCGTCGTTGATCCGCTTGAAGTGATCGAGATCGATGAACACGGTCGCGTACTCACAGGCCCGACCGCGGGTGCGCGCCATCGCCCGGTCGAGTCCGCGGCGGTTGAGCAGTCCGGTCAAGGGGTCGCGTTCGGCCTGCTCCAGCGCGCGACAATGCGCCAGTTCGGCGTCGGTGATGTCGTGCAGGGTGAGCACGAAACCACCGACATCCGGCAACCGTCGGCACTCGGCGAGCAGATAGCCGCGTCGTCCGCGACACTCCACCTGGAGCTTGACCGGTCCGCGCGCCGCCGACTCCTCGATCCAGGCCGGAGAGGGGGTGAAGGGGCGGCCGTTGAGCGTCTTGAAGTAGTGACAGATACAGCCGCGTTCGCGCTGGAAGGCGGCCATGTCGTGGATGCCGAAATACTCGCGCAGTGCCGCATTGGCCTGTCTGAGTCGCTGGCCGTCGCTGATCCCGATCATCGCCGGGTTGCAATCGATGATCTGGGCGAGCAGCGCGCGCTCGCGCTCGAGCGCCTGACGCAGCCGCACCTCCTCGGTGACGTCCTTCTGGTTGGAGAAGAAGTAGCGGATGCTGCCGTCGGGGTTGCGGATCGGGGTGATGTTCCAGGAGACCCAGTAAGGCGTGCCGTCCTTGCGATAGTTGACGGTCTGGCCGGCAAACTCCTCGCCCCGTTCGAGGTTGCGGCGCAGCCGGTCGAGGACCGCGCGCTCGGTGCGCTCGCCCTGGAGGATGCGCGGTGTGCGCCCGATCAGCTCCGCGCGCGTATAGCCGGTCATGCGCTCGAAGGCCTTGTTGACGTAGAGGATCTTGGGGTGGTCGTCGTCGAGTTCGGCGCTGGTGATGATGACGCTGGTCAGGGCCTCGTTGAGCACCGCGAGCAGTTCATCGGAGGGGAGGTCGCCGTTCGGTAGGTCGTGTGCGGCCATGACGGGGCGGTTCGGACGCATGGCGCTGTCCGGCCGGGCGTCCAGGTTCGAGGATGGGGGGAGATGCCTATCCTGATGCCGGCGCTGGCCGGTGCCTTCGCGTCTCCCGTGGCGTCCGCCGATCGTGTGCGATCGGGTTGGCTGCTAAAGGATACGTGAGATCGGGGTCAGGTGCACCAACCGGCGCCTGATGCCGTGACCCCGATCCGATATGGTCGCGGACGATCAGTCCTTGGCGGCGGTGTTGATGCCGAAGGGCACATAGGCCGGGCACCAGCCGATCAGTGCGGTGGCCAGCGGCACCAGACCGATGGCGCCGAGCCAGTTCTGGGCGATCAGGCCCCAGAGCAGCAGTACTGCGCCGATGGCCAGACGGATGTTGCGGTCGGTGGAGCCGATGTTCTTGGTCATGTCGTTACCTCGTCGATGGGTTGATGGTCGAGAGGTTAACGCGTAGCGCTGCGCCACTCTGTGACTATGTCACCCAGCAGCGCCAGAGGCGTGGCGAGCAGTCGCTCGGCCTTGTCGAGGCGGCGCCCCAGGCGTGGGTCGGGCTCGAGCCATGGGGCGCCTGTCCTGGCGTGTCGGCGTCGAGCAAACCCAGGTCATCATGACTTGTGCGCGTTTTGCCGGCTGGCGGTCCAGACCGCTGTCCTCAGTCGATCGTGTCGCGCGCCCCGAGCAGACCGGGGTCGAGCAGCTCGATGCGTCCGCGCCCGGTACGCAGCGCGCCGCGGCCCTCGAGTTCACCGAGCAGTCGGGTGATCACCTCGCGCGAGCTGCCGAGTTCGACGGCCAGCGCCTGATGGGTAGTGTGCAGCATCGCCGGTCGTCCCGCGGCCTGCCAGCGATGCAGCAGCAAGGCCGCGAGGCGCTGGTCGAGCGGCTTGAAGAGGATCGCGTCGAGCACCCCGAAGACCTCGCCGAGGCGCTCGGCGACCAGCCCGAAGACGAACTCGCGCCAGGGCGCCGATGCGGCCATCCAGCGTCGGACATCGGCGGCGCCGACGACCACCGCCTCGATCGCCGTCTCGCACACCGCGAAGGCGGGGAAGGGCCGCGCGCTGAGGATGCAGGCGGCGGTGACCACGCAGCTCTCGCCCGGCCCGATGCGATACAGGGTGACCTCGCGACCGTTCTCGCCGAGCTTGTAGATCCGCGCCGTGCCCGCCAGCGCCAGCGCCAGCTGTGCACAGCTGCCGCCGTCGTGACAGATGATGTGTCCGGCCGGCAGCCGCGCGGTGACGGCGCGGTCGAAGAAGGCCTCGCGGAAATCGCGCTCGGCGGTGCGCAGGAAGGCGAAGTGTTCGAGCAGTCGAGCCCGTTGCTGGGGGTCCTGGATCATGACGGGGCGTCGTGGCGCGGACGGACGAGATGGAACAACAACAGTGCCGCCAGTCCGCTGCCGGCCATGCCCAGCAGCAGCGGCGTCGGGCTGGCGTCGTGGACCAGACTGATCAACGTGGCCACCGCGGCGCCGGCGCCGAAGCGCGCGGCACCGGCGAGCGCCGAGGCGGTCCCGGCCAGACGCGGGAAGAAGCTCATGAAGCCGGCGGTGGCGTTGCCCAGCACCAGTCCCATCATCCCCAGATAGAGCGCGGTGGTCGGTGCCAGCAACCAGATCGGCGGTGCGCCGTGGAGCGCCAGCCCCAAGGCCATGAACGCCACCGTCGCCTGGGTGGCGAGACCGATGGCGAGCAGACGGTCGGCGCCGAGACGGGGGATCAGTCGGGCGTTGAGCGTGGCCGTCACCATGGTCAGGGCGACGTTGGCGGCGAACACCAGCCCGAACTGGCCGGCGCCGAGCCCGTAGTACTCGATATAGACATAGGGCGAGGCGACGATGAACACCATCATCCCGGAGAAGCTGCTGGCGCCGGCGAGCAGATAGGCGAGCGCGGCGCGGTGGCCGAACAGGCGCAGATAGTTGCGCAGGATGTGGCCGAGGTCGAGACGATGACGGTGCTGGTGGTGCAGGGTCTCGGGGATGAGCGCGAGAAACAGCGCCAGCGCCACCGCACCGATCGCCAGCAGCGCGATGAACACCGCGCGCCAGCCGCCGAGCCCGATCACCAGTGCGCCCAGGGTGGGGGCGACCAGCGGCGCGAAGGACATCACCAGCATGATCAGCGCCATGACGCGGGCATAGTCCTCCTTGTCGT
Source organism: Marichromatium gracile (assembly GCF_004343155.1). Lineage (GTDB taxonomy): Bacteria > Pseudomonadota > Gammaproteobacteria > Chromatiales > Chromatiaceae > Marichromatium > Marichromatium gracile. The sequence goes on from NZ_SMDC01000011.1 coordinate 126,734, forward strand.
AGAGATCGCGCACCAGCGCCGGCACCGTGACCGCCACCGCGGCGCCGCCGAGGGCTTGGATGGCACGCGCGCCGATCAGCACCGGCAGGCTCGGCGCCAGGGCGCAGCCGAGCGCGGCGGTCATGAACAGCCCCAGCCCGGCGCTGATGGTCAGGCGTCGGCCGAGCACGTCGGAGAGCGGGCCGATGACCAGCTGGGCGAGGGCGAAGACACCGAGATAGATGGCCACGCTGAGCTGCGCCAGCTCGATCGGCCCGTCGAGCGCGCGGGCGATCTCGGGCAGGCCGGGCAGATACATGTCGATGGCGAAGGGGGTCAGCGCCGCGAGCAGCGCCAGGGGCAGAATGAGCGCGGGGCTGGTCGGGGCGATGGCGCGGTTCATCGTGGGTCGAGCAATGCGTCGAGCCGCGCCGGGGCCTCGATCAGCGGGTTGTGCCCGGCGCCGGGGATGACGTGGAGCTGGAGCCTCGGGCGCAGCATCGCCACCCGGCGCGCCAGTCCGAGGAACTTGGCATCGTCGGCGCCGACGATCCAGCGCACTCGACCGGGGTGACGGGCGAGGGTGCGCCAGGTCGGCGGCATCTCGCCGAGCCCGAGCACGGCGAGCGCGGCGGCCAGGCCCTCGGGGTCCTGGGCGAGACGTTGGGCGCGCTGGCGGGTGAGTGCGGCGGGGGCGGCGCGGGTCTGGGTGGCGAACAGCGGCAGTTGCTCCCAGGCGTCGACGAAGGCGCCGATGCCCTGTGTGCGCAGCAGCTCGATCCAGCGTCGGTCGGCCGCGCGACGGCGCGCGCGCGCGGCCGGGTCGGTGAGTCCGGGATGGGCGGAGATCAGGGTGGCGCGCCGGAAGCGCTCGGGCGCGCCCTGCAGCAGGCCGAGTGCGACCCGGCCGCCGAGCGAGTAGCCGATCAGCTCGTCGATCGAGGGCGGTAGCTGGGCGAGCAGCGCGGCGATGGTGCTCGCGAAGTCGCCCCGTGGGGGCGGGGCGGCGCCGTGACCGGGGAGGTCGATGGCCAGCGCCTCGGGGTCGTGCGCGCAGCGCGTCGCCCAGTCGGCGGCGGTGCCGGTGAAACCGTGCAGCAGCAGGCGACGCGGTGCGCTCACGCCGGGATGGTCAGAGCGAGGCCTCGGCGGTGCGGGCCTCGGCCTCCTTGTCGCGCTCGATCAGGGCGTAGGCCGAGTGGTTATGGATCGACTCGAAGTTCTCCGCCTCGACCACGTAGTAGAGGATGCGATCGTCCTCGTTGAGCCGCTTGGCAACATCGCGCACCATGTCCTCGACGAACTTGGGGTTGTCGTAGGCGTGCTCGGTGACGTACTTCTCGTCGGGGCGCTTGAGCAGGCCGAACAGCTCGGAGGAGGCCTCCGACTCGACCATCTCGATCAGCTCCTCGATCCAGATGAAGTCGCGCATGCGCACCTGCAGGGTGACGTGCGAGCGCTGGTTGTGCGCGCCGTAGGCCGAGATCTTCTTCGAGCAGGGGCACAGGCTGGTGACCGGGATCACCACCTTGACCTGCAGCGCCGGCTCGCCGTGACGGATCTCGCCGATCAGCGTCACCTCGTAGTCGAGCAGGCTCTGCACCCCGGAGACGGGGGCCTGCTTGCGCATGAAGAAGGGGAAGCGCATCTCGATGTGGCCGGCCTCGGACTCGAGCCGGGTCGACATCTCGGCGAGCATGTCCTTGAAGGAGGCGACGCCGATCTCTTCCTCATGGTTGTTGAGTACCTGCACGAAGCGCGACATGTGCGTGCCCTTGAAATCGTGCGGCAGGTAGACGTACATGTTGAAGGTCGCCACCGTATGCTGCTCATTGCCGCTGCGGTCGCGCACCCGCACCGGGTGGCGGATGTCCTTGATGCCGACCTTGTCGATGGCGATGCGACGGGTGTCGGCGCTCCCCTGGACGTCAGCGATATCGGCGGTCGCGTTGCAACGGTTGGACTCGAGCACATGCTCCATGGGTTCGCTTCCTCGACGGATCGGCGGAAAAGAGATATCGCCGCAAACCCTGGGGGTGTTGCGGCGACAAGACAATGGGTCTGGTGTCGACAGTCGCCCGGGTCGGCCCCGGGCGGTGACGGGGTTCTCAGCTGCGGCGGGTGCTCAGCCCCTCGGCGATGGCGGTGAGCGCAGCGGCGCGCTCGCCGAAGATGCTGATCGCCGAGAGTGCCTCGTCGGTCAGCTCGCGCGCCATCGCCTTGGCCTGGGCGAGCCCGACCAGCGACGGATAGGTGGCCTTTTCGAGCACCTGGTCGCGTCCGGCGGTCTTGCCGATGAGCGCGGTGTCGCCCTCGACGTCGAGCACGTCGTCCTGGATCTGGAAGGCCAGACCGATGCACTTGGCATAGCGGTCGAGCCGCTCGCGCTGGTCGTCGGTGGCGTCGCTGCGGGCGAGCAGGGCCATCTGTACCGAGGCGCGGATCAGCGCGCCGGTCTTGTGGATATGGATGTGCTCGAGCATGGCGACGTCGAGTTGGGTCCCCTCGCCCTCGGCGGCGAGGTCGAGCGCCTGACCGCCGACCATGCCGCGCGAGCCGCTGGCGCGCGCCAGCGCGGTGACCATGCCCACCCGACTCTCGGCGGAGAGCCCCGGGGCCTCGGCCAGGGCCTGGAAGGCGATCGTCTGCAGGGCGTCGCCGGCGAGGATCGCGGTGGCCTCGTCGTAGGCGCGGTGACAGGTCGGCTGGCCGCGACGCAGGTCGTCGTCGTCCATTGCCGGGAGGTCGTCGTGGATCAGCGAGTAGGCGTGGATCAGCTCCACCGCGCAGGCCGGCCGGTCGAGCAGTTCGGGGTCGATGGCGAGCGCCTCGCCGGCGGCATAGGTCAGCAGCGGGCGGATGCGCTTGCCGCCACCGAGCACGGTATAGCGCAGGGCCTCGTGCAGGCGAGCCGGCTCCACGCTGGTGCTCGGCAGCAGTTGCTCGAGCGTGTTCTCGACGCGCGCCTGGTAGCGCGAGCGGAAGGCGTCCAGATTGGTCTCAGTCATGGGTGTCGAAGGCTTCTGGCTCGGCGTCCGGCCGAGCGTCGGTGAGGATGCGCACCCGTTGCTCTGCCGTCTCCAGTGCCTGCTGACAGGTGCGGGTGAGGCCGATGCCGCGCTCGAAGGCGTCGAGCGACTGCTCGAGCGTCATCTCATCCTGCTCGAGGGCGTCGACGATCGACTCCAGTTCGGCGAGTGCCTGTTCGAAGGTTGGCGGGGAGTGCTCGGGGGCTTTCGTCATCGGGTTTGAACCGGTGTTTGCAGGTACGGTACCGTAGGTCGGTTGAGTGGTCAAACCAGCGCGTCTTGCGCACCGCTCGTTCTCGTCCATCACCCCGCCACAGGAAGATCCAGCACGGCCATGACCGGCAACTACGACGCCTCAGCCATCGAGGTCCTCAGCGGTCTCGACCCGGTGCGCAAGCGCCCCGGGATGTACACCGACACCACCCGCCCCAACCACCTCGCCCAGGAGGTGATCGACAACAGCGTCGACGAGGCGCTCGCCGGCCATGCCAGGCGCATCGAAGTGGTGGTGTTCGCCGATGGCTCGCTGGAGGTCGCCGACGACGGTCGTGGCATGCCGGTCGATCTGCACCCCCAGCTCGGCCAGCCGGGCGTCGAGGTGATCCTCACCAAGCTCCATGCCGGGGGCAAGTTCGGCAGCGGCAGCTATCGCTTCTCCGGCGGCCTGCATGGTGTCGGCGTCTCGGTGGTCAACGCCCTGTCGAATCGCCTCGAGGTGTGGGTGCGTCGTGGCGGTCAGGAGTCGCACATGGCCTTCGCCGACGGCGAGAAGGTCAGCGAGCTGACCGTGGTCGGCAGTGTCGGGCGCAACAACACCGGCACCCGGCTGCGCTTCTGGCCCGACCCCAAGTATTTCGACAGCCCCAGGATCGCGGTGCGTGCGCTGATCCATCTGCTGCGCGCCAAGGCGGTGCTCTGCCCCGGGCTCGAGGTGCGACTGCGCGACGAGGCCGCCGACGAGGAGCACTGCTGGTGCTATCAGGACGGACTCAAGGACTATCTGCTGCAGGCGCTCGGCGGCGTCGAGCGCCTCCCCGAGCAGCCCTTCGTCGGCGACATGCAGGGCACCAACGAGGCGGCGAGCTGGGCGCTGGTGTGGCTGCCCGAGGGCGGCGAGCCGGTGGCCGAGAGCTATGTCAACCTGATCCCGACACTGCAGGGTGGCACCCATGTCAATGGCTTGCGCACCGGGCTGACCGAGGCGGTGCGCGAGTTCTGCGAGTTCCGCAACCTGCTCCCGCGCGGCGTGCGGCTGACCCCGGATGATGTCTGGAGCCGCATCGCCTATATCCTCTCGGTCAAGCTGATCGACCCCCAGTTCTCCGGCCAGACCAAGGAGCGATTGTCCTCGCGCGAGTGCGCAGCCTTCGTCTCCGGGGTGGTCAAGGATGCCTTCAGCCTGTGGCTCAACCAGCACGTCGAGTCCGGCGAGCGTATCGCCGAGTTGGCCATCGGCGCGGCCCAGGCGCGGTTGCGCGCCGGGCGCACCGTCACCCGCAAGAAGGTCACCCAGGGACCGGCGCTGCCCGGCAAGCTTGCCGACTGCACCGCCACCGACCCCGAGCGCAGCGAGCTGTTCCTGGTTGAGGGCGAGTCGGCCGGGGGGTCGGCCAAGCAGGCGCGCGATCGCGAGTTCCAGGCGATCCTGCCGCTGCGCGGCAAGATCCTCAACACCTGGGAGGTCGACCCCGCCGAGGTGCTCGCCTCGCAGGAGGTGCACGACATCGCCGTGGCCATCGGTGTCGATCCGGGCAGCGAGGACCTCTCGCGGCTGCGCTTCGGCAAGATCTGCATCCTCGCCGACGCCGACTCCGACGGTGCCCATATCGCCACCCTGCTGTGCGCGCTCTTCCTGCGGCATTTCCCTCGTCTGGTCGCCGAGGGACACGTCTATGTGGCGATGCCGCCGCTCTATCGTATCGATGTCGGCAAGCAGGTCTTCTACGCCCTCGACGAGGACGAGAAGCGCGGCGTGCTCGATCGCATCGCCGCCGAGGGCATCCGCGGCAAGGTCGGGGTGCAGCGCTTCAAGGGACTCGGCGAGATGAACCCGGCGCAGCTGCGCGAGACCACCATCGCCCCGGACACCCGGCGGCTGGTTCAGCTCACCGTCGATCCGGAGGATGGCAGCGGCGAGCTACTCGACATGTTGCTGGCCAAGCGTCGCGCCGCCGACCGGCGCCGTTGGCTGCAGCACAAGGGGGACCTGGCCGAACTCTGATGTGGTTCAGCGTGCGTTGCGCGATTGTTCCTGTGTCTGCGTGGCGAAGGCGGCGATGAGGTTGAAGCAGGCACGCGCATCCTCGGACATGTCGACGAAGTTGAGGGTGCGCGCGCGCCAGCGCGCGAAGTCGTAGTCGTCCTCGAGGTGCTCGAGGTCGCGAAAGCCCATGCTCCAGTCGGCGAAGATGCGTTGCTTCACCACCCCTTCGTAGACCACCCGCACGCCGTGATGGCGCGGATCCTCGCGCAGTTGCTGCAGCAGGCGCAGCAGGCGGGGACGACTGCCCTCGAGCAGTTGCATGAAGCTGCCGTTGAGATAGAGCAGGAAGCCGGTGAGCCCCTGGCGTCGATTGGACTCGCGCGACTGTTTGAGCAGCTCCTGTAGCTCGCGCGGACTCATCGGTTCGTTGGCCTGGCTGACATAGAGCAGGGCGTAGAGGTCGTGCTCGGCGAGCACCGTGGTCTCGGACGGCGCGGCACCGAGCAGCTCGCGCATCGTCTGCGCGGTCAGCGGGCGATAGAAGTGATAGCCCTGGACGTGGTCGCAACCCATGTCGCGCAGATAGTCGAACTGGCGGGGGTTCTCCACCCCCTCGGCGATCACCCCGAGTCCCATGGCGCGCGCCATGCTGCAGACGGCCGAGACGATGGCGCGGCTGTCGTGACGCTTGTCGAGTCCGTCGACGAACTCGCGATCGATCTTGAGGCTGCTCACCGGCAGGCGCAGCAGCTGGGCGAGCGACGAGTAACCGGTGCCGAAGTCGTCGACCGCCACTCGCAGCCCGCGCTCGGCGAGTCGGCGCAGCATGCCGAGATTGAAGTTGACGTTGCTCATCAGCGAGGTCTCGGTGAGCTCGAGCAGGATGCGCTCGGGATCGGCTCCGGTGGCCTCGAGGATGGCGACGAAGTCATCGACCAGGGTGGCGTCGTTGAGCTGGCGCGCCGAGACGTTGACGCTGATATAAGGGGCGCGCGCGCCGAAGCTGGCGCGCCACTCGGCCTCGGCCAGACAGGCCTGACGGAAGACCCACTTGCCGATCGGCACGATCGCCCCGTTCATCTCGGCGATCGGCACGAAGTGTGCCGGTGAGACCTCGCCGGCGCTCGGGAACCAGCGCAGCAGCAGCTCGGCGCCACGGATCTGCAGGGTATCGACGCTGAGGATCGGCTGGAAGCGGACCTCCAGCTCGTCGCGTTCGATCGCCTGGCGCAGCCCGTTGCTGATATCGAAGCGCCGGCGCGCCTGTTCGTGGATCTCCTCGCTGAACAGCCGGGCGCCGTCGCGTCCCTGCTCCTTGGCGGAGTACATCGCCGCGTCGGCGTTGCGCAGCAGGTCATCGGCATTGTGGGTGGTGCCGTGACCGAGCGCCACGCCGATGCTGGCGGTGGCGAACAGTTGGTGTTGGTTGAGTTGCAGCGGCTCGCGCAGCAGGTCGTTGATGCGCTCGGCGAGCGCGGTGAGGGTCGCCGCGGTGTCGACGCGGTCGCAGAGCACCACGAACTCGTCGCCACCGAGTCGCGCCACGGTGTCGCCGGGTCGGACATGGCTGACCAGTCGTTGCGCGATGCCCTTCAGGAGGGCGTCGCCGGTGGCGTGTCCGTGACTGTCGTTGACCAGCTTGAAGCCGTCGAGATCGATGAACAGCACGCCCACCCCGTGTCCCTGGGTGCGTGAGCGGGTCAGCGCGTGGGCCAGCCGTTCGCGGATCAGCGCGCGGTTGGGCAGTCCGGTGAGGGTGTCGTGCGAGGCGCGCCACTCCAGTTCCTCCTCGGCCACCTTGCGGTCGGTGATGTCGCTGAGGGTGACCACCAGTACCCACTCGCCGTTGCTCATCACCTTGGAGATCGAGGCCGCGGCGGGGAAGGACGAGCCATCCTTGCGGTATCCGCTGACCTCGGTGCGCATGCCCATCCGCCGCTCGTGCTCCGGCCCATTGAGGAAGCGCTGGATGAGCTGGCCGTGGCGCTGACGGTATTGCGGCGGGATGAGCTGTTCGAGCGCCAGCCCGACCATCTCGTCGCCCCGATAGCCGAACAGCTCGGCGGCGCGCCGGTTGGCCTCGATCACCATCGATTCGGCGCTGATGGCCAGCACCGCGACATCGGCCATCGACAGCATCTGCTCGGGGCCGAAGGGCGAGGTTTGGCTGGCCGATGGTGGCTCGGTGTCGATACAGGCCAGGGTGTAGCCGGCGCGGGCATCGGCGCGCAGCGTCGGTTCGGCGACCACGGCCAGCTGGCGCAGGCTGCCGTCGTTCAGGCGTGCCTGCAGCATGCCTTGCCACTCGTCCTGTTCGGCCAGGTTGCGGCGCGCCTCGGCCAGTGGTTCGTCGGCCTCGGCCCAGAGCAGGGTGATCGGCTTGCCGAGCAGCTCGGACTCCTCGGCGATCCCCCAGCGCTTGAGCAGTGCCCGGTTGACGTACTCGATCCGGTCACGGTCGTCGACACCGACCACGGCGACCTGGGGGACCACGGCCCTGGTCTCGTGCTCCTGCCCGTCGGGCTTGTCTCCGGCGTCGTCGGGGTGCGGTCGCCGCTGCAGGTGGGAGTAACGCTCGGGGATCTCAGGGGCGGTACGGCCGAAGGACTCGATGATCTCGAAACGCCCGGCGAAGTCGCAGCGTGCCAGATGGCCGTTGACCGCCGCGTGATGGGTGATCGGATCCATCCGTACCTCTCCCTGTGGCGCCTCGATGACGACCTGCTCGAGCGCCTCGACCAGCGCCTCGGGCTCGACCGAGCCGGCGCAATTGGCTGCCTGGGCGAAGGCGTGCACGCAGACATAGGTTCCCTCGCCGAAGTTGGTCAGCACGCCACGCCCCTCGGGGTGCAGCGCCTCGACCTCGGGGAGGGCGGCGAGCGCGCGCAGATAGCGGTGGTTGGCCGGGGTGTCGAGGCCCATGAAATAGGTGCTGCTCGAATAGAAGCCCTCGCGCACCTCGGGGGCGAGGTGCGCGGCCATGGCCTCGTCGAAATGGCCCATGACCACGGCCATGCGTGACTTGAGACCGAGCTGGTCGAAGCGGTTGAGCAGTTCGATCTGGTCGGCCCCGGCGAAGTAGGGCACGAAGACATCGGCGCCGGAGCGCTCGACCCGGTTGAGCAGGGCGCCGAGCCGGGCGCTGCCGAAGGGAAGATATTCTTCTCCCACCACCTCGCCGCCACAGGCGACGAGCGCGCGCTTGGCCGCGTCGATCGAGCCGCGCGGCCACTCGTAGTTGCTGCCGGCGAAGAACATCTTGGGGCCGGCCAGCCGCGCCATGTAGGGGATCATATGATCGATCTGCTGGTTGGGCAGGGCGGCGAAATTGAAGAAATAGCGGTGGTGGATGCTGCCCTCGTAGAAGGAAAAATTGAGATAGGGCACGCGGCGTGGCAGCGAGACCCGCCCGGCCACGGCGATGCGCGAGTTCGACAGCAGGTTGCCGATCAGTGCCACGCAGCGATGGGTGTCGATCAGTCGGGCGGCGGTCGGTACGGCGGTCTCGGGCTGGCTGCCGTCGTCGACGATCACCAGTTCGAGGGGGCGGCCGAGTACCCCGCCGGCGGCGTTGATCTCGGCACAGGCGATACGCCCGGCCCAGGAGATCTCCGGGCCGTAGAGCGAGACCAGGCCGGTGAGCGGCGGCATCAGGCCAATTCGGATCGGGGTAGCGATACTGTCCGGCATGCGAATCCAGGTCGAGCTTGAAAGGGGCGGCTGGCAGCTTGTGGGCATCCACTGGCAGTGTAGACGCAGTTGGACCTCGAACGCACGGCCCCGAGGGGGAAATGCGATCGCTTTCCAGTCGATTCCAGCGGCGTCATCCCTGGTCGGATCGCGGTGTCAGGCTCAGGGTGTCCGGGGTGTGGTCTTGTCGGCACCTGCCCCCGGCATGGCCGCTTCCAGCAGTCGTCCCGTGACCATCCTGAGCTGCTCGGTGAGTGCCTCTCGGCCGCTCGCGGAGAAGCGCTCGACCAGTGTCGCCGGGGCATGCAGCTGGAGTGCGCAGGCGACCAGCAGTGCCGCCTCGTCCGGGGTGATCCGTCCTGCCCGCAGCGTCTCGGCGAGCCGCACCCGCGTCAGCCCGGCCAGTGGCGCGAGGCTCGCCTCGAGGGTGCGGTGGGCGTTGGCGAAGGCGTGCAGCTCGGCGCTGTCCTCCTCCAGGGCGTTGCGGCTCGGCGGGGGCAGTGCGCTGAGCAGTGCCGCGGCGATCCTCGGGTCGAGGGCGCGCAACGGCCCGGCAAGCAGGACCCCGATCCGCGCGCCGAGTCGGCGCTCGGCGCGGGTCGCCAGTCGCTCACCCGCCGCCGAGCAGGCCGCGAGCAGCACCACCGCGTGTTCGCCGCTGGCGGCGTTGCGGCTGGTGCCGACCTGCGCCAGTCGCCAGCCCTGGTGGCGCCAGAAGGCGAGCAGCCCGGGGGTGGCGCCGAAGCTGGTGCCGACCAGATCGAGGCCCTCGGCGCGCGCCGCCGCCTGCAGGGTCGTCAGCAGTCGCGCGCCCAGCCCGTGTCGGCGCAGCGCCGGGTGGGTGGCGATGCGCACCACCCGCAGCGCGCGCAGCGCCGGCGCCTCGGCCAGCCCGGCATGGGCCGAGAGGGTCTGCGGCAGCAGATGACCGCGCGGGCGCCGGCGTCCCTCGAAGATCGCCGCGCGCAGCGCCGGGTCGTCGATGCCGCCCTCGGCGCTGGCGATCAGGGTCGCCACCACCCGGCCCGCGAGCCGACAGGCATAGACCCGCACCCCGGGGCCGTCGAGCAGCATCCGCAGGTCCGCCGGGCGGGTCTGGTAATGGGCCTGGACCAGCAGCCCGAACAGCGCCCCGAGCGTCGTCTCGTCCCCGGCCAGGGTGTCGCGATCGAGGCGTTCGCAGGTGATGCCCGCGAGCGTCGTGCTGCTCGGCGGGTCGATCGCGGGGATGGCCGCATCGAGCAGCAGGGCGCGGAAGCCCAGCGTCTCGAGCGGGTCGTGCGCGGCCCAGCGGATCGGTTGTTCGAGCCGCTCGAGCCGCCACCCCGGGGTGTGGCGCTCGAGCGCATCGCGAAAGCGCAGCTCGAACCCCCGTCCGGTGCCCTCGTAGCCGTGGACGGTGGCGGCGAACACCAGTCGCGGGTAGCGGTGCAGCAGCCCTTCGAGCAGGGGGGCGGGGATCGCCGCGGCCTCGTCGACCAGTACCAGATCGGCGGCGGGGTGGCGGTCGAGCAGGTCGGCGGGGGCGACGAAGTCGAGCCCCGGGTGGCTTCCGGCATGTCCGAGCAGGGTCGCCGCCGCGCCCCGGTTGGGCGCGGTGACGAGGATGCGATAGTCCTCGGCCTCGGCGAGCAGCCGCCGCGCGGCGATGCCGAGCGCCGCGCTCTTGCCGCGCCCGCGATGGGCGCTGAGCACCAGCGGGCGATGAGCACGTCCGCGCGCCACCCGCAGCACCGCCTCGATCGCCCGCGCCTGATCGGCGCTCGCCGCGCCCTCGGCGTCCGGGGCTGGCGGCGGGGCCGGGGCCGGCGCGGGGGTGTCGGGTTGCGGCCAGTGGGCAGGGTGCTGCGACTGGTCGATGTGGACCAGCGCGGGGTCGCTCGCCAGCACCCGCGCCAGCCGCGCGATGAAGCGCCCGCCCGGTTGTGGCGGATGGGGCCAGGGGGCGAGGCGCGCGGTCTGCGGGTCGGTCAGGGTCGACCACTCGGCCAGCGGCGGGGTCAGCAGCAGCAACAGCCCGCCGCCGATCAGCGCGCCGGTGGCGGCGCCGAAGGCGTCGGGGTCGAAGCCGCCGTGGGCGTCATAGACCAGCAGCGCCAGTTCGCCCCCGAGCAGCTTGCGGGCAGCGCCCAGCGGTTCAGCCTGGGGTGGGCTCGCGCGTGCCGAGAGCCAGGTCGTCGCCAGCCCCGGCAGCGTTGCGAGCACCGCCAGCGCCTGACGCTCACACCAGCCGACCTCGCCGCTGACCAGCAACACCCGTCGCTGTCGACACCCCAGCGCCTCGGCGCGCAGCGCCCGCGCCAGCGCGACGATGGCCGTTGCTTGTGGTGACGGGGTCGGCATGGTTCAGGCGTCAGCCTTCGGTCGCCAGCGGTTTGAACCGCAAAGATACCGTCTTTCCCGTCAAGCCGCGGAAGCGTAATCGGGCTGGTAGGGACGACGGTTCTTGAACACGCCGAAACAGATGTGG
>NZ_SMDC01000012.1:0-85079 GCF_004343155.1 Marichromatium gracile
TTGCGGCAAGGTCCAGGCCTTCAGTCGCAATCGAGCTGCCTCAATCTCGCGCGGTGGGAGCTAACCACCACGGGGTGGCAAGATACAAGCCGCAAGGAACGCGAAGGGGAAAGTGACCAGCTATCAGTCGCCAGCCTCCAGTCGGCGTCCTCACTCAGCGACCGTCGCAAACGGCAAGCCGCGTAGGATGGGCAAAGTGCAACGTGCCCATCTTCACAAGCTATCCGCCTCTTCGCCGGGCACGCTGCGCGTTGCCCGGCCTACCGCACTGGAGGCTGATAGCTGGAGGCTGGCGGCTGAAAGCCGGCGGCTCGCCTCCCCCTTACTCCGGCGAGACCAGCTTGAGTCCGACGATGCCGATGACGATCAGGCCGACGAAAAAGAAGCGGGCGAGGGTGGCCGGTTCGGCGAACAGCCAGATGCCGATGGCGAAGGCGCCGACGGCGCCGATGCCGGTCCAGATTGCGTAGGCGGTGCCGATCGGGATGTCGCGCTGGGCGAGCAGCAGCAGTGCGCCACTGGCGACCATGCAGGCGGCCGCGAACAGGATCCAACCCCAGCGCATGCCCTGATCGGTCATCCCGAGCTTGAGTCCGACCGGCCAACCCCATTCGAACATGCCGGCGATGACGAGATAGATCCAGGCCATTTTGGTGTCGCGTCTCCGTGATGCGTGGGTGGTGAAATCAGGCGAGTTGGCTCTGTGCGAGCCGTGAAGTAGGAGCCGCCAGCCGCCAGTGGCCGTCTGCCCTCACGCGGCTCGGCTTTCTTCGCGTCCTTTGGGTCTTTGCGGTTCAATCTCCTGGCGGCTGGCGGCTGGCGGCTGGCGGCTGGCGGCTGGCGGCTGGCGGCTGAAAGGCTGATCGCTGGAGGCGCTTCTCTCCAGCACGTTCTTGGGTCTCAGCGGCTCAGCCGTTCTGACGCGAGCCGCGCTCGATCTCGATGCCGACGTCGATGCCCACGCCGATGGCGCCGGGTTTGTTGATGCGCAGTCGTACCCAGGGGATGCCGAACTCCTCGCGCAGCACGGCGGCGCAGCGCTCGGCCAGGGTCTCGATCAGCTCGGCGCGGTTGTCGGTGACCTCGCGGCGGATGCGGCGGGCGACGGCGTCGTAGTCGAGGGCGTCGTCGATGTGGTCGGTGGCGGCGGCGCGGGCGGCGTCGGTGGCCAGCTCCAGGTCGAGGATCAGCGGGCGTGGCTGCGCCTTCTCCCAGTCGTGGATGCCGATGACGGTGTCGACGCGCAGGCCGCGGATGAAGACGGTGTCCATGACAGGCTCCGGTGGCGGCGAAAAGCGAGAGAGGATACGCCCCCGCGCCGGTACGCGCGAGGCTTGACCTGTGGCGGCATCCCGGGTCCAATGCGCGCCATGATCATATCCATCCTGCTCATCATCGTCGCTTATCTGCTGGGCTCGCTCTCCAGCGCCATCATCGTCTGCCGTCTGATGGGGCTGCCCGATCCGCGTACCCAGGGCTCGAACAACCCCGGCGCGACCAATGTGTTGCGCTTCGGCGGCAAGAAGGCCGCCGCCATCACCCTGCTCGGCGACAGCCTCAAGGGGCTGGTGCCGATGCTCGCCGGGCACCTGCTCGGGCTCGACCCGGTGGCGCTCGCCGGGGTCGGTCTGGCCGCCTTCATCGGCCATCTCTACCCGGTGTTCTTCGGCTTCAAGGGGGGCAAGGGGGTCGCCACCGCGCTCGGCGTGCAGTTCGGCCTCTACTGGCCGATCGGGCTCTGTGTCGCCGCGGTGTGGCTGTTCGTCGCCAAGGTGCTGAAGATCTCCTCGCTCTCGGGGCTGATCTCGATGGCGCTGGCGCCGCTGTTCGTATGGCTGTTCTGGGACGAGAAGCCGCTGATCGGTATGCAGCTGATCATCACCGGGCTGCTGATCTGGCGTCACCGCAGCAACATCCGCAACCTGCTCGAAGGCACCGAGGGACGGATCAGCGCGGGCGACTGAGTCGTTCGCCGCCGCCTCGCTGTCGCGCTCACGAACGCGCCGCCTGCCGATGCAGGCGGCGCGTTCGTGCGTTCAGGCGGTGGTGCTGGTCGCGGCCTGTCGTGCGCCCTTGCGCCACTGTCCGGCGCCGAGCACGGCGAACAGCAGTGCGGCGACCAGCAAGGCGCCGCCGAGCAATGGACGGTGCGCGATCCAGGCCAGGGCGATGACCAGACTGCCGGTAGCCAGTGCGAGCAGCGCCGCGACCAGTCCGGTGGCGAAGCCGACCAGGCTGCCGAGCATCGGGATCAGGTCGGCGATGACCTTGAGCGGTGCGAGGATCAGCGCCAGGCCGATCCACAGCGCCACCACGCCGCCCACGCGCAGCCCCCAGGTGAGCAGGGCGTTGGCGCTGTGGGCGTGCTCGAACATGGTGATGGCGTCGATCTGCCCCGGCTCGAGCAGGGCGATGGTGCCGTGCTTGAGTCGCGCGGTGACCAGGGTGTCGCCCTGCTGGCGCCCGATCGCGCTGATCTCGCCATCGGGGTCGACCACCCGGAAGCTGACTCGCAGGTCGCCGACCTCGGGGTTCGCCGGTGTGCCCTTGTAGAAGCCGCTGCCGTCGCTGACGAAGCCCGTCGGTGCCTCCTCGGCGTCGACCGGGAGCGTCCGCGCGCCGCCGATCTGCGAGACGAACGCGGGTGCAAGGCGAAAGGCGCCGAGGGTCACCCGGTCGGCCTGCCACTGCTCGCTGGTGTAGGGCATCGTCGGGTTGTGATGGCCCTCGGGGTGACGGAAGCCGCTGGAGTCGATCGGTTGGCTCGACCAGGTGCGCTGGTAGCTGTAGGTGGTCCGCGTGGTCTCGCCGCCGCCGAGTTCCTTGACCGTTTCCGATTCGCGCTGCTCGCTCCACTGATACATCTCGACCTGGCGCTCCAGGCGGATCGCCGGGACCTCGATGGCGAAGATGGGGTCGCGCAGCCGTGCATCGGTGTGGGTCGCGCCGCTGAGATGGACGAGTTCGCCATCATTGGCCGGGTCGACCGGTGTGGCGGCGATCGCGACCACGGCCTCGGCGCCGGCATCGAGGGTGCGGGTGCGATCGATCGCGCGTCCCTCGTTCCACCACAGCAGCGAGCTGGCGACGACCACCAGGATGAGGCCGAAGAGGATGCCGGTGAGCGCGCCGCCGATGCGGCTGAACCAGGAGCGGTGGGTGGTCTCGGTGAAGCTGTCCATCGTGCTCTATATCTCCGTTTCGATGGCAGGGGTGAGCGGTGCGAGCTCTTCCATCGGCCAGCGCGCGCGGGGTTTGAACAGCAGCGGCTCGGTGGCGCCGGCGGCGAGACGCTGCCAGCCGGCATAGGCGATCATGGCGCCGTTGTCGGTGCAGAGTTCGGGGCGGGGGTAGTGCGCCTCACAGCCCTCGGCGGCGAGCGCCTCACCCATGCGTGCGCGCAGCCTGCGGTTGGCGCTGACCCCGCCGGCGAGCACCAGGCGGCGGCGCCCGGTCTCGCGCAGCGCGCGGCGACACTTGATCACCAGGGTGTCGACCACCGCCTCCTCGAAGGCGCGGGCGATGTCGGCGCGGGTCTGTGCGTCGATGCTGCCGCCGCTTTCCGCCTCGGCCTCGCGCAGGGTGTTGAGGGCGAAGGTCTTGAGGCCGCTGAAGCTGAAGTCGAGTCCGGGCCGGTCGGTCATCGGGCGCGGGAAGCGATAGCGCGTCGGATCGCCCTGCTCGGCCTCGCGCGAGAGCGCCGGTCCGCCGGGGTAGGGCAGACCGAGGATCTTGGCGGTCTTGTCGAAGGCCTCGCCGGCGGCGTCGTCGAGCGACTCGCCGAGGATGCGGTAACGTCCCACCCCGGTGACGTCGACGAGCTGGGTGTGTCCGCCCGAGACCAGCAGGGCGACGAAGGGGAAGGCGGGGGCCGAGTCCTCCAGCAGCGGCGCGAGCAGGTGCCCCTCCATGTGGTGCACGCCCACCGCCGGCACGCCGAGCGCCCAGGCGAGGCTGCGCCCGAGCGCGGTGCCGACCAGCAGCGCGCCGATCAGCCCGGGGCCGGCGGTGAAGGCCACGGCGTCGATGTCCTCGCGCGTCAGTCCGGCCTCGTCGAGCACCTCGCGGATCAGCGGCAGCGCCTTGCGGACATGATCGCGCGAGGCCAGCTCGGGCACCACGCCGCCGTACTCGGCGTGGATCGCGATCTGGCTGTAGACCGCGTGGGCGAGCAGACCATGCTCGCCGTCGTACAGGGCGACGCCGGTCTCGTCGCAGGATGTCTCGATACCTAACACACGCATGCCGCAATGGCCCTCGAACACTGGAATCGCAAACGGTTTAGTATACGCGCTCGGGCCCACAGGCCCCGGTCCCCTGGCGAGGTTTCTCGCCGGGGTGTATGTGCTTTCGTCTTTGCAATCGACTCGGGGTTCTCGTAAAATCCCCCTTCTTTGTATTGCCCAATCAACCCACTTGGAGCCATAAAGGACAATCCATGCCCAGCGTTCGCGTCAAAGAAAACGAGCCGTTCGAGGTCGCCATGCGACGTTTCAAGCGTTCCTGCGAAAAGGCAGGGGTGCTTGCTGAGGTCCGCCGTCGCGAGTTCTACGAAAAGCCCACCTCCGAGCGCAAGCGCAAGAAGGCTGCGGCCGTCAAGCGCCACCAGAAGAAGCTGCAGCGCGAGGCACGTCGCTGGGAACGCCCGTACTGAGGTTCCATCCCCGGCGTATCCCTGACCGAGGTCGACGGACCGGCGCCTGTCTCGCCCTGTCGGTTCCGTTGCGCGTCCAGAGCGAAACGATCTCGGCCTGACCCCATCCCTCAGGCTTCCTGAAAGACACATGCTCAAGCAGCAAATCCAAGCGGATATGAAGTCCGCCATGAAGGCGGGCGACAAGGACCGGCTCGCGGTGATCCGGCTGATCATGGCCGCGGTCAAGCAGCGCGAGGTCGACGAGCGCATCGAGCTCGACGACGCCCAGGTGCTGGCGGTGCTCGACAAGATGGTCAAGCAGCGTCGCGACTCGATCGATCAGTACACCCAGGCCGGTCGCGACGACCTGGCCAGCGGCGAGCGCGCCGAGGTCGAGATCATCCAGACCTATCTGCCCGCACAGCTGACCGAGGCCGAGATCGCCGCCTGTATCGACGAGGCCGTCGAGACCACCGGTGCCGCCGCGATGAGCGACATGGGCAAGGTGATGGGCGTGCTGCGCCCGAAGATCCAGGGGCGTGCTGACATGGGCGCGGTGAGCGCGCTCGTCAAGCAGCGGCTCGGGGGCTGAGTACCGGATCGTCGCGCGCCTCCGGGCGTTGGCATCCGCGCATGGCTGGCAAGATCCCTCCGGAGTTCATCGATGATCTCCTCACGCGCGTCGACATCGTCGATGTCATCGGCGCGCGGGTCCAGCTACGCAAGGCCGGAAAGGAATTCCAGGCGCGTTGTCCCTTCCACGAAGAAAAAACCCCGTCCTTCACCGTCAGTCCGGCCAAGCAGTTCTATCATTGTTTCGGCTGCGGCGCTCACGGTACCGCCATCGGGTTCCTCATGGAGCACGATGGTCTGCCGTTTCGCGAGGCCATCGACGAACTGGCCCGGCTCGCCGGTGTCGAGGTCCCGATCGAGGGCGGGGAGCAGGTGCGCGGGCCGGATCACGGCCCGTTGTTCGCCCTGCTCGACGAGGCCGACGGGTTGTTTCGCCGCCAGCTGCGCGAGCACCCGCAGGCCGCGCGGGCGATCGATTATCTCAAGTCGCGTGGGTTGAGCGGCGAGATCGCCGCCCGTTACGGTATCGGTTTCGCGCCCGGGGGTGGAGATTTCCTGCTCTCGCGTCTGGGGCGTACGCCTGAGCGCTGTCGCCAGCTCGTCGACTGCGGTCTGATCGGCGAGCAGGACGGGCGGCGCTACGATCGCTTTCGCGATCGCATCATCTTCCCGATCCGCGATCGGCGCGGTCGGGTGATCGGGTTCGGGGGGCGGATCCTCGGTGACGGCCGCCCCAAGTATCTGAACTCGCCGGAGACGCCGCTCTTTCACAAGGGCCGCGAACTCTACGGACTGTTCGAGGCCCAGCGCGGTGTCCGGCGCGGGCTCGAGCGGGTGCTGGTGGTCGAGGGCTATCTCGACGTCATCGCCCTGGCGCAACACGGTATCGACTGCGCCGTGGCGACCCTGGGGACCGCGACCACCGCGGACCATCTGCAGCGCCTCTCGCGCACCGCGCCCGAGTTGGTGTTCTGCTTCGATGGCGATCGCGCCGGTCGCGACGCGGCCTGGAAGGCGTTGGAGACCACGCTGCCGCTGGCCAGCGGCAGCCAGACCCAGCGTTTCCTGTTCCTCCCCGAGGGCGAGGACCCGGACACCCTGGTGCGCAAGGAGGGCGCCGAGGGCTTCCTTGCCCGGGTCGAGCAGGCGACGCCGCTGTCGCAGTTCCTGTTCGACCAGCTCACCGCCCAGGTCGACATGACCACCATCGATGGCCGGGCGCGGCTCGCGCCGCTGGCCCGGCCATTGATCGATCGGGTGCCCGCGGGGGTCTTTCGTGACCTGCTCGAGCAGCGCCTGAGCGAGCTGGTCGGGCTGGAGCGGCGCGCGCCCTCGTCGCGACGTCGAACATCGCGGGCGCCGCGTCAGAGCGCGCTGGAGCAGCAGCGCCCGAGTCGTACCGCCTGGGCCATCGCGCTGCTGCTCAATCACCCGTCACTGATGGCGCGGGTGGACGAGCTGCCGACGGACTGGCGACGCGCCTCGAATCAAGGGGTCGGAATCCTCGTGGAGTTGCTTGAAACCATTCGGCAGCACCCAACTCTCACCAAGGCTGCGTTGATCGAGCGCTGGCGTGATCACCCGCACTTCGATTATCTGCAGCGCCTGAGCGTACATCCGTTCCTGCGGCATGTCTCCGAGGAGGGCGCGGGGCCGGAGTTCGACGGGGCGCTGGAGCGGCTCGGTGCCGAGGTCCGCAAGCGCGAATGGTTGCGCAGCCTCGACGACAAGCTGCGTGCACGGGTCGGGCGGGACCCGGATGATCCACGCACTCATCGCGATGACTCATAACTTTGTGATTTTTCGTGCTACAATCGGAAGTTTGCTCAAAAGCCGCCTTCCGCAGCATTAGTCAAGGTATCCCATGGACCAAGAACATCATCAGTCGCAGCTGAAGCAGCTGATCGCCAGGGGCAAGGAACAAGGGTTTCTGACCTATGCCGAGGTCAACGATCACCTGCCTCCCGGTATCGTCGAGGCCGAGCAGATCGAAGATATCGTGCGCATGATCAACGACATGGGGATCATGGTCCATGAAACCGCGCCCGATGCCGATGACCAGACCCTGAGCGATTCTGCGGTCTCCGACGACGAGGCTGCGGAGGCTGCGGCGGCGGCGCTGGCCTCGGTCGACAGCGAGTTCGGTCGCACCACCGACCCGGTGCGGATGTACATGCGCGAGATGGGTTCGGTCGAGCTGCTCACCCGCGAGGGCGAGCTGATCATCGCCAAGCGCATCGAGGACGGCCTCAACCAGGTGCTTGCCGCGCTGTCGGTCTACCCGCGCGCCGTCGAGCGCCTGATCGAGCTGTTCGACCAGGTCGAGCGTGAGGAGAAGCGCCTGACCGATGTCATCTCCGGCTTCAACGATGCCACCGATGACGAGCCGGCCACCCCGGTCCAGCACGGTCAGTCCGCCCAGCAGAAGGACAAGAACAACGCCGCTGCCGACGACGACGCCGATCACGATGGCGACGCCGACGATGACGACGACGACGAAGACGACACCCCGGTCGACACCGGCCCCGATCCTGAGGATGCGGCACGCCGCGCCAAGCTGCTGCGCGAGCACTTCGCGGTGATGCGCGAGGCGCTGGAGCAGTACGGCCGCGACGACGAGCGTTCGCGCAAGGCGATGGCCGAGACCTCCGAGGTCTTCCTCCAGTTCAAGCTGGTCGCCGCGGTGTTCCAGGAGCTCGCCGAGCTGCTGCGCGGCACCATCGAGCGCATCCGCGCCCAGGAGCGCCAGATCCAGTCGCTCTGCGTGCGTCAGGCAGGCGTGCCGCGCAAGGCCTTCATCGAGGGCTTCAGCGG
Organism: Marichromatium gracile; assembly: GCF_004343155.1. GTDB lineage: Bacteria > Pseudomonadota > Gammaproteobacteria > Chromatiales > Chromatiaceae > Marichromatium > Marichromatium gracile. Next base: position 8,024 of record NZ_SMDC01000012.1, read on the forward strand.
CAACGAGAGCAGCCCCGAGTGGCTCGACAAGCTGCTTGCCAGCGGCAAGCCCTATGCCGCGCGTCTCGAGCCCCTGGCCGCCGACGTGCGTCGCGCCCAGCGCAAGCTCCAGGACCTCGAGCGCGAGAACTTCCTCACCATCACCGAGGTGAAGGACGTCAACCGCAAGATGTCGATCGGCGAGGCCAAGGCCCGTCGCGCCAAGAAGGAGATGGTCGAGGCCAACCTGCGACTGGTGATCTCGATCGCCAAGAAGTACACCAACCGCGGGCTGCAGTTCCTCGATCTCATCCAGGAGGGCAACATCGGCCTGATGAAGGCGGTCGACAAGTTCGAATACCGTCGCGGCTACAAGTTCTCGACCTACGCCACCTGGTGGATCCGTCAGGCGATCACCCGCTCGATCGCTGACCAGGCGCGCACCATCCGTATCCCGGTGCACATGATCGAGACCATCAACAAGCTCAACCGCATCTCCCGTCAGATGATCCAGGAGATGGGCCGCGAGGCCACCCCCGAGGAGCTGGCCATCCGCATGGACATGCCCGAGGACAAGGTGCGCAAGGTGCTCAAGATCGCCAAGGAGCCGATCTCCATGGAGACCCCGATCGGCGACGACGAGGACTCGCACCTCGGCGACTTCATCGAGGACGCCGGCGTCGTCTCCCCGGTCGACTCGGCCACCTCCGAGGGGCTACGCGAGGCCACCCAGAACATGCTCGCCAGCCTCACCTCGCGCGAGGCCAAGGTGTTGCGCATGCGCTTCGGCATCGACATGAACACCGACCACACCCTCGAAGAGGTCGGCAAGCAGTTCGACGTCACCCGCGAGCGCATCCGCCAGATCGAGGCCAAGGCCCTGCGCAAGCTGCGCCACCCGACCCGCTCGGAACGCCTGCGCAGCTTCCTCGACGCCGACTGATCGGCTATCCTTTCGACCCGCCCATCCGCGGCGGGTCAGACCCCATCGGGCCGTTAGCACAGCGGTTAGTGCAGGGGACTCATAATCCCTTGGTCGTAGGTTCGAATCCTACACGGCCCACCAACTCTGACATCCCCGGATCGACGACGAAGGCAGTCGTCTGAACCCTACACAGCAGTCAGTGACGACTTCGAGACGGCTCGACGTGAAGGTGCCAGGTGCGCGCCGAGACCGACGAGGAGGCCGACAGTGGTCATGGGTGCTGTGAGGTGCGTCGATGCCGGGTCGACGACGACCTCGCTTTGCCTGCTCCAGCTCACTGGACGAGAAGACTGCACAGCGTCGCCATGGTCGAGGCCGAGTGCTACCTCGGCGAGCAAATCTGCCGCGAGTTCGGCTACGACATCACCCGCCTCGCGCACGACGCTCGTCAGCGCTGCCAAGCGGTGCACCGACACCGGGGGTGGAGAACCGCTTGCATTGGGTAGTCGATATCATTTTCAGGATGACTGCTGCGTCTGGCCCTATCATGTCCCGCCAAACTTCAACACCTTACGGATGTCGTAGCAGCGCATTCAGCCAGTACTCGGATTCTCGCCCCGGTCGCCGGTCGGCCGTTGTCCAGACCTCCACAGTCTCCAGTTCCTCGGTCTCGGACACCAGTGTTGCAAGCCTATCCTCATCGAGATCGGTGAATCGTCGACCGTTGTGCTCATGCTCGCCCGTGCCGTACTTGAACGAGGCATAGAGCACACCGGCAGGTTTGAGCGATCGCGCGAGTCGGTGCAAAGCGGCAGGCAGCTCGGTCAGCGACACATGCAGCAAACTCGCACAGGCCCAGATGCCGTCGAAGGTTGCAGACCATTCGACCTCCTGGAAGCGGCGAATCTCGACATCGATCCCGCAATGGGCGGTGGCGAGCGAGGCCAGGGTCGGCGAGGCATCGAAAGCGGTCACGGTATAGCCGCGTTCCAGGAAGGCGCGGGTATCACGGCCAGAGCCGCATCCGGCATCGAGCAGTCGCCCGCCCGGCGGGACATGAGCGAGAAAGCGTGCGTAGAGCGGCTCCATGTCGACGTCGTGCGTCGCGGCGAAGAAAGCGCTGGCATGGGTGTTGTAGTAATCAAGAGTCATGCGGGGATTGTGGGTGCACTACAGTTACGCGTCTACACGCCGCCCGAAATCGCCATCGCCCTTGGACCCCCAGGTCTCAGAACTCGCCCGCGATAGCATCGAAAATACCCTGCTGGATCATCGCTTTCTGGGATGTCAGGAAGGTCTTGAGCGCATCGACGGCTTTCTCGCGGCGGCTGCCAAGACCATCGACGAGACCGCCGAGCCGTTCATCGCAGCGGCCAATACCGAAGCCCAAGGTGCCGAGCCGTTCCCCGGCAAGGATCTGTGCTAGCGGCTGATGATGAATGCCTTCTAGGCCAGAATGTTCGCCCCCTCTGAGAGAAAAGTGCCCGACACTGGAGCGCTCGGTCGAGCACGACATCCCAAGCCGGATCGAGTCCAATGCTCCCGAGCTGGCCCGCTCGCTTCAATGTCGAGACCTTGACGCTGGCCCTTCTGGATGATGGGATGCTGGGGACATTGCCCCTCGTTTGGGTTTCGCCAACCTGGAAGGTGACCAGCTGGCCATGATGGAAGAGACTTGGCGCTCATCGAACGCCTGCATCGATGCGCTGCTCAGGTCGATAGGGTACGCCGAAGCATGATCGATCCGATCGGGAACAACTCGCTACCTCCCGCACCCGAACTCAACATCAGCGCGCTCTCGGCATTGTTCCGGCACACCACGAACTCTTACAAGTTCGTTTTCTTCCTCGCGCTTCTGGATCTGCTCAAGCGTCACCGCTTCGACGCCGAACGGCCTTATACATACGATGAACTCACCGTCGAGATGCTGGTGATCGCGTGGTATCCGCACACCTTCTTCAAGCTGTCGTTCGGCGCTCAGGATACGATCGCGCAGAAGCTCGATGGGCTAGAGCTGGACTTGGGTCGCGCCAATCACAGCGTTGTGGATCACAAGGCACTGCGTGCAGCCTTGGAAGCGGCTTCGCTCAAGGACGCCGGGCGGCTGATGGAGTTCGTCCCCTATCGTCTGCTGGCTCCCTTCCTTGAACCGCACTTGCAGGGCGTCGATCGCGGTGCCTGGATGGTGTTCGAGCGCGCCATGCCCGCGATCACCAATACCCACTTCGAGACGGCACGTCCACTCTACCGCTTCGATAGCGACGACTATCAGCACTGCTCGGCCATACGCTGGCATCCAGCCTGGGTGGCCTATTTGGAGCGACACTGGTCGATCATCAAGAGCTGGGCGGCGTGGCGCTGGCTGCACTACATGCAGCGGCGCAATCCAACCACGCCGAGTCTGTCGAACAAACTCTTTCCTCCGGCCAAGCGCGAGGCGCTGACCAAGCAGACGAAGTATTGGCGCGGGATCCTGGAGCAGGAGACCGATCCCCCGCTGACCTGCATCTATTCCGGCGAGCCGCTGACTGCCGCGAGCTTCGCTCTCGATCACTATCTGCCGTGGTCGTTCGTGGTTCACGATCAGCTCTGGAACCTGATCCCAACCCCGTCTGCGGTGAACTCGGCCAAATCCAACCGGCTCCCGAGCGTTGACTATCTGCCGGGCTTCGTGTCCTTGCAGCATCGCGGTTTGTTGATCGCCCGCCAGTCGCTCGGCGAGGCGCGCTTCGGCAAGGTGGTCGAGGACTATCTGGCCGATTTGCATCTACCGTCGCTGGAAGCGCTGTTGGACTTCGATCAACTCCAGAATGCCTACGCGCGCACTCTCGGTCCTCTACTGACTCTGGCCACCAACCAGGGCTTCATTCCCGACTGGCACTACAGGTCCCTGAGTGTGGACCCCATGACTGCCCCGAGTGTGGTGGCCCTCCCGCACCCGATGCGCCTGGAAGCGGCGACCGATCAGGTCGCCGACAGTCAGGATCTCGGGCACGCGCCCCCGCCCTCAGCGCTTTGCCCATCCTGATCGACGAAACCATCCCGACCGAAGCGCTCATCAACATCGTTCCCGGATTGCACGATCTGTTCGTTCATCACTTCGGTTTTTCAGTGCTCTGAGGCTTCCCCCGCCCCCCATCGCCTCCGGCTTGGCTTCCCCCCCCACTGCCACCATCCCTGTAGCTACGGTTGCATCAGGCCGTTGACCGAGGGTCGCTGCGTGTCGTGTGCCTGGGCCGAGCGGGAGTCTTCATGGGGGTCAAGCGGGGGATTATGAGCGAAGACAGCAACGAAGCGGATCGTCTGGCCGCGCTCGCGCGCTACGGTCTGCTCGATACGCCGCCCGAGGAAGGGTTCGACCGGTTGACGCGGGTCGCGGCCTTTCTGTTCTCGGCGCCGATCGCGCTGATCTCGCTGGTGGATCGGGATCGACAGTGGTTCAAGTCGGCCTGCGGGCTGGCCGGGCGTGAGACCCCGCGCGAATGGGCCTTCTGCGCGCACGCCATCCGGGGCACCGAGGTGATGGTGGTGCCCGATGCCACGCGCGACCCGCGCTTTTGCGACAACCCGCTGGTGACTGGGCCGCCGCACATCCGTTTCTATGCCGGGGCGCCCTTGCTCACCGCCGACGGCTTCGCGCTCGGCACCCTGTGCGTGATCGACGCCACGCCCCGCCCGGGGATGTCCGGCGGGCATCAGTTGATCCTGCGCGATCTCGCGCGCCTGACCATGGATCTGTTGGAGTTGCGTCAGATGCGTGGCGGGATCCATTGATATCGCCCGGATGAATCTGGGACGAGCATGACAGAGGGGCAGGGGGCGATGCCTGATCGAGCTGACAGTGCGTTCACGGTCGCCGGTGGTCGTACCGGTGGACGTGTCTTGCTGCCGAGGGCGGTCGGTGTCGGTGAGGTCTTCGCCCTGCGTGGTTATCTGATCGCCAGCCTGACGATCATCGCGCTGTTGCTGAGCGCAAGCTTTCTCGTCCTCTCCGAGGGCTTGCGCGAACTCGAGGGGGCGAGCCGGGTGGTCAATCTCTCGGGGCGGCAGCGGATGCTGGTGACCCGGGTGGATGCCCTGATGACCCGGCTGCCGCTGACCGAGGAGCCGGGGCAGGTGAAACGCCTGCACGATGAACTCGCGGCCAATCTGGCCCAGCTCGAGCGGGTGCATCGCGCGTTGATCGACGGCTCCGCCGAGTTGCGGCTGGCGCGCGCGGAGAGTCACGCGGTGGAGGCCATCTATCACGAGCTGCCCTATCGGCTCGATGACGCCATGGTGCGTTATCTTGCCCGGGTGCGCGAGGCGCTGGCATCCGGTCTCGGCGAGCGCGGCGGCACGGGGGGCGTGCTCCCGGAGCTGTGGGCGTTGCGCAATGAGGTGGTGCTCGGGCTCGAGGCGCTCACCAAGCAGTTCGAGCGAGAGGTGAGTGATGGCGTCCGCGCGGTCCGTTGGTTCGGCGTGGCGCTGTTTCTCTCGCTGCTGCTGTGTCTGATCGGGATCTGGCATTTCAGCTTCCGCCCGATGGCGCGCCGGATCATGCGCGAGCGCGAGCTGCTGCGCGGTATCACCGAGCACGTCGCCGAGGGCATCATCACCGTCGATGCCGAGGGTCGGGTGCGTTCGGCGAACCCGGCCGCGGCGCAGATCTTCGGGCGCGCGGCGAGCGCCATGGTCGATCACGATGTCCAGACGCTGATCCCCGGGCTGGCCCTGGACGATGTCGATCTCTCGTGCGAGATGCGGGGGCGTCGGGACGACGGCAGCGAGATCCCGCTCGAGGTCTCGCGCAGCGCCATGCACGCGGCCGGTCTGCGGCTGTCGATCTGCGTGGTGCGGGATGTCTCGGTGCGCCATGATGCCGCGCAGGCGTTGCGCATGGAGCGCGCGCGGCTGCAGACCTTCGTCCGTCATACCCCGGCGGCGGTGGCGATGTTCGATCGCGAGATGCGTTATCTGCTGTGCAGCGAGCGCTGGCGCATCGATTACGGGCTCGGTGATCGGGCGTTGCTCGGCCACTGCCATTACGACATCTTCCCCGAGATCCCGGAGCGCTGGCGCGCCATCCATCAGCGTTGTCTGAAGGGGCAGATCGAGCGTTACGAGGAGGACCCATTCACCCGGGCCGACGGTACGGTCGATTGGGTGCGCTGGGAGATCCACCCCTGGTTCGACGGCGAGTCGGTCGGCGGGATCATCATGTTCACCGAGGTCATCACCCCGCGCAAGCTGGCCGAGGCCGCGCTCAATCTGCGCGACCGCGCGATCGAGGCGGCCAGTTGCGGCATCCTCATCACCGATGCGCGCCGCGCCGACAACCCGCTGGTCTATGTCAATCCCGAGTTCGAGCGCATCACCGGCTATCGCGCCAGCGAGGTCGTCGGTCATAACTGCCGACTGTTGCAGGCCGGCGACTCGGATCAGCCCGGTGTGGAGACGCTCCGGGAGGCGCTCGGCGGGCGGCAGCCGGTCACGGTGTTGCTGCGTAACTATCGCAAGGACGGCAGCCTGTTCTGGAACCAGATCTCGCTCGCACCGGTCTTTGACAACGACGGCGAGTTGGTCCATTTCGTCGGTATCCTCACCGACGTCACCGAGCGCATCCGTGCCGAGGAGGCGTTGCGCGAGAGTCGCGAACGCTATCGCTCACTCTATAACGACACCCCGGTGATGCTCAGCTCGATCGATGCCGAGGGTCGGCTGGTGGCGGTCAGCGATTACTGGTTGCGCAAGCTCGGTTATACCCGCGAGGCGGTCATCGGTCGTCCGGTGGTCGAGTTCCTCACCGCGGCGTCACGCCATTTCTACACCCAGCAGGCATTGCCGATGCTGGTGCGTCAGGGCAGTTGCGAGGGGGTGGCCTATACCCTCGTGCGTCGCGACGGCACGCCGCTGGAGATCGAGCTCTCGGCGATCGCCGAGGTCGACGCCGAGGGGCGGCTGGTGCGCGCCCTGGCGGTGATGAACGATGTCACCGACAAGAAACGCACCGAGGACGAGTTGCGTCAGGTGCAGAAGCTCGAGGCGATCGGTCAGCTCACCGGTGGCATCGCGCACGACTTCAACAACCTGCTGGCAGTGGTGATGGGCAATCTGCAACTGGTCGAGCGCCGGGTACGCGATAACGACCGGGTTCGCACCAACGTGCGCAACGCCCTGGAGGCGACGGCCAGGGGCGCCGAGCTGACCCGGCAGTTGCTCGCCTTCGCTCGTCGTCAGCCGCTTGCGCCCCGGCTCACCAACGTCAATACGCTGGTCTCGGGGATGACCGACCTGCTGCGGCGCACCCTCAGCTCGCAGATCGAGGTGGAGCTGCGGCTGTGCGAGCGGATCGCGCCGGTGATGGTCGACCCCGTGCAGCTCGAATCGGCCCTGCTCAACCTGGCGATCAATGCCCGCGATGCCATGCCCGAGGGCGGACGCTTGCTGATCGAGACCGACAACATCGAACTCGACGCACGTTATGCCGCCACCCATCCCCAGCTCAATGCCGGCGAGTTCGTGATGATCGGCATGACCGACACCGGTGCCGGTATCCCCCGCGAGATCCAGGGACGCATCTTCGAACCCTTTTTCACCACCAAGCCCGCCGGTCAGGGCACCGGGCTCGGGTTGAGCATGCTCTATGGCTTCGTGCGCCAGTCGATGGGCGATCTCCAGGTCTACAGCGAGCCCGGTCAGGGGGCGACCTTCCGCATCTATCTGCCACAGGCCACCGACGACGATCAGGAGAGTGGGGCCTGGCGTGCTGGTGCCCGGCGGGCGCTCGTCCGTCATGGCCGGGGTGAGCTGATCCTGCTGGTCGAGGACGATCGCCGGGTGCGCGAGACCCATACCGCGCTGTTGGCGGAGCTCGGCTATCGGGTGATGAGCGCCGAGGATGGCGAGCAAGGCCTGGCGTTGCTGCGTGCTAACCCCGAGATCGCGCTGCTGTTCTCCGACGTCGTCATGCCCGGCGGTCTCTCCGGTCCCGAGCTGGCCGAGCAGGCGTGCGCCCTGCGTCCGACGTTGCCGGTGCTGCTGACCTCGGGGCATCCTCGCGACCATCTGGCCGGCGCACTCGGCGCGTACCCCTTCATCTCCAAGCCGTTCTCGGAGCGCAAGCTCGCCGAGGTGCTGAGCACGCTGCTCGACCCGGAGGGCGGCGCCATTGTCGAATCGGTCAATTCAGCGAAGGATGATGCTTGATGAGGCATAGCGAGCGACTTCTCGTCGTCGATGACACCCCCGGGGTGTGTGATCTCATTCGCGACGTCGCCGAGGACCTGGGTTACGAGGTCCAGGTGGTGATGTCTCGCGATGACTTCGAGACGGTGTTCACGGCGATCGATCCGACCCTGATCACCCTCGATCTGCAGTTCCCCGGTGGCGACGGGGTGGAGATCCTGCGTTATCTCGCCGACCAGGGCTGCGCGGCGCCGATCGTCGTCATCAGCGGCTTCGACACCCGCGTGGTCAGCTCGGCGATGCGCATCGGCCAGACCCACGGGCTGCGGATGCTCGGCTCGCTCAGGAAGCCGTTCTCCATCCAGGATCTCGAAAACCTGATCGCGCCCATCGGCGTGCGGACATTCAAGCCCGGCGCGGCGGATCTGCGCGAAGCGCTCGATCAAGGCGACATCCTGCCTTTCTTCCAGCCCAAGGCCTGTCTGGTGCATCCCGGTGGCCCGGCCATCTGCGAGGCCGAGGCGCTGGCGCGCTGGCAGCATCCGCAGCATGGTCTGATCGAGCCGGCGCAGTTCATCCCGCTGGCCGAATCGACCGGGATGATCCTGCCGCTGACCTGGACCATGGTCGAGCAGAGCGCCCGCCAGCTGGTGCAGTGGCGGGCCGAGGGGCGGCACCTGTCGGTCGCGGTCAATATCGCCCCGGCGGTGATCCAGGACCTCGACTATCCCGACCGCCTCGCGGCCTTGGTGGAGCGCGCCGGCGCCTCGCCCGAATGGTTCACCCTGGAGGTCACCGAGTCCGGGGCGATGCGCGACTCGGAGCGCGCCATGGACATCCTCACGCGGTTGCGGCTCAAGGGCTTCAATCTCTCCTGCGACGACTTCGGCACCGGTTACTCGTCGCTGGTGCAGCTCTATCGCATGCCCTTCTGCGAACTCAAGATCGATCGCTCCTTCGTGGTCGACTGCATCGACCAGCCAGAGGCGCGGGTGATCATCCGTGCCAGCATCGAACTCGGCCACAACCTCGGCCTGACCGTCTGCGCCGAGGGCGTGGAGACGCAGGATGTGTTCGATTATCTCCATGCCCAGGGCTGCGACTCCATCCAGGGCTATCACGTCGGCTACCCGGTGCCGGCGACCGACCTGCCCGAGCTGGTCCGCGAGGCTTCGCGCCGACTGCTCGAGATCGAGTCTTGAGTGGGGCGGTGGACAGCGGGCATCGGGTCGCTTACCTTGAGTCCCTCGGACCCTTGGCGCAGCCCCCGGAGAGCCACGCGTGCACGTCAACTTTCCGGTTGCCGGAATTTTTGCGAACCACCCTTGCAGGTGCTTGTTTGGAAAGCCTTTCTGGCAACTGGCAGTCCGAACCAGAGACCCGATCTAAAGGGGATTAAGACGGGCGCGCTCGCCCATCGCGGGAGGTGAAGAGTGTCCGAACCAGAGACCCGATCTAAAGGGGATTAAGACAGCGGGAGCACTTCCCAGACCCAATCCATCCCCGAGTCCGAACCAGAGACCTGATCTAAAGGGGGTTAGGACACGACCTGCTCGCGCAGCGCGCGTTGCTCGGTGGTCCAAACCAGAGGTCAGAGATGGCAGGTCTATCCGTGAACACTCCCTGCTTGTGCGCCGCCCCTGGGCGGTTTTTTTCTGTCTGGACGTGATCGAAAGGGGCCGGGAGACGGGTCCGTCTGACTGTCGGCGAGGGTGGGATGGTCAGTCGCTGGCAGGGAAAGCAATGCGCTGACTCAGCTCCTCGACCAGCCGGTCCAGCGCCATCGCGCGTGATCCCTTGACGAGGATGCAGGTCGCTGGATCGGTGTCGGCGAGGATCCGTGCCGCCAGTGCCGGCGGTTGACTGCAATGATGCTCGACCTGGGCTGGTGGTGTGGGTGCGGCGGTGGCGGCGAAGCCGGGGCCGATGAGGATGCAGCGCTCGGCGCTGGCGGCGGCGAGGGCGGCGATCTCGCGATGGGCGGTGGGCGCGTGCGCGCCCAGCTCGTGCATGTCGCCGAGCACGGCGAGGCGTGGGGCGGGGCAGGTGCGCAGCAGCGCGAGCGCGGCGCGCATCGAGTCGGGGTTGGCGTTGTAGCTGTCGTCGATCAGGGTCGGCCGGTCGGGGGTTGCGGCGAACAGGATCCGGCTGCGCCCGGGTAGCGGCTGGGCGGTATCGAGCGCAACGCGGATGCAGGACTCGGCGATCCCCAGACGCCGTGCGACGGCGACCGCCGCCGCGGCATTGAGCTGGTTGTGGACACCAGGCAGCGCCGCTGCGACCAGCCCCGCTTCGGGGGCGAAGCGCGCGATCTGGTTGCGACAGGCCGGTGGCTCGATCGCCAGCCAGGGGGGCGCCGGGAGCAGCGCCAGGGCGTCCGGGGCGAGCTGGTCGAGCAGCGCGAACTCCTCGCGCGCGACGCCGGCCAGATCACCGAGGAAGGCTAGATGTTCCTCGCCGATGCTGGTGATCACCGCGAGATCGGGCTGGACGAGTGCGCCGAGCGCGGCGATCTCGCCGGGGTGGTTGGTGCCGATCTCGCAGGCGACGAAGTCGTCTCCGGGGCGTGCCGCGAGCAGGGTCAGCGGCACCCCGATGTGGTTGTTGAAGCTGCGCGGGCTCTGGGTGCCGGTCAGGCCACCGGCGCTCAGCAGCTGGTGGATCAGGTGTCGGGTGGTGCTCTTGCCGTTCGAGCCGGAGACGCTGATCACCCGGCAACCGGCGGCGCGCAGGCGCGCGCGCTGGGCCATGGCCAGTCGGTGCAGCGCTCCGAGGGTGGAGTCGACCGCGAGCAGCGCCAGTCCCGGCGGCGGGTCGGGCGGGGCGCGCTCGACGATGGCGAGCGCGGCCCCCGCGCCGGCGGCCTGGGCAAGAAAGTCGTGGCCGTCGTGTCGTACCCCGTCGATGGCGACGAACACCTCGCCCGGGCGCAGTCGCCGTCCGTCGATGCCGAACCCGGCGAGCGGTCGCGCGGCGGGCATCGGGCCGAGCCAGTGTCCCGCGACCACCCCGGCGAGATCCGCCGGGGTCCAGTGCGCCGCGCTGGGCGTGCTCAGTGCGACTCGACCGTGCACCAGTCCCCGTCCTCCGTCCGTCGGGCGCAGTCGCCGCTCGACTCGATGCGGAACAGGTGCAGCCAGCCGTGCTCGACCAGCTCGCGCACCAAGTCGTGGCGCGCGATCACCGCATCGATCTCGCTCTGCGGCGCCTCGATGAACACGCTCAACCGGATCGGCTCGTGGATCCAGCGCCGACCGTCGTGCAACGACTGCAGCGGCAGCCCCACCCGTAGGTCGCCGCCGTTGCCCTCGATCACGCCGATGGCGCCGCCGACGACGTTGTGCAGCACCTTGTTGCCACTGCCGAAACGGCGGTTGTCGACGCAGGAGGCGTAGTACTGGAGGTTGATCCAGCTGGCGACCACCATCGGCGCGGTCATGATCAGCTCCAGGGTCGCGAAGCCGTGATCGGCGCGCCAGTCGTAGTCGTGGAGGAAGGCGCGGCCACCGAGGTCGAGACCCTGGGTGCGCGTGCGTGGCGCGGCGATGAAGCAGGCGTTGCCGGCCAGCCCCCACTCCGGGCGCACCTGCGACCAGTCGCGGGCGCGGTGCTCGACCCGCCTGGTCAGCGCCCGGCCCTCGCGTCCACCGAGTCCGAGCAGCGTGGCGCGCTGCAGCCGGGTCAGCTCGCCGGCCTGATCGAGTCGGCTGCCGAGTTCGGCCAGCTCTTCGGCAGAGTCGGCGGGGAGGTGCTGGTGGTCGAACAGCCGGATCCGGTCGGTGGTGGTGTCGTGGAGCGCGGGCAGGAACCAGGTGTCCTGCGGGATCGCGATACCGCGCGCGGCGAGTCCCGCGCGGACCTCCGCGGCGTTGAGCAGCGCGGCGACCACGCGGGCGTTGGTCTCGCCGCTCTGGCCGCCGCAGGCGCCGCAGTCGAGCCCGGTGGCATGGGGGTTGTTGACGCTGCTGCTGCCGTGTCCGACCAGCAGCACCAGCCGGGCGAAGCCCGCGGTCAGCGACATGCCGCGGAGGATGCCCTCGGCGAGCGCGACACGCTCGGCCTCGGGGATGCCGAGTGCGTGATCGGCATGAGGGTGGCCGCAGGGCGCGAGGCTGGGGGCGAGGCGCGCGGCCTGCTCGGGGTCGAGCCTGGGATCGTCCGGGGCCGGCACCGGGCGGCTCCAGCCGAGGCTGTCGCCGATGAGCTTGGGCACGTAGAGCCAGAAGCCGGCGGCCTCGACGAAGGAGAAGCACGAGGCCGCGCCCATCTTGAAGGTCTTCCATGCCTTGCCGATGCCGAGCCGTCGGTGCTGGGCGGCCAGCGCCTCGGCCTGCTCCTCGGGTTCGGCCTCGTGCAGCTCGGAGCAGACCCGATAGCGCGGCGCGAGCAGCACCGGGAGCTGCGGGCGTGGGTGGTCGGCACCGAACGGCTGGTGGGCGATGGGGGCGCCGAAGAAACCGGCGAAGCCGAGGGTCTGGACCCGGGGGCAGACGGTCTCCAGCGCGCGGCGGATCACCTCGGAACGCACGTCGATGCAGAAGGCGGCCTGGAGCGGCGGGCGGGTGGCGGGCGCGCTGTGGCGGTGTGCGCGCAGTCGCGCGATCAGACCGCGTTGATAGGCCAGCTCCTGGGCGCACAACAGCACCCGGTCGATGGCGTCCTCGGGGTCGGGCGCGTCGGGGTCGCCGGCGCGTCGTTCGAGTTCGGCGCAGAGCGCGTGCCAGCGGGCGGTGAGACCGGGGCTGGCCTTGTGCTCGTAGACCAGGACCTCCCAGGCCAACCGGATGGCGAGCAGCGCCTCGATGTGGTCGTCGCTGCCGCCCTCGAGTTCGGCCTCCCAGCGCAGCAGCCGGGTCCAGGCCGCCCAGCCGCCGACATCGAGCAGCGCGGCATGGAGATAGTCGGCCCAGGCCGCCTGGGGGATGCCGAGCCGTCCCAGGGCCGCGCCGATACAGGCGCGCGGCGCCTCGGGCAGGGCGCGCACCCGGGCGCGGATGCCGCCTTGGCCCATCATGTCGGCGCTGTAGTCGAGCGCGGCGAAGGCGCGCCAGGCGTCGTAGAGCCGCATCCCCGACCAGGGGTGCTGCCAGGTCGCCTGACCCATGTCGAAATAGGCCGCGCAGTGATGGCTGATGCGATCGATCACGAATTCCGACCAGTCGTCGGCGTCGAGCTCGTCGACCAGCGCAGTGATCAGCGGCACCCCGGTGCGTGGCGCGCGCTCCCGGTCGAGCGCGGCACGCAGCTGCTCGGGGGGGAGCGTGCTGGCACAGCGTGCGGCGGCCTCGACGAGGTCCCGTTCGCCGATCTCGCCGCGCGCGAGCCGCTCGCGGAAATAGCCGCGCGGCATGTACATCCGCACCCCGGCGATGCGTCGCAGCAGATCCCCGGCGTGGTCGAAGTCGAGTGCGCGCAGGCCGTGGAAGGGGTTGACCGCGACGAAGCGGTCGAGCGGCCACACCGGGGCGATGCGCGCACAGGCCGTCTCGATCGCCTCGATCAGGTCGTGCTCGCCGGGACCGGGTGTCTCGGCATCGAGTGGCAGTTGGCCGGCCATGCGTGGCTCCGGGGTGTGCAGGTCATTGGGCTTCATCGGAGATCCCTCCATCAGGCCGTGACGGTCGCCGGACGCGGCGGCCACAGTCGGGTGATCAGCCGGGTCACCAGGATGTCGACATAGAGTCCGTTGTAGAGATGGACCTGGATCGCCTGGCGCAGCGGTCCGTGCAGCCGGGTGAACAGATGCTGGAGCAACAGCAGGCCGACGAAGACGGCGACGATCGCCAGCGCGGTGAGGGTGCCGAGCCGCGCGGCGGCGACCGGCAGTGCCACCAGATCGTCGGCGACGGCCAGCTCGAACAGTCGGTGCAGCCCGAAGTAGCCGACGCAGACCAGGGCGCCGATCAGGGTCGCGCGCGGCAGCAGCGCGGCCTCGGCGCCGAGGCGCAGCGCCTGCAGCAGCAGTTGGGCGACGGCGACGGTGACGATCGCCCCGGCGACGAGCAGCGCCGGTTGGTGGCCTGGATCGATGCCGAAGGCCAGCGCGGCGAGCAGCGCCATCAGCAGCGCCCCCTGGAAGGCGACCAGCCACTGCCAGGGCGCGAGCGGAGCCTGGGCGAGCTGCGGCGTGGGGGCGCGGAAGCCGTCGACGCTGCTGCCCGAGGCGAGGAAGGCGTGCGCCTTGTAGAGCGAGTGGGCGACCAGGTGCAGCAGCGCCAGGCTGTAGAGCCCGAGCCCGGCCTCGAGCAGCATGAAACCCATCTGCGCCGAGGTCGACCAGGCCAGCGAGACCTTGATGCTGGTCTGAGTGAGCATCACCAGTGAGGCGATCACCAGGGTGACGAGCCCGATCAGCGCGAGGGCATCGAGCGCCGCTCCCGAGAAGGACATGATCGGGCTCATGCGGATCACCAGGAAGGCACCGGCATTGACGATCCCGGCATGGAGCAGCGCCGAGACCGGGGTCGGCGCCTCCATCACCTGCAACAACCAGCCGTGGAAGGGGAACTGGGCGCACTTGAGCACCGCGCTCAGCACCACCAGCCAGGCCGCCCACTGCAAGGGCGCCGACAGCGGTCCGAGATGCCCCGCCATGGCCGCGTGCAGCCCGGCGAACTCCAGGGTGTGCAGCTCGGCGCCGATCAGCACCACCGCGATCAACAGGCTGACATCACCGATACGGCTGAAGACGAACTTCTTGTGCGCGGCGAGCTGCGCGCCGGGCCGCTCCGGGTAGAACAGCAGCAGGCGGTGCAGGCTCAGGCTGGTGGCGATCCAGGCGAGCGCGAACAGCAGCAGGTTGCCGGCGACGATCAGGGTGAGGATCGCAGCCAGGGTCAGCAGCAACCATTGGTGGAAACGCCCCTCGCCGTGGTCGCCGGCCATGTAGTTGCGCGCATAGCGGGTGACCACGGCGCCGACCAGCGACACCAGACAGAGCATGATCGCGGTCACCCCGTCGAGATAGACCCCGAGCCCGAGGCTGCCGAACAGCGGCACCGGCAGTGACAACAGGGTGATCGACTGCGCCGGGCCGAAGCCGTGCCCGATGAGCGCGACCAGCGCCAGCGCGAAGGCCGTCCAGGCCGCCAGCCCGGAGAGCCGGGCCATCCCGGGTCCGGCCTCCCGCGCGCGCAGGCCGGGCAGCGCCCCGGCGGTCCAGAGCACGGTGGGCGCGAGCAGGGCGGCGAGGGTGGAGAGCGTGAGCGTCATACCGAATCCTCCCGACTGAGCAATCCATGGGCGATGTACTCAGGGTAGGTCGGTCATCCCTCCTTAAAAAATCGATCTTTTAGCTGATTTGTATCGATTTATTTCGATGGTTAAGCGTTTGCGCTGAGCGATCGACAGGGAAGTGAACCGCGATGACGCGAAGGGTGTGCAACGATCGTAGGGTGGGCAAAGCGCAGCGTGCCCACCGTGCGCCAGCCGCCGGGGGATCGAACCGCGATGACGCGAAGGACGCGAAGGGATTTCGCAAGGTGGACAAAGGCACCGTTGTTCCAGGATGGCGTCCCGCGCCCCGCCGCCAGCTTGTAGTTTGGGTTGCCGTCGGCAACCCAACACCGGCGCCGTTGCCCGATGATGGCGCGCCGATGCCGGGTGACACGTCCACGGGCGTTCCCAGCTCGTCGACTGAGCGGTGCGCGGACGGGACGTCAAGCCCGGGTTGATCGCAATCTCTTCGGATCGAATCCCCCCAACCCCCTTTGACCAAAGGGGGCTTTCAAGCCCTTTGCGTCCTTCGCGTCATCGCGGTTCGATCGGCTGGTGGCTGGTGGCTGGTGGCTGGTGGCTGGTGGCTGGTGGCTGGTGGGCACGCTGCGCTTTGCCCACCCTACAAAAAAACCTTCGCGTCATCGCGGTTCAATCTTCTGGCGACTGACCTTGCATCGGTCGCGATCTGCGTCTAACGTCCACGGTTTGCGGCGCGCCCGGTGGTTGGCGGTCGAGGATGCAGGATTCGAGCAGGAGCTGGGCGTTCGGTGGATGGGTTGATCGTCGACCTCGAGGTGGTTCCCGCAGGCGACGAGGCGCCTGCCCGGATCTTCAAGATCGGTGCGCTGCGCCAGGGGGCCGGCGAGACGCTGGAGCTCGACACCGACGGCGGGCTCGATGCCGCGCTGCGGCGCCTCGATGCCCTAGCCGAAGGGGCCGACTGCGTGCTCGGTCACAATGTCCTCGACCACGACCTGCCGCTGTTGCGTGCCGCCGCCCCCGATCTGAGGCTGTTGCGCCTGCCGGTGATCGATACCCTCAGGCTCTCGCCGCTGGCCTTCCCCCAGGACCCCTATCACCAGTTGGTCAAGGACTACAAGGCCGTTGCGGCGAGCCGTAACTCGCCGCTGGCCGACTGTCGCGCGACCGCGGCCCTGTTCGACGCCGAGACCGAGGCCCTCGCCGCGCTGGGCGCGCGCTACCCCGAGTTGCTCGACTGCTATCAGACCCTGCTCACCGAGCGCATCGATAGTGGGCTCGGCGCCTGGTTCGTCGGCCTGACCGGGCACGCGCCACACGCGGCGGAGTGGTTGGTCGGGACGCTGCGCGGGTTGCTCGTCGACGAGACGACAGAAGCGGGTGTCCGGGTCTGTCCCGCCGCGCTGGAGACACTGCTCGCCGGGTTGGTCATCGACACCGAGCGGCGCTGGTCGCTGGCCTATGCGCTGTCCTGGCTGCTGGCGGGTGCGGGCGAGGCGGTGCTTGCGCCCTGGGTGCGCCATCAGTTCCCCGTCACCGCCGAGCTGATCGCGCGGCTGCGCGACACCCCCTGTGGCGATCCCGCCTGCGCCTATTGCGCGCAGGTCCACGACCCGAGGACTCAGCTCCGGCGCTATTTCGGTTTCGAGGATTTCCGCCGCGAGCCCGAGGGCGGCAGCCTGCAACACGATCTGGTGCTCGGTGGGATGCGCGGCGAGTCGCTGCTGGCGGTGTTGCCCACCGGTGGCGGCAAGTCGCTCTGCTACCAGCTCCCGGCGCTCAACCGCTATCAGCGCAACGGCGCGCTGACGGTGATCGTCTCGCCGTTGCAGTCGTTGATGAAGGATCAGGTCGACGGGCTGCTGGCGCACAACCTGCACTGCGCGGCGACGCTCAACGGCTTGCTGACCCTGCCCGAGCGTGCCGACGTGCTCGATCGCATCCGGCGCGGCGCGGTCGGACTCCTGCTGGTCTCGCCCGAGCAGTTCCGCAACCGCGCCTTCCGCGCCGCCATCGCCCAGCGCGAGGTCGGTGCCTGGATCTTCGACGAGGCGCACTGTCTGTCGAAGTGGGGCAACGACTTCCGGCCCGACTATCTCTATGTCGCGCGTTTCATCCGCCGCTTCGGCGGCGACGATGCGCCGGTGGCGCCGATCGGTTGTTTCACCGCCACCGCCAAGCCCGATGTGCTGGAGGACATCCGCGCCCATTTCACCGAGGTGCTGGGGATCGGCTTCCGCGACCTGATCGGCACGCCCCGACGCGCCAATCTCGACTACGGGGTGCTGCCGGTGGGCGCCGCCGAGAAGCCGGTGCGCATCCATCAGCTGCTCACCGAGACCTTTCCCGAATCCGACTCACCCGGCGGCGCCGTGGTGTTCGCCGCCAGTCGGCGCCATGCCGAGGAACTGGCCGAGTTCCTCAGCGGGCAGGATTGGGACTGTCGGCACTTCCACGCCGGGCTGGCGCCGAACGCCAAGAAGGACATTCAGGACGCCTTCAAGCGCGGCGCGCTGCGGGTGATCGTCGCCACCAACGCCTTCGGCATGGGGGTCGACAAGCCCGATGTGCGGCTGGTGGTGCACGCCGACATCCCCGGCTCGCTGGAGAACTATCTGCAGGAGGCCGGACGTGCCGGGCGCGACCAGCAACCGGCGCGCTGCGTGCTGCTCTACGATCCGCAGGACATCGAGACCCAGTTCGGGCTCGCTGCCCGCACCCAGCTGAGTCTGCGCGACATCCAGCAGATCCTCCGTGCGCTGCGCCAGATCCACGGGCGGCGTGGCGATGCCGCCGAACTGGTGGTCAGCAGCGGCGAGATCCTCCAGCACGCCGCGCTCGATGCCGGGTTCGACGCCGATGCCGATCACGCCGAGATAAAGGTGGTGACCGCGCTCGCCTGGCTGGAGCGCGCCGCGCTGCTCGAGCGCGATGTCAACGAGACCCGCCTCTTCCCCGCGCGGCTGCACGAGCCGGATCGCGCGCGCGCCGCCGCCCGTCTCGACCGGGCGGGATTGCCGCGCCGCCAGCGCGCGATCTTCGACACCGTGCTCGACTGTCTCTACGCCGCCGCGGCCGATGCGCGGATCGACACCGACGCCCTGGCGCGGGCGACCGGGACCAGCGGTGAGGAGGTGACCGGGGTGCTGCGCCAGCTCGAACAGCTCGGGCTGGTGGACAACGACACCCAGCTCACGCTGTATCTGCGTCATGGCGTCAGTGGTGCGGCGAAGGGGCGCCTGGAGCGCTGTCTCGCGCTCGAACAGGCGCTGTTCGCGCTGTTGCCGGAGCTTGCCCCGGATGCCGACCAGGGCGAGTGGCAGGACCTCAATCTGCCCCGGCTCACCGCGCGACTGCGCGAGGAGACCGGGCAGCACGGGCTCAGCCCGCCACGGGTGCTGCGGCTGTTGCGCGGGCTCGCGCAGGATCGCGATGGCGACAGTCGCCAGCCCGGCGCCTTCGAGCTGGATGCCTTCAGCCGCGACCATCTCCGATTGCGGTTGCGCGGGCGCTGGGGCTGGACGCGGATTCACGCCTTCGGCGAGCGCCGGCGCGCGCTCGCGGCGACCTTGTTGCGTTTCCTCATCGCGCGGGTCCCCGAGGGGGTCCGGCGCAAGGACGTCTTGGTCAGCACCACCTTCGGTGAGCTGCTCGGCTGCATCGAGGGCGATGCGGTGCTTGCTGCCACCCTGTGCCCGGAGCAGCGCCGCGCGGCCATCGAACACGTGTTGCTCTATCTCCATCAGCAAGAGGTGCTGGCGCTCAATCACGGCATGACGGTGATGCGTCGGGCGATGACCATCGAACTCGCATCCGAGCGCACCGATGGCTACCAGCGCAAGGACTACGATCGGCTCGATGCCCATTACCGCGAGCGCCGCTTCCAGATCCATGCCATGCGCGAGTATGCCGAGCGCGCCCTCGACAGCGGCATGGAGGCGGCGCGGACGCTGCTGGCCGACTATTTCAGCCAGTCCCGCCAGGCCTTCCAGCGTCGCTACTTCGCCGGCAAGGCCGAGGTGTTGAAGTTGGCCACCAGCGAGGCGTCGTGGCAGGCGATCGTCGAGCCGCTCAACGCGATCCAGCGCGGTATCGTCACCGCCCACGACGATCGCAACCGGCTGGTGCTCGCCGGGCCGGGCTCGGGCAAGACCCGGGTGGTGGTGCACCGCATTGCCTATCTGCTGCGGGTGTTGCGGGTGCCGGCGGCGAGCGTCATCGCGCTCACCTTCAACCGTCACGCCGCCAACGAGATCCGCCGGCGTCTGTTCGACCTGGTCGGGCGCGATGCCTGGGGGCTGACGGTGCTGACCTATCACGCCATGGCGATGCGCCTGACCGGCACCAGCTTCGAGCGGCGCGACAGCGTCGACGAGGCCTGCCTGGGCGAGGTGCTCGACCGCGCCGCGGCGTTGCTCGAGGGCGCGGTCGAGGTCGACGGCGAGGACGATCTGCGCGAGCAGCTGCTGCGCGGTTATCGCTACATCCTGGTCGACGAATACCAGGACATCGACGACCGTCAGTACCGTCTGGTCAGTGCGCTGGCGCGGCGGCGCGCCGAGGGCGAGCAGGACGCCGGGCTGTGCATCCTCGCCGTCGGCGACGACGACCAGAACATCTATGCCTGGCGTGGTGGCAACAACCGCCACATCGAGCGCTATCGCGAGGAGTACGACGCCGAGATCGCCTATCTGGTGGAGAACTATCGCTCCAGCGGCGCCATCGTCGCCGCCGCCAACCGGCTGATCGCGACCAATCCCGACAGGCTCAAGGAGGCGCACCCGGTGCGGGTCGATGCCGCGCGCGAACAGGCGCCGTCGGGCGGGCGCTGGGCGGGGCTCGACCCCGTGGCGGCGGGGCGGGTGTGTTGTCTGCGTCTGCCCGAGCACGACCGCGCCAGCGGTAACCAGCAGGCCCAGGCCGCGCTCGGCGAGCTGCGCCGGCTGCTCGCGCTCGAGGGCGAGGGCGAGTGGCAGGGCTGTGCGGTGCTGGCGCGCAGCCATCGCCATCTGCGCCCGCTGCAGGCCTGGTGCGAGCGCGCCGGGGTGCCCTATCACCTCGCTGCCGAACAGGGGCGGGCGCTGCCGCTGACCCGCGAGCGCGGCTTCCTGCGGGTGATCGACGCGCTGCGCGCTTTGCCTCGCGAGCAGGTGCTCGATGCCGCCGCAGTACGGGCGCGGATCGCGACGCTGGTGCTCGATCCGCGCTGGCGGCGCTTCTTTGCCGAGGCGTTGGTGGCGCTGGCCGGCGAGCTCGGCGATTGCCAGCTCGCACCGGCGACGCTGATCGACTGGCTCTACGATCATGCCCGCGAGATCCGCCAGCAACCGCGCCCCGGGCTCTTCCTCGGCACGGTGCACGCGGCCAAGGGGTTGGAGTTCCGCCATCTGGTGCTGCTCGACGGTGATTGGCGCGCGGCGCCCGAGGCGATCGATGAGATGCGCCGACTCTATTACGTCGGCATGACCCGTGCCCGCGAGACCCTGACGCTGTGCGCCATCGGCGCGGGGAACCCCTGTCTCGATGCGCTCGGCGAGGGGGTGTTCGAGCGCCAGGTGCGGCTCGCGCACGCCCCCGAGCTGGAGGTGTGTTATCAGCCGCTGGGGTTGCAGGAGATCGACCTTGGCTATCCGGGGCGCCAGCCCGCAACGGCACCGATCCATGCCGCGATCGCCGCGATCGCGCCGGGCGAGCGTCTGCTCCTGGTCCCGGAGGGGGAGCGTTATCTGCTGCGTCGCGCCGACGGTCAGGTGGTCGGACGGACCGCACGCGCCTTCCGGCTGGGGCTGGTCGATCCGGTCTGCGAGGTCGTCGCCATCATCCGTCGCGAGGCCGAGGACAGCGAGCCGCAATTTCGCGGCAAGCTGCGTTGCACGCGCTGGGAGGTGGTGGTGCCGCGGCTGATCGGTCGGCCGCGGAGGCGGGTGGCGGCGCTGGCGGCGGGTTGATCGCGCGGGGCACCAGGGGCGGCGTCCCGCGCCGGTCGGCGTCTCAGGGCTGCGGCATCATGCCCATGCCGCCGGGGGATTGAACCGCGATGACGCGAAGAACGCGAAGGGTTTGAAAGTGTTGGGTTGCCGTTGGCAACCCTACCTACTTTGATAGCTGGAAGCTGATTCGAACCGTCATGACACGCGGGCCTGAAAGCCCCCTTTGGTCAAAAAGGGGGGGGGGATTCGATCCGAAGGGATTCCGAACAACCCCGCCTCGACGACCTGTCTCTCAGATCACGTCTTCGCCAGCACGCGGTGGGCACGCTGCGCTTTGCCCACCCTACGAACCCCCTTCGTGTCCTTCGCGCCATTGCGGTTCAATCCCCCGGCGGCTGGCGGCTGGCGGCTGGCGGCTGGCGGCTGGCGGCTGGCGGCGCTGACCTATCCGTTGCGGGTGATACGGATGCTGAAGTCGATGCGCTCGCCGCGTCGTGCCGAGGCGCGGGGCTGGAAGGGGCGGATCAGCCAGACGGTCGGGGCGGTGGCGGTGAGGGTGGCGGTGCGACCCTCGAACTCGCCGCGGAAGACCGCGGTGGCGCTGCCGTCGGCGGCGTCGTGGACGTTGAAATAGACGTTGCTGCTCGCGCTCTCCAGGGTGATCTCCAGACGCTCGCCGGGTGCGCTGCGGATGGCATAGGCGGGACCGGCATAGCCGTCGATGCGGCCTTCGAGGCGTAGTGGCTCGGCGCCGCCGGTCTGGACCTCGACCAGGGTCTCGTCGGGACCGAGCAGGCGGGGGATGGCGGTGTCGGTGAGGTCATCCTCGGTGGTGGGCATGCCGGTGCAGGCGACGAGGAGCGCGAGCAGTGGCAGGATGGCGAGATGGCGGATCGGGCGCATACAGGTGCTCCTGGTGATCGGTTGACGGGGCTTGATGTTGACGCCCTGGCGATCTCGATCAAGTGGTCTGTTCACCCAGGCTGTACCGTCACGAGGCGCCGAGCGGCTCGGTGCTTGCCGGTCTGGTCGTGGCGCCGTCGGATCGTATGACGGTGGATCAACCCAGGCGTGGCGGGGGCAGGGTGCCGACCAGGCGGAAGCGGCGATAGTCGGTGAGGATCTCGGCGTGATCGAAGGCGAGACGCTCGGGGAGTTCGTCGGGATTGAACAGCTCCACCCCCTTGGCATCGTCACGGGCCTCGGGTTCGCCGCTGGCGGTGGCGATATAGACCGCGCTGGCGGTATGAGCGCGCGGGTCGCGCAGTGGCGACGAGTAGACGCCGAGCAGTGCGTGCAGCTCGACCTGCAGCGCGGTCTCCTCCAGCGCCTCGCGGACCGCGGCGCGCTCGACCCGCTCGCCGGGATCGACGAAGCCACCGGGGATGGCCCAGCCGTGGGGCGGGTTGCGCCGCTCGATCAACACGATCGGACGCTCGGGTCGGTCGACCAGCTCGATGATGACGTCGACGGTGAGTAGCGGGGTGACGGGTGCGGGCATCGTTGACCTTCCTGGGTTGGGGCTATGCGCGACGCAGCCGACCGATGGCCTCGACCACGCTGAGTACCAGGGCGCCGGCGAGGATGCCGATCAGGGCGTTGATCAGTAGCGGCACCAGGGTTGCGAGCGGGGCGCCGAGCACGGGCAGACCGGCGAGGACCTCGGCGAGATGGTGGAGCGGCTCGCCGATGATCGGCAGGCCATGGACGAGGATGCCGCCGCCGACCAGAAACATGGCGATGGTGCCGACGATCGACAGCCCCTTCATCAGCCGTGGCGCGGCACGCAGGATGGTCTCGCCGAGTCGGCGTCGCGCGCTGGCGAGTGCCCCCTCGCCGCTGCTGCGGCTGAGATAGAGCCCGGCGTCGTCGAGCTTGACGATGGCCGCGACCAGCCCGTAGACCCCGATGGTCATCAGCAGCGCGATGCCGGCGAGAACCAGCACCTGGGTGAGGAAGCCGGCCTGCTCGACGGTGCCCAGGGTGATGACGATGATCTCGGCCGAGAGGATGAAGTCGGTGCGGATGGCGCCGGCGATGCGTGTGCGCTCGATGGCGGCGAGATCGGTCGCGGGGTCGGCGAGGGCCTGTTCGAGCTCGGTCTCGCGCGTCTCGCCCTTGGGGTTGCCGTGGAGACGGTGGGCGACCTTCTCGAAGCCCTCGTAGCAGAGAAACAGCCCGCCGAGCATCAGCAGCGGCATGATCGCCCAGGGGGCGAGTGCGCTGATCAGCAGCGCGGCCGGGACCAGGATCAGCTTGTTGCGCAGCGAGCCCTTGAACACCGCCCAGACCACCGGCAGTTCGCGTTCGGCGCGCAGCCCGTGGACCTGTTCGGCGTTGACCGCGAGGTCGTCGCCGAGGACGCTCGCGGTCTTGCGCGCCGCGACCTTGGTCAGCAGCGAGACGTCGTCGAGCACGCTGGCGATGTCGTCGAGCAGGGCGAGCAGGCTGGTGGCCATGGTGACGGGTCTCCCGGTAGCGAACGGCCAAAGTGGCTATTTGACATGCGTCATTCGCTTGTGTCGAGAGAGCAGCGAAAATCCAATGTTAATCTGATAAAAGTCCTTGATAGAGATCACTACCACCATGTCGTCTGTCCTTCCCCCCCGTCTGCTGCGCCCGCTCTCCCTGCCGCTGCGCCTGATGCCGACGACCTTTCACAGCCGCGCGCTGGCGCGCATCCTCAATCAGGTGATGAAGGAGGCGATCGCCGATGGCGAGCTCGACTTCCTCGAGGGGCGTCAGGTCGCCATCGAGATCGCCGACATGGGCGTGCGCTATCGCCTCGGCTTCGAGAATGGCCGCATCCAGGGCTACGGCGAGCAGCGTCCGGCCGATGCCAGCATCGCCGGCGATACCCGCGAATTCATGATGCTGGCGGCGCGTCAGGAGGACGCCGACACCCTGTTCTTCCAACGCCGGCTGCGGATGTCGGGCAGCACCGAGCTCGGTCTGTATCTGAAGAACTTCCTCGACGCCTTCGAGCCGCCGGAGCGCTGGCAGCCGCTGACCCGTGCGATCGATCGCATGGCCGGGGTGCGCTTCCCCGGTCACTGAGCCGATGCCGCTTCGGCGCAGATGAAAACGCCCCGTCAGGCCAAGCCTGACGGGGCGTTTTCGTTGCGATGCCGTCCTGGCGCCGTCCCTGGCGCGTCCTCTCAGTGGTTGGGCACGATCAGCACCGGGATCGGGCTGTTGTGCAGCACCTTGCGAGCGGTCGAACCGATCGCACCCAGGCCCATCTGTGCATGGGTGCGGGTGCCGAGCACGATCAGATCGGCCTCGCGCGCCTTGGCCACCCGCAGGATCTCCTCCGAGGGCAGGCCGCTGGCCACTTCCAGCGCCTCGACGATCTCCGACTCGGCGTTGCACGAGCCGGGGACCTCGGCGCAGTACTTGGCCAGGCGCTTGTGGAGGGTGGCGAGCACCTCCTTGAGCACCTCCTGCTCGTGCTGCTTGCGGTTCATGTCGGGCAGATAGGCGCCGACCACCGTCTGGCCGGTGCTGCCCATCGGCTCGACCACGTGCAGCATGGTGATCCGCGCGCCGGTGCTCTTGGCCAGTGCCACGGCGTTGTGGAAGACCGGACGGGTGTGGGTGCCGAAGTCCGATGCGTAGAGGATGTGCTGATAGGTCGGCATCTGGTTCGTCATCATTTATAACCCTGCAATTGGTCGATGTATTCCGGCAGGAACAGCGAGATCTGCGGGATATAGGTGATCAACATCAGGAAGCCAAGGAGCAGCAGCATCCACGGCAGCACCGCCTTGATGACCCAGCCGATGCTCTCGCCGGTGATGCCGGCGGTGACGAACAGGTTGAGCCCGACCGGCGGCGTGAGCATGCCGATCTCCATGTTGACGACCATGATGATACCGAAGTGGATCGGGTCGATACCGAGCTGCATGGCGATCGGGAAGAGGATCGGCGCCATGATCAGCAGGATCGCCGAGGGCTCCATGAAGTTGCCGGCGATCAGCAGCAGGATGTTGACCACGATGAGGAACATCCACGGCTCGAGGCCCCACGCGACGATCGACTCGGCGATCTGGTGCGGGATGCGCTCGGTGGTCAGCACATGGGCGAACAGCATCGCGTTGGCGATGATGAACAGCAGCATGATCGAGACCTTGGCCGCATCCAGCACCACCTTGCGCACCTCGGGGTGGGCGAAGCTGGTGGCCAGCGCCGTGGGTACCTGCCAGGTGTTGCGCCCGAGCATGCGGAAGAAGCCCTCGCCCTGGTAGCGCCAGGGCACGGTCTTGAGCGGACCCATGTCACGGTAGCCGATGACCGCGACCAGGAAGGCATAGACCGCAGACACCGCCGCCGCCTCGGTGGGGCTGGCCACGCCGCCGTAGATCGAGCCGAGCACGATGACGATCAGCAGGATGCCGCCGGAGGCGCTGAAGGCAGCGCGGAAGATCTCGCGGAAGCCGGGCCAGGGCTGCGAGGGCAGCTTCTTGATGCGGGCGACGATATAGATGGCGATCATCAGGATCAGGCCCATCATCAACCCGGGGATGAAGCCGGCCATGAACATGCGCGCGGCCGAGACCTCGGTGGCCGCGGCATAGACCAGCATCACGATCGAGGGCGGGATGAGGATGCCGAGGGTGCCGGCATTGGTGATGACGCCCGCGGCGAACTCCTTCGGATAGCCGGACTTGACCATGCCGGCGATGACGATGGTGCCGATGGCGGCGACGGTCGCCGGCGACGAGCCGGAGACGGCGGCGAACAGCATGCAGGCGAGCACCGAGGCCATTGCCAGACCGCCACGGATGTGTCCGACCACGTCGGTGGCGAACCGGATCAGGCGTTTGGCCACGCCGCCGGTCGAGAGGAACGCCGAGGAGAGGATGAAGAAGGGGATCGCCAGCAGGGTGTAGTGCCCGGAGAGCGCCTCGAACAGCTTGAGCGCGATCGAGGCGAGCGAGTCGTTGGAGAACAGCAGGATGGTGGTGATGCTGGACAGCCCGAGCGCGATGGCGATCGGCATGCCCAGCAGCATGCAACCGAACAGCAGCAGGAACAGGGTTGCAGTGGTCATTTATCGGCCACCTCGCGCTTGAGTTCTTCGGCCAGGTGCATGCTTTCCTCTGCCTCGTTGGTCTGGTGGAAGCCGGTGGCGCGACCGGTGGCCACGGCCCACAGCAGCTCGAGCAGGCGGATCGAGAGCATGGCCAGTCCGATCAACAGGATGCTGTCGGCGATCCAGGTCTGGATGGCGATGTCCTCGAGTTCGATGCCGATCATCTTCATCTTGCCCAGATAGATCCAGGCGCCGTAGATGAACAGTCCGCAATAGGCCAGCGCGAGCAGGATGGCGAGCGCTGAGATCAGCCGCTGGACGAGCGGCGAGAACAGGCGCACGAAGGCGTCGACCCCGATATGGGCGCCGACCTTGAGGCCGTAGGAGACGCCGAACAGGACGAACCAGGCCGACAGGTGCAGGGTGGCCTCCTGGCCCCAGGAGACGCCGGTGCTGAAGCCGAAGCGCATGACGACCTCGGCGAACACCAGGAGGGTCATCGCCACCAGCAGCAGCGAAATGATGGCCTCCTCGGTCTTGTTGATGAAGCGCAAGAACATGGTCAATGACGCTCGAGTTGAATGAAGGTGGTCAGATTGAGGGTAGACACTGGCGCGCCGCTTGGCACGCAAGGTCGGGCCGTCGATGATGCGATGCGCCCCGCGGGCGGGGCCGCGGGGCGCGCTGATTGAGCCTGACGTGACGACCCGTCCTGGAGGTCAGGACAGGTCGGCGGGGCTCAGTTGCCGCGGTTCGAGGCGTAGGCGGCGTCGATCAGCTCGGCGCCGATCTCGTCCTCGAACTCCTCCCACACCGGCTTCATCGCCTGCAGCCACTGGGCGCGCTCCTCGGGCGTGAGGGTGATGATCTCGGTGCGACCGGAGTCGACGATCTTCTGGCGATAGTCGAGGTCCTTCTCGCGGGCGACCTGGTTGCCGTAGGCCACCGCCTCGTCGATCGTGGCCTTGAGTTCGGCACGGAGATCGTCGGGGAGACCGTTCCAGAACTCAGCCGAGGTCACCACCATGTAGTCGAGCAGACCGTGGTTGGACTCGGTGATGTAGGGCTGCACCTCGAAGAACTTCTTGGTGTAGGTGTTCGACCAGGGGCTCTCCTGACCGTCGATCGCGCGGGTCTGGAGCAGGGTGAAGACCTCGGAGAAGGGCTTCTTCAGCGGGGTGGCGTCGACCGCCTTGAACTGCGCCTCGAGCACCTCGGAGGACATGATGCGGAACTTCATGCCGGCGGCGTCCTCGGGCACGCGCAGCGGCTCGTTGGAGCTGAACTGCTTGAGGCCGCTGTGGAGGTAGCCGAGACCGATCAGCCCCTTCTTCTCCATCGAGCTGAGCAGCTCCTGACCGGGCTCGCTCTGCTGGAAGCGATCGACCGCGTCGAGGTCCTCGAACAGGAAGGGCAGGTCGAAGAGGGCGAGCTTCTTGGTGTAGCGACCGAACTTGGAGAGTGCGGGCGCGGCCAGCTGCACGTCGCCGAGCTGCATCGCCTCGAGCACCTTGTCATCGCCGAACAGCTGCGAGTTGGGGTAGACCTCGACAACGACGCGGTCGCCCATGCGCTCTTCAACCAGCTCCTGGAGCTTCAGCGCCATCTGGCCCTTGGGGGTGTTCTCGGCCACGACGTGCGAGAACTTGATCACGATCGGATCATCGGCGGCGCTGGCGGTGCCGGTGACGAGCGTGGATGCGGCCGTGATCGCAGCCAGGGAGAGTGCGGCTAAGGTCGGTTTCATCAGTTCCTCCGCAAGAGGCCCCGCCTTTCTGGTCGGGGTGGGTTAGCGGGCCGCCCGGTGGGCGGCGGTTTTTCACTCAAGTGCCGGTCTGTTCCAGGGCGGGCGTCCTGCTGGCGCTGTCGGCTCGGCAGGGTTCGCCCTCGGGAAGAGTAGCGCGGGTCTCGGCGCTCTTCGCGCCCATCCGTGGCGCAGACACCTCGTGCCGTTCTGTTCAGAGCGGTCGATGGTGTCCCATGTTCCTGATTGTGAAGGCCTGTTTTCCCGCTCGCCTTCCTGTCGGATTCACTCCGGGCCCCGGGGCATGGCCGTCCCCGCCGAGGCGGGAGTAGCCGTTTCGCACGAGAATGGGTGATGTCTCGCCGATCCAGTTGGATCGAGCGCCACATTAAAGCAATTCGTGGGCCAAGTTTTTTCAGCGCCGGGGCGGTGCCATTTCGGTGTTCCCTGACTTTCGAATATTACTTTTTTCTTTCAGCAGGTTGCGCTGTGTGTGCGCTGCTCGGCGGGGTGATGTCGCGGGGCGCTGTCGACGATTCCACGGCTGGCGCGTGGCGGGGCGTGGTGGAGTGGGTGGAATCCCACCCATTGCGGGGTGAGCGGCACGGCGGATATCCGCCGATCCGTGCTCAGTCCTTGTAGTCGTCCTTGTCGAGTCCGTGCTTCTGCATCTTGTCGTAGAGCGTCTTGCGGGGGATGCCGAGGGTGGTCATGGTGTCCTTGATGCTGCCCTTGTTGGCCGCCAGCGCCTGGACGATCAGACTGCGCTCGAAGCACTCGACCTGGGTCGGCAGGGTCTGCGGCAGGCCGCTGTCGGGGTCGCCGGCGAACAGGGTCTCGAGCGACCAGTCGTACTGTTCGCCGATCAGCACGTAGCGCTCGGTGAGGTTGCGCAGCTCGCGCACGTTGCCGGGCCAGTCGTGACCGAGCAGACGGCTGATCTGGTCCTGCTCGGGGAAGGGCGCGTCGCGCTGGAAGCGATCCTGGGCGACGAGCAGGAAGTGATGGAACAGCAGCGGGATGTCCTCGCGACGCTCGCGCAGCGGCGGGATGTGCAGGGTGAGCACGTTGAGCCGGTAGTAGAGATCCTCGCGGAAGTCGCCGGCGGTGGCCGCCTCGCGCAGGTCGATCTTGGTCGCCGCCACCACGCGGAAGTCGAGCGGGATGAGCTGGTTGGAGCCGAGCCGCTCGATGGTGCGCTCCTGGAGCACGCGCAGCAGCTGCACCTGGGCCGGTGCGGGCATGCTCTCGATCTCGTCGAGGAACAGGGTGCCCTCGTGAGCGTGCTCGAACTTGCCGATGCGCCGCGCCTTGGCGCCGGTGAAGGCGCCGGCCTCGTGACCGAACAGCTCGCTCTCGATCATGCTCTCGGGGACCGCGCCGCAGTTGACCGGGACGAAGTTGCGGTCGCGGCGGTTGCTGTGCTCGTGCAGCGAGCGCGCCACCAGCTCCTTGCCGGTGCCGGTCTCGCCGAGGATCAACACGTCGGCGCCGGTGTCGGCGATCTGCGAGATGGTCGCGCGCAGTCGGCGCATCGCCGGGCTGTGGCCGATGATGCGTGGACCGAGCGCGGTGTTGGCCATCAGCTCGACGCGCAGGTTGCGGTTCTCCATCACCAGGGCGCGCTTGTCGAGTGCGCGCTGCACGGTATCGAGGAGGCGCTCGGCGGGGTAGGGCTTCTCGATGAAGTCATAGGCCCCGGCGCGCATCGCGTTGACCGCGGTGCTGATGTCGCCGTGACCGGTGATCAGGATCACCGGCAGGTCGGGGTCGATGGCCTGGGCCTGGGCGAGCAGTTCGAGTCCGTCGATCCCGGGCAGGCGGATGTCGGTGATCAGCACCCCGGGCCAGTCGCGACTGAGCAGCGGCAGGGCACGCTCGGCGCGGTCGAACACCTGGGCGGTGAGCCCGGCGAGTTCCAGGGTCTGGCGGTTGGCGGCACGGATGTGTTGCTCGTCGTCGACGAAGATGACGTGTGGCGATTGACTCATTCAGGGCTCTCCGCAGCCGGCAGGCGCAGTTCGAAGCAGGCGCCCGCGCGGGCGGGCTTGGCCACCAGCGCGCCACCCATCTCGGTGGTGATGCGCGAGGAGATCGCCAGCCCCAGCCCGAGCCCGTCGCCCGCGGCCTTGGTGGTGAAGAAGGGCTCGAAGATCACCGCCAGGTCGGACTCGGGGATGCCGGGGCCGGTGTCGCGCACCCAGGTCACCACGGTGTCGCCCTCGCGGCGGGCATCGATCTCGATGCGGCGTTGTTCGGCCTCGGCGATGGCCTGACAGGCGTTGCCGAGCAGATTGACGATGACCTGCTGGAGCAGCACGTCGTTGGCGCGGACCTGCAGATGGTCGGGGATGCGCGCGATCAGCTCGCCGTGACAGCGCGCGAGCATCGGCGTGATGATCCGTGTAGCCCCCTCGATCACCGCCGCCAGTGGCAGTGGCGTCAGCTCGCCCGAGGTCTTGCGTGCGAACAGCTTGAACTGGGAGCCGATCTTGGCCATGCGCTCGGTGAGCGCGAGGATCTGACCGAGGTTGGCCGCGACCTCCTGATGACGCTCCTTGGCGAGCAGCAGCCGTCCATTATCGGCATAGGTGCGGATTGCCGCCAGCGGTTGGTTGAGTTCGTGGTTGATGCTCGCCGACATCTGCCCGAGGGTGGCGAGCTTGGCCGACTGGATCAGTGCCTGCTGGGTCTCGCGCAGCGCCTGCTCGGCGCGCAGCCGCTCGTCGATCTCGGCGCGCAGCCGCCGATTGGTGCGGGTGAGCTCCTCGGTGCGGGTGGCGACCCGGGCCTCGAGTTCGAGGTTGATGCGCTCGAGGGTGGCGCGCGCGCGCTCGGTGAGTGCGGCATGGGCGCGGCGGCTGCGCTGGCGCTGTAACAGCAGCGCGACGCCGAGCGCGGTGACCGCGAGCAGTGCGCCGGCGAGGGCGGTGAGCTTGAGGCTGTCGCGCATCACCGTGCTGGTGTTGGAGAGCACGTGGACCTGCCAGCCGGCGTTCTGCATCGCGCGCGATTGCAGCAGGTAGGGCGGTGGCTCCGGCCAGGATGCGGGCGGGCCGAGCCGGACCAGGGTGCCGTCGGCGGTGGTGTCGCGCACCGCCAGCTCGAGTGGCTCGAGGCTGGCGTCGAGATAGCGGTTGCTCGCGCGGATGCGCCGTCTGACCTCGGGGGCGAGCGGGTGCAGGGTGCGAAAGCGTTGTGCCGGTTCGGTGGAGATGAAGATCACCCCGTCGGGGTCGGTGACGAGGAAGACATGCCCGGACTTCGCCCAGCGTCGCTCGGCCTCGGTGACGTCGATCTTGACCACCACGGCGCCGAGGATCTCGTGGTTCTCGCGCACCGGGTAGGCGAAGTAGTAGCCGCGTCGCTTGGAGGTGGTGCCGAGGGCGAAGTAGCGCCCGAGCTCACCGTCCATGGCGTCGTGGAAGTAGGGGCGGAAGCTGAAGTCGCGGCCGACGAAGGGGCGCTCGGCGTTCCAGTTGCTCGCGGCGATGGTCAGTCCCGCGGCGTCCATCAGATAGGTGTCGGTGGCGTCGCTGATGCGGTTGACCGTCTCCAGATAGCGGTTGAGCGCGACGATGCTCTCGCGCCCGCCCGGGGTGCGGAGGAACTCGGTCAGGCGCGGGTTGGTGGCGAGCAGCTCGGGCAGCGGTTCGTACTTGGCCAGCAGCCCCTGGAGATGGACGACGTAGAGGTCGAGGTCGGTGCGCGCCTGCTCGGCCAGCCGCTCGACGCCGTCGTGATAGGCCCAGCGCGCCAGCCCCCAGAGCCCGGCGCAGACGAGCGCGAACAGCGCCAGCCAGGGGAGATGGCGGGCGGGGTGCGGACGGGGGGATGGCGGCTGCTCGACGATCAAGCGTGTCTTCCGGCCCGGGGCCGGACGCGCCGTCCCGCGTGATGGCGGGCGGCGCCTCGGGCCCCGAGGCGCCGGGGTGGCCGGATCAGGCCGGTCCGGGCACGGCGACGCCGGTGCCGCCGGCATAGCCCGCGGCACCGGTCCAGTAGCCGTCGCACAGCCCCGAAGGGGCGTACTCGCGTAGCTTGGCCAGGCCTTCGCCATGGCTCATGTCACCACGCAGACAGGCGTCGAACACGGCGATGATGTCGCTGGTGTGGCGCGACTGCGGGCTGATGCGCAGCAGCTCGACGCCGAGCGCGGTGACCTCGTCGAGCGCGCCGAGCAGGGTGTGGGTGCTCGCCGACTGGGTCTGGATGCCGTTGAGGGTGAGGAAGTGATCGCCCTCCTGGGTGTCGATGGTCAGTCCGTCGGGGTAGTCGATGCAGCAGAACTGGCAGTCGTCCTTGGCGAGATCGCGGTTGTAGGCGGTGAAGCAGCGTGCCGAGTAGGCCAGCGGCAGCCGCCCGAAGGCGAACAGCTCGCACTCGACGCCCTCGGGGCGGGTTGCGATCAGTGCGCGCGCGGTGTCGCGACCGAGTTCGACCGGCAGCACCCAGCGCTTGAGTCCGTGGCGGGCGAGAAAGGCCAGGGTGCGATCGTTGTAGAGGTTGATCGAGTGACCGGCGACGAAGGGGTGACCGTCGAGATACTCCAGCGCGCCGAGATCGTTGGCCTCGACCAGGAAGCGCCGGTCGGAGCAGAGTCGCTCCAGGGTCTTGAGTTCGCCGTCGGACTCGATCAGCGCCAGGGTCGAGATCACCGGCTCCTTGCCGGCGGCGGCGACGCGCTCGGCCAGCTCCCAGTAGTCCTCGGGACGCAGCAGGCGGCGCTTGGAGCAGATGGTCTCACCGAGATAGATGGTCGCCACCGGGGTCTCGAGCATCTCGGCGTAGAAGTCCATCACCTGTTCGCGCGGCCAATGGTAGAGCAGGGGGCCGAGCGAGAGACGGGGGCGCTGGTTTGGCGTGTGCTGGGGTTGCATGGCTATCGGGTGTCAGTGGGGCTGTTGGGATGGATTGACCGGGGCGGCGATCGTCGTCACGCCCCCGGCTGTGTCCGTTCGGGTCTGGCGGCCGGGGAGCGACGCGTCGACCGGAGCGTGGTGACGCGCCGCCGATTCCCGGTGATCGCTAGTGCCACTGGCGGTGGTAGGGGCCGAGCGTGGTCTGGGTGCCCTCGGAGACCTGAGCCAGTGCCGCCCGCCAGTCGTCGCGCGGGCGGAAGTTCTGGGGGTCGCGGCGGCAGGCGTCGATCGCCTCGCGCCATACCCGGGTGACCTGGGTGACGTAGCGGGTGCTGCGCTGGCGTCCCTCGATCTTTATCGCGCTCACCCCGGAGGCGATGATATCGGGGAGGATCTCCATGGTGTTGAGGCTGGTCGGCTCCTCGATGGCATAGCGCAGCTTGCCGTTGACCTGATAGCGACCCTTGCAGATGGTCGGATAGCCGGCCGGCTCGCCGTGACCGCGGCGTTCGAGCAGCACCCCGCCGAGGCGCGTCTCCTGGCCCTCGGCGGTGTCGATCCACTCGACGTGGGAAGCCGGCGAGCAGGCGCCGAAGGTATTGGGCGACTGGCCGGTGGCATAGGAGGAGAGCAGGCAGCGGCCCTCGACCATCACGCACAGGCTGCCGAAGCCGAAGATCTCGACCGGTACGTCGCAGCGTTCGATCAGGTGTGCGACCTGGGCGAGCGAGAGCACGCGCGGCACCACCACGCGCTTGATACCGAACTGGCGGTGCATGAAGTTGATCGCCGCCGGGTTAGTCGCCGAGCCCTGCACCGAGAGGTGCAGGTTGAGCTGCGGGTGCGTGTTGGCGGCATAGTCGAGCACGCCCATGTCGGCGGCGATCATGGCGTCGACGCCGAGATCGGCGGCGCGGTCGACCGCCGCGCTCCAGCGCTCCCAGCCATTCGGTTGGGCATAGGTATTGACGGCGACCAGCACCTTGACGTTGCGATCGTGCGCGTAGCGCAGGCCGTCACGGATCTGCTTGTCGCCGAAGTTCAGGCCGGCGAAGTGACGGGCGTTGGTATCGTCGCGAAAACCGATGTAGACGGCGTTGGCGCCGTTGTCGACGGCGGCCTTCAGCGCCGGCAGGTTGCCGGCGGGACAGACGAGTTCCATGGTGGATGGTCTCCAGCGAGTCAGGCGGTACTTGCAAGTTTGCGGCAGGACGAGGGCGTGATCAGGTCACCCTGTCGGGTGCCGCGCCGATACAGCTCGGCTTCGATGCCGTTGAGCACGGCCCATTTCTGGCTACACCAGTCGGGGGCGAGCAGGATATCGCGCGAGGCGGTGCCGGTGACCCGGTGGAAGGTCACCTCGGGCGGGGTGCGCTCGATGATGTCGGCGCAGGTGTCGACGTAGTCCTCCAGCGCGAGCGGCTGGTAGTGACCGCGTCGCCAGTCGACCGCCAGGCGGGTGTGGCGCACGACGTGGAGGGCGTGCAGCTTGAGTCCTTCGACACCGACGCCGAGCACGCGCTCGAGGCTCTCGATGGCGTGGTTGCGTCCCTCGCCGGGGAGACCGACGATGAGATGGGCGCAGACCGGGATGCCGCGGCGGTGTGCTGCCTGCACCGCGCGCTGGTAGTCGGCGAAGGTGTGACCGCGGTTGACGCGCTCGAGGGTGCGATCATCGGCCGACTGCAGTCCGAGTTCGAGCCAGATCTCCTTGCCGCGGGCGCGATAGCGCGCGAGCAGGTCGAGCACCGCCTCGGGCACGCAGTCGGGGCGGGTGCCGATCGACAGCCCGATGACATCGGGGTGGACGAGCGCGCTGTCGTAGCGCTCGCGCAGCGCGTCGATCGGGTCGTAGGTATTGGTATAGGCCTGGAAGTAGGCCATGAAACGGCGCGCCCCGGTGCGC
Source organism: Marichromatium gracile (assembly GCF_004343155.1). GTDB lineage: Bacteria > Pseudomonadota > Gammaproteobacteria > Chromatiales > Chromatiaceae > Marichromatium > Marichromatium gracile. Next base: position 42,769 of record NZ_SMDC01000012.1, read on the forward strand.
TTGGCGAGCACGGTGCGGCCCGACTCGATCTGCTCGGCGATCGAGGGCGGCTCCTTGGCGTTGGGGCTGAAGGAGACGTTGTTGCAGAAGGTACAGCCGCCCCGGCCCTTGGTGCCGTCGCGGTTGGGGCAGGTGAAACCCGCGTTGAGGGCGAGTTTGTGCACCCGCTGACCATAGCGGTTCAGCAGATACTGTCCAAAGGTATTGACGCGATCGCTGAGGATGCGCTGTTGAGCTTGGGGCGGGGGCATCCGACTAAAGCTAACCGTGCTCGATGAATAACCGTTTGATCCAGATCAACGAATGGGCAATCCGGGATCCGGGGCGAAGGCCGACGCGGTGGTCGGGATCTGGGGCGGAGGCTGACCCCTGACAATCTCGGGGGCATGTTCGGGCCAGCTTTGCAGTACCATTTTGTAGTAATGCAAGAAAAACCCAATTCAAGAACTGGAACTTCATGATAGCCGAATCCCAGCCCCGCATCCGCGAGATCCCCTACAACTACACCTCGTACTCCGACCGCGAGATTGTCATCCGGTTTCTCGGCGAGCCCATGTGGCGGCTGATCGAGTCGCTGCGGGGGAGTCGACGGACCGGGCGATCGGCGCGGATGCTGTTCGAGGTGTTGGGCGACATGTGGGTGGTCTCGCGCAATCCCTATCTGCAGGAGGATCTGCTCGAGAATCTCGATCGTCGTCAGCTGCTGCTGCAGGCGATGCGTCACCGGCTCGATCAGTTCGAACAGCGACTCAACGACAATCAGCGTGCTGCCGAGCTGCTGGAGGCGGCGCGCGGTGCGGTCGCCCGGCTCGAGGACTGGTTCACCCAGGAGACGGCCCATCGCGACCGCTTGCGCAAGGCGCTTGCCGGCATCACCCACCCCGACAACCTCGACTTCGGCGGGCTGGCGCGGGTCTCGCACGCCACCGATGCCACCGACTGGCGCGTCGAGCTGCCCTTCGTGGTGATCTCCCCCGACAGCGAGGCCGAGGTCGCCGCCATCGTGCGCGCCTGCATCGACTGCGGTCTGTCGCTGATCCCGCGCGGTGGCGGCACCGGCTATACCGGTTCGGCGGTGCCGCTGCATCAGCACACCGCGGTGATCAACACCGAGAAGCTCGAGTCGCTCTCGGGCGTCGAGCGAATCGAGTTGCCCGGGGTCGAGGGCCGGGTGCCGACGGTGCGCTGCGGCGCCGGCGTGGTCACCCGGCGGGTCTCGGACCTGGCCGACAGCAACGGCCTGGCCTTCGCCGTCGACCCGACCTCGCAGGACGCCTCCTGCATCGGCGGCAACATCGCGATGAACGCCGGCGGCAAGAAGGCGGTGCTGTGGGGCACCGCGCTCGACAACCTCGCCTCGTGGCGGATGGTCACCCCGGATGCGCAGTGGCTCGAGATCGAGCGGCTCGATCACAACCTCGGGCGCATCCACGATCAGGCGCTGGTGCGCTTCCGTGTCTCGCGCTACGACACCGACGGGCGCACCCCGGTCGGTGAGCCCGAGATCCTGGAGATGCCCGGCGCCTCGTTCCGCAAGGTCGGGCTCGGTAAGGACGTCACCGACAAGTTCCTCTCCGGCCTCCCGGGGGTGCAGAAGGAGGGCTGCGACGGGCTGATCACCTCGGCGCGTTTCATCCTCCACCGCATGCCCGATCACGTGCGCACCGTGTGCATGGAGTTCTTCGGCACCGATCTCGATCTCGCGGTGCCGGCGATCGTCGAGATCAAGGACTATATCGAGTCCTTGCCCGAGGTGCTGGTCGCCGGGCTCGAGCACCTCGACGAGCGCTATGTGCGCGCCGTCGACTACAGCACCAAGGCCTCGCGCCGCGAGTTGCCGAAGATGGTGTTGATCGCCGATCTGGTCAGCGACGACGAGGCCGCGCTCGATGCCGCCGCGGCACGGGTGGTGGAGCTGGTGGGGGCGCGCGACGGCGAGGGCTTCATCGCCGTCAGCCCCGAGGCGCGCAAGCGTTTCTGGCTCGATCGCGCGCGCACTGCGGCGATCTCGCGCCACACCAACGCCTTCAAGATCAACGAGGACGTGGTCATCCCGCTCGATCGGCTCTCCGATTACAGCCGGGGCATCGAGCGGATCAACATCGAGCAGTCGATCCGCAACAAGGACGCGATCATGGCCGCGGTGCTCGACTACCTCGGCAGCGGACTGGAGGAGGCGCGGCGTGCCGGCGACTACGAGGTCTCGGAGGAGGACGTCGCCATCCTCGCGGCCAAGCGCGATGCCGCGCGCGAGGTGCTGGAGACGGCACGGGCGCGCTGGCGCGCGATCCTCGAACACCTCGAGGCCCCGGCCGCCGAACATCTCGAACTGCTTCACGAGAAGGAACGCGCGCGGGTGCGTGAAGGCGACACCCTGTTGGCGATGATGCTGCGTCGCGACCTGCGTCAGTCCTATGTCCGCGAGGTCGCCGCGCAGCTCAACGAGATCTTCTCCGGCAAGGACCTGGAGCGGGTGCGCACGCGTCTGGTCGAGATCCATCGCCGGTTGCGCGATTCGCGACTGTTCGTGGCGTTGCACATGCATGCCGGCGACGGCAACGTCCACTCCAACATCCCGGTGCACTCCTCGGACTACGCCATGCTCCAGGAGGCCGACGAGGTGGTGGCACGGATCATGGCGCTCGCCTCCGGGCTCGGCGGGGTGATCTCGGGCGAGCACGGCATCGGTCTGACCAAGCTGCAATATCTCGAACCCGAGAAGCTCGAGGCCTTCGTCGCCTACAAGGAACGGGTCGACCCGGAGCAGCGCTTCAACCGCGGCAAGCTGATGCCCGGTGCCGGGCTCGAGGGCGCCTATACGCCCTCGCTGCGGCTGGTGCAGCAGGAGGCGATCATCCTCGAGGAGACCGAGCTCGGCGCCCTCAACGACGACGTCAAGAACTGTCTGCGCTGCGGCAAGTGCAAGCCCAAGTGCATGACTCACGTGCCGCGTGCCAACCTGCTCTACTCGCCGCGCAACAAGATCCTCGCCACCGGGTTGATCATCGAGGCCTTCCTCTACGAGGAACAGACCCGGCGCGGGCTGTCGTTGCGTCACTTCGACGCGATGAACGACGTCGCCGATCACTGCACCGTGTGCCACAAGTGTCTCGCCCCCTGTCCGGTGAACATCGACTTCGGTGACGTCACCATGCGGCTGCGCCGCATCCTGGTCGCGCGCAAACGCAACCGCTTCTCCCCCGGGGCCTGGGCGGCAATGCGCTTTCTCAACGTCACCGATCCGCGGGCGATCCGTCTGCTGCGCACCGCGCTGGCACGCTGGGGCTTTGCCGGGATCAATCTCGGACACCGGGTGGCGCGGTTGCTGGGGCTGACACGCGCGCCCAGGCGTCATCCGGGGATCACCACCGGCAAGCCGAAGGCGGTCGGTCAGGTGGTCGAGCTGGTGGCGCGACCGATCCGGGTGGAGCTGCCCAAGCAGACCTTCCGCCAGGTGCTCGGGCTCGAGGACAAGACCCAGATCCCGATCCTGCGTGACCCCGGGATCACGCAGGAGGAGGCCGAGGCGGTGTTCTACTTCCCCGGCTGTGGCTCGGAGCGGCTGTTCTCCGACATCGGGCTGGCGACCCTGGCGATGCTCTGGCGCGGCGGTGCCCAGACCATCCTGCCGCCGGGCTATCTGTGCTGCGGCTATCCGCAACGCGCCGCCGGGCTGGAGGCGCGCGGTCAGCGCATCACCATGGAGAACCGGGTGCTCTTCCATCGCGTGGCCAACACCCTCAACTACATGGATATCCGTACCGTGGTGGTCTCCTGCGGAACCTGCATGGATCAGCTGCTGAAGTACGAGTTCGAGCGGATCTTCCCGGGGTGCCGGCTGCTCGACATCCACGAGTGGCTGATGGAGAAGGGGATGAGCCTGCGGGGCGTCGACGGGGTCAAGTATCTCTACCACGATCCCTGCCACACCCCGATGAAGACCCACGCGCCGATCAAGGTCGCGTCGAGTCTGATCGGCGACCCGGTGACGCTCTCGGATCGTTGCTGCGGCGAGGCGGGCACCCTGGGTGCACAGCGCCCGGACATCGCCAACCAAGTGCGCTTCCGCAAGCGCGAGGAGCTCGAGGCCGGGGTGCGCGCACTCACCGGCGCCCCTCGGGTCGAGCACGGCGAGGCCAAACTGCTCACCGCCTGCCCGGCCTGTCAGCAGGGTCTGGCCAAGTATCATGACGAGACCGGTCTCGAGACCGACTACATCGTGGTCGAGATGGCGCGTCGCCTGATCGGCGAGGACTGGCAGCAGCGCTTCATCGCGCAGGCCCGCGCCGGCGGCGTCGAGCGCGTGTTGCTCTGAGTCAGCCGCCAGTCAGCGGGGAGTGGTGGCTGGTCGCTGCTGAACTGGCGGTTGGCGGTCTTTTCGCCGGACGCGCTGCGCTTTTCGCGACCTAACTGGGTTCAGAAGGCTTGTTCCCCTTTGCGCCCTGCGCGCCTTTGCGGTTCAATCCTTCTGGCCGCTGGCCGCTGGCCGCTGGCCGCTGGCCGCTGGCCGCTGGCCGCTGGCCGCTGGCCGCTGGCCGCTGGCCGCGCAACCTTGAAAGCGTGTGTGTGCGACGTGTAGCATCGCGCGATACCCTGTGACGTCAGAAGCGATTGAATTTCCTCATGTCGAAGAACAATACCGGGTCGACCCTCGAGTCCAATCAGGCCGCTGGCACCCGGCTCGAGTTGCTGCTGTTCCAGCTCGAACACAAGCAGCTGTTCGGGATCAACGTCTTCAAGGTCAAGGAGGTCATTCCCTATCAGCCGCTGACGCGCCCGGCCGGCGCCCACCCGCTGGTCAAGGGCATGGCGACACTGCGCGGCATCACCATGCCGATCATCGACCTCTCGCAGGCGGTCGGTGGTCCGGAGATGGCCGAGCCGGAAAAGGGCTATATCATCATCACCGAGTACAACCGCTCGGTACATGGCTTCCTGATCCGTCGCGTCGACCGCATCGTCAACACCCAGTGGGACCAGGTGCAGCAGCTGCCCTCGCATCTGGGCAAGAACGTCTATGTGACGGCGGTGACGCTGATCCAGGAGGAGTTGGTCGAGATCCTCGATGTCGAGAAGGTGCTCGACCAGGTGGTGCACGTGAGCACCGATGTCTCCAAGGACCTGAGTGGACGCATCCATGCCGAGAATCGCCGGGTGCTGGTGGTCGATGACTCGGCGGTGGCGCGCCACCAGATCCAGCGGGCGCTCGAGCAGCTCGGTATCGAGTGCACCCTGCTCACCGACGGCAAACATGCGATCGACCTGATCCACCAGATGCAACAGGAGGGCATCGACGTTGCCGAGCACTTCAGCATGGTCGTCTCCGACATCGAGATGCCGGAGATGGACGGCTATCAGCTCACCTCGGAGATCCGCAAGGATCCGCGTCTCGCGGATCTCTATATCCTGCTGCACTCCTCGATCAGCGGGGAGTTCAACGTCGACATGGTGAAACGGACCGGGGCCAATAAGTTCATCCAGAAGTACAGCCCGGACGACCTGGCCGAGGCGGTGCTGGAGCGGTTGAAGGAGCCGCCGGCGACCAGCGCCTGAGGGTTGCCAGGGGGGGCGGGCTCGGAGCGGTGCATGAGCCGCCCCGAGCGGTAGACAGGGACGCTCGATCCATCATGAGGATCCCTTTTATCCATTGAGGAGGCGCTATGCTGGTCGATGACGAACGTCGTAAATTCCTGAGACTGAACGCCGATACCGAGGCCAACGTCAAGCGTCTGGATGGCGATGAGACGCTCTCGGTGCGCCTGACCGACCTCAGCCCGTCGGGTTGTGCGCTGGTCTGTGAGGCACCGCTCTCCCCGGGCGAGCGGCTCGAGGTCAGCATCAGCAGTCCGAGTGACCGTATTGCGCCGCTGGTCTGCAGCGGTCGTGTGGTGCGCGTCGATCGCGATGGCGAGCGCCAGGTCGTCGGGGTCGAATTCGTCTCCGACGCCGGCTGATCCCCTTACTTCACCTCTCAGGCGCGGGCCCGTCCGGTTATGGCGGGCCCGCGCTGGTTTTTGATGACGACTCTCTGATGGCGCTCGATCCCGATTGCTTGAGCCGCTTGCGGCTGACCCAGGACCCCTTCGACGAGCGCGCCGGCGAGGCCTTTCTCTACACCGACCTGCTGCTCGATCAGTTGCTCGAGTCCGCCGTCGAGCTGCTCGAGGCGCCGGGTGCGGTGCTGATGTTGACCGGCCCGGCAGGCAGTGGTCGAACGCTGCAGTTGATGCGTCTGCTCGGTCTGTTGCCGGATCGTTTCGAGCTGATCGCCTTTCGCGCGCGTCCCGGGACCTCGGTGGAGATGCTCGAGGCAACCCTCCGCGCCCAGCTTGGCGCCGATGGGCGGGTGGCGCGTTCGCTCGAGCAGTTGCTGGCGCAGCTGTTGAGCACCGGGGCCGAGCTCTGTATCGCGATCGATGATGCCCATCATCTCGGTATCGATCTGGTCCACGCCCTGATGCGGTTGCGTCATGGGTTGCTCGAGCGCACCGGTGAGCCGCCGCGTCTGGTGCTGACCGGCGACCCTGCGCTGGCGCGTTATCCACTCCAGCTCGAGTCCGACGATCCGGGGCGGATCAGCCGTCTCAGTCTGCGTCCGTTGAATCTCGAGCAGGCCCGCGCCTATCTCTGTCATCGGCTCGAGGCCGCCGGTCTGGACAATCCGCTCGGCCTGCTCGCGGATACCGATGTCGAGTCATTGCATGCCCGCAGCCAGGGCTGTCCGAAGGAACTCAATACACTCGCCGGCGCGTGGCTGGAGGCGCGCTGTTACGATGTCGAGACGGGTCCGCGCCAGCCCGAACCCGCTCCGCCTCCCCGGCAGCTCGCGCCTGAGACCGGCGAGAAGACCCCCGAGCAACTGATCGCCGAGCGTATCCGGGCGCTGTCGGCGAGTATCGATGAACACCAGGATGCGCCGCCGGCCGGGGCGGTGGCGCGGCGCGGCGCACCGGCCGAGGCGGTGGCTGGCGCGGCGCCGTCGGGTCGATCGATCAAGGCGCTGGCGTCGCTGCTGAGACGAACCAAAGGCGATCAGCCGGCGAGCAAAGCGGTCAGGGCGGGAAAGTCCGCCGTCGTCCCGGCGACGCCGATCTGGAACCAGCGCTGGTTCGTCCCGGCGATCGCCGGTGGCGCGGCCCTGGCGATCCTGTTGCCGGTGATCTTTCAGCTGCAGGGGCAGGATCCGCGTCCAGCCCCGTCGTCGGCGCCACGTGATCGTGCCCGTTTGTTGCTGGAGTCGGCAGAGGTTGCGCCACCACCGCGCCCGCGGCTGGCTCAGCCACCCGGGGAGCTGAGCCGTCCCGCGCCCGGCGCGGTGATGCCGCCAGCCCCTGAGCCCGCCCCACCACGTTCGTTGACGCAGCCGCCGCCCCGGGAGGAGCCGCCTGCGCCAGCTGCGCCGCCGCTCGAGCGCCCTCAGCCGGTCGCGCCGGCGCCGCCGCAACCCCGATCAGGCATCGATCTGACGGCGGATCGAGACTGGCTGGTGGCGCAGAATCCCAATCGCTACACCATTCAGCTGATCGCCGTCAGTAGTCTCGAGGCGGCGCGCGACTATGTGACGCGTCACCGTCTCGATGGCGTGCGCTTCCTGCCGATCCGCTCCCGCGATCGTGACTTCGTGGTCGTGCTCGCCGGGGCCTTTGCCAGTCGCGGCGAGGCCGAACGGGTTTATGCGGCCCTGCCCGATGCGGTACGCGCCGATCGGCCGTGGATTCGCGCGATCGGTTCGGTGCAGGGATCACTGCGGTGAGGGCGCATCGATGGGGAATGGCGCTCGCGCTGCTCTGTACCGTGACGACCGGCCCGGTGATGGCGCTCGACCCCTGTCCCGGCGGACAGGCTCAAGCCGCGGGGCCGGAGGCACGGTTCTATCGCGACAGTCGAGGCGACTATCGGTTGCGTGGTCGGATCGGTCGCTCGGCGGTGACCTTTCGGCTGGCGCCCGAGGCCGACACCGTGGTGCTCGGCGAGCGTGAGGCGGCCAGGCTGGGACTCAGATATTCACGCGGCCGCATCGTGCGCCATCAGGGGGCGGCAGGTGTGGGCCTCGGGCATGCCGTGGTGCTCGACAGCGTGCAGGTCGGCGGTCTCGTGCGCGAACGGGTCGCTGCAGTGGTCGTCACCGGCGACGGGTCTGGCGAGGTCCTGCTCGGGCAGAGCTTTCTGCGTGGGCTCAGGCGATGTCGTGATGCCGGAGCCATCGTGCTGCGCGCGCTGTATCATCGCTGATGCTGCCGGGATCGCTCGGTTGGTGGGGCAATGGCCGAATCGCGTAGCATTCTCATGGAGATCCAGGTCGCATTGTCGAGGTGATGCTGCGGCAGCGTCATGCGCTAACGGCTAGACTGAGAGACAGTCGATACCCGGTGAGTGCCGATGGAGATCCATTCCGGGGTCGGTGCGTCGCTTCGACCATCTCCCGCGCCCGTTGCCGATTCCTCCGGTGGCGCCACCCGCCAGCAAGAGACGGCATCCACCGCTGGTCGCGAGAGCGGTGAGAACGCACAGCCCCACCCCGTAGAGCAACCAGAACAGACGCCCCCGCCCGAAGAGCTGCGGCTGATCGAGCAGTTGCGCCAGCGCGACCGCGAGGTCCGCATGCACGAGCAGGCGCATGTCGCTGCGGGCGGGCGTTATGTCACTGGCGGTCCCTCCTATACCTATCAAACCGGCCCCGACGGGCGTCAGTACGCGATCGGTGGCGAGGTGCAGATCGACACCTCGGAGGAGGCCGATCCGGCGGCGACGCTGGAGAAGGCCGAGACCGTGCTGCGCGCCGCCCTGGCGCCCGCAGAACCTTCCGGCCAGGATCAGCGGGTTGCCGCACAGGCGCGCGCGATGCAGATCGAGGCCCAACGCGAGATGCGTGTCCTCGAGCAGGCGGATCAGGAGATGCGTCGAATGGAGGGCGAGGCGTCGGCTGCGCGGGCCGATGCGAATGCGCAGGATACGAACGCTGCGGGCATGCAGGAGCCGGGCGCCGAGCGTGACCGACTCGAGCGTAGGATTGCCGGATTCTTTGCGCCAGCGCGCTCGGCAGAACAGATCAACCAGTTCGCCTGAGTGTGGAGCGGTTAGCACCCGGGCGTTGGTGTCGTCTCTTGGCCGGGCTGTGTCGCCGGGGTGGCGTGTCCCGTCAGGCGGATGTGCTCCGGCGGGACACGCGCCTCGGTGTCGCGATGCGTGGATTCAGGCGGTGACGTTGATGTTGCGCCCGACATTCTCCGGCAGCCCCCGCGTGCTCGAAGGCTCTTGCGGCGCCTGCTGAGGCGTCAGCGACTGGTCGACCTGCTGCGCGGCCTGTTGTGCCTGGGTGTCGAGTGCCTGGTTGAGCGATGCTGCACTCGTGTCGTTTGCGGTCTTGCTGCCGGCCATCGTGTTGGTTACGGTGGCGACGCCTGCCATCGATGAGATGTCCATGATCGAATCCCGTGTTCTCTGTGTGTCGATTGGCGATGCCGGGGCTTGTCGGTTTTCTGCTGCTGCGTCTTTACCTGTCCCGCATCGCGATAAACCGCGGCCGACTCCCGATCCTCTCAAGGGCGGTATCGCGGCGTCCGGCGCGAACTGGGGACGTTAAACCCCTCATCTGCGATGACTGCGGTTTACCTAAACTGTAGACCAAGGTGGCTATCCTTGACGTCGGGTGGCGCACAGTCCGGTGCGGCAATGATCTTGCCGTACCAACTATTGCTTGAGGGCGAGCCTGTGTAGACTCAAGTTCGTGGTGCCCGGGTCGTTATCGATGGGGGAGGCGATGTCAGCGTCTCCGCGCGGGATGCCGGGCTCGGCTCCCGGCGACAATGATCCTGGAGTCGAACGATGCTCGAGCAAGGTCCCCTCAGCCCCCGGTCAGGAACGCCGCCTCCTGCGACGAACCTGCCTTTGCCACAGTCTCTGCTGAGCGGCTTTCGTCCCGCCTTCTGCGACGTGCGCAGCGGCGAGGTCAGATTGTGCCGTACGATCGACGGCGAGCTGGCCGAGGCGCATACGTTTGAGCATCTGCCACAGGAGTGGGTGGCCGAGTGTGATGGCGGCGGCCGCCCGGTGCGGCTGCGCTCGGAGATTCGTGCGGGGTTCCTGCGTGGGATCGATTTCTGGCGGTTGTCGGATCTGTTGCGCCCCACGCTGGATGCTTGATCGATCGACATGCCCCGGCGGCTGTTGGCCGCCGCGATTCAGTGACGCGCCTGGGGCTAAGGGGGTGGTGATAATGGATTCAGACAGGCGGCGTCATCCACGGTTGCCGATGCAGGTCGAGGTCGATCTCTTTCGGTCCGGTCGTCCGGCTCAGCGGGTCTGGACCAATGACCTCAGTGGCGGTGGGGTGATGATCCTGATGGATGACACCGACCGCCCCGCGGTTGGCAGCTGGGTCGAGCTGCAGGTGACCGGAACCCTCGGGGCAGGTGAAACGCCGCCCCTGGTGAGGGCGCAGGTGGTACGCCATCTGCCCGATGGTCTGGCGCTCTCGTTCGATGACGACGACGATCCCGTGGACTGATCCCCGCGCTTGCTCAAGATCTCGTGCTGGCGGCCGTTGTTGTTGCTGGGACGACGATTAAGCCTGCTCCCGCAGTGTCGGGAGGTGGGCGAGAGGGGCGTGTTGAGACGGAGTCTGCACGCCGATCAAGCGCGCGATCCCCTGGAGGCCGTCTCGTTCGTGCGCGCATCGGGAGTCGATGTCATGCTTGCCGCCCGTACCACCACGCTGTTCGCCACCGAACCCTTTCCCATGCGTCCAGCGCGTCCGCTGGCGCCGCCGGCGACTGCTCCTGCCAGTCAGCAGGTGGCCACCGCCGCGCTACCGAGCCAGGGCCTCGCTGCCGAGGTCGCCAATCGTGTCAATGCCGATCAGGACTATCAGATCCTGCGCAAGTCCTTCGATCTCGAAAAGGTTGCGGTTCCCCTCGCCGAAGGCCAATCCGGGACGCTCGATGCGCGTGCGACACGGATCAAGGAGCGGGTGATGAATGCCCAGGTCCGGCTCGCCCAGGAGCAGATCCATCGTCGTCTGGCCGAGCTCGAGCTCTCCTGGCAGAGCAGTAGCAGCCTGCGTCTCGAGTTCGGTGGCGGTGGCCTGCAGAGGCTCGAGTTTGCCCAGATGCAGAGTTTCAGCCTGAGTCTGCAGGCCGGTCCAGGCGGCGTGAACGTGCGTGACCCCCTGGTGCTCGACCTCTCCGGTGAGGGTCTCCAGACCACCGGGATCGAGGGCGGGGTGAGTTTTGATCTCGACGCCGACGGTCAAGCCGAACAGGTCAGTTTCGTCACCGGCGGGACCTGGGCGCTGGCGCTCGATCGCAACGGCAATGGCCAGATCGACGATGGTCGCGAGCTGTTCGGTGATCAGAACGGTGCCGCCCACGGCTTCGGTGAGCTGGCGCGCTATGACTCCAACGGAGATGGGCAGATCAACGCCGACGATCCGGTGTTCGGCGCCTTGCGGCTGCTGCAGATCGGCCCCGACGGCACCCAGGTGCAGCGTACTCTGGCCGAGGCATCGATCCAGTCCCTGGAGACCGGCTATCAGCATACCCGCAAGGCGCTCAATGCCTATGATGTCGTGGCCCAGACCGGCCAGTTCGTGCGTGACGACGGTTCGCGCGGTGAGCTCGCCGATGTCCTGTTGGGCTATCGGGCCGAGGCGTGATCGCAATGCGGATCCCGTCCGGGACGCATGACACCGCTGATGCGTAGCGATGCTGGACGCAGGTGCGATACTGCTAGACTATGTGCGATCACCGCCTTGTCGACTGTTCAGGTAGCACTCAATGTCCCAGACGCTCGAGGTCCTCTCACTGCTCGCCGAGATGGACATCACCAAGGATCTCCCCCAGGCCGCGCGCGAGGAACTGGCCGCGCACTGTGGTTTCGGTGAGGTTCCGGCCAAGCAGCGCATCCGCCTGACCGAGTCAGGGGGGCAGCGCCTGTTCCTGGTCGACGGACACTTGGTGCGTCTGACCGACGGTTCGGGCGAACGCTTCCAGAGCTTTCGTGGCCTGAGTGATCCGATCGAGGTGTTCGATGGCGTGACCCGTGGCGAGTCGATGATCGTCACCGAGAGCCCCTGCCTGCTGCTCAAGGTGTCCTCGGCGGCACTCGAGTCGGCGCAGCAGTCGGGTCTGGAGGTCAGCGACATCGAGCTCGATGCCACCGAGGGCGAGTTCCTCGCCGAACTCTACGGCCTGATCTCCAGCAATCGACTCGAGCTGCCGGCACGGCCCGAGGTGGCGTTCAAGATCCAGGAGCTCACCAACGATCCCGAAGCCGGGATCGTCGAGTTGACCGAGGTCATCCAGAGCGACGGGACCATCGCCGGGGCCCTGCTGCATGCCACCAACAGTCCGCTGTTTCGCGCCACCAAGCAGATCCAGTCGGTGCGAGACGCAGTCTTGCGGCTGGGATTCCGCAACACCCGGATGCTCACCACCAACCTGGCGTTGCGCCAGGCCTTCAAGGCGCGTCACGTGGTCACCCGCGAGGCGATGCAGCAGGTCTGGGCCGATGGCGTGCTGTGTTCGGCCTACAGCTACCTGCTGGCCGAGACGCTCGGGCTGCTGCATCGCGAGCGGGCGCTGCTCGCCGGGCTGGTGGCCGGGATCGGTGCCGTCCCCATCATCCAGTTCATCGAGATGCGCGACCCCGATCCCAGTCCTGAACTCATCGCCTCCCTGGTCGACAAACTCAGTGGTATCACCGGCGTTCTGGTGATCAACTACTGGGGGCTGGGCGAGGATCTGGTCGCGGTGGCCGAGCACTCGCACGACTGGTCCTATGTCGCGCCCGAGCCCGATTATGCAAGCATCGCCATCGTTGCCCGCTGGGCGGCGTTACAGAGCGAGGGCAGGGAGCACCCGGAGGCGAGCGAGGTTCCCGCCTTCGCCACCCTGGGGTTGACCCCGCCCGCGCCCGGTGAGCCAATCGGCGAACTGGCCTCGAGCACCGAAACCCTGGAGTCGCTGAAGATGATGTTCGATGTCTGATCCACTCCGCAGACGCGTTCGACCCGGGGGAATCCCCGGTCGTGTTTGCGATCCCGAGCCGCGCTTCCCTGTTGCCTGGCGCTCGGGACGATATTGGAGGATTGGCGCGTGTCCGCGATGACCATCGAAGGCCTGGTAAAGAACACGGGGCGGCTGCTGGCCATCCCTCGCGTGGTTGGCGAGGTGATGAAGCTGCTCGACGACCCCGACAGCCCGCAGCGCGAGATCGCCTCACGGCTGGAGCAGGACCCTGGGCTGGTGGCGATCCTGCTGCGGCTGGCCAACAGTCCGGCGTTCGCGCCGGCGCGCACCGTCGATTCGGTCGAGCGCGCGCTGGCGCTGCTCGGGCGTGAGCATGTGCGCAGACTGGTGATCGCCGGAGCGGTGACCCAGGCATCCGACCGCCTGCCGGTCCAGAACCTGTTGCCGCTCGAGGTGTTCTGGCACCACTCGGCCTACTGCGCGGTGATCGCACGCCTGCTTGCCGAGGATCGCTCGCGGGCCCTTGCCGGCACCGTGTTCCTCGGTGGCTTGCTGCATGACCTCGGTCAGCTGGTACTGTTCTCCGAGGTGCCCGAGGAGGCGCACCGCGCCTTCCTCAGCAGTCTCGATGCCCCCAACGAGATCTCGCCGCAGGCGGCCGAGCACGGCGAGCTGGGTTTCGACCACGCCGAGCTTGGTGGTGCCCTGGCCGAACGCTGGGGGTTGCCCGAGTCGCTGTGTGCCTGTCTGCGTTATCACCATGCCCCGCTGGATGCGCCCGCCGAGCACTTCGAGGCGGTCGCCATCGTCCATCTCGCCAACACCGGGGCCCATCTCGCCGAGCTCGATTCGCGTGACTGGAACGATGCGCCACCGATCGTTCCCGAGATCTGGGATCGTGTGGGGGTGACCCCCGATCAGCTGCTTGCCAGCCTCGATGCCGCGCAGTATCAGGTTTGCGCCGTCGAGGCATTGCGCGATCCCGGCTGAGTCCCGCGCCGCTCATGCGTCGGGCTCAGGGTGTCGCGGCGACATCGAGCCCGGTGGGGGCCAGCAGTCGGTCCTCGAAGTTGGTCAGCACGCTGAACTCCACCCGACGCGAGGCGGTCGGGTCCTCGTGTCCGGTGGCGTCGAGTACCAGCCGTGACGAGGACAGCCCGACCGCGGCCACCCGATACCTGAACCACTGCTCGTGACGCAGCGCCTCGAGTCCGTAGGCGAAGCGCAGCACTGCGCGGGTGCGTTTCTGACTGAGTTCCATGTTGGCGAAATAGGCCTCAAGCGGGCTGCTCCCCGGCGCCCATTCGCTGGAGGTATGACCCTCGATGCGGATCTCGCGGATCACCGTGCTGAACGGGCGCAGGCGCGCGACATAGCGTGGCAGGAAGTCGCTGAGGATGGCCTCGAACTCCGGCTTGATCCGCGACGAGCTGCGATCGAACAGCACGTCTGGCTCGCGAAAACGCAGCGTCAGCGTGTCGCGCTCGAGTTCGGCGTTCCACCGCGGCAGGTCGTCGACGAACTCGTCTTCCAGCGCGTGATAGATCGCCTGACGCAGCTCGGCCGCGGAGGTTCGCACCTCGGTCTCGACCTCGTGGGCGCGCTCGATCTGCACCATGTGGAGCAGGGCGAGGAAGAGGAAGATCATCATCAGCGAGGCCATCAGGTCGGAGACCACCAGCCAGTGGCTGTCGCCCTCGTGCTGCTGGCGGTGTCCGGGGAGGCGTGGTGTGAAGGCGCTCATGCCCCGGCTCCCGCGGCCAGCGCCGTGCCGCGTGCGGGGGTGCTCTGGGCGATGCGTCGCTGTGCCTCGAGCGCCGAGAGCACTGCGTTCTCGATGTTCTCGAGCATCGCCTTGAGCCGGGTGTCCATCGCCGGGAAGGCCTCCTTGGCGCGATCACGCAGCTCGGCGATGCCGCTGAGCAGGGATTCGAGCTCCATGGTCTCGCGCCTCAGCCCGGCCATGGTCGTCTCCTGGTCCTCGACATGACGCGAGATCTGCATCGCCTGACGGGTGAGCGCCTCGATCGCGGTCTGTGACTGACCGACGGCACCGACGGCGTGGTCGAGTTGATCGCCGAGCGCCTGCATGTGCTGGCGATACTGCTCCTGCCATTGCAGCAGCTTGCCGACCGAGTCGTCGAGTCGGCGGAAGTTCTCACCGAACTGCACCCCGAGCTTGTCGTTGAAGTCGCGGATGGCGCCTTCGAGGGCTTCGATGAGCTGGCGTGAGCCCATCTCGCCGAGCCGCCGGGCGAAGTCGTCGAGCTGGCCGAGCAGCTGCGCGTGATGCGTCTCCAGGGTCTGGGTCAGGTCGTGGTCGAGATGCTCCAGCCGCCGTTCGAGCGTCTGGGTGGCTGCGAGCTGGGCGCGGGCGGCCTCGGCCTGGTGTTCGCCGAGCGCCACCAATCGCTCGAGGGCGTCGAGTTCCGGCCGCTCGATCTTGGTCGCGGCGTCGGACTGCATCTGCGCCGACGGGGTATCGGTGCCGAGCAGCAGCACCAGACGCAGGATGGCGCCGAGCAGGATGCCGATGATGCTGGTGACGAAGGCGAGCTTGAGTCCGTCGAGCAGCACCGGGATGCTGTATTCGATGTCGCGCACGTCGAATTCCAGCAGCCCGATGGCGATGCCGAGGAAGGTGCCGAGGATCCCCAGCGTGGTCAGCAGGGTCGGCGCACCGTGATAGAACTCCTCGCCGCGACCACGACCGATCGCCGCCAGCGCTGCGCCGAAGAGCGCGACCAGCAGCAGGGTGAAGGCGCCGATCACCGCCATCGCATTGAGTTGGTGAAGGGCCGAGAGTACGCCGAGTGCGATTGATTCGAGCATGGTTGAGCGTCCGCCGGTTATCGGGTTCGGGGCCATTCGGCCCTAGTCTGAAACCAGATAAGCAGGAAGCGCGCCACTTATTTGGTGTCACGAAACAATGTGGCGTCTGGGCTGTGTGCGTCAATAAGATGACGATTGTCGGCGGCGCTCTGGAGCAAGGCGTCGCGATGACGACGCCCGAACTCAGTCGCCGGGCAGCTCGATGGTGGCGCTGTCGTGTGCGAAGGCCGCCTCGGCTGCCTCCAGGCGCATCACCACGATGCTGATCCGCCGGTTGATCGGCGCGCTCGGATGCTCGGGGTCGGCCGGGGCGCTCGATCCCAGTCCGACGATGCGCCCAACCTGCTCGTCCGGCATTCCGCCGGCGATCAGCGCGCGCCGGGCGGCGTTGGCACGATCGGTCGACAGCTCCCAGTTGGTATAGTCCGGGCTGGTATAGGGGCGCGCGTCGGTATGCCCGGAGATGGCGGTGGGGTTGGGCACCGTCTCGATCATGGTGCCGATCTCCTCGAGGATAGCCGCGGCGTGGGGTCGCAGTCGGGCACTACCGAGGTCGAACATCGGTCGGTTCTCGCGATCGATGATCTGGATGCGCAGCCCCTCGGGGACGACATCGATCAGGAGTTGCTCCTTGTAGGGGGCGAGTGCGGCGCTGTCGTCGAGCGCCGCCTGCAGGCTGACCCGCAGGCTCTCGAGCCGTGCGGCATCGAGCCGTTGGGCCAGGGCCTCGAGCCGGGACGGACTCCACCCCTCGGGCGAGGGTGCGAAACCGCCCTCGAAGTCGATGATCGAGGGGGCGTTGCCGCTGCCCTCACCGGCCGGGACGGTAAGCACCGGGCTGCCGGCCTCGAACAGCGCCGGGTCCTGGAAATAGCCGGCGATCGCCGCGCGTTGCTGATCGTCGGTGGCGTTGAGGATCCACAGGAGCAGGAAGAAGGCCATCATCGCGGTGGCGAAGTCGGCGTAGGCGATCTTCCAGGCGCCGCCGTGACTGCCGCCCTTGCGGATGACCCGGCGGATGACGATCGGCTGTTTCTTCGGTTCGAGCGACATCCCGGCTACCTCGCCCGTCCGCCGTGCAGATGGCGCTCGAGCTCGGTGAAGCTCGGGCGCAGCGGGGCGTGCATCGTCTTGCGACCGAACTCGACGGCGATCTGCGGGCCGTAGCCCTGGACGTTGGCGAGGATGCAGGCCTTGATGCAGGTGAGGAACTGCAGCTCCTCCTCGGCGCGATGCTCCATCGCGGTGGCGATCGGGCCGATGAGGCCGTAGGCGATCAGCACCCCGAGGAAGGTCCCGACGAGCGCTGCGGCGACCAGGGCGCCGATCTCGTCGAGCGCGCCGCCGAGCGCGCTCATGGTCTTCACGATGCCGAGGACCGCGGCGACGATGCCGAAGGCGGGCAGGGCATCGGCGCTGCGCTGCACCGCGTGGGCCGCTGCGGTGCGCGACTCGTGATGGGCGTTGAGCTCGACATCCATCAGCGCGTCGAGCTCGAAGGGGTTCATGCCGCCGCTGACCACCAGACGCATGTAGTCGGAGATGAACTCGAGCGCGTGCGGGTGCTGCAGCAGTCGGGGATGGGCGCGGAACAGCGCGCTGTTGCGTGGTTCCTCGATATCGGCCTCGACCCCCATCAGTCCGTCCTTGCGAATCTTGCCGAAGAGCTTGAACATCAGCGCCAGCAGATCGAGATAGTCAGCGCGGGTGTAGCACGGTCCACGCAGCAGCTGCGGCAGGGTGGCGAGGGTCTCGCGGATGATCGCGCCGGGGTTGGCGATGACGAAGGCGCCGAGCGCGGCGCCGCAGATGATGATGATCTCGTAGGGTTGCCAGATCGCCAGCAGGTTGCCGCCGTGGGCGGCGAAGCCGCCGAGCACGGCGCCGAAGGTGATCAGCGCGCCGAGCAGTAACTTCATCCCATGCCCCCTGAGTTGCCCGGGGACCAGCAGATGCGTAAACCGATGGGGTCTGACCCACTGCGTCGCTTGTCGCCGGCTGGTCCTTTTGCGAATAATGCCGCCGAGCGATCCGATGGAGGGAGGGGGCCGCGATGGAGCAGGACTGGATGGGTCAATTGACCGCGCTGGTCGAGCCCGGGCGCCTGCCGGTGCTGGCGCGCTCGCGCGAGCGGCTCAGGGGGCTGCTCGCTGGCCCCGAGACCTCGCGTCAGCGCATGGCTGCGGTGCTGCTCGATGATCCGGCGCTGGCGCTGCAGGCACTGCATCGCGCCAACGCCGTGCCGCATCGCCATTTCCGCACCGAGATCGCCACCCTCGAGGATGCGGTGCACATGCTCGGCGAGCGCGGTCTTGCGCGCCTCCTCGAAGAGGTCGTCGAGGCCGAGCGCGAGCTCGAGGGGAACCGGCTGCGCGCCTATCGCCATGCCCTGGCGCGCGGCGCGCTGGCCGGTGCGCTGGCCGCCGACTGGGCGGCCTGTGGGCGTGACATGTTCCCGGCCGAGGTGGCCGCGGCCGCGCTCCTGCACACCCTTGGCGAGTTCGTCCTGCTCGCGGTGGGCGATCGGCGGATCGGACGCTATCTGCAGCTCGTCTATCTCCATCATGTCTTGCCGCACGAGGCCGATTATGTCGCGCTCAGCGACAGTCTGGGAACCCTGGGCTACCGGCTGGCCTGCCGTTGGGCGTTACCCGAGATGGTGCGTGAATCGATGCGTCCGCACAATGCCGCGCACAGCCGTCCGCTGGGGGCGATGCTCGCTAACCAGATGGCACGCGACGCCTGTTCGGGGTGGCGCCATCCGTTTTCGGGGCGAGACCTGTGGCTGGCGAGCGAGCTGCTCGAGCTCTCTCCCGATGTCCTGACTCGACGGGTCAACCGGGTGTTGGCGCTGACGCGCGAGCGTCTTCCGGTGCTCGCCGAGACGGCGTTGATGCCCTTGCCGACGCCGGCGTGTGCGCCTGCGGTCTGGGATCTGCGGGCGCCTTATCAGGCGCCTTTCTGTCTGGCACCGCGCGCCGACGAGCTGGCTCGGTGCCGGCATCGGCTCGAGTGCGGAGGTGGGGAGGAGCGGCTGCTGACGACCCTGCTCTACGGGCTGCATCGCGGGCTCGGACTCAATCGCGTGGCCTTCTTCGCCTGCGCGCCCGACGACCGGACCCTGACCCCGCGGTTGTTCGTCGGTTCGGAGTTCGAGCCCGAGTTCAATCAGGGTGGTTGGCGGCATCGGGCGCGGACCTTGCTCGAGGGGTTGCTCGATGCTCCGGGCGTGGTGCGGGTCGGGTGCGGCGGTACGGTCACGCTACCCGATGAGCTGGCCGAGCGTCTCGGGGTCGATGCCTTCCTGGCGATGCCGTTGTGGCGCGGCGGTGTCGTGCTCGGTCTGATCTATGCCGATCGACGCTGTGTCTGCTGCCATCTCGATGCCGGGATCGAGGCGCGGTTTGCGGCGCTGGTCATGCGAGCCTCGGAGATCCTGTCTCGCTCCTCGGGCGAGCTCAGTTGAGTTCGTCGGGTTCGCGAGCATCCCAGGTCGCCTTGATCTCGAGGATGCGCTCGAGCGATGCGTTGAACAGGGTGATCAGCTCCGGTTCGAAGTGATGTCCCGCCTCGGTGTTGAGGGTCTCGACCACGCGCTCGACCGGCCAGGGATCCTTGTAGGGGCGGCGCATGCTCAGGGCATCGAAGACATCGGCGACGGCGACGATGCGCGCCGACTGGGGGATCTCGGTTCCGGCGAGTCCTTCGGGATAGCCGCTGCCGTCCCAGCGCTCGTGGTGATAGAGCGCGATCTCGGCGGCGAGCTTGAAGACTCGCGCCTCGCTGCGCGCGAGGATGTCGTGCCCGATCCGCGCATGGGTCTTCATCACCGCCCACTCGGCGGCATCGAGCTTGGCCGGTTTCTGCAGGATGGCGTCGGGGATGCCCATCTTGCCGGTGTCGTGCATCGGCGCGGCGAGCTTCATCAGCGCGACCGACTCCTCCGACCAGCCGACGGCCTCGGCGAGCAGCGCCGAGTAGTCGGCCATGCGCCAGATATGGACGCCGGTATCGTTGTCGCGAAAGTGTCCGGCGCGCGCCAGCATGTCGATGGCGTCGCGCTGGCTGCGTTCGAGGTCGGTGGCGCGCACCAGTGAGAGGTGGGTACGCACCCGTGCCCTGAGTACCAGCGGCGAGATCGGTTTGGTGATGAAGTCGACCCCGCCGGCCTCGAAGGCCTCGTTCTCGTCGATCTCGTCGGAGCGCGAGGTGATGAACAGCACCGGGATCTGGTCGCCGCCGGGGCTGGCCTTGAGCCGGCGGCAGACCTCGTAGCCATCCATGTCCGGCATCTGCACGTCGAGCAGCAGCATCACCGGCGCGTGTTTGGCGACCGCCGCCAGCGCCTCCTGGCCATTGCGGGCGAATACCAGGTTGTAGTCCTCGCCGAGGATCTGCTCGATCAGTGCGAGATTGCTCGGCTCGTCATCGACGACCAGAAGCTTGCCGTGTTGCATTGCGGGTCACCCATCTAGCGTCGTATCCAGTGTCTCGATCAGGCGTCGAGTCGCCGTCTCCGCGGCGCGGAAATCGAAGGCCTCGAGTCGCTCGCGAATCGGGGCGAGCAGCTCGGGGGCGATGCGAGGTTCGAGGCTGTCGAGCAGCGGGCGAACCCTCGCCGGGTCGTCCTGATCGAGCGCTTCGAGCAGTTGCTGTACCAGGGCATCCGTCCTGGCCTCCGTGCTTGGCGATCGTTTTTGCGCCGCCGCGGCCGGCGGCGGGTGTTGCGCGATGTACTCGGCGATCGCGTGCAGGCTGGCCGTCATGGTGCGCGTCAGCTGGTCGATCGCCGATCTCGTCTGCTCGGCCATGCCTGAGTGCGCGGCCGTCTCCAGCTCCGTGGCCGCCTGCTGCAGCGACTTCAGCCCGAGGTTGCCGGCCGCTCCCTTGAGCTTGTGGGTGAGCGTCGCGATGGTGTTGCGATCGCCCGACTCCTCGAGCCGGTGGAGCTTGCTCCCGGTATTGGCGTACTCGTCGCCGAAACGGCGCAGGTTGGTCGTATAGACGGTCGCGTTGCGCCAGCGCGTCATCGCCTCGGCGCTGTCGAGCAGGGGCAGGCTGCCCTCTGTGTCATGGTGTGAGGGCGCCGGCGACTCGATTCCCTTGCCGTTCGTCGGCGTGTGACCGAGATGGCTGCGGATGGTCGCGATCATCTGGTCGACATCGAAGGGCTTGGGCAGGAAGTCATCCATCCCGGCGGCGAGCGCGGCCTCGCGCTGAGGCTGGAAGGCGCCGGCGGTCAGGGCGATCACCGGCAGTTGCGCGAGACCGAGCCGTTGGCGGATCTCGTGGGTTGCCATGTAGCCGTCCATCACCGGCATCTGGATATCCATCAGCACCAGATCGACACCCTGCGGGTGCTGCTCGACCCAGTCGACCGCCTCGCGCCCGTTGGCGGCCTCGTGGACCTCGGCGCCCTCGCCCTCGAGGATGGTGCGGGCGACCTCGCGATTGATCTCGCTGTCGTCGACCACCAGCAATCGAACCTCTTCAAGACGTGGCTCTTGGTGTCCGGGGGGCTGCGCCGCCGAGCCGGCGTGTCGCGTCGTCGGCTGTTCGATCTGCTGCATGGCGTTGTAGAGCGCCGAAGGGGTGACCGGCTTGTGGATGAGTGCGTCGATCTCTGTCGCGAGTTCGTGTTCGCGGCCATAGGCGGTGGCCATGATCACGCGGGGCATCTGTTCGGAGGGGAGCGTGTCGCGCGCGATCCTGACCGTCTCGATGCCGTCCATCCCCGGCATCCGCCAGTCGATCAGCAACAGGTCGAAGGGGGACGGTCCGGGTTGGCGATCGAACAGCAGCGCCAGCGCCTCCTCGCCCGAGCTGGCTGTCATCGAGTCCCAGCCGAGGGTCCTGGCGCAGGCCTTCAGGGTTGCGCGCGCGGCCTCGTTGTCGTCGACCACCAGCACATTGCAGCGCGGCAGCGGGGGACGCTGCGACATGGTGGGTGCCGCGGCGTAGGGCAGAGTGAACCAGAACTCACTGCCTTGACCGACCTGGCTGGTCGCGCCGAGCGTCCCGCCCATCGCCTCGACCAGGCGCCGGCAGATGGCAAGTCCCAACCCGCTGCCGCCGAAGCGCCGGGTGGTCGAGGTGTCGGCCTGGGTGAAGGCCTGGAAGATTGCCTGCAGCTTGTCCGGGGCGATGCCGATCCCGGTGTCCTTGACGCTGAAGTGCAGCCTGAGCTGATCGGGTTCGGAGTCGTCGCAGAGGACCCGCACCAGCACCTGGCCCTGCTCGGTGAACTTGAGCGCGTTGGAGACCAGGTTGGTGAGCACCTGCTGGAGTCGCAGGGCGTCGCCGTAGAGGGTGTCGACTCCCTTGGGCGGGACGCCGACGATCAGCTCGACCTGATGGTTGCCGCTCTCCGGGGCCATGATGGTGGCGATGTTCTCGAGGACCTCGCCGAGACTGAACGGCACATGCTCGACCTCGAGTCGCCCGGCCTCGATCTTGGAGAAGTCGAGGATGTCGTTGACCAGCGCGAGCAGGGCGCGGCTGGCGCTGTGGATCTTGACCACCAGTCGCCGTTGCTCATCGTCGAGCGCGGTCTGGTCGAGCAGATAGGTCAGGCCGAGCACGGCGTTGATCGGGGTGCGGATCTCATGGCTCATGTTGGCGAGAAATCCGCTCTTGGCCTCGGTGGCCGTCTCGGCCTGGCGCACCGCCTCGCGCAGCCGCTCGTTGAGGGCGAGCAGCTCGTGGGTGCGCTGGCCGACCTTGAGTTCGAGCTGACGGTTGGCGTCGATCAGTGCCTGCTCGGCCTTGTACTTGTCGGTCACGTCGCGGTTGGTGCCGACCATCTGCAGTGGCTGCCCTTGCTGGTCACGCTCGATCAGCGCCGCCGAGTGGATGTGACGGATCTCGCCGCTGGTGTGCTGGATGCGGAAGCTGAGCTCGTCGACCTGTTTGCCGAGCAACTGCAGTCGCAATCGCTCCTCGACATGGGGGCGGTCGAGTGGGTGGATCCGTGACAGCCAGGCGGTATAGTCGAGTGCCGGCCTGCCGTCGCGACCGTGCTCGAGTCCGTAGATGGCGTACATCCGCTGGTCCCAGGTCAACTGGTTGTCGTCGAGTTGCCACTCCCAGATGCCGATGCCCGCGGCATCGAGCGCCAGGCGCATGCGCGAGAGTGTGGTGCGCAGCTGGGCCTCCAGACGATGGTAGTCGCTGAGGTCGCGAACGATATAGGACAGCCCGATGATCCCGCCGTCGCCGTTGCGGACCGGTGAGATGGTCGCGGCCAGCTCGATGAGACGCCCGTCGCGATGGCGATGCTGGATGCCGAATCGACGCAGGGTCTGGCCGCTGCGGACCTGGGCAAGTCCCGCCTTCCAGGCCTCGACATTCCCCTTGGTATCGAGTACCGGCGGTGGCTGGCCGATCATCTCATCGGCACGGTAGCCGAACAGCCGCTCCGCCGCCGGGTTCCAGCTGACGACCCGATTGTCGAGTCCCTGGCCGATGATGGCGTCGTCGGTCGACTCGATGATGGCGGCGAGTCGGCCGCGTGACTCGGCCGTCTGCAATCGCTTGCGGGTATTGTCGAGATAGATCCACAGCAGCCCCGAGATCAGAGTCGAGAACAGCGCGATCAGCCCGGCGACATGCTGGGGATCGCGCAGGTTGAGGTTGGCGAGGAAGGCTGGCAGTACCTTGATCTCGATCTGCCAGCGTCGTCCGTAGAGCGCGATGGTGTGACGGGCGACGAGGTCGTCGATGATCGGCGTGTCGCTGCCGGGCGAGCTGTAGAAGCGTTCGGGTCGTTCGTTGTCGTCGAGGTCGGTGAGCGTCAGGCTGAACTCGTCGCCGCGGAAGTCGAAGTCCGCCAGGACCTCGTCGATCACCAGTGCCGTATAGGCCCAGCCGACCACGGTCGTCTTGTCGTCCCTGGCCGCTGCCGGCTCGGAGAGCGCCAGCAACAACAGGAAGGAGCGTAGAGGCTTGCCGCTGGCCTGCACCAGGGTGATCGGCGCGGTCAGGGTCGGCTGACCGCTGTGCATGGCGTTGATGGCTGCCTGGCGTCGATTGGACTCCGAGGCGATGTCGAGACCGATGGCCTCGCGATTGTGCTCGAGCGGCTCGATGATCTGGATCACGAAGCGCTCGCCATCGTGTTTCTGGAGCTGGTGGACAGTGAAGTCGGGACGTCCATCGTGACGAATGCGCCTGATGAAGGCGTCGACCTGGTCAGGAGCGACCCGGCTGATATAGCCATAACCCCGTGATCCGGGAAACTCGCGTCGGTGCTCGCGTGAGGCCATGTAGCGGCGGAAGTCGGCGAGTCGGACCTGGTCGCCGCCGGCGCTGATGATCGCGCCGCGGGCACCGCGCAGGCCGTATTCGTAGATCTGCATGCGATCCCTGAGCTGGTCGACGACCCGCTCGACCAGGAAGGCGAAGCGCTCGCGCTTGGTGGTCTCGTTCTCGTTGGCCAGCTGGGCGTGGACCACGACGGCGAGGACCAGCCCGGCCGCGAGCAGCAGCAGCGGGAGGTACAGCGGGACCGTGGCAGCGAGCCGGCGGAGTCTGGAGGTCGCCATCACGCTCAGTCGGGCAGGCGTCGGTCAGGATCCCGGCAGCAGAGTGCCGGCCATCGGTGGGGTGCCGGTCTTGGCGCGGAAGCGGCGTGATCGGTGAGCGTGGCTGCTCGGGTCGACATCATCGATTCCTCCACGAGGGCGCTTCCTGGGGGCTTCGTCCAGGTCCTTGTCGTTGCTGCTGGCGAGTGCGGTCTCGGCGCCTGTCACCGGTGTCGGCGACTGCTGCTGACGGGTGGACTCGGGCGCGCCCCCGCGGTGAGGCGCGGGTCAGTCCCGGGGTGGCGATCGTGCGTCCAGACCGCCGTTGGATGGTGGCGACGCTTGGGGTGGGTTCAAGCGCCGCTGGCCGGATCGTCGAGGTTGGCGGGAAACACCCGATGGGTGGCGCCCCATCTGCTGGGGCGCATCGTGGCTGCGAAGGGCTTCAACCGGCGTCGCGGTTGTGCCGATCGCGGAAGGCCAGGGCATCGGCGAGGGCCGCGATCACGGGCAGCTGCGCGCCGTGGCGCTCAGCCTCCCGCAGTGGGCGGCGATACATGTATTCGAGCTCCAGCGGACGCTTGTCGAGATAATCCAGCCGCATGCTCGGGGCATAGGGCCGCATCTGCTCGGTGAAGCGTATCAGCCGCTCGGGAAAGTCCGGTGCGAAGGGGTGGCCGCAGGCCTCGGCGCCACGCGCGACCTCGGCCATCAGCCGCTGGGCGAGGCGCCGCGCGTCGGGGTCGGCGATGATCCGGTCGGTATCGGCGTCGAGCAGCACCGAGAGACCGTTGAAGGGGATGTTCCAGGCGAGCTTGCGCCAGCGTGCCTGGTGCAGGTCGGGCAGGGACTCGACCTCGACCCCGGCGCCCGAGAAGGCCTGCATCAGCGGTTCGATGCAGGCGCGGTCGCGCTCGTCGAAGGGGGCGAAGCTCACGGTGCCGTAGTCGAGATGGACGATGTGTCCGGGTCCGACCTTGTTCGAGCACAGATAGCACATCCCGGCGATCACCCGCGCCTCGGGGAAGGCGGCGGCCAGCTCGTCCTCCATGGTCAGGCCGTTTTGCAGGTTGAGGATGATGGTGCCGGGACGGACCAGGGGGCGCAGCAGTGTCGGCAGGCGGTGGTTCTGGATGGTCTTGAGCGCGACGCAGACCACGTCGCTCGGCGGGATGGCGTCACTGTCGCGATAGACCTCGACCGGGTCGAGATGGAGGTCGCCGAGGGGCGAGTCGACGCGCAGCCCGTCGCGGGCGATGGTCGCCGCGTCGCTGCGGGCGATGAAGCGCACGGTTGCGCCGGTTGCCTGCAGCCGTGCCCCGTAGAAGCCGCCGAGCGCGCCGGTGCCGAGGATGGTGAAGCTGAGATCGGTTGATGCTGTCATGTCTTGCTGGTGGTGCGTCCGGGGACGCACTGGAGGTTGGATTGCAACATCTCAGTATACGCCCTCGACGATGCCTCGCCCGCGAGGCGGCCCGTCGTGCTGGGCGAGCGAGTGAAACGCGACCCGGATCGCGTCGCTCCGCCCCTGTCTGGGTTACCCTGAACCCAGGACGAAAGCGATGGTGTCTGGCTCCGCTGAGTCGCCGGTGGCGATGTCGGCGCGAGACCATCCCAATCCGGTGTATGCGACAGGCGACGGACTCTCCTCGTACGCGCATCGATCAAGCAGTGGAGTCCGATCGTGACCTATTTCTACCAATCCTTCGGTCTGGTCCCCGCCTGGGCCTTCGCCTCCGGGTGGATGCTCGGCATGTGCTCGCCTGCGGCCTATCGCTGGGTGCCGAGCGCGCTGGGGCTGGGCCATGTCGAGTCGGCGCAGGTGAGCGCCGCAGCGCTCCCGGAGGCCGTCGCGCCATCCCGACCGGTCGGCGCGCACACGAGTCGCCCCCGGTCTGCGAGCCGGGTCGACGAGGTGCTGTCCGAGGCCTGCTGAGCGCGACCTGGCCGCCCTATGGGCATCTCCCATGCCGCGCGCGCCTGGCCATCAAGGTCGGGCGCTGAGCTGTCCGCGCACCGGGGTCAGCAGACCTTGATCTCCAGCTGCTCGCCGGAGTCGGGGTCGGCCAGGTGCACGGCGCAGGCGATGCAGGGGTCGAACGAGTGGATGGTGCGCAGGATCTCCACCGGTTGTCTGGGGTCGACCAGCTGGTGGTTGTGCTCCAGTGCCGCCTCGTAGGCACCGGGCTGCTCCGCGGCGTCGCGGGGGCCGGCGTTCCAGGTCGAGGGCACCACCGCCTGATAGTTCTCGATCCGACCGTCGCGGATCACGATCCAGTGACCGAGCGCGCCGCGCGGGGCCTCCATGTAACCGGCGCCGCGCGCCTCGCGCGGCCAGGTCTCGGGGTCCCAGGTGCGGGCGTCGAAGGTGCGGGTGTCGCCGGCGCGGATGTTGTCGATCAGGCCGCGATACCAGTCGTCCATGGCGTCGACCAGGATGCGGGTCTCGAGCGCGCGTGCGGCGGTGCGCCCGAGCGTCGAGTAGAGCGCGGTGATCGGCAGATCGAGCTGGCGCAGCGCCTGACCGACCAGTTCGCGGGTCTGTTCGTGACCGCGGGCGTAGAGGAGCAGCACCCGTGCCAGCGGGCCGACCTCGACCGCGTGGCCCTTCCAGCGCGGCGACTTCATCCACGAATAGCCATCGGCGACGTCGAGCTGGGTATAGGGCGGTCGCACCCCGCCGCGCCCGTCGTAGTCGAGCCGGGTCTCGCCGGCATAGGGGTGCAAGCCTTGATCCTTGCCTCCGGGATAGTCGTACCAGGCGTGGGCGACGAACTCCTGGATCTGCTCGGGGTCGTCGAGATCGATCTCGTGGATGGTGTCGAGGTCGCGCCCGAGGATCACCCCGCGCGGGAACAAAAAGCCCTCCGGGCTCAGCGTCTCGCCGCTGGGCAGGTCGCCGTAGCAGAGGAAGTTGCCGAGCCCCTCGCCGCGCTCGGCCCAGTCCTTGTAGAAGCCGGCGATGGCCAGGGTGTCGGGGAGATAGACCTGCTCGACGAAGGTGCGCATGCGCGCGATGATCGCGGCCACCTCGGCCAGTCGGCTGGCGTCGAGCGCCGAGTCGGAATCGAGGTCGATGGGGCAGGGTACGCCGCCGACGACGAAGTTCGGATGCGGATTCTTGCCGCCGAAGATGGCGTGCAGCCGGGCCGCGTCGCGCTGCCAGGCGAGCGCCTCGAGATAGTGCGCCACCGCCATCAGGTTGGCCTCCGGCGGCAGCCGGTAGGCCGGGTGCCCCCAGTAGCCGTTGGCGAAGATGCCAAGCTGGCCGGACTCGACGAAGCCGCGCAGCCGCTTGCGCACCTCGCTGAAGTAACCCGGCGAGGACTTCGGCCAGGCGCTGATCGTCTGGGCCAGGGTCGAGGTTGCCGCCGGATCGGCCTCGAGCGCCGAGACCACGTCCACCCAGTCGAGCGCGTGGAGGTGGTAGAAATGCATCACGTGGTCGTGGATGTATTGCGCGCCGATCATCAGGTTGCGGATGCGCTGGGCGTTGAGCGGCGGGGTGATGCCGAGCGCGTCCTCGACCGCGCGCACCGAGGCGATGCCGTGGACCAGGGTGCAGACGCCGCAGATGCGCTGGGCGAAGGCCCAGGCCTCGCGCGGGTCGCGACCGCGCAGGATGGTCTCGATGCCGCGCACCGAGGTGCCCGAGCTGTAGGCGCGGGCGATGCGGTCACCGGACAGCTCGGCCTCGATGCGCAGGTGCCCCTCGATGCGGGTGACGGGGTCGACGACGACACGTTGACTCATGGAACTGGTTCTCCTGCTGCTGGCCGGGTCTCCCGGTCTGGCTCATGCGGGTTGGCTCAGGCCGGCTGGCCGGACTCGGTGCCCGCTTCGGGCTCGACGGCCGGTCGCTCGACCAGATGCTCGGCGATCATCTCGGTCAGCCCGACCACCGGGATGTCCATGTTGAACTCCTCGAGCCCCTCCTCGAGCTGGGTGCGGCAGGTGGCGCACATGGTCACCATGCGCTCGGGCTCGACCGCCTCGATCTGCGCCTTCTTGCGCTTGAAGGCGGCGAGCTTCAGCGGCTCGGCGCGCTCGTTGGAGCTGACCCCGCCGCCAGCCCCGCAACACCACTGGAAGCGCCCGTGCTCGTCGAGGTCGACGAAGTTCTCCGCCACCAGGCCCATCAGCGCGCGCTGCTCGCCGATCACCCCGCTCTTGCGCGCGAGGTTGCAGGGATCGTGCATCGACAGCCGGTCTGCCTCCTTGCCCTCGGTGTGCAGTCGTCCGTCGCGGCGCAGCTCGTCGAGCACCTCGATGATGTGGAAGACGCGGAAGGGATAGGGGCGCCCGATCAGGTTCGGGCCTTCCCAGCGGATCGCGGTGAAGGCGTGACCGCACTCGGGGCTGATCACCCGGCTCACTCCGAGCGCCGAGGCTGCGGCCACCACCCGCTCGACGAGCTCGGCGGCGATGTCCTTGCTGCCGATCTGGATGCCGGCGTTGGTGGCCTCGAAGCACTGGGTGGAGAGCGTCCAGCGCACCCCGGCGTGATCGAAGATGCGGGTGATCGCCTCGAGGTACTCGGGGAAGTTGATGATCTCCATCGACGAGAGCATCACCAGATACTCGGCCCCGGCGCGATCGACCGGCACCGTCAGCCCGGTGCTGCGCTCGACGTGCTGGATCTGTACCGCCAGCGTCTTCCACTGCAGTCCCATCGGGCTGCCGGTCTGGATCGCGCGCACCGAGGCGGCGACCAGCCCTTCCGGGGCGTGGCCGGACTGCACCATGCCCTCACGGGTCTTGCGGATCATGTAGGCGAGGTCGTTGCCCACCGGACAGACCATGGAGCAGCGCCCGCACATGGTGCAGCTGTCGTAGAGCAACGGCTCCCACTCGGCGAGCATGGCGTCGCTGACCTCCTGTCCCAGACCCAGCCAGCGCTTGATCCGTCCCCACAGGGTGAATTCGGCCTCCCACACCCGTCGTAGCGGCTCGAGCTTGAGGATCGGGGTGTAGCGCGGGTCGCCGGTCTCCAGATAGAAGGGGCAGGACTGGGCGCACAGCCCGCAGCGCACGCAGCTCGAGAAGAAGGCCGCTACCGGGGCGTCGATCTCGGCGCGCAGCGCGGCCAGTCCACGTTCGAGAGAGAGTTCGCTCATGACCGCACCCCCTTGCGGCCGAAGGCCGCGCCGTTGTACCAGCGCGCGAAGACGGTGGTGAAGATATGGGTGAGCTTGGTGAAGGGCAGACAGATCAGCAGCAGCTCGGCACTGAGGATGTGCATGCCGAGCGCCAGCGGATAGGGCTCGACCAGCCGGTGATAGGCGAGATAGCCGGTCAGCACCACGGCGAAGGTCAGTGCCCACACCAGATAGTCCTGGGGGATGCTGATCCGGCGCTTGACCGGGTGGAGCAGACGATGGAGCAGCGCCGCGACCAGCCCGGCCAGGGTGATGGCGGTGAGCAGGTCGATCACCGGGTTGGGCAGGGCCGGCCAGGAGACGCCGAAGACCCCGGCGATCAGCTCCACATGCGGCACGGAGAGCAGCAGCACAATGATGAAGCCGAGGTGCCAGACCCAGCCGACCAGCACGTCGAAGGGTGCGCGCCTGAAGGTGCCGGGGTCGGGGATGGTGCGGGTGAAGACGGTGCGCAGCCCCGGCAGCCACTCGCCGGCGCGCGCCTCGGCATGGTTGGTGGCGCGCCCGAGCAGCAGGATCTCGAACAGCCGCGCCAGCATCCCCACGGCGAAGATGCCGAGTGCGATCTGGAACATCGGCCCCTTGGTCCACAGCAGGAATTCCATCGCGCCGTTCATAGCTTCTTCTCCAGCTCTTCGACGGTGACCGGTTCGCGGTGCTGCTGCTCGTCGCGGGTGAGGTGCCTGGCGGCCAGCGCCGTGCCGGCGCCGAGCGCGGCCCCGGCGGCGCCGGCGCCGAGCAGTGCTGCGGCGTTCACCCGTGGTGGTACCGAGACGGCCCGGTAGAAGCCGCCGGCGTCCCAGAAGGCCGGCTCCGAGCAACCGAGACAGGGGTGCCCGGCCTCGATCGGCCAGCTGGTGCCGCCGTTCCAGCGCTGGGTGGCGCAGGCGTTGTAGGTGGTCGGACCCTTGCAGCCGAGCCGGTAGAGACACCAGCCCTGGCGCGCGCCCTCGTCGTCGAAGGACTCGGCGAACAGGCCCCGGTCGTAGAAGGGACGGCGATAGCAGCGGTCGTGGATCGACTCGCCGAAGAAGGCCAGCGGCCGCCGGTAGGCGTCGAGCTCGGGCAGTCGACCGAAGGTCAGGTAATGCGCCAGCACCCCGGTGATCGCCATCGGGATCGGCGGACAGCCGGAGATGTTGACGATCGGCTTGTCGTGCACCAGCTCCATCACCGCGCGCGCGCCGGTGGGGTTGGGGGCGGCGCGCGGCAGTCCGCCGAAGGCGGCGCAGGTGCCCACCGCGATCACCGCCGCGGCATGCTCCACGGTCTCCATCAGGATCGCGTGATTGCTGTGACCGGCGACGGTGGAATAGCCGGGGTTGGCCTCCGGACCGGGGATGGAGCCGTCGACCACCACCAGATAGGCCCCGGCATTGTCGCGCATCGCCTGCAGCCGCGCGGCCTCGGCCGCCTCGCCCGAGGCCGCCTGCAGGGTGTGGTGGTAGTCGAGCGAGATCGCCTCGAAGATCAGCCCCTCGAGGGTCGGGGCGTGGCTGCGGGTGAGCGACTCGGTGCAGCCGGTGCACTCCTGGAAGGAGAGCCAGATCACCGAGGGGCGGCGCGCCGCCTCCAGCGCCTCGGCGATCCTCGGGATCAGGCTCGGCGGCAGCGCCATCAGCGAGGCGGTGGCGGCGCAGAACTTGAGAAAACCACGCCGCGAGACCCCTTGGGCACGCAGCTGCTCGGCGAGTGTCTGGGAGGCGGCCATGATCCCTCCTCGTGGCGTCAGGACGGTGGAGACGGGTCGCCCGCGCCGGCCAGCCCGGCGTCGAGGCGCTGCAGACCGGCGCTGAGCGTGGCCCGATCGGTGCGCAGGATCTGCGGTACGGTGGCGATCTCGAGATGCAGCGCGAGCCGCTGGTCGTCGGCGTCGCGGTAGTCGACGACCCACACCCCGGCGATGGCCGACTCGTGGACCCGGGTCGGTCCCATGGCCTCGATCCGCGCCTCGACCTCGCCGCGACCGATGAAGGCCAGCAGCTGGTCGATCAGCGTGGCGTCGAGCGGCAGGGCATGGAGGTCGATGCGGTGTTCGCCGCCATCGGCGACGAGCCGGGCGAGCGCGTGGCGCACCTCATGGAGCAGCGGGACCAGTGGTCCGGGCAGGGGGGGGAGAGCGTCCGTGTCCGTGTCCCCGGCGGGGGCGATGGATTCCAGTGTGGGCATGTCGCTCACCTCGGACTGACCTTGGGAGGGAGTTTAGGCGCTTTGTCTGCGTTTCGAGTTGACTTGGCGCAGCTATTTAAGAAGGTTAGCAAGCTCCAATATAGTGAGTGTCTCGCGGGGTTATTCATCGTCCCAACGTCTGAGCAGGGCGTGAACCGCGGCGATGGCGCCGGGCAGCGCGGCCTCGACCGAGAGGCTCAGGTGTTCGCCCCAGTCGATCCGCTCGGGCTCGATGGCCACCAGCGCGCGCGGCTGCGGCAGGCTGTCGGTGAGCCGGGTGATGTCGAGCAGGTCGGCGAGCCCGACCTCGTGCACGCTGCTGGCGTGGGCGCGCAGATGCGCATCCATCGCCGCGTCCTCGAACACCAGGATGGTGCCGGGGGGCTCGCCCAGGGTGGCGACATCGACCACGATCAGCCGCGCGAAGGCGGCGATGTCGGTGGCCAGGGTGAATCCCAGGGTGCCGCCGTCGAGACAGCGGAAGGGCGCGCCCGGGCCGGACTCGACCTCGAGCCGGCGGACCAGGCGCGGGCCGAGGCCCTCGTCGCTGAGCAGCAGGTTGCCGATGCCGAGGATCAGGGTATCGGGTTCGCGGGGTGGCGGTGATGGGGGCTGATGCATGGTCTGGGTCCATCCTGGTTGGATGCGGGCGCGCCGTGCTGGAGAGACGGCCTCGGGCCGTCGGGAGAGAACAGATGTGTTTCGGGATACCGATGCGGATCCGCGCGATCGACGGTCTGGTCGCCCACTGCGAGGCCGGGGGCGTGGAGCGACAGGCCAGCCTGTTGATGCTGGCGCACGAGCCGCTCGTCGTCGGTGACTACGTGGTGGTCCACCTGGGGCACGCGATCGAACGGGTCGACCCCGAGGCCGCCGCCGAGGCCTGGCGTCTCTACGACGAGATGCTGGCGGCGGGACGGGAGTAGCGGGCCGCTCAGCCCTGGACCTCGCGGGCGAGCGCGTATTGCGCCTCGACCTCGGCGGACTCCGACTGCGTATCGTCCTCCATCATCGCGCAGTTGATCGCCATGCGTGCCTGCACCGCCGCCTTCCAGGCGGGGTTGCGGGCATCGCGACGTACGTCCTCGGGGGCGAGCGCGGCGCTGGCGGCGGCGGCGACGAAGTGCTCGGCCTGGGCCATCCAGTCGGTGTCCTTGCCACAGTCGGTATAGGTGCGGGTGGCGTGCGCCTTGGCGATGCGGAAGGCCTCGGCGAGCGCCTCCGGGGGGCTGGCCGGATCGACCCCGGTGGCGATCGCCTGATGGACGCGCGCATCGCTGCACAGCGCGCCGACACGCTCGGCGAAGCGGCAACCGAGGACGCGTCGCTCGCGATGCGTGAGCGCGTCGAGCGCGGCGCGAAGGTCCTGGTCGGTCTCGATACGGATGGCCATGATCGGCTCCTCGAGTTGGCGGGTGAAGGACCGGCTGAGATCGCGTCAAGAATATCAGTAAATGATCATATTGCCAGCCGCCAGCCGCCAGCCGCCAGCCGCCAGCCGCCAGCCGCAGTCTGCCCTCGATCGCTGGGCGTAGGGACGGGGCGGCAAGCGCGCGCCGTCGTTGCGGATACAGGCCCACTGGAGGCTGGCGGCTGATAGCTGGCGACTTTATGCGAGGATAGGGACAGTGGCCGGGTGTGCCCCGGTCGCGGGTGTCTTCCTCCCCGTCTGGAATCGAGTCTATGAACAGAACCGTCTTCTTCGTCTCCGAGAGCACCGGCATCACCGCCGAGACCCTTGGCCACAGCCTGCTGTCGCAGTTCGACACCGTCGACTTCGAGCAGGTCTACATGCCCTACATCAACACCGAGATGCGCGCCAAGGCGCTCACCCAGCGGATGCAGGAGGCGGCCGAGCGCGACGGGGTGCGACCGATCGTCTTCGCCACCATGCTCAACGACGAGATCCGCGACATCCTCAAGACCGGAAACTGCTTCTACATGGAGCTGTTCGAGGGCTTCGTCGAGCCGCTCTCGGCCGAACTCGGGGTCTCGCCGAGTCGCGAGTCCGGGCGCAGCCACGCCATCACCCGACCGAACTTCTACACCAAGCGGATCGAGGCGATCAATTTCGCCATGGCCAACGACGACGGCGTGCGCCCCGACAACCTGAGCCGCGCCGACGTGGTGCTGCTCGGCGTCTCGCGCTCGGGCAAGACCCCGATCTGTCTCTATCTGGCGATGCACTACGGGCTGCGTGCGGCCAACTACCCGATCACCGAGGAGGACTTCGAGCACGGCGACGTGCCCAAGCAGGTGTGGGACTGTCGCGACAAGCTGTTCGCGCTGATCATCGACCCCCAGCGCCTGCAGCTGATCCGCGAGGAGCGTCGCCCCGGCAGTCCCTATGCCTCGCTGTCGAAGTGCCAGCAGGATCTGCGTCAGGCGCAGCAGATCTTCCGCCGTCTCCAGGTGCCGGTGATCAACACCACCAGCCAGTCGATCGAGGAGGTCTCGGCGCAGATCATCAAGAGCTTCAAGGAAAACCAGGAGCGACCGCTGGCGCTACGGGTACGCTGAGCGCGTGGGCGGGCCACGCCCGCCCGATCCCGTTTGGGTGTTGAATAAGCATTTAAAGATATTTTAAATTGCCGATTAACCCCTGATCCGAACAGGGTTTCGACCGCCGCTGTCGAGACGCGCGTGCCGGCTGACCGGCGCGGTTGCGGGCTGCTTTGGCGGTCCTGATAATGACTTGCAGGCACGATCATGCACGTGTCGAGACGAGGACGAGAAGGGACAGACGCGAATGAAGATAGGCATTCCCATGGAGCGCCGTCCCGGCGAGGCCCGCGTGGCCTCGACCCCGGAGGTGGTGCGCAAGCTGGTGGCCAAGGGCCTGGAGGTCTGGGTCGAGGAGGGCGCCGGTGCGCGCGCCGGTTACCCCGATGCGGACTATGCCGAGGCCGGTGCGAGCCTCGGCGCGCGCGAGACGGTCTACGACGCCGACCTGGTGCTCAAGGTGCGCCGCCCCGAGCCCGATGAGGTCGCGCTGATGCGCCGCGGCGCGCGTTATCTCGGCTTTCTGGAGAGTTGCGGCGAGGACGACCTGCTGGCGGCGATGCAGGCGCGCGAGCTGTTGGTCTTCCCGCTCGAGCGGATGCCGCGCACCTCGCGCGCGCAGTCGATGGACGCGCTCTCCTCGCAGAGCAGCATCGCCGGCTATCGCGCCACCCTCGAGGCGGCGAGCCGCTACGGGCGCTTCTTCCCGATGATGATGACCTCGGCCGGCTCGGCCAAGCCGGCGCGGCTGGTGGTGCTCGGCGCCGGGGTCGCGGGGCTGCAGGCGATCGCCACCGCACGGCGGCTCGGCGCCGATGTCCACGCCTATGACGTGCGCCCCGAGACCCACGAACAGATCCGCTCGCTCGGCGCGCGCCCGATCGAGCTCGATCTCGGCGAGAGCGGCGCCGGCGAGGGCGGCTACGCCCGCGAACTCTCCGACGAGGCCAAGGCCCGCCAGCAGGCCGCGCTCGCCGACGAGCTGGCGCGCGCCCAGGTGATCATCACCACCGCGCAGATCCCCTGTCGCCAGGCCCCCATGCTGATCCCGGAGACGGTGGTCGAGCGCATGCGCCCGGGCTCGGTGATCGTCGATCTGGCCGCCGCCAGTGGCGGCAACTGCCCGCTCACCGTCGCCGACGAGGTCGTCGAGCGTCACGGCGTCACCCTGGTCGGGCTGACCAACTACCCGGCACTGCTCGCCGCCGACGCCAGCGCCTTCTACGCGCGCAACCTCGCCAACCTGCTCGAGCTGATGATCGAGACCGGGGCGTCCGGACCCCAGCTCAGGGACCCGGCGGACGACGAGATCACCGCCGCGATGGTGGCGCGCGCCGACTGAGCGCGCGCCCGCCATCCGTCCACCCATTGCCAACGGAGAGACTCATGCCCGAGTTGCTCGATCCAACCATCATCGCGCTCTATGTCTTCATCCTCGCCTGCTTCATCGGCTACTGGGTGGTGTGGGGCGTGACCCCCTCGCTGCACACCCCGCTGGTGGCGCTCACCAACGCCATCTCCGGCATCGTGCTGATCGGCGCGCTGCTGGTCGCCGGTGACCCCGAGGCCGGGCTGCTGACCCAGTTGCTCGGTTTCCTCGCGGTGCTGCTCGCCTCGATCAACGTCTTCGGCGGCTTCCTGGTGACGCACCGCATGCTCTCCATGTTCAAGAAGAAGCGATAGGGACGGCATTTCGATGGAGCTTTCAGTCAATCATCAGGCGCTGGCCTATCTCGCCGCGGCCGTCCTCTTCATCCTCGGGCTCAAGGGGCTGACCCACCCGGCCACCGCGCGACGCGGCAACCTCTACGCCATGCTCGGCATGGTGATCGCCATCGCCGCCACCCTGCTCGGCGCTCAGGTGCAGTCCTACGGCTTCATCATCGCCGGCATCGCCATCGGCGCGGTGATCGGCGCGGTGGTCGCGGTGCGTATCCAGATGACCGCGATGCCGCAGCTGGTCGCGGCGCTGCACAGCTTCGTCGGCATGGCCGCGGTGCTGGTCGGCATCGGCACCTTCCTCGAGCGCAGCGCCAGCGGCGGGCTCGACGCCCTGCTGATGAGCGAGATCTCGGCCGGGGTGGTGATCGGCGCGATCACCTTCACCGGTTCGGTGATCGCCTTCGGCAAGCTCCAGGGGCTGATCGGCGGCGCCCCGGTGCGCTTTGCCGGGCAGCATCTGCTCAATGCCCTGATCGTGCTGGCGACGGTGGCGCTGGCGGTGCACTTCGCGCTCACCGGCAGCCTGCTCTCGCTGCTGCTGATGACCCTGCTCGCGCTGCTGCTCGGTTTCACGCTGATCATCCCCATCGGCGGCGCCGACATGCCGGTGATCATCTCGATGCTCAACAGCTACTCCGGCTGGGCGGCGGCGGCCACCGGCTTCACCCTGCACAACAACCTGCTGATCATCGTCGGTGCGCTGGTTGGCTGCTCCGGGGCCATCCTCTCCTTCATCATGTGCCGGGCGATGAACCGCTCGATCCTCAACGTCGTCTTCGGCGGTTTCGGCAGCAGCGGCGGTGGCGGCGGCGAGAGCGCCGGCGCCCAGGCCGCCGAGCGCGGGGTCAAGTCGGCGGCGGTCGAGGACGCCGTCTACTGGATGGAGGACGCCGCGCGGGTGATCGTGGTGCCCGGTTACGGCATGGCCGTCGCCCAGGCCCAGCACGCGCTCAAGGAGCTGATGCAGCAGCTCGAGGGGCGCGGGGTGGAGGTGCGCTTTGCCATCCACCCGGTCGCCGGGCGGATGCCGGGGCACATGAACGTGCTGCTCGCCGAAGCGGACATCCCCTACGAAAACGTCCAGGAGATGGACGAGATCAACCCCGACTTCCCCGGCACCGACGTGGTGCTGGTGGTCGGCGCCAACGATGTGGTCAACCCCGCCGCGCGCGAGGACGCCTCCAGCCCGATCTACGGCATGCCGATCCTCGAGGCCGGTCGCGCGCGCCAGGTCTACTTCCTCAAGCGCTCGATGCGTCCCGGCTACTCCGGCGTCGACAACCTGCTCTTCTACCAGGACAACACCTCGCTGATCTTCGGCGACGCCAAGGACACCATCGAGGCGATCAACGCCGCGCTCAAGGGCGGCGGGCACTGAGACCCCGGCAGGGTCGCCCGGGTCCCGTGCGGGGCCCGGGTGCCCGCTTCGAACAGGTCGGGTCGGCCGAGACTGATCTGGCGCGGCTGGTCGTCTACTCTGGCTCGACTCACTGTTCGATGGCGGGGTTGCTGTCGGGTCGGTTGTGTCTCTCTGCGCCAGTCTTGTCTGCCCCGTGTGATTCGCGCCAACGTCCTCGACTGCATCCGTTAACCCCGAGCGGCTATGCTGTGCGCTCACGGGGCGGGGTGCGTGGCCGGGGAGGGCGCGTATCCTGTTGATCCCGTCCCCTTCGATGTCGCGCGCTTTGGCGCGGCGACTGCAAGACGAGAGCGAAGATGAATCAAGATTACGTCAACAAGACCGTGGTGCTGTTGCTGGCGCTGGGGATCTCGGCGCTGTTCCTGACGATGATCCAGCCCTTTCTGATGGCGCTGTTCCTCGCCGGGCTGTTCAGCGCGCTGGCCAGGCCGCTGTTTCTGAGGTTGCAGACGCGCTTCTCCGGGCGGCGTCATCTGGCCTCGATGACGACCCTGCTGATCATGGCGGTGGTGGTGCTGATCCCGCTCGGGGTGCTGTTCTGGGTGCTGTTGGCGCAGGCGCTCGATGTCAGCCACGCCATCGGCGAGTGGTTCAAGGGCTCGCTGCAGGACCCCGGCGTGCTCGCCGATCATCTGCACCGCCTGCCCTTCTACGATCAGCTGATGGTCTACGAGGACGAGATCCTCGGCCAGCTCGGCAATGCCACCACCGCGCTCAGCAAGCTGCTGGTGGAGTGGGTCTCGGGGGTGACGCTGGGGACGGCGAACTTCGTCTTCATGACCTTCGTGCTGCTCTACAGCATGTACTTCCTGCAGATGGACGGGCCCAGGCTGATCGAGCGCATCCTCTACTACCTGCCGCTCAAGACCAGCGACGAGCGGGTGATGCTGGAGAAGTTCACCTCGGTGACCCGCGCCACGCTCAAGGGCTCGCTGCTGATCGGGTTGTTGCAGGGGACGCTCGCGGGGATCGCCTTCGCCGTCGCCGGCATCGACAACGCGGTGTTCTGGGGCACGGTGATGGCGGTGCTGTCGGTGATCCCCAACGTCGGCGCGGCGCTGGTGTGGGCGCCGGCGGTGGCGATCCTGGTGGTGCAGGGCGATGTGGTGACCGGGGTGACGCTGGGGCTGTTCTGCGGCCTGGTGGTCGGCTCGCTCGACAACCTGCTGCGCCCGGTGCTGGTCGGCAAGGACACCAAGATGCACGAGCTGATGATCTTCTTCGGCACCCTCGGCGGCATCTTCATGTTCGGGCTGGCGGGGATCTTCATCGGCCCGGTGGTGGCCTCGCTGTTCATCTCGGTGTGGGAGATGTACGGGGTCGAGTTCGCCGAGGTGCTGCCCGACGTCGAGGAGGTGCTGGAGGGCATCGACCTGATCGAGGAGCCGCCGACCGCCCCCGAGCCCGCGCCGAGCGAGACAGGCGGCGATCAGGACGACGCCGCAGGGCGCTGAACGGGCATGAAAAAACCCCGGCCGCCGTGGCGCTCCGGGGTTCGTTGCGACCGGCGCCGCGGCGCCGGTGCGGGGTCGACCTCAGAGGGTCTTGGCCTGTTCGGCCAGGTAGAGCCAGGTGTCGATCACGGTGTCGGGGTTGAGCGAGATGCTGCTGATCCCCTGCTTGAGCAGCCAGTCGGCGAAGTCCTTGTGGTCCGACGGGCCCTGGCCGCAGATGCCGACGTACTTGCCCTTGGCGCGGCAGGCGGCGATCGACATGGCGAGCATCTTCTTCACCGCCGGGTCGCGCTCGTCGAAGTAGTCGGCGACCAGACCGGAGTCGCGGTCGAGCCCCAGGGTGAGCTGGGTCATGTCGTTGGAGCCGATCGAGAAGCCGTCGAAGTACTCGAGGAACTCGTCGGCCAGCACCGCGTTGGAGGGCAGCTCGCACATCATGATCAGGCGCAGCCCGTTCTTGCCGCGCTCCAGACCCTGGGCGGCGAGCGCCTCGCTGACCGCCTTGGCCTGACCGAGGGTGCGCACGAACGGGATCATGATCTCGACATTGGTCAGGCCCATGTCGTCACGCACCCGCTTGAGCGCCTCGCACTCCATCTCGAAGCACTCGCGGAAGTGATCGGCGACGTAGCGCCCGGCGCCACGGAAGCCGATCATCGGGTTCTCTTCCTCGGGCTCGTAGCGCGGACCGGCGATGAGGTTGGCGTACTCGTTGGACTTGAAGTCCGACATGCGCACGATCACCGAGTTGGGCGCGAAGGCCGCGGCGAGGGTGGAGATGCCCTCGGCGAGCTTGGCGACGTAGAACTCGCGCGGGCTGTCGTAAGCGGCGATGCGCGGGGCGATCTGGGCGCGCAGCTCCTCGGGCAGCTGGTCGTACTCGAGCAGCGCCTTGGGGTGGATGCCGATCATGTTGTTGATGATGAACTCGAGTCGCGCCAGACCGATACCCGCGTTGGGGGTGGCGGCGAAGGCGAAGGCCCGGTCGGGGTTGCCGACGTTCATCATGATCTTGACCGGGATCTCGGGCATGGCCGAGAGCTCGATGCGCTTGTGCTCGAAGTCGAGCTTGCCGTCGTAGATGAAGCCGGTGTCGCCCTCGGCGCAGCTGACGGTCACCGCCTGGCCGTCCTTGACCACATCGGTGGCGTTGTTGCAGCCGACCACCGCCGGGACGCCCAGCTCGCGGGCGATGATGGCGGCGTGGCAGGTGCGCCCGCCACGGTTGGTGACGATGGCCGCGGCGCGCTTCATCACCGGCTCCCAGTCGGGGTCGGTCATGTCGGTGATGAGCACATCACCGGGCTCGACACGGTGCATGTCGGCGATGCTGTTGACGATCTTGGCAGCACCCGCGCCGATGCGGTTGCCGATGCTGCGTCCGGTGGTGAGCACCTCGCCCTTCTCTTGCAGGGTGTAGCGCTCGATGACGTTGCCCGAGCGGCTCTGCACCGTCTCGGGACGGGCCTGGACGACGTAGAGACGCCCGTCGATACCGTCCTTCGCCCACTCGATGTCCATCGGGCGGCCGTAGTGGCGCTCGATCAGCAGCGCCTGCTTGGCCAGCGCCTCGACCTCGGCATCGCTGATGCTGAAGCGTTGCTGGTCGGCCTCGGGCACCGGCTCGGTGCGCACCAGCTGGTCGCTGTCGGCGTCGCTGTAGACCATGCGCACGGCCTTGTCGCCGACGCTGCGACGCAGGATCGCCGGGCGACCGGCCTCGAGGGTCGGCTTGTGGACGTAGAACTCGTCGGGGTTGACCGCGCCCTGCACCACCATCTCGCCGAGACCGTAGCTGGCGGTGATGAACACCGCGTCGCGGAAGCCGGACTCGGTGTCGAGGGTGAACATCACGCCGGAGGCGGCGAGGTCACTGCGCACCATACGCTGGATGCCGGCCGAGAGCGCGACGTTGTGGTGCTCGAAGCCCTGATGGACACGGTAGGAGATGGCGCGGTCGTTGAACAGGGAGGCGAAGACCTCCTTGATCCGATGCTTGATGCTGTCGAGGCCCTGGACGTTGAGGAAGGTCTCCTGCTGTCCGGCGAAGGAGGCATCGGGCAGGTCCTCGGCGGTGGCCGAGGAACGCACCGCCCAGGACACCGCATCGCTGCCGGCCTCTTCGACCAGCTTGGCGTAGGCGGCGTCGATGGCCGACTCCAGCCCCTCGGGGAAGGGCTGCTCCATCACCCAACCGCGGATGCGCGGGCCGACCTCGGCGAGGGCGGCGACATCGTCGACGTCGAGCGCGTCGAGCGCCTCCCGGATGCGCGCATCCAGCCCGTCCTTGGCGAGGAACTCGCGATAGGCCTCGGCTGTGGTGGCAAATCCGCCCGGCACCTGGACACCGACATCGGTCAGGTTCTGGATCATCTCGCCCAGGGAGGCGTTCTTGCCACCGACGATGGGCACGTCATCCATCCCGAGGTCGCTCAGCCAGCGGACGTAGTCGGTCATTGTGTTCTTTCTCCGGTCTTAGAGGTTGCGCCGCCCGGGCGTTGGCCGGGCGGTCGCGGTTCGTTGCGAGGTGAACGATAAAGCGGGCACGACCCACAGATGACGGCAGGTTTGATCGATCAGCCCCAGAAGAATCATAGGAATATAACGTATCGCCCGCATGACCGTCCCGGCGCTCAGTCAATAGTAAGTATTGACTGAGTAAAGCCTTGATCGGCCCGTCACCCCGCGCCGCGGCTCTCTGGGCTGGGTGATTCTCCCTTGAACCCTTGCGCCTATTCAGGCAGCCTAGGCAGGCTATACAAACACTCATCGCATGTTGTCGCCCCTGACATCCTGCACGTTCACGAAAGAGGACCAGTTTGATGAATGAGAGCGCGACCCGGCTCGCGAAGGCGAGGGAATCTTTAGAAACGGTCGACATTGGGAAGATACTCGTCTGGGCAGTGGGTATCGCCGTGATCTGCGGCGGTATCTATGTCGCCGTCGCGGAGAAGCGTGCGGAGAACCGGGTTGAGCCCTCTCCGGTTGAGGTGGCCGAGCATCTTGCCCCGATCGGCAGTGTGAAGCTCACCCCCGCGCCCGAGCCGGCCCCGGCGCCTGCCGCCCCGGCTGAAGAGGTCGCGGCGCCGGCCGAGGCTGCAGCGGTTGAAACGACCGCTGCCGCCGAGGAGGCCCCGGCTGCCGAGGCTGCGCCCGAGGTTGCCGAGGAGGCTGCCCCGGCCGAGGAGAGCGCCCCGGCTGAGCCGGCGGTGATCTCGAAGCCGCGTCCGGCCTGGATGGAGCACATGGCTCCGCTCAAGCCGAAGGCCGAGGAGCCTGCTGCTGCTGAGCCTGCCGTCGTCGAGGCCACCGAGGAGACCGCCGCACCGGCCGAGGCAGAGGCTGCCGAGCCTGCCGTCGTCGAGGCCGCCGAGGAGGCGCCTGTCGCCGCTGAGGAGACCGCCGCACCGGCTGAGGCCGAGGCTGCCGAGCCTGCCGTCGTCGAGGCCGCCGAGGAGGCGCCTGTCGCCGCTGAGGAGACCGCCGCACCGGCTGAGGCCGAGGCTGCCGAGCCTGCCGTCGTCGAGGCCGCCGAGGAGGCGCCTGTCGCCGCTGAGGAGGAG
>NZ_SMDC01000012.1:85085-107417 GCF_004343155.1 Marichromatium gracile
GTCGCCGCTGAGGAGACCGCCGCACCGGCTGAGGCCGAGGCTGCCGAGCCTGCCGTCGTCGAGGCCGCCGAGGAGGCGCCTGTCGCCGCTGAGGAGGAGAGCGCTGCACCGGCTGAGGCCGAGGCTGCTGAGCCTGCCGTCGCCGAGGCCACCGAGGAGGCGCCTGTCGCCGCCGAGGAGACCGCCGCACCGGCTGAGGCAGAGGCTGCTGCTGAGCCTGCCGTCGTCGAGGCCACCGAGGAGGCGCCTGTCGCCGCCGCGGAGACCGCCGCACCGGCTGAGGCAGAGGCTGCTGCTGAGCCTGCCGTCGTCGAGGCCACCGAGGAGGCGCCTGTCGCCGCCGCGGAGACCGCTGCACCGGCCGAGGCAGAGGCTGCCGAGCCTGCCGTCGTCGAGACCGCCGAGGAAGCGCCTGTCGCTGCTGAGGAGGCCGCTGCCGAGCCGGTCGCCGAGGAGCCTGCGCCTGCCGCCAAGCCGATCAACAAGCCGATGCCGGCCTGGATGATCCACTTCCAGTCGCGTTGATCCCCGCCGTCGTCGGACCGTCCGTCTGGTCGGTCCGATGGCACTTCGATCAGGCCGTCCCCCCGATGGCCTGATCGCCTCTCGAACAAGACCCTATCGATCCGTCGATACCGACGTGCACGATTCGTCGGGCGTGTTCGCGTGCCCGACAGATGCATGCGCCGGCGACGTCATGCGGTGTTGCTTGTCCTGGGTTGGGGGAGATCGCGCGCCGCGCACCCTGATGGCCGCGACGCGCGTCGGCTCAACGCTTCTTCGGCGGGAGCAGGTCGGTGATCGAGCCGTGCGCCATCTCGGCGGCCAGCCCGATGGTCTCGTTGAGTGTCGGATGGGGGTGGATGGTGAGGGCGATGTCCTCCATGTCGGCGCCCATCTCGAGCGCGAGCACCGCCTCGCCGATCAGCTCACCGGCGTTGGGACCGACGATCCCGGCGCCGAGGATGCGCTTGGTCTCGGGGTCGAACAGCAGCTTGGTCATGCCCTCGGTGCGATGGATGCCGAGCGCACGACCGCTCGCCGCCCAGGGGAAGACCCCCTTCTCGTAGGCGATACCCTCGGCCTTGGCCTTGGTCTCGGTCAGGCCCATCCAGGCGACCTCGGGGTCGGTATAGGCCACCGAGGGGATGGTGAGCGGGTCGAACAGCGCCGGCTGGCCGGCGATCACCTCGGCGGCGACCTTGGCCTCGTGGGTGGCCTTGTGGGCGAGCATCGGGCCGCCGACCACATCGCCGATGGCATGGATGTGCGGCACATTGGTGCGCATGTGCTGATCGACCTTGATGAAGCCGTGCTGGTCGACCTCGACGCCCGCCGCCTCGGCGTCGATCAGCGCGCCATTGGGGCGACGACCGACGGCGACCAGCACCTTGTCGTAGGTCTCCTCGCCGTCGTGC
This sequence comes from Marichromatium gracile, assembly GCF_004343155.1. GTDB lineage: Bacteria > Pseudomonadota > Gammaproteobacteria > Chromatiales > Chromatiaceae > Marichromatium > Marichromatium gracile. The sequence continues at coordinate 86,504 of NZ_SMDC01000012.1, forward strand.
TTGCCCTCGAAGCGGACCTGGATGCCGTCATCGGCGGCGGTCATCGCCGCAACCTTGATCTCGAGCATCAGCTTGCGATAGCGCTTCTTGGCGACCTTCTCGAAGCTGCGGACGAGATCGGCGTCGCACCCCGGCATCAGCTGCGACTGCAGCTCGACCACGTCGATCTCGGTGCCGAGCGCGGCGTAGACGGTAGCCATCTCCAGTCCGATGATGCCGCCGCCGACGATCAGCATCCGCTCGGGGATGTCGCGGATCTCGAGCGCGTCGGTCGAGTCCATCACCCGCGGGTCGTCGTGCGGGAAGCCGGGGATGGTCATCGGCGAGGAGCCGCAGGCGATGATGCAGTGATCGAAGCGCACGCGTCGCTCGCCCTCGGCGGTGTCGACGACGATGCGGTTGGGGCCGCTGAAGCGGCCCGTGCCCTGGATGACCTCGACGCCGCGCTGCTTGGCCATGCCGGCCAGTCCGCTGGTGAGCTTGGCCACCACCTTGTCCTTGCCGGTGCGCATCTTGTCGAGATCGATCTCGGGAGCGGCGAAGGTCACGCCCATGGCGCCGAGTTCCTTGGCCTCGTTGATGATCGCGGCGGTGTGCAGCAGCGCCTTGGAGGGGATGCAGCCGACGTTGAGACAGACCCCGCCGAGGGTCGCGTGACGCTCGATCAGGGTGACGCGCTTGCCCAGGTCGGCGGCGCGGAAGGCGGCGCTGTAGCCGCCGGGGCCGGCACCCAGCACCACCACCTCGGTGACCTGCTCGGCGGGGTCCGTGGTGGTGTCTGGAGCCGGCTCAGTGCCTGCCGCCAGCGGCGCCAGGGTCAGGATGGTGGCGCCCTGCGAGACCCGGTCACCGACGCCGAGATGGATCTCCTGGACACGTCCGGCGGCGGGGGCGGGGATCTCCATGGTGGCCTTCTCGCTCTCCAGGGTGATCAGCGAGGTCTCCTGCTGCACGCTGTCGCCAGGGGCGACCAGGACCTCGATGACCTCCACATCCTTGAAATCCCCGATGTCCGGGACCGTGACCTTGATGGTGTCGCTCATAGTGTGCTTGCTTCTCGATGGGCCGCGATGGGCGCTCTATGGGTGGTCGGGTTCGGCGCCTCATCCTATACGATCCCGGGGGCCAGGCGAAGGCTGACCCCGAGGATCAGGGGGTCATAGCAGCAACTCGCGGATGTCGCCGAGCAGGTCGCCGAGCAGGGTGGTGAAGCGGGCCGCATCGGCGCCGTCGACCACCCGGTGGTCGTAGGAGAGCGAGAGCGGCAGCAGCAGGCGGGGGACGAAGCGCTCGCCGTCCCACACCGGTCGGGTGGCGGCGCGGGAGACGCCGAGGATGGCCACCTCCGGGGCGTTGACGATGGGGGTGAAGGCGGTGCCGCCGATGCCTCCGAGGCTGGAGATGGTGAAGCAGCCGCCCTGCATCTCGTCGGGGCGCAGTCGTTGGGCGCGGGCGCGGGCGCCGAGATCGGCCAGCTCGCCGGCGAGGGTGCGCAGCCCCTTGCGATCGACGTCGCGCACCACCGGCACCATCAGCCCGTTGGGGGTGTCGACGGCCACGCCGATATGGGTGTAGTGCTTGTGGATGAGGTGCTCGCCGTCGGCGTCGAGCGAGGCCTTGAGCAGCGGCATCCGGGTCAGCGCGGTGGCCACCGCCTTGAGCAGGAAGGGGATCAGGGTGAGCCTGACCGAGGCGTCGTCGGGGTCGGTCTTGTGGGCGGCGCGGAAGGCCTCGAGCTCGGTGATGTCGGCCTCGTCGAACTGGGTGACGTGAGGGATGCCGGTCCAGCTCTGGTGCAGGTGGCGCGCGCTGATCCTGCGGATGCGTCCGAGTTCGACCCGCTCGACGGGGCCGAACCGGCCGTGGTCGATCGCCGGCGCCGGCGTCGCAGCGACCGTCGCCGGCGAGGCGGTGGAGTGGCTGGACGGCTCGGCGATGGTGAGGCTGCGCTTGACGAAGGCGCGTACGTCCTCCTTGAGTACGCGCCCCTTGGGACCTGTCCCCTTGACCACGTCGAGATCGACGCCGAGTTCGCGGGCGAAGCGCCGCACCGCCGGGCTGGCGTGGGCCTTGCGCCCCCGGGCGATCGCGGCGACGTCCTCGGGGCGTGGCAGCACCGGGGCCTTGCGCGGCGCCGTCTCGCCCGGCTGCGGCGCGGTGGTGGGTGCGGCTGGTGGCGTGTTGTCGGCGTTTGGGCGCGTCGGCTCGGGCGTTGCGGGCGCATCGGTCTCGGCGGGGGCATCGGCGCGCAGCATCAGGATCAGGTCGCCGGTGTTGAGGGTGTCGCCGACGGCGACCGCCAGCTCGCTGACCACCCCGGCGGCGGGGGCGGGGATCTCCATGGTCGCCTTGTCGCTCTCCAGGGTGAGCAGCGACTGGTCGAGCTCGACCCGGTCGCCGGGCGCGACCAGCACCTCGATCACCGGGATCTCGGAGAAGTCGCCGATGTCGGGCAGCAGCACCGCGGTGTCCTCGGTCGCCGTTGCCGTGGGTGGCGTGCCCGTGGCCGGTTCCCGTGCCGCTGGCGCGTCCTCTGGCGCGGGGGGGGGCGGTGCTGCCTCGCGCGCAGGCTGTGGTGCGGCGGTGGGCGTCTGCGCCGGGGTGTCGGTCGGGCGGATGCTGAGTAACGGCGCGCCCATGCTCACCCGGTCGCCGACGGCGACCTTGAGGCGCTCGACCACCCCGGCGCGCGGCGCCGGGATCTCGATCGTCGCCTTGTCGCTCTCCAGGGTGAGGATGGATTGCTCCGCCTCGATACGATCGCCGGGGGCGACCAGGATCTCGATGATCTCGACGTCGGTGAAGTCCCCGATGTCGGGCAACAGGATGTCTTCGACGGTGGCCACTCGATGTCCTCCAATGCTGTGCGGGCGGTCTCAGACCGTCGTCGGGTTGGGCTTCTCCGGGTCGATCCGGTAGCGTTCGATCGCCTCGCTGACCCGCGCCGGTGGGATGGTGCCGGCGTCGGCGAGGGCCTTGAGCGCGGCCAGCGCGACATAGTGACGATTGACCTCGAAGAAGCGGCGCAGCTGGCTGCGGGTATCGCTGCGCCCGAAGCCATCGGTGCCGAGGGTGACATAGGCGCGCGGGACGTGCGGGCGGATCTGCTCGGCATAGGCGCGGATATAGTCGGTGGCGGCGATCACCGGTCCTTCGGTGGCGCCGAGCTGGGTCTCGACATAGCTGGTGCGCGGGGGCTGCTCGGGGTGGAGTCGGTTCCAGCGCTCGGCGTCGATACCGTCGCGGCGCAGTTCGTTGAAGCTGGTCACGCTCCACACGTCGGCGGCGATGTCGAAGTCGCGCGCCAGCAGCTCGGCGGCGGCGAGGGTCTCGCGGAGGATGGCGCCGGCGCCGAGCAGCTGTACCCGGTGCACGCCCTGCTCGGCGACATGGACGCGATGCAGCCCCTTGAGGATGCCGGTCTCGGCGCCTTCGGGCATCGGCGGCTGGACGTAGTTCTCGTTCATCGCGGTGATGTAGTAGAAGCGATCCTCCTGCGCCTGGTACATCCGTCGCATCCCGTCCTGCACGATCACCGCCAGCTCGTAGGCGTAGGCGGGGTCGTAGGTGATGCAGTTGGGGAGGGTGGCGGCGAGCACCGGGCTGTGACCGTCCTGGTGCTGCAGCCCCTCGCCGGCGAGGGTGGTGCGCCCGGCGGTGCCGCCGATGAGGAAGCCGCGCGCGCGCATGTCGCCGGCGGCCCAGGCCAGATCGCCGATGCGCTGGAAGCCGAACATCGAGTAGTAGATGTAGAAGGGGATCATGCTCTGGCCGTGGTTGGCGTAGGCCGTGGCCGCGGCGATCCAGGAGGACATGGCGCCGGCCTCGTTGATCCCCTCCTGGAGGATCTGCCCCTGCTTGTCCTCGCGGTAGAACATCACCTGATCGGCGTCGACCGGCTCGTAGAGCTGCCCCTGCGAGGAGTAGATGCCGAGCTGGCGGAACATCCCCTCCATGCCGAAGGTGCGCGCCTCGTCGGGGACGATGGGGACGACATAACGGCCGATTCCGGGGTCGCGGATGATCAGGGTGAGCAGCCGCACGAAGGCCATGGTGGTCGACATCTCCTTCTCGCCGCTGCCCTGCAGCAGCGACTCGAAGCGCTCCAGCGGCGGGATCTCGAGCGCCGGGGCCTCGACCTTGCGCGCCGGCAGGTGGCCGCCGCGCCGGGCCTCGCGCTCGCGCAGATAGGCCATCTCGGGGCTGTCGTCGGCGGGTTTGTAGAAGGGCGCGGCACCGATCTGGTCGTCGGAGATGGGGATATTGAAGCGATCGCGGAAGGCCTTGAGCGCGACCTCGCCCATCTTCTTCTGCGAGTGGGTGATGTTCATGCCTTCGCCGGCCACGCCCATGCCGTAGCCCTTGACCGTCTTGGCAAGGATCACGGTGGGCTTGCCGTTCGCCGTGGTCGCCGCGAGATAGGCGTTGTAGACCTTGATCGGGTCGTGTCCGCCGCGATTGAGTCGCCAGATGTCCTCGTCGGTCATGTTTGCGACCAGTTCCTTGAGCTCGGGATACTTGCCGAAGAAGTGCTCGCGGGTATAGGCGCCGCCCTTGGCCTTGTAGGCCTGATAGTCGCCGTCGACACATTCCTCCATGCGCTTGAGCAGCAGGCCCTGCTTGTCGCGGGCGAACAGCGGGTCCCAGTAGCGCCCCCAGACCACCTTGATGACGTTCCAGCCGGCGCCACGGAACACCGCCTCCAGCTCCTGGATGATCTTGGCGTTGCCGCGCACCGGGCCGTCGAGTCGCTGCAGGTTGCAGTTGACCACGAACACCAGGTTGTCGAGGCGTTCGCGCGCGGCCAGCGAGATCGCGCCGAGCGACTCGGGTTCGTCCATCTCGCCGTCACCGAGGAAGGCCCAGACCTTGCGGTCGGCGCTGTCGATCAGGCCGCGATGGTCGAGATAGCGCATGAAGCGCGCCTGATAGATGGCCATCAGCGGTCCCAACCCCATGGAGACGGTGGGGAACTGCCAGAATTCGGGCATCAGCCAGGGGTGGGGGTAGGAGGGCAGGCCGTTGCCGTCGACCTCCTGGCGGAAGTTGTAGAGCTGATCCTCGCTGATCCGTCCCTCGAGGTAGGCGCGGGCATAGATGCCTGGGGCCGAGTGTCCCTGCAGGAACACCAGATCGCCGCCGTGCCGCTCGCTGCGCGCGCGCAGGAAGTGGTTGTAGGCGACATCGAGCAGGGTGGCCGAGGAGGCGAAGCTGGCGATGTGGCCGCCGAGTTCGGACGACAGCCGGTTGGCCTGGATCACCATCGCCATCGCGTTCCAACGCACGAAGGAACGGATGCGCCGCTCCATCGCCAGGTCGCCGGGGAAGCGTTGCTCCTGGTGGACGGGGATGGTGTTGAGATAGGCGGTGTTGGCGCTGTAGGGCAGGTAGGCCCCGGAGCGGCGCGCCTTGTCGATCAGCCGCTCGAGCAGGAAGTGGGCGCGGTCGACCCCTTCGTTCTCGAACACGGCATCGAGCGCGTCGAGCCATTCCTGGGTTTCCTGGGGGTCGATATCGGGCTGCTTGGTCATGACGGTTCCCGGAAGAAGGTCCAATGCAATCGCACGAGCAGGGTCGCAGTATACTGACCTTTGCTAGAAATTAAATACTAATGATCCATTTTCTTAATATTAACGATCGCTGATCGATTGTCCTGTTTCATCCCTTCTCTGCCTGCGCCCGTGCTCGCCCGATATCAAGGGGCGCGAGGGCGCGCCCCGACCGCGGCACCGTACGGATCGATGGCCTCGGTGGCGGTGAAGCGTGCGCCGAAGCGCGCGCGCAGACGGCGCGCGATCAGTTGTCCGCCGAGTGACGAGCCTTCGAGGACATAGAGCGCGCCGATGCCGCAGTCGATGCCCTGCTCGGCACACAGCCGTGCCGGCAGCGTGTTGTGCGGGTCGGGTGGTTCGGTGTCGAGTCGGGCAAGATCGTCGCGTAGCGCCGCGAGTCGTGGTCGAGCCCCGAGGCGTCGTCGCAGCGCGTCCGGCACGATCGTGGTGAGATGGGGCTCGAGCCCCTGATGGAGCAGGGTCAGGCGATAGAGATAGTCGCGGTATTCGTCCAGGGTCAGGTCGGGGGCGAGGAGGCGTCTGGACAGCGGCAGCGTCTCCACGGCCCGGTGCGCGGTTGCGGTGGCTTGACGCAGGGCTGTCGCCAGGGCGGCGGCGGGGGGAGGCGATATCGGTCGGGGGGCTTGGCTCATCGCGGCGCGCTCCAGCTCCATGAGGGCACAGGCAGTGTAGCATTGGCCCTGTGACGTCGATGGCGGGCATGATCGTTCGAGAGGGTCGGAGAGATGAGTGAGCTGGCGACACAGGGGTTCATCGCCGAGTGCGAACGCGAGCAACTGCAGCGCGCGCAGTCGATCCAGCCGTGCGGAGCGCTGCTCGGCGGTCGTCCCGGCGATGCGCGGATCCGCTTCGCCAGCGCCAATCTGGCGCACTGGCTCGGCGAGGAAGCGCAAGCGGTGCTCGGGCGGTTGTTGACCTCGCTGCTCCCCGACTTCCCGCCGCCGAGCGAGCCGGGTACCGAGGAGGGCGGCGACGATGCGTGGTTGCGTCCGAGCAGCGACAAGCGGTTCTATCCAGATCTCTGCATCGGTCCGCGGGGTGCGCTCGATGCGCTGCTTTCCTGCAGCGCCGAGACTTGGCTGCTGGAGTTCGAGCCGGCGCTTGCGCCCGCCGAGCGTCACGCGGCCTATCGGCCCGTTCCCCATCAGCTCTATCGCATGCCCTATAGCGCCGAGGACTGGTCGCGTCAGTGTCAGTTCCTGGTCGATACGCTGCGCCACATCACCGGTTTCTCGCGGGTGCTGCTCTATCGCTTCCGCGACGACGACTGCGGCGAGGTCGTCGCCGAGAGTCTGCGAGAAGGGCTCGATCCCTATCTCGGGCTGCGCTACCCGGCCTCGGACATCCCGCAGGTCGCCCGTCGTCTGTATCTGCTCAATCCCCATCGCCAGATCCCCGACATCGCGGCAGCGCCGGTGCCGTTGCTCGCCGATCCCGAGGGGACGCTCGCCGACCTGACCCTGTCCGAGCTGCGCGCCGTCTCGCCGGTGCACCTGACCTATCTGCGCAACATGGGGGTGAGCGCCTCGCTCTCCTTCTCGCTGGTCGTCTCCGGGCGGCTGTGGGGGCTGATCGCCTGTCACCACGACCAGCCCGCGCAGCTGGCGCCGGCGTTGCGCGCGCGCTGCGCCGAGATGGCGCGCGCCTTCACCCTGGCCATCTACGGTTATCAGAGCACGCGGCGACTGATGGACGTCAGCGAGAGCGATCGCGAGATCGCCGCGCTGGTCGAGCGGCTCGGCAGTGGTGGCAACATCGAATCGGTGGCGACGGCGGGGGAGGGCTCACTTGCCGGGCAGTTGCTGGCGCTCGTTGGCGCGAGCGGCGCGGCGTTGATCGACGGTGAGCGCTGCACGACCTTCGGCCAGACGCCGCCGTGCGCGGCGCTCCTCGCGCTGTGTCGTTGGCTGGAGGCGAGCGAGACGCCGACGGTGTTCGCCACCGCGGCGCTTGCCGAGCACTATCCGCCGGCGCGGGAGTGGCGCGATCGCGGCAGCGGATTGCTCGCGGTACGGGTCGAGCGCGCCGGTGTCTCTGTCTCGCGCACCTTTCTGTGGTGGCGCCCGGAGCAGCCGCAGGAGGTGCACTGGGCGGGCGATCCACGCAAGGACGCGCTGGTGCGATCGGGCGATGGCGAGCTCTCGCCACGCGCCTCGTTCGCGCGTTGGGTCGAGGTCACCTCCGGCCAGGCCGAGCCCTGGGGCGAGCGTGAGCTGTTGCGGGCGAAGAGGTTCCGTGGACTGATCCTCCACGCCATCAACGCCGACCTGCTCGGTGCGCCCGGGGCAGGCTAGGTCCGATCCTCCTGCTGGTGCGTCTCGATCAGTTGCCGTTGGATCGCCGTGCCGACCGGCTCGTAGTGGCTGAACTCGATGCTGTAGACCCCCTCGCCGCCGGTGATCGCCTTGAGCCGTGACTCATAGCCCTCGAGTTCGGCCAGCGGCACCTCGCCCTCGATCACCACTCGCCCCTGGGACCTGGTCTCGCTGCCGCTGATGCGACCGCGTCGTCCCGCAAGATCGCCGGCGAGGTCGCCCATCGCCTGCTCCTGGGCGCTGATGCGGATCTGCACGATGGGTTCGAGGATCGCCGGACGGGCCTGCTCGACGGCGGCGACGAAGGCCTTGCGCGCGGCGGTGACGAAGGCGATCTCCTTGGAGTCGACGGCGTGCGACTTGCCGTCATAGACGGTGACCTGGATGTCCTGCAGCGGGTAGCCGGCGATCACCCCTTCGTCGAGGACCTGGCGTACCCCCTTCTCGATCGAGGGGATGAAGTTGCCGGGGATGGCGCCGCCCACCACCGCGTCGACGAAGCGGAATCCCGTGCCGCGCGGGGTCGGCTCGATGCGCAGGTAGACCTCGCCGAACTGACCTGCGCCACCGGTCTGCTTCTTGTGCCGATAGTGTCCCTCGGCGGGGGCGGTGATGGTCTCGCGATAGGGGATGCGCGGCGGTCGGGTATCGACCTCGACGTGGAACTGGTCGGCGAGGCGCTCGATCAGCAGCTTGAGGTGAAAGGCGCCGAGTCCGCGGATCACCGTCTCGTTGGTCGCGGCGTGATGATCGACCTTGAAGCAGGGGTCCTCGTCCTGGAGCTTGTGCAGCGCCTCGGTGAGCTTCTGCTCGTCGCCGCGACGACTCGGCGTGATCGCCAGTCCGTGGAGCGGGATCGGGTAGTCGGTACGGGCGAGGTGGAAGTGATCCTCGTCGTGCGAGTCGTGCAGCACGGCATCGAGATGGACCTCGTCGACCCGGGAGACGGCGAGGATGTCACCCGGTACCCCGTCCTCGACCTCGATCAACTCTCTGCCCTGCAGCCGGTAGAGATGGGTGACCTTGAACGGCTTGCGCGCGTCGCCGACGAACAGTGCGCTGGTCGGGGTGATGCGTCCCTGGTGGATGCGGAAGATGCCGAGTCGACCGCGGTAGGGGTCGTTGAGCACCTTGAACACATGGGCGATGGCGTGACGCTCGGGGTCGGGACTGACGGCGACCGGCTCGGCCGCCTCGCCCTCGCCCTTGAGGAAGGCCGGCGGGTTGCCCTCGGCGGGGTTGGGCATCAGCCGGGCGATCACCTCGAGCAGCTCGGGGATGCCGGCCCCGGTGCGTGCCGAGACGAAGCAGATCGGAATCAGGTGGGTGTCGCGCAGCGCCGCTTCGAAGGGGTCATGAAGTTGCTCGGGCGCGAGGGTCTGACCCTGTTCGAGATAGGTCTCCATCAGCGCTTCGTCGAGCTCGACCACCTGGTCGACGATCTGCTCGTGGGCCGCGCTCACCGAGGAGAAGTCGGTGGCATTCTCCGCCGGGTTGAAGAAGCAGTCGGCGACCCGTTCGCCGCCCCCTGCAGGCAGGTTGATCGGCAGGCAGGCCGGGCCGAAGCCGTCGCGAATCTGCTCGGTCAGTGCGCCGAGATCGAGATCGGCTGCATCGATCTGGTTGACGATGATCATCCGGCAGAGCCCGCGACCGTCGAGCATCTTCATCAGTCGGGCGGTCATCGGCTCGATCCCGGCCTGGGCGTTGATCACCAGGGCGGCGGTCTCGACCGCGGGCAGGACCGCCAGGCTGCGCCCGAGCAGGTCGGGCAGCCCCGGGGTGTCGATCAGGTTGACCCGGCGCGCTTCGATGGGGAAGCCGACGATGGCCGCGTCGATCGAGTGTCCGAGCGCCTGTTCGCGTGGATCCTGGTCGCAGACCGCAGGACCGCGCTCGGCGGCCGTGGCGGCGGGGGTTGCGCCGGTCGCTGCAAGCAGCGCCTCGGCCAGGGAGGTCTTGCCGGCACCGGCATGACCGATCAGGGCGATATTGCGGACGTCATCAGCATTGTGGTCGGACATCGTTGCTCCCGTCGTTGTGCAGCACGTTGCAGGGGCGCGGGATCGCGTCGCAGCAATGGTGTCATGACAGGGAGTATAGATGGCAATCACCGGGGGATCGGCGGGGTGGGATTGAATCGCCGCGCGGGGTGCGCCAGATCAATCGGGATGGAGTGGATAAAAAGAGGCGGCCGATCGGCCGCCGAAGGACGCACAGTCTGTCAGGGATCCGCATCACTTGGGGGCGGATTCCCTCGATGCTGTGGCGCCAGGCCGATGGATGGAGTCACCGTCCTGGTGCCATGGACCATTCCGTCGAATGGACGATAATCAAGGCGATGATCGAAATGTCTCTCGCCTCGATCCTTGAGCCAGAAGGCTAGCACAGAACCGGAGATTGGCTATGGAACTCGTTCTCAAATCCGCCGCCTTTGTCGATGGCGGGGAGATCCCGGCGCGTCTGACGTGTCATGGCGAGGACCGATCTCCGCCGCTGTGCTGGTCCGATCCTCCGGAGGGCACACGGAGCCTGGTGCTGATCGTCGATGACCCGGATGCGCCGGATCCGGCAGCGCCAAGGATGGTATGGGACCACTGGGTGCTTTTCAATCTGCCGCCGACGTGCCGTGAGCTGGTCGAGGGGGTGGACCCGACGACCGGCCTGCCGCCGGGTGTCGGCCAGGGCCTCAACAGCTGGGGGCGGACGGGTTACGGCGGGCCCTGCCCGCCGGTCGGTCGACATCGTTATTTCCATCGTCTCTATGCCCTCGATACCCGTCTGCCCGATGAGCTGGGGACGCCGACCAAGGATCGGCTGCTGCTGGCGATGGAGGAGCACATCATCGCTCGCGCGATGTTGGTCGGGGTCTATGGCGAGGAGTGAGGGTGGATGAGGGCAGGTGGCGCGCGGCGGGTGCCGCGCGCCGGCGCCGCTGCGCGCTCAGGGCAGGGCGCGATCGATGACGACCGCAGTGGCGGTGGTCTCGCGGGTATCGATCGTTTCGCTTTGACCCTCTAGATCTCCGGGCTGCGGTGCCGCCTCGCCGCTGCGCGAGATCCGGGCGGTGACCTGGATCTCGGCGTGGGCCGAGAGACGCATCCCCGGGGCCATCGCCATGCTGTCGTCGAGGGCGAGCGTGGCCGGCAGCGATCCGGCCTGCAACCGCTGGGCGGCCAGCGGCATCGCCGGGCCGGAGGTGGCGCGGGCGAACACGAACACCGTGTCCTCGGCGGCGACCTCGGCGGCAAGCGCCGGGTCCAGGCTCACGCTCACCTCGATGCGTTCGGCGCCGACGGCCTCCGTTGACTCATCGCTCGACCCCTCGACCGGGACAGCGACCGGCTCCTCGGTCGCGGCCTTGGCTGCGGCGATGCCGGCACGGCGGCGTGCCTCGTCGACCATCTCCTGCAGCTCGGCGGCCTCCTGGCTGCCGGGCTCGAACTCGTCGAGGATCTTCTGCCAGGCGACCGCGGCGGCCTGGAACTGGCCGTGCTGGAAGGCCATCAATCCGGCCAGCCAGCGGGCGTTGACGTTCTGCGGGTCGAGTTCGAGCGCCGCGCGCACCAGCTCGGCGGGCTTGCCCTCGAGACTGCGATCGGGGCGGTTGGCGGCGATCGCCTCGGCATAGGCGAGCATCACGTCGAGTCGCTCGGGGGCGAGCCGGTAAGCGCTGGCCACCGCCTCGAGTCCGTCCTCCGGGCGCTTCAGGGCGAAGTAGGTCCGCCCCATCATCAGCCAGCCCTCGACGTCGTCGGGGTTGTCCTCGAGGCGCTTGGCCAGGCGCTGTACCAGCACCTCCATCGATTGATCGGCGCCCTGGTCCTCGGCGGGCAGGCCGCGCGCGGCCAGTTCCATGCGCTCGATCACCGTCGGTTCGCCAAGCTGCAGATAGAGCAGGGTGGCGGTGCCGGGGAGCGCTAGCGCGAGCAGCAGCGCCAGCGTCCAGCGTCCGAACCGCGAGGCGCCGTGCGCGTCGACCGGCTGACTGCCGTCGACGTCGTGGAGCAGGTCACGCTCGAGGTCGTGACGCGCAGCGTCGTAGCGGGCACGGTCGAGATAGCCGGACTCGAGGTCGGCGTCGAGTTCCTGCAATCGCTGGCGGAAGACCTCGAGATTGAGCGCGTCCTGGGCGGGCTCATGTTGCTCCGGGGTCGGACGCAGCAGCGGCATGACGACGAAGAGGAAGGCCAGGCCGATCAGCCCGGCGGCGAGTATCCAGAAGATGATCATGGGGCGCTAGTCTCGTTGCTCGTCGTCGCGCGAGGCGATCAGTTGCTGGAGTCGGGCGCGTTCGTCCGCGGTGAGGTCCTGCTCGGGCTCGGCCTTCTTGCGTCTGATCGCGCGCCACAGCAGCAGCCCGGCGCCGCCGACCAGTACGAAGGGGCCGAACCAGAGGATATAGGTCGAGGGCTTGATCGGCGGATCGTAGAGCACGAAGTCGCCGTAGCGGGCGACCAGGAAGTCGACGACCTCCTTGCGACTCTGACCCTCGCGCATCATCGCGTAGACCTCCTCGCGCAGGTCCTGGGCGACCCCGGCCTGGGAGCCGGCGAGCGATTCGTTCTGACAGACCAGACAGCGCAGCTCGCTGATCAGGTCGCGGAAGTCCTCGAACTGGTTCGGGTCCTCGAAGGTGAACTCCTCGAGGGTGTAGCCCTGGGCGGTGCCGGCGAGCAGGGCGCCGGCGAGTGCCATCCCGGCGAGCAGTGGACGGTGGTGACGACGCTTCATGAGTTCCTCGCGCGATACTGCTCGACGATCGGACGGATCTTCTCCTCCCACACCTCGGGGGTGATGGGACCGATCTCCTTGTGACGGATGATGCCCTCGGGGTCGACCACGAAGGTCTCCGGGGCGCCGTAGACGCCCCAGTCGATGCCGGCCTCGTTGTCCGGGTCGTAGAGCGAGACGGTATAGGGGTTGCCGTACTGGCGCAGCATCAGCAGCGCGCTGGCGCGGTCGTCCTTCCAGTTGAAGCCGATCACGCGGACGCCGTGCTCGCGAGCGATGCGCAGCAGCTCGGCGTGCTCCTGGCGGCAGGACGGGCACCACGAGGCCCAGACGTTGACCAGCGAGACCTCGCCGAGCAGCAGTTCGCGATCGAGTCGCTGCTGCGGGTCCTTCAGCGAGGGCAGGTCGAACTCGGGCGCGGGCTTGCCCACCAGTGGCGAGGGGACCTTGCGCGGGTCGAGCTGCAGCCCGTAGAAGAGCAGCGCGGCGAGGACCAGGAAGATCCCCAGCGGGATCAGTGCGCGGGTTTTTGAACCTTTCATCTGCATACCTTGCGGGTCTGGGTCAGGCGGCGCTCGTCGCCGCGCCGGACGGCGCGGTGGCGCGGTTGCGAACGCTGCGATAGCGCCGGTCGCTGGCGGCGAGCACGCCGCCGAGCGCCATCAGGATGGCGCCCAGCCAGATCCAGCGGACATAGGGCTTGTAGTAGAGACGCAGTGCCCAGTCGCCGCTGTTGCCGATCGGCTCGCCGAGCGAGACATAGATGTCGCGCAGCAGCCCGGCGTCGATCGCCGCCTCGGTCAACGGCATGCCGCCGGAGACATAGCGACGCTTCTCGGGGTGGAGCACGGCGATCTCGCGCTCACCGTCGTAGACCACGAACTCGCCGCGCTGGGCGGTGTAGTTGGGGCCCTCGACCGGGGTGACGCCGTTGAACAGGAAGCGGTAGCCGGAGGCCTCGTGGACGTCGCCCGGCGACATCCGCACGTCGGTCTCGGCGCCGTCGTTGGAGACCAGGGTGACGCCGACGATGAACACCGCCAGCCCCAGGTGCGCCAGCAGCATGCCGTAGTAGCTGCGACTGCTGGGGTTGATGTCGCGGCGCAGCGCGCGCAGCCCGCCCTTGTGCTTGAGACGATCGAGCAGGCTGGCCAGATGGGTGACCACCAGCCACAGGCTCATGCCGATGCCCAGGCCGACACCGATGTCGCGCGCCGAGAAGCCGGGCCAGGAGACCAGCAGGAAGGCGGCGATGCCGAGCCCGGCGGCGAGCCACAGCGCGCGCAGCAGTCGTACCGGCTCGTCATGCTTCCAGCGGGTGTTGGGACCGACCCCGGTGGCCAGCACCAGCAGTGGCGAGAGCGCGACGAACATCTTGTTGAACCAGGGGAAGCCGACCGAGATCTTGCCCCAGCCGGCGGCCTCGTAGATCAGCGGCGCCAGGGTGCCGAACAGCACCAGCACGGTGAGGGTGGCGAACAGCAGGTTGTTGACCAGCAGGAAGCTCTCGCGCGAGAGCAGGTCGAAGCGCCCGCCGCCGGAGATGTCGGCCGCGCGCCAAGCGTAGAGCGCGAGCGAGCCGCCGATCACCACGCAGAGGAACAGCAGGATGAAGGAGCCGCGCGTTGGATCGGTGGCAAAGGCGTGCACCGAGGTCAGCACCCCGGAGCGCACCAGGAAGGTGCCGAGCAGCGACAGCGAGAAGGCCGAGATGGCGAGCAGCACGGTCCAGCTCTTGAAGGCCGCGCGCTTCTCGGTGACCGCCAGCGAGTGGATCAGCGCGGTGCCGACCAGCCAGGGCATGAAGGAAGCGTTCTCGACCGGGTCCCAGAACCACCAGCCGCCCCAGCCGAGCTCGTAATAGGCCCACCAGGAGCCGAGCGCGATGCCGATGGTGAGAAAGACCCAGGCAACGGTGGTCCAGGGGCGCGACCAGCGCGCCCAGGCCGCATCGAGCTTGCCGCCGATCAGCGCGGCGATGGCGAAGGCGAAGGCCACCGAGAAGCCGACATAGCCCATGTAGAGCATCGGCGGATGGATCGCCAGCCCCGGGTCCTGGAGCAGCGGATTGAGGTCGCGGCCCTCGAGCGGTGCGGGATAGATGCGCTCGAAGGGGTTGGAGGTCAGCAGCATGAACAGCAGGAAGCCGATCGCCACCATGCCCATCACCGCCAGCACCCGCGCCACCATCGGCAGCGGCAGGTTGTTGCTGTAGGCGGCCACCGCCGCGCCCCAGCCGGCGAGCATCAGCGCCCAGAGCAGCAGCGAGCCCTCGTGTGCGCCCCAGATCGCCGAGACCTTGTAGATCAGCGGCATCAGGGTGTTGGAGTTGCTGGCGACGTAGATCACCGAGAAGTCGTCGGTGAGAAAGGCCAGCAGCAGACAGCCGAAGGCGATGCCGATGAAGGTGAGCTGACCCCAGGCCAGCGGGCGCGCCATCACCATCCAGGTGCGGTTGCCGGTGAACGAGCCGGCCAGCGGCAGCACCGCCTGCACCAGGGTGATCGCGAGGGCGAGGATCAGGGCGAAGTGCCCGAGTTCAGGAACCATCAGTTGGATACTCCGGCCGTCTCCGCGGTGTCCGATGCACCCTCGGCCTGGGCCGTCTGCAGGGTGCTCTCGACCTCGGGGGGCATGTAGCTTTCATCGTGCTTGGCGAGGACCTCGTCGGCGTAGAACACACCGTCGGGGCCGAGCCGTCCCTTGGTGACCACGCCCTGACCCTCGCTGAACAGGTCGGGGAGAATGCCGGTGTAGGCGACGGTGACGGTCTCGGCGTTGTCGGTGACATCGAAGTGCACCGTCAGCCCGTCCTCCTGGCGCGCGATGCTGCCCTCGGTGACCAGTCCACCGAGGCGGAAGACGCGATCCTGGGGGGCCTCGTTGGCCAGCACCTGGGTCGGGCTGAAAAAGTAGGAGATGTTGCTGTTGAGCGCGGTCAGCGCCAGGGTGGCGGCGGTGCCGACACCGACGATGGCCAGGGCGACGAACAGCAGGCGTTTCTGTCGGGGTTTCATTGATCGTTGGCTCCTGCGTCACGAATCCGCATCAATCGACCGAGCCGGGCGCGAATGGTTCGCTGGCGCGCGCGCAACTGCAGCACCTCGATCACCAGCAGGAGGGCGGTCATGCCGTAGGCCCCCCAGACGAAGAAGGCGTAGCCGCCCTGGGCGAAGAAGTCGCTCATGCCTTGTCCCCCGTGTCGAGCAGGTCGCGCACCCAGGCGCTCTCGGACTCACGCTGCAGGATGATGCCGCGTAGTCGCATGAAGCTGGTGGCGAAGGAATAGGTCCAGAATCCGAAGGTCATCGCCAGCATCGCGAAGAGGATGTTGGCGTCGATCTGGGTGAGGTCGGAGCGCTGGTGCAGCGCGGCGCACTGGTTGGGATCGGGGCAGTTGATCGACCAGAAGATCACCGGAACCATGATCAGCCCGACGATCGCCAGCAGCGCCGCGGCGCGATCGGCGCGGCGCACGTCGTCGATCGCCGAGTGCAGCGCGATATAGCCGATGTAGAGGAAGAACAGCACCAGCTCGGAGGTCAGGCGCGGGTCCCAGTCCCAGTAGGTGCCCCAGCTCGGTCGGCCCCAGAAGGCCCCGGTCCACAGTGCGAGGAAGGTGAAGATCGCGCCGGTGGGGGCGACGGCATTGGCCATCATGAACGACAACCGGGTGTTGAACACCAGTCCGATCGCCGCCCAGCCGACCATCACCACGTAGAGCCACATCGACATCCAGGCCGCCGGCACGTGGATGAAGATGATGCGGTAGTACTCCTTCTGGGCATTGCTGCCGCCGAGTCGGTCGGCGGTCTCGAAGAAGCCCCAGTAGAGCCCGAGCCCGAGCAGGATCAGGGTGATGATCCAGAAGGCCGGGACCAGCCTGCCGGCGATCGGGTAGAAGGAGGCGGGCGAGGCGAATTTGAACCAGTTCAGTGCCATGGCGGGTGTCTGCGTTCGCTTGAGGGTTTATTCGAGTGAGATCTTGAGCGCGGCGGCGGCGGCCACCGGGGCGAAGACCAATGTCACCAGCAGGAAGGCGCCGAGCAGCTCGAAGTAGGGCCGGGTGTCGGCGACCGAGACCGTGGCGGCGACGTCGATCGCCCCGGCGCCGTAGACCAGCACCGGGATGTAGAGCGGCAGGATCAGCAGCGCCAGCAGGATGCCGCCGCCGCGCAGCCCCAGGGTCAGCGCCGCGCCGATCGCCCCGAGCAGGCTGAGTACCGGGGTGCCGATCAGCAGGGTGAGCATCATCACCCCGACGGCGGCGCCGGTGAGGTGGTACTGCATCCCCACCAGCGGGGCGATCAGCACCAGCGGCAGCCCGGTGAGCAGCCAGTGGGCGGTGATCTTGGCCAGCACCAGCAGCGCGCGCGGCTGATCGGTGAGCAGCATCTGCTCGAGGGTGCCGTCGACATGATCGGCGGCGAACAGCCGTTCGAGTGCGAGCATCGAGGCGAGCAGCGCCGCCACCCAGACCACGCCTGGGCCGAGCGTCTGCAGCACCTCGCGCTCGGTACCGACGCCGAGCGGGAAGAGGCTCACCACGATGACGAAGAAGAACAGACTGGTCAGCACGTCCGTGCCGCGTCTGAGCGCGAGGGTGAGGTCGCGCGAGAGGATGCACCAGAAGAGTCGCAACACCGGTGGTTCAGCTCCCGAGGTCGAGTCGCGCGACCTGCCCCGAGGTCAGGGGCACGTCCTGATGGGTGGTGAGCACGACGATGCCGCCGCCGGCGACGTGCTCGGCGATCAACGTCTCGAGCAGCGCCACGGCAGCGGTGTCGAGCGCGGTGAAGGGCTCGTCGAGCACCCACAGCGGCGCGCGGCTGAGCACCAGTCGCGCCAGCGCCACCCGCTTCTTCTGCCCCTGCGAGAGCATCCGCGTCGGCAGATCCTCGAAGCCCTGCAGACCGATGCGCGCGAGCGCCGCCCACAGCGCCTGCTCGTCGAGGCGCTCGCCGTCGAGGGTGGTGGTGACGCGCAGGTTCTCGACCCCGGTCAGGTCGCCCTTGATGCCGTTGAGGTGGCCGAAGTAGAGGAGGTCGCGGTGGTACTCGTCACCGAGTTCGGCGATCGGGGTGCCGCGCCAGCGGATCTTGCCGCGTTCCGGGGTGAACAGACCGCAGAGTGCACGCAGCAGGGTGGTCTTGCCGCTACCGTTGCGACCGCGCACGTGCAGCAGGGTGCCGCCCCCGACCTCGACGTCCAGCGCGCTGAAGAGCAGCCGATCACCGCGTCGGCATTCGAGCTGCACTACCTCAAGCATGTCGTTCAGGGGTCCGGTCCATTGCTGCGGCGCATCCCCCGCACGGGGCGGGTGCGCCCGGTTCTGACGTCTGGCGGGCCGCCGCGGGCCGCCGGGTCGAGCCGGCAACCTTAAACGCTGGTGACGTATTACTCAACATCGCTGCCTCGCGCCGGGTCGCGGCGACGGATCTGCCAGCAGTTGTGGATGCGCGGGTTGCGCGCGAAGTCGTGCGGCAGCGTTTGTGCGGTGAGGTCGGTGATCTCGAGCCGGGGCAGGGCGGCATGGTCCATGCGGAAGCCGCGGCGGTTGTTGGAGAAGATCAGCGTGCCCGTGGGGGCGAGCAGGCGCATCGTCGCCGCGATCAGGTCGACATGATCGCGCTGCACGTCGAAGGTGCCCTGCATCCGCTTGGAGCTGGAGAAGCTCGGCGGATCGAGGAAGATCAGGTCGAATTCGCGTCGTCCGGCGTGACGTTCGATCCACTGCAGACAGTCGGCCTGGACCAGGGTGTGGTCGTGCCCGCCGATGTCGTTGAGCACCAGGTTGCGCTCGGCCCAGTCGAGATAGGTGCGCGACATGTCCACCGTGGTGGTGGAGCGCGCGCCGCCGCGCGCGGCATAGACGGTGGCGCTGGCGGTGTAGGCAAAGAGGTTGAGGAAGCGCGCGCCCGCGGCCAGCCGCCCGACCAGGGCGCGGGTGTCGCGGTGATCGAGAAACAGGCCGGTGTCGAGATAGTCCTCGAAGTTGACGAGGAAGCGATGGCCGCCCTCGGCGACCTCATGGAAGCGACGGGTCTCGGCGATGCGCTCGTACTGGCTGGCGCCCTTCTGCTGGCGACGGACCTTGAAATGGACCTGACCGGCGGGGATCTCGAGCACCTCGGGGATCATCGTCATCGCCTCGCGGGCGCGCAGCCGCGCGCGCTTCTGATCGACACTCGCCGGCGGGGCGTACTCCTGGACGTTGACCCAGCGTCCGTTGACGCCGCCGTAGACGTCGATGGCGAAGGCGTACTCGGGCAGGTCGGCGTCATAGAGACGGTAGCAGTCGATCGCCTCGCGCTTGCACCACTTGCGCAGCGCCTTGAGGTTCTTGCGCAGCCGGTTGGCGAACATCTCGGCGCCGGGGCCGAGCGACTCGGGTGGCAACGGGCGCGGGCGGTTGGTGGCGAAGCGCTCGGCCTCGATCTGGAAGTGCAGCAGGCGGCACTCGATCGGGCCGTTGTAGAGGGTGTGGGTGCGGTGCGCGCGCAGCCCGAGCTGGTGACCGAGCTCGGGCGAGCCGGTGAACACCGCCGCCCGCCAGCCGAGGAAGCGCTCGCGCAGCACCGAGCCGAGTCGCGCGTAGAGCGCCTCGAGGTCGTCGTCGGCGCCGAGGCGCTCGCCATAGGGCGGGTTGACGATCACCAGCCCGCGATCCTCGGCATGCACCGGCAGGCAGTCGCTCAGCTCGCGCCGCTCGAAGTGCGCGAGGCCGGTGAGCCCGGCCAGCGCCAGATCGTCGATCGCCACGCGGATGGCGTTGGGGTTGCAGTCGTAGCCGCGCAGGGTGCCGACCCGTTCGCGCCCGGCCTCGGCGCGCGCGCGCGCCTCCTCGCACAGCGCCGCCCACACCTCGGGCTGGTGCGCCGACCAGCCGAGGAAACCGAAGTGTTCGCGCAGCAGGCCCGGGGCGATGTCGGCGGCGATCAGCGCCCCCTCGATCACCAGGGTGCCCGAGCCGCACATCGGGTCGAGCAGTGCCGCGCCCTCGGCGGCCAGCTCGGGCCAGCCGGCGCGCAGCAGCAGCGCGGCGGCGAGGTTCTCCTTGAGCGGCGCGGCCGAGCCCTGACGGCGATAGCCGCGCCGGTGCAGCGAGCCGCCGGAGAGATCGAGGCTGACGGTGACCTGGTCGCGCTGGGCATAGACGTGGATGCCGATGTCCGGCCATTCGGTATCGACGTCCGGGCGCTGCCCACAACGCGCCGAGAAGCGGTCGACGATGGCATCCTTGACGCGCAGGGTGGCGTAGTGTCGGTTCGGGGTCGCGTTCAGCGCGCCGTCGAACTGCACCGCGATGCTCTGCGCCGGCGAGAAGTGATCCTCCCAGGGCAGCTCGGTGACCCCGGCATAGAGCGCGTCGGCGTCCTCGGCGGCGAACTCGGCCAGCGGCAGCAGGATGCGGTTGGCCACGCGCGACCACAGACAGGCGCGGTAGGCCGCTTCCAGGTCGCCCGAGAAGCGCGCGCCGCCTCGGGTCTCGGTGGCGTCGGCGAGCCCCAGCCCGCGCAGTTCGTCGGCGAGCAGATCGCCCATGTGTTTCGGGGCCGAGGCGAAGAAGGTGTGACGCGACATGCGGTGCGGGGACTCCTTGGGGTGACGCGCGCCGGCGCGTCCGAATGGGATGGCGTGGGGTGGGATTATACGGCGCCCACCGGATGGCGGGCGCTGCGTCCGCTCAATCGCCCTTGTTGAGCAGGGCGCCGAGGCCGGCGAAGGGGTTGTGGGTGGTCTCCTTCTGACCGTCTTCGCGAGTGCGGGTGCGGCCCCCGGCCTTGGCGGCGAGGTGCTCCTCGTACTTCTGGTGTTCGTTGTCGTGACAGTACAGACACAGCAACTCCCAGTTGCTGCCGTCTGCTGGGTTGTTGTCGTGGTCCATGTCCTTGTGGTGGACGGTGAGCTCGTGCAGGTTCTCGCGGGTGAAGGTGCGTGCGCAGCGACCACAGACCCAGGGGTAGAGCTTGAGCGCCTGTTCGCGGTAACCGGCGGCGCGGTCGTCGCTGGCCTTGCGCGCGGCGGCGACCACGCGATCGAGCTTCTCGGTATTGATCGGCTTGCCGGTGCGCCCGTGACGTGGGGGATCGGTTGGCATGAGGTCCTCGGTACTTGGTTGAATGCGGTGCGAGTGAAGATAAACCAGCGCGCCCCTGATGGCATCAGACAGGGGCGAGGAGTGGACGTTCATTCCCGCGCATATAAATGAACGCGCGCGCGAGAGGAGGTCGAAGTGACGAGAGGATGAAAAAAGTGTTGACGTTTTTCGAGAAGAGTCTAAAATGCGCA
>NZ_SMDC01000013.1 GCF_004343155.1 Marichromatium gracile
GAATCTTTGCGGCAAGGTCCAGGCCTTCAGTCGCAATCGAGCTGCCTCAATCTCGCGCGGTGGGAGCTAACCACCACGGGGTGGCAAGATACAAGACGCGAAGCGCACGAAGGGATGAAAGGCTGCTGGAGGAGAGGCGATCTGGTGATGATCACAACGCTTGAATACAGGCCCCCAGGCCAAACGGTCGCTTTCTTTGCGTCCTTCGCGTCTTTGCGGTTCAACAGCTTGCAACGGTTCTCCGGCAGCACTCAATCGCTCGCGGCCAGGCGCTCGCCCCAGGTGCGGGCGCGGGCGAAGGTGTCGGCGGTGTCGATCAGGGTCGGGGCACCGTCGCGCAGTACCTGGCGGCCGTTGATCCAGACCTGGCGCACCTGATGGCTGCTGGCGGCGTAGACCAGCTGCGAGGTGGGGTGATAGACCGGCTGGGTGTGGGCATCGCCGAGGTCGACGGCGACGATGTCGGCGGCCTTGCCGGTCTCGAGCGAGCCGATCTCGTCATCGAGCCCGAGGGCGCGCGCGCCGTTGATGGTGGCCATGCGCAGCGCGGCGCTCGCCGGGACGGCGGCGGCCGAGCCGGAGACGCCCTTGGCGAGCAGCGCGGCGGTGCGCATCTCGCCGAGCATGCTGAGATCATTGTTGCTGGCCGCGCCGTCGGTGCCGAGGGCGACGTTGACCCCGGCCTCGAGCAGTCTGGCGAGCGGACAGAAGCCGCTGGCGAGCTTGAGGTTGGACTCGGGGCAGTGGACGACATGGGCGCCGGTGGCGGCGAGACGCTCGATCTCGGCGTCCTCGAGCTGGGTCATGTGCACCGCCAGCAGCGCCGGGTCGAGCAGCCCGAGCCCGTCGAGCCGCGCCAGCGGGCGCTGGCCGTGATCGCGCAGCGACTGCGCGACCTCGTCGCGGGTCTCGTGGACATGGATGTGGATCGGGATCTCGAGCTGATCGGCGAGGGTGCGCACTCGGCCCAGCGGCGCGTCGGAGACGGTATAGGGCGAGTGCGGGGCGAAGGCGACCTGGATCAGCGGATGATCGCGATAGCGTTCGTGCAGCGCCAGCCCCTTGGCGATATAGCCGTCGGCGTCGGCGGCATAGCCGGTGGGAAAATCGATCACGATCATGCCGATGACCGCGCGCATCCCGGCCTCGGCGGTGACCTGGGCGCTGACCTCGGGGTGGAAGTACATGTCGTTGTAGCAGGTCACGCCGCCGCGCAGCATCTCGAGCACCGCCAGGCGGGTGCCGTCGCCGACGAAGGCGGGATCGACCCAGCGCTGCTCGGCCGGCCAGATGTGCTCGTGCAGCCAGGTCATCAGCGGCAGGTCGTCGGCGAGCCCGCGCATCAGACTCATCGCCGCGTGGGTGTGAGCGTTGATCAGCCCGGGGATGAGCACGTGCCCTGGGAGCTCGATCTCGCGTTGCGCCTCGATGCTGGCGCGCGCCTCGGTCGAGGGCAGCAGCGCCTGGATACGCCCCTCGGACACCGCGATCGCATGGTCGTCGAGCTGGCTGTCGGCGGCGTCGACCGGGAGAATCCACGGGGCATGAATGAGGAGCTCGGCTTGCATCGATAGGGGTCCTTTGGTGACGGCGGCAAAATCGGGGACAATGCGCGCAAAATGCCACAAGGAGCCTTTGATGGAAACTGCAACCCCGTTCGTCCCCACCCCCGATGACGCCGTGCGCTGGCAGGACGATCGTCTCTATCTGCTCGACCAGCGGGTGCTGCCCGCGCGCATCGAGGTGCTGGCCTACGATGACGCCGCCGCCGTCGCCGAGGCGATCCGCGACATGGTGGTGCGGGGCGCGCCGGCGATCGGTGTGGCCGCGGCCTATGGCGTGGCGCTTGCCGGGCGCACCGCCTTCGCCGCCGCCGGGACGGACTGGAAGCAGGCCATCGAAGGTGATCTGGAGCGGCTCGCCGGGTCGCGTCCGACGGCGGTCAACCTGTTCTGGGCGATTCGGCGGATGCGCGCGCTGATCGCCACCCTGGGTGCCGACGACCCCTTCGCCGCGCTGCTCGCCGAGGCGCGCGCGGTGCACGAGGAGGACCGCGCGGCCAACCGGCGTATCGGTGAGCTGGGCGCGGCGCTGATCACCGCGCCGACCGAGATCATCACCCACTGCAACGCCGGCGCCCTGGCCACCGGCGGTTATGGCACCGCGCTCGGCGTGGTGCGCGCCGCGCACGCCGCGGGCAAGGTCGAGCGGGTCTACGCCGACGAGACCCGGCCGTGGATGCAGGGCGCGCGGCTGACCGCCTGGGAGCTGATGCAGGACGACATCCCGGTCACCCTCCAGGCCGACTGTGCGGCCGCCAGCCTGATGGCGCAGGGGCGGGTCGGCTGGGTGGTGGTCGGCGCCGATCGCATCACCGCCAACGGCGACGTCGCCAACAAGATCGGTACCTATGGTCTGGCGGTGATGGCGCGTCATCACGGCATCCGCTTCATGGTCGCGGCGCCGACCTCGACCATCGACATGGGGCTGGCCACCGGCGCCGAGATCCCGATCGAGGAGCGCGATCCGGCCGAGCTGCTCGGCTGCGGCGGCAACCCGGTGGCGCCGGCGGGCTGCGCGGCGCGCAACCCGGTGTTCGACGTCACCCCGGCGGCGCTGGTCGATGCCATCGTCACCGAGCGCGGGGTGGTGCTCGAGCCGACCCCTGAACGGATGCGCGCGCTGATGGGCTGAGGTGGGCGTCGGGTTGGACCTTGGGCCGCGCGCCTGTTATCCATAGATCAAGGGGTCGGGCCTGTGCGGTCCGGCCCTTGACCCGCGGTCCTCACAGATGGAGATCCTCATGGCCTGTCCGCGTTGTCAGACACTGCCCCTGACGTCCTCGGCGCGGGGCGAGCTGTTGTTGACCTTTGCGGTGCGCGAGCTGCGCGACAAGTGTCTCGGCTATCTCGAGCAGGCGTTGCTGGTCCACCGGGTCGAGGAGATGGTGGTGCGCCTGCCCGACACCTGCCTGCTCGACTTCCTCGAGCGACTGCGGGTCGATCAACCGTTCAACGCCCTCGAGCGCGAGGGCATCCTGGCACTGTTGCTCGCTCCGGGAGAGGGCCTGGATTTTCACGCCTTCACCCGCGCCCATTCGCTGGAGCGTTGGTTCGCCCTGCTGGCGGCGCGCCCGCTGCTCGAGATCCTCGAATACCAGCGCTTCGTCAGTTGGTTCCAGCCGATCGTCTCGATCGCCGATGGTGCGGTGGTCGGGCACGAGGCGCTGCTGCGCGGACGGTTGCCGGAGGGCGGGCTGATGTTCCCGGGCGAGATCTTCTCGCTGGCTGCGGCCAACGACCTGTTGTTCCAGGTCGATCGTCAGGCGCGTGCCGCGGCGCTGCACTGCGCCGCCGCCCAGGGGCTCGACGGGCTGCTGTTCATCAACTTCCTGCCGACGGCGATCTACGATCCGGTGCACTGTCTGCGCAGCACCGTCGGTTGGGCGCGCAAGCTTGGCATCGATCCCGGTCGGATCGTCTTCGAGGTGGTCGAGACCGAGCGCGTCGGTGATATCGAGCACCTCAAACGCATCCTCGACTACTATCGCGACGCCGGCTACCGGGTGGCGCTCGATGACGTCGGCAGCGGTTATGCCTCGCTCAACCTACTCGCCCAGCTGCGCCCCGACATCATCAAGGTCGACATGGAGATCATCCGCGACATCGACCGCGATCCCGCCCGCCAGTCGATCTATCGCGCCCTCGCCGGCATCGCCGCCGAGCTCGACATCGAACTCCTCGCCGAGGGCATCGAGACCGAGGCCGAACTCGACTACGTCCGCCGTCACGGCGCCGATCTGGTCCAGGGCTATCTGTTCGGACGCCCCGGTCCCGGGGTGGCCGGGGGCTGAGCGGAGGGTCGCTGCCAGTCGCCAGCTATCAGCCGCCAGTTATCAGCCGCCAGCTACCAGCTACCAGCCGCCAGCCGCCAGTCGCCAGTCGCCAGTCGCCAATCGCCAGGAGATTGAACCGCAAAGTCGCCAGCTATCAGCCGCCAGTTATCAGCCGCCAGCTACCAGCTACCAGCCGCCAGCCGCCAGTCGCCAGTCGCCAGTCGCCAATCGCCAGGAGATTGAACCGCAAAGCCGCAAAGTGCGCGAAGAAAGCGACCAGTCTTCAGCAAGCAGCCTCCAGTGTCGGTTTGCGGTCAACCGCGACGCGACGAGACAACCCAGCCCCTTCACTGGAAGCTGGCGGCTGGAAGCCTTTCTCCATCTTCGCGCTCTTGGCGGCTTGGCGGTTCGAACCAGCTTCCAGCGATCAGCTTCCAGCCTCCAGTCGGGGAGGCTGGTGTGCATGATCGGCGATTGACGGGCAAGACGGTATCTTGGCGGTTCGATCCTCTCGGCGGTTCGCTCTTCCCTGGTCGCTGCTTCCCCGCCCAGCCGATCGTCTCCAGCGTGCCTTGGCGCGGCGTGGTAGAATCGACAGGTTCAGAACACGCATCAGGGGCCTCGCTCTGAGGTTCCCTCAAGCACGCTTACAGCCGGTTCACCACACCCATGCCAGAATTCGCCAGAGAAGTCCTGCCCATCAATCTCGAGGACGAGATGCGTCAGTCCTATCTTGATTACGCCATGAGCGTGATCGTGGGGCGCGCGCTGCCGGATGTCCGCGACGGTCTCAAGCCCGTGCACCGCCGGGTGCTCTTCTCGATGCACGAGCAGGGCAACGTGTGGAATCGCGCCTATCGCAAGTCGGCGCGCGTCGTCGGTGACGTCATGGGTAAGTACCACCCCCATGGCGACTCGGCCATCTACGACACCATGGTGCGCATGGCCCAGCCGTTCTCGATGCGCAACCTGTTGGTCGACGGTCAGGGCAACTTCGGTTCGGTCGACGGCGATCCGCCGGCGGCGATGCGTTACACCGAGGTGCGGATGACCCGCATCGCCGATGCGCTGCTCGACGACCTCGACAAGGAGACGGTCGACTTCGCGCCCAACTACGACAACACCGAGCAGGAACCGACGGTGTTGCCGGCGCGCTTCCCGAACCTGCTGGTCAACGGCTCCTCGGGCATCGCCGTGGGCATGGCGACCAACATCCCGCCGCACAACCTCAACGAGGTGATCGACGCCTGTCTGGCGATCATCGACGACCCCCTGGTCGATCTCGAGCAGCTGATCGAGCTGGTGCCCGGCCCGGACTTCCCCACCGGTGCCCTGATCAACGGGGTACGTGGCATCCGCGAGGCCTATCGCACCGGCCGGGGCCGGGTGGTGATGCGCGCGCGCGCCGACTTCGAGGAGCAGAGTCGCAGCGGTCGCGAGGCGATCGTGGTCACCGAGCTGCCCTATCAGGTCAACAAGGCGCGGCTGCTCGAGCGCATCGCCGAGCTGGTCAAGGAGAAGAAGATCGAGGGCATCGCCCAGGACGGGCTGCGCGACGAGTCCGACAAGGACGGCATGCGCATCGTCATCGAGCTCAAGCGCGACACCCATCCCGAGGTGCTGCTCAACAACCTCTACCAGCACACCCAGATGCAGCAGGTGTTCGGCATCAACATGGTGGCCCTGGTCGACGGTCAGCCGCGCACCCTCAATCTCAAGCAGATCCTCGAATACTTCCTGCGTCACCGGCGCGACGTGGTCACCCGCCGCACCCTCTACGAGCTGCGCAAGGCGCGCGATCGCGCCCACGTGCTCGAGGGCTACGCCATCGCCCTGGCCAACATCGACGAGGTGATCGCCACCATCAAGGCCTCGCCGAGCCCGGCCGAGGCCCGCGAGCGACTGATGACGCGGGCCTGGGCGCCGGGCGCGGTCAGCGACATGCTGTCGCGCACCGGGGCCGAGCAGACCCGTCCGGAGACGCTCGATCCCGGCTTCGGCATGACCGATGAAGGCTACCGCCTGAGCGAGCGCCAGGCCAAGGCGATCCTCGAGCTGCAGCTGCACCGACTCACCGGGCTCGAGCAGGAGAAGATCCTCAAGGAGTTCGAGGAGATCCTCGCCCGCATCGGCGAGCTGCTGTCGATCCTCGGCGATCCCGAGCGGCTGATGGCGGTGATCCGCGAGGAGCTGGAGGCGATCCGCGAGCAGTTCGGCAGCGCGCGTCGCACCGAGATCCAGATCGACCACACCGACCTCACCCTCGAGGACCTGATCGCCCCCGAGGACCTGGTGGTGACGCTCTCCCACCAGGGCTACGTCAAGGCCCAGCCGCTCAGCGACTACCAGGCCCAGCACCGCGGCGGGCGCGGCAAGAGCGCGACCTCCTTCCGCGAGGAGGACTTCATCGATCGGCTGTTCGTGGCCAACACCCACGACACCGTGCTCTGCTTCTCCAGCCGTGGTCGGGTCTACTGGATCAAGGTCTACGAGCTGCCCCAGGGCGGACGCAGCGCGCGCGGTCGACCGATGGTCAACCTGCTGCCGCTCGAGCAGGGCGAGCGCATCACCGCGATGCTGCCGGTGCGCGAGTACGAGGACGGTTACTTCGTGTTCATGGCCACCAGCGCCGGCACGGTCAAGAAGACGCCGCTCCAGGACTTCTCGCGTCCGCTCTCGCGCGGCATCATCGCCATCGATCTGCACGAGGACGAGTATCTCGTCGGGGTGGCGATCACCGACGGCAACCAGGACCTGATGCTGTTTACCTCCGCCGGCAAGGCGGTACGCTTCTCCGAGGACCAGGTGCGGGCGATGGGGCGGACCGCGCACGGCGTGCGCGGGGTCAAGCTGCAGCCCGATCAGCGCGTCATCTCGCTGGTGGTGCCCGAGCCCGGCACCGTGCTCAGCGTCACCGAAAACGGGTATGGTAAGCGCACCACGGTCGACCAGTTCCCGACCAAGGGGCGCGGGACCCAGGGCGTGATCGCCATCCGCACCTCGGAGCGCAACGGCGAGCAGGTCGGCGCGGTGCTGGTGCTGCCGGGCGACGAGATCATGCTGATCACCGAGCACGGCACCCTGATCCGGACCTCGGTCGACGAGATCCCGGTGGTCGGGCGCGATGCCCAGGGCGTCAAGCTGATCAACCTCGGCGCCGGCGAGCGGCTGGCCTATGTCGAGCGCGTGGTCGCGCTCGATGAGGAGGAGGCGGCGGAGGCCGAGGCCGATGCCTCGGATGTTGCCGACGAGGCGGGCGCGGATGCCGAGCCGCGCGATTGACAATCCTGATTCTGTGCTAGGGGAAGAGTGAGAATGGCTCGAGTGTACAATTTCAGCGCCGGGCCAGCGATGCTGCCCGAGGCGGTGCTGCAGCAGGCCCGCGAGGAGATGCTCGACTGGCATGGTACGGGGACCTGCGTGGCCGAGATGAGCCACCGCGGCAAGGCCTTCGTCTCCATCGCCGAGCGCGCCGAGGCCGACCTGCGCGCGTTGCTGGGCATCCCGGACAACTACCGGGTGCTGTTCCTCCAGGGCGGTGCCTCGAGCCAGTTCGCGATGGTGCCGATGAACCTGCTGCGCGGCAAGGGCGAGGCCGACTACGTCAATACCGGCACCTGGTCGAAGAAGGCGATCGCCGAGGCGCGGCGTTACTGCGCGGTCAATGTCGCCGCCAGCACCGTCGAGGAGTCGCTCGGCCGCGCCCCGGCGCAGCACGAGCTGGCGCTCAGCGGCGAGCGCGCGGCCTATGTCCACTACACCCCCAACGAGACCATCGCCGGGGTCGAGTTCTCCTACGTCCCCGAGACCGGCGTGGTGCCGCTGGTCGCCGACATGTCCTCGACCCTGCTGTCGCGCCCGATCGACGTCTCGCGCTTCGGGCTGATCTATGCCGGGGCGCAGAAGAACATCGGTCCGGCCGGACTGACCATCGTCATCGTCCGCGACGACCTGCTCGGCCAGCCGCAGGCGGCGACCCCGACCATGTTCGACTACAAGGTCCACGCCGACGCCGATTCCATGTACAACACCCCGCCGACCTATGCCTGGTACCTCGCCGGGCTGGTGTTCCAGTGGCTTCGGGAGAACGGTGGGCTGGGCGCGATGGCCGAGATCAACGCCCGCAAGGCGGCGCTGCTCTATGGCACCATCGACGCATCCGACTTCTACCATAATCCGGTGGACCCGGGGTCGCGTTCGTGGATGAACGTCCCCTTCACCCTGGCCGATCCGGCGCTCGACGGGCGCTTCCTCGAAGAGGCCGCGGCCGCGGGGCTGACCGCGCTCAAGGGCCATCGCTCGGCTGGCGGGATGCGCGCGAGCATCTATAACGCCATGCCCGAGTCCGGGGTCGAGGCGCTGGTCGCGTTTATGCGCGAGTTCGAGCGTCGTCACGGCTGAGGCGCGTCCGGGCGTCGGCGCGCGTCCGTCATCATGCAGGAGGCCGAGCGGGCATGTTCAGGATCCAGACCTTGAATCAGATCGCGGTGGCCGGGCTCGAGCGGCTGCCGCGCGAGCACTACGAGGTGGCCTCGGAGATCGTCCACCCGGACGCCATCCTGCTGCGCTCGGCGCCGTTGCAGGCCGCGGCGGTGCCGTCCTCGGTACGCGCCGTCGGGCGCGCCGGCGCGGGCACCAACAACATCCCGGTGGCGGCGCTGACCGCGCGCGGGGTGGCGGTGTTCAACACCCCGGGAGCCAACGCCAACGCGGTCAAGGAGCTGGTGCTCGCGGCGCTGCTGATCGGCTCGCGCAACATCGCCCAGGCGCTGCGCTTCGTCGAGGGGCTGGATGGCGACGATGCCGCCATCCAGCAGGCGGTGGAGCAGGGCAAGCGCGCCTTCGTCGGCTTCGAGCTGCCGGGGCGTACCCTCGGGGTGATCGGGCTCGGCGCGATCGGGGTCAAGGTGGCCAATGCGGCGCGGGCGCTGGGGATGCGGGTGATCGGCTATGACCCCACCATCACCGTGGCCCGCGCCTGGCAGCTCGAACACGACGTCGAGGCCGCGCACAGCGTCGACGAGGTGCTCGCGCGTGCCGATTGCGTCACCCTCCACGTGCCGCTGACCGAGGACACCCGTCATCTGATCGATGCCACGCGTATCCGCGGCATGCGTCACGGGGCGCTGTTGCTGAACTTCTCGCGGCGCGGCATCGTCGACGACGCGGCGGTGCTCGCGGCGCTCGACGAGGGGCGGCTCCACGGCTACTGCTGCGATTTCCCCAACAACCAGCTCAAGGCCCACCCGCAGGTGGTGGTGCTGCCGCACCTGGGTGCCTCGACCCGGGAGGCGGAGGACAACTGTGCAGTGATGGTCGCCGAGCAGCTGCGCGACTATCTGGAGAACGGCAACGTGACCCATTCGGTCAACTTCCCCGAGATCGTGCTGCCGCGCAACGGCGGTGCACGGATCTCCATCGTCAACAACAATGTCCCCAACATGGTCGGTCAGATCTCGACCCATCTCGGCACCGCCGGGCTCAATATCCTCGATATGCTCAACCGCTCGCGCGAGACCATCGCGGTGACCCTGATCGACGTCGACCGGCGTTGTCCGCCGGAGACGCTCGCCGCCCTGGCGGCGATCGATGGGGTGTGCTCGGCGCGTGCGCTCGACCCGCTGCCGGAGGCGTGCTGACCATGGCCGACAACACACACGACCAGGACGGGCTCGATCAGGTCCGTGGACGGATCGATGCCATCGACCAGGAACTGCTCGATCTGATCAGCGAGCGGGCGCGCTGTGCCCAGCGTGTTGCCCACATCAAGACCGAGACCGATGGCCGCGCGGTACAGTTCTATCGTCCCGAGCGCGAGGTCTCGATCCTGCGCCGGGTCAAGGACGCCAACCCGGGGCCCCTCGACGGCGAGGAGGTGGCACGGCTGTTTCGCGAGATCATGTCCGCCTGTCTGGCGCTCGAGCGTCCGTTGCAGGCCGCCTTTCTCGGGCCCGAGGGTACCTTCACCCAGGCCGCGGCGATCAAGCACTTCGGTCACTCGGTGGTGACCCGGGCGATGGCCACCATCGACGAGATCTTCCGCGAGGTCGAGGCCGGCTCCTGCGACTTCGGCGTGGTGCCGGTGGAGAACTCCACCGAGGGTGTGGTCAGCCACACCCTCGACCTGTTCATGACCTCGCCGCTGGCGATCACCGGCGAGGTCACGCTGCGCATCCATCATCATCTGATGAGCGCCGAGACCGAGCTCGGCGCGATCCGCACCGTCTATTCGCACCAGCAGTCGCTCGCCCAGTGTCGCGAGTGGCTCGATCGCTATCTGCCGCACGCCGAGCGGGTGGCCGTCGGCAGCAACGCCGACGCCGCGCGCACCGCCGCCAAGGAGTCGGGCGCGGCGGCGGTGGCCGGCCATCAGGCCGCCGAGATCTACGGCCTGGCGGTGCTCGCCGAGCGCATCGAGGACGAGCCGGGCAACACCACCCGTTTTCTCGTCATCGGCAAGCAGGACGCACCGCCGAGCGGCGAGGACAAGACCAGCCTGCTGCTCTCGTGTCGCAACAAGGCCGGCGGGCTGCATGCGCTGCTGATGCCCTTGGCCGCCCACGGCATCAGCATGACCCGGATCGAGTCGCGGCCCTCGCGACGCGGTATCTGGGACTATGTCTTTTTCGTCGACATCATCGGTCACCGCGAGGACCTGCCGGTCGCCGCGGCGCTCGAACACCTGGAGCGCGAGGCGCAGCTGTTCAAGGTGCTCGGCTCCTATCCGGTGGCGGTACTCTAGCCGCGACCGACCCCGGCGCAGCCCCTGCGCCGGTCGAGACTGCTACCGGGCGATCGCGCGTCGCCCGGCCTCCGATCATCAATCACGGATCTCGTCCCATCCCCCGGGACGATCAGGACGAGAACATCGCGAGTCTGCATCATGCCCAATCAAGACAACCCCTTCCTCGAGATCGCCGCACCCTGGGTCGCCGGTCTCTCGCCCTATGTCCCCGGCAAGCCGATGGCCGAGCTCGAACGTGAGCTCGGCATCACCGACGCGGTCAAGCTCGCCTCCAACGAGAATCCGCTCGGCCCCGGCCCCAAGGCGCGCGCGGCGATCGCCGAGGCCTGCGGCGACCTCGGTCGCTACCCCGACGGCGGTGGCTTCGAGTTGCGCATGGCGATCGCCGCCCACCACGACGTCTCGCCGAGTGCGGTGACCCTCGGCAACGGCTCCAACGATGTGCTCGACCTGATCGCGCGCGCCTTCCTCCAGCCCGGCACCGAGTCGGTGTTCTCCGAACACGCCTTCGCCGTCTATGCCATCTCCACCCAGGCGGTGGGGGCGAGCGCGCGCATCGCCCCGGCGCGCGACTACGGCCACGATCTCGAAGCGATGGCCGCGCTGGTCAACGAGCGCACCCGGGTGGTGTGGATCGCCAACCCCAACAACCCCAGCGGTACCTGGCTCGACGCCGCCGTGCTCAAGAGCTTCATCGAGGCGCTGCCGCGCACCTGTCTGGTGGTGATCGACGAGGCCTATACCGACTATGTCAGCGAGCCCGACTTCCCCGACGCCACCCTGTGGCTGGAGAAGCACCCCAACCTGATCGTTACCCGCACCTTCGCCAAGGTCCACGGGCTGGCGGCGCTGCGCGTCGGCTACGGGCTGAGCCACCCCAAGGTCGCCGACCTGCTCAACCGGGTGCGCCAGCCGTTCAATGTCAACGCCCTGGCCCAGGCCGCGGCGGTCGCCGCCCTCGACGATCGCGAGCACGTGCGCGCCTCGGTCGAGCTCAACCGTGCCGGGATGCGCCAGTACACCGAGGCCTTCGCGCGTCTGGGGCTCGATTTCATCCCATCGGTGGGCAACTTCATCACCGTCGACGTCGGTCGGCCGGCCGGGCCGGTCAACGACGCCCTGCTGCGCCTGGGGGTGATCGTGCGTCCGGTGGCCAACTACGGGCTGCCCAATCACCTGCGCATCAGCATCGGGCTGGAGGCGGAGAACGCCCGCTGCATCGCCGCACTCGAGCAGGTGCTGGGCCGATGATCGCGCGGCTCGCGGTCATCGGCGTCGGGCTGATCGGCGGCTCGCTGGCGCGCGCGCTGCGCGAGGCCGGGGCGGTCGGCGAGGTGGTCGGCTGCGGCCGCTCGCTGCCCAACCTCGAGCGCGCCCGCGAGCTGGGGGTGATCGATCGCTTCAGCCAGGACCCGGCCGAGGCCGTCGCCGGCGCCGACATGGTCTTCCTCGCCGTGCCCATGCGGGCGATGCGGGGGGTGCTCGAGACCATCGCCCCGGCGCTCGCGCCGGGTGCGGTGGTCACCGACGGCGGCAGCGTCAAGGGCAGCGTGGTGGCCGATGCCGGCGCGGTGTTCGGCGCGCCGCCGCCGTTCCTGGTGCCGGGACACCCGATCGCCGGCACCGAGCGCAGCGGGGTCGAGGCCGCCTTCGCCGAGCTCTATCGCGATCGTCGGGTGATCCTCACCCCGGTGGAGCAGACCGCGCCGGAGGCGGTCGATCGGGTCGAGGCGATGTGGCGGGCCTGCGGGGCCGAGGTGACGCGGATGGACGTCTCCCACCACGACGAGGTGCTGGCCGCGACCAGCCACCTGCCGCACATGCTCGCCTTCGGTCTGGTCGACACCCTGGCGCGGATGCGCGAGAACGACGAGATCTTCCGCTACGCCGCCGGCGGCTTTCGCGACTTCACCCGTATCGCCTCGAGCAGTCCGGAGATGTGGCGCGACATCTGTCTGGCTAACCGCGAGGCGTTGAGCGCGATGCTCGGACGCTTCAGCGTCGAGCTGGCCGATCTCGCGCGGTTGATCCGCGAGGAGGACGGCGACGAGCTGCTGGCGTTGTTCGCGCGCGCGCGTGAGGCGCGCGACCGCTACATCGACGGCGTGCGCTGATCGAGCGCGCGCGCCTCGAGCGGCGCGAGCAGGGTGTCGAAGGCCGCCGGGGCGACGTACTGGATGACGGTCTCGCCGTCGGCGGCGAGGGCGATGTCGATGCCGCGGTCGGGATAAAGGTAGTGGACGATGCCGCCCTCGGACTCGACGAGGCGCTGTGCCGGCTGGCCGAAGCGGCGCTCGATCAGCGCCGGATCGAGCCGCGCCTGGGGCAGGTAGGTGATGGCGCGGATCGGCGCGGCGGCGAACGCGGTCTCGTCCTCGGGGGCGAGACGGACCTTCTTGTCGCCGCTCGGCAGCTGGCTGATGCGCAGCCCGCGGGCATAGGCCGCGGTCAGCCGCTCGGGCGGGATCGCCAGACTGAGGATGAAGTCGGCGCGCAGCCGGTGCAGGTGCAGGCGCGCGAAATAGGCCTCGACGCTCAGGCGCGGCGCCTGCTCGGTGCCTGCGCGAAACAGGTTCAGCTCGCCCGACTCGCCGAACAGCGTGCGGGCGTCGGCCAGGGTGCTGGTGCCGAGGGTCAGACCGAAGACCTCGGTGGCGCCGTCGGCGCTGAGGCTCACCTGCCAGGGCAGACGCGCACCGGCGGGCGCCGGCGGATCGGGCATCAGCAGCGCCAGTCCGAGGATGGCGAGCAGGGCGGCGATGAGGAGACCGGGGACCAGGGCGCGATCCATGGCGTGTGCTCCGGTGCGGGTCAGTAGGGCAGCAGCCCGGCCACCACTCGCCGGTCCTCGGCGAGGAGGATGTTGAAGGTGCGGCAGGCCGCGCCGGTGTCCATGAACTCGACGCCGACCCCGCGCGCGATCGCCTCGCGATAGACCGCGGGGTCGGGGAAGACCTGACGCGCCCCGGTGCCGATGACGATGACCTGGGGATCGCCCTCGAGCAGCGCGGCGATGTGCTCGGGGGTGAGCGCCTCGGCGCGCGCCGGTCCCCAGTCGGGGTCGAGCCGTTCGGCCGAGACCAGCAGGGCATGGGTGTAGCGCCGGTCGCGGATCTGGGTCCCCTCGGGGCCGTAACCCTGTACCCGGTTGCTGTCGGCGTCTTCTGTCTGGGCGAATTTCATGTCTCGGACCATACCCCAGGGCTCGGGGAGGGGACAAGCCGCCAGCCTTCAGCCTTCAGCCTTCAGCCTTCAGCCGCCAGCCTTCAGCCGCCAGCCGCCAGCCGCCAGCCGCCAGCCTTCAGCCGCCAGCCGCCAGCCGCCAGCCGCCAGCCGCCAGCCGCCAGCCGCCAGCCGCCAGCCGCCAGCCGCAGCGCGCTCGGCGTGACGCTGGCGGCTGGCGGTCGGTCGTATCATTTGCGCTTCGCTCGTCTCGATTTTCCGCCGACCGCGCCACCCGGGTTCGCGGCGGTCGGCTCTGCTAGAATCTGCGCTCACTCCCATCACAACCGATCCGGAATCCCATGACCGTTCGTACCCGATTCGCACCGTCTCCAACCGGCTATCTGCACGTCGGCGGCGCTCGTACCGCGCTGTTCAGCTATCTCTTCGCCCGCAGGCACGGTGGGCAGTTCGTGCTGCGGATCGAGGACACCGATCTCGAACGCTCGACCGAGGAGTCGGTCAACGCGATCCTCGAGGGCATGACCTGGCTCGGGCTCGAGTACGACGAGGGGCCCTTCTACCAGACGCAGCGCTTCGACCGTTACAACCAGGTCATCGACGAGCTGCTCGACAAGGGTCTGGCCTATCGCTGCGACTGTCCCAAGGAGCGGCTCGAGAAGCTGCGCGAGGACCAGATGGCGCGCAAGGTCAAGCCGCGCTATGACGGCTGCTGCCGCACCCGTCAGGTCGACCCCGACAAGCCGCACGTGATCCGTTTCAAGAACCCCGCCGACGGCGTGGTGGTGGTCGACGACATGATCCGCGGACGGATGCCGTTCAACAACGCCGAGCTCGACGACCTGATCATCCGTCGCAGCGACGGCTCGCCGACCTACAACCTCACCGTGGTGGTGGACGACGCCGACATGGGCATCACCCATGTCATCCGTGGCGACGACCACATCAACAACACCCCGCGCCAGATCAACATCCTGCGCGCGCTCGGTCGCGACGTGCCGCAGTACGCCCACGTGCCGATGATCCTCGGCGACGACGGCGCGCGGCTGTCCAAGCGTCACGGTGCGGTGGGGGTGATGTCCTATCGCGATCAGGGCTATCTGCCCGAGGCGCTGCTCAACTATCTGGTGCGTCTGGGCTGGTCGCACGGCGATCAGGAGATCTTCTCGCTCGAGGAGATGGTCGAGCTGTTCGACATCGGCGCGGTCAACAAGGCCGCCTCGGCCTTCAACACCGACAAGCTCGACTGGCTCAACCAGCACTATCTGCACCATGCCGAGCCTTCCCGCATCGCCCGTCTGCTCAGCCCGCACATGGGCCGGCTGGGGATCGACCCCAGCACCGGCCCGGAGCTGGCCGAGGTGGTCAAGGCCCAGGCCGCGCGCGCCAAGACCCTCGCCGAGCTGGCCGAGATCAGCGCCTTCTGCTACCAGGACTTCGAGGCGTTCGACGAGACCTCGGCGAAGAAGCACCTGCGTCCGGTCGCGCGCGAGGCGCTCGAGCGGTTGCGCGCCGCCTTCGAGATGATGGCCTACGAGGACTGGAACCCGGACGATCTCAAGCGCGTGGTCGAGCGCGTCTCCGAGGAGCTGGAGGTGAAGATGGGCAAGGTCGCCCAGCCGCTGCGCGTGGCCATCGTCGGTCGCGCCGCCTCCCCGGGGATCGAGGAGACGCTGATGCTGGTCGGCAAGGAGGCGACGCTGCGTCGTATCGACAAGGCGCTCGCCTATATCGCCGAGCGCGAGAGCGCCGCCTGATCGGTCCGTCGTCGGCTTGAACGACCCGCGCGCCGGGGTCCTCGCGGGCCCCGGCGCGCTTGCGTTCGGGCTCAGCGCGTGCGGCGACTCAGCCCCAGCCCGAGGACGCCCGCGAGCAGCAGGGCGAGGCTCGTCGGCGTCGGAATGCTAGCGCCGCTATCGTCCGCGGCGAGCGCGGTGAACTGCAGCCCGGAGTAGATCGCGTTGCGCTGCGAGTAGTTGTAGAAACCGATCCCGCCGTCGGCGAAGTTGCCCGCCAGATCGAGTTCCTTGATGCCGTCGATGAACAGTTCGACCCCGGTGGCGGTGAAGTGCAGGTCGAAGTCGTAGCTGGTGTAGGGGTCCCAGCCGGTATCGCCGAGGGTGAGCCCGCGCGCCAGCTCCTCGACGCCCTGAGCCGGGTCGTGCCACCAGGCGCCGCTGTTCTCGTCGAGCCGATCGGTGACGCGCGAGATGGCCAGACCGCCCTCGGCGCGCCCGCCGTAGCGGCTCTGGTCCGAGCGGCGCCAGTCGATCAGCAGATAGTCGACGTCGCTGGCGCCGAGATCGCCGGCTCGATAGCCGAGGACGAAGCCGATGACATCGTTGTCCTTGGCATAGTCGACCTGGAGCTGTCCGGAGAGGCTCAAGCCCTGGGCCGGGTCGCTGCTGAAGAAAACGGTGGGGGCCTCGTTGCGGGTCTGGGTGACGCTGCCCGGGTCGCCGAGTTGCCACTTGCCGGGTCCCTCGGCCTGCCAGCCGGAGAGGTCGATCGGTGTGGCCAGCGCCGACAGGCTGGTGAGCCCGAGGGTGAGGCCGAGAAGTCGTCTGCTGTGCGTGCGCATGTGCTTATCGTTGTCGTGATCGCCGCCGACCGGTCCCGGCGGTGGGGACCGGGCGCCTTCGCGCCCGTGCCTGGAATCCCTCCAGAACGGATCAGATTACCACTCCGGGCGTGCCGCCTTGAGTGCGCCAGTGCCCGTTCAGTGGTCCCACATCACATTGGCCTCGGCGGCCGCGGCCGCCTCCAGGAGCTCGATGAGCGGCAGGGCGCGATGGGCGAGGCTGACATGGCGGCGCTCGCCGTCGTCCTCATCGCGCCGCGGATCGAGATAAAGCCCGGGGTGATCCGCGACCCCGTCGCGCAGTCGCTCCAGCGCCCGGGGGACATCGGCGGCGAGCAGCGCGCCGGGCACGCTGCCGCTGTGCCCCATCAGCTTGATCAGGGGCACGGCGACCTCGCCGAACATGGTGATGGTGGCATAAGCACTGGTCTGGAAATGAACGAGCATGATCGGCTCCGATGATGGGCGGGTGAAGGGCTAGGCTAGCAGTCGCCAGTCGCCAGTCGCCAGTCGCCAGTCGCCAGTCGCCAGGGGATTGAACCGCAAAGACGCAAAGGAGACGAAGCAAGGGGAAGAGTCTCCAGCCCCCAGCCTCCAGCCTCCAGCCTCCAGCCTCCAGCCTCCAGCCTCCAGCCTCCAGCCTCCAGCCTCCAGCCTCCAGCCTCCAGTTGGATGGTGGCAGCCGGGGCGCGGATCGCAAAATCGCGAAGGGGGGCGCTCTCGGTGGGTGGTGGTGAGCAGATCAACAGCAAGAGCATCACGCAGGTCCTGCTGTGTTTTGGGGCTGACAGCGAGAGGCGGCGTGGGGTGGTTCGTGCCCGCTGCGTTCGTCGAGTCTGTACGCCCACTGGCGGCTGGCAGCTGAGCGCTGCCCGCTGTCGACCGATCAGTCAGGCTGACGCCCAGGGACGCGCGCGATAAAATATCCTGTTCGTCGTCCAATCAATCTATCGCCTGCCCGAGACATCATGACCGACGCTGCCGAGCCGACCCGCACCAACTTCATCCGCCAGATCGTCGAAGCGGATCTGGCCGCCGGGACCCACGACCGGGTGGTGACCCGTTTCCCGCCCGAGCCCAATGGTTATCTGCACATCGGCCACGCCAAGTCGATTGCGCTCAACTTCGGCTTGGCCGAGTCGCTCGGTGGGCAGTGCAACCTGCGCTTCGACGACACCAATCCGCACAAGGAGAACGTCGAGTTCGTCGAGGCGATCAAGACCGACGTGCGCTGGCTCGGCTTCGAGTGGGGCGGGCAGGCGCGGTTCGCCTCCGACTACTTCGAGCGGCTCTATGGCTTCGCCGTCGAGCTGATCGAGCAGGGGCTGGCCTATGTCTGCGAGCTCGACGCCGAGCAGATGCGCGAGTATCGCGGCACCCTCACCGAGCCCGGTCGCCCGAGCCCGTGGCGCGATCGCCCGGTGGCGGAGAACCTCGAGCTGTTCGCGCGGATGCGCGCCGGTGAGTTCCCCGATGGTTCGCGCACCCTGCGCGCGCGCATCGACATGGCCGCGCCCAACATCAATCTGCGCGACCCGGTGCTCTATCGCATCAAGCACGGGGTGATCCATCACCAGACCGGGGACGCCTGGTGTCTCTACCCGACCTATGACTTCACCCACCCGCTGAGCGATGCCATCGAGGGCGTCACCCACTCGCTCTGCACCCTCGAGTTCGAGGACCACCGTCCGCTCTACGACTGGTGCGTCGAGCACGTTTCGGTGCCGAGCCGGCCGCGTCAGATCGAGTTCAGCCGGCTCAACCTCGAGTACACCGTCACCAGCAAGCGCAAGCTCACCGAGCTGGTCGCCGAGGGGCACGTCGATGGCTGGGACGATCCGCGCATGCCGACCATCGCCGGGCTGCGTCGGCGTGGCTACACCCCGACGGCGCTGCGCGAGTTCTGCGAGCGCATCGGCGTGACCAAGTCGGAGAACCGGGTGGAGATGGCGATGCTCGAGAGCGCCATCCGCGACGATCTCGACGCCCACGCGCCCCGGCGCATGGCGGTGCTGCGCCCGCTCAAGGTGGTGCTGACCAACTACCCCGAGGACGAGGTGCTCAACATCAGCGCGGCCAACCATCCCAAGGACGAGTCGATGGGCAGCCGCGAGATCCCCTTCGGGCGCGAGCTCTATATCGATCGCGCGGACTTCGCCGAGGTCCCGCCGAAGGGCTTCAAGCGGCTGGTGCCGGGCGGTGAGGTGCGGTTGCGCAACGCCTATGTGATCCGTTGCGACGAGGTGGTGAAGGACGCTGCCGGCGAGGTCGTCGAGCTGCGCGCAAGCATCGACCCGGCCACCCTCGGCTGCAAGCCCGAGGGGCGCAAGGTCAAGGGGGTGATCCACTGGGTCGCCGCCGCGCACGCGGTGGCCGCCGAGGTGCGTCTCTACGACCGTCTGTTCCGGGTTGCGATGCCCGGCGCCGAGGGGCAGGATTATCGCAACGACATCAACCCCGACTCGCTCGAGGTGCTGGTCGATTGCATGCTCGAGCCGAGCCTCGGTGGGGCACAGCCGGGCGAGCGCTTCCAGTTCGAGCGTGAGGGCTATTTCGTCGTCGATCCCGATTCGACGGCGCAGCGCCCGGTGTTCAACCGCACCGTGGGGCTGCGTGACAGCTGGGGCAAGGGCAACGGGTGAGTAGACGCGAGACCGACGCAACCGATCCGACGGGTCAGCGCCTCCCGGCACACGAGCGCCTGGTGGCCGATCTCGGCCTGCGCGCCTATGCCGCGCTGTCGCCGCCGGGGTCGGTGCTGCGTCTGTTTCGCCGCGAGGCCGAGCAGGCCTGTGCCATCGCCGCCGGGCTCGACGAGGTGCAGGGGCGGCGTGCGGTGCGCATCCGTCGCGTCGCCGGACTCGAGCCCGGTGGACGTGACTGGTCGGTCTACATGGTGCTCGATCACCTGGTGATGGTGAACACCGCCGTCACCGCGCTGGTCCATGCCCTCTGTGTCAGCCAGGGGCACAGCGTCGAGATCGCACCCGCCGATGTCACCCCGCATCTCGACGCCGGACCCGACCGTATCGATGCGCTGCGCGCGAGCGTCGAGCGCCACGCCGAGGTGATCGAACGCCTCGGCGTGCTCAATGGTCGTGAACCCTATCCCCATCCCTGGTTCGGCCCCCTCAGCGCTCGCCAGTGGCACGCCCTGGCGGCGCTGCACAACCGCATCCATCGCGTGCAGATCCAGCGGATCGCGCGCCGTCTCGACTGATCCCGTCTCAGGAGTCCGATGTCTTCAACCCCCTTCACCGTCGCCGCCGACGCCGCCCCGGCCGACCGGCTCGCTGCCCTGACCCGGTTGCACCACGCGCTCGAGGACTGTCGTCGCTGCCCGGCGATGTTCGGCCCCTCGGTGCACAGCGCCACCCTGATCTCGCCGGTGATGCTGGTCGGTCAGGCGCCGGGTACCCGCGAGATCGAGCAGGGGTTGCCGTTCTGCTGGACCGCGGGCAAGACGCTGTTCCGCTGGCTCGGCTCGATCGGCATGGACGAGCCGGTCTGTCGCGAGCGGCTGCTGATCAGCGCCGTGTGTCGCTGCTTCCCGGGCAAGAACCCCAAGGGCGGGGACCGGGTGCCGGATGGCGAGGAGATCGCGCGTTGCGCCGAGTGGTGGCGCGGCGAGCTGGCGTTGTTGCGGCCACGGCTGATCATCCCGGTGGGCAAGCTCGCCATCGCTCAGTTGATGGACTTCAAGCGGCTCAACGAGGTGGTCGGTCAGCAGTGGCGCTATCGCGACCCGGCCGGGTGGGAGGCGGACATGATCCCGTTGCCGCACTCCTCGGGGGCCTCGACCTGGTTCAAGATGGAGCCGGGCAAGACCCTGCTGGCCGAGGCGCTGGCGCTGATCGAGGCGCACCCGGCGTGGCGCGCGCTGCGCGCCGATCACTCCTTGGTGGTGAAGTAGGGCAGGCTGATCTCCCAGCGGATCGCCGCCAGCCGGAGCAGGAACACCAGGCTGCCGCCGGTGACGGCGGCGATGCTGGGGTTGATCTCCAGTTCGAGCATCGCCAGGAGCACCAGTGCGCCGAGCCAGGAGGCGGTGGCGTAGAGGGTGCCCTGGAACACCAGCGGCTCCTCGTTGCAGAGCACGTCGCGGAGGATGCCGCCGACCACCCCGGTGATCACCCCCATGAAGCTCGCCACCAACCAGGGCGCGTCCCAGGCGAGCGCGGCCTTGGTGCCGGTGACGGTGAACAGCGCCAGTCCGAGCGCGTCGGGGATCAGGAACAGCCGCGCCGGCAGCGAGAACACCCGCGCCAGGAAGAAGGTGAAGAGCGCCGCGCCGAGGGCGACGATCGAATAGGTCTGGTCGGCGATCCAGAACACCGGGCGATCGAGCAGCAGGTCGCGCAGCGAGCCGCCGCCGAGCGCGGCGGCGAGCGCCACCACCACCATGCCGAACAGGTCGAAGCGCTTGCGCCCGGCCTCCAATACCGCGGCGGCGGCCATCATCGCCACCGCGGCGAGGCTGGTGCAGTACATCAGCAGATCGAGCGGGATGTGCAGTTGGGGCATGTCGTCACTGATTCCGTCGCCAGGGGGGCGGGCCGTCTCATTCCGTCGGCTGATCGAACAGCCCGGGCTCGGCGTCGCGGCGCGCGCGCAGGCCGAAGTGGTCGTAGGCGATCTGGGTGGCCATGCGCCCGCGCGGGGTGCGCATCAGGAAGCCCTGCTGAATGAGATAGGGTTCGAGCACGTCCTCGATGGTGCCGCGCTCCTCGCCGATCGCCGCGGCCAGGCTCTCGACCCCGACCGGGCCGCCGTCGAACTTCTCGATCACCGCTTCGAGCAGGCGTCGGTCCATGTGGTCGAAGCCCTGGGCGTCGACCTTGAGCATCTCCAGCGCGCGATCGGCGACGGCGGCGTCGATATGGCCGTCGGCGCGCACCTCGGCATAGTCGCGCACCCGTCGCAGCAGCCGGTTGGCGATGCGCGGGGTGCCGCGCGAGCGGCGCGCGATCTCGCTTGCGCCGGCGGTGTCGGCGGCGATGCCGAGCAGTCGTGCCGAGCGCTCGACGATGGTGGTGAGGTCGGCGGCAGAGTAGTACTCGAGCCGCTGGACGATACCGAAGCGATCGCGCAGCGGTGAGGTCAGCAGCCCGGCGCGGGTGGTGGCGCCGACCAGGGTGAAGGGCGGCAGGTCGAGCTTGATCGAGCGCGCCGCCGGACCCTCGCCGATCATGATGTCGATCTGGTAGTCCTCCATCGCCGGGTAGAGCACCTCCTCGACCACCGGGCTGAGACGGTGGATCTCGTCGACGAAGAGCACGTCGCCCTCCTCGAGGTTGGTGAGCAGCGCGGCCAGATCGCCGGGCTTCTCCAGCACCGGTCCCGAGGTCTGGCGCAGGTTGACCTGCATCTCCTGGGCGATGATGTGGGCGAGCGTGGTCTTGCCGAGACCGGGGGGGCCGAAGATCAGCACGTGATCGAGCGCCTCGGCGCGCGCCCGGGCGGCGCCGATGAAGATCTCCATCTGGTCGCAGACCGCCGGCTGGCCGACATAGTCGGCCAACGTGCGGGGGCGGATGGCGCGATCGAGCGCATTGTCGTCGGTGGCGGCCTGGGGGCTGATGATACGGTCTGGGTCGGTCATGTCGGGCGGCGAGGGGAGACAAGGGAGTTGGTCGGGTGCGCCTATGATAGGGGATGCGGACATCTTCGTGCCGGAGATCGCGCCTCGATCGACGTGCGCGCCAGCGTGACGTATGGTCCCCGCGCAGGCGAGAAGCGGGACGCTTTCTGTGAGCGAATTGAGGAGCAAGCATGCCAAACGAAAACAGTCGACTGCTGCTGGAGATCGACGCCGCGATCCGCGAGATCAACCGCCGCCACATCAATCCGGCGATCTCGGCGCTGACCCTGAGCGATCTCAATCCGGTGATCGAGATGGTGGCGCGTGCGCGCGCGAGCTATCTGCAGGCGCTGTTCGAGATCGCCACCAAGAGTAACGGCGAGCTGCCGGGCAAGGAGGCGGTGGCGCGGCTGCATGCGCTGCGGATGCGCTACGAGGAGCTGGTCAAGGGCATGCAGGCGCTGGAGACGGCGGTCGAGCGCGAGTATCTGGATGTGCGCAAGCGCTGATCCAGGGTCCGCCGCCGGCGCTGGCGTCAGCCGTGGAGTTCGCGCAGGAAGGTCTCGGGCGGCTGCACCTTGAGCGCGCTGCCGGGGAAGTCCTCGGGGTTGGCGGTGATCAGGTAGTCGAGTCCCTGGGCGCGGGCGCACTCGTGGGTCAGGGCATCGTCGAGATAGTCCCAACCGAGCTCCATGGCCGCGTCGACGATGCCGGCGTCGACCGGGGCGATCTCGAAGAGCGCGCGCAGCCGGTCGAGCGCGCCGCGCGCCTGGCGCTGGCCCTGGGTGCGGGAGAGGAAGTCGTGCAGTGCGTCGATCGCGCTGG
The DNA here is from genome assembly GCF_004343155.1 of Marichromatium gracile. GTDB lineage: Bacteria > Pseudomonadota > Gammaproteobacteria > Chromatiales > Chromatiaceae > Marichromatium > Marichromatium gracile. The sequence continues at coordinate 22,751 of NZ_SMDC01000013.1, forward strand.
CGCAGATATAGCCGCGTACGCGTCCATCAGTGACCAGGCCGAAGGCCGCGCGTGCGGGGCCGTTGCGGGAGTCCTCCGCGGCCATGGCCGCGGTCAGCACGGTGACGTCGAAGAGCGCCTTGGGGGTGTCGGACATCGTTCGTTCCCTGTGGTATTCGCCTGTCATGGCCGGCGAGCGGTGGGTATGCCGAGCGGATGCCCGGTGTCGCGGTCCATGCCGGAGCGCCCCGCATCTGTCGATGCGGGGCTATCAATCAGGAAACCCTTATAAGTCAAGACTCATCGGTGTGACAAGCGTCACATTTCGTGGCCGGATGAGTGGTCAGCGCGTCGTCTCCGCCCCGCTCTCCACCGGCAATGGCTCGACCGCCCAGATCCGCTCGGCATATTCGCGGATGGCGCGGTCGGAGGAGAAGCGGCCCATGCGCGCGACGTTGAGGATCGACATCCGCGTCCAGCGTGCGGGGTCGCGGTAGGCGCTGCTGACATGCTCCTGGGCCTCCACATAGGCGCGATAGTCGGCCAGCACCATGAAGGGGTCGTGGTTGACCAGCTGGTCGGTGAGCGGGCGAAACAGGCTGGTGTCGCCGTGCGAGAACAGCCCCGAGTTGATCAGGTCGATATCGGCGCGTAGTTCCGGGTCGTTGCGATAGTACTCCCAGGGGTGGTAACCCTCGGCCTGGCGGTGCGCCACGGTCTCGGCGTCCATGCCGAAGAGGAAGAAGTTGTCCTCGCCGACGGCGCGACGGATCTCGATGTTGGCGCCGTCGAGGGTGCCGATGGTCAGTGCCCCGTTCATCGAGAACTTCATGTTGCCCGTCCCCGAGGCCTCCTTGCCGGCCAGCGAGATCTGCTCGGAGAGGTCGGCGGCGGGGTAGAGTCGCTGACCGTTCTTGACGTTGAAGTCGGGCATGAAGGCGACGCGGATGGTGCCGTTGACCTCGGGGTCGTGGTTGATCACCTCGGCCACGGCGTTGACCAGCTTGATCAGCAGCTTGGCGGCGAAGTAGCCGGGTGCGGCCTTGCCGCCGAAGATGAAGGCGCGCGGCACCAGGTCGTGATCGGGGTCCTGCTTGATGCGCTGGTAGGTGCGGATGATGTGCAGCACGTTGAGGTGCTGGCGCTTGTACTCGTGGATGCGCTTGGCCTGGACGTCGAAGAGCTGCACCGGGTCGAGGTCGACCCCGGTGCGCGCGGCCATCCAGTCGGCCAGATCGCGCTTGGCGGCGGTCTTGATCTCGCGCCAGCGGGCCTGGAAGGTGGGGTCGTCGGCGTATTCCTCGAGTCGGCGCAGCTGCTCGAGGTCGCGCGCCCAGTCGGTGTTGCCGCAGACCTCGCTGATCAGCCGCCCCAGCCGCGGGTTGCTGACCATGATGAAACGTCGCGGCGAGACCCCGTTGGTGACGTTGGTGAAGCGCTCGGGCCAGAGGTCGTGGAAGTCGCGCAGGATGGTGGTGCGCACCAGCTCCGAGTGCAGCTCCGCCACCCCGTTGACCTGATGGCTGCCGACCACCGCGAGGTGCGCCATGCGCACTCGGCGCTCGCCGTCCTCGCCGATCAACGACATCCGCGCCACCCGCGCGTCGTCGGCGAAGAAGCGCACCCGCACCTGATCGAGAAAGCGCTGATTGATCTCGTAGATGATCTCCAGATGGCGCGGCAGCAGCCGTTCGAGCAGTGCCACCGGCCAGGTCTCGAGGGCCTCGGGCAGCAGGGTGTGGTTGGTGTAGCAGAAGGTGCGGTGAGTGATCCCCCAGGCCTGCTCCCAGTCCATCCCGTGCTCGTCGAGCAACAGCCGCATCAGCTCGGCGATGGCCAGCGCCGGGTGGGTGTCGTTGAGCTGGGCGACGAACTTCTGATCGAACTGCTCGATCGGTCCGACGGTGTTGAGGTGCAGCCGGATCATGTCCTGGATCGAGCAGGAGACGAAGAAGTATTGCTGCTTGAGCCGCAACTCCTTGCCCGCCTCGGGCTCGTCGTTGGGGTAGAGGATCTTGGAGATGGTCTCGGCCTCGATCTTGGCGTGCACCGCGCCGTAGTAGTCGCCGATGTTGAAGGCCTGGAAGTCGAGCGACTCGGCCGCCTCCGATTTCCACAGCCGCAACAGGTTCACGTTGTCGGTACCGAAGCCGAGGATCGGGGTGTCGTAGGCGACGCCCTGGATCACCATCGCCGGTACCCAGCGGGTGCGCCACTGGTCATCGGCGTCGCGATAGCGCTCGGTGTGCCCGCCGTAGCAGACCGGGAAGCAGATCTTCGGCCGCGGGATCTCCCAGGGGTTGCCGTTGCGCAGCCAGTTGTCGCTGACCTCGACCTGCCAGCCGTCCTCGATGCGCTGGTCGAAGATGCCGAACTCGTAGCGGATGCCATAGCCGATGGCGGGGATGCGCAGGGTCGCGAGCGAGTCCATGAAGCAGGCGGCCAGCCGCCCCAGCCCACCATTGCCGAGTCCCGGCTCCTCCTCCTCCTCGAGTACCGCGGTGAAGTCGAGTTCGAGTTCCTCGGCCGCCTCGCGCGCCGCCTGGGTGATGCCGAGGTTGATCAGCGTCTTGGCCAGGTGCGGACCGAGCAGGTACTCGGCCGAGAGGTAGCAGACGGTGCGCGCATGGCTCGACTTGAACAGCTGCGCCGAACGCACCCAGCGCTCGAGCAACCGGTCGCGCGCGGTGTAGGCCGCGGCCATGTAGAGGTCATGGGGGGTGGCGACCTCGCGAAAGCGTCCCTGGATGAAGAACAGGTTGTCGATATAGGCCTGTTTCAGCGCCTCCTTCGACATCCCGGTGCGGGTCGGCTCGCGGGGCTCGCAGGGTGACTCGGGTCGTTGCGCCTTGCTCATCGGTGACGCCTCAGTGTGGGGAGAGGGGAGATGCGTCGGGGCGGGGCGCGTGAACGCGCCCCGGTCGGATCAGATCAATAGGGCCAAGTCCAGTCGTCGACCTCGGGCTTGTCGACGCCGTGCTCGAAGGCGTAGTTGCGACACTCGATCTGCATGTCGCGCAGCCGCTCCTTGACGTGGGCGCCGGCCACCTGCAGCCGCGGTACCCGATCGATGGCGTCGATGGCGAGGCTGAAGCGGTCGATCTCGTTGTTGATCGCCAGCTCCAGCGGGGTGTTGATGTTGCCCTTCTCCTTGTAGCCGCGCACGTGCAGGTTCCTGTGGTTGGTGCGACGGTAGGCGAGACGGTGGATCAGCCAGGGATAGCCGTGGAAGTTGAAGATCACCGGCCGATCCTTGGTGAACAGGCTGTCGAAATCGGCGTCGTTGAGCCCGTGGGGGTGTTCGCCGGCCGGTTGCAGACGGAACAGGTCGACGACGTTGATGAAGCGGATGCGGATGTCGGCGAAGTGCTCGCGCAGCAGCGCGGTGGCCGCCAGCGCCTCCTTGGTGGGGATGTCGCCGCAGCCGACCATCACCAGGTCGGGTTCGCCGCCCTGGTCGTTGCTCGCCCACTCCCAGATGCCGATGCCCTTGGTGCAGTGCTTGATGGCCGCGTCCATGTCCAGGTACTGCAGATGGTTCTGCTTGTCGGCGACGATCACGTTGATGTCGTCGCGGCTGCGCAGGCAGTGGTCGACGGTCGAGAGCAGGGTGTTGACGTCCGGGGGCAGGTAGATCCGCGTGACCTCGGGGTTCTTGTTGACCACCACGTCGAGGAAGCCCGGGTCCTGGTGGGTGAAGCCGTTGTGGTCCTGGCGCCAGACGGTGGAGGTGATCAGCAGGTTGAGCGAGGAGACACGGGCGCGCCAGGGGATGTCCTCGCAGATCGACAGCCACTTGGCATGCTGGTTGTACATGCTGTCGATGACGTGGACGAAGGCCTCGTAGGTGGCGAAGAAACCGTGCCGCCCGGTGAGGATATAGCCCTCGTACCAACCCTCGAGGGTGTGCTCCGAGAGCATCTCCAGCACCCGGCCATCGGGTGAGAGTTCACCGCCGTCGGCGTCCTCCTCGCGGTAGTCGCACAGCCACAGCTTCTTGCTCACCTCGTAGATGGCGTCGAGCTTGTTGGAGGTGTTCTCGTCCGGGCCGAAGACACGGAAGTTGTCGGTGTTGCGCGCCATCACGTCGCGCAGCATCGCCCCCAGGGGGCGGGTGTTCATCGCCCGCTCGGTGGCCGGACGGCTGATCGGCTGGGCGTAGTCGCGGAAGTCGGGCAGGCGCAGCGCACGTCGCAGCAGGCCGCCGTTGGCATGGGGGCTGGCGCTCATGCGCATCTCGCCCCGGGGCGCGAGTGCCTTGAGCTCGGGGCGCAGCCGGCCCTGCTCGTCGAACAGCTCCTCGGGTTGGTAGCTGCGCATCCACGCCTCGAGCTGTTCGAGATGGGCGGGATTGCCGTGCATCCCCGAGAGCGGCACCTGATGGGCGCGCCAGAAACCCTCGACGCGCTTGCCGTCGACCGTCTTCGGACCGGTCCAGCCCTTGGGGGTGCGCAGCACGATCATCGGCCAGTGGCAGCGGTTGGCCTGGCCGCTCTCGCGTGCCTGCTGCTGGAAGCCGCGGATCTCGGCGAGGCAGCGATCGAGCGTCTCGGCCATGCGCTGATGCATCTCCATCGGGTCGTCGCCCTCGACGAAGTGCGGGGTCCAGCCGTAGCCGCGCATCAGGTTGCTCAGTTCCTCGTTGGGGATGCGCGAGAGCAGGGTGGGGTTGTTGATCTTGTAGCCGTTGAGATGAAGGATCGGCAGCACCGCGCCGTCGCGGATCGGGTTGAGATACTTGCTCGAGTGCCAGGAGGTGGCCAGCGGTCCGGTCTCGGCCTCGCCGTCGCCGACGGCGACCGCCACCAACAGATCCGGGTTGTCGAAGGCCGCGCCGAAGGCGTGCGAGATCGAGTAGCCGAGCTCGCCGCCCTCGTGGATCGAGCCGGGGGTCTCGGGCGTGCAGTGCGAGCCGATGCCGCCGGGGAAGGAGAACTGCTTGAAGAAGGCGCGCAGACCTTCCTCATCCTCGCTCTTGTTGGGATAGACCTCGGAGTAGGTGCCCTCGAGATAGACCGGGGCGAGCACCCCGGGGGCGCCGTGACCCGGGCCGGCGAGAAAGATGGCGCGCTGGTCGTAGGCATTGATGATGCGGTTGAGATGGACGTACATGAACGACAGTCCGGGACTCGCGCCCCAATGACCGAGCAGGCGCTGCTTGAGATGTTCCTCGCGCAGCGGTTCGCGCAGCAGCGGGTTGTCCCGCAGATAGATCATGCCGACGGCCAGGTAGTTGCAGGCGCGCCAGTAGGCGTCGATCCGCTTCAAAAGCTCTGGGGACAGGTTCGCGTCAGGATGCGCGACGGGGGTGACCATTGCAGACTCCTCAATCGGTGATTGCGTGAGTTCAGGTGATCACGATAGTCGATGGTCGGGGGGAAGGCCAGACAGGATGACCGAGTGGGGGCGGATGGGTGCGTGATGGCGCCATGGCGCCGCGACATCACCGGGCCTCGTCAAGGTCATATGGCAATGCGCTGAATATTAAGTTTTTATGGCATCGCCATTCGGGCGTGTGAGCGGTATCGGCTCGGTCAGTGACGCAGCGGCGAGAGCGCCGTGACCATAAGGGTACGAATACGCGCGCGCGTACGCTCCTGCCAGCAGCGCCACACGTCGGCCATGATCCAGCGCGCCGCCCTGAGCTTGAGTCGGCACAGCGGGCAGTCGGCACGCGAGCGCCGGCGCTGTACGCGCTGGGGGTGCGCCCTGTTCCACTTTGGCGTTTTTCGTATAGGATGGACCAGAGGAGCGGCCGCCGGAGGACGCGATTGATGGATCAATGGAGTCAGTGTCGAGAGGATGGTGCTCGCCGCCAGTGGCTGGGACGCGTGATGTCGCACCACCAGGCTGGCGCAGGCCGGGTTGCTGCGTACGCCCTCCACCCCGGGCAGGGCGCGCAGCGCCTTGACCAGCGCCGTCGCCGCAGCGGGTTCGGCGAGCAGCAGCGGCACGCGCAGCCGCACGCGCCCCGGCACCTGATGACAGATCGAGATCGGGGGCAGCTGCCCCTGGCGTGCTGCGGGTACGGACGGCATCGCTGGTTCCTCCGGGGGATACTCCAACCATCTCCAGACCCTCCGAGTCTAACCGCGCCCCGCTCCCCATGCAAACGTAAATCGTTATTGTTTACGACGGGCGGCTGCGTTAACTTTATTCTCCAGTCGGGACCGTCCGCCGTGGCAGTGCGGTGCCCCCACCGCTGCGGTCTCGATCGAGCGGTCCGTGCATCGCGAGGTCGAGGACGACGATGAGCACCGTCTCGAGTGCGGTGCCGCAACCCATCCATCCAAGCGGAGTCACCATGAGCGAACACAAGTCAGAGGCGCAGGCGCGACCGGATATGCCCGGAGGCGGCCAGGAGGGCGCGCAGGCCTGGCAGGCCGAGGGCTGCGACAGCGCTGCGGGCCAGGGTCCCCAGGCCGCCGGTGCACCCTGGTCGGCGCAGGGCCAGGAGCCTGGCATGGGCATGCACCCCGGCCAACAGCAGGCCCCGCAGCCGGCCTGGGGCGCGCCGCCGCCGGGCGTTGCCGCGGCCCAGCCCCAGGGACCACAGACCGCGCAGGGTGGATATGGGCCTCAGGCCGGTGGCCAGCCGCAATGGATGCCGGGGATGCTGCCGCCGCAGCAGCCGTATCCGGGACAGCCGTACCCGGGGGCGCAGCCGCCGCAGTACGGCTATCAGCCCGGTGGCATGCCGCCTGGGGCCATGCCCTATCAGGGCGCGCCGTACCAGGGTGGGCAGCCCGAGTGGGCCGGTCATGGCGCGGCGCCGGGTGGTTATCCCCCGGGGGCCGGTGCGCACCAGGGGTTCGGTGCCCAGCACGGCGCCGGCGCCGGGGTGGCGGAACTGGTCGATGAGCTGGCCAATGGTGGCAACGGACTCAACAGCCTCTCCAAGCTGATCGACTTCAATGACACCGACTTCTGGAAGGGCGCGCTGCTCGGTGCCGCCGCCGTGTTGGTGTTCACCAACGGCTCGGTCCAGCGCACCCTCTTCGGTGGCGACAAGGGTCAGGGTGGTGGCGAGGAGCAGAAGGCATGAGCCAGCCTCCCGTTTTCTGGCCGGGCACGGCGCCCACGGCCCCGGCGATCAGCAGCGATTGCGGGTCGTTGGTGCGGCTCGCCACCCTCGGAGCGGTGATCGGCGGCAGTCTCGCCGCGGCCCGTCAGGTCGATCGCATCCAGGCCGGCGAGCAGCTTCCCAACCTGGCCCTGGTCGAGACCGGCAAGAGCGCGGTGGCCGCGGGTGTGGCCACCGCTGCGGCCGGCGCCGTGGCCTCCACCGTCGCCGATCAGGGGGCGCTGCGGCTCGGGCTGATGTTCCTGGCCGGGTCGGCGGTCTTCTACGGGCTGCGTCAATGGACCGATGGGGATATGCATGACTGATCAACGTCAACGTCATCAGCACGGGGTCACGAAGAACATCGCCGAGGGCATCGGCGGTTTGATCACCGGCGCGGCACTGGTGATGTTGCTGCGTGGCCTGGTCAAGGCGCGCGGCAACCGGCAACCGGCACCGAACAACGCACGACCGACCACAGGAGACTCGGCATGAGCAATCAATACGGCTATCCAGGGCAGGGCGCCCAGGGCCAACCGGGGGGTGCCCCCCAGGGACAGGCCCAGGGTGGGCAGTATCAGCAGTATCACCAGGGCCAGGGTGCGGCTCTTCCGCCTCAGGGACAGGCCTATTACTACCAGGGCTATCATGCGCCCATGGCGATGCAGCAGCCCCAGTGGAACCCCCAGAACCAGCAGGGCACGCTGGCGACGCTGTCGCGTGACCGCTTCCTCAAGGGGCTGGTGATCGGCGCCGCTGCGACCTATCTGCTCACCAACGAGCAGGTGCAGCGCACGGCGATCAACGGCATGGTACGCGCCTGGGCGATGGTCCAGGGCGGGGTCGAGGAGATCAAGGAGCGTTTCGGCGACGCCGAGGCCGAGCTGCGGCACGCCTCGCAGCGTCAGGATCCCTGAGCGTCACCCTCTCCCCCAGCCCACGTGGGCGGGTGCGTCCGCCCGCCCACGCCCAGTTCAGGACCCTGATCTCGTGACCCCTTCCTTGCCCGCGCTGCGCTATCGCGTCGTTCACCAGCTGCCCGGTCGGTTGCGGCTGCGTCTCCCCGCCCTCGGCGCCCCCGGTTATGCACCGGACACCCTTGAACTCTGGCTCGATGCCCTGCCCGAGGTGCGCGAGGTGCGTACCGGGGTGGCGACGGGTTCGCTGGTGATCGAGTTCACGCCTACGCCCGAGGCGCGGGCTCGCGTCATCGAGCGGCTGCGTGCCTATGTGCCCCATGTCGGTCACGACGCGCTGCCGGTGTCCGCCGGCGAGCCGGACTCGGGGCTGGCGCCGGTGGCGACCTCGTTGTTGGCGCTGGCGCTGCTGCCGCTGTTGCCGCCGGGCTGGCGGTTGGCGCTGGCGGTGACCAGTGCCGCGCCGACGCTGGCGCGCGGGGTCGACACCCTGGTCAACGAAGGGGTCAAGGTCGAGGTGCTCGATGCCGTGGCGGTAGGGCTCTCGGCGGCGCGTGGCGAGGTCTATGCCGCCACCGTCACCGACCTGCTGCTGCGTCTCGGCGCCTATCTCGAGGAGCGCACCGCGCGTCGCTCCGATCGCATGCTGGCGCGGCTGCTGCGCCCGGACCCCGCGCCGGCCTGGGTCGAGCGCGACGGTGAGCTGGTGCGCGTGCCCGGCGATCAGGTCGAGGTCGGCGAGATCGTTCAGGTCGGGCCGGGGGAGCGCATCGCGGTCGACGGTCGGGTGATCGACGGGGTGGCGCTGGTCGATCAGTCGGCGGTCACCGGCGAGGACGTGCCGGTGCGCAAGTCGGTCTACCGACGGGTGATCTGCGGCTCGGTGCTGGTCGAGGGGCGGCTGCGCATCGAGGCCACCCAGGTCGGCGCCGAGACCACCTCGGCGCGGGTGGCGCGCTTCATCGGCGATGCGCTCACCAAGCGCTCGGCCACCCAGAGCGAGGCCGACCGGCTCGCCGATCAGCGCGTGGCGCTGACCCTGGGCACGGGGGCGGCGGTCTATGCCGCCACCCGCGACCTGCGTCGGGTGCAGTCGGTGTTCCTGGTCGATTATGCCTGCGCGCTCAAGCTCGGCACCCCGGTGGCGATCAAGTCGGGGATGGCGCGTGCGGCGGGCAATGGGGTGCTGATGCGTGGTGGCGAGGCGATCGAGCAGCTCGCCGGGGTCGATACGCTGGTGTTCGACAAGACCGGCACCCTGACCCACAGCGAGCTGGCGGTCACCGATGTCGAGGTGCTCGCCACCCACCCGGGTTGCGACGAGTGTGACCTGCTCGCGCTGGTCGCCTCGATCGAGGAGCACGCCTCGCACCCGATCGCCAGCGCCGTGGTCGACGCCGCACAGGCGCGCGGACTCGAGCACATCAGCCACGGCGAGGTCGATTATCTGGTCGCCCACGGGCTCTCGGCCGATGTCGCCGGGGGGCGGATCATGATCGGCAGCCGTCACTATCTCGAAGAGCACGAGGGCATCGACTTCTCGCCCTTCGAACCGCGTATCTCGAGCTTCCACGACGCCGGCAAGATCCTGCTCTTCGTCGCCAACCGCGAGGGCCCGGTCGGGCTGATCGCGCTGCGCGACACGCTGCGCCCCGAGACCCCGGAGACGCTGGCGCGGCTGCGTGCGCTCGGCATCGAGCGGCTGGTGATGATCAGCGGCGACCGCCGCAGCAAGGCCGAGGCGCTCGGTCGCGAGCTCGGTTTCGACGCGGTGCACGCCGAGGTCGCGCCCGAGGACAAGGCGGCGATCCTGATGCGCCTGCAGGATGCCGGGGCCAAGGTCGCCTTCGTCGGCGACGGGGTCAACGACGGTCCGGCGCTCGCTGCCGCCGATGTCGGCATCGCCATGCCGCGCGGTGCCGATATCGCCCGCGCCACGGCCGACATCCTGCTCACCGACGATCGGCTCGATGCGGTGGCCGACGCGCGCGCCCTGGCGCTCAGCACCATGCGATTGATCCGCAACAACTTCCGCGCCGCCGTCGGCATCAACACCGCGATCCTGGTCGGCGCGGCGAGCGGTCGGGTCTCGCCCCTGGCCAGCGCGGTGCTGCACAACGGCACCACCCTGGCGGTGCTGCTCAACGCCCTGCGCGGGGTGGACTTCGATGGTGCCGAGGAGCGTCGTCTCGCGCCGCCGGTCGACGACTGAGAGCGGGGTCAGCCGCGCTGCAGGTGTGCGCGTACCGGCGCGCCGAAGAAGGCCAGCACGGTGAGGTCCTCCTCGATGTCGAAGAAGGCATGGCTGCAGGCGGCATGCACGTACATCAGCGTGCCCTTCTCGACCAGCCGCACGCTGTCGCCGACCCGCAGTTGCGCGCGTCCCTCGAGCACCAGATAGAGCTCGTCCTCCTCATGGGCGCTGGCCATGTCCTTGGAGCCTGCCGGGAGGTGATAGACCGAGCAGGAGAGCGACGGGGTGCGCAGGAATTCCTTGAAGGCGACACCGTTGCGATCGACGCTCGAGACCAGGTCGTCGAGCTGGAAGAGGAGCCAGTCTGCTTCTTTCATGAAATCGTTCTAACGCTCCGCGAGCTTGAGGTGGAAGAGGGCGGGCCGATCCCGCTGATTCGATCGAAAATAGCAAGGTTGTCGGCAAGAAACAAACGCGCACAACCCTTGCTTAATGCCTGATCGAGAACTATTATCGATAACCGTTCGCGTTTGCGATGGCGTCGGGACGACGACACTCCGACAGGCCGTTGCAGGAGCGCAGCGACGACGCGAAACGGCACGGATTCGGTTGTTCCCGGGCCGGTGGGCGCCGGCGACAGGCCAGGCACATCGATGACCTTCCAGCGACGAGAGTACCGAGGGTTCCATGAGTCACTACATCCATCATGTTCCAGGGCGACTGCGTATCCGCTCGGCGGCACTGCGCTGTCGCTCGCTGCTCGACGGCGAGGCGCAGCGTGAGCTGCAGGCGCTCGAGGGGGTGACCGAGGTGCGCTTCAATCCGCGCGCATCGAGCCTGACCCTGCTCTATGATCCGGCACGCATCGGTCGTGCCCAGCTGCTCGAGGCCCTCGAGCGTCATGGCTGTGTCGAGATCGACTCACGCTCCGGTGAGCTGGCGACCAGGGCCGGCACCCTGTTCGGCAAGGCGCTCGTCGGCGCCTTCGTCAACAAGGCGGTGGAGCGCTCGGCCTACAAGCTGGTGAGCGTGCTGCTCTGATCGCCGCCCCCATCCCGTCCCCGCCGGTCTCGCAATAGCGGCGGGGCGGGATGCGGGCGATCGCCTTCGACCCGCGCCATCGCGTCCGGTTCCGGCGCGCCTGACTCAAGGCGCCCGCAGGGGGCGTGCGAGCAGGTCGTCGATCTCGGCATAGGGGATCAGCACCCGCTGTGCGCCGGCGGCATAGGCGGCGACCGCATAGGGCGGGAAGATCACCGTGATCCCATCGGGGCCGGGCAGCAACAGTTGATAGTTCTCCGCCACCGGCGCGGTGCCCTGGTTGACCCAGTCGGCATCGGCACCGAGCAGGTCGCGTCCGGCGAGTGCCGCGCGGCTGAGTCGGGCGAGCCGCGCGAGCCAGTCGCTGTCGGCGCGGAAGAGTTCCGCCGGGTCGAGCGCGCGGGCCTCGGACAGATCCAGCAGCAGCGGCGCGAACAGCGGCATGCCGTGCGCCCCGCCGTAATAGGCATAGCCCTCGAACGCGACGACCTGCAGGGTGTCGGTGCGGTGGCCGGCCTCGCCCTCGAGCGCGAACGACCATGCCGGTCCGAGCGGCGGCTCGGGATCGGCCAGGAGCTCCTCGGTGCTGGCGAGGAAGGCATCGACCTGCTCCTGGACGAATGCACGCACCGCGCGGTTGATCGTCTCCGGCGCCCCGGCGAACACCGGATAACTGGCCTCGAGCTGGTAGTGCGGGCCGGTGCGGGTGAGCCGTGCCCGTGGTGGTGCGAGCGTTTCGATGCGCTGCAGATACTGCGCTCGCAGACAGTCTCGATCCGGGCCGCAGCGGTTGCGCGCGGCGAGCCAGCTGCGCTGGGTCTGGCGCAATGCCTCGCGCTCGGCGGGCGCGAGCCGCTCGCGCGCGGCGCGATAGAGCTCGGCGAGCCGGGCGTCGAGCGCGTCGAGCTCGGCGTCGGCGCAGATGCTGTGCTCGATCGGGGTCGAGGCGCGCTCGCAGTCGAACCCGGCGCCGGCAGCGAGTGTCGGCAGGAGCGCGACACCGAGCAGCGCGGCGGTGCAATGACGCGTCACATCCATTCGATCGTCCTTCATTTCAGTGTGTCGAGCGTCTCGCGCGCCCAGTCGATGGCCTGAATATAGCGGGTCGAGAGCGCCTCGGCGGTGACCGTGAGGTCGTCGGGCAAGGGGGTGTCGGGTTGCTCGAATCCCTCGATGATCTCCAGCGCCAGCCCCATGATCCCCTCATGATTGAACAGGGCCGCGCGCAGCTCCGGTCCCAGTCGCACCTGCTCCACCATCTCCTCGAGCGCGACGCCGAGGAAGCGTTCGACGGCCGAGAGCAGCCCCAGGGTGAAGTAGCGCTGGGGTGCATCACCGGGTGCGAGCACGGGTGCGAGCAACTCGCCCATGCGTGCGCGTATCAGGATCTGCTCGATCGCCACCGGCGAGCCCTGGGTGCGGCGCAGCGTGAGCAGCAGCGCCCAGTGACGAATGGTGTCGCGCCCGAGCACGACGATCGCGTGCTCGACCGATTCGATCGGTTCGCGGCGACGGAAGCGGGGGCTGTTGGCGAGCCTGAGGATCTCCAGGCTGAGCGCCGCGTCGCTGGTGATGCTGCGGTTGATCTCGGCCACCGTGGTATCGGGGCGCTGCAGGGTCTCGATCAGGCGCAGCAGCGCGAGCGCCGCGCCGGCCATGCGCTGCCCCTCGATCACGTTGGGGTAGGAGAGATAGAAACCCTGGAAATAATCGAAGCCCAGCGCCCGGCAGCGGGCGAGCGTGGTCTCGTCCTCGATCTTCTCGGCGATCAGGGTGAGCCCGTGGGCGGCGAGCCGGGCGCACTGCGCCTCGAGCTCCGGTGCCGCGGTGGCGCGGGCGTCGAGCTTGACCAGATCGACGGCCTCGAGCGCGTGCGCCGGCAGCGCGCCCGCGCCCGTGCACTGCAGCGCGACCCTGAAGCCCTGGTCCCTGAGCAGACGGATGGCGGCTAGGGTCTGGGGACCGATCCCGGCGCTGACCGACAATTCGAGTACGGTGCGCTCGGCGGGCAGGGCGGCGATCACCTCGCGCCCGATGAAGCGCGGCGAGAGGTTGATGAAGGCGAGCCGGTCACCGACCAGGTTCTCGACGCCGATGTCGACGAAGACGGTACGCAGCAGCTCGGTGGTGGCGCGGTCGCTGTCGTCGATCGCGGCCCTGTCGGTGTGTCCGGCGCGAAACAGCAGCTCGAAGCCGACGATCCCCGCGCTGGCGTCGAAGATCGGCTGGCGACCGACGAAGACCGGGCGCATGGCGCCCGCGCTCTGGAGCGATGTGGGCATCAGGGCGCCTCGCGCAGCGCGCCGAGCGCGCGCAGCTCGTCCAGGGCGGCGCTGGCCAGTGGACGCAATCGCGCGCGGGCCGCGGCGATCGTCTCGGGCTCGCCGGCGCGCGCGGCCTGTTCGAGCGCGCCGGCCGCGCTGGCCAGCATGGTCGCGCCGATGTTGCCGGCGCTGCCCTTGAGGGCATGGGCCAGCGCCCCGCACTCGCTCGGTGAGGCCTGCTCCAGGCGCTCGAGCTGGACGGGGAGCTGTTGGGCGAAGGCGAGCATGATGGCGTCGAGCTCCTCGTCGAGCAGGTCGCGCAGCTCGGCGATCGTCTCGGGGTCGACATGGTGCATGATGATCACCTCGGGCTTGTGGCTGCTGACTGGGTGCCGTTCGAGCCGCGACGGTTTGTATCGGTTGCCCCTGCCTCAACCTTAGATCGCGGGCCATCGGGAGATGGAGGACTAGATGGGGACGCAGGGGGCGGATACGCAGGGGACGGGTGCGCTCGGGCGGGTGTTGGTCGTCGATGACGATGCCCCGACCCGGGGGCTGATCTGTGGCGCGTTGCGCCGCCAGGGGTTCGCCGTCGAGGCCGCCGCCGATGGCGCCCAGGCGCTCGAGTGCTTTGCCCGCATTCAGCCCGATCTGGTGCTGCTCGATGTCTGCATGCCGGGGATGGACGGGCTCGAGGTCTGCCGGCGGATCCGCGCGCTCGAGGTCGAGATCGCCACGCCGGTGATCATGGTCACCGGGGCCGACGAGGTCGAGACCATCGAGGCGGCGCTGGAGGCCGGCGCCACCGATTTCATGGTCAAGCCGATCAACTGGTCGCTGCTGAGCCAGCGGGTCCGTTATGCGCTGCACGCCGGTGCACTCAACCTGCAGGTGCGGCGCAATCGTCAGCACGAGCGGGTGGCGCGCGGCATCGCGCGGCTGACCTTCTGGCAATGGTCGCTGGAGGATGATGCGCTGTCCTGGTCCGATGACGCGGCCGTGTTGCTCGGGGTCGATGCCGGTGCGCTCGAGCGGGTGTCCTCGGTGCTGGCGCTGGTCCACCCCGCCGATCGCCCCCGGCTCGAGCGGATGATGCAGGTGGCGCGCGTCGGCAAGGGCTCCTTCGAGATCGAGTTCCGGCTGTGCGGCGACAATGGCGAGCGGCTGCTGCGGGTGGTCGGCGAGCACTCCGAGCACGACGCCGAGCGGGTGTTGGGCGTGCTCCAGGACGTGACCGAGATGCGCCGCACCGAGGATCTGGTCGACTATCTGTCGCTGCACGACGAGTTGACCGGGCTGGCTAATCGACGGCTGTTCCTGCGCCAGATCGAGCAGGCGCTGCGCCGGGCGGTGGTGACGGGTTCGGTGTTGCTGGTCGGCTGGATCGATGTGGTCGAGTTCCATCGTCACAACGACGCCCTGGGCGAGCCTGCGGGCGATCTGCTGCTGGGTAGCCTGGCGCAGCGGCTCGAACAGTCCGGCGGGTCGTCGGAGCTTGCGGCCAGGCTTGGTGGCGACGAGTTCGGGGTGCTGCTCTGCGGGGCCGATCTGCCGAGGTTGCAGGCGCGCTTCGCCCGTCTGTTGCATGCGCTGGGGCGGCCCTATCCGATCGATGGGCGCGAGCTGGTGCTCACCCTGAGCGGTGGATTCTGCTGTCATCCAGGTCACGGCGACGACGCCAAGCAGCTGCTTGCGCTCGCCGAGCAGGCGCAGCGTCTGGCGCGGCTGCGTGGCACGCTGAGCGAGGAGGCGCCCTCGGCGCCACGGTTGCGTCAGGGGTTGGCCGAGGCGCTGGAGCTGGAGCAGGCGTTGCACGGCGCGCTCGAGCGCGAGGAGTTTCATCTTCACTACCAACCGCAGCTCGATCTCGAGTCGGGGCAGATCGTCGCGGTCGAGGCGTTGCTGCGCTGGCGCCATCCACGCTGGGGCGATCTCTCGCCGGCGCGCTTCGTGCCGCTGCTCGAGTCGCTCGGGTTGATCCGGCCGGTCGGCGCCTGGGTGCTGGAGCAGGCCTGTCGTCAGTGTGTCGCCTGGGAGGGGACGGGCCTGGGGGTCGCGGTCAACCTCTCGGCGCGTCAGTTCCTCGACCCCGGGCTGTTCACGCTGATCGAGCGGGTGCTCGGCGACACCGGCGTCGACCCCGGTCGTATCGAACTCGAGATCACCGAGCGGCTGGCGATGCAGGAGCCGGAGGCCGCCGTCGAGCTGCTCGGTCGCTGTCGCGCGCTCGGGCTCAAGGTCGCGATCGACGACTTCGGCATCGGTTACTCGTCGCTCGAGTATCTGCAGCACTTCCCGCTCGATGTGCTCAAGATCGATCGCGCCTTCGTCGCCACCGTCACCCGGGGACGGCGGGCGCGGGCGATCGTGCGCGCGGTCACGGTGATGGGGCAGAGCCTGGGGCTGACGGTGATCGCCGAGGGGATCGAGACCCAGCGTCAGTGCGACTTCGTCGAGGCGCTCGGGGTCGATCAGGTGCAGGGCTATCTGATCGGACGACCGATGGCGCCACCTTCGCTCGAAGCGCTGCTGCGCGCCTTCGTGCCGCCCGGCGGAGCGCTGTGATGGCGACCTCCCCGAACGACGAGACCGAGGTGCTCTACGCGCTCGCGGTGGCCATCGGTGAAAGCGTCGACCTCGAGCCCATGGTGCGCCGCTTCCTGGTCAGCATGGTGCGCCTGCTCGAGGGCAGCGGCGCGGCGGTGCTCCAGCTCGAAGAGGTCTCGTCGACGGCGCCGCCGCTGAGCTGCATGCTGCCGCGCAACCTCGCGCGCAACCCCTGCTATGCCGCTTTCTGGGAGCGCTGGACGCCACAGGGGCTGTATCAGGCATTGCGCCAGCAGCCCGGTGGCCTGCCGCTGGTGGCGGTCGATTCGCGCTGTGCACTCCACGCCTTCCGTCTCGAGGGGTTCGGGGTGCTGCTGTTGCTGCGCGGGGCCGATGTCGGCATGCTCTCGACCCGTTTCCAGCGGGCCTTCGTGCCGCTGGTGCGTCGTCTCGCCAATGCCGCACGCGGTTGTCTGTTCGAGACCGAGCTGCGTCATCAGCGCGCGCGCCTGGAGCTGGCGGCGGCCACCGCCGGGCTCGGGGTGTGGGAGTGGCACCCGCAAGGGGACCGACTCGATTGGGATGCGCGCATGCTGGCCCTGCATGGTCTCGACGCGGTCGAGTTCGATGGCCGGGTAGAGACCTGGCTGCGCCGTCTCCACCCGGATGACCGCGCGCGGATGGAGACGGCGTTGCGCGCCTCGTTCGACGAGGCGCGCGACCTCGAGGCCGAGTTCAGGGTGCTGCTGCCCGGCGGCGAGCTGCGTCATCATCGCGTTCAGGCCACCCCCTGCGATCAGGGCGACGGTCGGGCGCCGCGCATGACCGGGGTCGCCATGGACATCACCGCGTGGAAGCGGGTCGAGGCCGAGCTGCGCGAGGCACGCGACATGGCCGAGTCGGCCAACGCGGCGAAGAGTCGCTTCATCGCCAACATGAGCCACGAGATCCGCACCCCGATGAACGGCATCATCGGGATGACCGAGCTGGCCCTCGAGACCGACCTGGATCCGACCCAGCGCGACTATCTCACCATCGTGCGCACCTCGGCCGGGACCCTGCTGACGCTGCTCAACGACCTGCTCGACTTCGCCAAGATCGAGGCCGGCCGGGTCGAGCTCGAGCACATCCCCTTCGATCTTGCCGAACTCCTTGCCGGGGCCCTCAAGCCGCTCGGCACACGGGCCGCCGCCAAGGGGGTCGAGCTGGTCCTGGAGCTTGCCCCGACGCTGCCCCGGCGGCGCCTCGGCGATCCGGCGCGGTTGCGCCAGGTGCTGGTCAATCTCTGCGACAACGCGATCAAGTTCACCGCCGCCGGCGAGATCCGGGTCACCCTGGAGCGCCTCTCCTCCGGCCAGGGCGAGTGGGTCGCGCTCGCGGTGGCCGATACCGGGGTCGGCATCCACCCCGACCAGCTCGAGGGGATCTTCGAGGTCTTCGGTCAGGCCGATGTCTCGATCACCCGCCGCTTTGGCGGCACCGGGCTGGGGTTGAGCATCATCTCGCGTCTGGTGGAACTGATGGGGGGGCGGATCACGGTCGACAGCGAGCCGGGTCGGGGGAGCCGTTTCACCGTCGAGTTGCCGTTGTCGCTCGACGAGACCCTCGTCGCCGGAGCCGAGACCGAGGCGTCTCGGTCTCGAGGATGGGCACTGGTGGTCGAGCCGCACCCGCGTGCGCGCCTCACCCTGGTCGACTGGCTCGAGCGGCTGGGGTTGCGTGTGGTGAGTGCCGCTGCGGTCGAGGCCGAGATGCGCGCCCGCGATGCGCGGCCGTTGACCCTGGCGCTGATCGCCGCGCGCGACGGTGGCGTGGCCCTGGCCGAGCGGCTGGTCGAGGCCGGGCTGGTCGAACGTGAGCGGTTGGCGCTGCTCTCCTATGGGCTGCAGGGCGAGGAGGCGCGACGCTGTGCCGCCGCGGGCTTTGCGGTGCTGACCAAGCCGGTGAGTCCGGGCGAGGTCAGCGGCTTGCTGCGGGCGTTGGATGGGCCGCGCCCGGCGCCCTCGGGCGCGCCCGGCGGTACGGCGCTGCTCGCCGGGGTGCGGGTGCTGCTGGTCGAGGACAATGTGGTCAATCAACGTCTGGCGCGGGCATTGCTGGAGCGCTGGGGGTGTGTGGTCACGCTGGCCGAGCACGGTGCCGAGGCGCTCGAGCGCTTTGCGCCCGGACGTTTCGAGCTGGTGTTGATGGACATGCAGATGCCGGTGCTCGACGGGCTCGCGGCGACGCGCGCGATCCGCGCGCGCGAGTCCGGTGCCGGGCAGCGGGTCGCGATCGTGGCGATGACCGCCAATGCCATGGCGAGCGATCGTGAGGCCTGTCTGGCGGCGGGGATGGATGACCATGTGCCCAAGCCGCTGCGACCGCGCCAGCTGCTCGCGACCCTGCGCGAGCAGCTGCTCGCGGGTGCGCCGGGCGGCGACTAGGGCGCGCCGCCCGGCGCATTCCGCGCCGTCCGGGTCAGCCGGCCAGGCCCTGCTTGCGCGTCTGCGCGATCAGGGTCTCGGCGATGCCGAGCAGCTCGCGATAGCTGCTCGCCTCCTTGCCGAGCACGGCATAGCGCCCGGCGACCGTCACCCGCGGCACGGCGTGGATGCGGTAGCGCTGCACCAGGCGGTCGCTGCGCGCGATCTTGGCCTGGATGTCGAAGGAGTCGAAGAGCGCGGCGAAGGCGTCGCGATTGAGCCCGCGGGCCTCGACCCAGTCGAGGATGGCATCCGGGCTGTAGAGTCGGCGCCGCTCACGGTGCAGGGCATCGAACACCGCCTGATCGTGCTGTGCGAGGGCCTCAGATGCCTCCAGGGCGTAATAGAGGCGGGCGAGGTTGGCCCAGGCGGTACGCCCGAAGGTGACCGGGACACGGCGGAAGACGACGTCCTCGGGCTGATCTGCGGCCCACTCCTTGACGATCGGGTTGAAGTCGCTGCAGTGCGGGCAGCCGTAGGAGAAGAACTCGAGCACCTCGATCTTGCCCGGGGCATCGCCCGGCTGCGGTGGGTCGATGGGACGCCAGTCCCGCCCCTCGACCAAGGGTGCCGAGCGGGCCGGCAGCGGTGCGGCGAGGGCGCCCAGTGTGCCCATCAGGGTGAGGTTGAAGTGTCTGCGGCTCAGCGGCATCGATCAGGATCTCCAGGGTGGTGGACGGACGTCCGATGCGTCCGCCTTCTGGGTGTCGGGATGTCCGGGAAGCTCCCGGCGCGATCAGTCGCCCCGGTCGGCACGGGCCGAGGGGCGCTGGGCGCTCGCAACGAGCGCCCAGACGGCGGCGATGGCTCCGAGGGCGAAGGCGATCGCCCCCCAGTTGGCCAGCGACAGCCCGAGGATCTGCAGCCCCGGGTCCTCACAGAAACCGGTGGCGAGGAACAGCTCGGGGGCCTGCTGGCCCAGCCACTCGACCAGTCGCTCGACGGGGCCGAGTTCGCCGCCGATGCAATTGACCGCGCCGGGCGGCTGCAGTTGCAGCCAGCTCTGGTAGAGCGAACTCCAGAGCCCGCCGAGCGCGCTCGCCACCGTCAGATAACCGAGCACCCGTGCGCCCAGTGCCGCGGCGAGGGCGAACAGCCCGGCGAGGCCGAACAGCAGGCGCTGGAAGATGCACAGATGGCAGGGGTCGAGCAGCAGCCACTCGGTGAGCGCCACGCTGAATGCGGCCACGCCGAGCCCCCCGATCGCCAGGATGTACCAGATCGAGCGGGGCGTGGGGCGAAACATCGCGATGACTCCTCGGCGTGTGAGAAAATGATGCGCTTGGCCGGTCGCGCGGGCGGATCAGTTGTCGTGACCGGGCGCCGAAATCATACCGAAAACCCGGTGCAGGCGCGTTCGCGCATCACCGGAAGACGATTGCGAGGTCTGAGAGAGACTGATGAGTTTGGCTTTTGTCGCTGTCATTGCCGGTCTGGCACTCCTGGTCTGGAGCGCGGATCGGTTCGTCGAGGGGGCCGCGGCGACCGCGGGCCATCTGGGAATGCCGGCCTTGTTGATCGGCATGGTGGTGGTCGGATTCGGCACCTCGGCCCCGGAGATGGTGGTCTCGGGCTTTGCCGCCGCCCAGGGCAATCCCGGGCTCGCGCTCGGCAACGCCTATGGCTCGAACATCACCAATATCGCGCTGATCCTCGGTATCACCGCACTGCTCAGTCCGATCGCGGTGCACTCGCGGTTGCTGCGGCGCGAGCTGCCGCTGCTCGCGCTGATCACCGCGCTGGCGGTCTATCAGCTGTGGGACGGTGAGCTGTCGCGGCTCGATGCCTGGGGGCTGCTCGCGGTCTTCGCGCTGGTGATGGGCTGGACCATCGTCCAGGGGATGCGCGGGCGTGGCGATGCGCTCGGCGGCGAGATGGAGCAGGAGCTCGAGCGTCATCCGCTGCCGCTCGGTCGTGCCCTGTGGCTGCTCGCGCTGGGGCTGGTGGTCCTGCTGGCCAGCTCGCGGCTGCTGGTGTGGGGGGCGGTCGAGATCGCCTACGGCTTCGGCGTCAGCGACCTGGTGATCGGGCTGACCATCGTCGCCATCGGCACCTCGCTGCCCGAGCTGGCCTCCTCGATCGCCGCGGTGCGCAAGGGTGAACACGATCTCGCGCTGGGCAACGTGATCGGCTCGAATCTGTTCAACACCCTTGCCGTGGTCGGTATCGCCGGGGCCATCCAGCCGATCGCAATCGCCCCCGAGGTGCTCTCGCGCGATATCCCGGTGATGGTGCTGCTGACCCTGTCGCTGTTCGTGTTCGGCTATGGCTGGCGCCGTCAGGGACGGATCAACCGGGTCGAGGGGGTGGTGCTGATCGGCAGCTATCTCGCCTATATAGGCTATCTGTTCGTCACGGTGAGCGGTGCCGGGTCAGCCTGAAAGACCCCTTGGATAGCGTCGTTTTGATCGCTGACGTGCGCTTTTCGTGTATGTTGCGCCAGCATAACCCTGTGGTACCGACGAAACCGCGAGGAGGGCGATGTGCTGAGCAGAGTCCGCATCAGTGTGCAGCTGGCCGTTGGCGGCATGGCGGCGATCCTGGTCACGGTGGCGCTGATCCTGCCCAGCGTCTTCCACAACCTCGGCGCGCTCTCCGAGCGCGCCGAGCAACGCCGGCTCCAGGACCTCTTCCTCACCCTGCGCTCGGCGCTCGATGAGGAGGCGACACGCGCCGTCTCGCTCGCCGCGGCGCTCTCCAACGTCCCGGATGTCCGCGCCGCCTTCGCCGCCGGCGATCGCGCGCGGCTGCGCGAACTCACCCTGCCGCTGTTCGAGCGGATGCACCGGCAATACGGTCTGGTGCAGTTCCAGTTCCATACCCCGCCGGCCACCTCCTTCCTGCGGCTGCACATGCCGGAGAAGTTCGGCGACGACCTGTCGGGGTTTCGCCACACCGTGCTCGCCGCCAACCGCACCCGCGCGCCGGTCAGCGGCCTGGAGGAGGGGCGCGCCGGGCTGGGGATCCGTGGCATCGTGCCGATGTTCGCGCCCGACGGGCGCCATCGCGGTTCGGTCGAGTTCGGGCTCTCCTTCGGCGAGCCCTTCTTCGTCGACTTCACCGAGCGCTTCGGTGCCCGTGCCCAGCTCACGCTGCGGCGCGGCCAGGACTTCGAACCCTTCGCCGGCACCATCGAGGACGGCACCCGGCTGACCGCCGAGGAGATGCGCCAGGTCATCGCGGGTGAGCGCATCCAGCGCCAGATCCTCTATCGCGACACGCCGATGGCGCTGCTGGCGCAAGCGATCACCGACTATGCCGGCGAGCCCGTGGGGGTGGTCGAGCTGCTGCTCGATCGCAGCGACGACGTCGGCGCCTTCAATCGCGCCATCCGCGACGCCTTGCTCTTCAGTCTGCTGGCGCTCTGTGTCGGCGCCGTGCTGACCTGGCTGCTGAGTCGCGCCATCGCCCGGCCGATTCGCGCCGCTGCCACGCGCATGAACGACATCGCCCACGGCGACGGCGATCTCACCCAGCACCTCGAGGCACGCGGTCGCAACGAGCTGACCGAGCTGGCGGTGGCCTTCAACGCCTTCGTCGACCGTATCCACAACCTGGTCAGGGAGCTGGTCGGGGGTGGCGATCGGTTGAGCGAGGCGGCCGGTGGGCTGTCGGCGACCAGCGAGCAGATCCGCGCTCAGCTCGAGCGTCAGCAGTCGGGCACCGATCAGGTCGCCACCGCCATGACCGAGATGACCGCCACCGTCGCCGAGGTCGCGCGCAACGCCACGCGCGCGGCCGAGGCGACCCGTGACATGGAGCGCGAGGCCGGCGGTGGCGCGGCGGTGGTGCGCGAGACGATCGACGCCATCGAGTCCCTGGCCGCGGCGGTGGAGAACGCCGCGACGGTGATCGCGCGGCTCTCGGACGATGCCGAGTCGATCGGCCGGATCCTCGATGTGATCGGCGGCATCGCCGAGCAGACCAACCTGCTCGCGCTCAATGCCGCGATCGAGGCGGCGCGCGCGGGCGAGCAGGGGCGCGGCTTCGCGGTGGTCGCCGACGAGGTGCGCAGCCTTGCCGGGCGCACCCAGTCGGCCACCCATGAGATCCAGGGCATGATCGAGGCGCTGCAGGGCGGCGCCCGTGAGGCGGTCACGGTGATGGCCGACGGTCGCACCAAGGCCGGCGAGAGCGTTGCCCAGGCCGGACGCGCCGGTGCATCGCTCGAGGCGATCACCGCCGAGGTGGCCACCGTCAACGACATGAACGGCCAGATCGCCAGCGCCGCCGAGCAGCAGCGCGCGGTGGCCGAGGAGATCGACCGCAACCTCTCCGGCATCAGCCACGAGGAGGAGGAGATCGCCGCCGTCTCGCGACGCATCGCCGAGGCCGCCGAGGCGCTCGCCGCGCTCGCCGCCGAGCAGCAGGAGCGCACCCGGCGGTTCAAGGTCTGAGCCTCAGCCGAGGACGCCGAGCAGGGCGCGGGTGACGCCGCTGAGGCTCTCGCCGGCGATCAGCCCGGCGGCCGCGGCGAGCAGGAAGCGCTCGGCCAGTCGTGGGCGGTAGCGGGCGAGGGCGTGCCCGACCAGACTGCCGAGACAGAGGGTGAGCGAGAGCGATGCCGGGATCACCATCGCCAGCCCCAGCGCTGGCGCGCTCGGTACCCGGCGCGGTCCGTGGCGGTGTTCGAGCAGGGTCAGCACGACCCCGCAGCCGGCGGCGAGGAGGAGTGCGGCGAGCGCGCTCGGCGGCAGCGCGGCGAGTCCCTGGTCGAGGGTCTCGGCCACCACCTTCCAGGTTGCTACCGCCGGGGCCGGCCACTGCTCGGTGATCAGCATGGTCGCCGGGTCCGGGATCAGGCGCAGATAGACCAGGCTGCCGACCACACTGCCCACGGCCACCCCCAGACACTGCGCGATCACCTGGTAGCCCGGGGTGGCGCCGATCGCGTGTCCGGCCTTGAAGTCGTTGAGCAGATCGGCGCTCTGCCCGGCCGCGCCGCCGGCGACGTTGGCGCCGACCAGGTTGGCCGTCTGGTCGCCCGGCGCGGTGATGCCGCTGCCGAGCTGCGAGACCTTGCCGATGGCGCCGATCGGCGGGATGCCGGTCTCGCCGACCACGCGCGCCGCCACCATCGCCAGCACGAAGGCGATCGGCACCGCCAGCAGCGCGAGCAGCCAGTGGATGCCGAAGATCTGCGTCTGGGCGAGCACCACCAGGGCGCTGGCGAGCGCCAGTCCGAGTGCGCGGTGCAGTGTGGCCCCGTCGTCGTTTCGCCCGGTGCCGGTGCCCGCGGCATGGGCGGCGCGCAGTTGCAGCACCAGCCGGGTCAGGGTCGCGGCCACCAATAGAGCCACCCCGGGCCACAGCAGCCATTCGATCATGGTTCCGAACCAGCTCGCAGCCGGGTCGGTCGCGCCCGGCAGGATGAACCCCTGGTACAACCCCAGCGGGCCGAGCAGCGCCCAGGCGATGAGCGCGCCGAGCAACAGCGAGAGCCCGGCGCGGACCCCGATGATGGCGCCGAAGCCGGCGAGCATCAGCGAGGGGTCGAGGCTGAGGGTGAGGTTCTTGGCGCTGATCGCCGGGGCGCCGGCGAGTGCGCCGGCGGCGGGCAGCTCGACGCCGAGTCCCGGACGCGGCAGCGCCCAGCGACCGCTGTCGAGCCACTTGAGCGCGGCGGCCAGGGCGCCGGCGCCGAGCAGGACGCGCAGTCTCAGCCGTGCCTCGCGACCCTGGCGGAACATCTCCTGCAATGCCTCGGCGGTGGCGCGACCGGTGGGGAAGGGCAGCGGGGTACGCACGATCAGCCCGGCGCGCAGATACCAGGCGACCCAGATGCCGAGGAAGCTCACCGCGAACACCCAGGCGATCAGCTCGACGGCGGGCAGGTTGCCGCCGGAGAGCATCGCCAGGGCCGGGATCGGCGCGACCAGCCCGCCGGAGATGATGTTGGCCGCGGAGGACGCGGTGGTCTGGGTGATGTTGCCCTCGCCGATGGCCAGCGGCGCGCTCAGGCGCAGTCGTGCAAGCAGTGCCCAGAGTCCGCTGGCGATCAGCAGCGCCACGATCGAGATGTTGAACGACCAGCCGATCTTCAGTCCGGCGTAGACGTTGCACGGGGTGAGCAGGGCGCCGAGTAGCGCGCCGCCGAGGAGCGCCCGGGCGCTCAGCTGTCGATGCCTGTCCATGTCGCTCCCGATGCTTGCGCACCCATCGTCCGGGTGCGGGTGACTGTGCCCCTGTCATGCGATCCGTGTCCCTCGCGCCGGATCGGGCAGGGTTCCTGTGTTAGGATGGTGAAATCCTTTGCAATGGTTTTGCCAGTCCGGGCGGCTGCTCGGATCCTCTGGTGGCGCGCTCACGCGCCCGGCGCCGGCGAAGCGCGTACGACGAATACCGTCACTTCTTTCGCCAACCCCTTTGGATAGCCGTGCCCATTCGGTTCAGCGTCCTCTTCTGACTATCCACAGAGGAGCTTTGTCATGTCCTACAACAATGCCCAGCCCAAGCGGGCGGTGGCGGTCGAGTCCGCCCGCCCGTTCCGTGTCCACACCCAGCGTAATCTCGACCGCATCGATGCGCTGCGTGGACTCTCCGAGGATCGCCGTTTCGCGATGAAGGTGGTCTCGACCGTGCTGCCGTTTCGCGTCAACGACTATGTGATCGATGAACTGATTGACTGGGACAATGTCCCCGATGATCCGATCTTCCAGCTGGTGTTCCCGCAGCAGGGGATGCTCAGCGAGCGTCATTTCAGCCGCATTGCCGATCTGCTGCGCGCCGAGGCCGCGCCCGCCGCGCTCGAGGCCGCGGTGCGCGAGATCCGCGCCGAGCTCAACCCCCATCCCGCCGGGC
Organism: Marichromatium gracile; assembly: GCF_004343155.1. Taxonomy (GTDB): domain Bacteria; phylum Pseudomonadota; class Gammaproteobacteria; order Chromatiales; family Chromatiaceae; genus Marichromatium; species Marichromatium gracile. The sequence goes on from NZ_SMDC01000013.1 coordinate 48,022, forward strand.
AGCTCGAGAGCAACCTGCCCAAGCTCGACGGCGAGCGCCCGCTCGAAGGGCTGCAGCACAAGTATCGCGAGACCGTGCTGTTCTTCCCCAGTCAGGGGCAGACCTGTCACGCCTATTGCAGCTTCTGCTTCCGCTGGGCGCAGTTCGTCGGCGACAAGTCGCTGCGCATCGCCTCGAACGAGGCCTCCGGGCTGCACGCCTATCTGCGCCAGCACCCGCAGGTTACCGATCTGTTGATCACCGGCGGTGATCCGATGGTGATGAAGGCGCGCCATCTCGAGGCCTATCTCGAGCCGCTGCTGCGTCCCGAGTTCGATCACGTCCAGAGTATCCGCATCGGCACCAAGGCGTTGACCTTCTGGCCCCAGCGTTTCGTCGGCGACGCCGACAGCGATCAGCTGATGGCGTTGCTCGAGCGGCTGGTGGCCAACGGCAAGCACGTCGCGCTGATGGCCCACACCAACCACTGGCGCGAGCTCGAGACCGCGACCGCCCGCGAGGCGATCGCGCGGCTGCGCGCCACCGGCGCCGAGATCCGCAGCCAGGGGCCGTTGCTCGCCCACATCAACGACGACCCCGAGGTGTGGACGCGGATGTGGCGCACCCAGGTGCGCCTCGGCATCATCCCCTACTACATGTTCGTGCAGCGCGATACCGGCGCCCAGCACTACTTCGAGGTGCCGCTGGTGCGTGCCTGGGAGATCTATCGCGAGGCGATCCAGGGGGTCTCGGGGCTGGCTCGCACCGCGCGCGGTCCGAGCATGAGTGCGGGGCCGGGCAAGATCGAGATCCAGGGCGTGACCGAGGTCGCCGGCGAGCGGGTGTTCGTGCTGCGCTTCCTCCAGGGACGCAACCCCGACTGGGTCAACCGCCCCTTCTTCGCCCGCTTCGACCCCAAGGCGACCTGGCTCGACGATCTGGTGCCGGCCTTCGGCGAGGATCGCTTCTTCTTCACCGACGAGTATCTCACCCGCTGGCCGAGCGCCCAGGCGGCGCGGATCGAGTCGGTCCGCGCGCCCGAGTCTGCGCTGCCCGAGGTCTCCGGACTCTGACCCTCCCCCCGCGGCGCCCGCTCTCTGCGAGCGGCGTCGGCGGTATCGTTCTCGGCTTGACCCCGGTCAGTCAGTCTGTCCCGTGGCGGGGGCGGGCGTTGACTTGCTCCTTCCGATCGGACTTAATCGGCGCCCTCGATTCCGCGGTGGCCCCTGGACCCAGTTCCCGGGGCTGAAACGGGAAGACCGGTGCGCCGATCGTCCGCGATCGGTCAGTCCGGCGCTGCCCCCGCAACGGTAGACGAATCAGGGCGCGACCTGATGCCACTGTGTCGATCACGGGAAGGCGTCGCGTCCGGGGCCATGCCGGCCCGCTCGTGAGCCCGGAGACCGGCCTCGGAATCAGGATCCGCAGTGCCCGCAAAGCGAGGCCGGGCGGGTCCGTCAAGCCGGGGCTGCGTGGGTAGACCGGGTGGCGATCGCGGCTCCTCGCGCATCCAGCGCGTGGCCGGTGACGCTTGCCCGCCGAGCATCCAGCCCCTCTCTGTTGTCGACCCCTGCGGGTGTGCGGGGTCCTGTGAGGAGCATGTGATGAAGAGTCCCTTGATGCTGGCGGCGCTGGCCGCGCCCTTGAGCGCCCAGGTCCTGGCCCAGACCGATTCCCAGGTGTTGGAGCCGACGGTGGTCACTGCCACGCGTACCGCCGAGCCGGCGGGCGAGACCCTGGCCACGGTGAGCGTGATCGATCGCGCCGAGATCGAGCGGCGTCAGGCCCGCTCGGTGCCCGATCTGCTGCGCACCCTGCCCGGCGTGAGCATCGCCCAGAACGGCGGTCCCGGCCAGTCGGCCTCGGTGATGCTGCGCGGCACCAATTCCGATCACGTGCTGGTGCTGATCGACGGGGTGCGTGTCGGCTCGGCCACCCTGGGCACGACCTCGCTGCAGGACCTGCCGGTCGATCAGATCGAGCGCATCGAGGTGGTGCGCGGGCCGCGTTCGAGCCTCTACGGCTCCGAGGCCATCGGCGGTGTCATCCAGGTCTTCACCCGTCGCGGCGGCGGCGCGCTCACCCCGCGCTTCAGCGTCGGTGTCGGCGAGCTGGGCACCGCCAGCGTCTCCGGCGGGCTCTCCGGCGGCGGCGAGCACGCCTGGTTCAACCTCGGCGCCAACTTCGAGCAGACCGACGGCATCAACGCCTGCGCCGGTCGCCCCTTCCCCTATGCCGGTTGCGGCGTCGATCAGCCCGATCGCGACGGCTACAGCAGTCACGGCGTCAGCGCCCGCGCCGGTTATGCCTTCAACGAGCGCGCCGAGGTCGAATTCCACCTGCTCAGCGCCGAGAGTGCCAACGACTTCGACGGCTCGGCCTTCTCCGGCAACAAGGCCCGCTCCTCGCAGCAGGTCTTCGGCGCCAACGCCACCCTGCGCCCGCTCGATGCCTGGACCCTGACGCTCACCGCCGGGCGCAGCTGGGATGATTACCGGGTGTTCTACGACGATGCCGCCGCGGCGGTCTTCGATCAGTTCGTCGACCGCTTCCAGACCGAGCGCGACAGCCTCTCGCTGCAGAGTGATGTCACCATCGCCGCCGGGCAGCTGGTGAGCCTCGGGATCGACTATGTCGACGATCGGGTCAGCGGGACCGTCGACTATGCCGAGGACGCGCGCGACAACCTCGGCGTGTTCGGTCAGTACCAGGGCAGCTTCGGCGCCTTCGATCTCAAGCTCAGCCTGCGTCAGGACGACAACCAGCAGTTCGGCAGCCACACCACCGGCAGCGCCGCGCTCGGTTATCTGTTCGCCAACGACATCCAGGTCGCGCTCTCCTACGGCACCGGCTTCAAGGCGCCGACCTTCAACGAGCTCTACTACCCGGGCTTCGGCAACACCGCGCTCGATCCCGAGGAGTCCGAGAGCATCGAGCTGATGGCCAACGGCCCGCTGCCGCTGCCCGGGCGGATGCGCGGCGACTGGCAGCTGAGCCTCTACCAGACCGAGATCGACGACCTGATCGCCTATGACTCGGCCATCTTCGCCCCGGCCAACGTCGACTCGGCGCGGATCCGCGGCCTCGAGGCCGCGGCCGATCTCCGCTGGGACGACTGGACGCTGGCCGGCAACCTCACCCTGCTCGATCCCGAGAACCGCTCCGAGGGCGCCAACGACGGCAATCTGCTGCCGCGTCGCGCCGAGCAGAGCCTGCAGCTCGATCTCGATCGCACGCTCGGACGCTGGCGCGCCGGTGCGACCCTGCAACTGGTCGGCGAGCGCTACGACGACCTCGCCAACCAGGTCGATCTCGACGCCTATGCGCTGCTCGATCTGCGTCTCGAATACGCCTTCAACCCGGCGCTGCGCCTCCAGGGACGGCTCGCCAACGCCCTCGACGAGACCTATGAAACGGCCTATCTGTACAATCAGCCCGGTCGCGCGTTCTACCTGACCCTGCGCTACCAGCCCTGACCCCGGACGTCGCTCCGCCCCGCGTCGGGGCGGGGCCGCCCGGCGAGCAAGGCCGTCGTGTCCTCGATCCCTTCCCGCCGCCCCGTGCGGCATTCGACCCGTCGCGCCGGTAGTGCGCGACGCTCATCGCTCCCATCCATGAGGTGCGCCCATGACCCCGACCCTCGACTGGCTCGCCGAGCCCTGTCCCCCGATCGATCAGACCGCCGTGCAGCATGCGCTCGCGCGTCAGGACCAGCTCACCAAGCCACCGGGCTCGCTCGGTCGGCTCGAGGAGCTGGCGGTGCGTCTGGCCGGCCTGCAACGCACCGCCACCCCGGAGGTCGATCCGGTGCGGGTGCTGTTGTTCGCCGCCGACCACGGGGTTGCCGCCGAGGGTGTGTCGCGCTATCCCCAGGATGTCACCAAGCAGATGGTCCGCAACATCGCCAATGGTGGGGCGGGGGTCGCGGTGATGGCCAAGGCGGTCGGCGCTAGGCTCGATATCATCGAGCTGGGCCTGGCCACCGGCTCGGAGGTCGTCGAGGGCGTGCGCTCCGAACCCCTCGGGCCGGGGAGCGGCAACATCGCCCGCGAGCCGGCGATGACCCCCGAGCAGCTTGCGCGGGCGCTCGACATCGGGCGCGACGCGGTCGATCGCGCCGTCGCCGAGGGCGTGCGGCTGATCATCGGTGGCGAGCTCGGTATCGCCAACACCACCGCCGCCGCCGCGCTGGGCTGCGCGCTGCTCGATCGCGCCGCCTCCGAGGTGGTGGGACCGGGGACCGGGCTGGACAGCGCCGGGGTCAACCGCAAGGCCGAGGTGGTGGCGCGTGCGCTGGAGCTGCACGCCAGCGAACCGCGCGACCCGCTGGAGATGCTGCGCCGGCTCGGCGGTTTCGAGATCGCCGCGCTCGCCGGCGCCTATCTGCGTGCCGCCCAGCGTGGCGTGGTGATGCTGATCGACGGCTTCATCGTCTCCTCGGCGGCGCTCGCCGCGGTGCGTCTGCAGCCTGCGGCGCGCGACTGGATGCTGTTCTCGCATCGCTCGGCCGAGCCCGGTCATCGGCTGATGATGGAGGCGCTGGAGGCCAACCCGCTGCTCGATCTCGGCTTCCGTCTCGGCGAGGCGACCGGCGCCTGCGCCGCGGTGCCGCTGCTGCGTCTGGCCTGTGCGGTGCATCGCGACATGGCGACTTTTGACGAGGCCGGAGTGAGCAACGCGTGCTGAGCCTGCGCGGCCGGCTGATCGACCTGCTGCGTCACGGCGAGGTCGAGGGCGGGAGCCGCCTGCGCGGCAGTTGCGATGATCCGCTGAGCGCGCGCGGCTGGTCGCAGCTGCGCGCGGCCACCGCCGGGCTCGACGAGCCGCGGCTGGTGGTCAGCTCGCCATTGCAGCGCTGCGCGGCCTTCGCCCGCGAGCTGGCCGCACAGCGCGGGCTCGAGCTGGTGCTCGAACCCGCGCTGGCAGAGCGTCACTTCGGCGATTGGGAGGGGTGCTCGGCCAGCGAGCTCCCCGAGGATGAACTCTGGCGGCTGTGGGATGACCCGCTCGGCTTCACCCCGCCGGGGGGCGAGCCGATGTCTGACTTCCTCGCCCGGACCCGCGCGGCCTGGCGCGCGCTGCTCGAGGGCGGCGGGCCGGACGCGCTGGTGGTGACCCACGGCGGGGTGATTCGCGCGATCCTCGCCGAGGTGCTGGAGATGCCGCCGCGAGCGATGATCCTGCTCGAGGTCGCCCATGCCGGGCGCAGTCGCGTCCGTGTCCCACCCTCACCGGGCCGCCCCAGCCTGGTGACCCATCGAGGTCCCTGATGTCCCATCTCGTTCCCTTCTATGCCGCCGGGCGGCTGTTGACCCGGCTGCCCTTTCCCGACCCCGGCGTGGTCGACCCCGTCGACCAGGGCCGCTCGGTGGCCTGGTACCCGGTTGTCGGGCTGGTGCTCGGCGCGCTGCTCGCGCTCGCCGCGCTCGCCGCGCAGCACACCGACCCGCTGCTCGGCGCGGCACTGCTGCTCGCCTTCTGGACCTGGTCGACCGGCGGGCTGCACTGCGACGGCCTGGCCGATAGCGCCGACGCCTGGATCGGCGGACTCGGCGACCGCGCCCGCACCCTGGAGATCATGAAGGACCCGCGCAGCGGGCCGATGGCGGTGGCGGTGCTGGGGCTGGCGCTGCTGCTCAAGTGGAGCGCGCTGCAGCTGCTCCTCGATGTCGAGGCGGCCTGGCTGCTGCTCTGGGTGCCGCTGCTCGCGCGCGCGGTGCTGCCGCCGCTGATGCTCACCACCGCCTATGCCCGCGCGCAGGGCATCGTCAGCGATCAGGTCGCCCATCTCGGGCGCACCTGGGCGTGGACGGCGAGCGGCGCGGCCTTCCTCGGCTGTGTGCTGGTACTCGGTGGGCTGGGGCTGGTGCTGGCCGGGTGTGCCCTGGCGGTGTTGTGGCTGGCGCGTCGCGCCATGCGCGCCCGGCTCGGCGGCTTCACCGGCGACACCGCCGGCGCCCTGGTCGAGCTGACCGAGATCGCCCTGGTGGTGCTCGCGGCGCTGCTGCTCGGCGGCTGAGCGGCGCCGCGGCTCTCAGCGCACCAGCTGGTGCGGGTCTGCGGCGCAGGCCTCGCGGCACGCGCGATGGCGATTGGTGCAGTAACCGTAAAGGTTCTCGGCGCACGACCACCAGGGATAGCCGCAGTCGAGTTCATCGTTGAATGTGCCGACCTCGCTGAGACACCAGCGATAGTCGCGGAAGGCCTCGGTATGGTCGGCCTCGCAGTCGCGGTAGTCGGCGCGCGCGCTCGCGCGACAGTGCTCGCGCGCGCTGTCGCACTGGCCGATGCAGGCGGCGATGGCGAGCTGACGGTGCAGGGGCTGGTCCTTCAGCAGCGGGTCGCTGCAGGCGCCGAGCAGGCTCAGCGCCAGGGCCAGCACGACACCACGTCGCGATCGACGAAAGGGATGCGGTGACGATTGGCGCAGTCTCATCGGGAGGCTCCGGGGATGTGACGGTCGCGCCTCGACCCTGGCGCGGTTGCGGTCACTGTAGCGGCAATCGCGCCCCGGCGCATCCGCATGACATACAATGGGCGCTCGGGAGCCGCGCCTGACCGCGGCCGGTCGAGGGTCGAGGCGGGCGCGGGCCGCGCCGCCGTCGCCGAGGGAGAACGTCATGTCCAGAATCGTCGTGCCCGTCGTGTTGCTCGGTCTGCTTGCAGGGTGTGCGCTGATCTCGCCGCAGCGTCTCGGTGGCATCGCCGTCGAGGTGCCGCCGGAGGAGTACGGCAGGCGGCTGTGCGAGCACCTCGAGATCGAGGTCTACGCCACCTGCGTCAGTCAGGTGATCGACAATCTCGAACGTCCCCGTCCCGAGGTGCCCTCGCCGGGTCGCTCGACCTCGGGGCCGGTGGTGGCGGTGGTCGATGGCGAGGTGTTCAGCGGTGACTACCGTTCGACCCTGTTCACTGGCGAGCTGAATCTGACCAGCCCGAAGACCCGTTGTCGCGGTGGTTACAGCGCCTTCTCCGGTGATCCCGCCGCGATCTACGAGCTGTACTGCGAGGACGGGCGCAGCGGCTGGGCGGATCTGGTGCGCGATCTCAGCGGTCGCAACGGTATCGGCCGGCTCGCCTTCAGCGACGGCGCCGCCGGCCAGCTGGTGTTCGGCCACGCCCCGCTGGGCAGCGCCGAGCCCTATCCCTACCTGCCCTGATCGGGGCCGCGCAGACGCTCGGTCAGGCGCAGCATCTCGCGCTGCATCTCCAGGTTCTCGAACGGGCGCAGCGCCGGGAGCTGGCGCTCCATCAGCGCCTCGAGCAGGCGCTGGCTGGCGCGCACCAGCCCCACCAACTCGCCCGAGAGGCTGACTGTCTGATAGGTGTTCCAGGCGGTGGCGATGTCGCCGGCGAGCTGCGCGCGCGCGGCGCGGATCTGACGCGCCTGGTCCTCGAGATAGCTCCGATAGACCGCCGCCGCCTCGCCGGTGACGCGCTGTGCCTCGAGGTTGGCCTCGAGCAGCGCGGTGCGCTCGGGGTTCTGCGCCTTGAGCGTGCGGGTCTCGGCGGCGAGCGTGCGGGCGCGCTCGGCGATGGCGTCGATGCGCGGCAGGTAGTCGTCCTCGATCTGGCGCTCGATACGGCGGTGGAGGTGCTCCAGGGTCTGCAGCAGCACCACGTAGAGTCCGTAGTAGCGACGCGCGCTCTCCAGATCCTCGCCGCTCTCGGCGACCAGCTGTTCGAGCTGTTCGGTGAGGGTGCGGACGTTGTCGAAGAGGATGCCGAGCTCGACGACGTTGTCGCCGACCACGGTCGAGAGCAGGAAGCGCACCTGTTCGTCGTCGATGTCCAGCCCCATGGCACGCAGCTCGGCGGCGAAGCCGCGCTCGATCGCGGCGATCTCGGCCTCGATCGCGGTGATCTCGCGCTGGTCGCGGGCGATCGCCTCGGCGTGGTCGGCGCGGGTCTTGAGCAGGGTCGATTGCTCGGGGGCGGTGAGTTGCTGCTGTCTGGACTCGGCGATCTGGGCGCGCAGCTCGACGATGCGGGCGTTGAGTTCGCGGATGCGCGCGCGCTGGGCGAGCGCCGGCGAGACCGAGAGCAGCGCGACGGCGCGATCGAGCAGGGCATCGATCTCGGTCTGGTTGGAGTCGCGGTCGGGACCGAACCAGGCGCGCTCGGGCAGCGTCGCCTGGCGCTCGGTGAGGGTCAGCGCCTCCTCCAGCTCGGGGCGCGCCCGCTCCCAGGCACGACCGAGATCGTCGTCATCATCGCCGAGCAGTCGTCGGGCGTCGGCCGCCGCCTGGTCGGCGAGTTCGCGCGAGCGTTGCCACCACGCGGCGGCGGTGCTCTGGGCGCGCTCCCAGGCATCGGTCTCCGCCTCCTGCGCCAGGCTCGGCGCGGGCAGGGCGAGTGCGAACAGCAGCGGGGTCAGCAGGATCGGGCGCATGGCGGTCGGAGTCGGGCGGTTGCGGAACTCGCCCCACTCTAGCAGCGCCGCGCGCGCTTGCCGAGATGAGGATGGGGAAGGTTGAACCACAAAGGCGCGAAGGGAAAAAGCCACCAGCCGTCAGCCTCCAGTGAAGAGGCGGCCGGCCGATGATGACGACGGTTGAAAGCAAGCGCCCACTGGCGGCTGATGACTGGAGGCTGACAGCCCTCACACCTCTTTGCGGCCTTGGCGCCTTTGTGGTTCAACCCGTCGGCGTCAGCTGGGCGCTGGTATGCCGTTTGTCTTCCGTGGCGCACTTTGTTAATCTCTCGTGCTCTTGTCGTCATCGTCTGATGGCTGCAAGAGCGTTATGGTGACCCGTGTCGGTCCCCTCGCAACGTGAGATCGTGAACCCGGTCAGGCCCGGAAGGGAGCAGCCGCAGCGGTTGAAGCGTGTGCCGGGGTGTGGCTGGCGCGGGTTGCCGCCCCAGATTCCGCGCTGACGCCGGCCTCGGTCCGCGACGCCAGACGCCACCCTTAGGAAGCTCCCCGCGCTCGCCAGCGTGCGCGCCCTGCAACAGAGTTTCGACCGATTCGAGTCGCGCATGTCCTACCAGGTGCTCGCCCGTAAGTGGCGCCCCAAGTCGTTCGACGAGATGGTCGGCCAGCAGCATGTGGTGAGGGCGCTCGCCAATGCGCTCGATCGCGGCCAGCTGCATCACGCCTATCTGTTCACCGGTACCCGCGGGGTTGGCAAGACCACCCTGGCGCGCATCCTCGCCAAGTCGCTCAATTGCGAGCAGGGCGTGAGCGCCCACCCCTGTGGTCGGTGCGCGACCTGTCGCGAGGTCGATGCCGGGCGCTTCGTCGATCTGATCGAGGTCGACGCGGCCTCGCGCACCAAGGTCGACCAGACCCGTGAGCTGCTCGACAACGTCCCCTATGCGCCGGCGCACGGTCGCTGCAAGGTGTATCTCATCGACGAGGTGCACATGTTCTCGGCGCACAGCTTCAACGCCCTGTTGAAGACGCTCGAGGAGCCGCCGCCGCACGTCAAGTTCCTGCTCGCCACCACCGATCCGCAGCGTCTGCCGGTGACCGTGCTCTCGCGCTGCCTGCAGTTCAACCTGCGCCGCCTGCTGCCCGATGAGATCGGCGCGCACCTGCGTCATGTGCTCGAGACCGAGGGGCTGGGATTCGAGACGCCGGCGCTGGCCCAGCTCGCGCGCGCCGCCGACGGCAGCATGCGCGATGCGCTGAGCCTGCTCGATCAGGCGATCGCCTTCGGCGGCGGTCGGCTGGTCGAGTCCGAGGTGCGCGCCATGCTCGGCACCCTCGATGGCGAGGTGGTGCTGGCGCTGGTCGAGGCGCTGGCCGGTGGCGACGGCGCCGCGCTGCTCGCCGAGGTCGAGCGCGTCGCCGCGCTCACCCCCGATTACGCCGAGCTGCTGCGCGAACTGATCGCGTTGCTGCATCGTCTGGCGCTGGTCCAGCAGGTGCCGCAGCTGCTCGCCGCCGACGATCCCGATGGCGACCGTCTCCGCGCCCTGGCCGCGCGCCTCTCGCCCGAGGATGTGCAGCTCTACTACCAGGTCGCGCTGACCGGGCAGGGCGATCTCGCCCTCGCCCCGGACCCGCGCGCCGGACTCGAGATGGTGCTGCTGCGCGCGCTCGCCTTCCGCCCCGCCTCGCCCGCCGGGCAGCCCGATGGCGCGCCTGCCGCGCGGCGGGCGCCCGATCCGCGCCCCGTCCCCGAGGCCGCGCCCCGTCCGAGCGCGCCAGCGCCGAGCCGTGGCTCGAGCGCCTCTGGCACGCCACCCTGGGAGGTTGCCGCCCCGGCACCGCCCCCGGCTCCCGAGCCATCGGCGCCTGCGCCCGTCGCGGCGCCGCCAGCTGCGCCCTCGCCGGGCAGTGCGCCCGCCGCTGGTGTGCCGCCTTGGGAGGTCGCCGACCCGAGCCCGGCCCCCGAGCCGTCCGCGCCCGAGCCCGTTGCGCCGCCGCCCACGCCTGCCGCCGCCCGTGCCGATCTCGGCTCCCCGGCGCAGTGGCAGCAACTCGTCGCCGGGCTGCGGGTGCGCGGTATCGCCGGCGAGCTGGCGCACAATTGTGGTTTTCTCGACTGGGCCGATGGCCGGTTGCTGCTGAGTCTGGACCCGGCGGTCGAGCATCTGCGCGTGGCCTCGGCCGAGAGTCGCTTGCGCGAGGCGCTCGAGGCCGCGCTCGGCGAACCGGTGCGCCTCGAGTTCCAGGTTGCCCGCCCCGAACAGGAGACGCTCGCCCAGCGCCGCGTGCGCGAGGCCGAGGCGCGTCAGCGCACGGCCGAGGAGACGATGCACGCCGATCCGGTGGCCGAGCGGATGCGCGAGCAGTTCGCCGCCGACTGGGTCCCGGGCAGTATCGAGCCGCAGGGCTGAGTCCGCGCATGCCGGGCGCTGGCCGCTGTCATGCCTCCCCGCGTCCGCTCGAGCCATGTATCCTTGCGTCCGGTCGCGACGCGCACACCGCCCCGGGCCAGCGCTCCGTCATGCGCTGTCCCTTGCCGGGGGCGCGATGTCCCCAATCATCCGTCAACGAGGTAGATCCAAGATGAAAGCTGGACTCGGTGGCCTGCTCAAGCAGGCGCAGAAGATGCAGGAAGAGATGCAGCAGGCGCAGGCGCGTCTGGCCGAGGAAGAGGTGACCGGCGAGGCCGGTGGCGGTATGGTCAAGGTGACCATGAACGGCAAGTACCAGGCCAAGCGTGTCGAGATCGATCCCTCGCTGCTCGGCGACGACAAGGAGATGCTCGAGGACCTGATCTCCGCGGCGATCAACGACGCCACCCAGCGCGTCGCCGAGAAGATGAAGGAGACCATGTCGTCGGTGACCGCCGGCATGCCGCTGCCCCCGGGCATGAAGTTCCCCTTCTGAGCCCGTTGGTCGAGCGCGCATGAGCGAGCGGGCCCTGCTCGATCAGCTGATCGATGCGCTGCGCTGTCTGCCCGGGGTCGGGCCGAAGTCGGCGCAGCGCATCGCCTTCCACCTGCTCGAGCGTGATCGTGAGGGCGGGGCGCGGCTGGCGCGGGTGATGGCCGAGGCGATGACCCGCATCGGCCACTGTGATCGCTGCCGCACCCTGACCGAGCGCGAGCGCTGTGCGATCTGCGCCGATCCCCGTCGCGATGCCGGATTGCTGTGCGTGGTCGAGCAGCCCTCCGAGGTCGTCGCCATCGAACAGGCCACCGACTTCGGCGGGCGCTATTTCGTCCTCGGCGGGCGGCTCTCGCCGCTCGACGGCATCGGTCCGGCCGAGCTCGGGCTCGACCGGCTCGAGGCGCTGCTGGCCGAGGGCGGGGTGCGCGAGCTGGTACTCGCCATCAGCCCCACGGTCGAGGGCGGAGCGACGGCCCAGTTCGTCGCCGAGCTGGCCGCGGCGCAGGGTGTTGCGGTCACCCGGATCGCCCAGGGCGTGCCCCTGGGCGGCGATCTGGACGCGCTCGACGGTGGCACCCTGGCGCTCGCCCTTGCCGGGCGCCGCGCCTTCTGAAGGGACCGGCGGGCCAGTGCCGCGCCGGTCATCCGCCCCGAGCGGGGCGATATCTCGATCTTGGGAGCGAACATCAGGATGACCGATACCATCTTCGGCAAGATCGCCCGTGGTGAAATCGAGGCCGACCTCGTCTACGAGGACGAGGACGTCGTCGCCTTCCGCGACCTCAACCCGCAGGCGCCCACCCATCTGCTGGTGATCCCGCGCAAACCGATCCGGACCCTCAGCGAGGCCGGTGCGGAGGATGCCGAGCTGCTCGGCAAGTTGTTGCTGGTCGCCGCCAAGGTGGCCGAGCAGGCCGGGATCGCCAAGGGTGGCTATCGCACCGTGATCAACTGCAACGCCGGTGCCGGGCAGACGGTGTTCCATCTGCACCTGCATGTGCTCGGTGGTCGCGCGCTGCAATGGCCGCCCGGCTGAGGGCGATGGGCTGACGGGAGGTGGCGTCGCGTCACACCGCCGACTGGCGGGCGCGTGGCGACGGTTCGTCCCTCTCACTCTATGCCGGCGCGCGTCGAACGGGTAGCATTGCCGCTCGACAGGGTGGTCGTCCGCGCTGCAGCGGCCGGCGGGACTACAGCATGGAGACCTGGGGGCGCGAGACGCTCGAGATCACACTATGGCAGCGAATCCACAATCGCTCGAAGGTGAGGCCGCAGCGGCCTTCGAGCTCAAGGCGGCGGGGTTCACCCTGCCGATCTTCAGACTGCTCGGTGACGACATGGAGGCCGTGGCCAATCAACTCAGCGCCAAGGTCGGCCAGGCCCCCGATTTCTTCCGCAACACCCCGATCGTGATCGATCTCGGCGACTTTGCCGGCGGCGAGGTCGAGTTCCCGTTGTTGGTGGGGCTGCTGCGTGGCTACGGGATGATCCCCTTCGGTGTGCGCGGCGGCAGCAAGGCGCAGCACGCCAGCGCCGAGACCATGGAGCTGGCGGTGCTGGGCGAGACCTATTCTCGTGCCGCGCGTCCGAGTCCCGCCAACGCCGAGAACGCCGAGCGTGCCGCCGCCGATGAGGCGGTCCACGCCTCGATGCTGGTGGCCCGTCCGGTGCGCTCCGGACAGCGTCACTATGCCGCCGGCGGCGACCTCTCGGTGGTCGGGGCGGTCAGCTCCGGGGCCGAGTTGATGGCCGACGGCAACATCCATGTCTACGGCCCGCTGCGCGGTCGCGCGATGGCGGGTGTCAACGGTGACCTGGAGGCGCGAATCTTCTGCCAGGACCTGCAGGCCGAGCTGGTCGCCATCGCCGGCCACTACCGGGTGAGCGAGAACATCCCCGCCGAGCTGCAGGGGGTCCCGGTGCAGATTTTTCTCGATCAGAAGATCCTGCGCATCGAGAAACTGTGAATCGATCCGGGGACCGACAAACGGAACACTCCCCATTAGGAGGCTGCAACTTTGGCGAGAATCATCGTAATCACCTCGGGTAAGGGCGGGGTCGGCAAGACGACCACTGCTGCTGCGCTGGCCATGGGGCTGGCCCTGAAGGGTAAGCGCACGGCGGTGGTCGACTTCGACGTGGGACTGCGCAACCTCGACCTGATCATGGGTTGCGAGCGACGTGTCGTCTACGACTTCGTCAATGTCATCAAGGAGGAAGCAACCCTCAACCAGGCGCTGATCCGCGACAAGCGCAGCGACCATCTCTATATCCTCCCGGCCTCGCAGACCCGCGACAAGGATGCGCTGGCCAAGGATGCGGTGGGCCGGGTGCTCGAGGAGCTCTCCGACAGCTTCGACTTCGTCGTCTGCGACTCGCCCGCCGGGATCGAGCATGGCGCGACCATGGCGATGTACTATGCCGATGACGCCATCGTGGTCACCAATCCCGAGGTCTCCTCGGTGCGTGACTCCGATCGCATGCTCGGCATCCTGTCGAGCAAGTCGCGCCGCGCCGAGAACGGCGATGAGCCGATCCGCGAGCACCTGCTGCTCACCCGCTACGATCCGCGTCGGGTCGACAACGGCGACATGCTCAGTGTCGAGGACGTGCAGGAGATCCTGTCGCTGAGCCTGATCGGGGTGATCCCCGAGTCCAAGGCGGTGCTGAGCGCCTCCAATGCCGGTATCCCGGTGATCCTCGACCATGACAGTGATGCCGGCCAGGCGTACGCTGACACGGTATCGCGCTATCTTGGGGAGGATATCCCGCACCGCTTCACCGAAGCGGAGAAGAAGGGCTTCCTGAGCCGTCTATTCAAAGGGTGACCCATGGGCCTACTCGACTACTTCCGCTCCTCGCAGCCGAAGGGCTCCGCCAACGTTGCCAAGGAACGGCTGCAGATCCTGGTGGCGCACGATCGAGCCGCACGCGACCGTCCCTCCTATCTGCCCAAGCTGCAGCAGGAGATCATCGACGTCATCCGCAAGTACGTCGATGTCGACATGAACGCGGTCTCGGTGAACTACGAGCAGGAAGACGCCCACGAGGTGCTGGAGCTCAACATCGTGTTGCCGGAGGCGGCGCAGCAGCGGCTGGCGCCCTGAACGCGCCCGCCGCTGTTGCCTGCCGAAGCCTCAGTCCGCGTCCCCGAGCAGGCGCTCGAGGATGCCGGCGTAGACGTCGCTGAGCAGGTCGAGTTCGTCGACCCCGACGCATTCGTTGACCTGGTGGATGGTGGCGTTGCGCGGGCCGAGCTCGACCACCTGGGCGCCGCTCGGGGCGATGAAGCGCCCGTCTGAGGTGCCGCCGGCGGTCGACAGCTCGGTGGCGATGCCGCAGTGCTCGGCGATCGCCGCGCGCGCGGCCTCGACCAGGGCGCCGCTGGGGGTGAGGAAGGGTTCGCCCGAGAGTCGCCAGTCGAGCGTGTAGTCGAAGCCGCCGGCGTCGAGGATGGCGCCCACCCGGCGTTGGATGGTGGCGGCGTCGAGTTCGGTGGAGAAGCGCAGGTTGAACTGTGCGCAGAGCTCGCCCGGCACCACGTTCTCTGCCCCGGTGCCCATGTTCAGGTTGGCGATCTGCAGGCTGGTCGGCGGGAAGTGCGCGTTGCCCTGGTCCCACACCTCGGCGACGAGATCGGCCAACGCCCGGGCGCTCTCGTGGAAGGGGTTGCGCGCCAGTGCCGGATAGGCGACGTGTCCCTGCTTGCCACGCACCTTGAGAAAGCCGCTGATACTCCCCCGTCGACCGTTCTTGATGGTGTCGCCGAGCCGTGCGCTGCTCGAAGGTTCGCCGACCAGCGCATAGTCGATGCGCTCGCCGCGCGCCCTGAGCCGGCGCATCACCTCCACCGTGCCTGCGGTCGCAGGCCCCTCCTCGTCACTGGTGATCAGCAGCGCGATCGAGCCGTGGTGATCGGGATGACGCGCGATGAACGCCTCCAATGCGCAGACGAAGGCGGCGATCGAGCCCTTCATGTCCGCCGCGCCACGCCCGTAGAGCAGGCCGTCGCGGATGCTCGGCTCGAAGGGGGGCGAGTCCCACTGCTCGAGCGGCCCCGGCGGCACCACGTCGGTGTGCCCGGCGAAGCAGAACAGCGGCCCCTGGTCGCCGCGACGAGCCCAGAGGTTGGTGACGCCGTCGCAGGGCATCGTCTCGATCCGGAAGCCGAGCGCGGTCAGACGCTCGGCGAGCAGCTGCTGACAGCCCTGGTCGTCGGGGGTGACGGAGGGGCGGGCGATCAGCTCGTGGGCGAGCTGTAGGGTGGGGGAGAGGGTCATTGCTGGAACCAGGTCTCGTAGTCCGTGGCGCTGAAACCGACCCGGATGGTCGCGCCGTGCTCGAGCAGTGGGCGGCGGATCAGGGTGGGGTGGGCGAGCACCAGCGCGCGGGCGCGCGTCGTGTCGAGATCGGCGCGCTGCTCGGGCGGGAGCTGGCGCCAGGTCGCCGAGCGGCGGTTGATGAGCTGCTCCCAGCCGAGCGTCTCGAGCCAGGTGTCGAGCCGTTCGGGGTCGATGCCGTCTGCGCGCAGATCGTGGAAGCGATGATCGATGGCACGCGCCTGCAGCCAGGCGCGTGCCTTGCGTACGGTATCGCAGTTGGCGATACCGTAGAGCACGATGGTCATCAGATGTCGCGCAGCAGCTCGTTGATGCCGACCTTGCCGCGGGTCTTCTCGTCGACCTGCTTGATGATCACCGCGCAGTAGAGGCTGTGGCTGCCGTCCTTCGCGGGCAGACTGCCGGGGACCACCACGGCGCCGGGCGGCACCCGGCCGAAGCAGATCTCGCCGGTCTCGCGGTTGTAGATCTTGGTGCTCTGGCCGATATAGACGCCCATCGAGATCACCGCGCCCTCGCCGACGATCACGCCCTCGACGATCTCCGAGCGCGCGCCGATGAAGCAGTTGTCCTCGATGATGGTGGGCGCAGCCTGCACCGGCTCGAGCACACCGCCGATGCCGACGCCGCCGGAGAGGTGCACGTTCTTGCCGATCTGCGCGCAGGAGCCGACCGTGGCCCAGGTGTCGACCATGGTGCCGGAGTCGACATAGGCGCCGATGTTGACGTAGGAGGGCATCAGCACGCAGCCGGGGGCGATGTAGGCGCCCTTGCGCGCGGTTGCCGGCGGCACCACGCGCACCCCGCCGGCGCGGAATTCGCGCGAGTTGGCGTCGGCGTACTTCGAGGGCACCTTGTCGTAGTAGTTGGTGAAGCCACCCTTCATGAACTCGTTGTCGGTGATGCGGAAGGACAGCAGCACCGCCTTCTTCACCCAGTCGTTGACCACCCAGTCGCCGTCGCGCTTCTCGGCCACGCGCAGCTCGCCGCGGTCGAGCCGCTCGATGGTGTCCTGGATGGCGTCGCGCACATGGGTCTCGACCGCGCGCGGGGTGATCTCGGCGCGGCGCTCGAAGGCCTCGACGATGATGGATTGTTGCTCGGTCATGGGTTCGGTTCTCTCGTTGCTGAAGGTTGGAACGGATTCGGTCGGGTGCGCCGGGTCACAGTCGCGCGAGACAGCGGCGGATGCGTCGGGCGGCGTCGCCGCACTCGTTGAGCGGGGCCACCAGGGCGAGACGGATACGCCGCTCGCCCGGGTTGTGGCCATCGACGGTGCGCGAGAGGAAGCTGCCCGGCAGCACGGTGACGTGCTCCTCGGCATAGAGCCGGCGCGCCAGCTCGGTGTCGCTGATCGGGGTCTCGGGCCAGAGATAGAAGCCCGCTTCGGGGAGACTGAGCGGGAGCGCGCCGTCGAGCACCTCGGCGACGGCGGCGAACTTCTCGCGATAGCGCGCGCGATTCTCGCGCACGTGCGTCTCGTCGCGCCAGGCGGCGATGCTCGCGTGCTGATGGTGCAGCGGCATGGCGCAGCCGTGATAGGTGCGGTAGAGGAAGAAGCGCTCGATCACCTCGGCGTCACCGGCGACGAAGCCCGAACGCAGCCCCGGCGCGTTGGAGCGCTTGGAGAGGCTGTGGAAGACCACGCAGCGCGAGAAGTCGGGGTTGCCGATCGCCGCCGAGACCTCCAGCAGCCCAGGCGGTGGCGCCTGTTCGTCGAGATAGAGCTCGGAGTAGCACTCGTCGGAGGCGATGACGAAGTCGTGGCGGTGTGCCAGGGCGATCAGCTCGGCCAGGGTCTCGCGGTCGGCCACCGCGCCCGTGGGGTTGCCCGGTGAGCACAGATAGAGCAGCTGACAGCGCTCCCAGGTCGCCGCATCGACCGCCGAGAAATCGGGCAGGAACCCGGTCTCGGCGGTGCAGGGCAGGTAGCACGGCTCGGCGCCGGCGAGCAGCGCCGCGCCCTCGTAGATCTGGTAGAAGGGGTTGGGCATCAGCACCAGCGGGGCCGGTGTGGTGCGCTTCACGCAGGCCTGGGCGAAGGCGAACAGCGCCTCGCGGGTGCCGTTGACCGGCAGCACCTGATGCTCCGGGTCGACCGTCGCGCCGAGGGCGAAGCGCTGGCCGAGCCAGTCGGCGATCGCCTCGCGCAACGTCGGCAGCCCGCGGGTGGTGGGATAGCCCGAGAGTCGGTGCAGGTGCGCGATCAGCGCCTCGCTGACCAGGCTCGGCGTGGGGTGCTTGGGCTCGCCGATCGAGAGTGCGATGTGATCGCGGTCGACCGGCGGCTCCAGCCCCTGCTTGAGGGCCGCGAGACGCTGGAAGGGATAGGATTGGAGACGGTCCAGATCCGGGTTCATAGGGACAAGAGGCCTGCTCGCCGACGGGCCGCATGGACACGTTGGGCGCTGGGAAAAAGCGTCTAGTATAGGCCAAGGGCGGGGGCGGCTCCATGGGGGCGCCGCCGTCAGCGGATTGAACCGCAAAGCCGCCAAGGACGCGAAGGGGAAAGCGGCCAGCGGTCAGCGGTTAGCCACCAGCGGTCAGCCACCAGCCACCAGCCGCCAGCCGCGAGCGGCGTCGCCGCCCCGCCGGTCCGTGGTGTCCTCGCGAGGCCAGCTCTGCCCTTCTTGCCCTTCGGCCCCTTGGCGTCCTTTGCGCCTTTGTGGTTCAAACTCTCGCTGGCCGCCTGGGTCAGCGCTCGTCCCGAGTGTGTTGTTCGAGACGCTTGCACACCTCGCGGCGCAGGCAGGCGAGGGCGTTCTCGCAGGTGATCGGGGTGTCGTCGGTGTCGGTGATGAAGAAGACGTCGTCGACTTCGGCGCCGACGGTGGCGATCTTGGCGTTTTGCAGCCGTACCCCGCAGTCGCGGAACACCGCGCCGACCTCGGCGAGCAGGCCGGGGCAGTCGAGGGTGCTCAGACGCATGATGGTGCGGCGGTTGGGCTCGTCGGTGGAGAAGCTCACCCGGGTGTCGACCGGGAAACAGCGGTGACGGCGCGGCAGCGTGCGCGCGACGCGGATCTCGCTGTCCTCCTCGTGCCGCAGCTCCTCGGTCAGCGCGGTGCGGATCTCTTCCATGCGCAGTGCGCCGTCGACCGGGTTGCCGCCCTGGTCGAGCACCTGGTAGCTGCTCACCGCCATGCCGTCGTCGGTGGTCATGACTCGCGCGTCCATGATGCTCAGTCCGAGCTGGTCGAGCATGGCGGTGGTGCGACCGAACAGGTTGGTGCGGTCGGCGGTGTAGATGAAGAGTTCGCTGGCTCCGCGCGCGGTCACCGGGCGGATCACCGTCAGCGGCAGGGTCTCGGGGGCGGAGCAGAGGATCTGGCGACTCTGCCAGGCGATCTCGTCAGGCGAGTTGTGGAGGAAGAAGTCGAAGCTGAACTTGCTCCACAGCCGGCGGCAGGCCTCGGGGTCGGCGCCGTAGCGCGCGACCAGTCGCAGCGCCTCGACCTGTTTCTGCTGGATCAGTTCGTCCTGCGCCTGGGGGTTGTCGAGTCCGCGCAGCAGGGCACGACGGGTGCCGTGATAGAGCTCGCGCAGCAGCGCGTCCTTCCAGCCGTTCCAGCGTTCGGGGTTGGTGGCGCGGGCATCGGCGACGGTGAGCAGGTAGAGATAGTCGAGCCGGTTGGGGTCGCCGATGCGCTCGGCGAAGGTCTGGATCACCTCGGGGTCGCTGATGTCCTTGCGCTGGGCGGTCATCGACATCACCAGGTGGTTCTCCACCAGCCAGGACACCAGACGGCTGTCGAAGGCGCTGAGGCTGTGCTGCTGGCAGAAGTCCCAGGCGTCGCGGGCGCCGAGCTGGGAGTGATCGCCGCCGCGCCCCTTGGCGATGTCGTGGAACAGCCCGGCGAGATAGAGCAGTTCGATCTTGGGGATGCGCCGGGCGATGGCGCTGCACAGCGGGAACTCGGCGTCGTGCTTGGGGATGGCGAAGCGCCGCAGGTTGCGGATCAGGGTGAGGGTGTGCTCGTCGACGGTATAGACGTGGAGCAGGTCGTACTGCATCCGCCCGACGATGTTGGCGAAGGCGGGGATATAGGCGGCGAGCACGCCGTAGCGGTTCATCCGTCGAAACGCGTGGGTCAGTCCGTTGGGCTCGCGCAGGATCTCCATGAACAGGCTGCGCGCGCGCAGGTCGTTGCGGAAGCGGGTATCGATGCGGTGATGGTTCTCGCGGATCAGGCGAATGGTGCTGGCGCGGATGCCTTCGAGCTCGGGACGGGTCTGGAGCAGGTGGAAGACCTCGAGCAGCGCCAGCGGGTAGCGCTGGAAGACCCGTGAGTTGACCACCTCGAGATAGCCGCTGCGCGACTGGAAGCGACGGTTGATGGGGATGGGCGGGCCGAGCGCGTCGCGCAGCAGGATCGCCTCGCGAAATAGCTGCAGCAGCATCTCGTTGAGACGATTGAGCTCCTGCACGGTACGGTAGTACTGCTGCATGAACTGCTCGACGGCGAGGTTGTTGGGGCCGTCGCAGAAGCCGAAGGCGTGGGCCAGGGCGCGCTGGTGGTCGAACAGCAGTCGGTCCTCGCGACGCCCGGCGAGGCGGTGCAGCGAGAAGCGGATGCGCCACAGCAGCGCCTGGCCCTCGATCAGGGTGTGGTACTCGGCCTCGGTGAGGAAGTCGTGGCGGACCAGGTCGTGGAGTGTCCTGGCGGCGAAGTGGCGCTTGGCCACCCAGGCGATCATCTGGATGTCGCGCAGCCCGCCGGGATTCTCCTTGATGTTGGGCTCGAGGTTGTAGGCGGTGCCGCCGTATTTCTCCCAACGCGCCTGTTGCTCGGCGGTCTTGGCGGCGAAGAAGCGGGCGCTGTCCCAGAGCTGGGCCGGGCTGGTGACCTCGAGCATGCGGGCATAGAGCGCGCTGCCGCCGGCGAGCAGGCGCGCCTCCATCAGGTTGGTCATCACGGTGACGTCCTGATCGGCCTCGCGCACGCAGTCATCGATGCTGCGCACGCTGTGCCCGACCTCGAGTCCGATGTCCCACAGCAGGGTGAGCAGGATCTCGAGCTGGGTCGAGAGGCGGGACTCGGCGTCGGGCGCGACCAGGATCATGATGTCGACGTCGGAGGCCGGTTGCAGCTCGCGTCGGCCATAGCCGCCGACGGCGACCAGCGCCGCGCTCTCGGTGTCGCCGAGATGCTCGGTCCAGAGGTCGCGCAGCACGCCGTCGATGAGGTCGCTGTGGGCGAGCACCAGTTCGGTGACCGGTGCGCCCTGGTCGAAGCGGCTGTAGAGCGACTCGCGCCCGGCCCTGAGTCGTTCCCGGTAGCTGTCGATGCGAGCGCGGTGCGGCTGCGGGTCGGGCGTCTGGGGTGGGGCGGGGGTGGGCGCGGTGTCGCTCATGGCTTCAGTCCTCGCGCTCCTCGCGTCTCAGGGTGAGGATCTCGCTGCCGTCGCTGGTGACCAGCAGGGTGTGCTCCCACTGTGCCGAGAGGCTGCGATCCTTGGTGACCACGGTCCAGCCGTCGGGGAGCTGCTTGATGTGGCGCTTGCCGGCGTTGACCATCGGCTCGATGGTGAAGATCATCCCCTCGCGCAGCTCCAGGCCGGTGCCGGGCGAGCCGTAGTGAAGGATCTGCGGGTCCTCGTGGAAGCCGCGCCCGATGCCGTGACCGCAGTACTCGCGCACCACCGAGAAGCCCTTGCCCTCGACGAAGCGCTGGATGGCGTGGCCGATGTCACCGAGGGTGGCGCCGGGGCGCACCTGGTCGATGCCGACGAACAGCGCCTCGCGGGTGACGTTGACCAGGCGGCGGGCGAGGATCGAGGGCTCGCCGACGAAGAACATCTTGCTGGTGTCGCCGTGGAAGCCGTCCTTGATGACGGTGACGTCGATGTTGACCACGTCGCCCTTCTTGAGGCGCTTGTTGCCGGGGATGCCGTGGCAGACCTGGTGGTTGACCGAGGTACAGATCGACTTGGGGAAGCCGTGATAGTCGAGCGGCGCGGGGATCGCCTGCTGCACCTCGGTGATGTATTGGTGACAGATGCGGTCGAGCTCTTCGGTGGTCACGCCGGGCTGGACGTGCGGCTCGATCATGTCGAGCACGTCGGCAGCGAGCCGGCAGGCGACACGCATCTTCTCGATTTCTTCTGGGGTCTTGATCGGCACACTCATCGGCTGGTCGCTGGAGTCCAGGTAAAAATGATAATCGGTTTCTTCAGGGGGCCATCGGCCAGGTGCCGGGTGCGGGCTTGTGTCGGCGGAGGACGCCCGGGCTCGGACGAGCCGGAATGGCGAGGCGCCGGGGACCGTTCACGCCGTCCCCGGGAACACCGCGATGCCTCGGCAGCGCGGGACCGAATGTATCGGTAATTGCTCGTAGTGAGCCGCCTATGCTATAAAATGCGGCGCGTTGCCGCAAACTGCATGGACCCTTCGCCCGTTCATGTGAGGGTGCGAGGCAGGCTTGCCAAGCGAAAGACTGCGGTTTTTCGCTGTCGTTTTTCAGGTCAAACCTCCAAGATACGCGCCGGTCGCGATTGACTCTCGCGCACGGGCCTTGTGTCCGTCGTCCGAGATCGTCCGCCGAAACCACTGCTCACACACGCGTCGACACATGCGACTGGGTGCCTGCCTGGCAGGTTGTCGCGTGGGATGCGTGGAGGCCCAACCCGATATCACAGGAAGCAATACCTTGAGCAAGATCACGATGCGCCAGATGCTGGAAGCCGGTGTCCACTTCGGTCACCAGACCCGGTACTGGAACCCCAAGATGGCCCCCTTCATCTTCGGCCACCGCAACAAGATCCACATCATCAACCTGGAGAAGACCCTGCCGCTGTATGAAGAGGCGGTCAACTTCATGGGTTCGCTGGCCGCCAACGGCGGCAAGATCCTCTTCGTCGGCACCAAGCGCGCCGCGCGCGACGTGCTCAAGGAAGAGGCAGCGCGTTGCGGGATGCCCTACGTCAACCACCGTTGGCTCGGCGGCATGCTCACCAACTTCAAGACCATCCGTCAGTCGGTCAACCGCCTGAAGGAGCTTGAGGCGATGTTCGAGGATGGCTCGATCGAGCGCTTCAACAAGAAGGAGGCCCTGGGCCTGTCGCGCGAGCGTGACAAGCTCGAGCAGAGCATCGGCGGCATCAAGAACATGGACGGCCTGCCCGACGCCATGTTCGTGATCGATGTCGGTCACGAGAAGAACGCGGTCAACGAGGCCAACAAGCTCGGTATCCCGGTCATCGGCGTGGTCGATACCAACAACGAGCCGAGCACCGTCGACTTCGTCATCCCCGGTAACGACGACGCCCTGCGCGCCGTGCGTCTCTACATCACCGGCGCCGCTGACGCCATCCTCGACGGGCGTGATACCGCCGCGGCGATGGTCGGTCGCGACGAGGTCGAGCCGGTCGCAGCCGAAGAGGCTGGCGCGGAGTAAGGCCCGCGCGGCCGCTTGGCTGCGCATCCGCACCAGGCGCGCCGGGGCTCCGGCGCGCCACAGATTCCCTGGGCCCGCCGTCATCCATGATGACGGCGGGCCCTTTCCGAGATCCCGAATTCAATCGCCCGCAGGGGCGGCAGAGGTAGCTTAGACATGGCGATTACCGCGGCATTGGTGAAGGAACTGCGCGAGCGCACCGGCGCCGGCATGATGGAGTGCAAGAAGGCGCTGGTCGAGAGCAACGGCGACATCGAGGCAGCCATCGAGGCGATGCGCAAGTCCGGCCAGGCGAAAGCGGCGAAGAAGTCCGGCCGTACCGCGGCCGAGGGTGTGGTGATGGTTGCCATCGCCGAGGACGGCAAGCGCGGCGTGCAGCTCGAGGTCAACTGCGAGACCGACTTCGTCGCCAAGGACTCCAACTTCGAGGCCTTCGCCGAGGCCGCCGTGGCCACCGCGCTGAACAGCGACGCGGCCGATATCGAGGCGCTCGCCGCGCTGCCGCTCGCCGGTGATGCCGAGACCACCGTCGAGGGCGCACGCGCCGCGCTGGTGGCCAAGATCGGCGAGAACATCCAGCTGCGCCGTCTGGTGCGTTTCGACGACGTCGAGGGTGCCCTCTACAGCTACAGCCACGGCGCGCGTATCGGCGTGGTGGTCGAGCTGGTCGGCGGCGACGCCACCCTGGGTCGCGACATCGCCATGCACGTGGCCGCCAGCAAGCCGCTGTGCGTGAGCGCCGAGCAGGTGCCCGCCGAGACCCTCGAGAAGGAGCGCGAGATCTTCAAGGCACAGGCGCTCGAGAGCGGCAAGCCCGAGGCGATCGTCGAGAAGATCATCGAGGGCCGGGTGCGCAAGTACCTCGAGGAGATCACCCTGCTCGGTCAGGCCTTCGTCAAGGATCCCGACCAGTCGGTCGAGAAGCTGCTCAAGCAGGCCGGCGCTCAGGTGCGTCGTTTCTCGCGCGTCGAGGTCGGCGAGGGCATCGAGAAGAAGACCGAGAACTTCGCCGAAGAGGTGATGGCTCAGGTTCGCGGCAGCTGATCGTCTGCTGTATCCTGACCGACACTGAAGAAACGCTTTCCCCGACCGCAACCCTGACGAGGTATACCGGGCATGACCGCCGCCGCCCCAGCCTATCGACGCATTCTGCTCAAACTCAGTGGTGAGGCGCTGATGGGTGGGGGAGGACACGGTATCGACCCGGATATCCTCGAGCGCTTTGCGTGCGAGGTCCGCGACCTGGCGGCCGATGGTGTCCAGGTCGCGCTCGTCATCGGCGGGGGCAACATCTTCCGTGGCGCCGGTCTGGCGGCGCGGGGCATGGATCGCGTCACCGGCGACCAGATGGGGATGCTGGCGACGGTGATGAATGCCCTGGCGATGCAGGATGCGCTCGAGCGCCTGGAGGTCTCCTGCCGGGTGATGTCGGCGCTGAAGATCAACCAGGTCTGCGAGGACTACATCCGTCGGCGCGCCATGCGCCATCTCGACAAGGGGCGGGTGGTGATCTTCGCCGCCGGCACCGGCAATCCCTTCTTCACCACCGATTCGGCGGCCAGTCTGCGCGCGATCGAGGTGGGCGCGGAACTGCTGGTCAAGGCGACCAAGGTCGACGGCATCTATTCCGCCGACCCGGTCCAGCACCCCGACGCGGTCTTCTACAGCCGGATCAGCTACGATCAGGCGCTGCGCGAGGGTCTCAAGGTCATGGACACGACGGCGATCGTGCTCTGTCGGGACCATGGAATGCCACTGCGTGTAATGAACATCAACGAGTCGGGTGCCCTGCTGCGGCTGGTCCGCGGCGAGGACATCGGCTCGCTGGTCGTAAGCGGGAACTAACATGATCGACGATATCAAGAAAGACGCTGCAGAACGCATGGCCAAGAGCGTCGAGGCGCTGTCGCACGAGCTGGCGAAGATTCGCACCGGTCGTGCCCACCCCTCGCTGCTCGATCACGTCATGGTCTCCTACTACGGCTCCGATGTGCCGATCCGTCAGGTCGCCAACATCAACGCCGAGGATGCCCGCACCCTGAGCGTGGTGCCCTGGGAGAAGAACCTGGTGCAGGCGATCGAGAAGGCGATCATGCAGTCCGATCTCGGCCTCAACCCGAACTCCGCCGGCACCGTGATCCGCGTACCGATGCCGCCGCTCACCGAAGAGCGTCGTCGCGATCTGATCAAGGTCGCTCGCAGCGAGGCCGAGCAGGCGCGCGTGGCGATCCGCAACATCCGTCGCGACGCCAACAACGAGCTCAAGGAGCTGGTCAAGGAGAAGATGATCTCCGAGGACGACGAGCGTCGTGGTCAGGAGATCGTGCAGAAACTCACCGATCAGAACGTCAAGGAGATCGATGTCGTCCTCGCCGAGAAGGAAGAGGACCTGATGTCGATCTGACCAGGGGCACGGTGCCAGCCTGTTCAAGTATTGTGGAAACTGTAACGTCTCCCGGCGTCGTCGCCGCCCCCGAGACCCCGGTGCCCGCTCATGTCGCCATCATCATGGACGGCAATGGGCGCTGGGCAAAGCGGCGAGGAATGCCGCGTACAGCTGGTCACCGCGAGGGCGTCAAGAGTGTGCGCGCGGTGGTCGAGGAGAGCGTGCGTCGGGGTGTCGGAACCCTCACCCTGTTCGCCTTCAGTAGCGAGAACTGGCGCCGCCCGCCCTCCGAGGTCAACATCCTCATGGAGCTGTTCATGAGTGCGCTGCGCGGCGAGGTCCGGCGGCTGCACCAGCACGATGTGCGGTTGCGGGTGATCGGCGAGCGCGTCGCCTTCTCCGAGCGGCTCCAGCAACGCATCGCCGAGGCCGAACAGCTGACCGCTGAGAATACCGGTCTCAATCTGCAGGTGGCGGCCAATTACGGCGGGCGCTGGGACATCACCCGCGCTGCGCGCCAACTGGTCGCCGATGTCCAGGCCGGGTCGCTCGATCCCGACAGTATCGACGAGACGGCACTCGCCGAGCGTCTCTCCTTTCCCGATCTCCCCGAGCCCGACCTCTTCATCCGCACCGGCGGCGAGCAGCGTCTGAGCAACTTCATGCTCTGGCAGTCGGCTTACTCGGAACTCTTCTTCAGTCCGGTGCTGTGGCCGGACTTCGATGCCTCGGCCTTTGCCGAGGCGCTCGATTTCTACGCCGGCCGCCAGCGCCGTTTCGGCCGCACCGGCGAGCAGGTCGAGGCACTGAGCGCGGTCGGCCGCTATGGACGGGGTTGATTGCATGGCCGTTGCAACGACAAGCGCGCTGCGCCAGCGCACACTCACCGCGTTGGCACTGGTGCCGCTGGTCATCGGCGCGGTGCTGTGGCTGCCGACGCCACTGTTCGCGCTGGTCCTGGCCGGGGTGATCGGGGTCGGCGCCTGGGAGTGGGCGGCGCTCGCCGGCGTCGCCGGTCAGCGCCTGCGGGCGCTCTATCCGCTGCTGGTGGGCGGCGCCATGGCGCTGCTCTGGCCATTCCCTCAGGGGTTGTTCTGGCTCGCCATCGCCAGCGCGCTGTGGTGGCTGTGGCAGACCCGCCGACTGTTGTCGATGCGCCGGATCGTCCCGGCCGCTGGCGTCGACGGGCGGCTGTTGGCCGTCGGGCTGCTGGTGCTGGTTGCGCCCTGGGCTGCGCTGGTGACACTGCACGACGCCCCCGGTGGGCC
The DNA here is from genome assembly GCF_004343155.1 of Marichromatium gracile. Classification (GTDB taxonomy): domain Bacteria; phylum Pseudomonadota; class Gammaproteobacteria; order Chromatiales; family Chromatiaceae; genus Marichromatium; species Marichromatium gracile. Next base: position 74,679 of record NZ_SMDC01000013.1, read on the forward strand.
GGCGCTGGTGCTCTTCCTGCTCTTCGTCATCTGGAGCGCCGATACCGGCGCCTATTTCGCCGGTCGGCGCTGGGGACGGACCAAGCTCGCCCCGGTGCTCAGTCCCGGCAAGACCCGCGCCGGCGTCTACGGCGGCGTCCTGGGGGCGGTGCTGTGCGCACTGGTGTTCGCCTGGCTCCAGGGGCTCGCGCCGCTGCATGGGCTCCTGCTGTTGTTGATCAGCGCCGCGACCGCGCTGATCTCGGTGGCCGGGGATCTCTACGAAAGCCTGCTCAAGCGCCGCTGTGGCGCAAAGGACTCGGGCCAGCTCCTGCCCGGTCACGGTGGCATGCTCGATCGTATCGACAGCCTGACCGCGGCCGCGCCCCTGTTCCTGTTGGGCACCACCTTGATCGGAGTTCGATAAGTGATAGGCGTGACCGTACTTGGCTCGACGGGGTCGATCGGGGTCAGCACGCTCGACGTGCTCGCCCGCCATCCCGACCGTTTCCGGGCCGTGGCCCTGACCGCCAACACCGATGCCGAGCGCATGGCCGAGCAGTGCCGCGCGCATCGCCCGCTGTTTGCGGTGATGGTCGATGCCGCCGCCGCCGCGCGGTTGCGCGCGCTGCTCGCCGACATGCCCGACCGGCCCGAGGTGCTCGAGGGCGTCGAGGGGCTCGAGCAGGTTGCGGCGATGCCCGAGGCCGACTATGTGATGGCCGCGATCGTCGGTGCCGCCGGGTTGCGCCCGACCCTGGCCGCCGCGCGCGTCGGCAAGCGGGTGCTGCTCGCCAACAAGGAGTCGCTGGTGGTCGCCGGCGCGCTGCTGATTCAGGCCGTCGCCGACAGCGGCGCCGAGCTGCTGCCGATCGACAGCGAGCACAACGCCATCTTTCAGTGCCTGCCGGCGAACTTCGCCGACGGGCTCGAACGCGTCGGCGTCGAGCGCATCCTGCTCACCGCCTCCGGCGGACCCTTCCGCGACTGGCCGCTCGAGCGCCTCGCCGGCGTCACCCCGGAGCAGGCCTGCGCCCACCCGACCTGGGCGATGGGGCGCAAGATCTCGGTCGATTCGGCGACCATGATGAACAAGGGGCTGGAGGTGATCGAGGCCTGCTGGCTGTTCGGTACCGATACCAGTCGTATCCAGGTGGTGGTGCACCCGCAGAGCATGATCCACTCGCTGGTGCAGTACACCGACGGCTCGGTGCTCGCCGAACTCGGCAATCCCGACATGCGCACCCCGATCGCCCACGCCATGGCCTGGCCCGAGCGCTTCGCCTCCGGGGTCGAGCCGCTCGACCTGTTCGCCGTCGCCCGGCTCGATTTCCAGGCCCCGGACTTCGAGCGCTTCCCCTGTCTGGCGCTGGCCTTCCAGGCCGCCGAGCAGGGGGGGACCGCCCCGGCGGTGCTCAACGCCGCCAACGAGGTGGCGGTGGCCGCCTTCCTCGACGGGCGCATCGACTTCCCCGGCATCGCCGCCGTGGTCGGCGGTACCCTCGAGGCCATCCCCAACGTCTCGGTCGAGGGCGTGGACGTCGCCTTCCTGCTCGAGGTCGATCGTCAGGCGCGCGAGCGCGCGGAACTGTTCGTCAGACAGCGGGTCAGCTAGTCGCATATGGACCTCCTCTTCACCATCGCCGCTTTCATCGTCGCCCTCGGGATCCTCATCGCGGTCCACGAGTTCGGTCACTTCTGGGTCGCGCGACGGGTGGGGATCAAGGTCCTGCGCTTCTCCATCGGCTTCGGTCGGCCGCTGTTGCGCTGGCGGCGCGGCGCCGACCAGACCGAATACGTGATCGCCGCCATCCCGCTCGGCGGCTATGTGCGGATGCTCGACGAGCGCGAGGAGGCGGTCGACGAGGCCGAGCTGCATCGCGCCTTCAACCGTCAGCGGCTGTGGAAGCGCAGCGCGGTGGTGGTCGCCGGGCCGCTGTTCAACCTGCTCTTTGCGGTACTCGCCTACTGGGGGCTGTTCGTCGCCGGTGACACTGGGCTGCGCCCGGTGATCGGCGAGGTCGCCGCCGAGTCGGTGGCCGAGCAGGCCGGTTTCGCGCCTGGGGACGAGTTGCTGCGCATCGGTGACCGCCCGGTGCAGAGCTGGGAGACGGCGCTGTTCGCGCTTACCGCCGAGGCGCTCGAGGGTGGGGCGGTGGCGGTCCAGGTGCGCGAGAAGGACGGTGCCGAGGCGGCGCGCGTGTTGCCGGCCGCGGCCCTGGCCTCGATCGCCGAGTCGCCCGATCTGGTCGGCCAGCTCGGGCTCGAGCCCGAGCGCCCGCGGGTGGCGCCGGTGATCGGTCGGGTGGTGGCCGGGGAGCCTGCCGAGCAGGCCGGGTTCATGCCGGGGGATCGCATCCTCAGCGCCGACGGCACCGCCATCGCCGGCTGGCGCGATTGGGTCGACTGGGTGCGTGAGCGTCCGCAGACACCGATCGCCGTCGAGATCGTGCGTGCTGGTGAGCCGCTGTCGCTGACGGTGATCCCGCGTGCGGTGGAGGATGCCGAGGGCGGGCGTACTGGGCGCATCGGCGCCGGCGTGGAGATGCCCGAGGACCTGATGGCCGACTATCGTGTCGAGGTCCACTACGGGCCGATCGAGGCACTGGTCAAGGCCGCCGACAAGACCCTGGACACCAGCGTGATGATGCTCAAGGTGGTCGGGCGGATGCTGGTCGGCCAGGCCTCGGTGGAGAACCTCAGCGGCCCGATCACCATCGCCGAGACCGCCGGACGGACCGCCAGCTACGGGCTCGATGCCTTCGTCAAGTTCCTCGCCGTGGTCAGCATCAGTCTCGGCGTGCTCAACCTGTTGCCGATCCCGATGCTCGACGGCGGCCATCTGGTCTACTTCCTGATCGAGTGGGTCAAGGGCAGTCCCGTCTCCGAGGGCGCCCAGGTGCAGGCGCAGAAGGTCGGTCTGGTGCTGCTGGCGGGGTTGATGTCGCTCGCCTTTTACGTCGATCTCTCCCGGCTCTTTGGCTAGACCCGCTCGATCCCTTATACTAGCGCCCCTCGACCGTCGACTGCGTCGCACACTCGGCTCGATCCAGAGGACTCTCTCTTGCGCGCGATATCTCCGAATCCACGCGGCCGCGTCCGGCGACCGATCCTGCTGCTCGTCCTGCTGCTGACGATGCCCGTCTCGGCGCTGGCCGAGGTGTTCCAGATTGCCGACATCCGTGTCGAGGGGCTGCAACGCATCGCCCCCGGCACGGTGTTCAACTACCTGCCCGTCCAGGTCGGCGACACCGTCGGTGACGGCGTCACCGGCGGCATCATCCGCTCGCTCTATCGCACCGGTTTCTTCGACGACGTCCGCGTCGAGCGCGACGGCAACGTGCTGGTGCTGTGGGTGCGCGAGCGTCCGGCGATCGCCGAGATCGAGATCGTCGGCAACAAGGACATCGAGACCGAGGCGCTCGACTCCGCGCTCGCCGACATCGGCCTCAAGGAAGGGCGGGTGTTCAACCGCTCGGTGCTCGATCGCATCGAGCAGGAACTCGAGCGCCAGTACTTCGCCCGCGGCAAGTACGGCGTGTTGGTGCAGTCGACCGTCTCGCCGCTCGAGCGCAACCGGGTGGCGGTGCGTATCGAGATCACCGAGGGGCTGACCGCGCGCATCAAGCAGATCAACATCATCGGTAACGATGCCTTCAGCGAGAAGGCGCTGCGTCAGCAGTTCGAGCTGGGGCCGACGCGCTGGAGCTCGTTCTACTCGAAGAACGACCAGTACTCCAAGCAGAAGCTCGCCGGTGACCTGGAGCGGCTGCGCGCCTTCTATCTCGATCGCGGCTACATCAAGTTCGAGATCAAGTCGACCCAGGTCTCGATCAGCGCCGACAAGAAGGAGATCTATGTCACCGTCGTCATCGACGAGGGTGAGCCCTACCGCATCAGCGACATCCAGCTCGCCGGCGAGCCCTCGGTGCCGACCGAGAAGCTCTTCCCGCTGATCGAGCTCACACGCGGCGATCTGTTCTCGCGCAAGCACGTCACCGAGAGCGCCGAGCGCATCTCCAACCTGCTCGGCGACGAGGGCTATGCCTTCGCCAACGTCAACACCGTGCCCGAGATCGACGAGGAGTCGCACGAGGTGGCGGTGACCTTCTTCGTCGACCCGGGCAAGCGCGTCTATGTCCGTCGCGTCAACATGAAGGGCAACACCCGCACCCGTGACGAGGTGTTGCGGCGCGAGATGCGCCAGCTCGAGACCGCCTGGTTCTCCGCCGATCTGGTGCGCAAGTCGCGCGAGCGGCTGCAGCGTCTCGGCTACTTCGACGATGTCAGCATCGAGACCCCGCCGGTCCCGGGCTCGCCCGATCAGGTCGACGTCGACGTCACCGTCGAGGAGAAGCCCGCGGGCAACCTCGCCGCCGGTATCGGCTTCTCGCAGTCGCAGGGCATCCTGCTCAACGCCAGCGTCACCCAGAACAACTTCCTCGGCACCGGCAAGCGCGTGGCGCTGGCCTTCAACACCAGTACCGCCAACCGTCGCTATCAGCTCGCCTACACCAATCCGTACTACACGGTCGATGGCATCAGTCGCGGCTTCAACCTCTCCTACCAGGAGACCGACTACGACGAGCTGATCGGCGCCGACTACTCCACCGACGTCGGTGTCGCCGGCTTCTCCTTCGGGTTGCCGATCTCCGACACCAGCCGCGCCGGTCTCGGTCTGCGCTACCAGTACACCGACTTCTCCCCGGGCGAGTCGGAGCTGGCCGATGAGTTCGTCGCGCGCAACGGGCACACCTTCAACGACTTCGTGCTCTCGGCCAACTACTCCAGCGACTCGCGTGACACCGCGCTGTTCCCGACCCGCGGCGCGCTGCGCACCCTGCGCGCCGAGGTCGCTCTCCCGGGCAGCGATCTGGAGTACTACAAGCTCACCTACAAGGAGCAGATCTACATCCCGCTGACCTCGCGCTTCGTCTTCTCGTTGAGCGGCGACCTCGCCTACGGCGACGGTTACGGCGAGATCGATTATCTGCCCTTCTTCGAGAACTTCTACGCCGGTGGTCCGCGCTCGGTGCGTGGCTGGCAGGCCAACACACTCGGCCCGCGCGAGCTCAGTACCAACGACCCGGTCGGCGGCAATCTCAAGCTGGTCGGCAGCATCGAGCTGTTCGCCCCGCCGCCGGTCGGCGGCGAGTTCGAGAAGACGCTGCGGCTCGGCGCCTTCTTCGACTTCGGCAACGTCTGGTTGACCGATGACTCCTCGCTGGTCGACAACACCGGCTTCGACCTCGGCGATCTGCGCTACTCGGCCGGTCTGTCGGTGAGCTGGCTCTCGCCGGTCGGGGCGCTGTCGGTGAGCGTGGCCTATCCGCTCAACGAGAAGGATGGCGACGAGACCCAGGTGTTCCAGTTCGGATTCGGTCAGACCTTCTGATCCAGGGGAGGGTACCCGTGAATTTCCGTCTCATCGTCTCGATCGTCCTGCTGCTGGTCGCCACCCAGGCCCTGGCCGAGGACGCCGTCGAGGGCTACCGTATCGCGGTGGTCGACCCCAATCGGGTGGTCGAGCAGTCGCCCCAGTATGATGCCGCGGGCGATGCCCTGCAGCGTGAGCTCGAGGAGCGCGAACGCACCCTGCGCGAGCAGCAGGAGCAGGTCGCCGCGCTGCAGCGCAAGCTCGAGCGCGACGGCGCGCTGATGAGCGAGAGCGAGATCCAGCGGCTGCAGAACGACATCCGTAGCCGCACCCGCAAGCTGAAGTACGCCCGCGACGAGTTCCAGGAGGACTTCGTGCTGCGTCAGAACGAGCTTCGCACCAAGCTGGCCCGCCAGGTCCAGGAGGTGGTGGTCGAGCTGGCCAAGGAGCAGGATATCGATCTGGTGATCACCGAGGGCGTGGTCTATTTCAGTGATCGTATCGATATCTCCGATCTGGTCATCGAGCGCCTCAAGGCGGAGTTCGAAAAACGGTGACCGACGCCTTGTGCGCGCCGGCCGCCCAGAGGTGAATCCCTTGGAAATCAGTCTGAAAGAACTCGCGGCACGCCTCGGCGTGCCTGTGCGTGGTGATGGTGCCGTCCGTCTCGCGCGTGTCGCGCGGCTGACCGATGCGACCGCGGACAGCCTGAGCTTTCTCGGCGATCGCAAGTACCGTCGTCACCTCGCCGAGACCCGCGCCGGTGCGGTGATCCTCACCGAGGCCGATGCCGAGCACGCCGCGGTGCCGGTGCTGATCAGCGATAACCCCTATCTCACCTATGCCCGTGCCGCGCGCATCCTCCATCCGCGCGAACCGGTCGTCGGCGGCGTGCATCCGAGCGCGGTCGTCGACCCCGCCGCGCGGATCGATCCCAGCGCCTGGGTCGGCCCGCTCTCCGTGGTCGAGGCCGAGGCCGAGATCGGTCCCGGGGTGTTTGTCGGGCCGAGCTGCGTGATCGGGCGCGGGGTGCGCATCGGCGCCGAGTCGCGTCTGGTCGCCCGGGTCACCCTGTGCGAGGGTGCGGTGGTCGGCGCGCGGGCGCTGCTCCATCCCGGCGCGGTGATCGGACGCGAGGGCTTCGGTTTCGCCAAGGACGGCGAGCGCTGGGAGCGCATCCCCCAGGTCGGGCGGGCGGTGCTCGGCGATGACGTCGAGATCGGCGCCAACACCTCGGTCGATCGCGGTGCGATCGGCGACACCCGGATCGGCGACGGGGTCAAGCTGGATAATCACATCCAGATCGGCCACAACGTCGAAATTGGCGACAATACCGCCATCGCCGCCAACACCGGGATCTCGGGCTCGACCCGGATCGGACGCAACTGCACCATCGCCGGTGCCGTCGGCATGGCCGGCCACCTCGAGATCGGCGACAACGTCCACTTCACCGGGATGGCCATGGTCACCCGCTCCTTCCCCGAGCCCGGGCTCTACAGCAGCGGTGTCCCGGCGATGCCGAGCGCGGATTGGCGGCGTAACGTGGCGCGCTTCAGACATCTCGACGAGCTGACGCGCCGAATCAAACAGCTAGAGACACACATCGAAACAATGAAACAGACAACAGGGCAGGGGGGTTGCTAATGGCGGGATCTCAGGTTGTGGCGGATTCCGCGCAGATGCAGGAAGCGGGCAAGATGATGGACATCCACAAGGTGATGAGTCTGCTGCCGCATCGCTATCCCTTCCTGCTGGTCGATCGGGTGCTCGACTACAAGGTCGACGAGTATCTGATCGCGATGAAGAACGTCTCCATCAACGAGCCCTTCTTCACCGGCCACTTCCCGGTGCGTCCGGTGATGCCGGGCGTGCTGATCGTCGAGGCCATGGCCCAGGCCACGGGGCTCTTGGCGATGGCCTCACGTCCCGAACAGGTCGGCGAGAAATCGCTCTACTACTTCGTCGGCATCGACAAGGCCCGCTTCAAGCGCCCGGTCGAGCCTGGTGATCAGCTGATCATGGAGGTGCGACTGGGTCCGGTGCGTCGTGGCATCTGGAAGTTCGACGGCGAGGCCCGGGTCGATGACCAGGTGGTCGCCACCGCCGAGATCATGTGTACCGCCCGGGACTTCACTGCTTGATCCATCCCAGCGCCCTCGTTGACCCGGGCGCCCGCCTCGACCCCGGGGTCGAGGTCGGCCCCTTCGCGGTGATCGGCCCCGAGGTCGAGATCGGCGCCGGGACCCGGATCGGTCCGCACGCGGTGGTGCGCGGGCCGACCCGGATCGGGCGCGACAACCGCATCTTCCAATTCACCTCGATCGGCGAGGATCCGCAGGACAAGAAATACGCCGGCGAGCCGACCCGGTTGGAGATCGGCGATCGCAACCAGGTCCGCGAGTTCGTCACCATCCATCGCGGCACCGTTCAGGACCAGGGCGTCACCCGCATCGGCGACGACAACCTGCTGATGGCCTACACCCACGTTGCCCACGACTGCCGTATCGGCAACGACGTGATCATGGCCAATGCCGCCTCGCTCGGCGGTCATGTCGAGGTGCAGGACTGGGCGATCCTCGGCGGTTTCACCATCGTCCACCAGTTTACCCGCATCGGCGCCCACAGCTTCTGTGCCATGGGCTCGGTGCTCGGGCGCGACGTGCCGCCCTATGTCACCGTCGGCGGTCATCCCGCAGCGCCCCACGGCATCAACAGCGAGGGGCTGCGTCGGCGCGGTTTCGAGCCGGCGGCCATCCAGGCGATCAAGCGCGCCTATCGCAGCCTGTATCTCGCCGGACTCAGACGCGAGGAGGCGCTCGAGCGCATCGCCGCGATGACCACCGAGACCCCTGAGCTGCGCCCACTGATCGACTTCATCGCCGCCAGCGCGCGCGGCATCGTGCGCTGACCTCGGGTCGCGCCCCCTCGCGGAGTCCTCTGTCATGCTGACCATCGGCATCGTCGCCAATGAACCCTCGGGCGACCTGCTCGGCGCCGCCGTGGTGCGCGAGCTGCAACGCCAGCTCGGTGACACCCGGGTGCGCTTCGTCGGTGTCGCCGGACCACGGATGCAGGCGCTCGGCTGCGAGAGCCTGTTCGAGATGGAGCGGCTCTCGGTGATGGGCCTGACCGAGGTGCTCGGCCAGCTGCGCGAGCTGCTCGGGCTGCGTCGCGAGCTGCTGCGCTTCATGCTGCGCGAGCGCCCGGCGGTGCTGATCGGGGTCGACGCCCCGGACTTCAACCTCGGGCTCGAGCGGCGCGCGCGGCACGCCGGCATCCGCACCGTGCACCTGGTCAGCCCCACCGTCTGGGCGTGGCGACCGGGGCGGGTCAAGGGGATCCGCCGCGCCGTCGACCTGATGCTCAGCATCTTCCCCTTCGAGGAGCGCTTCCTGCGCGAGCACGGCGTGCCGGCACGCTATGTCGGTCACCCGCTGGCCGACGAGATCCCGTTCGAGGTCGATCGCGCAGCCGCCCGCGCCGAGCTCGGGCTCGACCCCGAGGCGCCGCTGGTGGCGCTGCTCCCGGGCAGTCGTCTGGGCGAGGTCGAGCGCCTCGCCGCGCCCTTCATCGAGACCGCCCGCGCGGCCCATGCCGCGCGGCCCGAGCTGCGTTTCGTGGTGCCGCTGATCAACGCCCGGGTCGGCGAGCGCTTCCGTGCCGAGCTGCAGCGCTGCGCCCCCGAACTCCCCCTGACCCTGCTCGAGGGCCAGGGGCGCGAGGCGATGAGCGCCGCCGATGTGGTGCTCACCGCCTCGGGGACCGCCACCCTCGAGGCGCTGCTGCTCGGGCGGCCGATGCTGGTCGGCTACCGTCTCCACCCGCTGACCTATCACCTGGTCAAGCAGCTCGGGCTGGTCAAGGTGCCGCACATCGCCATGGCCAACCTGCTCGCCGGGCGCGAACTCGCCCCCGAGTTCGTGCAGTCGCGCTGTCGCGCCGAGCTGCTCGCCCCGGCGCTGCTCGAGCTGCTCGACGATCACGCGCGCCGCGCCGAGATCGAGCGCGAGTACGCCCGTATCCACCGTGACCTGCGCTGCGACGCCGCCCGCGAGGCCGCGCGCGCAGTGCTCGACCTGATCGGAGAGACCCCGAGATGACCGCCCCCGTCCTCACCGCCGGCGTCGACGAGGCCGGCCGCGGCCCGCTCGCCGGCCCGGTCGCCGCCGCCGCGGTGATCCTCGACCCCAGTCGCCCGATCGCCGGACTCGACGACTCCAAGCGACTCAGCGCCAAGCGCCGAGAGGCGCTCTACGACGCCATCCGCGAGCGCGCCCTGGCCTGGTCGCTGGCCTGGGGCAGCGTCGAGGAGATCGAGACACTCAACATCCTCCACGCCTCGATGCTGGCGATGCGTCGCGCCGTCGAGGGGCTCGCCACCGCCCCCGGTCTGGTGCTGGTCGACGGCAATCGCTGCCCGGAGTTGCCCGCGGGGCTGGAGGCGCGCGCCGTGGTCGGCGGTGATGCGCTGGTGCCCGAGATCGCCGCCGCCTCGATCATCGCCAAGGTCGCGCGCGACCGGCTGATGCTCGACTACGAGCGCGACTACCCCGGCTACGGCTTCGCCGGCCACAAGGGCTATCCCACCCGCGCCCATATCGAGGCCCTCCAGCGCCTCGGCCCCTGTCCCACCCACCGCCGCGGCTTCGGCCCGGTCAAGCGACTGCTCGAGACGGAGTGATCGGGGCGGGGGGAAAGCCGTCAGCGGATTGAACCGCAAAGCCGCAAAGGACGCGAAGGGGAATAAGCCGCCAGCGATCAGCCACCAGTGGGTACGGACCCGCGCCGCCTGTGGCCTCACGCCGACATCACACATCATGTACTTTGCGCGCTTCGCGGCTTTGCGGTTCGAACCAGTTTCCAGCGATCAGCTTCCAGCCTCCAGTCGGGGAGGCTGGTGTTGCATGGTCGGCGGTTGACGGACAAGACGGTATCTTTGCGGTTCAATCCTGCTGGCTGCTGGCTGCTGGCTGCTGGCTGCTGGCTGCTGGCTGCTGGCTGCTGGCTGCTGGCTGCTGGCTGCTTCGTCTCGCCGTACTATCCCGGGTGCGGGGTCAGCCGAAAGCCGGGCTTGGTCTCGGGTTCCGGTTCGGGCGGTTCCGGTCGGGGGTGGGGTGGTCGCACCCAGGGTGGCGGGCGATGCGGCGGTGGGGTGAGGTAGATCGCTGGTGGGGCCGTCGGACGTGCCGCCTCGATCTCGGCGCGGCGCTCGGCCGCCGCCGCGCGGCGCTCCTCGGCCTCGACGCGTCGCTCCTCGAGTTTGCGCGCCCGGCGCTCCTCGGCCTCGGCGCGATCGCGCGCGCGTTCCTGCTCCAATTGCGCGCGGATGCGTGCGGCGCGTGCCTCGGAGGCCGCGGCCTCGGTGCGGTCGACCGGCTCGGTCTCGATCCGGCGCGCGTGCTCGCCACGCTCGCAAGGCGATTGCTGATAGCGCACCCCGGTTTCGTCCTCGCAACGATAGACCTCCGCCCGTACCGGCGCGCAACAGCATGCTGCGATCACCAGCAGTCGCAGGTGACGGGATCGGGACATGATGCCTCCAGCGCTCCGATGACGGTCTGTCGAGCATAAGGAATTTTTCAGCCTCCAGCTTCCAGCCCCCAGCCTCCAGCCTCCAGCCTCCAGCCTCCAGTGGATTGAACCGCAAAGCCGCGAAGAACGCGAAGCGGTTCAAGGTGCCGGCGATCAGCTACCAGCTACCAGCTACCAGCTACCAGCTACCAGCTACCAGCTACCAGCTACCAGCTACCAGCTACCAGGGGATTGAACCGCGAAGACACCAAGGACGCAAAGGGGAATAAGCCGCCAGCCTCCAGTCGCCAGCGGATTGAACCGCAAAGCCGCGAAGCACGCGAAGCGGTTCAGGTTGACGGCGACCAGCCGCCAGCGGCTGTCTGTCCTCAAACACTGGCGCCCAAGCCGTGCTGTTGTCGAGGGCGCTCGCCCGTGGCGACTGGAGGCTGACTGCTGGAGGCTTTTTTCTCCTGCGCGCCCTTTGCGGCTTTGCGGTTCAACCTTTCCGGCCGGTGGCCACGTTCAGTCAGGCTCCGAGACCTCGCGTAGCCGCATGACGTAGAGCGCGGCGAACAGCGCGCCGAGGGCGAGGGCGAGGATCACGCTGGCCGCGCCGTAGTAGTCGCCGAGCACGCCGATCAGGCCGCCGGCGAGCATCACCACGCCGATCACGGTGTTGCTGACCGCAACCATGGCCGCACGGGTCTCGCTGGTGGCCATGTCGACCAGATAGACCTTGCGGCCGAGCCGCACCCCGGCGTGGGCGATGCCGAGCACCAGGAAGAGTCCGGCGAAGGCCAGCGGGTCGGCGAGCAGCGGGCTGGCGCTGGTCGCCAGCGCCCAGGTCAGCAGCCCGGTCGCGCCGGCCAGGGCGGCGGCGAGGGCCATCGCCAGACGCGCCGAGCGGTCGCCGAGCCGTCCCCACAGCGGTGCGCTGAGGCTGCCGGCGATACCGTTGGCGATGATCAGCAGCCCGAGGCCGGAGAGGTCGCCGCCGCTCTGCGCCTGTGCCAGCAGGACGTAGAAGGGCGGGGCGAGGGCGACGCTCAGCAGTGCCGAGCGGGCGATCACGAAGCGGCGGAAGTCGGCGTCGCTGCGCAGCAGACCGATGCTCTCGAGCGCGGTCGCGATGGCGTTGCCGCCGCCCTCGGTGGCGCCGGGCTGTTCACGGATCGACCGGAACACCAGGGCGCCGAGCAGGAAGCAGAGCGCGCCGCCGAGCAGCAGGGCGACGAAGATCAGGATATTGGCGTGGGCGTCGGCGACGAACTGCAGATAGAGACCGAGCGCCAGGGTGGCGAGCCCGGCGATCCCCGCAGAGAGCCCCATCAGGTTGCCGCGCCTGGACTTGGAGACGGTCTTGCCGAGGACGTCCTTGGCCGAGACCGAGCACAGCCCGCGCGCCAGGCTGAAGACCACCAGCAGCGCGATGATGGTCCAGCCGGCGAGCGCGCCCTCCAGGGTCAGCGCGGCGACGGCCATCAGCGCCAGGGCCAGCGCCGAGAGCACCGAGCCGAGGATCCACACCCCCTTGCGCAGCGGCAGGCGGCGGATGTAGGCGGCCACCGCCAGCTGTGGCAACAGCACGCCGGCCTCGCGGATCGGTACCAGCAGGCCGACCAGCAGCCCGGGGGCGCCGAGATAGCCGAACAGCCAGGGCAGGATCAGCTTGGCGCTGGAGAGCTCGTCGGCGACCTTGCTCATCAGGTTGGCGCCGAGATAGACGAAGAAGTTGCGCGGCTGATCGTTGCACGAGGCGCTGGGGATGTCCTTGCAGACACGGGCGTCCTCGTCGCCGGTGACTAGGTCGTAGAGCCCCTCGATCGGGTGGGTCTTGCTCATCACCGCATCCCGTCAGGCCGTCGGCTGGGCCTGGATGCGCTGCCCGGTGATGCCGCGCCCGGCGGGGCCGAGCAGGCGCAGATAGGGCTCGACCACGCTCTCCGGGGCGGGGTGCTGCATCGGGTCCTCGCCGGGATAGAGGGTCGCGCGCATGGCGCAGCGCACCACCCCGGGGTCGATGCTGTTGACGCGGATCTGGCCGGCCTCGCTGGTCTCCTCGGCGAGCACCTGCATCAGCCCCTCGAGGCCGAACTTGGCGGCGGCGAAGGCGCCCCAGTAGGCCTTGCCGGTCTGGCCGACGCGATCGCTGGTGAACACCACCGAGGGGTCGGCGGCGGCGCGCAGCAGCGGCAGGCAGGCCTGGGTGAGCATGAAGGGGGCGGTGAGGTTGACCTTGAGCACCCGCTCCCAGTCCTCGGCGTCGTAGTCGTCGATGCGGCTGAGGTAGGGGGTGAAGGCGGCGCAGTGGGCGAGCCCGTCGAGCCGGCCGAAGGTGTCGCCGAGGATGTTGGCCACGGCGATGTAGTCATCCGCGGTGGCCGCCTCGGGGTCGATCGGCAGGATCGCCGGCTGCGGGTGCCCGGCCGCCTCGATGGCGTCGTAGACGGGATCGAGTTCGTGCTCGTCGATCGCCGAGAGCACCACGGTGGCGCCGGCCTCGGCGGCGGCCATGGCGACGGCGCGACCGATGCCCTCGAGCGCGCCGGTGACCAGGATGACGCGGTCCTGGAGTGGTTGGTTCTGTTGTTCCATGGGTCGTGTCTCTCGCTGACTGTTTGGGTCCGCCCCGAGCGCTTGCGGCGCCCGGGTCGATGGATGCGAATGATGCGGCAAGACGCCGCCCGTGGCATTGCGTCTTGCCGGTATGGCTCAGCGCCGTTGCTCGCGCCAGGCGTGCCAGAGCTTGCGCAGCGGGGGCAGGGCGATGCGCTGGTCGACCACGGCATAGTCGCTGGCGGCGAGTTCTGCGGTGAGCACCCGGGCGAGACGGGCGCGGATGCGTACGCTGCGGGCGCGACAGGTGCCGCGTTGGGTCTCGGCGCGCAGCTGTTCGGCACGCGCGGCGGTGGTCGCGAGCAGCGTCGGCAGTCGTTCGGGCAGCCGCTCCGGGTCGTTCGGCAGCAGATCGGCGCTGATGAAGTCGAGCTGGCCGCGGCGCCACCACCAGCCGCCGTCGCGGATCCCGGCGATCAGCCGGCAATAGGCGCCGAGCGCTCGTGCCTCGCGCAGCGACTCGGGCGAGCGCTCGCCCTCGCAGCGGGCGAGCAGCTCGAACAGTGCGCCGAGGTCGGTCTCGGCGTGCGCGGCCAGGGCCGCGAAGTGCGGCGGGCAGGGCGCGGCGAGGCGCGCGTCCTGGTGCGCGATCACCTCGATGAAGGGCTCGAGCGGCAGCGCCTGCTCGGCGATCAGCGCCGCCAGCGGCGCGCCGAGCGGGTGGGTCGGCGCGCCGCTGGCGCAGCGCTCGATCTCCTCGCGCCACCAGTCGAGCTTGGCCGCCCCGATCCGCGCCTCGGAGACCGCGCCGGGGATGGCGCGCAGCCGCGCGTGCCACAGCACCAGCAGCGCCAGGGCATCGCGATGCGTCGCCGGGGCGAAGCGCAGGGCGTAGTAGCGGGCACTGCCGAGCGGGGTGGCGTCGTTGGGGAAGCGCCACGCGGTCTCTGCGATGGTCACGCTCATGTCGGGGTTTCGGGCAGCCAGTCGAGCAGCGCGAGCGGGTGATCGATGGCGCCGTGCGCGCCCCAGCCGTCGGGGTCGTCGTGTGCCCCGAGATAGCCGAACAGGGCGACCAGGGTGCCCATGCCGGCGGCGCGCCCGGCCTGGATGTCGCGCTCGGCGTCACCGAGGTACCAGCAGCGCTCGGGGTCGACCCCGAGCAGCTCGCAGGCGTGGAACAGGGGGCGCGGGTGCGGCTTGGGCGTGGGCGTGGTGTCGCCGCAGACCACGCAGGCGGCGCGCTCGGCATAGCCGATGCATTCGAGCAGCGGCCGGGTGAGATAGCCCGGCTTGTTGGTGACGATCCCCCAGGGGATGGCGCGCGCCTCCAGGGCGCTGACCAGCTCGGCCATCCCCGGGAAGGGTGCGGTGTCGCGCACCAGCGCCTCGGCATAGCGATCGAGGAAGGCGCGGCGCATCGGCTCGTAGTCGCTGTCCCCGGGGCGCAGCCCGAAGCCGACCTCGAGCATGCCGCGCCCGCCGTGCGAGACGAAGGGGCGGATCTCGGCGAGCGGCAGCGGCGCCCGGTCGTGGGCCGCGCGCAGTCGGTTGAGCGCGGCGGCCATGTCCGGGGCAGTGTCGGCGAAGGTGCCGTCGAGGTCGAACAGTACCGCTGCGTCGCGCACCGGCTCAGGCATCGGCGTCGTCGCGCACGCAGCTCACCAGATAGTTGACGCTGAGGTCGCTGGCGTCGAGCTGGTAGGTCTTGGTCAGCGGGTTGTAGGTCATGCCGCTGAGGTCGGTGGTGCGCAGCGCGGTGCGGCGCACCCAGGCGTCGAGTTCGGAGGGGCGGATGAAGCGCGAATAATCGTGGGTGCCGCGCGGCAGCATGCCCATCACGTACTCGGCGCCGACGATCGCCAGCAGATAGGCCTTGGGGGTGCGGTTGAGGGTGGAGAAGAACACCTTGCCGCCGGGGCGTACCAGCCGCGCGCAGGCATCGATCACCGAGGCCGGCTCGGGGACGTGTTCGAGCATCTCCATGCAGGTGACCACATCGAAGCTCGCCGGGCGCTCGGCGGCCAGGGTCTCGACCGGCACCTGGCGGTAGTCGACCTCGACCCCGGTCTCGAGGGTGTGGAGGTCGGCCACGCGCAGCGGCATTGCGCCCATGTCGATGCCGGTGACCTTGGCGCCGCGCAGCGCCATGCTCTCGGAGAGGATGCCGCCGCCGCAGCCGACGTCGAGCACCTCCTTGCCCGCCAGCCCGTCGGCGCCGCGCTCGATGTAGTCGAGACGCAGCGGGTTGATGTCGTGCAGGGGCTTGAACTCGCTGTCGGGATCCCACCAGCGCGAGGCGAGCTCCTCGAACTTGCTGATCTCGGCTTGGTCGACGTTATGAATGGTATCGGTCATGGTCTTTATCTGGTCCCGGGGTTGGGTGAGACGCACGCGCGTCTCCGGCGTTCGATCGATCTCCATTCTAAACGACACGACCGCGATCTGGCCGATCGCGGTGGTGACGCCGGGTGGCGTCGGGTGTCTTTTTGTTTCCAAAGGCGCGACGCGCGGCCCGATCATCCGTTAAACTAACCCGTTTTGCATTGCCCGGAATAATCATCATGTTCGATACCAAGTTGCAGATCAGTGATTACGACCCAGCGCTCTGGGCTGCTATCCAGGACGAGGAGCGTCGCCAGGAAGAGCACGTCGAGCTCATCGCCTCGGAAAACTACACCAGCCCGCTGGTGATGCAGGCGCAGGGTGGTGTGCTGACCAACAAGTATGCCGAAGGCTATCCGGGCAAGCGCTACTACGGCGGCTGCGAGCATGTCGACGTGGTCGAGCAACTGGCCATCGATCGCGCCAAGGCGCTGTTCGGCGCCGATTACGCCAACGTCCAGCCGCACTCGGGCTCGCAGGCCAATGCCGCGGTCTTCCAGGCGCTGTGCCAGCCCGGTGATACCGTGCTGGGGATGAGCCTCGCCCACGGCGGTCACCTCACCCACGGCGCCAAGCCGAACTTCTCGGGCAAGATCTACAACGCGGTGCAGTACGGTCTCGATCCGGCCACCGGCGAGATCGACTACGCCGAGGTCGAGCGTCTGGCCCAGGAGCACAAGCCGCGGATGATCATCGCCGGCTTCTCGGCCTATTCGCGCGTGGTCGACTGGCAGCGTTTCCGCGACATCGCCGATGCCGTCGGCGCCTATCTGATGGTCGACATGGCCCATGTGGCCGGTCTGATCGCCGCCGGCGTCTACCCGAGCCCGGTCGGCATCGCCGACGTCACCACCACCACCACCCACAAGACCCTGCGTGGTCCGCGTGGCGGCCTGATCCTCGCCAAGTCCAACCCCGAGATCGAGAAGAAGCTCAACTCGGTGGTCTTCCCGGGCACCCAGGGCGGTCCGCTGATGCACGTGATCGCGGGCAAGGCGGTGGCCTTCAAGGAGGCGCTCGAGCCGGCCTTCAAGACCTATCAGCAGCAGGTCGTCGACAACGCCCGCGCCATGGCCGAGGTGTTCATCGCGCGTGGCTTCGACGTCGTCTCCGGCGGCACCGACGACCACCTCTTCCTGGTCAGCTTCATCGCCCAGGGGCTCACCGGCAAGGACGTCGACGCCTGGCTCGGCGCGGCCAACATCACCGTCAACAAGAACGCCGTGCCCAACGACCCGCAGTCGCCCTTCGTCACCAGCGGGATCCGCGTCGGTACCCCGGCGATCACCACCCGTGGCTTCGGCGTCGCCGAGGCCCGTGATCTCGCCGGCTGGATGTGCGACCTGATCGACGCTCGTGGCGATCAGGCCGCAATCGAGGCGGCCAAGGGCAAGGTGGTGGAGCTGTGTCGCCGCTTCCCGGTCTACGGTTGCTGATGGCGGTGCGCGGGGCGTCGCAGGGCGTCCCGGCGCGCGCCGATCGAGACGCCGGCCCCGCGCCGGCGTCGGAGGGCTAGAGCGTGCGCTGTCCATTCTGTGGTGCCCATGACACCAAGGTCGTCGACTCACGACTGTTCGACGAGGGTGATCAGGTGCGCCGGCGGCGCAAGTGTGTGGTGTGCGAGGAGCGCTTCACCACCTACGAGCGCGCCGAACTCAACCTGCCCCGGATCGTCAAGCGCGACGGTACCCGGGTCCCGTTCGATCCCGATAAGCTGCGCTCGGGGATGATGCGGGCGCTGGAGAAGCGCCCGGTCGGTACCGCCGAGATCGAGGCCGCGCTCTCGCGCATCCGTCGCACCCTGATGTCCTGTGGCGAGAGCGAGGTCGACTCGATGCGTCTCGGTGATCTGGTGATGGACGAGCTGCGTGGGCTCGATCAGGTCGCCTACGTGCGTTTCGCCTCGGTCTATCGCAAGTTCGAGGACGTGGCCGCCTTCCGCGCCGAGATCGAACGGCTCGAGCGCGAGCCGGTCGGCGCGACGGTGGCAGCGGATGACGATGATGGCGACACCGACTGAGGTCACGCCTACGGATCAGGCCTGGATGGCGCACGCGCTGCGTCTGGCCGAGCAGGGACGCTACAGCACCGCGCCCAACCCGCGCGTCGGCTGCGTCATCGTGCGCGACGGGGTGCTGGTCGGCGAGGGCTGGCACCGACGCGCCGGCGGTCCGCACGCCGAGCGCCACGCCCTGGCCGCAGCCGCCGAGCGTGCCCGCGGCGCCACCGTCTATGTCACCCTCGAGCCCTGCAGCCATCACGGTCGCACCCCGCCGTGCGCCGATGCGCTGGTCGAGGCGGGCGTCGGTCGGGTGGTCTGCGCCATGGTCGATCCCAACCCCCGGGTCGCGGGGCGCGGCATCGCCCGGCTCGAGGCCGCCGGCATCGCCACCCTGGTCGGGGTGCAGGCCGCCGCCGCCGAGGCGCTCAACCCGGGGTTCGTGCAGCGGATGCGCGCGGGTCGTCCACTGGTGCGCTGCAAGCTCGCCGCGAGCCTCGATGGCCGGACCGCGATGGCCGACGGCGAGAGCCGCTGGATCACCTCCGAGCAGGCGCGCGCCGACGTGCAGCGGCTGCGTGCGGGCAGCGGCGCGATCATCACCGGGGTCGAGACCCTGCTCGCCGACGATCCCAGCCTCAACGTCCGGCTCGCCCCCGAGGCGCTGCCCGGGCTGATGCCCGGCGATCCGGTGCTGCAGCCGCTGCGGGTGGTGCTCGACAGCCGCTGGCGCACGCCGCCGACGGCGCGGATGCTGGGGCTGCCCGGCACCACCCTGGTGGTCGGCGCGACGCCCGACCCCGAGCGCGAGCGCGCGCTCGTTGCCGCCGGCGCCGAGACGCTGGTCTGCGGCGGTGCCGACGGGCGCGTCGATCTCGCCGCGCTGCTCGCCGAGCTGGGACGACGCGAGGTCAACGAGGCGCTGATCGAGAGCGGTCCGACCCTGGCCGGGGCGGCGCTCGCCGCCGGGCTGGTCGATGAGCTGGTGGTCTATCTCGCCCCGCACCTGATGGGTGACTGCGCCCGCGGGCTGGCGCGCCTGCCCGGTGTCGAGCAGATGGCCGATCGGCTCGCGCTGGCCTTCGTCGATGTCCGTCGCATCGGCCCCGATCTGCGCCTGTTGCTGCGCCCGTCGGCGCGCTAGCGTCGGCGTCGGTGGCGCCTCGTCCCCCGAGTCAACCTCGACGCCGTCGCGCGTCATCGCTGAGGAGTCCGTCATGTTCACCGGAATCATCCAGGCCGTCGGGCGTATCGCGCGCCAGGAGCCGCGCGGCGGCGATGTCAGGCTGCATATCGATACCGCCGATCTCGATCTCTCCACGACCGCGCTCGGCGACAGCATCGCGGTCAACGGTGTCTGTCTGACCGCAGTCGAGCTGGGGGCCGCGCGTTTTGCCGCCGATGTCTCGCGCGAGACCCTGTCGCTGACCACCCTGGGCGCGCTGGGGCAGGGCGGCGCGGTCAATCTGGAGCGCGCGCTCACCCTCTCGACCCCGCTCGGCGGTCATCTGGTCAGCGGTCATGTCGACGGCCTGGGCGAGGTGCTGGAGGTCGGCGCCGACGGCCGCTCGACCCGGCTGCGCATCCGCGCCCCGGACGCGCTGGCGCGCTATATCGCGCCCAAGGGCTCGATCTGCATCGACGGCACCAGCCTCACCGTCAATCGTGTCGAGGGCGCGGTGTTCGAACTCAACATCGTCCCCCACACCCTGGAGGAGACCATCATCGGTGGCTATCGCGCCGGCAGCCGGGTCAACCTCGAGGTCGACCTGATCGCCCGCTATCTCGAACGCCTGGTGCTCGGCGAACAGGCCGCCGCACCCGCGGGCGAGGGCGAGCGCATCACCCGCGACTTCCTCAGTCGTCACGGGTTCGGCTGAGACCGCCTTCGCCAGCTTTCAGCCGCCAGCCGCCAGCCGCCAGCCGCCAGCGGATTGAACCGCAAAGCCGCAAAGGGCGCGAAGGGGAGAAGAGCTGCCAGCGATCAGCCTCCAGCCGCCAGTGGCCGCCTGTCTTCGAGTGTTGGTCGAAAACGTACGCCAACCGGTCGCTGACAGTGAATGGTGAGTGGCGCTATCGTCGAGGCCGTCCCTCCACTGGCGGCTGGCCGCTGATGGCTGGCCGCTTGAATCCCTTCGCGCCCTTGGCGGCTTGTATCTTGCCACCCCGTGGTGGTTAGCTCCCACCGCGCGAGATTGAGGCAGCTCGATTGCGACTGAAGGCCTGGACCTTGCCGCAAAG
>NZ_SMDC01000014.1 GCF_004343155.1 Marichromatium gracile
CTGGCCGCTGGCCGCTGGCCGCTGGCCGCTGGCCGCTGGCCGCTGGCCGCTGGCCGCTGGCCGCTGGCCGCTGGCCGCTGGCCGCTGGCCGCTGGTCGCTGGCCTTCAATCCCCCTCACGATCGGAGAATGCTCGATTCAGCGCATCCTGGTACTGCATCCGGGTGACGGCATTGAGGCCGTGTCCGCGTCCCTCGCTCAGTCGGGTTTCGAGCAGCCTGAGGCGTCTGGCTGCCTCGGCGCGTGCCTGTGGATCCTCGACCCGCGCGATGAGCGCCTCGGTGTCGCGGATCTGGCGCAGGGTCTCGATCTCTGGCGGGATGAACCCCGCCCCCTTGAGCAGACGGTAACCGGCGCGCAGGTGTTCGGGGACCATGGCGAGGTCTTCTGTCGGCAGTGGTTTGCCGCTGCCGGGCAGGTCGTCGAGTTCTCCTCGCGCTCGTGCCCGTTCGATATGACGTTCGGCGATTTGATCGATGAGATCCATGTGTCGTGGTTTCGCTTGACTGATCGACTGGGGATTGTAGCTTGGCTGCTGTCATCTCGCGGTCATCGACCAGTCATGCCCTGGGCGTAGATTGCTCCTATGCAACGAGATGGCAAGGGCGGGGTAAGGTGATGCTGGATCGACGATCGCTGATCGAGGACAGACGGGATGGTCTGCGCGAGTCCATGATCGAACTGGGTGAGCGGGTTGCCGGGATGGTGGTCGAGGGGCTCGAGGTCTTGCGTACACGCGATCTGGAGCGAGCGCGCTCCCTGATCGCGGCGGATCAGCAGATCAATGACGCGCGGCGCGCGCTCGAACAGGAGGCGTTGTTGATCCTCGCCGCACACCGACCGGCCGGCCGCGATCTGCGACTGGTTGGCGTGTCACTGGAGATGGTCTCGGAACTCGAACGTATCGCCGATCACGCCGCCGATCTCGGGCGATTGCTGCTGAGACATCCGGGTTGGAACCCAGATTCCCGGGCGTTCGCCTCTCTTTTGGATCTGGGCGAGAACAGCAGACGCTTGCTCGATGAGGTGCTCAATGGCTATTCGCAGGGCGCCGCAAAGGCCATCTCCTCTGCTTCAGAAACAGATTATTTCGCGATAGATCGCGACCTGGATTCGATAAATGTCGACATTATCGCGGCATTGCGCGCAGATCCCGCGAGTGCGGCCGATCAGGTGGCGCTGCTGTGGATGTCACAACATCTCGAACGGATCGCAGAGCGTGCGACCAACATTGCCGGGCAGTTGGTCTATATCGAGACCGGAAACCTCGAGGTACTCGACTGACCCGGATTGATCAGGCCGCTCATCCCCGCTGTTGTCCCCCTTGATCCTCGCCAATCCTCCCCGACCCTCAACAATTGGGCGTCGGGATCAGCGTATGACCACGCTGATTTCCGGGTACCCAAGGAGGGATGAGTGATGCGTGTCCTGGTCATCGGCAGCGGCGTGATCGGTACCACCGCCGCCTATCAACTTGCCCGCGCCGGTGCCGAGGTGACGGTACTCGAGCGCTGTGCCGGCTCCGGTCTGGAGACCAGCTATGCCAATGCCGGTCAGGTCTCGACCGGCTATGCCGCGCCCTGGGCTGCGCCCGGTCTGCCGCTCAAGGCGCTGCGCTGGCTGCTCACCCCGCACGCCCCGCTGCGGGTGCGACCACGGTTGGACGCGGCGATGCTGCGTTTCATGGCGGCGACGCTCGGCAACTGCAGCGCGCGTCACTATGCCCGCAACAAGGCGCGGTTGCTGCGCCTGGCCGAGTACAGCCGGATCGCTCTGGGCGAGTTGCGTGCCGAGATCGGGATCGACTACGACGCCGGCCAGGGCGGGACCCTGCAACTGCTGCGCTCGGCAGCCCAGTTCGATCAGGCGCGGCGCGATCGCGATATCCTCGAACGTAGCGGGCTGCGCTGCGAGCTGCTCGATGTCGAGGGCTGCGTCCGTCACGAGCCCGCGCTCGCCCGGGTCGCCGATCGCCTCGCCGGTGGTCTGCGCTTCCCCGATGACGAGACCGGCGACTGTCTGCGCTTCACCCAGGCATTGGCGGGCCATGCGACCAGGCTCGGGGTCGAGTTCCGCTACGGGGTGCGGGTCGAGGCGCTGCGTGTCCGCGACGGCGCGATCACCGGGGTCGAGACCGACGCCGGGCCCTTGGTCGCCGATCGCTGTCTGCTCGCTGCCGGACTCGACGCGGTGCGGCTGTTGCGCCCGCTCGGCATCCGCGCGCCGATCCATCCGGTCAAGGGCTATTCGCTCACCCTGCCGCTGCTCGATCCCGAGGCCGCGCCGCGCTCGACCTTGATGGACGAGACCAACAAGGTCGCGCTGACCCGGCTGGGCAACCGCTTGCGGGTGGCCGGCACCGCCGAACTCTGTGGCATGGACCTGCGGCTACGAAGCGGACGCCTGGAGACCCTGCGACGGGTGCTCGTCGACCTCTTCCCCGAGGCCGCCGATCCGCGTCAGGCCGAGCCCTGGGCCGGGCTGCGCCCGATGACCCCGGACGGCCCGCCGATCCTGGGCGAGAGCGGTTGTGCGGGGCTCTATCTCGATATCGGACACGGCTCGCTCGGCTGGACCCTGAGCTGCGGGTCGGCGCGTCTGATCGCCGATCTGATGCTCGGCCGAGCCGCCGCGATCGACCCCGAGGGTCTGACCCTGGCGCGCTATCGCGGCGGCTGGCTGGCCGCCTGAGCGGCTCAGAACACCTGGGTCGCAGCCACCGCGGCGAGCACCAGGAAGAACGCACCGGAGATGCGATGTACCAGTACGATCGGCAGCCGTGTGAGTAATCGGCAGCCGACGAAGACCCCGAGCGCGGCGGTCACGCCCATCGCCAGGTTGGCGCCGATCCACACCGGCAACGGTGCCAGGGTAGTGGCCATACCGGCGACGGCGAGCTGGGTCTTGTCGCCCATCTCGGCGAGGAACAGCAGCAGGAAGGTCGCGACCAGGATGCTGTGCCCGGAGCGTTGCACCGTCTTCTCGTCACTCTCCATCTCGTCCTCGGTGGTGCGTAGCGCGATGACCCCGAAGGTCGCGAACAGCAGTGCGACCGCTGCGGCCAGCCATTGGTCGGGGATCCACTGGGTGAGCGCGGCGCCGAACAGCACCGCCAGGGTGTTGAGCAACAGGAAGGCGGCGAGTGCGCCGAACAGCACCGGCCAGTGACGGTGACGGGCGGCGAGCGCCATGCACACCAGCTGGCTCTTGTCGCCCATCTCGGCGAGTGCGACCAGCGCGAATGTGGCGAACAGTGTGCCGCCATCGGTCGAGATCATGGTGGTATCGATCATGCCGCTGCGTATCCCTCGATCGCTTGGGGCGTGGCGGTGCGCGGTGACGGTGAACGGCGCTGGGCCGTGGTCGTCGGAGGTGACATCGGATGGGATCCTCGGGGCCGGGCGCAGGCACAAGACTCGAACACGATGACGCGCGCCCGGCCCATTGGCCGTCGCGTTCGTGCTCGAGGTCTCGTCAAGCCCGTCGGGCCGCATCCGCCATGGCGATCGCCAAGTCTGTTGACGGATGCCCCGCGCGCTGCGCGGGAGACTACTCCCCTCGGAGTGGGCCGCGATTCTCGCCGCCCGGGGTGGGGGTGTCAAGTCAGCCGCCAGCCGCCAGCCGCCAGCCGCCAGCCGCCAGCCGCCAGCAGGATTGAACCGCAAAGCCTCGAAGGGCGCGAAGGGCTGCAGCGATCAGTTGCCAGCGCGGCGTGCCCTGCGGCTTCGGTTGGATCGAAGCGCCGCTGGGGCTGACCGCTCGCTTGAGTCCTTGTGGTCCGGGTTCTTCTGGCCCCATCTCCAGGGTTCGGGCGTTGGATGGAGGGTGGGGAGATGCAGGGTTCGGATTCTGGGCTGTTGGAGGGGATCGCGCGAGACGAGGAGGGTTATCTGCTCGATCCCGCGATGTGGACGCCGGCGCTCGCCGAGGCGCTTGCGGCCGAGGATGGGCTGGAGCTCGACGCCTCGCGGCTGGAGATCGTGCGCTTCGTGCGTGAGCGCTTCGAACGCACCGAGTCGGTCCCCGAGGCGCGGCGGGTGCTCGCGCACATGCGCGATCTCTGGGGCGCGGAGCAGGCGACCCGCCGTGCGCTCTATCGGTTGTTCCCGCGCGGCTACGGCCAGCAGGCGTGCAAGATCGCCGGGATGCGCAAGCCGCGCAAGCTGATGCTCGACGTTTGACCCAGCCGCCAGGGGATTGAACCGCAAAGACCCAAAGGACACGAAGAAAGCGACCAGCCTTCAGCAAACAGCCTCCAGTGTCGGTTTGCGGTCAACCGCGACGCGACGAGACAACCCTGCCCCCTCACTGGAGGCTGGCGGCTGGAAGCCTTTCTTCATCTTCGCGCTCTTGGCGCCTTGGCGGTTCGAACCAGCTTCCAGCGATCAGCTTCCAGCCTCCAGTCGGGGAGGTTGGTGTGCATGATCGGCGATTGACGGGCAAGACGGTATCTTGGCGGTTCAATCTTCTGATCGCTGATCGCTGATCGCCGAGCCTTCGTAGGTTGGGTTGCCGTTTTCGGCAACCCAACGTCTGCCTTGGGTGCTGGTCTGTCTCAGCGCTCGATGCGGACCCGCCAGGTCAGGGTGGTGTGTCCCTCGGCGGGCACCTCCAAACGCCACACCGCGAGGTCGGCGGCGGCCTTGGTGTGGTCGGCGCTCTCGTCGAGCATGCGCCAGTCGCCGGAGATGCGCTCGCGCACCTCGACCGTCGTCGCCGTGTCCCGGGCGTTGGCCAGCTCAAGCTCGAAGCCGAGTTCGACGGTGTCGTCGCCGATCCGTTCGAGGTCGGTCTGGCGGCGCCGGGCGGTGACGTCGAAGCTCTCGCCGAGGGTCAGGGTGACACGCTGATCAGTGGGCGTGTGGTCGATGGCGTCCTCGCCGACGAACTGGGCCTGTCCGTCGCTGTCTTGCGCATAGACTCGGATGACCCCGCGCGGCAGCGGCATGTCCGGTCCCGCTGCGTCGTTGACGAAGCTCAGGGTGGTACGCACCGGCAGGCGACTCCAGCCGTCGCCGTTGCGGGCGCCGAGCTGTCGTCCGTTCACCACCAGCAGGCGCTCGACCGGGATCGCCTCGGCGGCGAACAGCGCGACCTGCTTGGTCTGGTTGTTGAGCAGATCGGTGCGCCGGGGCAGGGTGTAGAGATGATAGGCGTCGAGCTGTTCGCGTGCGGGCATGGCATCCTCGGCCATGTTTACCCCGAAGCGTATGGACTTTATCGCGCTGACGCGCTCGCGCACCTGGTTGAGTTCGCCGGCGACGAGCTGGAGACGGGCGTCGCGATAGGCCACGCCGCTACGATTGTCGAGCGTGACCCAGGCGTTGAGGGTCATGCGACCGTTGTGCTCGGGGTCGAGCTCGGCGACATAGTCGGCCCGCCAGGACAGCCCGCCGCTGAGATAGGAGAGTTCGAGCGCGCGCTCGCCCGCCGCCTCGGTCTCGAGATGCAGCACCAAGGTCGGCTGATCGCGCAGGTCGGTGGGGACGTCGGGATAGATCAGGTGGCCGACCACCTCGGTCTCGATACGATCGTCGTAGCGCAGCACCACGCCACCGTTGGCCGCCAGCACCCGGGCACGTTCACGGGTACGCTCGCCCTCGGCGTCGGTGCGCACCACCTCGATCTCGCGTCCGACGTACTTCTGCAGCAGGCTCTCGGGGGTGAGCAGGTCGTAGTCGAAGTTCTGTTCCAGCAGTCGCAGTGTGCCGCCGCCCTCGGGTGCGGAGAGCAGGGCCGTCTCCGGGCGGATCTCGGCCGAGACGTTGCGCCAGGCGATGCGGTTTTCGCCCGCTGCAAGCTCGACCCGGCGCCGGTCCCGTACCAGCGCCAGGTCCTCGTTGTAGATGGTCACCCCGAGCCCCTCGCGGGCGCTGTCGTCGAGTCGCAACTCATCGGCGGCGCCGGCCTGGAGCGCGCCGCCGAGGGCGAGCGCGAGCGGGATCCGGGCGAATGGGTGCTGGCGGTTGGGCATGGTGCGGTCTCCTGTGGACGGGCGGGTTAGCCGAGCGTGTGGAGCAGGACCACCTCGGGGCGCATGCGCCAGTGGGCGGGCGACTCGATACCGCTGATCCGGTCGCCGATCCCGGGGGCGGAGAGATCGAGATCGTACAGCGCCACGCTGCGGCGCTGGTTGGCGTTCATGAACACCCGAACCACGGGCTGCAAGGGTCCCTTGCGCCCGCCGCCCACCACCACGCCGAGCAGGCCGCTGTCGAGTCGCACCAGGCTGCCGACCGGATAGATCCCGAGACAGCGGATGAAGCGCTGGACCAGGTCGGCGTCGAAGTGGAAACGGCTCCATTCGAGCAGCTTGCGCAGCGCCAGGTGTGGCTCAAGGCCGGTCTGGTAGACCCGGTCGGCGGTGATCGCGTCATAGACATCGATGATCGCCGCCATCCGCCCCTGGCGCGAGATCTCCAGTCCGCGCCGTCCGCGTGGATAGCCCGAGCCGTCCAGGCGTTCGTGGTGCTCGGCGATCAGCCTCAGCGCGGCCTCGGGCATGCCGGGGAGGGTGCGCAACAGCTCGTGGGCGTGCAGCACATGAGCGTGCACCAGGGCGAGCTCGTCATCGGTGAGTGCGCCTGGTTTGTTGACGATCCCCTCCGGGATCAGGCTCTTGCCGATGTCGTGGAGCAGGGCGCCGAGCGCGATCTCGGCGGTATGGGCGCGTTCGAGTCCGAGGGTGCGGGCGAAGGCGATGGTGAGGACTGCGGCGTTGAACGAGTGCTCTAGGGTGTAGCGCCCGATGCGTCGGACCCGGGTCAGACCGAGCAGGGCGTCGCGATTGCGCTCGAGCGAGTCCATCAACGCTTCGATCAACTCGGTCAGCGGCGGCAGCTCGGGTGGTTGGCCCCGTCCGGTCTGCTCCATGGCGCGACGGATCAGCTCGAGGGCCTGACGCTGGAGCGGGCGGGCGCGTCTGAGTTCGGTAGCCAGCGGAGTCGGCGGTTGCTCGGGCGGTTGGGCGAGTGCAACCTGGGTCATTTCCTGCTCGAGGTCCTGCTCGACCTCGTTCTGGGTGCGGGCGTCGGCGATGTCGAGGCCCTTGTCGGTGTCGATGTAGAGTTCACGGATGCCGAGGCTGCGGATCTGCGCCAGCGCGCGCGCATCCTCAAGGAGGAAGTCGCTGCGCGCGAGCGGGTGGTCGGACCAGCCGAAGTTGAGGTCATGGACGTGCATGCCGGGGCGCAGCTGGTCGATCGCGATCTTCTTGATCACCGTGGACAGTCTCCATTGTTCGTCGCGAGGTCGGACTGCATGCCAGCGTTCATGGCAGGGGCTGCAGCAGGTCCTCCGGGCGGATGCCCCAGCGTTCGGGCGGCTCGGCGCTGAGGATCGACTCCTCGGCCTCGATCGCGGGATCGGACAGGTCCAGCTCGTCGGGTGGAAGATAACGGCGGCGCTGGATATCGAGCACCAGACGTACCTTGGGGTGGCGCACGCCGCTGCGCCCGGTACCGACCACCACCGCGAGGCGCTGGCTCTTGAGTCGGACCAGGGTGCCGACCGGGTAGATGCCGACGCAGCGGATGAAGTGTTGCACCAGCCCGGCATCGAGATGATGACTGCTCCACTCGAGCAGTTTGCGTAGCGCCCGGTGAGGGTCCATGCCCTTGTGATAGACGCGATCGGAGGTGATGGCGTCGTAGACGTCGACGATCGCCGCCATGCGTCCGTATCTGCTGATCTGGTCGCCGATCTTGCCGTCGGGGTAGCCGTTGCCGTCGATGCGCTCATGATGCTCGGCGGCGACGGCCAGGGCCACTGGTGGAATGCCGGGGGCGCGGGCGAGGATGTCGCGGCTGTCGACGACGTGACCGCGTATGATCTCGACCTCGGCGGCGTTCAGTCGTCCGGGCTTGTTGAGCACCTCGGGGGGGGTGAGGGTCTTGCCGATGTCGTGGAGCAGGGCACCGACGCCGATCTGGTGGACCAGCTCGGGGGAGAGCTTCATCGTGGTGGCGAAGGAGGTCATCAGCACGGCGACGTTGACCGAGTGCTCGAAGGTGTAGCGGTCCATGCGGCGGATCCGCGTCAGCCCGAGCAGCGCGTCGCGGTTGCGGAAGATCGAGCCGACCATGCGACTGATCACCGGGTCGGTGCGCTCGACGTCGATCTGACGACCCAGGCGTACGTCCTCCATCAGCTCGCGAATCAGCTGGTTGGCCTCGCGGTGGACCTTGCGGGCCTGCTCCTGCTCGTCCTCGAGGGTGGTTGGCTGATGGGGGTCCGGGGAGTTGTCGGCGACCTCGACCATTTCGCGTTCGAGCGCCGCCTCGACCTCCAGGCGGCTCGGTGCGCTGGCGACGTCGAGCCCCTTGTCGGTGTCGATGTAGAGTTCGCGGATGCCGAGGCTGCGCACCTGCGCCAGGGACTGTTCGTCCTCGATCAGGAAGTCGTTGCGCACATAGGGGTGATCGGTCCAGCCGAAGTTGAGATCATGGATGTGCATCCCCGGGCGAAGCTGATCGATACGGATCTTTTTAATCATGCCGTCTTGCTGATTGTCCGTCGTGCCGGTACGAGCGCGTCGAGATCTTGCTGCTCGCTGGTTCGACGGACATCATACGATCAAACGCGCGCCCCGGGCAGTCCCGCCCCGGGGGCGCGACGCGGTCAGTCGGCGCGCTCCGTCTGGCGTGTTGCGCCGGCTGCGGGGATGAGCTGCTCGGTGCGCAGGATCGTCTCCTTGGCCTCGCCGTTGATCCAGCGCTTCTCGCGTGGGTCGCGCACGGCATAGCGCCCGGTGCGCTTCTGGTAGATCACATAGTCCTCGGTCTGCTTGATCTGCTTCATCGTGAACCTCCGGTTTCTCGTTGATACAGATGATCGGCCGCGGTCGCGGCCGGTGCCGCCGGGGCGGGGTGACTAGCGACGGTCGTCGGGGTAGGGGCCGCGCGGCTGGCCCGGGTCGCGCTCGATCTCGATGCGGAACTGTGCGAGCAGCGCGGCGATGGCACCGAGCGCGGTGAGCACCGGGGCGATCAGGGTGAGCGCCGCGGCGACGCCGAGTCCGGCATTGAGCGGGACGTCGGTGAGGATCTGGCCGCTGGGGCGGCGCACGATCAGCCGTCTGACGTTGCCCTGGCGCACCAGTTCCTTGATCTTGTCGACCAGCGCGCCGCCGGCGACCGTGAATTCTTCGCGGGTCGGTCGTCGGTGATCGTCTCTCATGTCTGATTCCTCGGTGTTTCTGGCTTGGATGATCGGGGCCGGGCGATGCCCGGCGGTGTTTCAGTTCGTCGTGCGTGTCGCGGGAAAGGTTCCGTCGACATAGACCCAGTGTCCCTCGAGCCGGATGAAGCGGCTGCGCTCGTGCAGCCGATGTGCGCGACCGCCGATCTTGTAGCGGGCGACGAACTCGACCGTGCCCTGGTCGTCGTCGGGGCCGCCGGCGCTGCTGGCGAGGATGCGCAGTCCGAGCCAACGCGGTGGCGGATCGTCGGGGCCGAGATCACTCGGGCAGTGTTCGGGGTGCCAGGTGGCGCGCAGATAATCGTACGCCTCCAGGGTGAAGGCGGTGTAGCGCGAGCGCATCAGCCGCTCGGCGCTCTCGGCGTGCGCCTCCCCGGCCAGATAAGGCCCGCAGCACTCTGCGAGCGCCTTGCCGCTGCCGCAGGGGCAGGCGCTCGTCTTCACCACGGGGCTTGGCGTGTTCAGGCGGGCCATAGTGGTCCGGCCTCCATGGCGAGGAGCTGCTCGCGCAGCTGGGCGATGTGCTGTTCCCAGTAGTGCGTGGTGGCGAACCAGGGGAAGGCGGCGGGAAAGGCCGGGTCCTGCCAGCGCCGCGCCAGCCAGGCGGCGTGGTGGATAAGGCGCAGGGTGCGCAGCGCCTCGACCAGGTGCAGCTCGCGCACGTCGAAATCGCAGAAGTCCTCGTAGCCGGCGAGCACGTCGGCGAGCTGTCGGCTCTGCTCGGCACGGCTTCCCGAGAGCAGCATCCACAGATCCTGCACCGCCGGGCCGCTGCGCGCGTCGTCGAAGTCGACGAAGTGCGGTCCGGCGTCGGTCCACAGCAGGTTGCCGCGATGGCAGTCGCCGTGCAGCCGGATCTCGCGTACCCGTCCGGCGCGCGCGTAGCACTCGGCGACCGCCGCGAGCGCGCTGGCGCTCACCTCGGTGTAGGTCTCGCGCAGCTCGGCGGGGATCCACTCTTGATCGAGCAGCAACACGCGCGGGCCGGTGCCGAAGGCGTCGATGTCGAGTCGCGGGCGGTGCGCGAAGGGGCGGGTGGCGCCGACGGCGTGGATGCGGCCGATGAAGCGCCCGACCCACTCCAGCACCTCGGGGTCGTCGAGCTCGGGGTCGCGCCCGCCGCGTCTCGGGCTGACCGAGAAGCGGTGTCCGGCGAAGTGGTGCAGCGTCTCCCCCTTGATACGCAGCGGCGCGATCGCCGGGATCTCGCGCTCTGCCAGCTCGGTGGCGAAGTCGTGTTCCTCGGCGATCGCCGCATCGCTCCAGCGACCGGGGCGATAGAACTTGACCACCACCGGCGTGGTCTCGTCGAGACCGATCTGGTAGACGCGGTTCTCGTAGCTGTTGAGCGCGAGCATGCGCCCGTCGGGGACCAGGTCGACCGACTCGATGGCATCGAGGATGCGGTCGGGGCCGAGGTCGGCATAGGGTGTGGGATCGGTTGTATCCATGGCACGATTCTACGCGGATCGCCGCCCGCCCGGGGAGCACGATCGGAGATCCAGCCGCTGCTGCGCCGTTCCATGCCCGAGGAGTCCTGATGAAGATGCGTACGACACTGCTCTGTACCCTGCTGGCGCTGTGGCTGCCGCTCGCCGCGGGTGCCGCGCCCTGGCGGGTGTTCGCCGTCGGTGATCTCCCCTACGGCGGGTCCGAGCTGGCCGGGTTGCGGGCGCTGTTCACGCATGCCGCTGCCGAGGGCAGCCCCTTTCTGATCCATGTCGGTGACATCAAGAGCGGCTCGCAGCCGTGCACCGACGCCCAGCTGGCGGGGATCGCCGGGTTGTTCGCGGCACAGCCGGTGCCGGTGGTCTACACCCCGGGCGACAACGAATGGACCGATTGCCATCGTCTGCTGGCCGGCGGCCACGATCCGTTGCAGCGGCTCGCGCGGGTGCGCGCGCTCTTCTTTGAAGACCCAGCCGTGCTGCGGCTCGGGCAGCTCGGCGCCCGGGCCGCAACGCCCGACTATCCCGAACTCTACCGCTTCGTTCATCGTCGGGTGATGTTCGTCGTGTTGCACGTGGTCGGCAGTCACGATGGCGCGCGCCGGGCCGAGCCGCGTGCACAGGCCGAGTCGGCGGCGCGGCGCGCGGCCAATCGCGCGTTGCTGCGCGAGGCGGCCGACGCGGCCCGGGTGGCGGGACTCGATGCGCTGGTGGTGGTCTTCCATGTCGATCCGCTGTTCGAGCGCCGCCGCGCCCCGCGGGCGCTGGGCTGGGTGCGCGAGGCCCTCGCCGAGACCCTGGCGCGCTTTCCCGGGCCGGTGCTGGCGCTGCACGGCGACACCCACCGGCTGCGTCACGATCGACCGCTGCAGGGTGGGGCGGGTGACCGGCTGGTACGTGTCGAGGTGCCGGGGTCGCCCTCGATCGGTGGGGTCTGGATCACCATCGATCCGATCGCCGACGAACCCTTCCAGATCGAGCCGGTGTGGGCGCAAGGGCGTGACCTCGATGGTGAGAATTGAGTTTTACCCCTCAGCGGACTACTCTAGGGGATTCCCTTTTTCGCACCGTTCGCACCGAGGACAGAGTCTATGGGCGCCAGGACCCTCTACGACAAACTCTGGGATGAGCACGTCGTGCGCGTCGACGAGACCGGCACGGCACTGCTCTATATCGATCGTCAGCTGATCCACGAGGTCACTTCGCCCCAGGCCTTCGAGGGGCTGCGTCTGGCCGGGCGCCAGCCGTGGCGTACCACCGCGAACCTCGCGGTGCCGGATCACAACGTGCCCACCAGTGGCCGTGCCCAGGGCATCGCCGACCCGGTCTCGCGACTGCAGGTCGAGACCCTCGACGCCAACTGCGCCGAGTTCGGCATCCGCGAGTTCCCGATGTCCGACCAGCGCCAGGGCGTGGTGCACGTGATCGGTCCCGAGCAGGGCTTCACCCTGCCGGGTTCGACCGTGGTCTGCGGTGACTCCCACACCGCCACCCACGGCGCCTTCGGCGCCCTGGCCTTCGGCATCGGCACCTCCGAGGTCGAGCACGTGATGGCCACCCAGTGTCTGATCCAGCGCAAGTCGAAGTCGATGCTGATCCGCGTCGACGGCCAGCTCGGCGAGGGCGTCACCGCCAAGGACATCGTGCTTGCAGTGATCGGCAAGATCGGCACCGCCGGTGGCACCGGCTATGTCATCGAGTTCGCCGGCGAGGCGATCGAGGCGCTGACCATGGAAGGGCGCATGACGGTCTGCAACATGGCCATCGAGGCCGGGGCGCGCGCCGGGCTGATCGGCGTCGACGAGAAGACGGTGGAGTTCATGCGCGGGCGTCCGCTGGCCCCCGAGGGTGAGCTGTTCGAGCGTGCCGCCGCGCACTGGCGCACCCTGGTCACCGATCCGGGCGCCGCGTTCGACGAGGTCGTGGAGATCGACGCCGCCAGCATCGCGCCGCAGGTCACCTGGGGCACCTCGCCCGAGATGGTGCTCGACATCAACGGCCGGGTGCCGGATCCGGCCGCCGAGGCCGACGCGGTCAAGGCCGCCAGCATCCGTCGCGCGCTCGAGTACATGGGGCTCGAGGCGGGGATGGCGATTACCGACATCCGTCCCGACAAGGTCTTCATCGGCTCCTGCACCAACTCGCGCATCGAGGATCTGCGCGCCGCCGCCGAGATCGCCAAGGGCCGCAAGGTCGCCCCCGGCATCAAGCTGGCGATGGTGGTGCCGGGCTCGGGTCTGGTGAAAGAGCAGGCCGAGGCCGAGGGGCTCGACAAGGTCTTCGCCGAGGCCGGGTTCGAGTGGCGCGAGCCGGGCTGCTCGATGTGTCTGGCGATGAACGCCGACCGTCTGGAGCCGGGCGAGCGTTGCGCCTCGACCTCCAACCGTAACTTCGAGGGCCGTCAGGGGCAGGGTGGTCGCACCCACCTGGTGAGTCCCGCCATGGCCGCCGCCGCCGCGGTGACCGGGCACTTTGTCGACGTGAGGGAGCTGTGATGGAAGCGTTCAAGAACTTCACCGGCGTGGTGGCGCCGCTCGATCGGGCCAACATCGACACCGACGCGATCATCCCCAAGCAGTTCCTCAAGAGCATCCAGCGCACCGGCTTCGGTCCCTATCTGTTCGACGAGCTGCGCTATCTCGATCACGGCGAGCCGGGGATGGACTGCAGCAACCGTCCGCTCAACCCCGAGTTCGTGCTCAACGACGATCGTTACGCCAGCGCCGAGATCCTGCTCGCGCGCGAGAACTTCGGTTGCGGTTCCTCGCGCGAGCACGCCCCCTGGGCACTGGCCGACTTCGGCTTGCGGGTGATCCTGGCACCGAGCTTCGCCGACATCTTCTTCAACAACTGTTTCAAGAACGGCATCCTGCCGATCGTGCTGCCGGCCCCGGTGATCGACGCCCTGTTCGGCAAGGCGACCGGTCCCGAGGCGCTGCGCATCACCGTCGACCTGCCCGGTCAGACGCTGATCCTCGATGACGCCACCCGCATCGCCTTCGACATCGACGCCGGCAACAAGCACCGGCTGATCGAGGGGCTCGACGACATCGGCCTCACCCTGCAGGAGGTCGACACCATCCGCGCCTACGAGGAGCGCCGTCGCGCCGAGGCGCCCTGGCTGTTCATCTGACCCGGTCGCCCGCGCCGTCGCGGCGCGGGCGGGTCCTGACGGCCGCCGTTCGGGCGGCCATCGTCCAAGTATTCGGAGAAATCCCTTGAGCAAGAAGATTCTGGTTCTCGCCGGTGACGGTATCGGTCCCGAGATCGTCGCCGAGGCGATCAAGGTGCTCGACGCGCTGCAGGCCGAGGGCGCGATCGACGTGACCATGGAAGAGGCCCTGGTCGGCGGTGCGGCCTATGACGACTGCGGCGATCCGCTGCCGGCGGCCACCCTGGAGGCGGCCAAGGCCTCCGATGCGGTGCTGCTCGGCGCCGTGGGTGGGCCGAAGTGGGAGCCGCTGCATTTCTCCAAGCGTCCCGAGCGCGGTCTGCTCGGGCTGCGCGCCGGCCTGGGGCTGTTTGCCAACCTGCGCCCGGCCTTCCTCTACCCGCAGCTGGCCGACGCCTCCACCCTCAAGTCCGAGGTGGTCTCCGGGCTCGACATCATGATCGTGCGCGAGCTGACCGGCGGCATCTACTTCGGTGAGCCGCGCGGCGTCGAGACCCTGGAGTCGGGCGAGCGCTACGGCTACAACACCCTCTGCTACAAGGAGTCGGAGGTCGAGCGCATCTGCCGCGTTGCCTACGACATCGCCATGAAGCGCGGCAAGCGGGTGTGCTCGGTCGACAAGGCCAACGTGCTCGAGGTCACCGAGATGTGGCGCGAGGTGGCGATCGAGACCGCCGCCGACTACCCCGAGATCGAACTCTCGCACATGTATGTCGACAACGCCTCGATGCAGCTGGTGCGCGCGCCCAAGCAGTTCGACGTGATGGTCACCACCAACATGTTCGGCGACATCCTCTCCGACTGCGCGGCCATGCTCACCGGCTCGATCGGCATGCTGCCCTCGGCCTCGCTCAACGCCGAGGGCCAGGGCATGTACGAGCCGATCCACGGCTCGGCCCCCGATATCGCCGGTCGCGGCATCGCCAACCCGCTGGCCACCATCCTCTCGGTGGCGATGATGCTGCGCTACTCGCTCGACGCGGGCGAGGCGGCCGATCGCATCGAGGCGGCGGTCTCCAAGGTGCTCGATCAGGGCCTGCGCACCGGCGACATCATGTCCGAGGGCATGCGCCAGGTCGGCACCGCCGAGATGGGCGATGCGGTGGTCGCGGCGCTGCGCGCCTGAGCCGATCGCGCCGAACGCCGGTCGGGACGGAACGCGTCGGTATGCCGGCGCGCCGCCCCGGCGGGCGAATCCAGATCAGATGACTGTGGGGTGAGAACAATGCAACGGGTTGGTTTCGTCGGCTGGCGAGGCATGGTGGGCTCCGTGTTGATGGAGCGGATGCGTGCCGAGGGGGACTTCGCGCACATCACCGAGCCGGTGTTCTTCTCCACCTCGCAGGCCGGGCAGCCCGGTCCCGATGTGGGGCGGGGTGCCCAACCGCTGCGCGACGCCGATTCGCTCGACGCGCTGGCGGAGATGGACGTCATCCTCAGCTGTCAGGGCGGCGACTACACCAAGTGCGTCCACCCGCAGCTGCGCGCGCGCGGCTGGGACGGCTACTGGATCGACGCCGCCTCGGCGCTGCGCATGGCGCCGGAGTCGACCATCGTCCTCGACCCGGTCAATCGCGAGGTCATCGACGCGGCGCTCGCCGCCGGTCGGCGTGACTTCGTCGGCGGCAACTGCACCGTCAGTCTGATGCTGATGGCCATCGGCGGGCTGTTCCGCGCCGGCGCGGTGGAGTGGGTCAGCGCCATGACCTACCAGGCCGCCTCGGGCGCCGGTGCACGCAACATGCGCGAGCTGCTGGCGCAGATGGACGCGCTGCACGAGTCAGTCGCGCCGCAGCTGGCCGATCCCGGCTCGGCGATCCTCGAGATCGACCGCGGCGTGACCGCGGCGATGCGGGGCTCGGCCTTCCCGACCGAGAGTTTCGGGGTACCGCTCGCCGGCAGCCTGATCCCCTGGATCGACACCCAGCTCGACAACGGTCAGAGCCGCGAGGAGTGGAAGGGCCAGGCCGAGACCAACAAGATCCTCGGCATCGACCCCGCCGCGCCGCTGCCGATCGACGGGATCTGCGTGCGTATCGGCGCGATGCGCTGTCACAGTCAGGCGCTGACCATCAAGCTCGCGCGTGATCTCGAACTCGACGAGATCGAGCGCCTGATCGCCGCGGCCAATCCCTGGGCGCGGGTGATCCCCAACGAGCGCGAGCGCACCATGCGCGAACTCTCGCCGGCGGCGGTCACCGGGACGCTCGAGGTGCCGGTGGGGCGGCTGCGCAAGATGAACCTCGGTCCACGCTATCTCTCGGCCTTCACCGTCGGCGATCAGCTGCTGTGGGGCGCGGCCGAGCCGCTGCGGCGGATGCTCACGATCCTGCTCGCGCAGGGTGCCTGAAATCAAGGATGTTTGCTTGGTGCGCGTCGACCGATCGGATATAGTCGGGAGTCATTTCGTTCGGCCCGTCGGGAGTCGCTCGGGATCCGGCCGACGGATCGTCGCTGCACAAGGTGCATGAGGGAGGACGATGTCTCGCAATCTCACTCTGGCGTCGGTCCTGGCGCTGACCCTGGTCGTGACCGACGCGGGTGCGCTCGGGCTGGGAGGCCTGCAGACGTACTCGGCGTTGAACCAGCCCTTCCGGGGCGACATCGCGCTCATCGACGTCGACCCGGATACCCTGGATACGGTACGCATCGAGCTGGCGCCCGCCGAGGCGTTCAATCGGGCCGGGCTCGAGCGGTATCACTATCTCACCCAGCTCGAGTTCGAACCCGCGGTCAGCGAGGGCGGACTGCCGATCGTCCGGATCACCAGTCGGGAGCCGATCCGCGAGCCCTATCTCGACTTCCTGGTCGCGGCCACCTGGCCCGAGGGTCAGCTGGTGCGCGGCTATACCGTGCTCCTCGACCCGCCGGTGAGCACCCCGTCGCGTGCCCCGGCAGTCACCGCGCCGCGGGTCTCCGAGCGGCCCGCACGCACGCCGACGCCCTCGCGCGCGCCCGTCGAACAGACCGCGCCGAGTCCGCAGTCAGCGCCTGCCGCCATCGAGCTGCCCGAGGGCGTCGATCCCTCGGTCTTCCCCGTCCAGGTCGGCCCGGTCCCCGAGGGGATGGGGCTGTGGCAGTTCGCGCTCGAGTCCAAGTCCCAGGGGGCGAGCCTGGCGCAGACCGCGATGGCGCTCTATCGCGCCAACCAGGACGCCTTCATCCGCGGTGACATCAACCGTCTGGTCGCCGGCGAGACCCTGACCATCCCCTCCGCCGAGGAGCTGTTCGCACTCGATCCGGCGGCCGCGCAGACCGAGTTCCAGGCGGCGATGCAGGGCGAGTCGGTCAACCGCGCGCCCCTGGCGCCGCCACCGCCCGAGCCGGCGCGGCTGAGGATCGCCGGCGAGGTCGGCGAGATGCCCGGTGGTGACGACGAGGCGCAACCCGGCGGCACCTCATCGCCGGCGCGCTCGGCTGAAGTGGTGGCGCTCGAGCAAGAGCTGATGACGGTGATGCAGGCGCACGAGAGCGCCCGTCAGGAGACGCTGGAGCTGCGCGCGCACATCCGCGAGCTCGAATCCCAGCTCGTCGAGATCAAGGAACTGCTGCGCGCCCGCAATGCCGAGGTGGTGCGGCTGCAGACGGCGGCCACGACGGCGGTGGACGATGGCGACTCGACGGCCGCCGCCGAACCGATGGCCTCCTCGGTCGCTGCTGCGCCTGAACCCGTGACCGAGCCCGCAGCGACCGAGGCGTCCGCGCCCGTGGTGAGCGAGCGGGAGGCGTCCACCGTCAGCGAGCCGGCGCCGAGCAAGTCGCCGCGCCAGCCGCCACCGCCAGTCGTCGAGCCGACGCCCGAGGCGTCCGACTCGCTCTGGCACGCGCTGCTGTTGCCGCTGGCCGGATTCGCCGCGATCGCCGCGCTCGGGCTGATCGGCTTTTCCTGGTGGTCCTCACGCCGGCGCCAGCGTGAGGACACCGAGCTGGTCTCGACCCTGGATATCGAGTCCGAGTTCGAGCCGCTCGACGTGCCGGCGCGTCGCACCGCCGAGCAGGACACCCGGATCAGCGAGGCGGCGGAGCTGTCGGCCCTGGCCGACGAGGATGCCTCGGGCTCGCCCTTCTCCTCGCTCACCCAGTTCGACTCGACCCTCGACGAGGCCGATCCGCTCTCCGAGGCCGATATCTATATCGCCTATGGTCGCTATGACGAGGCGGTGCGGCTGTTGCGCGGCGAACTCGATGCCGCGCCGGAGCGGATGGATCTGCGGCTCAAGCTCGCCGAGGCGTACTTCGCCACGCGCGATGTCGCGGCCCTGGAGGCGTTGCTCGAGGACGGTCGCGCCGCCGATGGCAAGCGCATCGATCCGACGGGGTGGCAGCGCCTGCTCGAGATGCACTCGGCCCTTGCCGCCGGCAGCGGTGCAGAGGCCGCGCCACCGTCGGCTGGCGATGTCGAAGCGGCGGGGCTCGACCTGCCATCGGCCTCGCAGGAGTCGATCTCCCTGCATCTCGAGGATGTCGCCGATCCGGCGCCCGCACCCTCCGAGGACAAGCCCCGGCCCGAGCCCGAGGCCAGGGACGATGACTTCGATCTGCCGCTGCTGTTCGACGACACCGATCTCGAGGAGCCTGCGGCGGCCAAGACACCGCCCCCCGCCCGTGGCGATGGCGCCGGTGGCGAGCGGATTGCGGCCTCGCGTCCATCCGCCCCCGAGGCGTCGCTCGATCCCGGCGCGGCCTCGAAGTCCGCCGCCGACGACTCCGAGCTGATGCTGACCCTGGAGGATCTCGACGGCTTCTCCGATACCGACCTGGCGCCGCAGAGCACGCCCCAGCCGCTCGCGCCCGAGTCTTCTGCCCGTCCCGCGGGCGGGGGCGAGGTCAAGCCGGTGGCTGATACCGACCCCAGCGAGTTCCTGCTCTCGCAGTGGGAGATGGACTCCGGGCTGTGGGACGAGAACGCCACCAAGCTCGATCTCGCCCGTGCCTATCTCGACATGGACGACAAGGAGGCCGCGCGCGGGATCCTCGAAGAGGTGATCGCCGACGGCCGCGAGGACCAGCGCCAGGAGGCTCGTCAACTCCTCGACAAGCTGGGGTGACGGGGCGCGCATGAAACGATCGATCGCCCCCGCGCGGCGGGGGTGGGACACGTCCGTGTCCCTGCAGCCATTCACAGGAGAGAGACCGGCGTGACGCCTGGACGAATCGTGATGGGCGTCGAGTACGACGGCTCTGACTTCCACGGCTGGCAGACCCAGGTCGGGGTGCGCACCGTGCAACAATGCCTCGAGGCGGCGATCTCGCGGGTCGCCGATCATCCGCTCGGCGTACAGTGCGCCGGGCGCACCGACACCGGCGTCCATGCCTTCGAGCAGGTGGTGCACTTCGACACCACCGCCTCGCGCAGCGAGCGCTCCTGGGTGCTCGGCACCAACGTCAACCTGCCGCCCGACGTGGCGGTGCGTTGGGCGCACCGGGTCGAGGGCGATTTCCATGCGCGTTTCAGCGCGGTGGCGCGCCACTATCGCTATCAGCTGCAGGTGCGTCGCACCCGCTCGCCGCTCGCGCGCAACCGTGCCGTCTGGGTCCACGACGCCCTTGACCTGGCGCGGATGCGCGAGGCCGCGCGCGCGCTGGTCGGCGAGCACGACTTCTCGAGCTTCCGCGCCGTGGCCTGCCAGGCCAAGAGCCCGGTGCGCCGGGTGCACTATCTCGAGGTCGACGCCGAGGACGATCTGGTGGTCCTGCGTATCGGTGCCAACGGCTTCCTCCATCACATGGTGCGCAACATCGCCGGGGTGCTGGTGGCGATCGGTCGCGGTGAGGCCGAGGTCGGTTGGACCCGCGAACTGCTGGAGGTCTGCGATCGTACCCGCGGTGGCGTCACCGCACCGCCCCAGGGGCTGTTTTTCGTGCGCGCCGACTATCCCGAACACTTCGCCCTGCCGCAGGCGGTGTATCGCACGCCGTTGCAGCGGCTGGCGGCGGACTGAGGCCCCCGGGAGGTTTACGCCATGATCAGGACCCGGGTTAAGATCTGTGGGCTGACCCGCGCGGCGGACATCGACGCGGCGGCCGCCGCCGGCGCCGACGCCGTCGGGCTGGTGTTCCATCCCGACAGCCCGCGCGCCGTCTCCATCGCGCAGGCGCGCTCACTGTGCGAGCGGTTGCCGCCCTTCGTCACCGCCGTGGGCTTGTTCGTCGACGCCGACCCCGAGCGGGTGCGCGAGACCCTGCGCCAGGTGCCGCTGGAGCTGCTGCAGTTCCACGGCGAGGAGTCGCCCGAGTATTGCGCGGCCTTCGGGCGGCGCTGGATCAAGGCGGTGCGGATGCGCCCGGGTATCGTGCTCGAGGCGGTGCGCGCGCGCTATGCCGGCGGCGCCGGGCTGTTGCTCGATACCTATCGCGCCGGGGTCGCCGGGGGCACCGGGGAGCGTTTCGACTGGGCGCGGATCCCGCAGGCGCTGCGCGGCGAGATCGTGCTCGCCGGTGGTCTCGCACCGGACAACGTCGCCGCGGCGATCGCCGCGGTGCGGCCCTTCGGCGTCGACGTCAGTGGTGGCGTCGAGGCGTCGAAAGGGGTCAAGGATCACGCAAAGATTTCCGCCTTCATGACAGGGGTAAGAGATGGCGACAGATGCCGATAGCACGCGTCCGCTGAGCCAGCGGGCCGCCAGCCAGGGGCACTACGACCTGCCCGACGCCGATGGTCACTTCGGGCCCTATGGCGGTACCTTCGTGCCCGAGACGCTGGTCTATGCGCTCGACGAGTTGCGCGAGGCCTATGAGCGGTTTCGCGAGGATCCCGAGTTCCTCGCCGAACTCGACGCCGATCTGCGCGACTATGTCGGTCGCCCCTCGGCGCTCTATCACGCCAAGCGCTGGAGCCGCGAGCTCGGCGGCGCGCAGATCTATCTCAAGCGCGAGGACCTCAATCACACCGGCGCGCACAAGGTCAACAACACCATCGGTCAGGCGCTGCTGGCGCGGCGCATGGGCAAGACCCGGATCATCGCCGAGACCGGCGCCGGTCAGCACGGCGTGGCCACCGCCACGGTCGCCGCGCGGCTCGGGCTCGAGTGCGTGGTCTACATGGGTGAGGTCGACGTCGCCCGCCAGGAGGCCAACGTCTATCGCATGCGTCTGCTCGGCGCCGAGGTGGTGCCGGTCAAGTCCGGCTCGCGCACCCTCAAGGACGCGATGAACGAGGCGATGCGCGACTGGGTCACCAACATCGACAACACCTTCTACATCATCGGCACGGTCGCCGGGCCACACCCCTATCCGGCGATGGTGCGCGATTTCCAGACGGTGATCGGTCGCGAGGCGCGGGCGCAGATGCTCGAGCGTACCGGGCGCCTGCCCGATGCCCTGGTCGCCTGTGTCGGCGGCGGCTCCAACGCCATCGGGCTGTTCCACCCCTTCCTCGGCGACACCTCGGTGGCGATCTATGGGGTTGAGGCCGGCGGCGAGGGTATCGCCACCGGCCGTCACGCCGCGCCGCTGTGCGCCGGCACCCCCGGGGTGCTGCACGGCAACCGCACCTATCTGATGGAGGACGCCGACGGCCAGATCATCGAGACCCACTCGATCTCGGCCGGGCTCGACTATCCCGGTGTCGGCCCCGAGCACGCCTGGCTCAAGGACTGCGGCCGTGTCAGCTATGACGCGGTCACCGATGCCGAGGTGATCGACGCCTTCCACCACCTCACCCGCACCGAGGGCATCATCCCCGCGCTCGAGTCCAGCCATGCGCTGGCCTATGTGCAGAAGATCGCTCCCGGGATGCGCGCCGATCAGAGCATCCTGGTGAACCTCTCCGGGCGCGGGGACAAGGACATGCACACGGTCGCCAAACTCGATGGGTTGACGCTATGAGCCGGATCTCGACACGTTTCGAACAGCTGCGCGCGGCGCATCGTACCGCGCTGATCCCCTTCATCACCGCCGGCGACCCGCGTCCCGAGACCACCGTCGAGCTGATGCATGCGATGGTCGCAGCCGGCGCCGACCTGATCGAACTGGGGGTGCCGTTCTCCGACCCCATCGCCGACGGCCCGGTGATCCAACGCGCCACCGAGCGCGCCCTCGCGCGCGGTGTCTCGCTCAGCGACGTGCTGGAGATGGTGCGCCAGTTCCGCGAGCGTGATGCCGATACCCCGGTGGTGGCCATGGGCTATCTCAACCCGATCGAGGTGATGGGCTACGGGCGCTTCGCCCGCGCCGCCGCCGCGGCCGGGCTCGACGGCGCGCTGATCGTCGACGTGCCCCCGGAGGAGGGGCATGAGCTGGTCCAGGTGCTGCGGACCGAATCGGTCGATCTGGTGTATCTGCTGGCGCCGACCTCGACCGAGCGGCGGATCTCGCGCATCGGCGAGGTCGCCTCGGGCTTTGTCTACTACGTCTCGGTCAAGGGTGTGACCGGGGCGGCCAACCTCGATGTCGACGAGGTGGCCGCCAAGGTCGAGACCATCCGCGCGCGCATCCCGCTGCCGGTTGGTGTCGGCTTCGGCATCAAGGACGGCGAGACCGCCGCGCGGGTGGCCGCCGTTGCCGACGCGGTGATCGTCGGCAGCGCCATCGTCAAGCAGATCGAGGCGCTGGCCGAGACGCCCGAGGCGATTGCGCCGACCATTGGGGACTTCATCGCCGAGCTGCGTGGCGCCATCGACGCTGCCGACGCGGCCGCCAACCGACCCGAGCAGGTAACATCGTGAAGCAGGCAGTCGACAAGAGCAAAAGCTGGTTCGAGAAACTGGTCACCAGCCGCATCCGCACCGAGGCGAGCAACAAGCGCGCCGTGCCCGAAGGCGTCTGGGCCAAGTGTCCGGGCTGTCAGGCGATCCTCTATCGTGCCGAGCTCGAGCGCAATCTCGAGGTCTGTCCCAAGTGCAACCATCACAACCGTCTCACCGCGCGCAAGCGTCTCGAGGCCTTTCTCGACCCCGACTCGCGTGAGGAGATCGGCGCCGAGCTCGAGTCGCTCGATCCGCTCAAGTTCAAGGACCTGAAGAAGTACAAGGATCGCGTCGCCCAGGCGCAGAAGCAGAGCAGCGAGAAAGAGGCGCTGATCACCATGCGCGGCGAGCTCAAGGGCGAGCCGATCGTGGCCAGCGCCTTCGAATTCAAGTTCATGGGCGGTTCCATGGGCTCGGTGGTCGGCGAGCGCTTTGTGCGCGGCGTGGAGGCGGCGATCGAGCAGTCCTCGCCCTATGTCTGCTTCTCCGCCAGTGGCGGCGCGCGGATGCAGGAGAGCCTATTCTCGTTGATGCAGATGGCCAAGACCAGCGCGGCGCTCGGGCGCATGCGCGAGCGTGGACTGCCCTTCGTCTCGGTGCTCACCGACCCGACCATGGGCGGCGTCTCGGCCAGTCTGGCGATGCTCGGCGACATCAACATCGCCGAGCCCGGCGCGCTGATCGGCTTTGCCGGACCGCGGGTGATCGAACAGACCGTGCACGAGAAGCTCCCCGAGGGCTTCCAGCGCAGCGAGTTCCTGCTCGAGAAGGGGGCGATCGACATGATCCTCGATCGTCGCGATCTGCGCGAGCGGCTCGCCGACCTGCTGGCGATCCTCGGCCACCGGCCGCGCTACTGCCGTACCGTGGTGCCGGTCTGACGATGCGCTTCGACACCCTTGAGGCCTGGCTCGACTGGCAGGCCGCGCTGCACCCGCGGACGATGGAGCTTGGGCTCGATCGGGTCCGCGCGGTGTGGCGGCGTCTCGAGCACGGTCCCTTCGCCTGCCCGGTGATCTCCGTCGCCGGCACCAACGGCAAGGGCTCCTGCGTGGCCATGCTCGAGGCCACCGCGCTGGCTGCCGGTTATCGCTGCGGCACCTACGGCTCGCCGCATCTGGTGCACTACAACGAGCGTATCCGCATCGACGGCGAACCGGTCGACGACGCCGCGCTGATCGGCGCCTTCGACCGTATCGACCAGGCCCGGGGCGAGATCTCGCTGACCTATTTCGAGTTCGCCACCCTGGCCGCGCTCGATCTCTTCGCGCGCGCCGGGCTCGATCTGGTGGTGCTCGAGGTCGGGCTCGGCGGACGGCTCGATGCGGTCAACCTGATCGATGCCGATGTCGCCGTGGTGACCTCGATCGGGCTCGACCATACCGATTGGCTGGGCGAGAGTCTCGATGACATCGCCCGCGAGAAGGCGGGGATCTTCCGTCCCGCTCGCGCCGCGGTGATCGGTCAGCGCGACGCGCCGGCGGCCCTGCGCGAGGCCGCGCTCGGCTGCGGCGCGCGTCCGCTGCAGCTGGGTGTGGAGTTCGACCGTCACGGCGCCGAGGCCGGCTGGGAGTGGCAGGGCCCCGATGGTCGCCGTCACGCGCTGCCGTTGCCGGCGATGCGCGGCGAGTTCCAGCGCGACAACGCCGCCGCGGCGATCACCGCGCTCGATGCCCTGCGCGAGCGCCTGCCGATCCCGCGCAACGCCTTGCGTCAGGGGCTCGGGCGCGCCCGCCTGCCGGGGCGCTTCCAGGTGTTGCCGGGGACGCCGAGCCATATCCTCGATGTCGCCCACAACGCCCAGGCCGCCGCCGCACTGGCCACCAATCTGCGCGCCTTCGCCAGTCGTGGTCTGGCGGTGCGGGTGGTGTTGGCGATGCTCGCCGACAAGGAGCCGGAGGCGCTGTTTGCGGCGCTCGCCGATCAGGTCACGCACTGGTACCTGACCGAGACCGACGATGCCCGCGCCATGGCGCGCGAGACGCTGCGCGCGCGTCTGGGTGCGGCCGGACTCGCCGCCGAGGACTGTAGCCTCTGCGTCGACCCGGCGGAGGCGCTGGCGCGCGCCGATGCCGCCAGCGAGGGCGAGGACTGCGTGCTGGTGTGTGGATCCTTCACCACCGTCGGGGCGGCGCTGCGGGTGCTCGGGCACGGCTGATATACTCTCGCCAGGGCGGGCGTCCCGGCCCGCGCCTCGGCCGGGAGTGCCATTCGAGTCATCACGCAGCCGGACGGCTGCGTTCGCTATCGTGGGTGAAGTGTCATGCGTGAAGGTGCCAAGAGACGATTGACAGGGGCGGTGGTAATCGTCGCGCTGGTGGTGATCTTCGTGCCCATGCTCTTCGAGCAACCACCGCTGACCCCGCCCG
This sequence comes from Marichromatium gracile, assembly GCF_004343155.1. GTDB lineage: Bacteria > Pseudomonadota > Gammaproteobacteria > Chromatiales > Chromatiaceae > Marichromatium > Marichromatium gracile. Next base: position 24,874 of record NZ_SMDC01000014.1, read on the forward strand.
AGCCGATCCCCGCCGCGATCCCCGAGCAGCCGCCCTTTGCCGATCGCTTCCGCTCCGAGTCCTATCTGGCACCCGACGAGGACGTCGACGAGGTCATCGCGCCGAGGCCGCTGCCCCAGGTCCAACCTCAGGCTGCCTTCCAGACGCCGCGGGAGTCTGTCCCGGAGCCGGAGCCGATGCGCCAGTCCCGCCCGCAGCCCGAGCCTGCGCCGAGCGTCCAGCCCCGTCCAGAGCTGCGTCAGCAGCAGGCGCCGGCCACGCAGTTGCCCTCCTGGGTGGTGCAGGTCGCCAGCCTCGGTACCGCCGCCGGCGCCGCCGAGCTCGAGGCGCGGTTGCGCGCCGCCGGCTACTCGGCCTTCGTCGAACAGGCCGAGGTCAACGGCAAGCGCTACTACCGCGTCCGCGTCGGTCCCGAGATCGATCGTGTCGATGCCGAGCGCGCCGCGACCATGCTGCGCGATCGCCAGGGGCTCGAGACCCTGATTCAGCGCTACCCCTGAGGCCGCATCGGCGATGACCGGGGTCGACCTGGCGTTGCTCGGCCTGGTGCTGTTCTCGGCCTTGATCGGCCTCGCCCGGGGCCTGATCCGCGAGTCGTTCTCGCTCGGCGCCTGGGTCATCGCCCTGCTGTTCGCCTGGACCCAGCACCGCGCATTCGCCGCGGTACTCGCCGACTGGGTCGCACAGCCGGCCCTCGCCCTGGCGCTGGCCTTCGCGCTCTTGCTGGTCGTGGTGCTGCTGCCTGGCGCGGTGCTCGGCGCCATCCTCGGGCGCCTCACCGAGAGGGTCGGCCTGGCGCTGCCGGATCGTCTGCTGGGGCTGGTGTTCGGCACGCTGCGCGGGGTGCTGATCGTGGCGTTCGCGGTATTCCTCGCCGCCCTGACCCCATTGCCAGAATCTGCCTGGTGGCAGGATTCGAGCCTGATCGGCGGCCTCGAGGGCATCGCCCAGCGTATCCTCGAGCGCCTGCCGGCCTCGCTCGGTGCCCGCTTCGGGTGAGGGCGGGACCAGCTACCAGCCGCCAGCCGCTAGCCGCTAGCCGCCAGTCGCCAGTCGCCAGTCGCCAGTCGCCAGTCGCCAGTCGCCAGTGGGGATGGGTGGCGCCCATATGGCGGCAGTGGCTGATGTCTTGCGGCGACGACGGGAGGAACAGCGCCTACTGGAAGCTGGTGGCTGACGGCTGGTAGCTAATAGCGTTTCCCTTCGCGTTCTTCGCGGCTTTGCGGTTCAATCCGCTGGCCGCTGGCGGGCTTGGAATGCGCCCTCCGGCCCCGATCTTGGGCGTTGTGGGTTGCGGGGGCAGGGCGTATCGGGTAATTTCGATCGTTTCCATTCCACCCAATTTCGGTTGTCGTCATCCTCCGTGGCGGCAGACGCGCGAGGACCTCATGTGCGGGATCGTCGGCATCGTCGGTAAGGGCCCTGTTAATCAGTCGCTTTACGACGCGCTCCTAGTTTTGCAGCACCGCGGCCAGGACGCCGCCGGTATCGTCACCTGCGAGGGTGGGCGCTTGCACCTGCGCAAGGACAACGGACTGGCTCGTGACGTGTTCCGTACCTCGCACATGATCCAGCTGCGTGGCGACATGGGCGTGGGGCACGTGCGCTATCCCACCGCCGGCGCCTCCAGTTCGGCCGAGGCCCAGCCCTTCTACGTCAACTCGCCCTACGGCATCGTGCTCGCGCACAACGGCAATCTGACCAACGCCGATGCGCTCAAGCGCGACCTGTTCGTCGACGACCTGCGCCACCTCAACACCGACTCCGACTCCGAGGTGTTGCTCAACATCTTCGCCCATGAGCTGCAAAGCCAGGGCAAGCTGAACATCGAGGAAGAGGACGTCTTCCAGGCCGTGGCCGGGGTGCACCGGCGCTGTCGCGGCGGCTATGCGGCGGTGGCGATGATCCCGGGCTTCGGCGTGCTCGGCTTCCGCGATCCGCACGGCATCCGTCCGCTGGTCTACGGCTATCGCGAGACCGCCGATGGTCACGAGTACATGATCGCCTCGGAGAGCGTCGCGCTCGATACCAGCGGCTTCAAGCTGATCGGTGACGTCGCCCCCGGAGAGGCGGTGCTGATCACCCTCGACGGCAAGCTCCACACCCATCAGTGCGCCGCCGAGCCGGTGCTCTCGCCCTGTCTGTTCGAGTTCGTCTATTTCGCCCGCCCCGACTCGATCATCGACAACATCTCGGTGCACAAGGCGCGTTCGCGGATGGGCAAGAAGCTCGCGACCAAGATCAAGCGCGAGTGGGGCGATCATGACATCGATGTCGTGATCCCGGTGCCCGACACCAGTCGCACCGCCGCGCTGCAGCTGGCCAACCATCTCGGCGTGCCCTATGCCGAGGGCTTCATCAAGAACCGCTATATCGCCCGGACCTTCATCATGCCGGGGCAGAAGGTGCGCAAGAAGTCGGTGCGCCAGAAGCTCAACGCCATCGATCTGGAGTTCCGCCGCAAGAACGTGCTGCTGGTCGACGACTCGATCGTGCGCGGCACCACCTCGCAGCAGATCATCCAGATGGCGCGCGATGCCGGTGCCAACCGGGTCTATCTCGCCTCGGCCGCGCCGCCGGTGCGCTACCCCAACGTCTACGGCATCGATATGCCGGCGGCCAGCGAGCTGATCGCTTCGGGTCGCACCGAGGCGGAGATCTGTGCCGAGCTCGGCGCCGACGGCCTGATCTTCCAGGATCTCGAGGACCTGATCGACGCGGTGCAGAAGAAGGGCAAGAGCCATGTCGATCGCTTCGATACCTCGGTCTTCGACGGCAACTATGTGACCGGGGACGTGACCCCGGAATACCTCCGCGCCCTCGAGGCCAATCGCAACGACGGCGCCAAGGAACAGCGCTCAGCGCGCAGCGAGAGTGTCATTGACCTGCACAACTCAGTCTGATCCGGGTCTCCCGGAGGAGTCGGCTGGCGCCACGGCGGCGCCGGGCTTTGCCACGCGTGCGGTACGCGCCGGTCAGCGGCGCACGCCCGAGGGCGAGCACGCCGAGCCCATCTTCACCACCTCGAGCTTCGTCTTCTCGAGCGCGGCCGAGGCCGCCGCGCGCTTCGCCGGTGAGGCCGAGGGCAACATCTATTCGCGCTTCACCAACCCCACGGTGCGGACCTTCGAGGAGCGGCTGGCCGCGCTCGAAGGAGGCGAGTGTTGCGTCGCCGCCGCCTCCGGGATGGCCGCGATCCTCGCGCTCTGTCTCGGGACCCTCGAGGCCGGGGATCACGTGGTGGTCTCGCGCAGCGTGTTCGGCAGTACCAGCTCGCTGTTCAGCAAATATCTCGCCCGCTTCGGGGTGGCGACGACCTTCGTCCCGCTCTCCGATCCCGCCGCCTGGGAGGCGGCGATCGGGACGAAGACGCGGATGCTGTTCTGCGAGACGCCCTCGAACCCGCTCACCGAGATGGCCGATCTGCGCGAGCTGGCCGAGATCGCACATCGAGGCGGCTGCCGGCTGGTGGTCGACAACTGCTTCTGCACCCCGGCACTGCAGCGTCCGCTCGAACTCGGGGCCGATGTGGTGGTGCATTCGGCGACCAAGTATCTCGATGGTCAGGGGCGCTGTGTCGGTGGCGCCGTGGTCGGTGATCGCAAGTTGGTCGGCGAGGCGGTGTTCGGCGTGATGCGGACCGCCGGCCCGACGATGAGTCCGTTCAACGCCTGGGTCTTCCTCAAGGGGCTCGAGACGCTCGAGCTGCGGATGCAGGCGCATACACGCGCCGCCGAGCAGCTCGCCCACTGGCTCGACGACCATCCGGCGGTGGCGCGGGTCCATTACCCGGGGCTGCCCCAGCATCCCCAGCACCATCTGATCGGCACCCAGCAGCGCAGCGGCGGCGGTATCGTCTCCTTCGAGGTGCGCGGTGCGCGCGCCGAGGCCTGGCGGGTGATCGACTCGACGCGGATGATCTCGATCACCGCCAACCTCGGTGATGCCAAGACCACCATCACCCATCCGGCGACCACGACCCACGGTCGACTCAGTGCCGCGGAGCGCGCCGACGCCGGTATCACTGAGTCGCTGCTGCGGGTCGCGGTGGGGCTGGAGTCGGTGGCCGACATCCAGGCCGACCTGGCGCGAGGGCTGGCGGTGTCGTGACGGCCCTGGAACTGATCTGCCCGGGACTGCTCGGCCCCCTGCCGCTACGTCCCGAGCCCTTTCCGATACTGCCCAATCTCGACCGTCTGCTGGCACGTGCGAGTGTCGTCGACGGGGTTGCCAGCGATCCTTTCGCCGCGCTGTTCGCCGCCTTCGGCATCGCCGCCGAGCCAGGCTGTGATCTGCCCAGTGCGCCCTTGTGTCTGCTCGGCGACGCCCCCGAACTGCTCGCCGGAGAGGGCGCTGCCGCTTACTGGCTGCATGCCGATCCGGTCTACCTGCGCCCGGACATGGAGCGGTTGCGGCTCTTCGAACTCGAGCGCTTCGCACTCGACGCCGAGGAGGCCGCGGCGCTGGTGGCGAGCTTCAACGATCACTTCGCCGACGCCGGACTGGAGTTGGTTGCGCCGACCCCGCAGCGCTGGTATCTACGCCTGGCGCGGCCGCCCGCGCTGCGTACCACGCCGCTCTATCGGGTGATGGGCGAGGCGCTCAGCCCGGATGCGATCAGCGGCGACGATGCGCTGGCCTGGAACCGGCTGCTCAACGAGGTGCAGATGCTGTTCTTCGCCGATCCGGTCAATCGCGCCCGCGAGGCGCGTGGCGAGCCGGTGGTCAACGGACTCTGGCCCTGGGGCGGGGGACGGCTGCCGGCGGCGCCGGGGCGGGGGCCTGCCCTGGTGGTGGGCGAGCATCCGCTCACCCACGGGCTGGCACACTGGGCCGGGGTGGGGCACCGCACCCCGGCCCAGTGGTTGCAAGACCCAGCGCTCGGCGAGCGGGGTGTCCTGATCTATGACGAGAGCCCCTGGCGGGCGCTGCACGGGCGCGATCTTGGCGCCTGGTCCGATGCCCTGGTCGCCTGTGATGCCGCGCTCGCCGCGCCGCTGCGCGCGTTGCGTCGGCAGCGCTGGTCGGAGGTCGTGCTCGATCCCTGTGCCGGGACCCGCTATCGCACCTCGGGCTGGGGGCTGTTGCGCGGGTGGCGTCGGCGCGGGTTGCGATCGCACTGCCGGCTCGCCCGGCGCTGAGGGCTCAGCCCGCGACCGCGAGGTCGAGCGGCTGGGCCTGGAGCAGCTGGAGCGCGGCCCGGGTCTCGACCTCGAGGATGAAGCCGCGCTTGCCGCCGTTGATATAGATCCGCGGCAGTTCGAGGATGCCGCGCTCGCAATAGACCGGCATCGGGTGACGGGTCCCGAACGGCGAGGTGCCGCCGACCCGGTAGCCGGAGTGCCGATCGGCGACCTCGGGCGCGCAGGGGCGCACCCGCTTGGTGCCGATGGCGCGCGCCAGGTGCTGGGTGGCGACCTGACAGTCGCCGTGCATCAGCACGACCAATGGCCGCGCATCGGCGTCCTCCATGATCAATGTCTTGACCACCAGGTGCTCGTCGACGCCGAGTGTCGCCGCCACCTGCGCCGTACCGCCGCCGCTGACATAGTCGTAGCAGTGCGGGGTGAAGGCGATGCCGGCGGCACGCAGCGCCCTGACCGCCTGGGTGACCGGGTGTTTCTCCTTGGCCATGTTCCTCCCCTCGTTCAGTGTCGCCGCCACACCAGGATGCGGTTGTTCGTCGGCATCGCATGTTCGGCCAGCGCCTCGAAGCCGTTGTCCTCGGCCAGCCCCAGCAGCCAGGTGCGATCGCGCACCCCCATCGCCGGGTCGCGCGCGCGCAGCCAGGCGTCGAAGGCGGCGTTGCTCTCGCTGGTCGGTCGGCCATCCTCGTGGAAGGGGCCGTAGAGGGCGAAGAGCCCACCGGGGGCGAGTACCTCGCCGAGTCCACTGAACATCGCCGCGACCGCCGCGACCGGCATGATGTGCGCGGTGTTGGCGCTGAAAGCGGCGTCGAACCCGGGTGTCGGCCAGGGACCGCGCAGCACGTCGAGCGCGATCGGCTCGGGCAGGTTGGGCAGCGCCGCCTCGCCGATCCACTGACGCATCCCCGGCAACTCGTCGGCGCGGTCGCTGCACTGCCAGCACAGCTCGGGCAGTGCCGCGGCGAAATGGACCCCGTGCTGCCCGGTGCCGCTGCCGATCTCCAGCAACCGGCGCCGTCCGGCATAGAGCGGGGCGATCACCGCGAGGATGGGGGCGCGATTCTGATCGCAGGACTCGGCGTAGGGCTTGGTGGTCGATTGCATCGGTGGACTCGTATGTGGTGGCGACGACAGCGCCTCGATCGGCCACAGGATGCCGCGCGTCGGGAGCGGTCGCAAGTCAGCTGCCAGCTATCAGCTTCCAGCTATCAGCTGCCAGCCGCCAGTGGCCGCCTGCCCCCAAGCGCTGGCACCAAGCGCGTGTGATGGCAGGCAATGCCGTCGTCAGGGGCGCATACTCACTGGCGGCTGGCGGCTGGCGGCTGGCGGCTGGCGGCTGGCGGCTGGCGGCTGGCGGCTGGCGGCTGGCGGCTGGCGGCTGGCGGCTGGTACTGGAGCCCGTGGCATGATCGGCTATCATGGTGGCTTTGTGCCGCCTGGGCGGGGGTGCCCTCGATGTCGACGCCGAATCCCGATCCGCAGTCAGTTCGCAGACGTGGCGCCGTCGTGGTGTCGCTGCTGGTGCTCGGTGCGCTGTTGCTGGTGCTCGGCGGCTGCGCCGGTTCCGGCGGCACGGTGCAGGGGGCGGCGCCCTGGCGCACCCCGGGTGCCCAGCTCGCCGCCGAGCGTGCCGATGGGCCGCGTCCGTCGATGTCGGCCCATGTGCTCTACAGCACCGACCCGCTCGGTCTGCGCCAGGAGTTGCAGACGCGCTGCGCGGGGATGGATGGGCGTGGCACCGGGGCGGTATTGAGCACCCTGGTCACCGATCTCTATCTCTCCGGGGTGGAGCCCGGGGAAGGTGCCGAGGCGCTGTTGCGCGGCGGCTGTGCGCCGGTCAGCGAGATCGTCACCGAGATGATCGCCCAGGGCGGGGAGTCGGCCTTCGATCCGGTGCTCGAGCGCGCGCTGATGCTCACCGGTTCGGGCGCGCGCGAGACGCTCGAGCTGGCCGCCGCCGAGGGGCTCGAACGTCGCGCCCGGCTGCTCGATGCCAGCGACGGGCCGTTGCGCGAGTCGCTGGTCTATGCCATGCGCTACTATCCCTCGGGCGCGCCGACCAGCGAGACCCAGACGGCGGTGGCGATGAACCTGCTGTTCGAGCGCGCCGAGTCCGGCTACGGCCTCTATACCTTCGTGCTGCTCGGACGCACCAGCGCGCTCGATGCCGCCGACGTGCAGCGCTATCGCGAGCTGTTCCGCATCATCGAGACCTATGTGGCGAGCGCCAGTGGCGTGAGTGAGCCGCGGCGCGAGGCGCATGCCTTCCTGGTGCCGGTCTATGCCGACTCCGGCGACATGGCGCTGGTCGATCAACTCGCCCCCGAACTCTCCGACCTGATGCGTTACCGGCTCGGCCGTGCGTTGCGCCGCCATGGCCGACCGGGCCCGGCGGCCCGGCTCGAGAGCGGCGCCGGCCCCTTCCTGATGACCAGCACCGATCCGCAGCTGTTGCCGCTCGAGGTCGGTGCGCCACGGTTGCTGATCGACCTCTCCGGGGTCGGCGCCGAGTATCTCTACGGCATCATCGATGCCTGCGATCGGCCGGTCGAGGACGCGGCGGCGCTGGAGCGGCTGCGCGAACGGCTGCGCCTGTTGCTCGACGAGGCGCCGGCCGACTGGCTCGAATGGATCGAACCTCGAGCGCCCTCGACACCACGCGCCGCGACCGTCGTGGCGGCGCCGTCGTCGGTGGTGGGGTGAGCGGCCGTCGGGCAGGCACGGATCCTTCGTCGGGCCACGCCCGCGCGTGGCTTCACAACCTGAGCAGATGAGATTGATGAGCATCATTCCACACAGCCTTGGCAGCCTGATCCGATTCCTGATCGGTATCTTCCTGCTGCAGGGAGTCACCGCACTCTTGGTCTACACCGCGCTGAGCACCGACTGGCAGACCACCTGGCCACTGTTCGCGCTGCTCGGTGGCGCCATCGGCATCCTCGTCGCGCTGTGGTTCAACACCATCGCCGATGCCTACCGCCACCGCGCCACCTCGCGGTTGAGCGAGCGCTTCTCCAAGGAGCGCGAGAAGATCCGGGTCAAGGCCGAGCAGCAGCGTGCCAAGGCCGGACGCTCGCAGGAGCGGCTGGCGGCCAAGGCGCGACGTAGCTCCTGGGGGGCGAGCCTCAAGACCGGCGCTGTGGTCGGCGGTACGGTGGGAATCGGGATCACCATGATGCTGACCCAGTTCGTCACCCTCGGGCTGGTGACCCTGAGCGCCGCCGGTGGCGCGGCGCTCGGCTACGGGGTACGGGCGCGCCAGCAGCGGGCGATCGACAACCGCCGTCTGGCCGCCGAGGCACGCGAGCTGAAGACGCTGGAGACGGTGTCCGAGCGGCGGGTGCTGCCGCGCCATCGCGCCGCCGGCGACTAGCCCGACCCTCAGCCTGTCACCAGTGTGCCGGTGGCGCGCATCCCGGCGCCCCTGAGCGCCCAGGCGACGTCGGCGGCCTGACGGTTGCCGGCGACGTCGTGTACGCGGAAGACCTCGATCCCGGCGAGCACGCCCGCGGTGGTGGTGGCGGCGGTCGCCGCATCCAGTGCTGCCGGGTGCGGCTCATCGCAGATCGCGCCGAGGAAGCGCTTGCGGCTGGCGCCGAGCAGCACCGCGAAGCCGTGCGCGCGCAAGCGATCGAGCGCGGCGATCAGCGCAAGGTTGTGCGCGAGGGTCTTGCCGAAGCCGATGCCGGGGTCGAGCAGGATGCGCTCGGCGGCGACGCCGGCGGCGCGCGCGAGGCGCGCGCGCTCGAGCAGATAGTCCTCGACCTCGGTGGTCACGTCACCATAGCGCGGGTCCTGCTGCATGGTCTCGGGGCGTCCCTGACGATGCATCAGCACCAGGGTGGCGCCGGTCTCGGCGGCCAGTGCGAGCAGTCCGGGATCGTCCTCGCCGGCGGCGGTGTCGTTGATCCAGCTGGCGCCGGCGGCGAGCGCCGCACGCGCGACCTCGGCGCTGGTGGTGTCGATGCTGATCTCCACGCCCGCCGGGAGCCGCTTGCGCAGCGCGCCGATCACCGGCAGCACGCGCTCGCACTGTTCGGCGGCGGGCACCGCGCGTGAGCCGGGGCGGGTCGACTCGCCGCCGACATCGATGATGTCGGCCCCGGCGCGGGCGAGTGCGAGACCGTGGGCGACGGCCGCCTCGGGTGCGAAGTGCTCGCCGCCGTCCGAGAAGCTGTCCGGGGTGACGTTGAGGATGCCCATGATCCGTGGTGGGGCCGTAGGGGCTTGGTTGTGCATGAGGGAGGGACTCCTGGGCGATGGCGCCGGGGCAGGGGCCCGGCGCCGACGATCACTCGGCGGTGAGCGCCGCGAAGCGTGAGGTGGCGCGGTCGCTGTAGCCGTCGCCCTCGCGGACGACGAAGAAGGCGGCGATATCATGCGCCTCGGCCAGCGCGAGGCCGGCCTCGGGGCCGAGCACCAGCAAGGCGGTGGCAAGCGCGTCGGCCTGGGCGCAGTCGGCGGCGATCACGCTCACCGATGCCAGGGTGTGGGTGACCGGGCGCGCGGTGATCGGGTTGATGGTATGGCTGTAGAGCTTGCCGTCGCGCTCGTAGAAGTTGCGATAGTCGCCCGAGGTGGCCATGGCGGCATCGTGCAGGGTGACGATGCGATGGACCTCGCGCACGCCGGGCTCGGGGCGCTCGATGGCGATCCGCCAGGGGGTGCCGTCGGGCTTGGTGCCGCTGGCGCGCAGCTCGCCGCCGACCTCGGCGAGATAGTCGGTGACGCCCGCCGCCTCGAGCACCGCCGCGACCTGATCGACGCCATGGCCCTTGGCGATGCCGGAGAGATCGACATAGACGCCTGGTTTCTCCTTGCGCAGCGCCGGGGGATCGAGTCGGTACTCGAGCCGGGGGAAGCCGATGCGCTCGCGTACCTCGGCGAGCTGCGCATCGCTCGGCAGCTGTTCGGGAGGCTGGCCGGGACCGAAGCCCCAGAGGTTGACCGCCGGGCCGACGGTGACGTCGAAGGCGCCGATGCTGAAGATGCTGATGCGCTCGGCGAGCGCGACCAGCGCGGCCAGCTCCAGGGAGACCGGGAACCAGTCGCCCGAGTCGCTGGCGTTGAAGCGCGACAGCTCCGAGTCGGGACGATAGGTCGACATCAGGTCGTTGACCTGTTCCAGTCGGGCATCGATCCGCGTCTGCAGCTGCTCGGCCGAGAGCGCGTCGGGGAGCCCGTAGAGCTTGACGCTGTAGTGCGTGCCCATGGTGCGCCCCTGGAGTTCCACGGGGGCGTCGTCCTGGGCGCAGCCGGCGAGTGCGAGCAGCGCACCGAGCAACAGGATCGGGAGGAGGCGCCAGCGCGGCGGCGCGAGTACGGCGATGGATGGCATGGGTCCTTCTCGGGCCGTTTGGCCCTGATCGTCTGATGACCGGCACGCGTGTCGGCGGGCCGGGGCTAGGGATGATTGCGGGGCGAGACGCGGCGCGCCATCAGGGGTGCAGCAGCCCGGCGCCGAGCAGGCCGATCAGGATCAGGTAGATCCCCACCACGTAGCTCAGCAGGTTGGGGCGGATCAGGATCAGCACCCCGGCGACCAGGGCGATCACCGCCTGGGGCGCGAACGGCTGGCCGGCGAAGGCCGTCAGCAGACCATGGATGCCGACCAGCAGCAGATAGGCGGCGACGGCATAGTTGAGCACCCGCGGTACGGCGAGGATCAGCACACCGGTGAGCACGGCGGCGATCGCCGGTAGTGGCCAGTGTTGCAGCAGGGCCGGGAACTGGTCCATGGGTCGTCTCTCCTGTGCGTTGATCGTGCCCGATCGCGTCTCGACCGAATGGGTCATTCTAACGGCCGCCAGCCGCCAGCCGCCAGCCGCCAGCTACCAGCTACCAGCTACCAGCTACCAGCTACCAGCTACCAGCTACCAGGGGATTGAACCGCGAAGACACCAAGGACGCAAAGGGGAATAAGCTGCCAGCGATCAGCCACCAGTGGGTGCGGACCCCCGCTGCCTGTGGTCTCGCGCCGACATCACACATCATTCACTTTGCGCGCTTCGCGGCTTTGCGGTTCAAGCCTGGCGGCTGGCGGCGCTATAACCAAGTTTCGAGCTGTGATATTTGTCAATGCGTGTGCGAGGTGCCGGGCTCTACACTGCATGACCTCTCGATCCTTCCCTCGATAGCCGTCGCCGGGCCGATGTCCGGCGACCCGGTGTGGAATCCATAGGAGTACCGCGATGACCACCAGCCCACTGCCGGCGTGGCCGGCCCAGCTCTGGCCCTTCGTCCCGACGATCGCCACCGCGCTGGCGCTTGCCCTGTTGCTGTTCGGGTCGGCGCTGTGAGCGGCGCGCAGATGGATGTCCAGGCCAGCAGCGGGGATGTGCCGCAGGGGCGTCTCGCCTTCTTCCCGATCCCGTTTTTCGCCATGGTGATGGGGATGAGTGGGCTGACCATCGGCTGGGAGAAGGCGCAGCACCTGCTCGGCCTGGATCTCGGGATCACCCCCTGGCTGGTTGGTTTCAGCAGCCTGCTGTTTCTCACCCTGGCAGTGCTCTATGTCGCCAAGCTGCTGCGTTATCCGCAGGCGGTACTCGCCGAGTTGCGCCACCCGGTCAAGCTCAACTTCTTTCCCACCATCTCGATCAGTCTGCTGTTGCTGGCCATCGCCTATCTGCCGTTGCAACCGTCGGTGAGCCGGATGCTGTGGTTCGCGGGGGCAGGGCTGCACCTGGTCTTCACCCTCTATATCGTCAGCGCCTGGATGCATCAGGAGCACTTCAAGGTGCAGCATATGAACCCGGCCTGGTTCATCCCGGCAGTGGGTAATGTGCTGGTGCCGATCGCCGGGGTGCCGCTGGGGTTCGAGTCGGTCTCCTGGTTCTTCTTCAGCGTCGGTGTGCTGTTCTGGCTGGTGCTGCTGACCATCATCTTCAACCGCGTGCTGTTCCACAACCCGATCGAGGACCGGCTGACCCCGACCCTCTTCATCCTGATCGCGCCTCCGGCGGTCGGTTTCATCGCCTACACGCGACTGGTCGACAGCCTCGATACCTTCGCCCTGGTGCTCTATTTCGCCGCGATGTTCCTGACCCTGTTGCTGTTCAGTCAGGCCGGGCGTTTCCTGCGGTTGCGCTTCTTCCTCTCCTGGTGGGCCTATTCCTTCCCGCTGGCCGCCTTCAGCATCGCCTCGATGGTGATGGCCGAGCAGACCGAGGCGTTGTTCTATCGCTATTTCGGCGTGGCGATGCTCACCATGCTCACCGGCATCATCGCGATCCTGCTGTGGTCGACTCTGCGGGCGGTGCTGCGGCGCGGGATCTGCGTGCCCGGGCATTGAGCGTGTTGCGTCATCGGTTGTCGTCTTCAGGAGTCATCTGCCATGTCTGAACAGACCCCGGCGAGCGCCACCAAGGCCTGGCTCGTCATTCCCTTTCTGTCGCTGATGTTCGTCGCCGGGCTGGCCCTGGTCTATGTCGTCGACGGCGGCCTGACGGTGTCGACTGGCACCGCGGTCGCGGACGAGACGACGTCGCCCGATCCGCTGGCGTCGCTGCACGCCGCGCTGGCCGAGCAGGAGACGCGCTGGCAGGCGCAGCAGCAGCGCATCGAGCGTTTGGAGCAGGCGCTGCGTGAGCGCGCGCAGCGTGAGGCCGTCGAGACGGAGGCGCTGGAGCGCCGGATCGAGGGGCTGCGCGCGGTACTCGGTCAACGCGTCGAGACCGTCGAGAGCGCTGATGAAGAGGTGGCGCATGCCGGGTTGCTGCGCGACTACGCCGCACTCGGTGCGCGTTTCACCCCGCGTGGCGCCCTGGTGAGTCTGGGGGAGGAGAGGTTGCGTTTCGCCCCCGGTGCCGCCGAGCTGCCCGAGGGGCCGATCGCGCCGCTGACGGCGATCGCCGAGCATCTGCAGGCGCACCCTGAGTTGCAGCTGCTGCTGAGTGGGCACACCGATGCCAGCGGCGATGCGGCGGGCAACCTGGTGTTGTCGCAAGCGCGCGCCGCGGCGGTCGCCGCGGCGCTGGTCGCGCTCGGGGTCGAGTCGGCGCGGATCACGGTCGAGGGTGTCGGCTCGAGCGAGCCGCTGGTCGAGGAGATCGATGCCGCGTCGCGCGCGCGCAATCGCCGGGTCGAGGTCTATTTCACCCTGCCCGGCTTCGGCGAGGACCGCGACCCGGCGTAAGGACTCAGCCGGTCGCCGCCAGTGCGACCGGGGTGTCCTCGTCGAGCGCGGCGATCTCCTCGAGCAGGCGGGTGAAGTCGTGCGAGTCCTGGGCGGCGTAGTTGAGGTTCTTCAGTAGCGCGGTGAGCCGGGTGAAGAAGGCGCGCGCGGCGTCCTTGTCGGCAAAGGCGCGCTCACGCCCGATCAGGCTGTCGATCAGCTCGAAGATCTGGCGCTGGCGCGCCAGTGGTACCGCCGCGTCGACCGCGTCGAAGGCGTCCTGCTGGAGGAAGGTCATGTCGAGCAGCAGCGCCTGCTGGTAGGTGACGTAGTCCTCGGTGGTCACGCCCTCCTCGCCGGTGACCTGCATCATCTGCTGCACCGCCTCGCCACGGACCAGGAGCTGCTGCATCGCCTCGACCCGACGGTTCCAGTCGGCACCGAGATGTTGTTCGTACCAGGGGGCGAGCTGGCCGAGATAGCGTGACCAGGAGATCAACGGGTCGATCGCCGGATAGAAGCGCTTGTAGGCGCGATCGTAGGACAGTCCGAGGAAGCACTTGACGGTGCTCAGGGTCGACTGGGTGACCGGTTCCTCGAAGTTGCCCCCGGCCGGCGAGACGGTGCCGATCATGGTCAGGCTGCCGACGCTGGCGTCGGCGGTGCGCACCACCCCGGCGCGCTCGTAGACGCTGCGGATCGCCGAGTCGAGATAGGCGGGGAAGGCCTCCTCGCCGGGGATCTCCTCGAGCCGCCCGGAGGTCTCGCGCATCGCCTGCGCCCAGCGCGAGGTGGAGTCGGCCAGCAGCAGCACCTGATAGCCCATCTGGCGGTAGTACTCGCCGAGGGTGATGCCGGTGTAGATCGAGGCCTCGCGCGAGGCCACCGGCATCGACGAGGTGTTGCAGATGATGATGGTGCGATCCATCAGCGAGCCGCCGGTCTTGGGGTCGGAGAGCTGGGGGAACTCGCTGATGGTCTCGACCACCTCGCCGGCGCGCTCGCCGCAGGCGACCACGATCACGATGTCGACGGCGGCGTGCTTGGCCAGCAGGTGTTGGAGCACCGTCTTGCCGGCGCCGAAGGGGCCGGGGATGCAGCCGGTGCCGCCGCGGGCGATGGGAAAGAAGGTGTCGATCAGACGGATGCTGGTGGTCATCGGCTCGTCCGGATAGAGTCGCTCGGTGGTGCGCGTGCGCAGCATGTGCTCGGTGAGCGCGCGGCGTACCGGCCAGCGCTGGATGAGATCGAGCGAGCGCTCGTGGCCGCGCCGGTCGCGGATGCGCGCCACCGGGGTGTCGACGGTGATACTGCCCTCCTGGATCCAGGTCACCTCGACCTCGCCCTCCTGATCGAAGGGCACCATGATCTTGTGGGTGTAGCGTCCCTCCTGGACGGTGCCGAGCACCCCGCCGGCGCGCAGCCGCGCGCCGTGCTGGACCAGCGGCACGAAGGACCACTTGCGGTTGCGATCGAGGGCGTCGAGATCGACCCCGCGCGGCAGGAACACGCCATGGGTGATGGCGATCTTCTCCAGCGGGTTCTGCAGGCCGTCGTAGACCTCGCCGAGCAGTCCCGGGCCGAGCTCGACCGAGAGCAGCTCATCGGACTGCTCCACCGGATCGCCGATGCTCACCCCGCGGGTGTCCTCGAACACCTGCACGTCGGCGAACTCGCCGCGCACCCGCAGCACCTCGGACTTGAGTCGCTCCCCGTCGCTACGCTCGGGGCGGATGAACACCACCTCGTTCTTCTTCAGCGGCAGGCGCGTACCGTTGCGCCAGCCGGCCTCGATGGTGGCCAGGCTCTCCTGGACCGAGACCACCCGGGCGGGCGAGTCGGCCTGGACCTGGGGTGTCAGCGCGTCATCCATTGCGGGTTCCTCTTCGGCAAGGTCGGGCGATCGGCGCGGCGCGCTCAGGCCGCCGCCTCGGGGGTGAGTTCGACCCCGTCGAGCGCGGTCTCGATCAGGTCATCGAAGCGCGCCAGTGCGCGCTCGTGGTGATAGCTGGTCCAGCGGGCCACCAGATCCCAGCGCAGCGCGTAGATGATCACCGCGGCGAAGTCGAAGTGGTGGCCGTCGTGGAGTCGTTCGAGATGCTCCCAGACCGTCCTCAGCAGCAGTCGCTCGACGCCGATGGCATCGCCCTGGTCGAGGCGGCGCGCGGCCTCCGGCAGCCAGGGGCAGGCGCGTTCGAGCCGGAACGCCGGTTCGTTCCAGTGGCGGCGCACCTGTTCGGTCCAGCGCCCGTATCCCCAGCGCCGCTCGCTCGGCGGCGGCTCGCCACGATGGCGACGGCGCAGCGCGCAGATCAGCGTGCGCATCTCCAGTCGCCAGTCGGCGAGGTCGCGGGCGAAGGGATCGGGCAGGGTGGGGATCTGCCGCCGGGCGCGCTCGAGGACGGCCTGGTCGCTGCTGTGCGGGTCCTGCTCGGCCCATTCGATCAGGGTTCTCAGGGTGCGCAGGGTGCGCGCGTCCTCGGCGTCGAGCTGGGTCAGGCGCTGTTCGAGACGGATGCGCGAGAGCGGCGTCTGGCGCGCGGTGAACAGCGCCCCGTGCGCCGGCAGTGCGCTCAGCAGCATGGCGTAACGGTGTGAGTCGGTCATGGCGCCACCCCGCTACTTCACCATCCCCTCGAGGATGGCGCGGAAGCGAGGCTGGAGGTGGGCGAGCAGCAGCGCCGCGACCTTGTCGTCGGTGAGGTCGATCTGCACGTCCTGGTCGCGCAGCGAGAGACGGATGCCCTGGCTGTCGTCGTCGCCGACGCTGAAGGTCACGCCCTCGGCGAGCACGTTGCCGGCGATCGAGAGCACGAAGTGCGACAGCGAGCCCTCGCGCAGTTCCAGCGGGTTGCGCCGCAACTCCTCGGGGCCGACCAGCGCCTTGGGCAGCTGGATGTCGACCGCCTGGCCGGCATCGATGCCGGCCTCCGCGCGTGCGGCGCGACCGACCTCGAGGATCAACTGTTGGAGGAAGCTCTGCTGTTCGAGCTCGGCGGCGATCAGCCGCTTGACCTCGTCGCTGAAGCGATCGGAGAGCTCGGACTTGAGCCGCAGCACGGTGTCGCGCATGGCGATGCGCAACGCCTCCTCGCCGCCCTTGCGCAGGGCCTCGGCCTCGCGCCGTGCCTCCTCGACGATGGCCGCGGCGCGCTCATTGGCGGCGCGCTCGATCTCGCCGGCCTGACGGCGCGCGGCGCGCTCGATCTCGCCGGCCTGGTCGCGCCCGGCGCTCACCCCTTCCTCGCGCAGCCGCGCGATCAGGGTCTCGATACCGGAGGAGGCGAGCCCCTCGGGGATGCCGCTGTCTGTGGTGGTCATCTGTTCAGCTCCCCCCGGTTCAGGCCGGGATGCCGCCGGCGAGCACCAGCGCGAAGACGAAGGCGAACACCGCGAAGCCCTCGACGATCGCCGCCGGGGCCAGCGACAGACCGAAGATCTCGGGCTTGGTCTTGCTCGCGTGGATCGCCGAGGCACAGGCCTGGCCCTGGCGTACCGCCGAGAACAGCAGCGCCAGGCCGGCGAGGATGCCGATGCCGAACAGCGCCGGGGCGGTGTCGACGGTGACCTCGCGCTGCAGGGTGAACATGATCACGATGCCGTAGATGACCTGGGAGGAGGGCATCACCGAGATGCCGATATAGCGGCCGTAGCCGGAATCGGTGTCGACCATGGCGCCGATCGCCGCCTGACCGGCGATCGCGCAGCCGATGATGCTGCCGATGGCGCCGAGCGCCATGGCACCGCACAGCCCCGCCCAACCCAGTGCAATCACCAGTTCGTTCATTCGCTCAGCTCCGTCTTCTTGAAGGGCTTGAAGGGATAGCCCTCGCCGGCCAGCGCCCAGTTGTAGAACTCGATGAAGTTCAGACGCAGTCCGTGCACCACGCCGCTCATCAGACAGAGCGCGAGGTTGAGGACGTGACCGACGAGGAGGATGAGGATCGAGAGCAGCAGTCCGAGTCCGGGCTGGCCCTGCTGGACGTCGCGCGCCAGCTCGTTGAAGGTCAGCGCGAGCGAGGCCGAGGCCAACCCCAGCGCGAACAGGCGCAGATAGGAGAGCACGTCGCCGAAGGCCTGGGTGACGCGCACCAGTTGGCGCAGACCGTCGAGCACACGTAGCAACGCCGAGGTCGGGCTGCGTATCGGACGGTCGCTGCCGAGCGTGAAGAGCGCGATCAGGCCGCCGCCGAGCAGCCACTGGCCGAGGGTGGCGAGCCAGAGCGGTCCGCTCGGGCCGGTGCCGCTCCACAGCGCGAAGCCGCCGAGCAGGGCGGCGATCCAGGCGAGCGCGATACGGCGCTCGGCCCCGGGAGCGCTGCTCAGCGCGCGTTCGACATTGGCCAGCACCAGGTGGAGCACGCCGATCGCCACCGACAGCCACATCATGGTGGCGAAGTCGTCGAGATCGAAGACCCTGAGCTGGCCGAGCAGCCCATCGGGCGCTGGCGTGACGCCGAAGTAGCTCCCCACCAGGATCCCCCAGAGCAGCGCCCCGCCGCACAACGCGAGCGCGAGCAGGCGCAGCCGCCCCCCGGTCTCGCTGCGCCCGAGGCGGCGCCAGCCGAGTGCCAGCGCGGCGCCGAGCACCAGCGCGTAGCCGGCGTCGGAGAGGATCATCGCGAAGAACAGGGTGAAGGAGAAGAACAGCACCCGCGACGGGTCCCAGCTGCGATAGGCCGGCATCTGGTAGAAGCCGACCAGGTCCTGACCGGCGGCCACCGGGGCCGGATTGTCGAGCCGGGTCGGTGGTTGATCATCCGCGCCCGGGGCCTCGAGCAGCAACGCGAGGCCGAGCTGGTCGGCCAGCGCCTGCACGCCGGGGCAGTCCTCGAGCGCGACCCAGCCCTGGACCAGGAACAGCGCCTCGTCGTCATAGGTCTGGGCGCGGGCGTAGTTGAGCCCGGCCTGGTCCTCGGCCTCGGCGAGATGCGAGGAGAGCAGATAGATCCAGCGGGTGAGCGCGTGACGCTCGGCGATCACCGCCTCGAGTTCGATCTCGGCGCGTTCGAGCCGGCGCGCGACCTCGGAGCGACTGAACGCGCCGGTGTGGGTACGCGCCACCGGCAGGGCGTCGGCCGGCGGTTCGCGCTCGGCGATCACCACCACCCAGGCCTGACGATGGTCGCGATGGACGATCTGCCAGGGCAGTTCGAGTCGGGCGAGGGCGTCGAGCTGACGCAGCGGCAGGATGTAGAACCACAGCTTGCGTCCGGCGAGCGCCGCCGGCTCGGGGAGGCTGAACTCGCCCCAGGGCTCGAGTTCGGCGAGGCGCTGGCGCAGGGCGTCGCGGCGATCGCTGATGTCGCGCAGCCGCTGCTGGTTGTCGAGCACCTGGGTGATGGTCGCGGCGAGGTCGAAGTCGGTCGGCTCGCGGACCTGGCGGCGTTTGTCCGGCACCTCGCGCAGATGGCGCAGCGCCTTGCGCGCCTCCAGGGCATGGGGCGAGGGGGTGCGCTCGGGCTCTCTGGGGTGAGCGCCGAGTTCGACCAGGTGCATGCAACCGAGCTGCTGGAGCTGCTCGAGCACCGCGTCCTTGTCGGCCGCGAGTCCGGCCAGGGTGACGCGGCGCATCGTCATGATGCTCATGCCAGACCTCCCCGTTGACGCTTGGCCTTGGCGATCTTGGAACGCACCACGGCGGCGCGCTCGGCGTCGGAGAGGGCGACGCGGATGCGCTTGATATGGGCGCGGGTGCGTGGGATCAGCACCTTCTCGAACAGGTTGACGCGCTGGGTGACCTTGCGCACTGCGGTCTCGAGCAGGGTCACGCGCTGTTGCTGCAGACGCAGTCGGATGCGCAGTTCGAGCATCTGTTCGAGCCGCTCGACCAGTGGATCGACCCAGTGCGGGCGGCTCAGGCAGCCGTAGTCGACACGGTCGAAGTCGACTCCGACGAGCCGCGGCAGCCGGGTGCCCATGCGATTCTCCTCGTCGATGCGGATCTGGGTGACGCGGGTCAGTCCGGCCAGCGGGATCTCGGTGTTGG
This sequence comes from Marichromatium gracile, assembly GCF_004343155.1. Lineage (GTDB taxonomy): Bacteria > Pseudomonadota > Gammaproteobacteria > Chromatiales > Chromatiaceae > Marichromatium > Marichromatium gracile. The sequence goes on from NZ_SMDC01000014.1 coordinate 44,126, forward strand.
CGAGCATCGGCAGCTGTTCGCGCACCTGTTCGCGCAGGGTGGCGATGGCTTGCTCGAGCGCGGTGCGCTCGTCCTGGGCGCGGGCGCGCTCGGCGAGTAGCTGGCGGCGCTTGAGATCGAGCGAGGGCAGATAGCGCTCGAAGGTCTGCAGCTGGCGCTGTTGCTTGGCCAGCGATGACTTGCTCAGGCTCAGTCGTGCCATGGCCGCGCTCCCGGGGTCAGGCGACCGCGTCGTGCGGGTCGTCGAGGCGGGGGAAGTACTTGTCGATGAGCTGTTGCTTCATCAACAGGTCCGCGGGCTCGAAGCACTCGGCCAGGGTCTGCCAGCAGAGATCGAGCGCGGCCTCGAGCGGCAGGCTGACCTCGATGTCCATGAAGCGCTCGCGAAACAGCCGACCGAACCTGAGCAGGCGGTGGTCGAACTCGGAGAGTTCGAAGGCCATCGCCTGTTTCTGCTCGGCGTCGCGGGCGCCGGAGTAGAAGCGGATCATGGTGTTCATGATCTGGCCGTGGTCCTCGCGGGTGACCTTGCCAATGACATGCTGCTTGAGTCGCGAGAGTGAACCGAAGGGGTCGATGGCGCCGTCGTGCAGATAGAACTGCCCCTCGGTGATGTAGCCGGTATTGTCCGGGACCGGATGGGTGACGTCGTCGCCGGGCATGGTGGTGACCGAGAGGATGGTCAGTGAGCCGCCGTCCTTGTAGTCGGCGGCCTTCTCGTAGCGGCGCGCGAGCTGGGAGTAGAGGTCGCCCATGTAGCCTCGGTTCGAGGGGACAGACTCCATCGCGATACCGACCTCCTTCATGGCGTCGGCATAGGCGGTCATGTCGGTCAGGAGCACCAGCACCCGCTTGCCCTCCTCGACGGCGAAGCGCTCGGCCACCGCCAGCGCCATGTCCGGCACTAGCAGCCGCTCGACCACCGGGTCGGAGGCGAGGTTGACGAACATCACCGTGCGGGCGAACACCCCGGCATCCTCGAAGCGACGCAGGAAGTAGTGATAGTCGTCGAAGATCAGCCCGAGGCCACCGAACACCACGATGTCGGCGTCGGCCTGGATGCCGATGCGCGCGAGCAGCTGGTTGTAAGGCTCACCGGCGACCGAGAAGATGGGGATCTTCTGGCTCTCGACCAACGAGTTGAAGACGTCGATCATCGGCACGTCGGTGCGGATCATCTTCGAGGCGAGCAGTCGGCGCGCGGGGTTGGCCGGCGGACCACCGATGTCGAGCTTGGGGTCCTGGGAGAGGTCGGGGGCGGTGTCGAGGGGCTCGCCGTCGCCACGGAATACCCGCCCGAGGATGTTGGCCGAGTAGGTGACCTGCATCGGGTGCCCGAGGAAGCGTACCGAGGCCTCGGTGGAGAGCCCCTTGGTGCCGGCGAAGACCTGCAGCGAGACCAGGTCGCGGTCGATGCGGATGGCGCGCGCCAGCGAGCTGAAGCCACCGGGGTCCTCGACCAGCGCCAGATCGTCGAAGGCGACACGGGTCTGAGTGTTGCCGCCGCGGCTCGGGACCCTCACCTTGAGGATGTCTCCGACGATCTCGACGACCTTGGAGTAGCGAACCAGGGTTTGGGTCACCTTGAGGGTCTCCGTGCTGGTCTGGCGCGGGGCGGATGCCTCGGGCCTGCTCTCAGTCGATGGTATCAGCTGCGTCTCGATGGCTCCAGTTGACAATGGTCTGGTCGGTGCTCGAACGGTGGCCCTGTGGGGCGTTGCCGACGGTCATCCGGCGGTCGTGTTTTCCTCGTCGAAACATGCGATTGTAGACCTCCGGGCCGATTCCCCAGACCTGCTGTCGGGGATGTTCGGGCAGACGAATGGCGCCTCCCCAGGCTTGACAAGCACGGCGCTGGCCGCCAGAAACAGGTGAGCGACCCCGGCCCCTCGGGCCGGATGTAACGAAGGGGTCTGACTTTAAGGATGGCCAAGGCGCATGCTGCCGAGAGACCACGGCGGGTGCGCTGTCACGGAGGGCGCGTCACGCGTTGATCGGGGTGGGCGAGATCGCCAGCGTGTGACGTGGGGCAAGTCGTCGGAGACGAACATCACGTTGACGACCCGGGCGTGCGCGACACCTCCTGCCCGTCGTGACTGGCGGCAGGCGCGCGAGTCTTGCAACAACGGATCGAGCGATTTCCGACAAGTCCATGGCATGGCTTTTCCGACTTGGCGAGCGTGGGGCCGGTAAGGCCGCGAACGCCGAGGCCTTTTTCGAGAACCTGGTGCGCCAGCTCCCCGATCCCACCTGGGTCAAGGATCTGGATGGCCGCTATCTGTATTGCAATCCCGCCTTCGAGCAGCATTTCGGCATCGCCGCCGAGCAGGTGATCGGGTGCACCGAGGCCGACCTGTTTCCGCCGTCCTTTGCCGCCGCGCTCGGCGAGCAGGCCGCGGCGGTGCTCGGTGACGGGGGCGAGTCGCGCCGCGACCAGCGTCTCGAGCGTCCCGGTGGCGGTGAGTCGCGCTGGTTCGAGATCAGCTGTGCGCCGCTGTGCGATGAGCAGGGGCGGCGGTTCGCGCTGCTCGGCAGTGCGCGCGATGTCACCGAGCGTCGCCGCGCCGCCGAGGCGGCCTGGGATACCGAAACCCGGTTCCACGCCTTGTTCGAGCAGGTCGAGGCGATCTCGGTGCAGGGCTATGATCGCAACCGTCGGGTGATCTACTGGAACCCGGCAAGCGAGGTGCTCTACGGCTACCGCCCGGCCGAGGCGCTTGGCGTCAAGCTCGAGGACCTGATCATTCCCGACGCGCTGCGTCACTATGTGATCAGCGCGGTCGACTCCTGGGTCCACGGTGCCCCGGTCCCGCCGGCCGGGGAGATGACCCTGCGTCGCGCCGATGGCTCGCCGGCGCACGTCTTCTCCAGTCACGTGATGTTGCGCGGCCCGGACGGCGAGCCGCAGATGTATTGCGTCGACATCGACCTGAGCGAGCGCAAGGCCGCCGAGGAACATATCCGCAAGCTCTCTCTGGCGATCGAGCAGAGCCCGGAGAGCATCGCCATCACCGACCCCGATGGCACCATCGAGTATGTCAACGAGGCCTTCGTGCACAACAGCGGCTATGCCCGCGAGGCGCTGATCGGCGCCAACCCGCGCATCCTGCAGTCGGGGCGCACGCCGCGCTCGACCTATCGCGACCTCTGGGCGACGCTGGCCCGTGGCGAGGTGTGGCGCGGCGAGTTCGTCAACCGTCGTCAGGATGGCAGCGAATACATCGAGATGGCGGTGATCGCGCCGATCCGTCAACCCGACGGGCGCATCACCCACTATGTTGCGGTCAAGGAGGACGTCACCGAGAAGAAGCGCATCGCCGAGGAGCTCGAGCGCTATCGCGATCATCTCGAGGAGCTGGTCGCGGCGCGCACCCGTCAGCTCTCCGAGGCGCGTGAGCGCGCCGAGGAGGCCAGCCGGGCCAAGAGCGCCTTCCTCGCCAACATGAGTCACGAGATCCGCTCGCCGATGAACGCCATCCTCGGGCTGACCTATCTGCTCGGGCGCGAGATGGCAACGCCGCAGCAACGTGCCACCCTGGCCAAGATCAAGGGGGCGGCCAACCACCTGCTGTCGATCATCAACGACATCCTCGACGTCTCCAAGATCGAGGCGGGCAAGCTCACGCTGGAGACCCATGACTTCGCCATCGCCGAGCTGTTCAACCAGGTCGAGGCGTTGGTCCAGGCGCAGGCCGCGGCCAAGGGGCTGGCACTCGACTGCGAGGCCGAAGGGCTGCCGGCGGTGCTCCATGGCGACAGTACGCGACTGCGCCAGGCGTTGCTCAACTATCTGGGCAATGCGATCAAGTTCACCCACGAGGGCCGCATCCTGCTGCGTGCCGAGGTCCTCGAGACCCGTGGCAGACGCCTGTTGATCCGTTTTGCCGTCACCGATACCGGGATCGGCATCGAGCCCGCCGATCTCAAGCAGCTGTTCCAGCCCTTCACCCAGGTCGACAATTCCGCCACCCGTCGCTATTCGGGCAGTGGGCTGGGGTTGGCGATCACTCGCCGGCTGGCCTTGATGATGGGAGGCCAGACCGGGGTCGAGAGCGTTTCCGGCAAGGGCAGCACCTTCTGGTTCACCGCCTGGCTCGGTCAGGCCGAGAACCAGGATCCGATCGAACTCGGTGTGCCACGCGAGGAAGGGGATGCTGCGGCGCATCTGAGCGAACGCCATCGTGGTGCCCGGGTGCTGCTGGTGGAAGACAACCAGGTCAACCAGGAGGTCGCCGCCGAGATCCTCAAGGATGTCGGGCTGGAGGTCGACGTCGCCGACAATGGCCGCGAGGCGGTGACCATGGCGCGGCGGGTTCACTATGATTTGGTCCTGATGGATCTGCAGATGCCCGAGATGGACGGACTCGAGGCCACCCGGCGGTTGCGCCGGTTGCCCGGCTGGGAGGAGCGACCGATCATCGCGATGACCGCCAATGCCTATGATGACGACCGGCGCCGTTGCGAGGCGGCGGGGATGAACGGTCATGTCTCCAAGCCGGTCGACCCCCAGACCCTCTATGCCACCCTGCTCGACTGGCTCTCGCGCACCATGACCGAGACACCGAGCGCGCCCCCATCGGGCGCCGTCGCTGCGGGCGCTGTGGTGCTGGAGCAGGGGGACGAACAGGTCGCCACCGGCGACGTCCTGGAGCGGCTCGCCCAGCTCGGTCATGTCGATCTGAGCTTCGCCCTCAGGAGCCTGCATGGCAAGCGCGAGGTCTATACGCGACTGGTCGGCATGTACGCGGAGCATCATCGCGAGGATCTCGCCAAGCTACGCCGGGCGTTGCAGTCGGGCGATCGCGATCAGGCGCGGCGGCTCGCACATGCATTGAGCGGTGTCGCCGGGACCCTGGGGTTCGTCGAGCTACAGCGGTTGTGCCGCACCCTCGATGTCGCGCTGCGCGATGAGACCGAGATCGAGATACTCGAGGTGTCGCTGGCGCGCGCCGAGGTCCTCCAGGGACAGCTGCTGGCGGCAATCGCCACCGACCCCGGGCGCGGCTGAGCTCGGTCGGAACACTGTCGCGGCGAGCGCTCAGCGTTGCTCGACGAACACCGTCAGCAGGCGTCGGGCGAGCAGGGTCAGCCCGACGATCAGCGCCAGTGCCAGGGTGAGCAGCAGGAACTGCTCGGGACCGGCGCGGCGCAGCAACGCCATCAACCCCTCGGCGAACACCGCCATCGTCGCCACCCCGGGCAGCATCCCGATCAAGGTGCCGATGGCGTAGTCACGCAGGCGGATGTGCGAGGCCCCGGCGAGCAGGTTGAGCAGGGTGAAGGGGGCGACCGGGACGATGCGCACGGCGATGATGGTGAGGATGCCGCGCCGTGCCAGGCGCTCGCTGAGGCGGTGGATGCGTCCGCCGGCGAGCCGGTTGACGGCGGGTCGACCGAGATAGGCACCGAGCCCGTAGGCCGCCAGCGCCGCGAGCAGCGAGCCGAGCAGGGCATAGCTGGCCCCGGCCAGGGGGCCGTAGACCAGCGCGGTGACCAGGATCAGCAGGGTCACCGGGATCGCCAGCAGACTGCCGACGACGAAACCCGCGAGCAACAGCGCCGGCCCCCAGGGGGCGTGGAGCTGATCGGTCAGTTGCTCGGCGAGCTGCTGCGGATCGAGTGATTCGCCCAGGCCGCTCCAGCGCCAGAGGATCGCCAGCGCGGCGAGCAGCACGACCAGCGCGATCCCGAATCTGAGTCGGCGCCGCGCGTGCGGCAGATGACGACGCCCGAGCACGGCGTCGCCGACATCGAGGACGTTGAGCGGGCGCTTGGGGTCGATCAGCCGCTCGTCGGGGAGCTGGCGTTCCCACTCCGGGTCGACGGCGCCCTCCAGCGGGGTCAGGGTCTTGCGCCCCGGAGGGGCGTCGGCGCGGATCGCTTCGATTGCCCCGATCAGTCCGCCGGCCTCCCGTTCGGCGCTTGCCAGGTGTTGCGGCTCGCAGTCGAGCAGGTTGCCGATGAGTTCGCGGCGCAGCGCGGCGATGCGTGCCCGTCCCTCCTCGTCGGTGACCTCGAGACAGAGGTCGCATTCAGTATCCAACCCCATCGATCGATTGCTGAGATTGGCCGATCCGACCCGCAACCAGCGGTCGTCGACGATCGCCAGCTTGGCGTGGACCATCAGGCAGCCGCTCTCGAGGCCGGGGACCTCGGGGTGGTAGACGCGCAGTCGAGCGTGCCGATCGGCCTCGCGCAGGCGCTCGAGCTGGCGGGCGCGAAGTATGTCCATGGTGTGCTGTTCGAGCCAGGCGCCGGTCTCGCGCGGCAGCACGATCACCACCTCCGGGCCGTGCGTCTCGTCGAGGCGTTCGCACAGCGCGCTGCACAGGGTGGTCGAGGTCAGGTACTGGTTCTCGAGATAGATCAGCCGCTCGGCGCGTGCGAACAACGCCAGATAGAGCTGCTCGACCTCGCGCACCTCCCGCTCCGGTGCCTGGTCGTCGCGCGCCGGTTGCTGCGGCTGGGTGCGGGCGATGGCGCAGGGTTGGTCGCGCAGCAGCGCAGCGACCCCTTCGGGCCAGGGATCGTGTACCGGTGGTGGGCTCGGCGCGGGCGTCTCCTCGCCGCAGCGCGCCCAGCGCGCGCGCGCCAGCTCGGCGAGTGCGCCGGCGCTCTCGCCGTCGACCATCAATTGCAGGTCGTGGAAGGGCGGGTAGGGCTTGCCGTCGGGATCGCGTCGACGGGCATCCTCGGCCTGGTGCGCGCTGCTGTCCCAGCGCCACTTGCCGAGGTCGAAGCCGCCGCAGAAGGCCAGTGCGTCGTCGATGACCACCAGCTTCTGGTGGTGACTGGCCGCCAGCGGATGATTGTCATCGAGGGCGAAGTGCAGGCGAGGGTGCTGGCGCCAGGGGTGGATGCCGAAGAGCAGCGGTTCACGCTCGAGCGCGTAGATCGGCGCATAGTCCCAAAGCAGGATCCAGGCCTCGAGCCCGGGGGTGCGTTCGAGCAGGGCATGGAGCAGCTCGCCGAGTCGGGTCGGCAGCCCGTCGCCGGGGTCCTCGCGCACCAGCTCGAGCTGACTGTGCAGGTCCCAGCCGAGGATCAGGATGCGATGCCGGGCATTGATCAGTGCCCGACGCAGGGTGGCGAAGTAGCGTTCGCCATCGATCAGTGGAGCCAGACGGCGGGTGCCGGTGATCTGCCAGCAGGTCTCGCCGGGTACCAGCAATGGGTTGGGCGTGTGACGTTCCATCGGGGGGTCATCCTGTTCGGGTGGCGCGCGGCAGCGCCAGTTCTGCGTAGAGCGGCAGGTGGTCGGAGGCGATGCGGGCCCGTGGGTCGCGGCTGCGTTCGAGTCGCTGCAACAGTCCCGCCGGTCGGGTCCAGACGCGATCGAGCGCGAGCAGTGGCCAGGCGGCGGGGAAGCTGGCGAGCCTCGGGGTGGGCCCGAGCAGCCGGGAGAGCTGGCGTTCGGTGCGCGCCAGCGGCCACCAGGTGTTGAAGTCGCCCAGTACCACCAGGGGGGCGGGTGAGTCGCTGATCCAGGGGCGCAGGCGTTCGACCTGGCGGCGTCGCTCCCGGGTCTTCAGCCCGAGATGGGTGGCGAGACAGCGCAGCGGGGTGCCGTGCGCGGTGCGCAGGTCGGCGACGATGGCTCCGCGCGGCTCGCGCCGGCGTTCGCTGAGGTCGAGACGGGTGAGTGCGATGACCGGCAGCCGGGTGAGCAGGGCGTTGCCGTAGTGGCGGTCGTGGGTGAGGATGGTCGGACCGGGAATGGCGTGATAGTCGCCGAGTTGCGCCAGCTCGTGCATCTGTGCCGAGGGCGCGTGTGCTGTCGGGGTCGAGTCGACCTCCTGGAGCGCGATCAGGTCGGCATCGAGCGCGCGCAGCACCGTGGCAATGCGTCCGAGGTCGCGGCGACCGTCGCGGCCGATCCCGCCGTGGATATTGTAGGTGACCACGCGCAGCCGCTGGCGCGGGTCCTGGTCGGCCATCATGTTCCATGACATGGCTGCCGCGTGGCGTGATTCAACCGCGGCCACGTCGTCCCCGGGCCGGCTCCCCTATACTGTGGGCAGACGAAAAGGATGTCGCAAGGCGTGTTGGTTCAGCGTCAGCGCAGGAGTGAGCACCATGATCGATGTCCCGGTTTCGGTTCCCTTCGTCCCCACCGGTGCGCGTCCGAGCATGTCGGAGCGGCTTGGGCTCGGGCGGGTGGCCACGCGCCCCGAGTCGACACGTCCGGTCAACGATCCCGAGGCGGTCGGCCCGCGCCGCCCGAGCGACGAACAGGCGCGCGACGGCGCAGTGCTGGGTGGCGAGATCGGCGCCCGCGTCCGTCTCGCACTCGAGGCCGGCGAGCACACCGCCGAACCCGCCTCCACGACCTCGCAGACGAGCGGGGAGGCGCGCTTGAGCGCGGCGCTGGATCCCGGGCCGGCGGCGCCGACGCGCGGGTCGTTCGACGCCGAGGCCTGAGCCTCGCTGTCGGGGTCAGTCTTCCTCGTGGGGCCGCGGTGTGCGGCGGCGGCGGGTGGTCTCGAAGGCGAAGGCCACGGCGTCGGCGACCTCCTCGGCCATGCGCGAGCGTTCCTCGTCGCTCTGGTGCGAGGCGAAGTCGATGCTGTGGCGTACGTAGCGCGGCGGCAGATAATTGAGCGCGACACAGGCGAGATCGTCAAAGTAGTCTGCGTCGAAGGCTTCGCCGCGCTCGGCGAGCAGCTCGCTGATACGCGCGGCGACCAGGCGTTCATAGTGATTCTCGATGCTGGAGAGCATGACGGTCGACTCCGGTTCTGCCTATCGGGATGGCGCCGGCCCCGGGGTGGGCACGATGCGCCATGGGTCGGCGCTATCTTAGCCGAAGCCTCGCGATCTCGACCATGACGCAGGGCGTGTCGTCCAGCAAGTCCCGAGTTCGATCCCAAAGGAGCGAAGATGCACGATCGACACGGCTCGACCGATGCCGCCATTCCCGCCGCATGGCGGGGCGTGCTGGGCGACGGCCTGGCCATCACCCTGGTGCTGGCGCTGGCGCCGAGCCGTCGCCCCCCGACCCCGGCGGAGTCGGGGGTTCGGCTGCTCGATGCCATCGCGATGCTCGAAGACGGTGGCCGTGGCGGGCGCGACGAGACGCCCTCGCTGGAGCTGCAGCGACTCGAGGCGAAGGTCGACCTGCTGATGCAGCTGCTCTCGACCTGGATGCAGGCGCAACTCCCGGCGCCGGTGAGCGCGACCTTGAGCGCCGAGGGGGTGGTGTTGCCCGCCGCGCTGCTCGATACTGCCGATGATCGGCTCGAGCTCTACCCCTCGACAGCCTTCGCCCAGCCGCTGGTGCTCGGGCTCGAGACGGTCTGCGAACTCGATGGTGCGATGGGCGCGCGCTGGCGGTTCAGTGATGACGGGCTGCGCGAGGCGCTGGGGCGTTGGGTGTTTCGGATGCACCGGCGCGCAGTGGCGCGGGCGCGGCGATAGCGCGCCTTCGGTCGCACCATGGGGTCTGCGTGCTTGACAGTGGCCGACGCGGACGTTAGAAACTCGTCGCTCCATCAAGAATCGCGATGCGCCCTCTCCGGAGCAAACAGCAAGCCGGTTCGGCGGCCGTCTGCTCGCCTTCCGCGTGTCGCGGGCGCGAGTGTCACGAGCGCGGGGCTGCGTTCACCGCGGAAGGATTGCGTTTACGATGCCGAGCGAGGGCAACCCATTTGAGCAACGCGTGCGGATCGGTGTGTTCGGTGATCAGCCGGCGCGCGACAGGACCGGACACATCCTGGAGTTCCTCGGCTGCGAGGTGCAGCCACTCGAGGCCCTCGACGAACTCGACACGATGTCACTCGCAGCACTCTGGCTGTGCGCGCCGGGGGCGCGTCTGGCCGAGCAGCTCGAGCGTGTCCGTCCACCCTCCCTGCCACTGATCTGTCAGCCGCTCGACGGTGCCCGCGAGGCGCTGCCCGGGCATGTCTGTGTGGTCGACGAGCCGCCTGTTGTCGGGCGGGTGCTGGCGGTGTTGCAGTGGTTACGGGCGGACGCGACCGATGCCGTCGAGACGTCCGGGATCGAGGGCCTGGTCGGCGCCCATCCGATCATGCGTGGGGTCAAGCGCGCCATCACCCAGGTCGCCAACAGCGATGCCACGGTGCTCATCCTCGGCGAGACCGGCTCCGGCAAGGAGGTGGTGGCGCGCGCGATCCATGCCGCCTCGTCGCGGTGCGACAAGCCCTTCGTCGCCGTCAACTGTGGCGCCATCCCGCCCGACCTGCTCGAGAGCGAGCTGTTCGGTCACGAGAAGGGGGCCTTCACCGGGGCCTTCACCGCTCGCACCGGGCGCTTCGAGCTCGCCGCCGATGGCGTGCTGTTTCTCGACGAGATCGGCGACATGCCGCTGCCGATGCAGGTCAAGTTGTTGCGCGTGCTCGAGGAGCGAACCTTCGAGCGGGTCGGCTCCAACAAGCCGATCCAGGCCCAGGCGCGGATCATCTCGGCCACCCATCGAGACCTCCAGGAGGCGGTTGATGCCGGCGCCTTTCGCCAGGATCTGTTCTTTCGTCTCAACGTCTTTCCCATCGAGTTGCCGGCGCTGCGCGAACGGCGCAGCGACATCCCGCTGCTGATCGGCGCGCTCGAGGAGCGCTTGCGCGCGCAGTCGGTGGAGACCGCGCGGCTGACCCCGGCGGTCATCGCCTATCTCGCGCAGCTGCCCTGGCCGGGCAATGTGCGCGAACTCTCCAATCTGCTCGAACAGTTGGCGATCCTCTATCCGGGGGAGCCGGTGGACCTGGCGCAGCTGCCGCCGCGCTTTCGCCCCGAGGCGGCCGCCGAGGTGCTTGAGGGGTTGCCCCCGGCCCCGGTCGCCGCCCCGGCGCTCCCCGGAGGGTGCGAGGAAGGCGCCCTGCCGCCTGAGGGGGTGGAGTTGCGCGGCTATCTCAACGAGCTCGAGCGCCGCATGATCGTCACCGCCCTGGAACAGAACGATCAGGTGGTGGCGCGTGCCGCGCGACGTCTGGGCATGCGTCGCACCACCCTGGTCGAGCGCATGCGCAAGTTCGGCCTGGGGCGCGGCGGCGACTAGCAAAGCCCCCCCCCGGCCGAGCGGGAGACCGAGATTGGCCGTCAAGAATTCGACGTCCTGTCGGTGATGATGCTGCTCGTCATCTGCGCCCGGGGTTGCGCAATCCTGCCGCAGCCCTTGTCCGTCAGGCCCTGCCGCCATGCCTGAGGTTTTTGGCACTTAATTTGCAATATCCCAATCGTGTCCAAGGGTCGGGTACGCCGCTGCACCTGCGTATCCAACCGGATTACGTGGATTGAAGAGATGGGAGATTGTGAACGTGAGTGACATGCAGATCCAGAACGTCTTGCAGCAGATGCGCGCGCTCTCGCAGTCGGGACGGGTCGAGGGGAGCATGCCTGCGACGCAGCAGCCGACGGCGCCGAGCGAGGGCGGTGAATTCGCCACCGCGCTGCGCGATTCGTTGCGCTCGGTCAATGCGTTGCAGCAGGAGGCCAAGCAGGTGCAGACCAGTTTCGAGCTCGGTGAGGCCAATACCAGTCTGCCGCAGGTGATGGTGGCGATGAACAAGTCGAGTCTCGCCTTCGAGGCGACCAATCAGGTGCGCAACCGGCTGTTGTCGGCGTACCAGGAAGTCATGAGCATGCAGGTCTGAGCGCTGACGGCGCGCGGATCCACGGAGAGATTCATCCATGGCGTCTTCGCTGACAGCCGCCTTTTCTACTGGAATCAAGACCTTCAACGAACTGCCGGTGGGTCGGCAGATCGCGTTGCTGGGGATGATCGCCGGTGGTCTGGTGGTGGCTGGCGCCATCCTCTACTGGGCGATGCGCCCGACCTATGCGCCGCTGTTCTCGCGGATGGAGAATGCCGAGGCGGCCGAGGTGGTTCAGGCGCTCGATCAGCTCGGCGTGGCCTACCGCATCGATGAACTCTCCGGACGGATCGAGATCCCCCAGGCCCAGATCGCCCAGACCCGATTATTGCTCGCCGGTCAGGGGCTGCCACGCGCCTCGGACTTCGGCTTCGAGCTGCTGCAGGAGGACATGGGATTCGGCGCCAGTCGCTTGATGGAAGGAGCGCGCCATCAGCGTGCGCTCGAAGGCGAGCTGGCGCGCTCGATCGCGGCGCTCGATCCGGTGGAGAGTGCGCGGGTTCATCTCGCGCTGCCCGAGCGCTCGGTGTTCGTGCGCGAGCGCAAGCCCGCGAGCGCTTCGGTGGTGGTCCATCTGCGCGGCACCCGGGCCTTGAACGACACCCAGGTCGCAGCCATCGTTCATCTGGTGTCCTCGAGCATCCCGGCGCTCGATCCCGAGCAGGTCACCGTGGTTGACCAGCACGGTCGGCTGCTCACCAGCAACGACGACGAGATGGGGTTGTCGACCTCGGCCGACCAGCTCGACTACATCCGCCGTCTCGAGAGCAGCTATGTCGATCGGGTGATGACCCTGCTGGTGCCGATCATCGGGCGCGACGGGGTGCGGGTGCAGGTGGCCGCGGACATCGATTTCTCCCGCGTCGAGCGCACCCAGGAGTCGTTCGATCCCGAGCGCACCGCGGTGCGCTCCGAGCAGCTCAGCGAGCAGGAGCGCGTCGGCAGCGACCCGGCGATCGGCGGCATCCCCGGCGCCTTGACCAACCAGCCGCCGGCCGGTGGCGCCGTCGGCGAGGCGCCGGTGGCCGACCCGATGATGCCGAGCAGTCGCAGCATGCAGAAGACGCGCAACTACGAGATCGATCGTGCGATCTCGCACGTGCGCGAGATGCCGGGCAATATCCGCCGGCTGTCGACGGCGGTGGTGGTCGACTATCGCGAGGAGCTCAACGAGGAAGGCGAGGTGGTGCGGGTGCCGCGCACGGAGGAGGAGCTGGCGAGCATTCGCGCGCTGGTGCGTGAGGCGGTGGGGTTCGACGATGCGCGCAATGATTCGCTCAACGTGATCACCGCCTCGTTCACGCCCGCCGACACCACCGACGCCGAGCCGGTCTGGACCCAGCCGTGGTTCCTCGAGCTGGCCAAGATCGGCGCCGGGCTGATCCTCGCGCTGATGGTACTCTTGACCATCGTGCGTCCGGCGGTACGTCAGCTCGCGCCGCCGTCCGCCGACGAGGCTGCCGCCGCGCTCGAGGACCAGTCGGGCGAGGGCGGTGGGGCCGGCGGCGAGGGCGAGCTCGGCGAGGATACCGTGGCGATCACCCAGCAGAGCGCGGCGATCGCCGCGCTCACCGGGCCGAAGGACGGGGATCAGCAGCAGGTCGATCTCGAGGCGGTGCGCGAGCTGGTCAAAGAGGATCCGAAACGCGTGGCACAGGTGATGAAGAGCTGGCTGAACGAAGATGGCAACTGATCCGTCCAAGCGCCCCGGCCCCGAGCAGGTGGCAATCTTCCTGATGAGCATCGGTGAGGGGCCAGCCGCCGAGGTGCTCAAGCACATGGGACCGAAGGAGGTGCAGAAGATCGGCACCGCCATGGCCTCGCTCGAGCGGGTCTCGCGCACCGATATCGACTATGTGCTGAAACGTTTCTCGGAGACGGCCATGGAGCACACCTCGCTCGGGATCGGCGCCGAGGACTATGTGCGCTCGGTGCTCAACTCCGCGCTCGGCGAGGACAAGGCCTCGGGGCTGATCGACCGCATCCTGCTCGGGCGCAACTCCAAGGGGCTCGAGGCGCTCAAGTGGCTCGATCCGCGCGCCATCGCCGAGATGATCCGTCACGAACACCCGCAGATCGTCGCCATCGTGCTCTCGCACCTCGACGCCGACCAGGCCGCCGAGACCCTCTCCTATCTCCCCGACCGGATGCAGTCGGATATCGTGCTGCGCATCGCCACCCTCGACGGCGTCCAGCCCGCAGCGCTCCACGAGCTCGACGAGATCCTCGAGCGCCAGCTCTCGGGCAAGAACACCGCCAAGTCCTCGATGGTCGGCGGGGTCAAGACCGCCGCCGACATCCTCAACTTCATGGACGCCTCGCAGAGCACCAACGTGATGTCCGGGGTCACCCAGGTCGACGAGGACCTCGGCGAACGCATCCAGGAGCTGATGTTCGTCTTCGAGAGCCTGGTCGACGTCGACGATCGCGGTATCCAGACCCTGCTGCGCGAGATCTCCACCGACTCGCTGGTGCTTGCGCTCAAGGGCGCCGATGACGCGCTCAAGGACAAGATCTTCAAGAACATGTCCAAGCGCGCCGCCGAGATGCTGCGCGAGGACCTCGAGGCCAAGGGGCCGGTGCGGTTGAGCGACGTCGAGGGGGCGCAGAAGGAGATCCTTGCCGTGGCGCGTCGACTCTCCGAGAGCGGTGACATCGTTCTCGGCGGGGCCGGCGGGGAGCAGATGGTGTGAGCGGCTCCGGATCTTCGGTGCTCTATGCCGACCTGCTCGACGGGCCGGTGCAACGCTGGCAGCCGCCGGATGTCGGCGCGCCGCCGCCCGCGCCCGAACCCGAGCCCGAACCCGAGGTCGAGCCCGAACCCGAGCGTTATCTGCCGACCGCCGCCGAGATCGAGGCGATCGAGCAGGCCGCGCGTGATGCCGGTTACGAGGCCGGTTTCGAATCCGGCTACAAGGAGGGGCGCGAACTCGGCCAGGGTGAGGCGGAGAAGGAGGGCCGGGCGCGCTACGACAAAAAGGTACGCGAGACGGTCGAAGCCCTCGAGGGCGTGGCCCGCGATCTCGCCGATCCCCTGGCCGCCGCCGCCGATGCGCTCGAGCCCGAGCTGCTGGCGCTGGTGGTGGCGATGGCGCGACGGGTGGTGATGGCCGAGCTCGAGCAGCACCCGGAACACGTCGCCCGGGTGCTCGGCAGTGCGCTCGGGCAGCTGCCCTCGCGCAATCGCGAGATCCGCGTGCGCATCAACCCCGAGGACGCGGAGATCCTCGAGGCCTATGCCCGTGACCGTGACGAGCGCATCAGCTGGCGCCCGGACCCGGGTGTCGCCCGTGGCGGCTGCACCATCGAGAGTGGCCCGAGTCGGATCGACGCCACCCTCGAGGAGCGGTTGCGTCAGAGTGTCGAGGCGCTCTGGGGAGAGGTCGAACCGACGCCTGACGAGCCAGTGGTCGACGGCGCCGAGTCCTTGTCGCCGGCGGCTTCGGTGGATGCTGCCGTTACCGACGTTGACGCTGCGCCGGAGACGGGAGACGTCGCACTGGCCGATGAAGAGGTCGAGCAGCGATGAGCGAGCTGATCGATGGACTGCGCGAGCAGGGCACCCGCGATCTGGTCAGCGGGTTGCGCGAGCGCCTGGCACAATCGGGGCGGCGCATCGACAAGGTGGCGCCGCCCCAGCCCGAGGGGCAGCTCTCGCGGATGGTCGGGCTGACCCTCGAGGCCGAGGGGATCCGGCTACCGGTCGGCGGGCGCGCGGCCATCCATACCGCCAGCGGTGGTCGGGTCTCGGCCGAGGTGGTCGGCTTCCAGGGCGAGCGCACCTTCCTGATGCCCGAGGGGCGGATCGAGGGACTGGTGCCGGGGGCGCGGATCGAGCCGCTCGACCAGCAGCGGCGCATCGCCGTCGGGCCGCAGTTGTTGGGGCGGGTGATCGACGCCAACGGCGAGCCACTCGACGGCGCCGGGCCGCTGCGCGCGCAGCAAGAGATGCCGATCGACGGGCGCCCGATCAATCCGCTCACCCGCGACCCGATCCGCACCCAGCTCGATGTCGGCGTGCGCACCCTCAATGGACTGCTCACCGTCGGTCGCGGCCAGCGCCTCGGGCTGTTCGCCGGCAGTGGCGTGGGCAAGAGCGTGCTCTTGGGGATGATGACCCGGTTCACCGCCGCCGACGTCATCGTCGTCGGGCTGATCGGCGAGCGCGGTCGCGAGGTCAACGAGTTCATCCACGACATCCTCGACGACGAGTCGCGCCGGCGCACCGTGGTGGTGGCGGTGCCGGCCGACCAGTCGCCGCTGCTGCGTCAGCACGGCGCGCTGGTGGCGACCACGGTGGCCGAGTACTTCCGCGACCAGGGGCTCGACGTGCTGTTGCTGATGGACTCGCTGACGCGTTTTGCCCAGGGCGCGCGCGAGATCTCCATGGCCATCGGCGAGCCACCGGCGACCAAGGGCTACTCGGCCTCGGTGTTCGCGCGCCTGCCCGCGCTGGTCGAGCGCGCCGGCAACGGTGACAAGGGCGGCGGCTCGATCACCGCCTTCTACACCGTGCTCGCCGAGGGCGACGACCAGAACGACCCGATCGTCGACGCCGCGCGCGGCATCCTCGACGGGCACGTGGTGCTCTCGCGCGAGATCGCCCAGAGCGGGCGCTATCCGGCGATCGACGTCGGCGCCTCGGTCTCGCGGGTGATGAGCGCGCTGATCAGCCCCGAACACGAACAGGCGGCGCGGCGCTTTCGCGGCATGATGGCCACCTATGCCGCCAACCGCGACCTGATCGCCGTCGGCGCCTATCGCAAGGGCACCGATCCCCAGCTCGACGAGGCGGTGGCGATGTACCCGCGTCTCGAGGCCTATCTCGCCCAGCAGCGCAGCGAGTGCGTGACCTTCGAGGAGGCCCGCGACAGCCTGATCGCGCTGATGCGGGGTGGGCCGTGAGCGCCGGCATCCGTCGTTTCAAGCGCCTGCTGCGCATCCGCGAGGCGCAGGAGAACGAGGCCGCGGTGGGGCTCGCCGCGCGGCTCGACACTCTCAACCAGGTCGAGGCCCAGCGCGAGCAGCTCGAGCGCTATCTCAACGACTATCTGAACGCCCTGGTGCCGGAGGATGTCAACATGCTCAAGCAGTTGGCGCGGATGCGCGATCAGCTGCGCGAGGCCCTCGATCAGCAGGAGCTGCGTGTCGATGCCGCTCAGGCACAGGTCGATCAGGCCCGTGCGTTCTGGCTCGAGCGCCATCAGGCGAGCCTGTCGCTGGACAAGCTGATCGAGCGACGTCGTGAACAGGAGGCGCTCCAGGAGGGGCGTCGCCAGCAGCGCGAACAGGACATGTGGGCGACCCGGCGCGCCTTCGATCAGCGTCACCAGGAATGAGGCCCGCTGATGCGACAGGCGCCTAGCCGGGGCGGTGCAAGCCCCCTTCATCAATAGCGAGGATCGCGGTCATGCAAGCGCAAACAGCTCAGTTACAGCCATATGGCCTGTTGCAGCTGCTCTCCGGCGCCACGGCCGGGGCGGCGGCGGTTGATCCCGCGGGGGAGGGCGGCGCCTTCACCGAGGCGCTCGAGGGCCAGCTGCGCGAACTGCTCTCGGGCTGGGGCGTCGACCTCGAAGAACTCGACTCCGAGTTGCAGGGGGCCGAGACCCCGGATGAGGCGCTCGCCTCGCTGGTCGCCTTGCTCCAGCAACTCCCCGCCGAGCTGCCGAGCGCTGTCGTCCCGAGCGGGGGCGTGGTCGCGCCCGCACTCCCGGGCAGCGGGCCGAGCACGGGGGAGGCCGTGGTGCTCGCCGCGTTGCAGCAACTTCCGCTCGGACAGGGCCGGGCGCTTGGCGCGCGGCTGCCCGGTGAGGAGATGGCGGGGCGCGGCGAGGCCCTGCTCAACGCATTGCAGGCCCAGCTCGATGCCGCGACCACCGGCACCGAGAGTGCCGATGGTGCCGACGATCTGGTGGCGCGGCTGCGGGGGTTGCTGCGAGGCGAGACGAGCAGCGTCGAGCTCTCGGCGGCGGAGCGTGCAAGCCTGACGGCGCTGCTCCAGCAACAGGGGGGTGGGGCGTCGACCGAGGACGGACTCGAGACGCTGGCGCCGGTCCTGCGGTCGTTGTTGCAGTCGGTGACGACGGACGGCAGCGATGCCGATCCCGAGGCCTTGCTCAGGGGGGCGGTGAGGTCGGGCGAGGGTGCTGATCTTGCGGCCCTGTCGTTGTCGCCGGGGCTGACGCGTGCGCTCCAGCCGGAGATCGACGGCAGTCTTGAATTCTCGCGCGAGGCATTGTTCGAGCTGCTGCAGCGCTGGGGCGGTCATGATGGCGCCTCGGTTGTCGAGCAGGAGCGAGACCAGGACTCGCGGCTTGCGGTGTCGGCGCCGACCGGCACCGGCGCGACGACTCAGCCGGCGGGCGCCGAGACCAGTCGCCCGCTGGTGCTCGATTTCCAGCAGCTACTGCGCCCGGGGGGCGAGCGTGCGCTGGTCGAGCGCATGCAGTGGCTGGCTCGCGCCGGAGAGGATGCGGCCGAGATCAAGCTGCACCCGCCGAGCCTGGGGGCGCTCGAGGTACGGGTGGCGATGGAGGGCGACAAGGCCAATGTGCAGTTCTTCGCCGCCAACCCAGTCGCCCGCGAGGTGCTCGAGGCGGCATTGCCGCGGCTGCGCGACTCGCTGGCCCAGGAGGGGATGTCGCTCGGCGAGGTGACCATTGCCGACCAGCCGCCGCAGCAACAGGATCGCGGTTCCCAGGCCGATCGTGACGGTGGCGCCGGTCGTGGCGAGGGTGGTGGCGATCCGGGAGAGACCGGCGAGCCCTTGACCCACAGCACCCTCGGCGCCCTGTCGCAACGGCTCGATCTGTTCGTCTGATCGCGGCGTTACCGTCCTCCCGGCCGAGCGCCGTTCCCGCCTCCCTACGTCCAGTCATCGGGCTTTGATAGACTGCTCCGATGTGCGGGCGCGCGGCCTGGTCTGGTGCCGCGTCGTGCGTCCGGCGCGTGCCCGAGGCTCGACGCTCCAGTGGTGTCAATATCCTGACGCGCCTGGTCGTCTCCGCTATCGCGGCATGATCCGCTCCACGGATGGAGTCAATCCGCATCCCGCGCGGATGCCAGTCAATTCGGGTGAACCATGGCGAAGAACAAGAAGGCCGAGACCGACGAGGCCGCGAAACCGTCGGGTAAGTGGAAGCTGATCATCCTGATCCTGCTGGTGGTGCTGGTCCTCGCCGGCGGTGGGGGAGCGGCCTATTTCTTCCTGATGGGCGGCGATGATCCCGAGGCCGAGGGTGAGGAGGCGGCCGAGCAGGGCACCGAGATGGTCGCGCCCGGCGCCGCAGCGCCGGCGGCTCCGCTGGGACCGATGATCTACCGTCCGCTCGACTCGATGACGGTCAATCTGTCGGCCGAGGGGCCGGTACGCTTCCTCCGTGTCGGGGTAACGGTGATGACCCGTGACGAGGCGGTGGCGGCCGCCATCGAAAAGCACATGCCGATGATCCGCAACGACTTCCTGGCTCATCTGGCCGCGCAGGACTATGCCCAGCTCAACACCCCTGAGGGCAAGGACGCGTTGCGTGCGGCGCTCACCGAGATGCTCAGCGCGGCGCTGATCAAGGTCGGCGAGCCGGCACGGATCGAGGGCGTCCTGTTCACCGATCTGGTGATGCAGTAACAGAGGACAGGCGGCGATGGCCCAGCAGACCGACATCCTCAGTCAGGACGAGATCGATGCGCTGTTGCATGGTGTCGACAGCGGGGATATCGATACCGAGGACAACCCCTATCCGGCCGATGGCCAGATCCGGCCCTTCAATCTCGCCAGCGAGGAGCGCATCGTGCGTGGGCGAATGCCCACGCTCGACATGATCAACGAGCGCTTCGCCCGCTATCTGCGCGTGCACCTGTTCAACCTGTTGCGTCGCTCCTCGGAGATCTCGGTGGTCGGCACCAAGGTCACCAAGTTCTCCGAGTACATCCACTCGCTCTACGTCCCCACCAGCCTCAACCTGGTGCGGGTGACGCCGCTGCACGGCACCGCGTTGTTCGTCTTCGACCCGCGGCTGGTGTTCACCCTGGTCGACAACTTCTTCGGCGGCGACGGGCGCTATTACTCGCGCATCGAGGGCCGTGACTTCACCCCGATGGAGCTGCGCGTCATCCAGAACCTGCTCCATGCCGCCTTCGACGACATGAAGAAGGCCTGGGAGCCGGTGATGGACCTGACCTTCGAGTACGTCAACTCGGAGGTCAATCCGCAGTTCGCCAACATCGTCAGTCCCACCGAGATCGTGGTGATCAACGATTTCCACATCGAACTCGAGGGCGGCGGCGGCAACCTCCACGTGACCCTGCCCTACTCGATGATCGAGCCGATCCGCGAGCTGCTCGACACCGGTCTGCAGTCCGACCGCTCCGGGGTCGACGAGCGTTGGTTGCACGCGCTCCAGGAGGAGGTGCAGATCGCCGAGGTGGAGATCTTCTCGATGCTCACCGAGGCGACCTTGACGGTGCGCGAACTGCTCGATGTCCGCCCCGGCGACATCATCCCGGTCGAGCTGCCGGAGACCGTGGTGCTCAACGTCGAGGATATCCCGACATTTCGGGGCAAGTTCGGCACCTCGAACGGCAACAACGCCATCAAGATCACTGAATTCCTGCAAGGGAGCAAGGAGACGACGACGCCATGAGTCCGGAGAAAGGCAAGGGCCAGGACGATGCCGCGCTGGCCGACGACTGGGCGGCGGCACTCGAGGAGCAGAAGGAGTCCGATACCCCGCCGCAGACGACGCCGGGTGGGGCCATCCATGAGTTCGGCGCCGGTTCGCCACAGCCGATGACGCCGGAGGACTTCACCGACAATCAGACGCCGCCGTCGGACAACGTCAACCTCAACATGATCCTCGACGTGCCGGTGACCATCTCGATGGAGATCGGCCGGGCCAAGATCCCGATCCGCAACCTGCTCCAGCTCAATCAGGGCTCGGTGGTGGAGCTCGACCGGCTGGCCGGTGCGCCGCTCGACGTCCTGGTCAATGGCACGCTCATTGCTCATGGTGAAGTCGTGGTGGTCAACGAGAAGTTCGGTATCCGTCTGACCGACGTCATCAGTCCCAGCGAGCGTGTGCGAAAACTCAAATGAGATCAATGCGGTCGAGCTCGACGCCAATCCTCGTCGGCATCCTGGCGCTGCTCCCGGGGGCGGCCTGGTGCGCCGATGTCGAGCTGACCAGCGCCGGATATCTGGCGCAGCTCTTCGGCGCGCTGGTGCTGGTGATCGCCGCCATCCTCGGCCTGGCCTGGCTGCTGCGCCGGCTGCCCGGCGGGGTGGGGCGGGCCGCTGACCAGCCGATCTCGATCCTCGCGGTACGCGCCATCGGTGCGCGCGACCGACTGCTGCTGGTCCAGGTCGGCGAGGAGCAGCTGCTGATCGCCGCCGGCGCCACCGGCATGCGTACCCTGCACCGGCTGCGCAAGCCGGTGAGCGTCGCGCCGCCGGAGAACGGTGGCGGGGTCGATTTCGCCACGCTGCTCAAGCAGAGTCTGGGTCGGCGGGGGCGGTCGTGAGCGCGCGTCACTGGTTGTTGCTCGCGTTGCTGTTGCTGCCGGGGCTCGCCCTGGGGCAGCCGGGGGGGCTTGCTGCGGTGACCGTCACCGATGGCGCCGACGGTGGGCAGACCTACTCGGTCACCCTCCAGGTGCTGCTGTTGATGACGCTGCTGACGCTGTTGCCGTCGGTGCTGATCATGATGACCTCCTTCACCCGCATCATCGTGGTGCTGGCGTTGTTGCGCCAGGGGCTGGGGACCACCCAGACGCCCTCCAACCAGGTGCTCCTCGGGCTGGCGCTGTTTCTCACCCTGTTCATCATGGCGCCGGTGTTCCAGGAGGTCTACGACACCGCGGTCAAGCCCTACATGGACGAGGAGATCAGCACCGAGGCGGCGATCGGTCAGGCGGTGGAGCCGCTGCGGCGCTTCATGATCGCCCAGACCCGCGAGACCGACCTGGCGATGTTCGCCGAGATCCGCGGCATCGACGGTTTCGACTCGCCCGAGGCGATCCCCTTGAGCATGCTGGTGCCGGCCTTCGTCACCAGCGAACTCAAGACCGCCTTCCAGATCGGCTTCCTCATCCTGATCCCCTTCCTGATCATCGATCTGGTGGTGGCCAGCGTGCTGATGTCGATGGGCATGATGATGCTCTCGCCGCTGATCATCTCGTTGCCGTTCAAGATCATGCTGTTCGTGCTGATCGACGGCTGGCCGCTGCTGATGGGCACCCTGGCGCAGAGTTTCTACAGTTGAGGATGATGCTATGACTCCCGAAATGGTGATCGACGTCGGCAAGGACGCGGGCATGGTCGTGGTGCTGCTCTCGGCCCCGGCGCTGCTGACCGCGCTCGCCGTCGGTCTGGCGATCGGGATGATCCAGGCCGCCACCCAGATCCAGGAGATGACGCTGACCTTCATCCCCAAGCTGCTCGGCATGGGGGTGGCGCTGCTGTTCACCGGCCACTGGATGCTGGCGCTGGTCACCGACTACACCATCAGGCTTTATCACAGCATCCCCGAGCTGATCGGCTGAACCGCGGATGGTGATCTCGTTCGACACCCTGCTCGACTGGGTGGGGATGTTCGTCTGGCCCTTTGTGCGCATCAGCGCCATGCTGCTGGTCGCACCGATCTTCGGCGCCCGGACCGTCAACGCCCGTGTCCGGCTGTCGCTGGGCTTGTTGCTGGCGATCCTGGTTGCACCCCTGTTGCCACCGTTTCCCGCCATCGATCCACTCAGCATGGAGGGGTTGGTGGTCGCCCTCCAGCAGGTGCTGATCGGTGTCATGATGGGCTTTGTCGCCCAGCTGGTCTTCGCCGCCGTGACCCTGGCCGGCGAGAGCATTGCCTTGTCGATGGGATTGGGCTTCGCTTCGGTGATCGACCCCGCCGGCGGGGTACAGGTGCCGATGGTGTCGCAGTACTTCGTGATCCTCACCACGCTCTTGTTCCTCGCCTTCGATGCCCATCTGGTGTTGCTCCAGCTGATGACCCTGAGCTTCGAGGTGATGCCGGTGGGGATGCAGGGGCTGGTTGCCGAGGACTTCTGGCGCATCGCCGGGTTCGGTACCACCATGTTCGCCGGCGCCTTGCTGATCGCGCTGCCGGCGGTGGCCTCGTTGTTGCTGGTCAATCTCGCCATGGGCGTGGTCACCCGTGCCGCGCCTCAGCTCAACATCTTCGCGGTCGGTTTCCCGGTGACCCTGCTGATGGGGTTCGTGCTCATCATACTGATCCTGCCGGGGCTGCCGGCGCGGATCGGGGATCTGCTCACCGCCGCTTTCCTGCTGATCCAGCGGCTGCTCGGGGTGTGACATGGCCGAGAACGAGAACGGCCAGGAAAAAACCGAAGAACCGACCGCCAAACGCCAACGCGAGGCGCGCGAAAAAGGCCAGGTGCCACGCTCGCGAGAGTTCAACACCCTGACGGTGTTGCTCGCCGGTGCCGGCTTCATGGTGTTCTTCGGTGGTCATCTCGGCGGCCAGCTCGCCGCCCAGATGGCCGATGGCTTCACCCTGGAGCGCGAGCTGTTCTACGACACCCAGCGACTGCTGCCCTATCTGGCCAGCCAGATCGGTCGCGCGCTGCTGACCCTCGCGCCGCTCTTTGCGCTGCTCTTCGTCGTCGCGCTGCTCGGGCCGATCCTGATCGGCGGTGCCAACTTCTCGGCGCAGGCGATGTCCCCCAAGCTCGACAAGCTCAATCCGCTCAAGGGGATCAAGCGCCAGTTCTCCGCCCAGGCACTGCTCGAACTTGGCAAGACACTTGCCAAGTTCGTGATCGTCTCCCTGGTCGCCGGCATGGTGCTCTGGAGCGTTTCCGACGAGTTGCTGCATCTCGGCGAGGAGCCGCTCAAGGAGGCGATCTTCCATACCGCCGACATGGCAGTATGGATCTTTCTGCTGGTCTCGGCGGCGCTGGTGCTGATTGCTGCGGTCGACGTACCCTTCCAGCTGTGGAACCACAACAAGCAGCTGCGCATGACCCGTCAGGAGCTCAAGGACGAGTACAAGGAGACCGACGGCAAGCCCGAGGTCAAGGGACGCATCCGTCAACTGCAGCAGGAGATGGCCAGCCGGCGGATGATGGCCGAGGTGCCTAAGGCCGACGTGGTCATCACCAACCCCACCCGCTATGCCGTGGCCATCGTCTACGAGCCGGCGCGAATGCGTGCTCCACGGCTGCTCGCCAAGGGGGTTGGCGAGGTCGCCGGGGCGATTCGCGGGCTCGCCGACGAGCACGACATCATCCGGGTGGAGGCGCCGCGGGTGGCGCGTGCGATCTATTTCACCACCGATCTCGGCGAGGAGATCCCCGGTGGGTTGTTCGTCGCCGTGGCGCGCATCCTCGCCTATGTCTATCAGCTCAAGCGTCACGACCCCGAGGTATCGATGCCGACCGATCTGCCTGTGCCCGATGAATATCTCGATCCGCGCGAGGCCGCCCGCGCCGCACGGGGTAAACGCTAGTGGCCGGATTCAGTGAACGCCTCGGGGGCCTGAGCCGGCTCGGGCTGGGCGCGCCGCTGCTGCTCATCGCGCTGCTGTCGATGATGGTGCTGCCGCTGCCGCCGCTGGCGCTCGATCTGCTGTTCACCTTCAACATCTCGCTGTCGCTGATCGTGGTGATGGTGGCCGTCTACACCCCGCGCCCGGTCGATTTCGCCGCCTTCCCCTCGGTGTTGCTGCTCGCCACCCTGCTGCGTCTTGCGCTCAACGTCGCCTCGACCCGGGTGATCCTGCTGCGCGGCGCCGATGGCACCGATGCCGCCGGGCAGGTGATCCAGGCCTTCGGCGACTTCGTGCTCGGCGGTAACTTCGCCGTCGGTCTGGTGGTCTTCACCATCCTGGTGATCATCAACTTCGTGGTGGTCACCAAGGGCGCGGGGCGTATCTCCGAGGTCAGCGCGCGTTTTACCCTCGATGCCATGCCGGGCAAGCAGATGGCCATCGACGCCGATCTCAACTCCGGGCTGATCACCCAGGACGAGGCGCGTACGCGGCGCGAGGACATCGCCCAGGAGGCCGACTTCTACGGCTCGATGGATGGCGCGAGCAAGTTCGTGCGCGGGGACGCCATCGCCGGCATCCTCATCCTCTTCATCAATATCCTCGGCGGCATCGTCATCGGCACCACCCAGCACGGCATGTCCTTCGGCGAGGCCGGCAACGTCTATGTGCTGTTGACCATCGGCGACGGGCTGGTGGCGCAGATCCCCTCGCTGATGCTCTCCTCGGCCACGGCGATCATCGTCACCCGCACCTCGACGGCGCAGGACATGGGGCAGCAGGTGTTCGGACAGATGTTCGAGAACCCGCGGGCACTGTTCGTCGCCGCCGCCGTGCTCGGCATCCTCGGCGCCATCCCGGGGATGCCGAATATGGTCTTCCTCGGGCTTGCGGCGATGATGGCCGGCGGCGGCTATCTGCTCAGTCGTCGCAGCGCCCAGCCGGCCGGCGCCGAGGAGGTCGACCAGCTCCCGCCCGGGGTGGAGATGCCGCCGGCGCCGGAGGAGCGCGAACTCTCCTGGGAGGATGTGCCGCCGGTCGACCTGGTCGCGCTCGAGGTCGGCTACCGGCTCATCCCGCTGGTCGATCGCGGCCAGAACGGGCAGCTGATGGGACGGATCAAGGGCATTCGGCGCAAGCTCTCGCAGGAGCTCGGATTTCTCATCCAGCCGGTGCACATCCGCGATAACCTCGAGCTCGGTCCCAACCACTACCGTATCTCGCTGCTCGGGGTCACCCAGGCCGAGGCCGAGGTCTTCCCCGATCGCGAGTTGGCGATCAACCCGGGACAGGTCTTCGGCACCGTCCCCGGCACCCCGACCAAGGACCCGACCTTCAACCTCGATGCGTTGTGGATCGATCCGAGCGATCGCGAGAACGCCCAGGGCGCGGGCTACACCGTGGTCGATGCCGCGACCGTGATCGCCACCCATCTCTCGCAGGTGTTTCGCGAGAATGCCCACCGACTGATCGGTCACGAAGAGGTCCAGCACCTGCTCGATCAGCTCGGCCGGCGCTCGCCCAAGCTGGTCGAGAACCTGCTCTCGAAGACGCTGTCGCTGAGCGCGATCCTCAAGGTGATGCAGAACCTGCTCGCCGAGCAGGTCTCGATCCGCGACATGCGCACCATCGCCGAGACCCTGGCGGAGCAGGCGCAGAAGAGTCAAGATCCCGGCGCTCTGACCGCGGCGGTGCGGGTCGCGCTGGCGCGCTCGATCGTCCAGGACCTGGTCGGGCCTGCGGGCGAGCTGCCGTTGATCGCCCTTGAGCCAACATTGGAGCAACTCTTGCATAAGTCGCTGCGAGGCAGTCAGGGCGAGACCGTCGGGCTCGAACCCGGACTGGCTGAGCGGGTTCAGCGTTCGGTGGCCGACGCGGCCAGACGCCAGGAGATGGAGGGGGCGCCAGCGGTGCTGGTGGTCGCCCCGGAGATCCGTACCTGGGTCGCGAGCTGGTTGCGCGGCGCCGTCAGCAGCCTGACGGTGCTGGCCTTCACCGAGATCCCGGACAACCGCAAGATCCGGGTGGTGGCCACCGTGGGGCAGGGCGACGCCGCTCCGGCAAAGGCATGATTGAGCGAGCAGGAGTACGACCATGAGTGTGAGGCGCTATACGGCACGGGACATGCGCGACGCGATGCGTCAGGTGCGCGAGCTGCAGGGACCGGATGCGGTGATCCTGTCGAGTCGTCGGGTCGATGGCATGCTGGAGGTGATCGCCGCGCTCGACGAGGGCGATCAGGCCGCCGCGCCGGCACCGACGGTACCGACCCGTGCGCCACGCCGCGAGCGCGCGAGCGCGCCCGAGGCGCGTGCTCCGCGCCCGGCGGTGCCGGCGACCGCGACCCTGCCCACCGACCCCGAGATCGCGGCGATGCGGCGTGAACTCTGCGACCTGCGCAGCCTGCTGGTGCAACACCAGAACGCCAGCGAGTCGGCGCGCTGGGCGGCGCGTCATCCGCTCGCCGCCGAACTGGTGACGCGCCTGACCGACTGTGGCTTCACCGAGAAGCTCGCGCGCAGTCTCGCCGGTGGGATCCTCGAGGAGACCTCGGTCGAGAGCGCCTGGTCGCGGCTGCGCGCGCGGCTCTCGGCGGCGATCCCGACGGCACAGTCGCCGGTGCTCGACCAGGGGGGCATGCTGGCGCTGGTGGGGCCGACCGGGGTGGGCAAGACCACCACCCTGGCGCGGTTGGCGCTGCGCCAGATCCGGCGCATGGGACGCGACTCGGTCAGCCTGGTCTCACTTGACCGCCAGCGCATTGGCGCCTACAAGCAGTTGCAGGCGTTCGGGCAGATGGCCGGGGTCTCGGTGATGCTGCTCGAGAACGAGCATGAGCTGGCGGCGTTGTCGAGTCGCGCCGGTGATGGCAGACTGATTCTCATCGATACGGCCGGGCATGCCGCGCGTGATGCCGCCGAGCGCCGATTGTTTGCGCAGGTGCGCGAGCGCATCGAGCTCGAGACCTGGCTGGTAATTGCCGCTACCCATCAGTCGATGGTGCTCAGACAGGTGCTCGAGGCGTTCCAGTCGAGCGAACCCTCGGCCCTGGTGTTGACCAAGGTGGACGAGACGGAACAGCTCGGCGAGACCCTGTCCGTGTTGATGGAGCAGCGGCTCGGTTTGATTTTTTATAGCGATGGTCAACGCATGACCGAAGATTTCCACAAGGTCGATACACTCTATCTCACCCGCTTGGCGCTCCAGGAGCGGGCGCACGCCATGCGTGCGCCGGGCGGCGCCCGCGCCTCTCTCGATGGTCTGGCAATGAACGCGATGCCGGCGTCCACGCGGACGCCTGGTGAACAGGGCAGCATGGTTCTGGAGTCGGTCTTGCCCTTCAGGACGCCTGCCCATGCAACCGCCTAGCAATCGGCTCAGGAGTATCGCCGTCGCCAGCGGCAAGGGGGGCGTCGGCAAGACCAATGTCTCGGTCAATCTCGCCGTCGCGCTCGCGCGCATGGGACGGCGGGTGATGCTGTTCGACGCCGACCTCGGTCTGGCCAACGCCGATCTGCTGCTCGGACTGCGCCCGACCAAGACTCTGCACGATCTCGTCGAAGGGCGGGTCGAGGGGCTCGAGGATGTGTTGGTGCAAGGCCCGCAGGGCATGCAGCTGGTGCCCTCGGCCTCGGGTATCGCCAGCATGGCCAATCTCAGCCCCGCCGAGCATGCCGGGCTGATCCGTGCCTTCAGCTCCTACCGTCAGCCGCTCGACGTGCTCATCGTCGATACCTCGGCCGGCGTCCAGGAGTCGGTCACCGCCTTCTGCAAGGCGGTTCAGGAAGTGATGGTGGTGGTCTGTGACGAGCCGGCATCGCTCACCGACGCCTATGCACTGATCAAGGTGCTGCACCAGGATCACGGCTTGCGTCGTTTCCGCATGGTCTGCAACATGTTGAGCTCGCCGGAGGCCGGTCGGCGTCTGGTGCGCAAGCTCTCGGCCGTCTGCGCCCAGTACCTGCCGGAGGTGATGCTCGAGGCCTCGGGTATCATCCCGCTCGACGACAACCTGCGTCGGGCCGTGCAGCGGCGCGGGCCTGTGGTCGACCTGTATCCGGGCAGTCCCTCGGGGCGCGCCTTCACCGAGTTGGCGACCCGGGTCGATCGTTGGCCCATCACCGAGACCGACCTGGGCGGGATCGGCTTTTTCGTCGAACGGATGTTGCAAAGTGCCTGATGGCCCCGAAACGTCCATTGCAGGGGTATCCTAGCCTGGCCGACCGGCCCGACGAGCTGGTTGCGGCCAATGTCGATCTGGTACAGCGTATCGCGCATCATCTGGCGGCG
This sequence comes from Marichromatium gracile, assembly GCF_004343155.1. Taxonomy (GTDB): domain Bacteria; phylum Pseudomonadota; class Gammaproteobacteria; order Chromatiales; family Chromatiaceae; genus Marichromatium; species Marichromatium gracile. The sequence continues at coordinate 72,537 of NZ_SMDC01000014.1, forward strand.
CGTCTACCGCCGTCGGTGCAGCTCGACGACCTGGTCCAGTCGGGCATGGTGGGGCTGATCGAGGCCGCGCGCCAGTTCCAGGCGGGACAGGGCGCGACCTTCGCGACCTATGCGACCATACGCATCCGTGGCGCGATGATCGATGAACTGCGCCGCGCGGACTGGACCCCGCGCTCGGTCCATCGCAACACCCGTCGCATCGCCGCAGCCATCCGTGAGGTGGAGACGCGCGAGGGGCGCACGGCGAGCGACGCCGAGGTCGCCGCCGAGCTTGAGATCGGGCTGGCGGACTATCATGCGATGCTGCAGGACAGTGCGAGCGCCAACGTCCTCGGCATCGAAGACCTGGGCGGCCCGGAGATGGAAGCCGATCGCTGGTTGGCGGGGACGGAGGATTCGCCCCCGGAGCAGCTCGCTCAGGCGCAGTTTCGCCTGGCACTGGCCCAGGCCCTGGGTGGCTTGCCGGAGCGCGAGCGCCTGGTCATGAACCTGTATTACAACGAGGCGTTGAACCTGCGCGAGATCGGCGCCGTGCTCGGCATCACCGAGTCGCGTGTCAGCCAGATCCGCAGTCAGGCCTTGCACCGCTTGCGCTCACGGTTGTCCGACTGGACCGGCGAGGGCAGTGAGTCGCTGTTGTGATCGATAAATCCGACAATTGACACTGGGAGTTCAGTGTGGACAAAGGCATGAAGATCCTCGTCGTGGACGATTTCTCCACGATGAGACGCATCATCAAGAACCTGCTGCGCGAGCTGGGGTTCAATAACACCATGGAGGCCGACGACGGCAGCACGGCCTTGCCGATGCTCAAGAGCGGTGGCTTCGATTTCCTCATCACCGACTGGAACATGCCCAACATGGAAGGCATCGAGCTGCTGCGCCAGGTCCGCGCCGACCCTGAGCTCAAGGAGCTGCCGGTGCTGATGGTGACGGCCGAGGCCAAGCGCGAGCAGATCGTCGAGGCGGCCCAGGCTGGCGTCAACGGCTATATCGTCAAGCCCTTCACCGCCGAGACACTGAAGGAAAAGATCGATAAGATCTTCGAGCGGGTCGCAGGCTAGGGTCGGGCTGAAGCGACTGTCTCGCGCTGCGCCGGCCGTCGCCTCATCGTTCGCCCCTGGCGCTGACACATGGACTCAGCCCACTCCGGCACGTGCCTCCATGGCCGGCCCAGCCATGTCACGGGTAGCCTTTTCGTTCGGCCTGGGAACAATCGATGGACAATGACGAAACACGTTTGACCGCACAGCTTGCACTTGCGCAGGAGCTGGTCGAACACCTCCAAAACGGCGATGAGGAAGGCGCGCGTCTGGTCATCCAGCAGTTGCGCTTCCCCTACGAGCGTGAGCTGTTCGAGGAGCTCGGCAAGCTGACCCGCGAGCTGCACGAAGCGCTGCAGAGCTTCCGCGGCGACTCGCGTCTGGTCGAGATCACCCAGGACGAGATCCCGGACGCCAAGGAGCGGCTCTCCTATGTCGTCACCATGACCGAGCAGGCCACGCACCGCACCCTCAATGCGGTCGACGAGGGCTTGCCGATCGCCGAGCGGGTACATGACAGCGCGGTGCGGCTCTCCGAGCGTTGGGGGCGGTTCCGGCGCCGCGAGCTCTCGCTCGATGAGTTCCGCGAGTTCGCGCGCGAGCTCGACGCCTTCTTCTCCGCCACCGGTCAGGAGACCGAGCGGCTGCGCTCGCTGATGTCCGAGGTCATGATGGCCCAGGACTTCCAGGACCTTACCGGCCAGATCATCGGGCGGGTCATCCGTCTGGTTCAGGACGTCGAGGAGAACCTGGTCGGCTTGATTCGACTCTCCAGCGGACGCATGGAAGGGGCTGTCGCCAAGCCCGTCGAGCCGACCGTCGAGAAGGCCGAGGAACCCGCCCGGGGTGGTGTCGGGCCGGCGGTGCCCAACACCAGCGACGATCTCGGGGATGTCGTTTCGGGTCAGGACGACGTCGATGCCCTGCTGTCCAGTCTCGGCTTCTAGTTGCCCGAGCCCATCGAGTTCAGAGGATAAGGTGAATGCCAATCGACCCGAATGACGAAATTCTTCAGGATTTCCTGGTCGAGGCCGGCGAGCTGCTCGAAGGCTTGAACGAGCAACTGATCGATCTGGAGCAGGATCCGGCGAACCGCGACCTGCTCAATTCGGTCTTCCGCAGTTTTCATACCATCAAGGGTGGCGCGGGCTTTCTCAACCTCAATGCGCTGGTCTCGGTCTGTCATCATGCCGAGGACGTGTTCAATCTGCTGCGCAACGGCGAGCGTCATGTCGATGCGCAGTTGATGGATACGGTGCTGCGGGTGCTCGATGTCGTCAACGTCATGTTCGGCGACCTGCAATCGGGCAAGGAGCCTGAGCCCGCCGCGCCCGAACTGATCGCCGAACTCGAGCAGCTGGCCTCGCCTGCGGCGGCGGCCCCCGAGCCGCCCCCGGCTCCCGTCGAGCCGGTGCCTGCCGAGCCCGAGGCGGCGCCTGAGCCGCCCTCCGAGTCCGTGGCGGCGGGTGCCGAGCCCGCGGATGAAATCACCGAGCAGGAGTTCGAGGCGTTGCTCGATGCGCTCAGCGGTCAGCCCCAGTCCGGTGCTGCGCCCGCCGAGTCTGTGCCCCCGGAGCCGACCGCGTCGACTTCCGCCGAGATCTCTGCTGCGGGCGGGCCGCCAGTCGAGGAAGAGCCCGCCGGCGAGGATACCGACCTCATCACCGACGAGGAGTTCGAGAACCTGCTCGATCAGCTCCACGGCAAGGGCGCCTTCACTGCGGCGCCCGCGCCGAAGGCGGCGGCCGAGAGCGCGCCTTCCTCACCCCCGCCGGCGCCACAGCCGAGCACCGCGCCCGCCCCCGCCAAGCCGGCGCCGAAGCCCGAGGGCGAGAGCAGTGCTGCGGCGGCTGCGGCGCGTGCCGTCAAACAGGCTGCCACTCCGACCGAGACCTCGGTGCGGGTCGATACCAACCGACTCGACGAGATCATGAATCTGGTCGGCGAGTTGGTGCTGGTGCGTAACCGGTTGAGCATGCTGCGCTCGCAGACCGAGGACGACGAGGTTTCCAAGGCGATCAACTCGCTCGCCCTGGTCACCGCTGATCTGCAGTCGGCGGTGATGAAGACGCGGATGCAGCCGATCAAGAAGGTCTTCAGTCGCTTCCCGCGTGTGGTCCGCGATCTCTCGCGCTCGCTCGGCAAGGAGATCGACTTCCAGACCTATGGCGAGGAGACCGATCTCGACAAGAACCTTGTCGAGGCCCTGGCCGATCCGCTGGTGCACTTGATCCGCAACGCCGTCGATCATGGCATCGAGATGCCCGACGTGCGCGAGGCCGCCGGCAAGTCGCGGCGCGGGCGGGTGATCCTGGGTGCGGCGCAGGAGGGCGATCACATCGCCCTGACCATCGAGGACGATGGCCGCGGCATGGATCCCCAGGCGCTGCGCCTGAAGGCGGTGGAGAAGGGGCTGCTCGAGCCGTCGATGGCCGAGCGGCTGTCCGATCGCGATGCCTTCAACCTCATCTTCATGGCAGGCTTTTCCACCAAGGAAGAGATCTCCGACGTCTCCGGGCGCGGGGTCGGGATGGATGTGGTCAAGACCCGCATCGCCCAGCTCAACGGTTCCGTCGAGATCGACTCCGAGCTTGGCCGGGGCACCCTGCTGCAGGTCAAGCTGCCGCTCACCCTCGCGATCCTGCCGGCGTTGATGGTGATCCTCGACGGGCGGCGTTTCGCCATTCCGCTCGCCTCGGTCTCCGAGATCCTCGACCTCGACCTCTCGCGCAGCCGCTTCGTCGACGAGCAGGAGGCGATCGTGGTGCGCAGCCATGCCTTGCCGATCTATCACATCGGTCGCTGGGTCCGCCCCGGTCGGGACGAGGGGCCACGAGGCGAGGCCCATGTCGTGGTGGTCCAGGTCGGACAGCGCAAGGTCGGCCTGGTGGTCGACGGCCTGGTGGGGCAGGAAGAGGTGGTGATCAAGCCGCTCGGTCTCGGGTTGCGTCATGTCTCCGGGCTCGCCGGGGCCACGATTACCGGTGATGGTGGTATCGCACTGATCCTCGATGTCCCCGAGCTGCTCAAGGTCATGGGGCGCTCGGAGTTCGGCGGTCGCCGGGAAACGGTCGCCGAACTGGCCACAGGGAGCTGATCCGTGCCGCTCAAGGTTGTCGTTGTCGATGATTCCGCCTTCTTTCGACGTCGTATCGTCGAGATCCTGAATGCCGATATCGGCATCGAGGTGGTCGGTACCGCCGGTGATGGTCGTGAGGCCATCGAGGTGGTCAAGCGCCTCAAGCCCGATGTGGTGACCATGGATATCGAGATGCCGGTGATGGACGGCATCACCGCGGTACGACGGATCATGGCCGAGTCGCCTCGTCCGATCCTGATGTTCTCGACTCTCACCACGGATGGCGCGACCGCCACGCTCGATGCCCTGGACGCAGGCGCGATGGACTTCCTGCCCAAGCGCTTCAGCGAGATGGCCAAGGACGAGGACAGCGCCAAGATGCTGCTGCGTCGCCGGGTGCGCGCGCTGGCCCGGGGACGTGGCCCCGCGCTGACTGCGGCTCGTGCCCCGGCGCGCGCCGAGGCGCGTCATGTGCCAGCCTCCCCCGCATCCTCGGCGCCGGCTCAGTCGCCGACCCCGGCACCGCCGCCCCGCTCATCGGGTGTGCGCGGCGAGTCGTTACGCTCGTTGCGGGCGTTGCTGATCGGCACCTCGACCGGTGGGCCGGTGGCGCTGCAAGAGGTGCTCAAGGCGCTGCCGAGCCAGTTCCCGCTGCCGATCGTGGTGGTCCAGCACATGCCGGCGAGCTTCACCCCGGCCTTTGCCGAGCGCCTCAACAACCTCTGCCAGATCGAGGTGCGCGAGGCGGCCAATGGGGATGCACTCAAACCGGGGGTGGCGCTACTCGCGCCCGGCGGCATGCAGCTGGTGCTCGAGGGCGGATCGCAGCCACGGGTGCGGATCGTCGACAGCCCGCCCGGCACCATCTACAAGCCGAGTGTCGATATCACCTTCACCTCCGCCGTCGCTGCGCTGCGCAGTCAGGTGCTGGCGGTGGTGCTCACCGGAATGGGGGCCGACGGTCGTGAGGGCGCGCGCGCGCTCAAGGAGCATGGGGCCCGGATCTGGGCCCAGGACGCCGCCAGCTCGGTGGTCTTCGGGATGCCGGCGGCGGTCATCGAGGCCGGGCTCGCCGATCAGGTGCTTGCGTTGAGGGATGTCGGGCCGGCGCTCGTCAAAAGCCTCTGTTGAGATGGATGTCCTGACCCTGGTCGGGCTCCTGCTGGGGCTGGTGGCCGTGGTCGGGGGCTCCATCGCCAAGGGCAGTGGGCTGGGCGCGCTGTGGAATCTCGCCGCCTTCACCATCGTGGTGATCGGGACCCTGGGCGCGGCACTGGTCCAGGCCCGCCTGCCGGTATTCCGTCATGCATTGCGCATCCTGCCCTGGGTGGTGCTTACCCCCAGGCTCGATCCCCTGGCGATGGTCAAGCGCCTGGTCGACTGGGCGCATCTGTCTCGTCGTGAGGGACTGCTCGGTCTCGAGGCGCTCTCCGAGCAAGAGACCGATCCCTTCGTCCGCAAGGGGTTGCAGCTGCTCGTCGACGGCACCGAGCCCCAGGTGCTGAGACAGATCCTCGAGTCGGATCTCGACAATCGTGAGCACTTCGACCTGCAGGGTGCCAGGGTCTTCGAGAGTATGGGGGTCTATGCCCCGACCCTCGGCATCATCGGGGCGGTGATGGGGTTGATGGCGGTGATGCAGAATCTGGCCGACCCGAGCAAGCTTGGCCCGGGGATTGCTGCAGCATTCGTGGCCACCATCTACGGAATCGCCTCGGCCAACCTGCTGTTCCTGCCGGTGTCGAACAAGCTCAAGGGCTTGATCCAGGCGCGCGTCAATTATCAGACGATGCTCCTCGAGGGGTTGGTGGCGATCGCAGAGGGTGAGAACCCGCGCAACATCGAGAACAAGCTGAGCGGCTTCATCCAGCGTTGAGGCGGTCCATGGCGCGACGGCGCAGATACGACGACCATACCAACCATGAGGCCTGGGCCATCCCCTACGGGGATCTGGTGACCCTGCTGATGGCCTTCTTCGTGGTGATGTATGCGGTCTCGAGCATCGATGCGGGCAAGTATCGAGTGCTTTCCGACTCGCTGGAGCAGGCCTTCGGGTCGCAGCCCAAGGTCTCGCCGATACAGATCGGTGAGCCATTGCCGGGCGATGCCTTGATCGGTGAGGACATGCGCCGCACGCTCGCCCCGATCAGCAGCAGCCTGGCGCTGCTCGACCCGGCGCTGCTCGATCCTCTGGTCGACATGACCGATGTGTCCGCCGATCTCGCGATGCGCAGCATCCTCGAGGGGGGAGGGGATGTGCGCAGGCGCGAGATACTACGCGAGATCGGCGAGATGGCCGGTGAGATCGAAGGGGCGCTCGGCGGGTTGGTCGATGACGGGCGTATTCAGGTCGACCGTCAGGCCTATTGGCTGGAGATCGAGATCAACACCAGCCTGCTGTTCCTCAGTGGCTCGGCGACCCTCGAGCCGGCGGCCCTGCCGGTCCTGGAAGAGGTGGCCAAGGTGCTGGCAAAGCGCGATTCGCGCATCCATGTCGAGGGGCATACCGATGATCTGCCGATCGGTAACTCGATCTACCCCTCGAACTGGGAGCTGTCATCGGGGCGCGCGGCGACGGTGGTCAATCTGTTTGCGCAGAATGGCGTCGATCCCCGTCGCATGGTGGCGATCGGTTATGGTGAGTTCCAGCCTGTCGCCTCCAACGACACCGCCGAGGGGCGGGCGCGCAATCGGCGTGTGGCCATCGTGGTGCTGCCGGGGCCGCCGCCGCGTTCTCACGAACGCGTCGAGCCCGAATGGCTCAAGCGTGATCATATTGTCCCCGAGGTGGACGAGTTCGGCGCCGTACCCGGGGATTGATCCGGGCGCCGCCGCCGACCATCATTCAGAATGACCTCCGGCGGTGCGTGACGGCCGGACATCAAGGCGAGGAATCCATGAGCGAACCAAACACCCAGACCAACACCGCGGGCACCTCCTCCTCCTTCGTAACCTTCAGCCTGGCAGAGGAGACCTATGCCATCGATGTGCTGCAGGTTCAGGAGGTGCTCAAGATCACCGAGATCGCGCCGGTGCCCGGCGTGCCCGATTACATCCTCGGGATCATCAACCTGCGTGGCGACGTGGTCACCGTGATCGATGCGCGCCGGCGCATGGGGCTGCCGCCGCGTGCGCCCGATGAAGCCTCGCGCATCGTCATCATCGACATCGACAACCAGAATGTCGGCATCCTGGTCGATGCGGTGGCGGAGGTCGTGCAGATCGATGCCGACTCGGTCGATCCGGCGCCGGCGGTGGGCAATGACCAGAGCAGTCGCTTCATCCTCGGCGTGACCAGTACCGAGGAGGGGCTGACGATCCTGATCAGCCTCGAGAAGCTGCTCTCCGATGACGAGTGGGAGCTGGTACGTAGCGTCGGCTGATCCTGGGTGCCGCGGGTGCATGGCCCGCGGCTTCCGGCCAGGGGTGGTCGAGGCGGCTCAGGAGGGAGTGTATGAGCGATCCGATCAAGCCGATGCTACCCGTCCAATCCGGTCTCAGGGGACGCGACTCGGACGAGGACCAGGGGCAGGCGGCCGCGCTGTGGAGCCCTTTGCTGCGTCGCCGAGCCGGGCTGCGCGAGCGTCGTCAGATCGAACGGCGCCAGGGCGAGCGTCGTCGACTCGAGCGTCGCAGCATGGAACGCCGTTCAGAGGAGCGTCGTGCCGGCGCGCCACGCGCGCTGGAACGTCGCCGGCAGGAGCGGCGGCAGGGGGAGCGGCGGCTGGGCGATCGACGACGAACTGAGCGTCGCCGTCCCGGCGATGATCCACCGACCTCGGGTGGAAGCGGTGTGTCGCGCCGACTGATCGGCAGGAAACGTCGGGGGTTCATCGATGAGTATGCCTAGCCGGGAAGCCGGGTCGCGACCTGTATCGCGGCCGCGCCTCGCCGCTGACCGCTGAGAGCCTGGGCCCTTGATCAGTCTGGCGGAAATCCTGGCCATCCTGGCACTGCTGGCGGCAGCGCTCGCGCTCGCCGCCTTCGTCTATCTGTGGCGCGAAACACGCAGGTTGCGGCGCGACCTGAGGCGTTTTGATCCCGTGCTGCAGACCTTGCATCGCGACCTTCGGGTGATCGCCGGCGAGAGCTTCCATCGCGGTCAGGATCGGGTGATGCTGGTCAATGCCCTGGAGCGCCTGGCCGATCAGCAGCAGGAGATGCGCCTCGAGATGCGCATGCGCGATGCCGATCAGAGTCCCTATGCCCAGGCGATCAAGCTCATCCGCAATGGCCAGAGCCGGGAGCAGGTCCGTCGGCTCTGCGCCCTGACCGACGCCGAACTCGAACTGCTCTTCGGCCTGCATGGCCACGGAATCGGTGGTGAGTACGCCTCCGATCGGCTGTCCGACACGGGTTCCTGAGAGCGCCTGGGCGTCGGCGCGCCTCGATCTTCAGTCCTGCTCGTGCGGCTCCTGGTGTTGCTGGCGCGGGTCGATTCCGGCAAGTGCGAACACGAATGCCAGGACCTCGGCGACGGCGACATAGAGTTCCGCCGGGATCTCGTCGCCGATCGGGATCTGTGCCAATGCCTCGGCGAGCTGGCGGTCGGCGTGCAGCGGGATGTCGTGGGCCTCGGCGATACGCACGATCTGCTCGGCGGTGACGCCCAGCCCCGAGGCGGTGATGCGTGGCGCGTTGCGCGTGTCCCAGTGCAACGCGACCGCCTTGCTCGGCGTCTCCTCGGGAAGATCATCGTGCTTGCTCATGCCTGCTCGCTGATCAGTGGCCCGGGGTGACGCGTCGGGTTCGCCGTCTGGCCCTGGCCCGCGTGCAGGGCGGTGACCTCGAGTTCACGCGCCTCGAGCTGTTCGCGCAGCAGCGGCAGTCTGCTGCGCAGCAGCGCCGCGGTCGGCGCGCGCTCGGCCAGCAGGCTCGCGCTCAACCGCTGCCCCTTGAGGGTCAGGCGAATCGAGAGCGGGCCGAGTTCGGCCAGATCCAGCCGCAGCCGGATCGTCCATCCAGCCTCCTCGACCTCGCCTTGTCTTCGCTCGCGTTCGATCTCGGCCTGAACGGTGCCGACACCGCCGCTGTGTCGATAGGGCAGGTCGAGCACCCAGCGCGGCTGTTCGGTCTCCTGCTCCAAGGGTTGTAGCTGGAGGCTGACGAGCTGCTTGAGCATGCCTTCGGTCTCGTGCTCCAACGCCTTACCGGCGTTGATCACGGCGGGCGTGGCGGTGCGGGCCGTGGTGTCGGCCGCATCCCGGTTGTGACGCCTGATCTGGTCGGCGAACTGCAACAGCTGTGCCTTGAGATCCTCACCGAGACTCGCATCGGTGAGCGCTCCGGGTGTGAGCGCGAGTTGCGCGAGCCGGGCCTCGAGCCAGATCCCTGATCCCTCGACGGCACGCTGCAGTCCGCCGGGCTCAGTGAGTGTGCTGGGGCCGGGCAGGCGGCTGATCAGACGCTCGAGTCGGTCGTTGAGTGGGACGGCGGCGGTGCTCGGGGCCGGCGTCTGCCCCTTGGGTTGGGCCGTGCCGATGGCCTCCTGGGTCGTGAGTCGTCTGCTCCATTCGGTGAGGGTCTCGGCGAGTGCGCGTGCCTGTGGCAGGTGCAGCCTGACCTGTTGGGTGAGCCAGTCGCGTGTCATCGTCTCGCTGTTTGCAAGCGTTGCCGAAGGGGGCGCGAGCGGTGCGGGAGGCGGTTGGGCGGGGAGTAGCCGTAGCGTCGGGATCGGGCGCAGCGCGATGACCTCGGCGGTTGGCCGCGTGGGCAGGGGCGCGGCGTTCGGTTGGGGCGGCGGCGTTGATGTCGGTGTCGCCGCCCCCGGGAGCTGAGGACTGGGCTGTGGGGCGCTGGCCTGTGCTGGCGACTGCGTGGATGGCAGTGGTGCCAGCAAGCGCAGTTGCAGCGGGGCCGACCAGCTGGTGCCCGGGCCCGGGGGACGGACCCGGGCGAAGACCTCTCCCGGGGCGGGCGCTGGGGTGCGGTTCGGTGTGGCGAGCTCGAGCTCGAGCTTCAATCCGATGGTCAGCTCCAGGGCCTGTCGTACCGTGGCGCTGCCCTGCATCCGGCTGCTGCTCAGCAGCTGCAGCAATGGTTGACCTGGGATGGGTTCGCTCATGCGGGCCGTGATGCGGGGCTCGCGGGTCAGACCGCGACCTTGCGCGCCTCACGCTGATAGTGGAGGGTTGCGCGCATCAGCGCGCGCTCGGTGCCCTGATCGAGATTGACGATACGAAAACCGGCGGCGAAGCGCCCGGGCTCGGCCACGGGGCGGCTGTTGATCAGGACTGCCTCGCCGGTCAGCGGTGCGTTCAGGACCGGCAGCTGCATCCCCGAGTAGTGCAGCAGGGTGCCGGGCTCGACCCGTGCGATATCGCTCCAGTCGACCTCGAGACAGAAGCCCTTGGCCGAGAGGTCGAGCAGCCGGCCGTTGAGCGTATCACTGGAGTTGACGTGGTGCAGACGAACGTGACGGATCTCGCCAAAGGGCAGGGCGGCGCGGAAGATCTCGCGACGCTGCAGATAGTTGAGTGCCTCGGGGTAGGGGCAGGCGTAGAGCGCGATGCCGTCCTCCTCGAGGATGTCGGCCACCCGGGTCGAGAAGCGGATCGCGATCCCGCGCAGGTTGCCATAGACGCGGATCTCATGGGCCTGGCCGACCTGCTGATGTCCCTCCTCGGGGTGGAGTTCGTCGAGAAACAGTGTGCGCTGTTCACCATCGAGACGGATCAGCGAGGAGGCGAACAGCGGGCCGTCGGGATCGAGACGGACGTTGACCACCAGCAGCCGGTGATTCATGTCGCTGAGGATGGTCGAGATCCGTCCGGGGTTGGTGATCAACTCTTCTGCGGCCATGATGCTGCTCGGTCTGTGGTTGGCGGAGGGGCCGTCCGGCTCCGGCCAGGGCGAGGTCGGCCTGTCAGGCGCGGCTGATGGTGCGACTGTGCGGGGTGCCGTTGTTGGCCTGGCCGCGCGGGTCGTAGGTGGTGGCGTTGGGGTCCTCGCCGCGGAGGATGCGCAGCGACAGGGTGACGCGCTTGCGATCACGATTGATCAGTGTGGCATTGGTGCGGTTGAGTTGGTCGCAGCGCACCACGTAGCCCCGCAGCGCATCCCAGCGCGGGGTGAGGTCGCGTCGTGGATCAACGCGCTCGAGCAGCCGCTCCACGCCCTGGGCGTCGAAGGTGTAGCCGGTGTCCTCGACCCATTGCTTCATGCGTAACGTCTCTTCCTCGAGCTGGTCGGCGAGCTGCTGCTTGCCGGCGACGACGCGCTGCAACTCATCGGGATCGCGCAGCTCGATTGCCCGGGTCTCGTCGAGCAACGCCTGCTCCAGACGGGTCGCCAGGGCGATCGCCGTTTCGAGCGAGTGGGCGAAGGGACCGGTGTGCTCCATGGGCCAACCTCAAGTCAGACGGTGATTCAGGCCAGCAGTTGCTCGAACTCGATGACGCTGTCGGCGAGCTGCTGGTTGTCGATCGGATAGCGCCCCTCGGCGATGGCCTGCTTGATCTTCGCGACCTTGGCCTCGTCGATCGGCGGCTCGGTCGATTCGCCACGCGATGCGCTCATGCTCTTGGCCGCTGAGGTCAACGTGACCGTCTCCCCACCCTCGACGCCCGGACGTGCCTGGGCCTCGCCCTCGGGCGCCTTGGCGCCACCGCGCACGCCGTTGCCGGCGGAGTTGTTGCCTTCGGTGCGAAACGCGGTCGTGGTGAGGTTCTTGATGTCCATTGGCGTTGCTTCCGATCGACGTGGGCTCACAGCTGATAACGGCCGTCGACCAGGAAACTGTAGTCCATTGTCGTGTGCCCGTCGCAGCCCCACCATATGGCTACAATGGTACGTGGATATGCCCGGAGGGTTCCACATAGCCTTCGACGATCCGGCGCGAGGAGCGGTTGCGCACGCGGATGCGCTCTCCCGCCGCTCCATCCTCGAGCGCCTCGCCGGACATTCGGACCATCAGGCCGCCGTCTCCCGAGTAGATGGTGACGAGCTGTCCGCGCTCGACGAGCTTGCGCGGGGCGACGTGGGCGCTGGTGATGACTTGCCCCGGAGTGAGCGCGCGGCGCGCTTCCATGCCGATCACGGCGTTCGGGTCCCTGAAGTAACCACCGCTCAGGCTCGAGACCTCCTGGCGTTCACGCCGCAGGTCGGTTGCCTGGATACGCTGCTCGCGGGCGATCGGCCTGGCGACCACCACGACCTGGGTGTGGCGCTCGATACGGGCGGGGACGAAGATCGACCATTGCACCGGCTTGGAGCAGCGCAGGTTGACGGTGGTCGAGCCGCTGGTGCGGGCGCCGGGGGCGAGACTGGCGTTCGGCGTACGATCACACCGCGCCAGTCGCAGGCGGGCGTCGATCTGGCCGACCAGGACCTCGATCTCGTCCGTCCCCGTCGTTTGGGTGATCGCCGAGAGATAGGTGGCCACGGTATCGCGGAGTCGCTCGACCGACTCGATCTCGCCAGCCTGGGGGTGCTGTGCTGGCCACAACAGCAGGCTGAGGAGACCGGCGAGGGCGATCGCCAGGCTGATGGTGCGCCGTGTCGGGTTGTCGATAGAGGTGGATGGTTGCATGGGGATCACCGCTGAATGGATGCTGGCGGGGTGCCGACGCGCCGGGTCGGCTGTCCGATACGCCATGGCATGCAGAAATCGCGCCTGAGCGTAGCCCGGGGCAGGGTCGGTGGTGGCGTCTCGTTGGGTCATGATGCCCCGGAGAGACGAGTGGGAGAGGACGGCTGCGCCGAATTCGTTCATGAAGCCTGTCGGCTTAGGCTATCATGCTCAGGCATGATCACCCGGGCCGGCGGGCCTCGACTTGGAGGTGGTAGATGAGTCAGTTTATTGACGACGTCGATCAACGTACCCGCATGGTGGGGCAGAATCGCATGGAGCTGCTGCTGTTCCACCTCGGCAGCGACCAGACGTTCGGTATCAATGTGTTCAAGGTTCGCGAGGTGATCGCTCGCCCCAAGCTGCAGCAGTTGCCCGGGGCGAGCGCGATCGTGCGCGGCGTGGCGACGATCCGTGACCGCACGGTCTCGATCATCGATCTGGCGCAGGCCATCGGCTTCGTCGACCGGCCGGGGGATGATACCGATGCCAAGGTGATCGTCACCGAGTTCAACCGTTCGGTGCAGGGCTTCTGGGTCTCGGCGGTGGATCGTATCGTCAACGTCAACTGGGAGACGGTGAAGCCGCCGCCACGAGGGACCGAACAGGAAAGCTATCTGGTGGCGGTCACCGAGGTCGAGGGGCGGCTGGTGCAGATCATCGATGTCGAGCGGGTGTTCGCTGCCATCAATCAGCTCAAGGAAGATGTCTCGGAGACCACCCTGGAGCGGGCCGAGCACATCGATCATCACAAGTCGATCCTGGTGGTCGACGACTCGATGGTTGCGCGCAAGCAGATCGAGCGCGCCATTGGCGAGATCGGTTTCCAGGTCGAGACCCGCTCCGATGGTCGCGCCGCGCTCGACTTCCTCGAGGAGCTGGCCGAGACTGGCGCTGTCTCGGACACCATCGAGATGGTGATCTCCGACATCGAGATGCCGCGTATGGACGGCTATACCCTGACCCGCAAGATCCGCGACAATAGCAAGCTCAAGGATCTGCCGGTGGTGCTGCACTCCTCGCTGAGCGGGCAGTTCAACGCCGATATGGTCAAGCGCGCCGGGGCCGATGACTTCCTGCCGAAGTTCGATCCGGACGAGTTGGCCGCGATGGTGATGAAGCATGGTGGCCGACCCGCGGACGACTCCTGAGCGAGATGGCCCTTACAGTCTTCCTGATGCATAGAAAGTGTGAGTATTCCATTGAGTGATTCGATCAGCGTGGTCCTGCGCCAGTGCATGGCGGATGCGAACGGACGTTTGGCCAGAGGTCTGTCGTGATAGATCCGCAAGACTACGCAGAATTCTCGCGCTTTCTCTCCGAGTGCTGCGGCTTGGTGCTGGGTGAGAATCGTCAGTATCTCGTCTCCAGTCGGCTCTCGCGCCTGCTCGGTGAGTTCTCCTTCTCCAGTGTCGAGGAGCTGCTGCGCGCGCTGCGCCGCTCTGCGGACCCGACGCTCAAGTCGCGTGTGATCGACGCGATGACCACCAACGAGACCTCCTGGTTTCGTGATGTCTATCCGTTCGAGATCCTGCGCCACGTGGTCCTCCCCGAGCTGGCGGAAAAGAAACGCCCGATCCGCATCTGGTCGGCGGCCTGCTCGAGCGGTCAGGAGCCTTACAGCATCGCCATGGTGCTGGCCGAGTGGGAGCAGAGCTTTCCGCCGAAGAACATCCAGACCAGCGTGCTCGGCACCGATCTCTCCGATACCGTGCTCGCCGAGGCGCGTGGTGGTGTCTACGATGGGCTTGGGATCGTGCGCGGCCTGAGCAAGGAACGGCGCGACCGTTTCTTCGAGACCGTGCCCAACGGGCATCGCATCAAGCCCGATATCCAGCGTCGGGTCCGCTTCCAGAAGCTCAACCTGATGGAGTCCTATGCCGCGCTCGGCAAGTTCGAGATCGTCTTCTGTCGCAACGTGCTGATCTATTTCTCGGCCGAGACCAAGCGTCGGGTTTTTGACGGCATTGCCAAACAGATGGAGCCGGGTGGCTATCTCTTCGTCGGAGCCTCCGAATCGGTCGGCTCCTATACCAACGCCTTCGAGATGGTCCGCACGCCAAAGGGCGCCGTGCTCAGGCGTCGTTAGCGCCTCTCTACGACCCCGCTCGCGCTCCTGTCTGTTCGCGGCGGGGTCGTCTCCAGCCTCCCCAGCCTCCAGCCTCCAGCCTCCAGCCTCCAGCCTCCAGCCTCCAGCCTCCAGCCTCCAGCCTCCAGCCTCCAGCCTCCAGCCTCCAGCCTCCAG
>NZ_SMDC01000015.1:0-13857 GCF_004343155.1 Marichromatium gracile
ATCTTTGCGGCAAGGTCCAGGCCTTCAGTCGCAATCGAGCTGCCTCAATCTCGCGCGGTGGGAGCTAACCACCACGGGGTGGCAAGATACAAGACACAAAGCGCGCCAAGGGATTCAAGCTGCCAGCGATCAGCGACCAGCCTCCAGCCTCCAGCCTCCAGCCTCCAGCCTCCAGCCTCCAGCGAGTGTGTGCGCTCGACGCCAGCGCCGCTTGCCATCCGCCGCGGCCCACGCTCCCGGCGTCAGTCTTTGAGGGCAGCGCAACTGGCGACTGGAGGCTGACCGCTGGAAGCTCTTATCCCCTTTGCGCCCTTTGTGTCTTTGCGGTTCGGTCTTTCCGGCTGGCGGCCGAAAGCTGAAACCCGGCCCCCACCGACTAGACTGAACTTGGTCGAGCGAGTCATACCCTAATGAGGTCAGGACCGCCGACTCCGTCCGCGCAGATCAATGGGGTTCAACACCTCGAACCCCGGCCTGGTTGCGACCTGGCCCCGCGCGACGACCACGGCGAGACCGTTTCACCGGAGCCCGGCGATCACCGCGCGGGCCCGCCCAGGCGAACAGGAGACCGCCCGTATGTCCGACATGCCCCTCACCCTGCTCTGGATCCTCGCGGCGCTGGCCGTCGGGGTCGGCACCGTGCTGTGGCTGGCGCGACGCCACCGCGAGCGCACGCCCACCACCACCGACGCGCCAGCCGCGCCGGACTGGCACGCCTTCGATGCCGACGAGATCCTCACCCGACTCGACGCCCCGGCCGCGGGGCTGAGCGGCGCGAGCGCCGCGCGCCGCCTCGCCGAGCACGGTCCCAACCGGCTGCCCGAGGGCAAGCAACGCGGCCCCTGGGCGCGCTTCCTCGCCCAGTTCCACGACGTGCTGATCTATGTGCTGCTGGTCGCCGGGGTGGTCACCGCACTGCTCCAGCACTGGCTCGACGCCGGGGTGATCCTCGGCGTGGTGCTGGTCAACGCGATCATCGGCTTCGTCCAGGAGGGCAAGGCCGAGGACGCGCTGCGCGCCATCCGCGACATGCTCTCGCAACACGCCCTGGTGTGGCGCGACGGCCGACTGGTCACGGTCGAGGCGAGCGATCTGGTGCCGGGCGATCTGGTGCAGCTGCAGTCGGGCGACAAGATCCCCGCCGACCTGCGTCTGCTCAAGGTCAAGGGACTGCAGATCGAGGAGGCGGCGCTCACCGGCGAGTCGGTGCCGGTCGAGAAGGACATTGAGCCGCTGGCCAGCGACGCCGTGCTCGCCGATCGGCGCTGCATGGCCTACTCAGGCACCCTGGTCACCGCCGGCCAGGGCACCGGGGTGGTGGTGGCCACCGGCGGCGCCACCGAGATCGGCCGGATCAGCGCCCTGGTCGCCGGAGTCGAGCAGATGACCACCCCGCTGCTGCGCCAGATGGCCCAGTTCGGGCGCTGGCTGACCGCGGTAATCCTGCTGGTGGCGGGGCTGGCCTTCGCCTTCGGCGTGCTGGTGCGCGACTACACCGCCGCCGAGATGTTCCTCGCCGCGGTGGGGCTCGCGGTCGCAGCCATCCCCGAGGGACTGCCGGCGATCATGACCATCACCCTGGCGATCGGGGTGCAGCGCATGGCCGGGCGCAACGCCATCATCCGCCGCCTGCCGGCGGTCGAGACCCTGGGCACGGTGGCGGTGATCTGCTCGGACAAGACCGGCACCCTCACCCGCAACGAGATGACCGTGCGCACCCTGGTCGATGCCACCCAGACGGTCGAGGTCGAGGGCAGCGGCTATGACCCCCACGGCGGCTTCAGCGTCGCCGGGCAGCCGCTGCAACCGAGTGACGACGCGCTGCTCGGGCGCATGCTGCGGGCGCTCGTCTGTTGCAACGACAGCGCGCTGGAGCAACAGCCCGAGGGTTGGCGGGTCAGCGGCGACCCGATGGAGGGCGCGCTGCTGGTCGCCGCCATCAAGGCCGGGCTCGATCCCGAGACGTTGAACCGCGAGCTGCCGCGCACCGACCTGATCCCCTTCGACTCGGCGCACAAGTTCATGGCCACCCTGCATCACGACCACCAGGGCGAGTGCGTCGTCTTCGTCAAGGGCGCGCCCGAGGCGCTGCTCGAGCGCTGTGAACAGGTCCAGGGCGTCGACGGGCCGCAGGCGCTCGATCGCGCCGACTGGCTCGCGCGTATGGAGCGACTGGCCGACGCCGGCCAGCGGGTGCTCGCGGTGGCGCTCAAACCGATGCCGAGTGGCACCACCACGCTGGCGTTCTCCGACCTCGACCAGGAGCTGGTACTGCTCGGTCTGGTCGGGCTCCAGGACCCGCCGCGCAGCGAGGCGATCAGCGCGGTGCGCGCCTGCGCCGAGGCCGGTATCCGGGTGAAGATGATCACCGGTGACCACGCCGCCACCGCCAGCGCCATCGCCCGTCAGGTGGGGCTCGCCAACCCCGAGGCGGTGCTCACCGGCGCCGAGCTCGATGGGCTCGACGAGCCGGCGCTGCGCGCCCGGGTCGGCGAGGTCGACGTCTATGCCCGCGTCACCCCCGAGCACAAGCTGCGACTGGTCGAGGCGCTGCAGGCCGAGGGTCGGGTGGTGGCGATGACCGGCGACGGGGTCAACGACGCCCCGGCGCTCAAGCGCGCCGACGTCGGCGTGGCGATGGGGATCAACGGCACCGAGGCGGCCAAGGAGGCCGCCGAGATGGTGCTCGCCGACGACAACTTCGCCTCCATCGCCAACGCCGTCGAGGAGGGGCGCACCGTCTACGACAACCTCAAGAAGGCGATCGTCTTCATCCTCCCCACCAACGGCGGCGAGGCGCTGGTGGTGCTCGGCGCCCTGGTGATGGGCTTCCACCAGTTCCCGCTGACCCCGGTGCAGATCCTCTGGGTGAACATGATCACCGCCGTCACCCTCGCCCTGGCGCTGGCCTTCGAGCCGCCCGAACCGGGGGTGATGGCCCGCGCCCCGCGCGATGCCCGCGCGCCGGTGCTCGACCGGCGCCATCTGTGGCGCATCGGCTATGTCTCGCTGATCCTGATGATCGGCACCTTCGGACTCTTCCTGTGGTCGCTGGCGCGGGAGGCGAGCATCGAGGAGGCGCGCACCGTGGCGGTCAACACCCTGGTGATGTTCGAGATCTTCTATCTGTTCAACGCCCGCTACATCGACGCCCCGGTGCTCAGCGCGCGCGGCCTGCTCGGCAACCGCTATGCCCTGCTCGCGGTGGCGGTGCTGCTGCTCTTCCAGCTCGCCTTCACCTACCTCGGACCGCTGCAGCAGCTCTTCGGCACCGCACCGATCGCCGCCGGCGACTGGCTGGCGATCGTGCTGGTCGGCTCCACCGTGCTGTTCCTGGTCGAGCTGGAGAAGGCCCTGGTGCGCCGACGCCGGGGCGGCGGCTGATCAGGAGACGGCGCGCAGCGGCAGCGACGGCTCGCGCTGCGGCGCGGGCCGTGCCGGGCGCTCGTAGGATACCCGCACCGCGCCGGCGCCGAGCAGCTGGCGCAGCCGCTTGAGCAGCAGGTCGGTCGGCTGCACCCGCCAGGCCTCGCCGAGCACCAGCTCGCCGCGGGCGCCGGGACGACGATAGCGCAGCCGCACCGGCAGATCGCCGTCGCGGTACTCGCCGAGCAGCGCGGCGAGCGCCTCGACCCGCGCCAGCCCGGCGGTGTGCGCCGCCGGGTCGGAGAGATCGAGTTCGAGCATCAGGTGATCGGCACGCGAGGCGCGCGCCTGCTCGAAGGTGCGCACGTCGTCGGCACGCAGGCTCCAGCTGTCGCGATACTCGTCGAAGCTCAGGGTGCCGGTGATGGCGAGGATCTGGTCGGACTGCAGCAGGTGACGAGACTCCTCGTAGAGATCGGAGAACACCGTCGCCTCGATCCGCCCGGTGCGGTCATCGAGCACCACCGAACCCATCCGTCCGCGCTGGGTCTTGCCGTGACGCACCCCGACCACCAGCCCGACCACGGTGCGCTTCTCGCGATCGCGCCCGCGCCGCCCCTGGTCGCGATCGGTCTCGAGCAAGCGGCCGATGCGCAGCCCGACCATGGCGCCGAGTTCCTCCTCGAAGCGATCGATCGGGTGACCGGTGAGATAGAGCCCGAGGGTCTCCTTCTCGCCGAGCAGACGCTGCTCGTCGTCCCAGTCGGGGTGCGGCTCACGTGCCAGCTGGGGATCGGGCTCGGGGGCCGCGGCGTCCTCCAGCGCGCCGAACAGGTCGCCCTGCCCGGCCGCCTCGGTGGCATGCTGCTGCTCGGCGAACTTGAGCGCCAGCGGCAGCTCCGCCATCAGGGTGGCGCGGTTGGCGCCGAGTTCGTCGAGCGCGCCGGCGCGGATCAGCGCCTCGAGCACCCGGCGGTTGGCGCGGTGCAGGTCGATGCGCTGGCAGAAGTCCCAGAGATCGCGGAAGGGACCGCCGGCCTCGCGCGCGGCGATCATCGACTCGATCGCGCCCTCGCCGACACCCTTGATCGCGCCCATGCCGTAGATCACGGTGCGATCGCCGGAGACGGTGAAGCGATAGGCCGAGCGGTTGATCGCCGGCGGCTCGACGGCGAGCTTCATCGCCCGACACTCGTCGATCAGGGTCACCACCTTGTCGGTGTTGTCCATGTCGGCGCTGAGCACCGCGGCCATGAAGGCGGCCGGATAATGGGCCTTGAGCCACAGGGTGTGATAGCTGACCAGGGCGTAGGCGGCCGAGTGCGACTTGTTGAAGCCGTAGCCGGCGAACTTGTCCATCAGGTCGAAGATATAGGTCGCGGTGGCCAGCTCCACGCCGCGCTCGACCGCCCCCTTCTCGAAGATGGCGCGTTGCTTGTCCATCTCCGACTGTTTCTTCTTGCCCATGGCGCGACGCAGCAGGTCGGCGCCGCCGAGCGAGTAGCCGGCCAGCACCTGGGCGATCTGCATCACCTGCTCCTGGTAGAGGATGACGCCATAGGTGGGCTTGAGGATGGGTTCGAGCGCGGGGTGCGGATA
The DNA here is from genome assembly GCF_004343155.1 of Marichromatium gracile. Lineage (GTDB taxonomy): Bacteria > Pseudomonadota > Gammaproteobacteria > Chromatiales > Chromatiaceae > Marichromatium > Marichromatium gracile. The sequence goes on from NZ_SMDC01000015.1 coordinate 4,966, forward strand.
GGCGACCTCGGCGCGACCGTGCTTGCGGTCGATGAAGTCGTCGACCATGCCCGATTGCAGCGGACCGGGACGGAACAGCGCCACCAGCGCGGTCATGTCCTCGAAGCTGTCGGGCTGGAGCTTCTTGATCAGCTCCTTCATGCCGCGCGATTCGAGCTGGAAGACGGCGGTGGTCTCGCAACGCTTGAGCAGGCCGAAGGCGGTCTCATCGTGCGGGTCGATGAGGTTGATGTCGAGCGGCCCCTCGCCATTGCGCGCGCGCGTCTCGTTGATGGTCTTGAGCGCCCAATCGATGATGGTGAGGGTACGCAGACCGAGGAAGTCGAACTTGACCAGACCGACCTGCTCGACGTCGTCCTTGTCGTACTGGGTGACCAGATTCTCGCCGCCGGGCTCGCAGTAGAGCGGTGCGAAGTCGGTGAGCACGGTCGGGGCGATGACCACGCCGCCGGCGTGCTTGCCGGCGTTGCGCGTCAGCCCCTCGAGCTTGCGCGCCATGTCGATCAGCGCCCGGATCTCCTCGTCGCGCTCGTAGCTGTCGGCCAGGTCCTCGCTCTCGATCAGCGCCTTCTCCAGGGTCATGCCCAGCTCGAAGGGCACCATCTTCGCCACCCGGTCGACGAAGCCGTAGGGGTGGCCCATCACCCGCCCGACGTCGCGCACCACCGCCTTGGCCGCCATGGTGCCGAAGGTGATGATCTGCGACACCGCGTTGCGCCCGTACTTGCGCGCGACATAGTCGATGACGGTATCGCGCCCCTCCATGCAGAAGTCGACGTCGAAGTCGGGCATGGAGACGCGCTCGGGGTTGAGGAAGCGCTCGAACAGCAGGTCGTGCTCGATCGGGTCGAGGTCGGTGATCTTGAGCGCGTAGGCCACCAGCGAGCCGGCGCCCGAGCCGCGGCCCGGTCCCACCGGGATACCGTGTTCCTTGGCCCACTGGATGAAGTCGGCGACGATCAGGAAGTAGCCGGGGAAGCCCATGCCGAGGATCACGTCGAGCTCGACGGCGAGGCGCTCATCATAGACCTTGCGCCGCTCGGCGAAGTCCGGCGCGCTGGTGTCGAAGGTACGCCCGAGTCGCCACTCCAACCCCCGGCGCGACTGCGCGGAGAAGAAGGTCTCGATGGTCATCCCCTCGGGCACCGGGAAGTCGGGCAGCGAGTGGGTGCCGAGGGTCAGTTCGAGGTTGCAGCGCTTGGCGATCTCGACCGAGTTCTCCAGCGCCTCGGGCAGGTCGGAGAACAGCTCGGCCATCTCCTCCGGGGTACGCAGATACTGCTCGGGGCTGTAGCGAGGGGTGCGCCGCGGGTCATCGAGGGTGCGCCCGTCGTGGATGCACACCCGCACCTCGTGGGCGTCGAAGTCCGCCGCGGCGAGGAAGCGCACGTCGTTGGTGGCCACCACCGGGGCGTCGCAGCGCAGCGCCAGCGCCACGCTCGACTCGACCAGCCGCGCCTCGCGCGGTCGGCCGGTGCGGATCAGCTCGAGATAGTAGCGATCGCCGAACACCGCCTGCCAGCGCGCCAGACGCCGCTCGGCGAGCGCCGCATCGCCGTCGAGCAGCGCCCGGCCGACATCGCCCTCGGGACCGCCGGAGAGCGCGATCAGGCCCTCGGCGGCGGCCTCCACCCAATCGCGCTCGACCATGGCCACGCCCTGGTGCTGACCGTCGACATAGCCGCGCGAGATCAGCCGGGTGAGGTTGCGATAGCCGGTGGCGTTCTCCACCAGCAGTACCAGCCGGAAGGGTCGGTTGGCGTCGTCGGGGTCGCGGATCAGCAGATCGGCGCCGGCGATCGGCTTGATGCCGGCGCCGAGCGCGGCCTTGTAGAAGCGCACCAGCGCGAACAGGTTGCACTGGTCGGTGATCGCCACGGCGGGCATCCCGGCGGCGGCGGTGGCCTTGATCAACGGTTTGATCCGCACCAGGCCGTCGACCAGGGAGTACTCGGAGTGGACGTGGAGATGAACGAAGCTGGGTTCCACGGGGGTCCTTCGCGGTTGTGTGTCTGGGGCGGTCGAGGCGCTCACGGCGACCCTAGTCTAAGCGGCCCGGCGGCCCGGGGAGTTCGATAAAACCCATCACGATCCGCGCCGGGATAGGCGCCCGGGCGCCCCGGGGGCCAGCCGCACCGAGACCAGCGTGGATCGTTCGATCAGGGGGCGGGACGGGGTCAGGGCGAGGTCAGCGCACGCACCTGATCGAGCACCTCGGGGGCGTCCCAGGCAAGATCGCCGAGCAGTTCGAGCGCCACCCGACCCTCGGGGTCGATGACATAGGAGGTCGGCAGCCCGCGCACCCCGTAGTCGAGCGTCACCGTCGAGCCGGGATCGACCAGCAGCGGGAAGCCGAGCCCGAAACGCGCGCCGAAATCGGCGACGGTGGCGGCGTCCTCGTCGACGTTGATGGCGAGGATCTCCACCCCGTCGTCGGCCAATGCCTCGTAGGCGCGCTGCATCGAGGGCATCTCGGCGCGACAGGGCGGGCACCAGGTCGCCCAGAAATTGAGGATCACCACCCGGCCACGATAGTCGGCCAGTCGCAGCGTCTCGCCCGCCGGGGTGTCGAGGCCGAAGTCCGGCGCCGGCAGCGGCTCGGGCAGGGTGTCCAGGACATCGGCCCGGAGCGGTCCGACCAGGATCAACGACAGCAACAGCAGCACAGGCGCACGGGACAGGACAGTCATGGCTCGGGGACTCCGCATCAGGAAACCAGGGGGACGGCGGCGCTGACGGACCGTCGCTGCCGCCTTGCATCGGTCGCCCGGACGGGTAGGATCGGGGCCCGGGAGACACGCCGGCGAGGCGCCGGATCCCGCCGTGGGCGACAAGGATAGCATCTCGCGCCCGGGCCCAACGAGCCGGGCCGAGACAACGATCATCGGGGCAGCCACCATGCAGGCCAAGACAGCCTTCGTCACACGACTGGAGCAGATACTGTGGAGCGAGCGCGGCACGCGTCCACGCTGGCAGCGACCGCTGATCTGCCTGGCGCGGCTGCTCCACGCCCTCGCGCGCGATCTCACCGAGGGCAACCTCAGGCTCCACGCCATGGGACTGGTCTACACCACCCTGCTCTCGCTGGTGCCGCTGCTGGCGGTGAGCTTCTCGGTGCTCAAGGGCTTCGGCGTCCACAACCAGCTCGAACCCCTGCTGCAGAATGCCCTGGCGCCACTCGGCGAGTCGGGCCAGGAGATCAACACCCGGCTGATCGAGTTCGTCGACCGGATGCAGGTCGGGGTGCTCGGATCGGTCGGTCTGGCGCTGCTGCTCTATACCGTGATCTCGTTGATCCAGAAGATCGAGCAGGCGTTCAACTACACCTGGCGGGTCGAGCGGCCGCGCCCCTTCGCCCAGCGCTTCACCCAGTACATGAGCGTGCTGCTGGTCGGGCCGGTGCTGTTCTTCTCCGCGCTCGGGCTCTCGGCCTCGCTCGGCGACAACGTCTATGTGCGCTCGCTGATGGCGGTCGCCCCGCTCGGGGTGCTGCTCGAACTGGCGCGGCTGCTCGCGCCCTATCTGCTGATCTCGCTGACCTTCGCCTTCTTCTACATGTTCGTCCCCAACGCCCGGGTGCGCATCGTCTCGGCGCTGGTCGGGGCGCTGGCCGCGGGCCTGCTGTGGGAGGCGGCCGGGGCGCTGTTCTCGACCTTCATCGGCGGCTCCACCCGCTATACCGCGATCTACTCCAGCCTGGCGATCCTCATCCTGCTGATGATCTGGATCTATGTCGCCTGGCTGATCCTGCTGGTCGGCGCGAGCATCGCCTTCTACCACCAGCACCCGCACTATCTCGACGGTCGCACCCGCGAGCCGCGACTGAGCAACCGGCTGCGCGAGCGCCTGCCCCTGCAGTTGGCCGCGCGCATCGCCCGCGCCCACCACCGCGGCCAGACCGCGCCGAGCCAGGTCGAATTGGCCGCCGAACTGGGGGTGGCCGAGGGCGTGCTCGAACAGCCGCTGCGGCTGCTCGAGTCACGCGAGGTGGTGCTCGCCACCGCCACCGAACCGGTCGGCTACGTCCCCGCGCAGGACCCCGGGCGCATCACCATCGCCTGGCTGCTGGCGCGGATCCGCAGCTTCGAGGAAGAGGAGGACGGCTATCGGCCGCGCCCGCCCGAGGCGGCGCTCGGCACGCTCGAGGCACGCCTCGAGGAGAGTCGCGAGGCGGTGCTCGGCACCCTCACCCTGGCCGCGCTCGCCACGGCGGACGGCGACGACAGAGACGACAGCGAGGACGGCGAGGACTGCAACAAGACTGCCGCCTGAGCCAGCGGCTCAGAGCCTCACCTCCAGCGTCTCGGCGAGCCGGTGCACCGCCGTCTCGCCGCCACGGAAGTCGAAGTGCTCGACCGCCTCGCGCAGCGTCTCCACCGCAGACGGCCCGAGCAGGCCCTCGAGATCGGCGAGCAACGGCTTGATCGCCGCCGGACTGTCGCTGTCGAGGGCCGCAAGCAGCTCGCCGAGCAACGCCCGCGCCCGTTCTGGATCCACTCCCGCGGCGACTGCGGTCGCCGGCGGCGTCTCGGCACCAGCCGGAGCGAAGCGCTCGATGCTGGCAAGGGCCTGATCGAGCGCCCGCTGCAGCCGCGCGCGCGCCTCCTCGGTGTCATCCCGACCCTGGCGCTGGAGCTGGTTGAGCGCCATGGCCGCCTCGGCCACATCGGTCAGTCCGAGATTGCCCGCAGCACCCTTGAGCTTATGGGTCAGGCGCTCGCCCGACTCGATATCGACCGCACCGAGCAGCCTGGCATCCTCGCCATGATCGCGCACGAACTGGCGCAGATAACGCCGATAGCGCTTGGCATCACGCCACAGCGCCAGGCCGCGCTCGACATCCAGGCCGGGGTAGTGCGGCGCGGGCGCGGGCTGGCGGCGTCCCGCCCGCGCGGCAACCCGGCGCCTGGTCAGGCGCGCGATCAGCGCCACCACCTCGTCGACGTCGAACGGCTTGCCGACGAAGGCGCACATGCCGGCATCGAGCGCCGCCTGGCGCTCGCTCTCGAGCACCCCGGCGCTGACCGCCACCACCGGGACCCGCTCGAGCGCCGGGTTGGCGCGGATCTGTCGCGTCGCCTCGTAACCGTCGAGGACCGGCATCTGGATGTCCATCAGCACCAGATCGACACCATCGGGATGGGCGTTGAGCCAGTCGACCGCCTCGCGTCCGTTGTCGGCCAGCACCACCTCGGCGCCGACGTCAGCGAGAATGGTCCGGGCCAGATCGCGATTGATCTCGCTGTCGTCGACCACCATGACCTGCAGTCCGGCGAGGCTCAGCGCCTCGCGACCGACCTCGTCCGACCGGGATGCGTCATCACCGACCTCCTGCGGGGCAAGGACCTCGAACCCCAGGGTGAACCAGAAGCGGCTCCCCTGCCCCGGCGCGCTCTCGACGCCGATGCGCCCGCCCATCTCCTCGACCAGCCGCTGACAGATTGCCAGCCCCAGCCCGGTGCCTCCGAAGCGTCGGGTGGAGGAGACATCGACCTGGGTGAAGGGCGAGAAGATGTCGCGCTGCTGGGACGGCGCGATGCCGATGCCGGTATCGGTCACCGAGAAGCGCAGCCATACCTGTCGCGCCTCGGCCTCGCGCAGCCGCTCCACGGCCACCGTCACCTCGCCACGCTCGGTGAACTTGAGCGCGTTGCCGATCAGGTTGACCAGCACCTGTTCGATCCGCAGCGGGTCTCCACGCAGCCGCTCGCATCCTTCCGGGACCGGCAGCAGCTGCAGGTTCAGGCGCTTCTCCGCGGCCTCGAGCGCCATCAGCTCGCGAACCTCGTCGAGCAGCTCGGCCAGGTCGAAGGGGCGATCGAGGATCTCCACCCCGCCGGCCTCGATACGCGAGAAGTTGAGGATGTCGTCGATGATCCCCTGCAGGGTGCGTCCCGCCGTCTGGATACGCCCGACCAGCACGCCGGCACGGTCGGGCAGGGTCATCTTGCCGAGCAGATAGCTGAACCCGAGGATGGCGTTCATCGGGGTGCGGATCTCGTGGCTCATGTTGGCGAGGAAGTCGGCCTTGGCCCGTGTCGCCATCTCGGCCGCCTCGGCACGCTGCTCGAGCGCCTGATTGAGTCGCTCGATACGAAACTGCGAGCGGGTGATCAGCACACACAACAGCGCCGCCACCAGCGCCATCACCACGCTGACACCCGCCACCGAGGCGATGACGCGACCATACATCGCCGCCAGCTGCTGCGGTTCGAGACGCGCCAGGACCGTCCAGCGATGATCCTGCGGCCCCACCACCAAGGGTGCCGGCTCGGAGGAGCCCGGCGGCAGGCTGCTCGCCACCTCCTGCAACGGCACCACGGTCTCCCAGGTCCACAGACCGCTCTCGTCCTGACGCTGGCCACTCGGCGCGGCCTGGATCGCCGCCCAGAGCTCGGGATAGCGCGCCCCCAGGCTGACCTGGGTCCCGAGCGCGAAGCCCCATTCGTCGGCGGGATCCTGGCTGCGCAGCCAGGCGCCATCTTGATCGACCACCATCAGCCGCGCACCATCGTCACCGACGGCGGCCACCACGGCATCGAGCAACGGCGCGCCGAGATAGTTGGCGATCAGGATGCCGTGGCGCTCACCAGCATCGCTGAACACCGGCAGCGCCACCCGATAGACCGGCTTGAGCGGTCGCTCGATGATGCCGTGCTCGATGTTGAGGTCCAGCCGCGAGACATGGACCCCCCCTGGAGGCAGCGCGCTGGCGACCTGGAAATAGCGGCGTCCCGACTTGTCCTGCAGACGCGACGCCGCGACCTGCCGAGGCTGTCCGTCGACCCAGTCGACCCGCATCCGCTCGCGACCATCGCTGCCGATCCAGCGCAGCTGGTCGAACTTGGGGTTGGCGATCATGTAGAGGGAGAACTGTCGCGCCAGCCGGGGCATGGCGTCGGCGCGCCGCCCGGCCACCGCGTCGCGCAACGCCGGCAGACGGATCAGATACTCGACGTCGCTGATCGCATCGCGCAGATGCTGACGGGCCAGCTGCGCGGCGCGCGTGACCATCTCGCCATCGGCAACGGCCTTCACCGCGTGGGCGTGACGGATCTCGGCGGCGACGAAGAAGGCGACCCCGGCACCGATCAGCGCCAGTGCACCGAGATAGAGGACGAAGAAATTGCGCAGTGCGTTGCTCGCCAAGGTCTCGCATCTCCCGGATGCCGATGGACAAGGGCGGACGCCAGAACCTTGGGAGCGACGAGCGCCCGTTGCAGGCAAGTTATCACTCCCGTCCCCGTGCGCCCAGTCACCCACCGCCGAGCGGCGTCACGACTCAGCCGCCGCGATAGCGCGCCTCGGCATCCTCGACCCGTCCGGTGAGAAAGGAGCCGGCCGGATCGACCCGGGCCGCGCCCGCGACCATCGCGGTACGCCCGAGCAGCATGCGAAACAGCATCGACTCACGGTTGGTCAGGGTGAGCTCGATCGGCCACTCCCGCCCCGCGACCCGCAGCGGGGTCTGGATGACGTAACGCTCCTCGCGATGTCCGCCCGAGTCGCTCACCCGCCGCCGGTCGATCACCTCGGCCTCGGCATGGATCACCAGATCGGCGCACTGCTTCAACGGATGGATGCCGAAGCGCACATAGCGGTTGCCGCCACGACTGAAGGGGTCGACATAGAAGGCGTGCAGCGCCGAGGTCCGCGCGCCGGTATCGATCTTTGCCTTGATCAGCGGCAACCCGAGCTCGGGCAGCGCCAGCCACTCGCGCCAGCCCAGCAACAGCGGCGCGGATTCGGAAGGACTATGCATCATTTCAGGTCCATGGCCCCGGGCGGGGCAGGGTTCAGGGTCCCGACGATGCGTCCCGGACGCTCGCCGGCCACTCCGGCAACGCCTCCGCGGGAGGCGTCTCGCCGGTCTTGCGCAACAATGCCACCGCGGTCTCGACCGGGTCGCGATCGATCACTCCATCGCGGATCGCCAGGTGCGGATGCAACGAGAAGCTGGGGGCCGCGGCCACCGCCGTCAGCCAGCCCTCGCGCGCCGCCGACTCGACCCATGGCCGCGGCAGATAGGCCGAGCCACCGATCTCGCGCAACAGATCGAGCGCCGCCCGTCCCTGATCGACTCGCATCCGGCAGGCCAGATCGACGGCCAGACGCTCGGCGTGCATGGTCAGGAAGCGTGTCCCCCAATCGACCAGGATATAGCCCTCGCCGAGCGCCCGCTCCAGCCCGATGTCGGATTCGCTGCTGGCCAGCACCAGCTCGACGCGCGCCAGCGGCTCGCTCGGACAGCAGCGCGACTCGACCGGCTCGCCGAGCAGCGCGAGGTCCAGGGAGCCATCGGCCAGACGCTGTAGCAGCGTCGCCGCCGACAGCAGCTCCAGGCGCAGCTCCACCCAGGGCTGCGCCCGGCGCAGCACGGCAACCCGCTCGCGCACCCCGAGCGACCACAGATCCGGGATGCAGCCGAGCGCGAGGGTGTGACGCTGCTCGCCGACGAGCTCGGCGCGCGCCCGCGCCCAGCTGCGCACGATGCGCTCGGCGTGCTGCAACAACCGCTGCCCCGGCTCGGTGAGGCGGATATCGCCGCGTCGGCGTTCGAACAACACCACCCCGAGCACCGATTCGAGCAGCTTGACCCGCGCGCTCACCGCCGATTGACTGACGCAGAGCGCACTGGCGGCGCGACCGAAATGACGATGACGGGCGACCTCGATGAAGGTCTTGAGCAGGGCGATATCCAAGGGTTCGACTCGATAGCAGCGACACGATCGACGCCGGCGCAACCGAGGCCGACGCGGCATTCGGGAGGATTGAACCGCAAAGCCGCGCGGGACGCCAGCTACCAGCTACCAGCTACCAGCTACCAGCTACCAGCTACCAGCTACCAGCTACCAGCTACCAGCTACCAGCTACCAGCTACCAGCTACCAGC
>NZ_SMDC01000015.1:13954-87349 GCF_004343155.1 Marichromatium gracile
TACCAGCTACCAGCTACCAGCTACCAGCTACCAGCTACCAGCTACCAGCTACCAGCTACCAGCTACCAGCTACCAGCTACCAGCTACCAGCTACCAGGGGATTGAACCGCGAAGGCGCGAAGGGCGCAAAGAGCCTCAAGTTGTAAGCGACCAGTCTCCAGCAGCCAGTGGGAGTGCGCCCTCGACGACAGCACTGCTTGCCATCAGCCGTCACGCACGCTCTCGGTGCCAGCACTTGAGGGCAGGCAGCCACTTTCAACTGGCGGCTGATCGCTGGAGGCTCTTCTTCCCTTTGCGCCCTTCGCGCCTTCGCGGTTCAATCCCCGGCTGGCGGCTGGCGGCTGGCGGCTGGCGGCTGGCGGCTGGGGACCGATGGCTGACCGCTACCCCTCCCCGGTATCCAGCGCGAGGGCCACGGAGTTGATGCAGTAGCGCTCGCCGGTGGGGGCCGGGCCGTCGGGGAAGACGTGGCCGAGGTGGGCGCCGCAGCGTCGGCAGTGGACCTCGGTGCGTTCCATGCCGTGACTGTGGTCGGCGGCGCGCGCCACCGTCCCCGGCGCGTGCGGGCTGTGGAAGCTCGGCCAGCCGGTGCCGGAGTCGAACTTGGCCGCGGCGTCGAACAGCGGCTCGCCGCAACACACGCAGCGAAACAGCCCCGGCCCCTTGTAGTCGTGATAGGCGCCGGTGAAGGCACGCTCGGTGCCCCGCTCACGGCACACCTGATACTGCTCCGGGGTCAGGCGCGCGCGCCATTCCTCATCGCTCAGCTCGATCTCGTCGCTCATCGTCCACCTCCGATTTCTGCCGCTGTCACTGGGGTGCGAGTGGTCGCGCCGGGCCGTCTTGAGCGCCCTGGGGACGCCCCGTATACTCCGGAAGCTCCCGACAGCGACCAGTCGCGGCAGATCCATCGCCCGCGCCCCGGCGCTCGCCATCAAAACGAACGACACCGGAACGCAGACCATGATCCACTCCTTCAATCCCCCTGCACGCACCTTGATGGGGCCGGGACCGGCCGATGTCCACCCGCGCGTGCTCGCCGCCCTCGCCCGTCCCACCATCGGTCATCTCGACCCGGCCTTCGTCGCCATGATGGACGAGCTCAAGACCCTGCTGCGCGGCGCCTTCCGCACCGACAACGCGCTGACCATGCCGGTCTCGGCCCCCGGATCGGCGGGGATGGAGATCTGCTTCGTCAACCTGGTCGAGCCGGGCGACACCGTAGTGGTGTGCATCAACGGGGTGTTCGGCACGCGGATGAAGGAGAACGTCGAGCGCGCCGGCGCCACCGCGGTGGTGGTCGAGGGCACCTGGGGGCGCGCCGTCGACCCCGAGCAGGTCGAGCGCACCCTCGCCGCCCATCCCGAGGCGCGCATCCTCGCCTTCGTCCATGCCGAGACCAGCACCGGCGCCTGCTCCGATGCCCAGGCGCTGGCCGAGATCGCGCGCCGTCACGACTGCCTGACCATCTGCGACGCGGTCACCTCGCTCGGCGGCAGCCCGTTGGAGGTCGACGCCTGGGGGCTCGACGCGGTCTACTCGGGCTCGCAGAAGTGTCTCAGCTGCACCCCGGGGCTGGCCCCGGTGACCTTCAGCGAGCGCGCGCTCGACAAGGTCCGCGCCCGCACCACCAAGGTCAACAGCTGGTTCCTCGACCTCAACCTGATCATGGGCTACTGGAGCGGCGAGCAGAAGCGCAGCTACCACCACACCGCCCCGGTCAACGCCCTCTACGCCCTGCACGAGTCGCTGGTGATGCTCGCCGAGGAGGGCATCGAACAGGCCTGGGCGCGGCACGCCCATCACCACCAGGCACTGCGCGCCGGGCTCGAGGCCCTGGGGCTGGAGCTGATCGTGCCCGAGGCCGAGCGCCTGCCACAGCTCAACGCCGTGGCGGTGCCGGCCGGGATCGACGAGGCCGAGATCCGCACCCGGCTGCTCGCGCGCTACAACCTCGAACTCGGCGCCGGGCTCGGCAGCCTCGCCGGCAAGGTGTGGCGCATCGGGCTGATGGGCTACAGCAGCCGTCCCGAGAACATCCTGCTCTGTCTCGGCGCGCTCGGCACCGAACTCGGCGCGCTCGGCCACCAGACCGACACCGGCGCGGCGCGCGCCGCGGCGCGCGCGGTGCTGGGGACGGACTGAGGCGGATCGTGGTGCAGCTCGCCAATCGCCGCCCGCTGGCGGCACGCCTGATCCTGATGCTGCTCGCCATGGCGATACTGGTGCTCGGCTACCAGTGGGGGAACCAGTACCAGCGCCGTCATGCCGAGCCGCCGACGATCAGCGGGGTGCTGCTGCGCCCGCCGCTGGCGGCCCCCGAGTTCGCCCTGGAGGACGCCCTCGGGCGTCCCTTCGACCGCGCCCGACTCGGCGCCGACTGGACCCTGCTCGCCTTCGGCTCGCTCGCCGACGCCTCCGGTCAGCGCGCGCTGCAGCGCCTGATCGAGACCCGCAACCGGCTCGCCGATCGGCCCGCGATCGCCGGAGCGCTGCGCCTGGTGCTGATCGACGGCGGCGCCGATCGCGCCCGGGCGCGCGACTTCAGTCGGCTCTCGCCGGCGCTCGACATCGTCTCGGGCCCGCCCGAGGCGCGCGCGCCGCTCGCCGCGCTGGGCGACGACACGGACGCCGGATCGACCCCGATCCTGGTATTCGCGCCGGGCGCGCGACTGCTGGCGATCCTCCCCGGCACCGCCGCCGGTGCCACCCTGGCCGCCGATCTGGCGGCGCTTCACGCCGCCGCGCCGGCGTTGCTCGCGGAGACCCCATGACCCGATCCGACTGGGGCGAACGGCTGTTCGTCGCCCTGCAGTACCTGTTGCCACAGCGTCTGCTCTCCGAGCTGATGCACCGTCTCTCACGACTGCGCTGGCGCCCGTTGAAGCGCCTGCTGATCCACGGCTTCGCCCGCCACTACCGGATCGACATGCAGCAAGCCGCCGAGCCCGACATCGACGCCTATCCCCACTTCAACGCCTTCTTCACCCGCGCGCTGCGCGCCGAGGCGCGCCCGCTCGACCCCGACCCGCGCGCCCTGCTCTGCCCGGTCGACGGCGCGATCAGCCAGATCGGACGCATCGAGAACGGACGGCTGATCCAGGCCAAGGGCCAGGACTACGCCGTCGACACCCTGCTCGGGCTCGATCCCGGCGCGCCGCACCCGTTCGAGGGCGGGCACTTCGTCACCATCTATCTCTCGCCGCGCGACTATCACCGCATCCACATGCCGCTGGCCGGGCGGCTGCTGGAGATGACCCATGTCCCGGGCGCGCTGTTCAGCGTCAACGCCGCCACCGCCAACCGGGTGCCGGGGCTGTTCGCCCGCAACGAGCGTCTGGTGACCCGCTTCGAGACCGCGGCCGGCGAGCTGGCGCAGGTGCTGGTGGGGGCGATCTTCGTCGGCGGCATCGAGACGGTGTGGTCCGGGGTGGTGACGCCGCCGCACCGGCTCGGGCCGCCCAACCGTCTGGACTATCGCGAGGCCGCGCCGGTAGAACTCGCGCGCGGCGCCGAGATGGGCCGCTTCAACCTCGGCTCGACCGTGGTGGTGCTGCTGCCGCGCGGGCGCGTCGACTGGGAGACCGGGCTCGCCCCGGGACAGACGGTGCGCCTCGGCCAGCGCCTCGGCACCCTCGCCGACTAGACCCGTTCAGCCGCGCCCGCCGTGCCGCGCGCGCGCGGCACGGTCGAGTGCGGCGAGGCGTTCGAGCTTCTCGCGGATACGGATCTCCAGCCCACGCTCGACCGGCGCGTAATAGCGCCGCTCGCCCAGCTCGTCGGGGAAGTAGCGCTCGTCGGCGGCATAGCCCTCGGGCTCGTCGTGGGCATAGCGATAGCGCCGACCGTGACCGAGTTCCTTCATCAGCCGCGTCGGCGCATTGCGCAGATGCAGCGGCACCCCCAGCGAGCCCGAGGCGCGGGCATCGGCCTGAGCGGCCTTCCAGGCGGTGTAGACGGCGTTGCTCTTGGCCGCGCAGGCGAGATAGACGGTCGCCTGTGCCAGCGCCAGCTCGCCCTCGGGCGAACCGAGCCGCGCCTGCGCCTCCCAGGCGTTGAGCGCCAGATCGAGCGCGCGCGGGTCGGCGTTGCCGATGTCCTCGCTGGCGATACGCACCAGGCGGCGCGCCAGATAGAGCGGGTCGCAGCCGCCGTCGAGCATCCGCGCCAGCCAGTAGAGCGCGGCATCCGGCGCCGAGCCGCGCACCGACTTGTGCAGCGCCGAGATCTGGTCGTAGAAGTCGTCGCCGCCGCGATCGAAGCGGCGCAGCGAGGCGCTGGCCACCGCCGCCACCGTCTCGCGCCCGATCACCGCGCCCGTATCGACCGCTGCGGCAGCCAGCTCCAGCAGGTTGAGCGCGCTGCGCGCATCGCCGTCGGCGCCCTCGGCGATCAACCGCGCCGCCTCGGGGTCGAGCGCGAGACGGCGCGCGGCCAGCCCGCCGCGCGGGTCATGCAGCGCGCGTTCGAGCACCGCGACCAGATCATCGCTACCGAGTGACTGCAGCACATAGACCCGGGCGCGCGAGAGCAGCGCGTTGTTGAGCGCGAACGAGGGGTTCTCGGTAGTGGCGCCGATGAAGGTCAGGGTGCCGTCCTCAACGTGCGGCAGGAAGGCGTCCTGCTGGGCCTTGTTGAAGCGGTGCACCTCGTCGATGAACAACAGGCTGGCGCTGCCGTCGGCGGCCAGCCGCGCCTGGGCGCGGGCGACCGCCTCGCGGATCTCCTTGACCCCGGCGAGCACCGCCGAGAGGGTGATCAGCTCGGCCTCGGCGCGCGCGGCGATCAGCCGCGCCAGGGTGGTCTTGCCGGTGCCGGGCGGTCCCCAGAGGATCATCGAATGGGCATGCCCCGACTCGAGCGCGCGACGCAGCGGCTTGTCGGGACCGAGCAGGTGCGACTGCCCGCGGAAATCCTCGAGAGAGGCCGGGCGCAGCCGCTCGGCGAGCGGGGTCTGGGGGTTGTCGCGGGTCGCGGGCATGGCTCAGTCGAAGGAGAGGAAGTCGTCGACCGCGCTGCGATCGATCTCGAACAGGTCGGGTTCGAGCGCGAGGTTGCGGGTCGCCGCGCTGAAGTCGAGCCGGGTGTTCTGACCGAAGCCGTCCTCCATGATCAGGCTCTCGAGGCCATCGCTGCCGAAGCCGAGCTCGATGCGCTCGACCTCGGCGTCGGCGTCGAGCGGACGCAGCGCCACCCAGGCGCGCCCATCCGTGCTCGGCAGCTCGCTGACGGCGAAGTGCTCGGTGATCGGCGCGCCGCTGGCGAGCAGCAGCGCCGGGGTGCCGCGCAGCGCCCGCTCCTGGCTCTGGTGGGTGACCTGCTCGAGTTCCAGGTCGTGGACATAGACGCGCTTGCCGTCGGCGATGATCACCTGCGCCACCGGGTCGTCGTATTCCCAGCGAAAGCGACCCGGGCGCTGCAGATAGAAGCGTCCGTGCGATTCGGTCATCTGGGTGCGCGCGGCATTGAAGGTGTACTGCACGAAGTCCGCGCGCAGGCTGTCGAGACCGGCGAGATAGCGCTCGAGACGCTGCGCGCCCTCCCCGGCGAACGCCGCGACGGGCAACAGCAAGGCGAGCAGGACGGCGCCGAGGGCGCGGGCGGACAGGGTCGCTCGAATCACGCGATCACTCCTCCTGTGGCGGCGGGACCAGGACCTCGCGGTTGCCGTTGGTCTCGGCCGGGCTGACGATGCCGATACGCTCCATCTCCTCGATCAGGCGCGCGGCGCGGTTGTAACCGATCTTGAGCCGGCGCTGCACCCCGGAGATGGAGGCGCGACGGGTCTCGACGACGATCTGCACCGCCTCGTCGAACAGCGGGTCGGTGTCCTCGGTGTCGCCGCCGCGCGGCTCGGGGTCGATCCCCGGCAGCGACTCGGTCGGCTCGCGCAACACGTCGTCGATATAGTCCGGACCACCGAACTGCTTGAGATGTTCCACCACCGCGTGCACCTCGTGATCGTCGACGAAGGCGCCGTGCACGCGATTGGGGAGGTTGCCGCCGGGTGGCAGATAGAGCATGTCGCCGTGCCCGAGCAGCTGTTCGGCGCCCTGCTGATCGAGGATGGTGCGCGAGTCGATCCGCGAGGACACCTGGAAGGCCATGCGGGTGGGGATGTTGGCCTTGATCAACCCGGTGAGCACGTCGACCGAGGGGCGCTGGGTGGCCAGCAGCAGATGGATGCCCGAGGCGCGCGCCTTCTGCGCCAGGCGCGCGATCAGCTCCTCGACCTTCTTGCCGACCACCATCATCATGTCGGCCAGCTCGTCGATGATGACCACGATATAGGGCAGGTGCTCGAGCGCCGGTGCGGCGCCGAGCGCGGGGTCGTGGAGCGGATCGGCGATCGGGGTGCCGGCGGCCTCGGCCTCGGCGATGCGCTTGTTGTAGCCGGCGATGTTGCGCACCCCGAGCTTGGCCATCAGCCGGTAGCGTCGCTCCATCTCGCCGACGCACCAGCGCAACGCGTTGGCCGCCTCCTTCATGTCGGTGACCACCGGGGTGAGCAGGTGCGGGATACCCTCGTAGACCGAGAGTTCCAGCATCTTCGGGTCGACCATGATCAGCCGCACGTCCTTGGGGTCGGCCTTGTAGAGCAGACTGAGGATCATCGCGTTGATCGCCACCGACTTGCCCGAGCCGGTGGTGCCGGCAATCAGCGCATGGGGCATGCGTGCCAGATCGGCAACCACCGGCTGGCCGGCGATGTTGGTGCCCAGCCCCAGGGTGAGCACCGAGCGCGCCTCCTGATAGGCGTCCGAGCCGAGCGTCTGGCGCAGGAACACGATCTCGCGCTGCTCGTTGGGGATCTCGATGCCGATCAGCGACTTGCCCGGGATCACCTCGACCACGCGCACGCTGATCGTCGACAGCGCGCGGGCCAGATCCTTGGCTAGGCCGGTGATCTTGCTGACCTTGGTACCGGGGGCGAGGTCGATCTCGAAGAGGGTGACCACGGGACCGGGATAGACCTCCTCGACCCGCGCCTCGACGCCGAAATCGGCCAGGCGCAGCTCGACCTGACGCGACAGCTCCTCGAGCTGCTCGGCACTGTAGCCGCGACCGCTCTTGGTCGGCGCGTCGAGCAGCGAGAGCGGCGGGCGCATGCCCTCGGCGGGGATGTCGCGCACCGCGACCGGCACCTGGGCCGGCGGCTCGGGGTCGGGCGTGGGCGCAGAGACCGGTGCTGGCGGCGGCGCGGGTCGCGCAGCGCGCGGCGGCACCGCACTCGGCTCGGGAGCGGGAGCGGGAGCAGGAGCAGGAGCGACCGGGCGGCGCGGCGACGCCGGCTCTGGACGAGGCGCCGGTTCGGGCTCGGGCTCGGGCTCGGGCTCGGGCAGTGGATCGGTCATGGTCGCGCGCACCGCCTCCGGGAACCCGTTGGGGCGAGCGCGCGAGCGACGCCGGGCCTTCGCGCGGGGCGCGGGACGCGGGGTGGGCGCAGGCTCGGGGTCGCCGGCGAACTCATCGGGGTCGATCAGGTTGAGCGCGCGCGGCAGCCCCTCGGGACTGAGCTCGGGACCTTCGCGCAACTGCTGCAGACGCCCCCGCGAGTCCTCGAGCAGACCACGCGCGGCACGCAGCGCCTGCAGCGCCGTGGCCCCGGTGGCATCGAGCAGTCTCACCCAGGAGATCCCCCAAAACAGGCTGAGTCCGATCAGCAGGGTGCCGACCAGCAAGAGGTCGGTCCCGGGGACGTTGAAGGCACCGAGCATGGCCGAGCTGAGGCTGCTGCCGAGCGCCCCCCCGGCGCCGTTCTGCAGCACCCCGCCGAGGGTCGAGAAGTGGATCGAGGCGATGCCGCAACCGGCCACCAGGGTCAGCGCAAAACCGATCCAGCGCAGCGACAGCACCCAGGGGCGCAGCACCACCGCCTCGCCGCGACCACGGAACACCACCCAGGCGCTCCAGCCGACCAGCACCGGGATCAGGTAGGCGAAGAAACCGAACAGATAGAGGGCGCCGTCGGCGAACCAGGCCCCGGTGCGACCACCGGCGTTGCTCACCCGCTCACCATCGCCGACATAGGACCAGCCGGGGTCCTGGGGTGAGTAGGTCGCCAGCGCGAGCAACAGATAGAGCGCCAGGCACATCAGTGCCCACATCGCCCCCTCGCGCAGGATGCGCTCGACATAGTCGCTCAGTGTCAATTGCCCACGGCGGGTAGCCTGTGCCATGAATCCCTCCAAAAATTACTCGCGCTATTATAACCTTACCAAAGATTATTAGTGCGATTTATCCGGGACTCTGGCACACCGTCGCAGGGCTCAGAGCACCTTGCTGACGAGCTTCACCGACATGTCCTGGGGGTCGTTGACGATACGGAAGCCGAGCGACTTGACCAGCGCCAGCATGCGGTTGTTGGCCGAGAGCACCTCGCCGTCCATCACCCGGAAGCCGCGCCGGCGCGCGTTCTGCATCAGCGAGCGCATCAGCCGCGCGCCGATGCCCATGTTGCGCCACTGGTCGGAGACCACGATGGCGAACTCGCAGGCCTCGCCGCCCGGGCGCGTCATGTAGCGCGCCACCCCGACCTGCACCTCCTTGCCCTCGTGCTCGAGCACCCCGATCAGCGCGATCTCGCGGTCGTAGTCGATCTGGGTGAAGCGCACCAGCATCTCCGGGGTCAGCTCCTTGATCGCCTGCATGAAGCGGAAGTACTTGGTCTGCTCGGAGAGTCCGCGGACGAAGTCCTGCTCCATCTCGGCATCCTCCGGACGGATCGGGCGGATCACCAGATCGCGCCCGTCGGGCAGCTGTACCCGCTCGATGAGGTGACTCGGATAGGGATAGATCGCCATGTGGCCGTAGATGCGCTGCTGCGGCGGGCGGTAGTCGACATGGATCGAGGCGTCGACCGCGATCACCTCCTTGTCGTTGCCGATCAACGGGTTGATGCGCAGACCGATGACCTCGGGCAGCTCGCAGACCATCTCCGAGACGCGTTGCAGGATCCTCGCCAGCGCCACCCGGTTCATCGGCGGCATGTGCTGGAAGCTGCCCATCAGCCGCGCGATGCGGGTGTGGTCGATCATCGTCTGGATGATGAAGGCGTTGAGCGGCGGCAGGCCCAGGGCACGATCCTCGATCACCTCGATCTTGGTGCCGCCGGCGCCGAAGCAGATCACCGGACCGAAGATCTTGTCGCGGAAGACCTCGATCATCAGCTCGCGCGCGGCGCGGCTCGACACCATATGCTCGACCGTCACCCCCTCGAGCCGGGCGTCCGGGCGCAGCCGCCGGGCGCGCTCGACGATCTCGGTGAAGGTGCGGCGCACCGACTGGGCGTCGGCGATGTTGAGCTTGACCCCGTCGACCGCGGACTTGTGTTCCAGGTCGGGGGAGTTGACCTTCATCACCACCGGGAAGCCGAGCGCCTCGGCCGCCATCAACGCCTCGTTGGGGGTGCGCGCCATCACCGCCTGCATGGTGGGGATGCGGAAGGCCGAGAGGATCGCCTTGGCCTCGACGGTACCGAGTACCTTGCGCCCCTCGGCCATCACCCCCTCGATGATCAGTCGCGCGCCCTCGATGTCGGGCGGGTTCTCGAAGGCCAGCGGCGCCGGCGACTGCATCAGCAGCTTCTGGTTGCGCTGGTGCACGGCGAGGAAGGCGAAGGCCGAGGCGGCGACCTCGGGGTTGTCGAAGTGCGGCACCCCGTTCTCGGCGAGCAGCGTCTGCGCATCGACCACGTACTGCCCGCCCATCCAGCAGGCGAGCACCGGCTTGCGACTGCCCTTGGCCGCATCGATCACCTCCTTGGCGGTGGCCACCGGATCGCCGAACACCAGCGGCGCGAGGATGCAGAGCACGCCGTCGACCTCGGGGTCGGCGAGGCAGGCGTCGAGCGCGGCACGATAGCGCTCCGGGTTGGCATCCCCGATGATGTCGATGGGGTTGCCGTGCGACCAGTAGTCCGGCAACACCCGCTCGAGCACCTGACGGGTGGAGTCGCTCAACTGCGCCAGGGTCAGGCCCAGCTCGACGGTGCGATCGGCGGCGAGCACGCCGGGACCGCCGCCATTGGTGATGATGGCGATGCGGTCGCCGGCAAGCCGACGGCGGGCGCCGAACACCTGGGCGGCGGCGAACAGCTGGTCGAGGTCGTCGACCTGCACCACGCCGGCGCGATCGGTCACCGCACGGAACACCTCCGCCGAGCCGACGAAGCCGCCGGTGTGCGACTTCACCGCCCGCGAGCCGGCCGGATGGCGCCCGGCCTTGACGATCACCACCGGCTTGAGCCGCGCCGCGGCACGCAGCCCGCTGATGAAGTGGCGCGCGTTGCGGATGCCCTCGACATAGAGCAGGATGCACTGGGTCTGGCTGTCGAGGGCGAGATAATCGAGGATGTCGCCGAAGTCGACATCGGCCGCCGCACCGAGCGAGACCACCGCCGAGAAGCCGACCTTGCGCGGCTCCGACCAGTCCATCATCGCGGTGCAGATCGCCCCCGACTGCGACACCAGGGCGACGTTGCCGCTGCGCGGCAACGCCTCGCCGACACTGGCGTTGAGCCCGTGCTGCGGGCGCATCACCCCGAGACAGTTGGGCCCGAGCACGCGGATGCGATTGCGCCGTGCGGCCTCGACCATGCGCTCCTGGAGCACCTCGCCGCGCTCACCGTGCTCGGCGAACCCGGCCGAGTGCACCACCGCCGCCTTGGCCCCATAGCTGCCGCACTGATCGAGGATCGCCGGCACCCGTTCGGCGGGGATGGCGATCACCGCCAGATCGATGTGCTTGTCGAGCGCCGTCAGGCTCGGATAGCAGGGCTGACCGGCGACCTCCTCGTACTTGGGGTTGATCGCATAGCAGTGGCCCTTGAAGCCACCGGCGAGCAGGTTGCGGAACACCATTCCGCCGATCGAGCCTTCCTCATCGCTCGCACCGAACACCGCCACGGCACTCGGGGTGAAGAGTTGGTCAATGTCGGTCAAGCGCATGGGATCTGCCCTCCGAGGCAGGAAAGGGGTTAAGCTGCATTGAAACCCTCCAAGAGGGACTGATTATCGGCCATCCCGTCACGCCCGGCACGGAAACCGGCCATCGCCTCGGGGCAGCGACGCGCACCCGAGACGCCGGGGATGCTCCGCATTGACCGGGAATCCCCGCCGAGGCGAGGATGGAAGGTCGTGTCGGCGAGCCCGCGCCCAGCGCGTGCGCCGCCCCCCGTGCCAATGATCGCAGCCCGGATGCGTCCGTGTGGACGCCCTGTCGCGAAGAACGAAACCATGCCGGCGGCGCCTCCAGCGGACGCCGTGCTCGACGACCGAGGACCCGACATGAATCTCGCCTTCATCAGCCACCCGTCCTGCATGGAACACCGCATGGGCGAACATCATCCCGAGTGCCCCGAGCGGCTCAACGCGATCGGCGATCGCATGATCGCCTGCGGCATCGAGATGCTGCTGACCCACTACGACGCCCCCGCCGCGAGTCGCGCGCAGCTCGAGATGGTGCACGACCCGGACTATGTCCAGCACATCATCGACACCGCCCCGAGCGACGACTCGGTGGCCTGGGTCGACGGCGGCGACACCGGCATGAACCGCCATACCATGGAGGCGGCGATGCACTCCGCCGGCGCGGTGATCCTCGGCGTCGATCTGGTGATGAGCGACCGTCATCATGCCGCCTTCTGCTCGGTGAGGCCGCCGGGCCACCATGCCGGACGGCGCAGCGGCGGCGGCTTCTGCCTGTTCAACAACGTCGCCATCGGCGCCGCCCACGCCCTCGCCCATCACGGGCTCGAGCGGGTGGCCATCATCGACTTCGACGTCCATCATGGCAACGGCACCGAGGAGATCTTCCGCGGCGACGAGCGGGTGCTGTTCTGTTCGAGCTTCCAGCACCCCTTCTACCCCAACAGCGGCGCCGACACCGACGCACCCAACATCCTCAACCTGCCGCTGCCGCGACTGACCGACGGGGCCGCCTTCAAGACCGCGATCGAGCAGGCCTGGCTGCCCCGGCTCGACGACTTCGCGCCCGAGCTGATCATGATCTCGGCGGGATTCGACGGCCATATCGAGGACGACATGGCGCACTTCAACCTGCGCGAGGCCGACTTCGGCTGGCTCACCCGCGAGCTCCATCAGCTCGCGCTGCGCCATGCCGGAGAACGGGTGGTGTCCTGCCTGGAGGGGGGGTATACGCTGTCGGCGCTCGGCCGTTGTGTCAGTACGCATCTCGACGAGCTGATCGGCCACGTCTGAATCGGCGGGGCCGGACCGCCGTGCTGCAACGCAGCATCAGGATAGACGGGCCGGATCAGGGTTGCAATCCTGCCTCTGGGAGACATATTGCCATCGCGACCATGCGCCCGGATATCCCCCTCATGCGGGCCAGGTCCACGCCCGCCCCAGAGATCCGCACGGAGGGAACTGAGGATGCGCATCCCGTCGCTGCTCGCCGCCGTCGCCCTGCTGGTCACGCTCGAGGTCGGGGCCACGCCCCGCACCGAGACCCTGTTCTACACCGACGGCGAGACCCGCCTCGGCGGCTATCTCAGCCTTGACGACGCCCAACCCGGCCCACGCCCCGGGGTGTTGGTGCTGCACGAGTGGTGGGGGCTCAACGATCACGTCCGCGCCCAGGCGCGCCGACTCGCCGAACTCGGCTACGTGGTCTTCGCCGCCGACCTCTACGGCGCCGGCCGGGTCACCGAACACGCCGCCGACGCCAAGGCGTGGATGACCCAGCTCAGCGAAGACCCCGAGGCCTGGCGCCAGCGCGCACTCGCCGGGCTCGATGTTTTGCGCGAGCGCCCCGAGGTCGACCCCGAGCGCATCGTCGCGCTCGGCTACTGCTTCGGCGGCGCCACCGCGATGCAACTGGCCTATGCCGGCGCGCCGCTCGCCGGCGTGGTCAGCGTCCACGGCTCCCTGCCCCCGCCGCCGCCCGAGCTCGGCCACCTCTCACCCGCGGTGCTCGCGCTGCACGGCGCCGCCGACCCCATGGTGCCGACGGCGCGCGTGCACGCCTTCCAGCACGAACTCGAACGCCTCGGCGCCGACTGGCAGCTGGTGATCTACGGCGGTGCCCGTCACGGCTTCACCAACCCGGGGGCCGACCGCTACAAGCTCGACGGGGTGGCCTACGACGCCCGCGCCGCACAACGCGCCTGGCGCATGCTCGAGACCTTCCTCGACGAGGTGCTGACAACCGCACCCTGAGCGGAGCACTCGAACACGCCCGGATCGGCTACCATCGGCATCGCGCCTCGCCGGCGACGCCGCCGTCCGTTCACACGCACCGATCAGCACCACATCATGTCCGATACCGTCATCGTCTGGTTCAGACGCGACCTGCGTCTCGACGACAACCCCGCGCTCGAGGCGGCGCTGCGCTCGGGCGCACGCATCCTCCCGGTCTATATCCACGCCCCCGATGAGGAGGCCCCCTGGGCCCCGGGCGCGGCCAGCCGCTGGTGGCTGCACCACAGCCTCGAGGCGCTCGATGCCGCGCTGCGCGCCTGCGGCGCCCGACTGTGGATCGGCCAGGGCGAGAGCCTCGCGCTGCTGCGCCGGCTGGCCGAGACCAGCGGCGCCCGTGCGGTCCACTGGAACCGTCTCTACGACCCCGCCACCCGCGAGCGCGACACCGCGATCAAGCAGCAACTCCGTGCCGCCGGGCTCGACTGCACCAGCCACAAGGGCGCGCTGCTGTTCGAGCCCTGGGAGGTGGCTAGCGGCAGCGGCGCTCCCTACAAGGTGTTCAGCGCCTTCTGGCGTCATTGCACACCCCGACTCGCCGAGTTCCCCGACCCGATCGCGGCCCCGGTGCGCATCCCCGGCGTCGAGCTCGACGGCGGCGACACCGTCGCCGAGCTCGACCTGCTGCCCCGCATCCGCTGGGACCAGGGGCTGGCCGAGGCCTGGACGCCCGGCGAGCACGGCGCCCGGACGACCGCCGAGCGCTTCCTCGCCGGCCATCTCGACAGCTACGGTGAGCTGCGCGATCACCCCGACCGCCCCGCCACCTCGCGGCTCTCGCCACACCTCCACTTCGGCGAGATCGGGCCACACCGGCTGCTCGCGCTGACCCGCGCCGCGCTCCCCGCAGCCCTGCCCCTAGGCGAGCACGCCTTCGTGCGCGAACTCGGCTGGCGCGAGTTCGCCTATCATCTGCTCTATCACTTCCCGCAAACCCCGGAGCATCCGCTCGATACGCGCTTCGCCGACTACCCCTGGCGCGAGCCGTCCGATAGCGAGTTACTCGAGCGCTGGCAGCAGGGACGCACCGGCATCCCCCTGGTCGATGCCGGGATGCGCGAGCTGTGGCACACCGGCTGGATGCACAACCGGGTGCGCATGGTCGCCGCCTCGCTGCTCACCAAGAACCTGCGCCTGCCCTGGCAGCTCGGCGCGCGCTGGTTCTGGGACACCCTGGTCGATGCCGACCTCGCCAGCAACACCCTCGGCTGGCAGTGGACGGCCGGCTGCGGCGCCGATGCCGCACCCTACTTCCGGGTCTTCAACCCGGTGCGCCAGGGCGAACGATTTGACCCCAATGGTAACTATGTGCGCCGCTGGTGTCCGGAGCTGGCGCGGCTGCCCGACAAGGTACTGCAACAGCCCTGGACCGCCACCAGCACCACGCTGGCACGCGCCGGCGTCGGGCTCGGCGTCAACTATCCGACCCCCATCGTCGACCTGGCGCAGTCGCGCCGCGAGGCACTTGCCGGGTGGGAGGGGATCAAATCGAGCCCATAATCCACATGTGGCATCGTCAATGCCCCCTTAGAATCGACAGCGGACTTCACTGCGGAGCGATCCCGATGCGCCGAACACGACCGGACCGACCTTCTCCTCCAGCCGAACAACGACGCTGACCTTGGAGTCTGACCCCGTGCCCGTCGCACCCAAGCGTCCGCACCTCTCCTCAACCAACTCGGCGCTGGGGTTGTTGCGTACGCTCTTCGATGCCAGCCACGAAGGGTTGATCGCAATCGACCCCGACGACGGGCGCATCCTGCTCGCCAACCTGACCGCCTGCCAGCTGCTGCGTCTGGACGAACGCGAGCTGCTCGGCCAGCGGCTCGAGCCGCTGCCCTGCTGGCCGGCGGAGCGGGAACTCGACGACGAGCTGGCCGCGGTGCACACCGGCGAGCGGGTGCTCGAGGCCCCGGGCCCGGACCCGCGCACCCCGCTCGAGGTGCGACTGCAACTGGTCGAGAACACACCCAGCGGCCCGGTGGTGCTCGTGGTGCTGTCGCATCGCGAGCGTCGCCGCATCGAGTCGGCGCTGCGCGAGAGCGAGGCGCGCTTTCGCGGCATCCTCGAGAAGCTGCCGGCGATCGCGGTCCAGGGCTACGACGAACAGCGTCGCGTCACCTTCTGGAACCGCGCCAACGAGCGCGTCTACGGCTACACCCCGCAAGAGGCGCTGGGACGGCGGATCGAGGAGCTGATCATCCCGCCGGAGTTTCGCGAGCGGATGACGGGGCTGATCGATACCTGGCTGCAGAGCGATCGCGACCCGCCGGCCGGCGAGCTGCGGCTGCGCCGACGCGACGGCTCACCGGTCGAGGTCTTCTCCAGCCATGTGATGCAGCGCTACAGCAGCGGCCGGCGCGAGATGTTCTGCGTCGACATCGATCTCACCGAGATCCGCGCCGCCGAGGAGCGGTTGCGCCTGGCCGGCACCGTCTTCGACAGCACCGCCGAGGGGATCTACATCACCGACGCGAGCGGACGCCTGCTCGAGGTCAACCGCGCCTTCACCGCGATCACCGGCTATGAGCACGACACCCTGCTCGGTCGGCCGATCTCGATCCTCAAGTCGGCCCGCCACCCCCCGGGCTTTTTCCATTCGATGCGCCGCGCCCTCGCCGAGACCGGCTACTGGCGCGGCGAGATCTGGATCCGCTATCGCGACCGCAGCGTCCACCCGGCACTGCTGCGGGTCAACCGGGTGCGCGATGCCCAGGGCGAGACGGCGCACTTCGTCGGCGTCTTCTCCGACCTCAGCCAGGTCCGTCACTCCCAGGCGCGGGTCGACTACCTCACCCATCATGACGCCCTCACCGAGCTGCCCAACCGGCTGCTGTTCCAGGCCCGGCTCGAGCACGCCATCGGTCGCGCCGAACAGGGACGCGCTCAGCTCGCCGTGTTGTTCGTCGACATCGATCGCTTCAAGGGGATCAACGATGCACTCGGTCACGCCGGTGGCGACGCCCTGCTGCGCGCCGTCGGGCGGCGCCTGAAGACACAACTGCAACGCGACGACACCATCGCCCGCTTCAGCGGCGACGAGCTGATGGTGCTCACCGAGCACATCGCCGACGAGGCCGACAGCGCCCGACTCGCCGAACAGCTGCTGCGGGCCATCGCCGCACCCTTCGAGCTCTGCGACGATGAGCTGTTGATCACCGTGAGCATCGGTGTCGCGCTCTACCCGCGCGACGGCGCCGACAGCTCCCAGCTGCTGCGCAACGCCGAGGTCGCGTTGCGCCAGGCCAAGCATGCCGGCGGCAACAGCTATGCCTTCTTCACCGCCACCCTCACCCGCATCGCCCGCGAGCGCGCCCAGCTCGAACACGAGCTCAGGCGCGCCATCCGCGACGGCGAGCTGCTGCTCCACTACCAACCCCAGGTCTCGCTGATCGACGGCGCCCTGGTCGGTCTCGAGGCCCTGGTGCGCTGGCAGCACCCCCAGCACGGACTGCTGCCGCCGGGGCGCTTCATCCCCATCGCCGAGTCGAGCGGGCTGACCCTCGCGCTCGGCGAGTGGGCACTGCACGAGGCCTGTCTCCAGACACGTCGCTGGCTCGACGCCGGGATCGCCATCGGTCGGGTGCACGTCAACGTCGCCCATGCCCAGATCCAGCGCGGCGCACTCTATGACACGACCCGGCGCATCCTCGCCGAGACCGGGCTCGAGGCCCACCATCTGGGACTGGAGATCACCGAGGGCGTGGTGATGGAGCACGATATCGAGGTCATCGCCGAGCTCGAACGACTGCGCGCCGAGGGCATCAGCCTCTCGGTCGACGACTTCGGCACCGGACACTCGTCGCTGGCGCGGCTCAAGGAGCTGCCCGTCGATCTGCTCAAGATCGATCGTTCGTTCGTCGGCGGGATCGAGAGCCAGGGACAGGATCGCGACATCATCCGCGCGATCATCGCCCTCGGCGAGGCACTGGGGCAGGAGGTGCTCGCCGAGGGCATCGAGACCCGCAAGCAGGCGCTGGCGCTGCGCCGACTCGGCTGTCGGCTCGGCCAGGGCTATCTGTTCGCCCGACCGCTCGCGCCCGAGGCGCTGCCGGACTGGATCGGCTCGCGGGCACGGGCGGACTGAACCGCTCAGCCGGCGTCCGTTCCCTCGAGCAGGCGCCGGATCACCACCCCGGCGAGGGTCAGCCCGAACAGCGCCGGCAGATAGCTGATGGTGCCGTTGACCGCCCGCGGACGCCCTTGGCTAACCGGCTCGGGCGGTGCCGGCGGGTGCGGCTCCTCGTCCGACCAGACCACGCACACCCCGCGCCCGACCCCACGGCGGCGCAGCTTGGTGCGCACCGCGCGCGCCAGCCCGCAGACCTTGGTGTCCATCAGGTCGCCGACCTGGATACGGGTGGGATCGAGCCGCCCGCCGGCGCCCATGCTGCTGACCACCGGCACCCCGAGACGCAGCGCGGTCTCGATCAGCGCGAGCTTGCTCGCCAGGCTGTCGATGGCATCGACGAGCTGGTCCGGGCGCTCGGCGAGGAAGGCATCGGCCCCCTCGGCGGGCAGGAAGGCGGCATGGGCGCGGACCCGGCAGGCGGGGTTGATCGCAGCGACGCGCTCGGCCATCACCTCGACCTTGGGGCGGCCCAGGGTGGTGGTGAGCGCCACCAGCTGACGGTTGAGGTTGGAGGGGGCGACGCGGTCGTGGTCGACCAGGGTGAGGGTGCCGACCCCGGCGCGCGCCAGCGCCTCGGCGGCGAAGGCACCGACCCCGCCGAGCCCGGCGACGAAGACGTGCGCATCACGCAGTCGCGCCACCCCGTCCTCGCCGACGAGGATCCGGGTGCGGTCCCACAGCGGCTGATCCAGGCTCATAGCGCCAGCACCTCGCGGGCATTGGTCGTGGTGTGGGCGGCGAGCGCCTCCGCCGACTCGTCGCGCACCTCGGCCAGGGCGGCGAGCACCTGATCGAGATAGGCCGGGCTGTTGCGCTCGCCCCGGTGGCTGGCCACGGTCATGTCCGGCGCGTCGGTCTCGAGCACCAGGGCGTCACGCGGCAACGCCCGCGCCAGCCGCCGCAGCCGGGTCGAGCGCGTGAAGGTGAGCATGCCGCCGAAGCCGAGCCGGAACCCGCGCTCGAGATAACGCCCGGCCTGCTGCTCGCTGCCGCCGAAGGCGTGCGCGATGCCGCCCTCGACACCGGCGCGGGCGAGCGCCGCGAGCACCTCCTCGTGGGCCTTGCGCACATGCAGCAGCACCGGCAACCGGGCCTCGCGGGCGATCGCCAGCTGGGCCTCGAACAGCGCCAGCTGGTGGTCGCGATCGGCGTCGGCACGATGGAAGTCGAGCCCGATCTCACCGATCGCCACCGGGCGCTCGGCGGCGACCAGCGCGCGCAGCGTCGTCAGTGCCGACTCGGCCTCCTCGGGCGGCGGCAGATAGAGCGGGTGCAGCCCGAGCGCGGCGCGACAGGCCGGGCGCTCGCCGGAGGCGGCGGCACGCTGCGCCAGCACCCGCGACCAACCGTCGAGGTCGATCGCCGGCACCACCAGGGTCTCGACCCCGACGGCGCGCGCCGCGGACAGCACCGCCGCGCGATCGGCGTCGAACACCGGCAGATCGATATGACAATGGGTGTCGATCAGGGGCAGCGCAGTCTCAGCCATGGGCACGCGGGTCGCGGACGTAGAGCACGCGGTTGGGACCACGCCCGACCTGACGCGCCTCGAGCTCGAAGAGCTGGATGGCATTGAGCAGCTCGCTGAGCTTGCGGTAGCCGTAGTTGCGCGCGTCGAACCCGGGGCTGCGCTTGGCGACCGCCGAGCCCACCGCCCCCAGCCCGGCCCAGCCGGTGTCGTCGGCGGCGCTGTCGACGGCGCTGCGCAGCAGGTTGACCAGCCGGGTGTCGCACTTGAGCTCCTTGGCGCTCTTGCGCGCGTCGATGTCCTCGTCGACGTCCTCGCGCAGCACCTCGGTGAAGACGAACTTGTCGCAGGCGGCGACGAAGGGCTCGGGGGTCTTGCGCTCACCGAAGCCGTAGACGGTCATCCCCGACTCGCGCAACCGCGAGGCCAGACGGGTGAAGTCGCTGTCGCTGGAGACGATGCAGAAACCGTCGAAGTTGCGCGAATAGAGCAGATCCATGGCGTCGATCATCATCGCGCCATCAGTGGCATTCTTGCCCCTGGTGTAGCTGAACTGCTGGATCGGCTGGATCGAGTGACGCAGCAGCGTCTCCTTCCAGGAGCCGAGATTGGGCGAGGTCCAGTCGCCATAGATGCGCTTGACGTGCGCGGTGCCGTACTTGGCGACCTCGGCGAGCAGCCCCTCGACGATACTCGCCTGGGCGTTGTCGGCGTCGATCAGCACCGCAAGCTTGAGATTGACCGGTTCCGTCATCGGCGACTCCATCGGTAACAGGGACATGGGCAGCGCGACCGCCTCACCACATCAGGTCGTCGGGCACCTGGAACTCGGCGTAGGGGTCGTCGGCGTCGGGCGTCTCCTCGGGGCGGTTGAGCACCAGTACCAGACGCGCGTCGCGCTCGAGCAGGCGCTCGGCGATCTCCGCCGGCACCAGCTCGTAGAAGTCGTCCTGACGCACCACCGCGAGCCGACCCGCGACCAGCTTGGCGTGCTGTGCCTTGTTGACATAGATCCGCTTGAGCTTGCTGCCGTCGGTGAAGTTGTAGGCGACGTCACCACGCTCGCGCACCACCCGGTTGCTGTGGATGAGCTGGCGGATCTCGTTCTCGGCCGCGCGCCGCGCGGCCTCCTCCTGGCGCTGGCGGTTGAGCGCGCGATCGCGCTCGAGTTTCTCGCGGCGCGCACGCTCGGCGGCCTGGCGCGCGGCCTCGTCACCGGCCCCGCCCTTGGGATTCTGCTTGACCTTCTTGCGCTTGGCCGAGCGTGCCTGCTTGACTTTCTGTTCGTTGACCAAGCCCGCCTTGAGCAGTTGGTCCTGGAGCGAGTTGCCCACGTTGCGGATCTCCGGAAAAGCTGGCCGCGCCTGCCGGACGCGGTCTGTCTATATCGAAAGGGGTCGGTCGGCGACCGGATCCGGTCGCGCCCGGAGGCCTGGACCGCGACGACGAACGAGGCGCGTCGACACCTTCCCGCCCCATGCCTGTCACCATCGAGCCCGACGACCCCGAGCCCGCCACCGCTCACGGCGGCACAGGCGATTGAGGACGCAACGGCGGTGAAGTTCCGTATATTGTCGCTTTCCGTGGTGATTTTCGCCAGGGTCGCGACCACCGGCCAGGCGCACGCCACTGTGACGCGATCCGGCGCCCTGGCTTAGAATCCCGCCGGGGCCAGAGGCCCGAACCGCCGGCACCGACCGCCATCCGTGCCGGACCACCAGATACCCGAGACCATCCCGGAGTCCACACATGAGTCGTCCGCTTCAGACCACAGCCCTGCTGCTCGCCCTCGCCCTGCCCCTGCCCGCCCTCGCGGGCCCGAGCGTCGGCTATGTCGACATGCAGAAGGTGCTCGAGGAGAGCCGCATCGGTCAGCAGGTGCAGGAGCAGCTGCGCAAGGACTTCGAGCCGCGCGGACGCGCCCTGGCCGAGGAGGAGCAGACGCTGATGCAGATGCAGCAATCGCTCGAGCGCGACGCCCCGCTGATGAGCGAGGCACAGGTCGACAAGCAGCGCGCCGAGCTCAAGGAGCGCATCGCCGCCTACCAGAAGGAGGCCGCGCAACTGCAACGCGAGCTGATGAAGGCCCAGCAGGAAAAAGGCCGCGAGATCGTCGTCCCGGCGCGCGAGGTGGTCAACGCCATCGCCGAGAAGCGCGGGCTCGACATGGTCGTCGAGCGCGGCCAGAACGGCCTGCTCTACATCGACGAGGGACTCGACATCACCGAGGCGGTGATCGAGCGTCTCGACGACGACTGACCCCGGCGACCGGCCGCGCGCGGCCGGTCTCCACGCCGCCACATGGGGCCACCATCTCGATCAGCCACAGAGACCAGCTCGACGCGCAGCTGCACGACTGCTCCCGGACACGCCGGGCTGGACACTTGGGCAGAGGACTGCGAGCATCCGCGCGCAAGATCCATCAGCCCGACGACAGCCCAGTGCACTACCAGATCCAGCCCGTCACCCCCTTCCAGCAGAACTGCACCCTGGTGTGGTGCGACCAGACCCGACGTGCGGCGGTCATCGATCCCGGCGGCGAGCCCGAGGTCATCGCCACCCTGATCGAGCAGCTCGAACTCATCCCCGAGTACCTGCTGCTCACCCACGGCCATCTCGATCACGTCGGCGCCAGCGCCCCGCTCGCCGCGCGGCTCGGGGTGCCGATCCTCGGTCCGCACCGCGACGACGCCTTTCTGATCGAGACCCTGGAGCACCAGTGCGAGCTGTTCGGCTTCCCGCCGATCGAGCCCTTCACCCCGCAGCGCTGGCTCACCGACGGCGAGACCATCGCCCTCGGCGAACAGACCCTGGAGGTGATCCACACCCCGGGACACACCCCGGGACACATCGCCTATCTCAACCGCGCGAGCGGTCTGATCCAGCTCGGCGACGTGCTCTTCCGCGGCTCGATCGGTCGCACCGACTTCCCCCGCGGGGATCACGCCCAGCTGATCGCCTCGATCCGCGAGCGACTGTTCCCGCTCGGCGACGAGATCGCCTTCATCCCCGGGCACGGCCCGATGTCGACGCTCGGTCGCGAGCGACGCACCAACCCCTTCGTTCGCGACCCCGCCTGAACACCACCACGGGCCGTCGCCGTCGCGCTCGGTTACACTAGGGCGGCGCCGGCCACGAGCGACGGCGCGGGCGGGGAGACGCCCGCCGCCGCGGCCGGACGCCCGGCCCGGGGCGCGCCGTCGACGAGACGGCGCGCCCCGGAAGAACCGATCGACTCGGAGCCGTCCGAACCCTCGCGACGGCTCCGTCATTGACACCTTCAGCCACGGGCGCGGCAACGTCGCGCGCCGCGCAGGCTCGAGCGCAAACCTGGGTGGGAACGAGATGTTACTCAAACGCTTTCTCAAGCGGCGCAAGACCGACGCAACCGCACACCCGAGGACGCCACCGGCATCCGTCGCGCGTGAACCGGCCGAGACGCCGCCACCGCCGGTCGAGCCAGGCGACCTCGACCGCCTCGCCGCAACCCTCGTCAACGCGACGGCGGCGAACGAGCGCGACGCCGCCGCGACCCGTTACGGCGAACTGCTCGCCCGCCTCCAGCCGGCCACCGAGCGCGAATCGCGCCTCGCGACGATCACCGCCCCCGAGGCACTCGCCAGCCTTGCTCGCCGCTGCCCGGATCCGGCGCTGCGGCTGTCGCTCATCGCCCGACTCGACGCCGCCGAGGCACTCGCCGAGTGCGCCCTCGAGGATCCGGTGGCGGCCAACCGCCGCGCCGCGATCGAGCGACTGGAGAGGCGCGAGGCGCTCGAACGCGTGGTGCGCGAGATCGGCAAGCGCGACAAGGTCGTCCACCGGCGCGCCCGCGAGAAACTGCGCCTGATCGCCGAGCGCGAGGCCGAGCCGCAGCGCATCCGCGAGCAGTGCAGCGGGCTGTGCGAACGCGCCGAGCGACTCGGTCGGCTCGGCAACTGGACCCAGGACCGCGCGCTGCTCGACCATCTCGACCAGCAGTGGGCCGAACTCGAGGCGCGCGCCGAACCCGAGCTGCGCTCCCGCTACCAACAGGCGCGCGAGCGCTTCATCGCGGCCTTCGAGACGGCCAGCTCGGCAGCGGCCAGGGAGCAGGCCGAGCAGCAGGACCAGACCGCGCGCGCCGCGACCTATCAGACGCTGCTCGCCCGGCTCGAGACCCTCGCCGAGGCCGCCACCCCGGACGCCGCCGAACTGGCCCGGATCGAGCACGAATGGGGGGCGCTCGCCGCCCTGCCCGCCCCCGAGCAGGCGCCGCTCGATGCCCGCCGCCGCGCACTCGCCAGCCGCATCGCCGATCACCACAGCCGCGAGCGCACACAGGCGCAGGCACGCGCCCAGCTCGCCGAGCACCAGACGCGCATCGGCGAACTGCTCGACAGCCCCAAGCCGCTGGCCTGCCACCGCGCCGAGCGATTGCTCCAGCGCGCCCGCGACTGCTGCGCAACCCTCGACGGCGACCCGGCGACGGCCGCATGCGGCACGCTCGTCGACCGGCTCGCCACACGCATCCGCACCCAGCGGCGCAACGCCGAGCAGCGACGCGACCAGCTCGGCGGCAGGCTCGCCGAACTCGAACAGCGCCTCGAGGCCGGCGAGCTGCGCAAGGCCGACGCCCTCTTCCAGAGCCTGCAGGCCGGGCTCGAACTGGTCGAGACCAGCGGCTGCGCCAACGCCGACAGCGTCCGTGCCGCCGAGCGGTTGCGTCAGCTCGCCCCCCAGCTGCGCGAGCTGCAGCAGTGGCGCCGCTGGAGCGCCGACCAGCACCGCGAGGCGCTGTGCACCGAGATCGCCGCGCTCGAGGCCGAGGCGCCGGCGCTCGAACAGGCCGCCGAGCAGCTGCAGTCGCTGCAACAGCGCTGGAAGGAACTCGACCGCTCCGGGGCGCGCGCCGACGAGACGCTGCGCGCCCGCTTCCAGGAGACCGCGACCCGCATCCGCGAGCGCTGCCGCCCCCATCTCGAGGCCCAGGTGGCCGAGCGCGCGGCCAACCGCGCCGCCTGCGAACGGCTCTGCGACCAGCTCGAGGCCTTCATCGAGGGTGTCGACTGGGAGCAGGCGGACTGGAAACAGGTGGTGCAGACGCGCGCCGACACCCGTCGCGCCTGGGCGGCGATCGGCCCGGTCGAGGCCCGTCACCGCCACGTCCTGGAGCGCCGCTTCCACCGCGCGCTCAAGCGTCTGGAGCGGCGGCTCGAGGGCGAGCGCAAGCGTAACTTCGCCTTCAAGCGCGCGCTGATCGCCGAGGTCGAGACGCTGGTCGAGCACGAGCCGCTCGAAGAGGCACTCGAGCGCACCAAGGCGCTGCAACGCGACTGGCACACCACGGTCGCGGCGCGTCAGAAGGATGAGAACCGCATCTGGCGCGAGTTCCGCGCCGCCTGCGACGCCGTGTTCGCCCGGCGCGCGGCGCTGCAGAAGGCCCAGTTCGCCGAGCTGGAGGACAACCTCGCCCGGCGCGAGGCACTCTGCGCCGAGGCCGAGCGGAGCGCCGCGGACGAGACCACGCCGGAGCGACTCGAGGCCCGGCTGGGCGAGTTCGACGCGCGCTGGCGCGAACTGCAGTCACTGGCGGTGCCGCGTCAGGCGGCCGGTGCGCTCAAGGCACGCTGGCAGGCGGCGCGCGAGCGGCTGGTGCAGGCACGACAGCACGCGCGCGAGCGGGAGCGGGGCCGGAGCATCGCGCTGCTCGAGCGCCAGGAGGCGCTGTGCGCCCGAATCGAGCAGGCGGCGATCGCCGAGCATGGACAGGGGCTCGAGCGCGCCGCGATCGAGGCGGAATGGAGCGCGCTCGGCGCGCTGCACGATCAGGCGCTGCAGGCGGCGATGGACGCGCGCCTGCGCCGGGCCTGCGAGGCGCTCGCCGATGCCGCGACGGCGCAGACGCTCGCCGCGGAGCTGGATGCGCACGGCGAGCAGCGCCGGCAGCTCTGTCTCCAGCTCGAGATCCTCACCGGCATCGACTCACCGCCGGCGTATAGTCAGCAGCGTCTGGCGTATCAGGTGGCGCGGCTCGCCGAACGCATGGGCGATGGCGAGAGCGACCCGCTCGGCGGCACCACCGAGCTGCTGCGCGACTGGTACCTGAGCGCGCCGGCACCGGCCGACGCCGCGCTCGAGACGCGCTTCGCCCGGGTGGTCGCGGCGCTCACCCCGGAGCCCGCGCGCGATACCGGCACACCGGCCTGAGCGGGGTCGGGCGACACGGGGCGCGCGCGCCCCGTGTCGCGCTCAATCCTGGCCGAGCTTGACGCAGAGCACGTCGCAGTCGGGGTTGCGCAACACCTGCCGGGCGGTGGCGCCGAACAGCCCGAGCAGACCGTGACGACCGTGACTGCCGATCACCACCAGCCCGACGCCGAGTTCGGCTGCGACCTCGTCGATCACCTGACCGGTGGCGCCGACGCGCACCAGACGATCGGCGGCGGGCACGCCGAGACGCTCGCCGAGCGCGGCCATCTCCTGCTCGGCCACCCGCAACAACTCGGCCTCGAGCCCGGCCTCGCCGCCGATCAGCGGATCGCCCGAATAGCCCACCGGCATGTAGTCCATCGACGGCGGCACGTATTCGACCACGTGCAGCAACGTCAACCGTGCCCCGAACAGCGCCCGCAGCCGCACCGCGCGCGCCACCACCGGCTCGCTCTCGGGTTCGAAATCGGTGGCGAGCAGCAAGTGCCCATAATCCTCTGTGTCCATCACACACCTCGCTGGACTTGACCAGGGCGGACCTTGCGGCGACACCCTCGGCATCGCTAGACTGCCCACCCGCCCCTGCACTCCAGGGACATGCCGATTATCGACCATCGCCACCGGGATCGGCAGATATCCCCATCATCGACACCGCGGTTGCCCGGTCGCCGCGCGTCCTCCGACAGCCCCGCCATGCTCGAGATCACCCCGCAGATCCGTATCGCCGAGTCCGAACTCCAGGAGCGCTTCATCCGCGCCCCCGGCCCCGGCGGCCAGAACGTCAACAAGGTCGAGACCGCCGTCCAGCTCAGTTTCGACATCGCCACCAGCCCGTCGCTGCCCGAGGCGGTACGCGCCCGGCTGCTGCTGCGCAACGACCGACGCATCGACCAGTCCGGGGTGGTGCGCATCGAGGCGCACCGCCACCGCACCCGCGAGCGCAACCGCGCCGACGCGCGCGAGCGCCTCGCGGCGCTGATCCGCGAGGCCACCGCCCGCCCCCGCCCGCGCATCGCCACCCGTCCGACCAAGGGCTCGCAGCGGCGCCGGCTCGAGGCCAAGCGCAAGCGCGGTCGCGACAAGCAACTGCGCCGCGTACGCCCCGGCGAGGACTGATCGCTCAGTCGCCGAACTCGGCGACGATGCCGCCGCCCTCGGGCGTGATCACCAGCACCAGACGCCCCAGGGTGGGATGACGCAGGGTGAGTACCTCGACCCCGGCGCGGGTGCGCGTCTCCACCAGCTCGCACTCTCCGCGCAGATCCGCGACCAGCGCGGGTTCGGCCTCGAACAGACGCATGACGGTCTCCTTCGGCTGACCGGCCGACGGGGCCGGTGATGAGCTGCCCGGCGACGCCTCCGCTGCGGCGCCGGGGATGGGTCAGAGCATGTCCAGGTCGTCGGCGATCGCCGCCAGCCCGGCGCGCGCGCAGGCCTCGTCGGTCTCGCCGTCGGGCGCACCGCTCACCCCGACGGCGCCGACCAGCGCCGAGCCGGCGGCGTGGATCGGCACCCCGCCGGGCGACATCACCAGCCCGTCGACCCGGCCGACGGGGCTCTCGGCGCGCTCGGCCAGCGCCGAGGTGGCGGCGTTGAAGTTAGCGGCAGTGAAGGCCTTCATCCGGCTGATGTCGACGGTGATGGGCGCGGCGATGGTGTCGCGCAGCACCACCTGCACCGTCCCTTCGCGATCGACCACGGTCGCCGCGACCTGGATGCCGCGCGCACGACACTCGGCCACCGCGCCCTCGGCCACCGCGCCGGCCGCCGCCAGCGACAGCCGCTGCAGCGGCACCACCAGGGGGTCCTCGGCCCTCAGCGGACCGGCCAGCGTCAGCATGGTCGCGATCGCGACCGGGATGATCGGCTTGCGCATCACTCGCTCCTCCGTCTGCTTCGATGTGCGCCGCCGCCCCGCGGCGGCGACCGGTCAGCGCGCGCGGTAGTGACGCTCGATGTAGTCGTCCACCATGCGCTTGAACTGCTCGGCGATGCCGTCGCCCTTGAGGGTGGCGACCTTCTCGCCGTCGACGAACACCGGCGCGGCCGGGCGCTCGCCGTTGCCCGGCAGGCTGATGCCGATGTTGGCGTGCTTGCTCTCGCCCGGGCCGTTGACCACGCAGCCCATCACCGCCACCTGCATCTGCTCGACCCCGGGGTAGGTGCCGCGCCACTCGGGCATGCGCTCGCGCAGATAGGCCTGGATGTCCTGCGCCAGGTGCTGGAAGGTGTCGCTGGTAGTGCGACCGCAGCCGGGACAGGCGGTGACCATCGGGGTGAAGGAACGCAGCCCCATGCTCTGCAGGATCTCCTGCGCGACCTCGACCTCGCGGGTGCGGGCCTCGCCCGGCGCCGGGGTGAGGGAGACGCGGATGGTGTCGCCGATGCCCTCCTGGAGCAGCACCGCAAGCGCCGCGGTCGAGGCGACGATGCCCTTGGAGCCCATCCCCGCCTCGGTCAGACCGAGGTGCAGGGCGTAGTCGCAGCGTGCGCCGAGCATGCGATAGACGGCGATCAGGTCCTGCACCCCGCTCATCTTGCACGAGAGGATGATGTGATCCTTGGCAAGCCCCAGCTCGACGGCGCGATCGGCGCTGGAGACGGCCGACTCGACCATCGCCTCGTACATCAGCTGCTGCGGCTCCTTGGGCGCGGCGGCGCGGTTGTTCTCGTCCATCATCCGCGCCAGCAGCTCCTGGTCGAGGCTGCCCCAGTTGACGCCGATGCGCACCGGCCGGTCGTAGCGACAGGCCGTCTCGATCATGCTCGCGTACTGCGCGTCCTTCTTCTCGCCGCGACCGACGTTGCCGGGGTTGATGCGGTACTTGCCCAGCGCCTCGGCACAGGCCGGGTGGTCGTTGAGCAGACGATGGCCGTTGAAGTGGAAGTCACCGACCAGCGGCACCGCACAACCCTGGGCGTCGAGCGCCTCGCGGATGCGCGGCACCGCGCGCGCCGCCTCCTCGTTGTTGACGGTGATGCGCACCATCTCCGAGCCCGCCCGCGCCAGCGCCAGGGTCTGACGCACGGTGGCCTCGACGTCGACGGTGTCCGTGTTGGTCATGGACTGGATCACGACCGGGGCGCCGCCGCCGATGGTGAGGTGGCCGACGCGCACGGGGACGCAGGCGCGTCGCTGGATGGGGGATCGATCTGGGCTCATGTGCTGTTGATTCCGCGGAATGGATGGGGTGATGAGCGCCGGGCTGGGCGGCTCAGCAGGGCAAGGGCGAGCGCAGCCCCTGGATGAGGGCAAGATAGTCCGGCTCGTCGGGACCGATCAAGCCATGACGAATCAGGAAATCGATGACGACGAGGTTGCAATTGAGCTTGAACTCGTCGCTATCGCGCACGATCTCCACGACCTCATCGACCGGCATGCGATAGAAGGCCTGCACCTCGCCGTCGGTGCAGCGGGGCACGAAGTCCTCGGGCAGTTCGAGATCATAGCAGTACATGACGTCGGGCTTGAGCCCGCGCTCGGAGTCGCGACAGTAGACCACCGCGCCGACCGGCACCGCCAGATCGGCCAGCGCCGCGGCCATCCCGGCCTCCTCGGCGCACTCCTTGCGCAGGTTCTCGCGCACCCCCAGACCGTGCGGCAGGCCGCCGCCGACGAGGTTGTCGAGCCGGTTGGGATAGAGCCTGCGATCGGCGGCACGCCGCCCCACCCACATCTCCAGCCCGTGCGCGGTGCGCACGAAGCCGTTGAGGTGCTGGCCGAAGGCGCGGATGCCGAAGAAGGGACCGGCTGCGCGGTCGACCACGCAGCAGGCGCGATCGCGCCCGTTCGGGGTCACCGGGTAGAGTTCGCCGTGGGCATAGGGGATCTCGCCCTGCGCCACCAGCGTCTCGACCACCTCGGCGAGCAGCGCCGAGCGCGCCGCGAAGTCGCGCGGCGCGTTGATCCAGTGCACCGCCTGCGGCTCGACGCGGAACCAGCGCGGCCAGCGCGTCAGCGCCCGCGCCGCGGCATGGCGCAGGGTGCCGATTCGCACCCCGTCGAGCAGCCAGGGCACGAAGTCTTCCGGGTCCCAGCGATTACAGGCGAGGATCTTGTCGTACAGCCCCATCAATCGGTCTCCGTCGCGCGCGCCCGGCGGCGCGCCATGTGATGATTCAATCCCGCTCCTCCCGCTTGACCTCGCCCCACAGCCGCTCCATCTCGTCGCGCAGCTCGGCGGCGGGCGCCCGCCCGGCCTCGCGCAACCGCGACTCGACCGCGCCGAAGCGCCGCTCGAAGCGCTGCCCGGCCTCGCGCAGCGCCTGCTCGGCGTCGACGCCGAGATGACGGGCGAGGTTGACGCAGGAGAACAGCAGGTCGCCGACCTCGTGCACCCGCTCGGGCGCGCCCGCCGGGCGCGCCAGGGTCTCGCGACACTCCGCCAGCTCCTCCTCGACCTTGGCGAAGACGCCAGCAGCGTCGTCCCAGTCGAAGCCGACCCGCGCCGCGCGCCGTTGCAGCTTCTCGGCGCGCAGCAGCGCCGGCAGCGCCCGCGCCACGCCGTCGAGCGCCCCGGGCGGCGTGGCGCCCGCGCCCTTGTGCGCGCGCTCGGCGGCCTTCACCCGCTCCCAGTGCTCGCGCACCGCCGCGCCGTCGTCGAGCGCGGTGTCGGCGAAGACGTGCGGATGACGCCGCACCAGCTTCTCGCAGATCGCCTGCACCACCTCGGCGAAGGCGAAGCTGCCGCGTTCCTCGGCCATGCGGGCGTGGAAGACCACCTGCAGCAGCAGGTCGCCGAGCTCGTCGCGCAACTCCGGCATGTCGTCGCGCTCGATCGCATCGGCGACCTCGTAGGCCTCCTCCAGGGTGAAGGGCAGGATGGTGGCGAAGGTCTGGGCGAGATCCCAGGGGCAACCCGACTGGGGGTCACGCAGCCGCGCCATGATCGCGAGCAGGTCGTCGAGATCGTAGCGTCGCGGCGCCACGGGAGCGGAATCGGAGGAAGACATCAGAAGAACAACCCGAGCAGCATGGAGAGCAGGATGCCCCAGCCCCACACCCGGAAGGCGATGCCGATGAAGGCGCCGGGCGCGGCCGGCACGCCACGGCGCAGTCGCGCCCAGAGATGCGGGCCGGAGAGGAACCAGGGCAGAAAGCCAAGTGTGGCCGGCAGCGCGATCACGCCCGGCACCGGCGCCTGCAGCAGCAGCGACACCGCCGCCACCGGCCAGAGCACGAAATAGGCCGCGCTCAGTCGCGCCTCGAGATCGCAGGCGCGCACCCGCACGGCCAGCGCCAGCGCGACCAGCACCCAGCCGGAGACGATGGCGATGATGATCAGACGCATCCCTTCTCCCCCTGTCAGACCTGGTTCACAACGGCGCGACACGGCACGGCGCCACCGCGTCCGATGGTAGCGGATCGGCCGCGCGAGGGTCCATCGACGAAACGGATCGCGATCAGGGGTTGACAGCACGGACAAAGGCCGGAATAATTGTCGCCTCTTCGGTGTTCGATGTCGGCAACGACTCCACTGAAGCCGCTCAATCAGTCCGCAGGCATGCGAGGCTGGATAGAGCCTCCAGGGATGGAGCAAAATTCATGCGCCCGTAGCTCAGTTGGATAGAGTACCTGGCTACGAACCAGGTGGTCGGAGGTTCGAATCCTTCCGGGCGCGCCATACAGAGATCGCCTCAGATCATCATTGTCTGAGGCGTTTTCATCAGGGCCCCACCGAGCCCTCGGCCTCGCGCCGCAATCGCTGGAACACGATGCGCCCGTAGCTCAGTTGGATAGAGTACCTGGCTACGAACCAGGTGGTCGGAGGTTCGAATCCTTCCGGGCGCGCCATACAAGATCAACGGCCAGTCGAGCAATCGACTGGCCGTTTTTCGTTTCTGGCATCAAAAAGCTTGTTTTTAGTTGCGTACAGAGTCGACACCAATATCGACTTGCTCTGCAAAACGGACTGGATATCCCTGCCGAGCAACAACGCAATACAATGCAAGAATCTCCTGTGCTCCCCTTTGCAAGCCTCCACATAATAAGCGGCACCACCGCAGGACTTGGAGAAGATGTCAGTAAAGTAATATCCTGCCGTAAAGCGTACTCGAAGAACCGTTGGTTTCTATCGATTGCATGAAGAAGGATATTCTCAATGGAACTGCTCGATCAACGGTCCGCGTTCGGCAAACTCGAGCACGACGCCGATCATAACGTCATAGCTTGGCATGCGCTTACGGACCATTTGACCGATGTCGCGGCTTGCTTCAGCCGCTTGTGTCGATGCCGTTCGATCAGAAGAGCCATGGAGCACGCAGCCAGTCGGCCGCTTACAGAGCGCGATCTGGCTCGCCTCTCGGTCATGGTCTTTTTGCACGACTTGGGGAAGGCCAACAGCGGCTTCCAGGCGAAACGCTGGCCAGCAGAACAGGTACCAAAAGGCTGGCCGAATCATGCCGGGCACGGTCGCGAAGCGCTTGACCTGTTCCGAGAGGATAGTTTTCTCGAACCACTGCGCGAGCAATTGCCGCTCGAGAGTCTCTATGGTTGGGGCGAGGCGGTTCCGTCGCTGTTTTGGGCCTCCGTCAGCCATCACGGTCGCCCGCTCCCGGCCCCCAAACCTAACGACTGGCAGCGCTCCAACTGGAAACCCGTCATCGCTACCGACGGTCGAGCCCTCTACGACCCCGCCCCGGTGCTTGCCGAGATCGGGCGATGTGCGATCGCGCTCTATCCGGATGCCTTCGTCACAGATGGCGACCCACTCCCCGATGCCTCGGCGTTCGCTCATCTGTTCGCTGGCTTGGTGCAACTGGCCGACTGGCTAGGGTCGGACACTTCCTTCTTTCCCCTGTCTAATGGGATTGGGGATCGCGCGCACGATGCGCTGAACTTTGCGGCACGTGCGATCGCTGCTTTGGGCCTGGACGCAACCCCTTGGCAAACGGCGCTCGCGGCAGAGCCACCTGGATTCGCATCGATCTTCGGTGGCAATGCTCCTTACCCGATTCAGACGGCGATGGCGGACTCGGCGCTCGGGCCTCTGGTCATTTTGGAATCCGAGACCGGAAGCGGCAAGACCGAAGCAGCACTATGGCGCTTTGTGCACCTCTTCCTACATGGCGAGGTCGACAGTCTGTACTTCGCGTTGCCAACGCGCGTGTCCGCCAGTCAGGTTTACGAACGCGTTCGGGCAGCTGTCATCTGGCTTTGGCCAACTGATGCCCCTGTCACGGTGCGGGCACTACCGGGCTACGCCGGCGCCGATGGGCAGGAGCCAAGGGCACTGCCTGATTTCAAGGTGCTGTGGCCCGATCACCCGACTGATGCACAGGCGCACCGTCGCTGGGCCGCCGAGTCGCCCAAGCGTTATCTGGCCGCCCCCATCGCTGTTGGCACCATCGATCAGGCCCTGTTCGGTGCCTTACAGGTCCGCCATGCTCATCTACGCCATGCTCTGCTTGCCCGCAGTCTGTTAGTCATCGATGAGGTTCATGCATCCGACCCCTACATGACCGCTCTCTTAGAGCGACTGCTCCAGGCTCATCTCGGCTGTGGCGGTCAGGCGCTGCTACTCTCCGCGACCCTGGGCGCTAACGCGCGAGCGCGCTATCTCAGCATCGGGCAAGATGTCGGAATTTCGCTGCCCGTGTTTGAAGCAGCCTGCAAGACGTGCTATCCGGCGATCTCCGACCGAGCCGGTGTGCGCCAGCTCGATTCGACCAGCCGCCCCAAAACTGTCGACTGGTGCCTGAATGATTGCATCGATGATCCCGACGCCATTGCCCGCTTAGCCCTGGAGGCTGCCTCGCTAGGGGCCAAGGTGCTGGTCGTCCGCAATACCGTTCCAGCCGCACTCGCCGTCTTCCAAGCCTTGGAACAACAGACGCCCGAAGCAGACTGGCTGTTTACCGTGAACGGCCATGCCACCCTCCACCACAGCCGCTTCAGTCGCGAGGATCGCCCCTTACTGGATGCAGCCATTCAGGCGCAGCTCGGTAAGCACCGCTCTTCTGGCCCCCGGGTCGTCGTGGGCACCCAGACGCTTGAGCAAAGCCTGGACCTGGATGCCGACTTGCTCATCACCGACCTCTGTCCAATGGACGTGCTCTTGCAGCGCATCGGCCGTCTGCATCGGCATTCGCGCCCGAAAGGTAAACGCCCAGCAGCCTACCAAGCCCCGCAAGCCCTAGTCCTGACGCCACCGCACTATGACCTCACACCGCTGTTGACCAAATCCCAACATGGCCTTGGGCCATTTCGTGACGGTGACGGCATCTACCCGGACCTACGCACGGTCGAGGCTACGCGCCACCTGATCCAGAGCAGGCCCAGAATCACCATTCCCGAGGACAACCGGGAGCTGGTCGAGGCAGCCACGCACCCTGAGCCGTTGCAAGCGATCGAATCCTTGGGCGAGCACTGGCAGCAGCTTGGCCGAACGATTGAAGGAAGAACAGGTGCCGAGCGATCCATCGCCCACCTGCATGGGCTGGAGATCGACAAGCCCTTCGACGAGCAACAAGAGTTTCCAACCGATCTCGACATTGCGACCCGATTGGGACTGCGCGACCGCCTGCTCATTTTCGATCCCGCCCCGATCGGCCCCTTCGGCCAACCGCTGAGACAATTGCCGGTTCGGCATTTCCTGGCGAAGGGCATCGATCCCGATGCCGAACCGTCTTCGGTCGAGATCCATGACGGGACGATTTTGTTCAGTCTGGAGAACGCTCGCTTTCGCTATAGCCGTCTCGGATTGGAGAAGCTCGACGGCTGACCACCAAGGAGTCTGTGATGACGCTGCGTTACTCAGTGCTCGACGAGCCTTTGATCGGAGTTCGCTCGCTGGACGGCGCTCGAAGTCGCCTGAGCCTGCCCGCGCTCTTCGTTGCCCTGGCCGAGGACAGGATCCGCGATTTTCCGGCCCTGCGTCCACATCAGCGCCACCCTTGGCATGCCTTCCTAGTGCAGCTCGCGGCCATTGCCATGCACGCGGCTGGGCGTGCCGAGCCGTTCGCCAACGAGGCTGAATGGAAGGCGTCTCTCTTGGCATTGACTCTGGATGATCCGGATGGAGCCGCGTGGTGCCTAATTGCACCACCTGACCGTCCTGCGCTGATGCAGACACCCGTACCC
The DNA here is from genome assembly GCF_004343155.1 of Marichromatium gracile. Taxonomy (GTDB): domain Bacteria; phylum Pseudomonadota; class Gammaproteobacteria; order Chromatiales; family Chromatiaceae; genus Marichromatium; species Marichromatium gracile. The sequence goes on from NZ_SMDC01000015.1 coordinate 48,046, forward strand.
GAAGGAACCCTGTCAGCTTGGAAGAACAAACTCGAAACCCCTGACGAGTTGGACATGCTGGTGACCTCGAAGAATCACGATCTCAAAGCAGCACGAATGAAGCGTTCGGCGCCGGAGGATTGGTTGATGGCTTTGATCAGCCTGCAAACCCAAGAGGGTTTTCTCGGGGCCGGGAATTACGGCATCTCTCGCATGAATGGTGGTTTCGCGAGCCGGCCAGCGATTGGTGCAATGCCGTCAGGTGGCTGGGGAAGACGGTGGGCGCGCGATGTCGACCGTCTCCTGGAATCCAGAGCCGAAGTCACGAGCAAGACGGGGCTGTGCGAGCAGGGCGGGATCGCCTTGGTCTGGTTACGACCTTGGAACGGAAAAGATAGCATCGCTTTCTCGTCACTAGATCCTTTCTACATCGAAATCTGTCGCCGCATTCGCCTCATGGATGGCTTGCAAGGTATTAGCGCTCTCGCGACTGGCAGCAAAGCGGCTCGCATTGAAGCGAAAAACCGCAACGGTGTGACGGGAGACGCCTGGATGCCAATTGATGTCGCGGCAGGTAAAGCACTTACGATCTCTGGCAAGGGCTTCGACTACAAGCTCACATCGGAACTGATCTTTGGCAACAAGTACCGCGCGCCGCTCACACAAATGCTGACGGAGAATGATGGCAAGGAAGGAATCACCATCCTTGCTAGAGGAGTTACTCGGAAGAAAGGCAAGACCGAAGGATATCACGAGAGGCGGGTTCCAATTTCACCCAAAACTCGCACTTTCATGATCAAGAAAAGCACGGACCCTCTCGCGAAGATCGCCGAAGGCAGGGTTTTGGATATCAAAAAGGTGCGCAGTGTGCTGTGGTCGTCGCTGGCAACGCTGTTTGCGAACGGATCCTCGGACTATCGAGATAACGACAGCATCACCGAGAAGGCAACCCTTTTTGCCAAACCCTTCGAGCAACACGAGGATACTCGCTTCTTCGACGGCCCCCTTGGATTGAATGATGAAATCGAATCGGATCATCCCGAGGATGTCCGTCTGCGTTGGTACCTCGATATGGCAAAGCGCGCCGAGGACATTCTCATTGATGCGTTTTCATCTGGACCGCGCAGCGGCGAGCAGCGCTATCGCGCGCGTGCTGCGGCATTGAGCCGCTTGCATGGCGGATTACGCAGCGAGAAGACCCTTCCAACGCTGGCCAATTACTACAAGGCGCAAAAGGATTCCAAAGAGGTGAAACATGCCCAACCTTGAACCCGAGTTGCAGCTCCACTCCGGAAAGGCGCCTGAAACAACATCACCGATCGGTAGGCTTGCCCAGATCATCGGACAGGCCGCTCGGTTCGAGGGCGATCTCCAAGGTCTCGGGACCGGTGAGCGCGCCGCGCTTGCGCGTCTCGATCCCGATGGCGAGATCCGTCCACACCAAATCGCCGCGCTATCGCGCGCACTGATTCTTGCGGGAATCGAGCCTGACAGCTGGTCTCTGGAGGCATGGCGACGCTGGGCCTTGATCGCGCACGGCATGGCACTGGCGGGTCACGCTTCTGGACGGCTAGGCGTTCAGCTGCACGCGGCTGACGTGTCCGAATCTCGGGTCACCAAGTTATTAACTGCCCGAGGGGATGCCTTCCGACAGCTTTTACCACGCCTCTTGCGCTTGCTCGCGTCCAACGAAGTTGCTCCGAACTGGTACGAGCTTGGTGGACTCATCCTGGCCGAAGGTCGTGATGAGGAAAAAGCTGAGACGATCCGTATGAGGATTGCCGGTCGCTACTTCTCTGCCTTGGCGAAATCCGAGCAACAGCCAGCCTGACCAAAAAGGAATAGAGACCATGACCATGCTCCCACGCTTCATCCAGATCCATACCTTGCACACCTATCCGGCCGCACTGCTCAACCGCGACGATGCGGGACTCGCCAAGCGCTTGCCGTTGGGAAATGCCGTTCGCACACGGATCTCGTCGCAATGTCTCAAGCGACATTGGCGGATTGCCGAAGATCGATTTGCGTTATCGGAGCTAGGCGTTCCGATGGCGATTCGCTCGCGCGGAACGCTTGAGCTAATCCGCAACCGCATCATCGACGGAGGGGTGGCCGAGAAGTTGGCGCAAGCGGCCGTCGAAGCCTTGCGCGATGCAGGGCTTGTGGATAAGGCAGGCAAGAAAATAAAAGGCGATGAAGCCCTTAAGAGCGGTCAGGCTGTGCTGATGGGAAAGGCCGAAATCGACTATCTGGTCCTTCGCTGCACGGAGTTGGCGCAAAACATCGCCGATGAGAGCACACTGCGCACAGCTGTCGCGAAGATGGTTAAGAACGAGAAGAAGAACATCGAGGCAATCAAGCATGGCAGTGGTCTGGAATCCGCTTTATTCGGCCGGATGGTGACCTCCGATGTCCTGGCCAGCCGGGATGCCGCGATCTATGTCGCCCATGCCTTCACCGTACATGAGGCGCAAGTCGAGAACGACTATTTCACAGTGGTCGACGACTTGAACGTTGAAATCGGCGAGCTTGGCTCGGCAGGCATCTTCGACACTGAACTAGCATCGGGTCTCTACTACGGATACGTGGTGGTCGATGTCCCGCAATTGGTCGAGAATCTGGAAGCGATCGAACGCAAGCATTGCTTCGACGCATCGACATCGCCGGAGAAACGCGCCTTGGCTGGAAAGGTTGTCGAGCATCTGTTACACCTGATCGCGACCGTCAGCCCCGGCGCCAAGCGTGGCTCGACGGCGCCCTTCGACTGGGCCAAGTTCGTGCTGGTCGAGGCCGGAGACTGGCAGCCACGCAGCTTGGCCGACGCCTTTCACGATGCCTTGCCGACCGCAACCAAGGACAATGATCTCCCGGTTCGTCAGCGCGCCATCGATCGGCTACGCAACGAGATCAGCAAGATGGACGCTGCCTACGGCACCTCTTTAGCGCGCCGCTTCATGGCCTTGGACCCGATCGAGATCCCTCAGGCCAAGCGCCTCAATCTACAAGATTTGGCCACCTGGTCCGCCAACATCATCAAGGCAGGTACCCTCCAAGAAGCAGCAGCGGACGGAAAACACGAAGGAGCGCGTTGACATGGCCCGCCATCTACTGCTGCGGCTGGAGGCACCGCTGATGGCCTTCGGAGGCGAGACCATCGACAATTTCGGTGTCATTCGCGATTTCCCGGCGCTGTCGATGATCACCGGCTTGCTGGCCAATGCCCTCGGCTGGCGGCGCGAAGACACCGCACGACATGACCGTCTACAGGAGCGGTTGGTAATGGGAGCGCGTATAGAACGTCAGGGAATAAGGCTTCAGGATAACCAGAATGCACGCTTGGGCGCCAAGGACGTAGGTTGGACCACTTGGGGCGTTCCTGAGGAACGGGCTGGAGGGGCCGGCACCTATGAAAGCCCACATCGCCGCTTCCGCGACTATCACGCTAGCCAATCCCTCCTAGTCGCCATGCGCCTTGAGCCATCCGATGAACCGCCCACGCTCGACGGGCTCGCGGCAGCACTCGATCATCCTGCCCGCCCACTGTTTATCGGACGCAAACCCTGCCTCCCGAGCTGTCGGGTGTTTGCCGGATGGCAAGACGGCGCGAGCATCCTGGAAACCCTTCAATCTGCCACATTACCAGTGCCACATCCGACGAGTATGCGGGCGCAATGGCCCGATGGTGAAGGCACGTTGCCAGGTGACCGCCTGATCGAGCTGTGCGACGAGCGAAACTGGACCAGTGGCGTGCATGGCGGATGGCGTCCGATTCGTGAAGGTCGACTGCGGTTTGAGAGGCAACCCGGATGAGTCTTTACCTGCTGCATTGCTCTCCCGACCCCCGTGCCTTGACCGTTTGGGCAACACGCCACCGCTTACTATCTCCCGACGGCGATCTCGGATACGCGATTCACGCCGTGCTCAGGGCGGCATTTGGCGATCTGGCGCCGAAGCCATTCCGCTACCTTGGCGCCAAGCAGGGGCTTCTGGGCTATACCGATCAACCATTGAGCGCGTTGCGTGAGAGTGCCGCACTTGTCCCCCCAGATATCGCTCAGGCGCTCGGTCTGGAGACCTTGGCAGCTCGTCCTTTTCCGGAAGTATGGAGACAGGATCAAGCGCTGGGGTTCGAGGTGCGTGTCCGCCCCGTACTGCGAGCCAAAGATGGACGCGAGCGAGATGTCTTCCTGCATGCGGTCGAATCCGCTGCATCCTCCACACGAGACGCCAACCGCGAGGCGATCTATGCAGACTGGCTCGGCAAGCGTTTCACTGAGCACAGTGCCGCACGCTTAGCCCTGGTCGCCGTAGAGTCGTTTCGACTCAGCCGCGTCATACGACGCAGCGCAGCCGATGCCTCAGGTCGGCGAGGAGTGCGCACGATCATGGGGCCGGATGTTGTGCTCAAGGGGCGGTTGCAGGTCGAGAATAGTGATGCCTTCACCCAGATATTGCGCCGAGGAATCGGGCGACACCGAGCCTTTGGTTTCGGCATGGTGCTTTTGAAACCGGCTCGATCATGCTGAAAGGGCGACTTGGGCTGGAAACGGCACGCATGCCGCATTCCGATCGGCATGGGCTGATCTGGTTTGAACGTGGCGAGCTATGTGTGATCGATGGCTGTCTGCATTTCTTTCAGGGTAAGGATTCGCTTACGCCCTCCTCCGTGCAGATCCCTCATCAAACAGTGTCGATGATTCTGCTCGGCCCTGGCAGTACCGTCACCCATGATGCTCTGCGTCTACTTGCTCGACACGGAACACTGATGGCAGCCGTTGGGGAGGATGGCGTACGCTGCTACACCGCGCCGCCTTTGATGCCTGACCGTTCGGATATCGCCCGTCGGCAAGCTGAGTTGTGGGGAAGTCCACGCCGCCGTATCAGTGTTGCGCGCCATATGTACGCCCTACGCCTTGGCGAGGTGCTGCCCCATCGCGACCTTGACACTCTGCGTGGGATCGAGGGAGCTCGAGTCAAGGCGACCTATAAATTGATGGCGCAACGTTACGGAATCGACTGGAAAGGACGACGCTACGATCGTGCTAATCCAAATGCCGCGGATATTCCAAACCAAGCGATAAACCATGCAGCAACCGCCGTTCAAGCGGCAGCAGCTATCGCCGTTCAGGCGGTTGCCGCCATACCTCAGCTGGGTTTCATCCATGAGGACTCCGGTCAATCCTTCGTTCTCGACATCGCCGACCTATTCCGGGACACCATCACGCTTCAAATTGCTTTCACAGTCGCCAAGAAGGCGGAAACCGACTCCCAGACAATCGATAGGCTCGTCAGGCGTGAAGCGGCTACCGTGTTCCGCAAACAGGGAGTCATTCCTATGATGATCGAGCGGATCAAACAAGTTATCCGCATGGAGGAAACCGATGCCTCTGGTCATGGTCGTGACTCGTGACGTAGCCGATCGGTATCGAGGGTTCCTGGGATCGCTAATGCTAGAGGTCGCTCCAACGGTCTACATTTCGCCACGAATGAACTCCGGAGTTCGCGTTAGAACCTGGAATGTTCTCAGCAATTGGCACAAGAGCGAACCACAAGGAAGCATCGTTATGGTTTGGCGCGATGTAAGCGCGACAGGTGGAATCGAGATCGCCACGCTCGGCACACCACCGAGGGAGCTAATCGACGTCGATGGCCTGTGGCTAGTGCGCAAATCATCGTAAAAAGGCTCTTTAAAAACAAAGCCCAATCACCGCTTTCGCAATTAATTACAAAGACTTAAGCAAAAGAGTTTCCCCCGCGCTCGCGGGGATAGGCCCTGGCAGGACCATCATAGAGATCGACCGTGATGGTTTCCCCCGCGCTCGCGGGGATAGGCCGCTTGCCCACTTGCGCTCCCATTTACGGACGGCGTTTCCCCCGCGCTCGCGGGGATAGGCCCTTGGCGGCAACCCCAGCGAAATCGAATCGCTCGTTTCCCCCGCGCTCGCGGGGATAGGCCCGGGAAGGTCACGCGCGTTGCAGTCACACCATTGTTTCCCCCGCGCTCGCGGGGATAGGCCCCGATCTGCCTTCTTGACCCATTCGACTCGAACGTTTCCCCCGCGCTCGCGGGGATAGGCCCTCGATCTCGTTCAATTTCAGGCGCAACTAGGAGTTTCCCCCGCGCTCGCGGGGATAGGCCCAGCGCCGGAATGCGGGAGATGAAATCAGGCGCGTTTCCCCCGCGCTCGCGGGGATAGGCCCTGTGAGTGTCCCGAGGCCCAGCCCTGGAATGAGTTTCCCCCGCGCTCGCGGGGATAGGCCCCGATACCCGCACTCGGCCTTGAGGATCTTCTTGTTTCCCCCGCGCTCGCGGGGATAGGCCTGTGACGACTTATGCGCGGTTGGTGCGCGAGGCGTTTCCCCCGCGCTCGCGGGGATAGGCCCGGGGTGCGGGTCAGGGTCATCGATTCGAATGGGTTTCCCCCGCGCTCGCGGGGATAGGCCCAGGTGGCGACACGGGCGGCGACACAGGTGGCGGTTTCCCCCGCGCTCGCGGGGATAGGCCCGGCTGGGGCTGCCGCTGCTACGTCGAGAGCCTGTTTCCCCCGCGCTCGCGGGGATAGGCCCCGGGCCGGCTACACGACCGGCCGCACCGTCCAGTTTCCCCCGCGCTCGCGGGGATAGGCCCGCTGCACTCGTCGCCGGCCTTGAGGTCGGCGCGTTTCCCCCGCGCTCGCGGGGATAGGCCCTACGACACTGGCGCAATCAGCGTGACCTTCTCGTTTCCCCCGCGCTCGCGGGGATAGGCCCCGCGCATAGGTCGTCACGTTCGCCGCGCTCGGGTTTCCCCCGCGCTCGCGGGGATAGGCCCGTCGAATGGTCTGCTGCTCTTGCATCTGGATGGTTTCCCCCGCGCTCGCGGGGATAGGCCCCGTTTTACTTCCGTCTGTCAAGACGAGGCCGAGTTTCCCCCGCGCTCGCGGGGATAGGCCCAGGCTGGCGAAGTCGTGATCCGGTTTTGTGGCGTTTCCCCCGCGCTCGCGGGGATAGGCCCGTGCGGAACCCCAGGCCGTTGATGGCGTTGGTGTTTCCCCCGCGCTCGCGGGGATAGGCCCGTGAATACCCCGATCGAGATGGGTGGTCGTGCGTTTCCCCCGCGCTCGCGGGGATAGGCCCCCGAATGATGAAGGTTCCCCGCCAGTGGACCCGTTTCCCCCGCGCTCGCGGGGATAGGCCCTGGGCACCCGATGCGCGCGTGCAGCTCTGCCAGTTTCCCCCGCGCTCGCGGGGATAGGCCCGGAGTCGAACTGCGCCGCATCGACGATGGTCGGTTTCCCCCGCGCTCGCGGGGATAGGCCCGAGCGCTGGCCGCCGGCCTCGCGGTCGAATCCGTTTCCCCCGCGCTCGCGGGGATAGGCCCACATCACCCGCCGCCCCCCGTCCGACTCCGGCGTTTCCCCCGCGCTCGCGGGGATAGGCCTGAGGTTCCCCCGAGATTCGCCGCCTACTCGAAGCGTTGCTATGGCACGGACGCGCCCCGCCTGAAGTCATCATCGCCTAGCCTGATTGGCGATAAAGGCATAGGGCTCGTGCGAAAGCTTGCCACTATCGAGTACACGGAGTTGGACCACCGCGAACATGCGCGGCTGTAGCAGTAAGGGTTATGTCTCTCCCCATCGCTCACAGCCCCCCACCTGCCTCCACCCGCCCCGCCCGCAGCAGCGGTTCGAGCTGCTCGGCGGGGAGCGGGCGGCAATAGTAATAGCCCTGGGCGACGGTGCAGTGGTGGGCGAGCAGGAAGCGGCGCTGGGCCTCGGTCTCGACGCCCTCGGCGATGCGTTCGAGGCCGAGGTTCTCGCCGAGGCCGATGATCGCCTTGAGGATGGCGATGGCCTGACGGGGGAGTTCGGGACGCTCGTCGATCTCGGCGAGGAAGGAGCGGTCGATCTTCAGCGAGTTCACCGGCAGGCGGTTGAGATAGCTCAGCGAGGCGTAGCCGGTGCCGAAGTCATCGAGCGCGATCGAGAAACCGCGTTGACGCAGCTCAGTGACCGCAGCCACCGCCCGCTCGATCGAGCGCATCGCTGCACTCTCGGTGATCTCGAACTCGAGCATCTCCGGGGCGATGCCGAAGGCCTCGGCGGTATTGGCGAGCCGCTGCGCCAAACCATCGAGGAAGAGCTCGTTGGCCGACAGGTTGACTGCGATCGGGACCACAGGCACCCCCTGCGCCTGCCAGTCGAGAAGCTGACGACACGCGAGATCGAGCACGATGGGGCCGAGCTGGAGGATCAGCCCGGTGCTCTCGGCCAGCGGGATGAAGCGCCCCGGCGGGATCAGCCCGCGCTCGGGATGCTGCCAGCGCGCCAGCGCCTCGAGGCTGAGGATACGCCCGTCACGCAGATCGACGCGGGGCTGGAAGTGGAGCAGGATCTCGTCGCGCTCGAGCGCCAGACGCAGGTCCTGCTCGAGCTGGAACTGTTCGTGCAGCCGCTCGTTGGTCTCCGGGGTGAAGAAACGATAGCTCCCCCGCCCCTCGGCCTTGGCCATGTGCAGGGCGGCGTCGGCATGACCGATCAGCTCGTCGGCGCTCACCGCATCGTCGGGATACAGCGAGATGCCGGTCGAGGCACTGATCAGCACCGCGCGATCCTCGATCGCCACCGGCGGAGCCAACACCTCCAGGATCTGTTTGACCAGCTCACTGCAGGTCTCCGGGGTGGGCTGATCGGCGGTCAGCCAGATGAAGTTGTCGCCGCCGAAGCGCGCCAGGGTGTCATTGCCACCGAGAATACCGAGCAACCGCTGCGCGACCTCGCGCAACACCTGATCACCGGCCTGGTGACCGAGTGAATCGTTGATCAGCTTGAGGTTGTCGAGGTCGATCGAGAGCAGCGCCAGGCTGCGCGCACCACGCCTCCCCTGGGTGAGCGCACGTTTGATGCGCTTACGCATCAAGCGACGGTTGGCCAGACCGGTGAGCGGATCGTAGTGCGAGAGGAAGGCGAGCTTGTCGGAGAGGGTCTTCTCGTCGCTGATATCGACCAGCCCCCCGTAGTAGCGACGCACCCCTGGATCACTCGGATCGAGCTGACACTCGGTGGTAGCCCGCACCCAACGCAACGAACCGTCTTTGTGGCGCAACCGCAGCTCGCAGGTCGAGGTCTGGCCGGGCTCGAGATCGACGATGTTGTCGTCGAACAGCTCACCATCCTCCTCGATCACCATGAAGCGCCAGCTGCGCTGCGCCAGCACCTCCTCGAGCGTATAGCCGGTGAGCGCGAGGATGGAGTCGGTCATCCACTCGATCCAGAACAGTCCGCCATCACGCCGCTGGCTGGCATAGGCGACATCGGTCATCACCGAGGTGACCTGACGGTAGCGGGTCTCGCTGAGCAACAGGTCGCGCTGGATCTGCTGACGCACCAGCAGATTGACGATGGTCTCGCCGAAGAGCTGCAGCACCTGCCCCTCGTCCTCGCTCCACTCCCGCGGCTGGCGCGCGCTCTCCAGCCCCAGCGAGCCGAACAACTGACCATGGCTGGTCAGGGCCACGGCGAGCAGCGCACGGGTGCCGCGCGCGCGCAACATCGCCCGTTCGAGATGGGCCTCGGGCGGCAACCGCTCGATGTCGGTGATCCCGATCGGCTGTTGACGATGGATCTGGGTCATCCGCCACGGCGTCTGCGCCAACGGCGTGGCCTGGAGCAGCGGGCTGCTCGGCGCCACCCCCTCGGCACACCACTGACAATCCTGACGCAGGGTCTGGGACTGGGGGTCGAGCCGAAACAGGACACAGCGGTCGGCCTGGAAGAAGCGCCCGATGCGCTCCAGTGCGTGCTGGAGCAGGCCGTCGAAGGCATCCGCGGTCGCATGGAGGAACTGGGTCGAGAGTTCGGCGATCAACCGCTGGAACTGTAGCTGATGACGCAACGCCTGCTGGATGCGCTCGCGCTCGGTGACGTCGGCGATCAAGCCCTGAATAGAGAGGATCCGCCCCTGCTCATCGCGCTGGACGCTGGTGTCCTCCTCCACCCAGTGCACCGAGCCATCGGCCCAGAGGATGCGATAACGCTGGGTGAAGGCCGGCCCCTCGACGCCGAGGAAGCTGTCGAAGCCCTGCTCCAGCGCGGCGCGATCGTCGGGATGGACCAGGTCGGCGAAATGCATCTCGCCGGAGCGTATCTGCTCGAGCCGATAGCCCCAGCGCCGGACGTTGTCCGAGGCATAGCGGATCGGCCAGCCCGGCTCGGGCGACCAGCGGAAGGCGACGATGTTGCTCGCGTCGATGATCTCGGCGGCGGCGCTGAGCTTGGCATTGGCCTCGACCAGTGCCTCGCGCTGGGCGATGCGCTCGGTCTGGTCGACGATGTTGCAGATCAGCTCGAACTCGTCGGTGTTGGGGATCGGCAGGCGGATCAGCACCAGGTCGACGATCAGCGCGGCGCCCTCGCGCCCCCGCAGCTCGACCTCGCGACAGCTCGCCTTGCCGTCGTCGAGGGCGCGCTCGAGCGCGGCGCACAGAAAGGACTGGTGTCTGGGCGCGGCCAGGCGCTCGAAGCGCCGGTGCTCGAAGGCGCAGAGTCGGGCGGCGGCGGCATTGAGGTCTCGGATCTCCCCCTCCGGACTGATCCTGAGCGTCGGCTGCGGCTGCTCCTGATAGAGCCCGCGGAAGCGTTGCGAGGCGATCTCGCTGGCCTGCTCGCTCTCACGCAGCGCCTCTTGCTGCAGCTCGAGCTCGGCATGGTAGACATGCAGCTCCTCGAGCAGCGCGGAGATATCGACATCACCCTGCCCGATGGCCTCGAGCACATGACCGAACCGGCCTTCGCGCAGCACCTGGCGGGCGCGATCACGCAATGCGTCGCTGGACTTCGGGGGGGATTCACTCATCGTCTCACCATGGATCACCGCGACATCATCCACCACCGATGCGGTGGCAACCGGCGAAGGGAGGCGGCGCGCCCGGCGACATCGATACGACAGACACGCCCCGGATCGAGCCGAGAGGCGCGTGCGCCCCAGCTCCCGACACAACGGCAAGGGTCGGACCATGCAATCGATCGAGCTCGCACTCAGAGGTGAGGCTGAGGCCGGAGGATCCCAAGCATCGTCGCGCCGCGGCGCCACACGGCGACGACAACCGACTCAGCAGCCCTCGACGCCGCCCTGCCAGCCCGCCTCGGTGCGGGCGAAGCGCCAGCAAGCCGTGCCCACGAACCCGACGCCGTTCCAGGAACGCGGCTCGACCTGGATCTCGCGGGCATCGGCGCGGATCCAGTTGAAGGCGTTGGGCTCGCCCTTGTGCCGGGTGGAGACCGCAGTGCCCGCCTGGGCCACCACCACGCCCTCGGCGACGCCGGCATAGCCGCGGTGGAGATGGCCGCCGAGGATCAGATCGATGCGCGCGCGGCGCAGCCCCACCAGGGTGCGGCGCGCGCGCCCGACCAGACCACGGCGACGCAGCTCGGAGGAGAGCAGAAAGGGGTGGTGGGCGACGAGGACCCGCACCGCACCAGGCTCGGCGCGCGTCACCAGCCGCTCGATGCGCGCGAGCTGGGCGCGGTTGACGCGACCACGCGACCAATCGGGGTGCGGTCCCCAGCGCCGCGCGGTGTTGATGCCGACGGCGATGAAACCGGCGCCGTCGAGTTCGGGCTCGAGCGCGCGCCCGAGCCCGGCGCGCCAGCGCCCCCAGGGATCGATGAAGCGCAGCAGCGGTCGCCATCCGGGCAGATCGTGATTGCCCGGCACCGCCAGCACCGGCGCCGGTAGCCGGGCGATGAAGTCGGCGGCGGCGGCGAACTCGGCGGGGCGCGCACGCTGGGTAAGATCGCCGCTGAGCACCACCAGGTCGGGGGCCAGGGCGTGGAGTTCGGTCTGCAGCGCCGCGACGAGGTCGGGGGCGTCACGACCGAAATGGAGGTCGGAGAGATGGGCGATGCGCATCGGCTCAGACCGTCGGGCGCCCCGCGCGCGGTACCAGCACCGCCACCGTCGCGCGCTCCAGGGTGAAACGCAGCGGCGTGCGCAGCCGCACCCGCTCACCGTCGCACATCACCGAGACGGCGCGACGCCGACCGACGCCGATCTCGGCGTGACTGGCCGAGGTGGCGAGCAGCGCGTCGTCCTGCTGCCAGGTGCCGAGCATCAGCCGCATCCCCAGACGCATCAGCTCGACACCCGAGGCGTCGCGTACGGCATAGAGCCCGAGCTGGCCGGCGTCGAGCCGAGGACGGCGCGGCACCGGACCGGGCCGGTCGTCGATCAGGTTGGCGGTGACCACCAACGCCCGCGCGCGCAGTCGCTCGTGGCGCTCGGCGGTGCGCAACCGCAGACGCAGGTGGCGATAACGCTGGATCAGCGACAACCCCCGCCACACCAGCTTCGGCCACAGCACCCAGGGGCTGTTGCCGCGCGCGCGTTCACGCTCGCGCCAGCGCGCCAGCAGCGAGCCGAAACCGACCATGCAGGCACAGAGGAAGGGTTTGCCGTTGACCCGACCGAGATCGATATGACGCACCTCGGCGTCGAGCAGCGCATCGATCGCCGCCTCGGGAGCGAGCGGGATGCCGAGATCGCGCGCGGTCCAGTTCATGGTACCGCAGGGGATGATCGCGATCGGCACCGACCGACCGGCCAGGGCCTCGACCACCGCCAGCACGGTGCCGTCACCGCCGGCGACATAGATGGCCTGATAGGTCACGCCCGAGAGCGCGGCGCGCAGCATCTCCTCGACCCGCCCGGCGACCAGCGCCAGCTCGTCGACCCGGCGCCCCTGCTCGCTCAGACGCTGACGCAGCAGGTCCACCGCAGCCAGCGCCGCGGCGCTACCGGAGGCGCGATTGGCGACCACCAGCACCCGCACGCCGGCGCGCGCGCCGGGCGCGCTGGTGTGAGGCTGGAATGGCACTGCGGTGGCGAACATGTGATGACTCCTCCTGGTCGGCTCGCGGTAGCGCGGCATCGCACTGATACATGGGGACAGATTCACGCGGCTGAAGCCCCGTCATCGAAGCGACGCTTGATCCCCGGACGATGCGCTTATAACCTGATCGGCGGCGCGGCGAGGCCATCCGAGGGCCTCGCCGCGCGCATTGACACGGAGCACCCCGTCCCGCGACGAGGGTGCGTCAAGGATCGCGCGGCGCCGCCTGGCAACCCCGCCGACGAGCGGCACACCACTCGAGGTGTTCCATGACCGAGTCGTTCGCCAGCGGTGCCCGGAGCTCGCACCAGACACATCAGGCCCGCCCCCCGGAGATCAACCGGCTGGTGCCCATCCTCGCCGGTGGCGGCACCCGGCTACCGGCCCACGTCGGCGTCATCCAGGCACTCGGCGAGCTCGATATCGACTGCGAACACATCGTCGGCGTCTCCGGCGGCAGCATCGTTGCCGGGCTGTTCGCCGCCGGCTGGTCGGCCGAGGCGATGAAGGAGCTGGCGATCAATGTCGACTTCCGCCGGTTTCGCGACTTCAACCTCTATCAGCTGCTGTTTCGCGGCGGACTCTCATCGGGCGACGGCTTCGAGCGCTGGATGGACGAGATGCTCGAGGGCGCGCGCTTTCGCGATCTGTCGCGCACGCTCCATGTCGTCGCCACCGACGTGCGCAACGGCTCGCCGGTGGTCTTCGATCGCGATCACGACCCCGACATGCGCGTCTCCCAGGCGATCCGTTACTCGATGGGGATCCCGCTGCTGTTCGCCTATCGCGAGTACCGCCAACACCTGATGATCGACGGCTGCATCCTCTCCGAGGACGCGCTGCGTCGCGACTGGGCCGGCGACGGCACCCCCAGCTGCTGCTTCCGACTGCGCGCCAACGAGCAGAACGAACGCCCGGCGGAGCGCCGCCGGGTACCGCTGCCGGGCTATCTGCAGATGCTCATCCGCGCCTTCATGACCACGCTCTCGCGCGAGTTCGTCCAGGACGTCTTCTGGAACACCACTGTGGTGATCGACACCGGCGAGATCTCGCCGCTGGAGTTCCGTCTCAGCCCCGAGACCAAGCTCGAGCTCTACCAGGCCGGCTACCGCACCACCCTCGAGATCCTGCCGGTGAAGCTCGGCAAGCTCGTCGCCCAGCGCGGCACCGGGGCACCCGGCTGACCCTGGCCACGCCCCCGCCCAGCAGCGAGAATGTCCGTCACCGCAACCGCGAGGAGACCCGCTCATGTCCATCGGACAACGCTCACTGACCCTGTTCGGCGCCGTACTGCTGGCCGGCTGCTCGGCCCCGGGCGAAGACGTCCGCGTCACCCTGTGCAAGGGACTGGTGCTCACCCAGGGCGCGGCCAGCGACTGGCAGATCGAGACCCGTCTGCCCGCTCAATATCGGGACCTCGAGGTCAGGCTGCAGTTCACCGACGGCGCCGGGCGGCAGGCCAGCGCGCAATGCTTCTATCCCTATCGCGCGGTCGAGGACGACGCCCTGGCGCTCGCCGACCCGCTCTCGGTCTATGGCACGGCGCCGACGCGACTGCGCATCGACGGGCGCGAGTTCTCGCGCCAGGCGCTCGCCGAGGCGGTGAGCGCAGCAATGGGTGCGCAGGCCCGGGAGTGGGTCGAGGGGATGCGTGAAGGACTGGAGCAGACCGCACGCGAACTCGGCGGCGAATGAGACCGCGCCCCCGGTCTGCACCGGGGGCGGGCGTGAGGGATCAGCGCGAGACGTGCGAGCGGGTCATCAGCTTGAGGATCTTCCAGTTGATGACGAGAAAACGCACGATCTGCCAGATCAGCGAGGTGCGCATGTAGCGGGTGAACCCGGTGGGCACCGGCGCGTAGTACTCCTGCTGGTAGGGCTCTTTGTTCTTGATCGGCATGACGGTCTCTCTGTGTGGGGCGTCACGGGGCGCACGCGCCCCGCCATGACAAGGGTTGCGCTCGGCGCGGCATCACTCAGTCCGGCAGCACCGACCAGCCCGGGCGCAGCTTGGCCTGGTAGATGAAGACGTGGTGCAGCAGATACTTCATCCAGTGTCCGGCCAGTCCGACCTCGCCGAAGGTGAGGTCCATGTCGCGACCGTACTCGGGATAGCGCTCATAGTCCGGCACCACCGGGAAGACGGTCATCGTCGCCGCGCTGCCGGTGAGCAGACCGGAGCCGGTCGAGGCCACGCAGGCGGCACCCATCTCGGCCATCGAGGCGGTATGGGTCGGCTCCTCGGCGCCGTTGAGCATGTCGCGGATACTGGTCGCCACCGCCTTGCCCATGGTCGCCGAAGGCATGCCGGTGCGCGGCGGCGTGGGGCTGATCGGGGTGCCGTTGGCGCTCTTCATCGGCTTGCTGATCGGGTGCGGCGGGGCGAAGGCGATGCCCACCGCGAACAGGTTGCGATAGGTCGGGTTCTGATAGGTCTTGGGCCAGTCCTCGGTGGTCCAGTCCTCGAACGCCTTGGGGGTGTAGTCGGCATCGACCTTCATGAAGCCGTTGGGCGCGAACAGGGTGCTGGTGATGTCCTCGCCGGCCTTGTCGAAGGCCTTGAGCAGGGCCCCGGCGAAGGGCGGGATGAGCATCGCGAAATCAAACGGCAACTCGCCATGGCTGCCGTCGAGCAGCTCGTAGTGGATCACCTTGGGCTCGACCTTGTAGACATGGGCGCGGGTGATCCACTCCACTCCGCGCTCGGCCATCAGCGACTCGGCGAAGGTCTTGCCGTTGGTGACATAGCCGCCGCGGGTGATGTGCACCCCGCCCATGCCGAAGTCACCGAGCTCGTACTCGTTGCTGATCCACACCAGCCGACCGAGCTGGCGCACCCCGGCGTCGCGCAGGCATTGGTCGATGTTGTAGATGTACTCGAAGGCCGCGCCCTGGCAGGTGCACATGCCATGCCCGGTGCCGACCACGAAGGTGCGGCGCTCGCCCTGCTGCATCGCCGCGATCGCCTCCTGCAACTGGGCGTTGGCCTCGAGGGCATGGCTCGCGGTGCACACCGAGGTGGTGTAGCCGCCCTCCGGTCCGAGCCCGGGGGTGGCGCCGAAGTTGAGCCTGGGACCGGTGGCGTTGACCAGGAAGTCGTAGTCGAGCGTGTCGGTCTGCCCGAGCCGCGCTGGGTCGGTGTACTCGATGCTGACATAGGGCCGCTCGCCCGCCTCCCCGCCCTCGGGGTGGATCGAGAGCGCCTTGGCCTGACGGAAGTCGATCTTGAGCTTCTTGTAGACCGGGGCCAGCTCGAAGGTGACCTGTCGCTCGGTCATCTCACCGATCCCGACCCAGATGTTGGAAGGGATCCAGTTCCATTTGGCGTTGGGCGAGACCACCACGACCTGGTGCTTGCCCTTGACCCACTTGCCGAGATATCTGGCGACCGTGTGCCCAGAAATCCCTGCCCCGAGAATGACGATACGCGCCATGTGCTAACTCCACAGTGCTTGACCTGGCGGCTCCGGCGAGACCCGTGACCGGGGCGCGAAGGAATTCGTCGCGTGTGCGCCTGCTCCCCCCGAAGGGAGCCACCACCCACACCTCGAGCCATCCCTGCCGTCCCCGGCACAGCCGTGCAGAGCGACCTCAAGCCATTGATAAGAAAGGGCATCGACGATGCGATGACGACACCCCGCGCCGCGTCCGCTCGCCCTGGACCGGCGATCGGCATCGCGGCAGAAAAACCATGAACTCGCGGTGGATGTCAAATCTCGTTGACGATGCCGCCGACACGGCGCTATGGCCGCGTCACCAACAGCTCAATGAGACCGCTCGGGCTCGAGGATGTTGCGCAGCGGCTCGGGACGGCCGATGAAGTAACCCTGAACGAAGTCGATGCCGATCTCCTCGAGCAGCGCCAGGGTGGCGTCGTTCTCGACGTGCTCGGCGATGGTGCGCTTGCCGAGGATCTTGCCGATGTCGTTGATCGAGCGGATCAGCGCAAGGTTGGCCGAGTCGGTGGCGATGCCCTGGACGAACTCGCCGTCGATCTTGAGGAAGTCGACCTCGAGGTCGCGCAGATAGAGATAGGAGGCATAGCCGCTGCCGAAGTCGTCGAGCGCGAAGCGACAACCGCGCGACTTGAGCCCGGCGATGAAACGACGTGCGGCCTGCAGGTCGGAGATGGCCACGGTCTCGGTGACCTCGAAGCAGATCTTGCCCGGCGTGGTGTCGAAGTGGCGAAGCTGCTCGAGCACATAGTCGAGGAAACCGCGACTGCCGAGCGAGTGACCGGAGAGGTTGATGGTGACATAGCCGAAGCGATCGAAGCGCTCGGCATGTTCGGCGAGCGTCTGCAGGACCGAGCGCACCACCCAACGATCGAGCTTCACCGACAGCCCGTAGCGTTCGGCGATCGGCAGGAACTGCCCCGGCGAGATCAGATCGCCATCCTCTCCCTTGAGTCGCAGCAGGATCTCGTAGTTGATCGGCTCGGCGGCGGCCTGCGGCGCCCTGGCGTTGGCCACGATCGGCTGCGAGAACAGCTCCAGGCGGTCCTCCTCGAGCGCCCGCACCAGCCGCGACAGCGCGTGCGCCTCGTTGTTGCGCCGCTTGAGCTTGCCGTCGTGCTCGCGATACAGCCGGACGTTGCCGCCGCCGACCTCCTGGGTCGAGAGACAGGCCGAATAGGCCTTGCGCAGCAGCTGCTCGCCCGAGTCGCCGTCACGATACTCGGCCACGCCGATACTCAGGCTGATGACGAAGCGATAGCCGCGAAAGCTGAACTGGAAGTCGTCGACCGCATCGCACAGCGACTCGGCCAGGGTCTCGACCCGGTCGGCCGCCCTGCCCTCGAGCAGGATGCCGAACTCGTCGTTACCGAGCCGTCCGAGCAGGCTCGCCCCGGCGAAATGCTCGCGCAGCAGCTCGGCGAGCACCCGGATCAGCTGATCGCCGGCGGCCTGACCGGCGGCGTCGTTGATCACCCGGAAGCGATCGATATCGACATGGATCAGCGCCCGCCCCCCGGCGCCGGGCGCAACCCGCCCCAGCGCCCGCGCCAACTCTGACTCGAAGGCGGCGCGATTGAGCAGCCCGGTGAGCGTGTCGAGTCGCGCCAGCCGATCGCGCAGCCGCGACTCGCGCACCAGCGCCGACTCGGCCGCCGAGCGCCGACGGCGCTCGGCATCGAGCGAGGCGTCGCAGTGACTGAGCGCGCGGCTGCGCTCGGCGATGGCCTCACGCTGGCCACGCACCAGCCGCCCGTGCTCGAGGGTCTGCGTCAACACGTCGCAGACCAGTTGCAACAGGCGCTCGTGCCAGCGCGAATAACGCCCGGCGGCAGGATGACCGACCACCAGCACGCCCTGCACCCGTCCCGCCGCGGCGAGCGGTGCGGCCAGCAGCGAACCGTGGACCTCGCTGGCGCCGCGCAGGATCTCGCCGTCGGCGATGACGCGCGCGGCCAGCTCGTCGAGCGCCGCGCCGGGCGCATCGGCGTCATCGGGGTCGCGGCGGACATGGGCGGTGCAGACCAGCGCGCGGTCGTGCTGGAGATAGAGGGCGCAGCACTCGAGGTCGCGATGCGTGACACAGGCGCGGGCGGCGTGCGCGCACAGCTCGGGTTCGTCGAGCGCCGTGGCGTCCGGCACCACCAGACTGCGCAGCATGCTCAGGGATTCGATCAGGGAAAGAATGCCGGAGTCCCCACCGGCGTCCATTGCACTGGGTTGGAAGATATCCATGTCAACCTCTAGCTGAAGGCATCCGCCATCTCGCACAGATGCCCGATCCGGGCGCACCAGCGCGAAGCGGTCCGCCGCCATTCATCGGCCTCGACCCCCAACGCCGCAGGCGGCGCCAGGTCCAGATCCCCGGCCGTCTCCGGATGACGCTCGGCCAACGTCCCGAAGCGCTCGGCAAAGCCCACCAGCTGCACCAGCCGCCAGTACCCACCGCCATAGTCCGGCTCGCCGTGTCGCGCCATGGTCACGGCGAGCCCCGGCGGCAGCTGCCAGGCGCGCGCCAGCGCGGCCCCCGCCAGGCAGTGATCGAGTCCCAGCCGTTGTCGGGTCAACTCGGCGACCCCTCGCTCGGGGTCGTCGGCGGCGGCGATGAAGACCTCGTCCATGACCTCCGGCGTCAGGTGCACCAGCACCAGCAGCCCGAGGTTGTGCAACAGACCGGCGAGATAGACCCCGGCGAGGGTCTCCTCGCGATCGCCCGGCACCTTGGCCGCGAGCGCCTCGGCGAGCGTCGCGGTGAGCATCGCCCGACGCCAGTAGCGCCCGGGGTCGAATGCCGGACAGCGATCGCGCTCGAAGGGCGCGCTCAGCAGCAGACTGATGCTGAGGTCGCGCACCAGGCGCAAGCCCAGCACCCGGATCACCGCATCGCCGAGATCGCGCGCCGGGATGGGACCGGCGAAGAAGGCCGAGCGGGCGATCCCGAGCAGCCGCGCGGCGATCGGCGGGCTACGCTCGATCAGCTCGAGCACACGATTGACATCGAGCTCGGGGTCGACCAACTCGGCGAGCAGCACCTGCGCCTGCTCGGGAAGCGGCGGAAGGGACTGCAACTCGCGGATCAGCGTGCCGAGTCGGGCAGGCGGCGAGCATGACGGGGATACGGCGGCGGGAACGTCTGTCACTTGGAACTCGCGACATGCCCCGGCGCATCGCGCTCGACACCCCGGGGCATACAGAAACTCGGGCTAGCGCCCAACTCTACACTCGATTCTGCTCACGTGCAGGACCCAGATCCCAAAATCTCATATCTCACGACGGCTGACTATCCTTGGACGAACCGCCCCCCGATCGTCACGGGGCCCAACGTCCAGTCGAAGGGAGGAGCCGACATGCGCCTGGAACAGCGACTCAACGCCCTGCTCTCGACCCTGTTCCGCTTCACCGAGAAGCTGGTGCTCACCGGCGTCGGCGTGCTCGCGCTGATGGGCATCGCGCAGCTGGTCTGGGGCATCGGCGAGCATCGCGAGGTGCGCCTCGAAGACCTGCTGCTGATGTTCATCTATATCGAGATCATGGCGATGACCCACGTCTATTTCGTGCGTCACGCCGTGCCCTTCACCTACCCGATGTTCATCGCCGTGACCGCGCTGTCGCGGCTGATCGTGCTCCAGGGCAAGAACATCGCCCCCGAGAACCTGCTCTACGAGGGCGGCGCCATCCTCTTGGTGAGCATCGCCATCCTCATCGTGCGCTACAGTCAGCGCTACAGCATCGACGCCGCCGGCGAGGCGACGCACCACGAGCCCGAGCCGACCGAGCACCGCTGAACCATCGCCTTGCACCGGCGCAACGCGTAAACTTGCGCCCCGGCCGCCACCCGCGGCCTGCTTCAAATCAGGAGATACCGAGAAATGCCAAGCGCCCCGAGCCGTTCGCTCGAGACCTTCCCCAACCCCCAGCCCGAGCGCGACTACACCATCCGCATCCGCGTGCCCGAGTTCACCTGTCTGTGCCCCAAGACCGGCCAGCCGGACTTCGCCGAACTCACCCTCGAGTACATCCCCGAGGCGCGCTGTGTCGAACTCAAGGCGCTGAAGAACTATGTCTGGTCCTATCGCGACGAGGGCGCCTTCCACGAGGCGGTGACCAATCGCATCCTCGGCGACCTGGTGGCGGCCACCGAGCCGCGCTTCATGCGTCTGACCGCGGACTTCAACGTGCGCGGCGGCATCTACACCACGGTGGTCGCCGAGCATCGTGCCGCCGACTGGCAGCCCCAGCCCCAGGTGCAGCTGCCCTGAGACCGATGCGCGGGGAAGCGGCCTTCATCGGGCTCGATCTCGGCACCTCCGGGTGTCGGGCGGTAGCGATCAACGCCGCCGCCGAGCCGCTCGCCGAGACCCGCACCGCACTCCCCGATTCGACCCGACCGGCCCCCGGTCGGGTCGAACAGAACCCCGAGGACTGGTGGCAGGCGCTCACCGAGGTGCTGCGCGCGCTGGTCGCCGCACTCCCCGATCATCGCCCCGCGGCGCTCGCCGTGGCCGCCACCTCCCCCACATTGTTGCTCGCCGATACCGCCGGCGATCCGCTCGGCCCGGCGCTGATGTACGACGACCAGAGCGCCCACCAGGCCGCCGCACGCATCGCCGCCAGCGCGCCGACGAGCAGCGCCGCGCGCGGCCCCGGCTCGGGGCTGGCCAAGCTGCTCGCGCTCCATGACCGGCTCGCCCCCGCAGGTCCGTTCTGGGCGCTGCACCAGGCCGACTGGATCGCCGCCCGACTGACCGGCGTGCTGGCCGCCAGCGATTGGCACAACGCCCTCAAGCTCGGTCACGACCCCGAACGCGCGGGCTGGCCCGAGTGGGTCGGCGCCCTGCTGCCACCCGGCGCGCGGCTGCCGCAGGTGCTCGCCCCCGGCACCCGGATCGCACCACTCGCCCCGGCGGTGGCCGCCGCCACCGGACTGCCCCCGACCACCCGGGTGGTCGCCGGCACCACCGACAGCACCGCCGCGGCGCTCGCCGCCGGACTCGCGCGACCGGGCGAGGCGCTCACCAGCCTCGGCACCACCCTGGTGGTCAAGGTGCTCTCGCCGCAGCGCATCGAGGCCCCCGACTACGGCGTCTACAGCCACCGCTACGGCGCGCACTGGCTGGTCGGCGGCGGCTCCAACAGCGGCGCCGGGGTGCTGCGCCGCGAGTTCGACGATGACGCCCTCGTCACGCTCAGCGCACGCATCGACCCCGAGCGCGACTCGGGGCTCGACTACTACCCGCTGCCGGGGATCGGCGAGCGCTTCCCGCACCCCGACCCGCATCTCGCGCCACGGCTCGACCCTCACCCCGGCGACCCGGTACGCCGCCTCCACGGCCTGCTCGAGGGCATCGCCCGGATCGAGGCCGAGGGCTATGCCCGGCTCGCCGAGCTCGGCGCACCGCGACCACGCCACGTGCTCAGCATCGGCGGCGGCGCGCACAACCCCACCTGGACGCGGCTGCGCGCACGCCTGCTCGACTGCACCGTGCTCCGCGCCTTGCGTCAGGAAGCGGCCTTCGGCGCAGCACTGCTCGCCCGAGGGGGCGCCGCCGACGGCTGAAGCGGCCATCGAACACCGTCGCGCCACCCCACAACGGGCTGCTAACATGCAACGATCCGTGCCCAAGACGGCCCGGCCGACGTCCGCTTTCTCTCACTGACCCTAGAAGGAGCTTCCTGCCGTGACCTTCGATTCGGACCTGCAAGACCTGCGTATTGGCATCATCGGACTGGGTTACGTCGGCCTGCCGCTGGCCGTCGAGTTCGGCAAGCGCTACGACACCGTCGGCTTCGACATCGCCGCGGCACGCATCGCCGAGCTGCGCGCCGGGCGCGACAGCTCGCTCGAGGTCGAGCCCGAGGAGCTGCGCGCGGTGACGCGACTGAGCTACACCGAGCACGCCGCCGACCTGGCCGAGTGCCGGGTGCTGGTGGTCACCGTGCCGACCCCGATCAACGAGCACAAGCAGCCCGACCTCGGCCCGCTGGAATCGGCCAGCCGCGCCATCGGCGAGATCATCCGCCCCGGCACCGTGGTGGTCTACGAGTCGACCGTCTACCCCGGCGCCACCGAGGAGGTGTGCGTACCGATCATCGAGCGGATCTCGGGGCTGACCTACAACCAGGACTTCTTCGCCGGCTACAGCCCCGAGCGCATCAACCCCGGCGACAAGGAACATCGGCTGCCGACGATCAAGAAGGTGACCTCGGGCTCGACCCCCGAGGTGGCCGACTTCGTCGATGCGCTCTACGCCTCGATCATCACCGCCGGCACCCACCGCGCCAGCAGCATCCGCGTGGCCGAGGCGGCCAAGGTCATCGAGAACACCCAGCGCGATCTCAACATCGCGCTGATCAACGAGCTGGCGCTGATCTTCGGCAAGCTCGGCATCGACACCCAGGAGGTGCTCGAGGCCGCCGGCAGCAAGTGGAACTTCCTGCCCTTCCGCCCCGGCCTGGTCGGCGGTCACTGCATCGGCGTCGACCCCTACTATCTCACCCACAAGGCGCAACAGATCGGCCACAACCCCGAGATCATCCTCGCCGGGCGGCGGCTCAACGACAGCATGGGCGCCTATGTCGCCGGTCAGGTGATCAAGCTGATGGCACGACGCGGCGGACTCGGCGAGGCGCCGCGGGTGCTGGTGCTGGGACTGACCTTCAAGGAGAATTGTCCCGACCTGCGCAACACCCGGGTGGTCGACATCCTCGCCGAGCTGGCCGACTATGGCATCGCCTGCGACGTCCACGACCCCTGGGCCGACAGCGCCGCGGCCGAGGCCGAGTACGGCATCACCCTGGTCGACGACCCGGCCGCGGGCGTCTACGACGCCGTGGTGCTCGCCGTCGCCCATCGCCAGTACGCCGCGCTCGGGGCCGAGCGCATCCGCGCCTACGGCAAGCCCGGCGCCGTGCTCTACGACGTCAAGCAGCTGCTGCCGCGCGATCAGGTCGACGGCCGGCTCTGAGCCCGCGCCCGCCCGGGCCGGGCACACGCCCCCATCCCCCCGACCCGGCGCGCCCACCCCGGGCGCGCCCTGGAGCGAGAACACTATGAAAGTCATGGTCACCGGCAGCGCCGGTTTCATCGGCTCGGCCCTGTCGCTGCGTCTGCTCGAGCGCGGCGACGAGGTGATCGGCGTCGACAACCTCAACGACTACTACGACGTCAACCTCAAGCGCGCCCGACTGGCGCGCACCCAGGACCATCCGCGCTTCCACGACCTGCGTATCGACATCGAGGACGGCGCGGCGCTCCATGCCGCCTTCGCCGAGCATCGCCCCGACCGGGTGGTCAACCTCGCCGCCCAGGCCGGGGTGCGCTACTCGATCGAGAACCCGATGGCCTACGTCAACACCAACCTCGTCGGCTTCGCCAACATCCTCGAGGGCTGTCGCCATCACGGCGTCGAGCACCTGGTCTACGCCTCGAGCAGCTCGGTCTACGGCGCCAACACCGAGATGCCCTTCTCGGTGCATCACAACGTCGACCACCCGGTCAGCCTCTACGCGGCGAGCAAGAAGGCCAACGAGCTGATGGCCCACACCTACAGCCATCTCTACCGGCTGCCGACCACCGGGCTGCGCTTCTTCACCGTCTACGGTCCCTGGGGCCGGCCCGACATGGCGCTGTTCAAGTTCACCCGCGCGATCCTCGCCGGCGAGCCGATCGACGTCTTCAACTACGGCAAGCACCGTCGCGACTTCACCTTCATCGACGACATCGTCGAGGGCGTGATCCGGGTGCTCGACCGCGTCCCCGCGGGCAATCCCGCGTGGAGCGGCGCGACCCCAGACGCGGCCTCCAGCGCCGCGCCCTACCGCATCTACAACATCGGCAACAACAATCCGGTGGAGTTGATGGAGTACATCGCGGTGCTCGAACGCTGCCTCGGGCGCGAGGCCGAGAAGAACCTGCTGCCGCTGCAGCCCGGCGACGTGCCCGACACCTATGCCGACGTCGCCGATCTGGTGCGCGACACCGGCTACCAGCCGAACACCTCGGTGGCCGACGGCGTGGCGCGCTTCGTCGACTGGTATCGCGATTTCTATCAGGTGTGAGCGGGGCGTCGGCCCGCGCCGAGGGCGGGCCGGTGGGGAGGAGGACGCCGGGCGAAGACGCCCGGCGTCGACGGCTCAGATGCCGGCGCGCGCCTCGGCGAGCCCGAACACCGTCTCGAGCCGCGCGAGCAGGTTGCGCAGCTGCAGCGCGAACAGCGCGAACTCGGTCTCGAAGCGCACCGCCGGGTCCTCGATCTCGTCGTCGAGGGTGTCGAGCAGCTCCTCGGCCATGCGCAGCCGCTTCAGCGACAGATCGTCGGCAAGGGTGAAGCTGAAGCGCTCGTCCCAGGTCAGCGCGAGCTTCACCGCGCGCTTGCCGGCGCGCAGATGGGCGAGCACCTCGTCGCTGGTGAGATCACCGCCGCTGATCCGCACCACCCCGCTCTTCTCCTCGGCGTCGCGCAGCTCGCAGGCGTCACCGGCGACGAAGTCGGCCGGGGCGCTGTCCTCGAGCAGCCAGCGCGAGAGCACCTCGGCGGGGTGCTCGGCCGGCGCCGGCAGCAGCGCCGGCAGGCTGCCCAGGGTCTCGCGCAGCAGCGAGACGACCTCCTCGGCCTGCTTCTCGCTGGCCGCGTCGATCACCATCCAGCCGCTCTCGGTGTCGATATAGGCGCGGGTGCGCCGCGAACGGGTGAAGGCGCGCGGCAGCATCTCGTCGACGATCTGCTCGCGCAGACGGCGCCGCTCGGTGCGCCCGACCTCACGCGACTCGCCGGCCTCGATCTCACCGATACGCTCCTCCAGCGCCTCCTTCACCGCCGCCGTCGGCAGCAGACGCTCCTGCTTGCGCGCGCAGATCAGCAGGCAGCCCTCGAGGGGATGGACCAGCGCCCCGCCGTCCTCGCCGAGCGGCGCGCTCCAGCCCATGGTCGCGGTCTCGAGCGGCCCGCAGGGACGGAACCTGCGCCCGTCGAGCTGGGCCTCGAGTTCCTGTCCGTCGATGCGGACGGGCTGTTCGAGGCGATAGAGTCTGGCGTTCTTGAACATTGGCTTCCCCGGCAAAAAGCGCTGAATTATGCCCGACACGGGAGGAACCGCAAGGACACAGGGCCAGCGGCCAGCGGCCAGCGGCCAGCGGCCAGCGGGAGTTTGAACCACAAAGACGCAAAGTGCACAAAGGGATTCAAACCGCCGGCAACCAGCGCGGGTGCGCCCTCGATGAGGGCATCGCTTGCCGTCAGCCCTGGCGTACGTTCCAGACGTCAGCCTTTGAGGGTGGCGCCACCGGCGGCTGGCGGCTGATATCCGGCGGCTGGAAAGGCGACCAGCGCGGCTTTACGTTAGAATCCACCGCCGGCGCCGGGATGCCCAGCGCCGCCCCGACACGCCCAGGCGTACACCCTGCACCGCCCGATCCCCGATCCATCGCAGCGCCCCAGCCACCACTGCTCACCGACCATCGGTAACCCAACGTGAACGATTTTCCCCTGCCCGGCCTGTTCCTGATCCTCTTCCTGCTCATCCTGCTGTCGGCCTTCTTCTCGGGTTCGGAGACCGCGCTGCTCACCCTCAACCGCTACCGTCTGCGTCACCAGGCCGATCAGGGCAACCGCGGGGCGCGGCGTGCGCGCAAGCTGCTCGATCGTCCCGATCGGCTGATCGGGCTGATCCTGCTCGGCAACAACTTCGTCAACATCATGGCCTCCTCGCTGGCCACGGTGATCGCCATCCGGCTCGGCGGCGAGGCGGCCATCGGCATCGCCGCCGGGCTGCTCACCCTGGTGATCCTGATCTTCGCCGAGGTCACCCCCAAGACCTACGCGACCCTCCATCCCGAGCGCCTCGCCTTCCCCGCCGCCTATGTCTACGGCCCCTTGCTCAAGCTGCTCTATCCGGTGGTGTGGCTGGTCAACCTGTTCACCAACGGGCTATTGCGACTGATGGGCATCGCCCCCGAGGACGGCGGTCAGGGCACCGCGCTCAGCCGCGAGGAGCTGCGCACCGTGGTCAGCGAGGCCGGGGCGATGATCCCCGAGCGCAGCCGCTCGATGCTGCTCGGCATCCTCGACCTCGAACGCGCCACCGTCGAGGACATCATGATCCCGCGCAACGAGGTCGACGGCATCGACATCCAGGACAGCGCGGAAGAGATCATCCAGGCGGTGCGCAATACCAATTACACCCGCCTGCCGCTCTACGACGGCGGCATCGACAACGTCATCGGCGTCTTCCACGCCCGCAATGCGCTCCACGCCCTGCTCGAGAAGGGGCTCGGCAAGGAGCACCTGCGGGCAATCGCGCGCCAGCCCTACTTCGTCCCCGAGGGCACCCCGCTCTACCAGCAGCTGTTGAACTTCCAGCACACCAAGCAGCGCGTCGGCCTGGTGGTCGACGAGTACGGCGACTTCCAGGGGCTGATCACCCTCGCCGACCTGCTCGAGGAGATCGTCGGCGAGTTCACCACCGACCCCTCCGACAGCATCTCCGAGATCCAGCCAGCCGAGGACGGCTCGCTGCTGATCGACTGCGGCATCGGGCTGCGCGAACTCAACCGCGTGCTGCGCTGGGAGTTGCCGACCGACGGGCCCAAGACCCTCAACGGGCTGATCCTCGAATACCTCGAGACCATCCCCGAACCCGGCACCAGCCTCAAGCTCTCGGGGCACCCGATGGAGATCATCCAGACCGCCGACAACGGGGTGAAGACGGTCAGGATCATCCCGCGCCCGACACGCCGCCCGCGGCGCTGAGAGGGCGCGATCAGGGCGTGCGCGCCACCACCCAGACCTCGATCTCGCACGCCCCGGCGCGCGTCAGCACCCGCGCCAGCGCGCTCACCGTGGCACCGGTGGTCATCACATCGTCGATGATCGCCAGACGCCTGGCGGGCAGTGCCCGGGCCAAGGTGAAGGCGCCCGGGCCGATGTTGCGCTGGCGCGCGCGGCGCTGCTGGCCGACCTGCGGCGGGGTCGCGCGCACCCGCAGACAGAGCCCGGGGGCGACCGCCACGTCGAGCGCGACGCCGGCCACCCGCGCCAGCTCCAGCGCCTGGTTGTAGCCGCGTGCGCGCTGGCGTGCCGGGTGCAGCGGCACCGGCACCAGCAGCTCGGGCAACGGCGGCGCGAGCGCCGCGCGCGTCTCGGCGAGCAGCCGCCCGAGCAGCACCGCGCGATCGAGTCGGGCGTGGAACTTGAGATCGGCGATCAGCCCCGGCACCAGCCCCTGATAGCGCAGCGGCGCATGACAGCGGACGAAGGGCGGCGGGCGCGCCACGCAGCGCCCGCACCAGCGCCCGGCACCGAGGTCGGTATCGAAGGGCTGGGCACAGCGCGCGCAGCAATGGCGGTTGACCGGCAGCTCGGCGCGACAGCCGGCGCAGAGATCGAACCCGGACTCGCCGGGCGCGCCACAGAGCACGCAGGTCGGCGGATAGAGCCCCTCGATCAGACGCCCCAGCAGCGTCATCGCGCTCCGCCCCGGACGACGCGCGGTAAACCTTGAAGCCTCGCGAAAGTTGACAAGAAGCGAAAAACCGATAGCATCTGGTGGATTTTGTCAGCCATCCGGACCCTCCCATGTCAGCCACCCTGCAAGCGCCCCCGATCCGCACCGACTGGACCGTCGACGAGGTCCTCGCCGTCCTCGAGCAGCCGTTCAACGATCTGATGTTCGAGGCCCAGTGCGCCCATCGCGCCCGCTTCAACCCGCACCGGATCCACGTCAGCACCCTGCTCAACATCAAGACCGGCGCCTGCCCCGAGGACTGCGGCTACTGCTCGCAGAGCTCGAAGAACCACACCGGGCTGGAGCGCGAACGGCTGCTCGAACTCGAGACCGTGCTCGCCGCCGCGCGCGCCGCGCGCGATCAGGGTGCGACGCGCTTCTGCATGGGCGCGGCCTGGCGCAACCCCACCGCCAACAACCTCGAGCACGTCATCGCGATGATCAAGGGGGTTCACGACCTCGGGCTCGAGACCTGCGTCACCCTCGGCATGCTCGATGCCGAGCAGGCGCGCACCCTCAAGGACGCCGGGCTGGACTACTACAACCACAACCTCGACACCTCGCCCGAGTTCTACGGCCAGGTGATCACCACCCGCACCTATCAGGACCGGCTCGAGACCCTCAAGCACGTCCGCGAGGTCGGCCTCAAGACCTGCAGCGGCGGCATCCTCGGCATGGGCGAGTCGCGCCGCGACCGCGCCTCGATGCTGCAGCAGCTCGCCACCCTGCCGGCCCACCCCGAGTCGGTGCCGATCAACAT
Organism: Marichromatium gracile; assembly: GCF_004343155.1. Classification (GTDB taxonomy): domain Bacteria; phylum Pseudomonadota; class Gammaproteobacteria; order Chromatiales; family Chromatiaceae; genus Marichromatium; species Marichromatium gracile. The sequence continues at coordinate 76,610 of NZ_SMDC01000015.1, forward strand.
GCTGGTGCAGGTCGAGGGCACGCCGCTGTTCGGGCGCGACGCCATCGACCCGTTCGAGTTCATCCGCGTCGTCGCCACCACCCGGCTGGTGATGCCGGCCTCGCACATCCGGCTCTCCGCCGGGCGTCACGACATGAGCGACGAGATGCAGTCGCTGTGCTACCTCGCCGGGGCCGACTCGATCTTCTACGGCGATCACCTGCTCACCACCAAGAACGCCGGCACCAGCCGCGACCGCGACCTGTTCGCGCGGCTCGACATGCACTTCGTCGAGGACCACGGCGAGCGCGAGGAGCCCGGCGCCTGCAAGCGTCACGTCAAGCTCGAAGAGATGCTGCCGAGCGACGCATGAGCCTCGATGTCCTCGTCCCCGAGCTCGAGCGGCTGCGTGATGCCGACCTCTATCGCCGTCGCCGCATCCAGCAGGGTCCGCAGCAGCCACGCGCCCGCATCGACGGGCGCGAGCTGCTGAGCTTCTGCAGCAACGACTATCTCGGGCTGGCCAACCACCCCGAGGTGATCGCCGCGCTGCAACGCGGTGCCGAGCGCTGGGGCGTGGGCAGTGGCGCGGCGCACCTGGTCAACGGCCACAGCGCCGCGCACGAGGCGCTGGAGGAGGAGCTTGCCGCCTTCACCGGGCGCGAGCGCGCGCTGCTCTTCTCCACCGGCTACATGGCCAATCTCGGGGTGATCAGCGCCCTCGCCGGGCGTCGCGACACCCTGCTCCAGGACAAGCTCAACCACGCCTCGCTGCTCGACGCCGCGCAGCTCTCGCGCGCCACCCTGCGCCGTTACGCCCATGCCGACGCCACCGCCCTCGCCGAGCAGCTCGAGCGTCACCCGGAGACCCGGCTGGTGATCACCGACGGCGTGTTCAGCATGGACGGCGACCTCGCCCCGCTGCCCGCGCTCGCCGAGCAGGCGCGGCGCGCCGACGCCTGGCTGATGGTCGACGACGCCCACGGTCTCGGCGTGCTCGGTCCCGGCGGGCGCGGCTCGCTCGCGCACTTCGGGCTCGACCAGGACGCGGCACCCATCCTGATGGGCACCCTGGGCAAGGCGCTCGGCGTCTCCGGCGCCTTCGTCGCCGGCCCGGCGGTGCTGATCGAGACCCTGATCCAGCGCGCTCGCAGCTATATCTACACCACCGCCACGCCGCCGGCGCTGGCCGAGGCCACCCGGGTCAGCCTGCGTCTGGCCGAGCGCGAGACCTGGCGCCGCGAGCACCTGCAGGCGCTGATCATTCGGCTGCGCGACGGCGCGACCCGGCTCGGTCTCGAACTGATGGCGAGCGCCACCCCGATCCAGCCGCTGGTCGCCGGCAGCGCCGCGCGCGCCCTGGCCTGGAGCCGGGCGCTCGAAGAACGCGGCATCCTGGTCGGCGCCATCCGTCCGCCGACCGTACCCGAGGGCAGCGCGCGACTGCGCATCACCCTCTCGGCCGCCCATACCGAGTCCGACGTCGACCGGCTGCTCGCGGCGCTCGCCGAGCTGCCCCGCGCCGATCTCGCGGACTGACCCCACTGCATCGTAAGGAGACCCGCGTGTCCACCGGATCCAACCCGTCCCTGCCGCTGGTACTGCTCCACGGCTGGGGCATGAACGCCGCCGTCTGGGACGGCCTGCCGCCACAGCTCGGCGGCCTGCCGATCCAGACCATCGAACTCCCCGGCCACGGCGCCCGGACGCCCGCCCGCGCCGACCTCTGGGCCTGGGCCGACGCCTGCCTCGAGGCCGCCCCCGAGGAGGCGGTGTGGCTCGGCTGGTCGCTCGGCGGACTGGTCGCCCAGGCCGCCGCGCTGCGCGCCCCCAAGCGGGTGCGCGGACTGATCCAGCTCACCGCCACGCCGCGCTTCGTCCAGGCCGCCGACTGGCGCCCGGCGATGGCCGAGGAGACCCTCGGTCAGTTCCACCAGGGTCTGCTCGACGACCCCAGCGGCACCCTCTCGCGCTTCCTCGCGCTCCAGGTGCGCGGCAGCGACGCCGCGCGCGAGACCCTGCGCACCCTGCGCCAGGAGCTCACCACGCGCCCCGAGCCCGACCCGCGCGCGCTCGCCGACGGACTCGACCTGCTGCGCGACGAGGACCTGCGCGGCCAGCTCCCCGACATCGCCTGTCCGGCGCTGTGGCTGTTCGGCAGTCACGACGCCCTGGTGCCGGCGGCGGTGGCCGAGCGCATCGAGCTGATCATGCCCGGCGCCCGCACCCAGGTGATCGCCGGCGCCGCGCACGCGCCGCACATCTCGCACCGACGCGAGACCCTGACGGCGATCGAGGGCTTCGTCGCCGAGGCGCTGGGCTGATGTCGACGCCCGACCCACGGCTGGCACCGATCGACAAGCGCCGCGCACGCGCCAGCTTCGCGCGCGCCGCGCCCGGCTACGACGCCGCGGCGGTGCTGCAGCGCGAGATCGCCGACCGCCTGCTCGAACGGCTCGACTACATCCGTCTCCAGCCGCGTCGTATCCTCGACCTCGGCGCCGGCACCGGCTACTGCACCGCCGCGCTGCAGCAACGCTACAAGCGCGCCGAGGTGGTGGCGCTCGACTTCGCCCAGCCGATGCTGCAACAGACGCGCCGGCGCGGGCGCTGGTGGCGCCGTCCGCTGTGCGTCTGCGCCGACGCCGAGTCGCTGCCGCTGGCCGATGACTCGTTCGACCTGATCCTGTCGAGCTCCACCATCCAGTGGTGCAACGACCTCGAACACACCTTCGGCGAGTGTCTGCGCATCCTCCGCCCCGGCGGTCTGCTGCAGTTCACCACCTTCGGTCCCGACACCCTGCGCGAGCTGCGCGCGGCCTGGGCCGAGGTCGACGGTCACGCCCACGTCAGCCCCTTCACCGACATGCACGAGATCGGCGATGCGCTGGTTCGCGCCCGCCTCGCCGACCCGGTGATGGACGCCGAACGACTGACCCTGACCTACCCCACCACCACCGAGCTGATGCACGACCTCAAGGCGATCGGCGCGCGCAACGCCAGCCGGGACCGCCCGCGCGGCCTGACCGGACGGGCGCGGCTGGCCGCCCTCGCCGCCGCCTATGAGCGCGAACGACGCGACGACGGCCGTCTGCCGGCGACCTACGAGGTGCTCTACGGCCACGCCTGGGCGCCCGAACAGACGCAACAATCGAGCACCGCCGACGGCGCCGTCGCGGTGCCGCTCGAACAGCTCCGCCGCCAGCTCGGCGGGCGCGACTGACCATCATTCAAAGACAAGGAGTACCCAGCCGATGCCAGGCCTGTTCGTCACCGGAACCGACACCGACTGCGGCAAGACCGCCGTCAGCCAGGGGCTGATCGCCGCGCTGGCCGCGCGCGAGCTGCGCGTGCTGGGGATGAAGCCGGTCGCCTCGGGCTGTGTCGAGACCGCCGACGGACTGCGCAACGACGACGCCGAGCGCCTCGCCGCCGCCGGCTGGTGCGAACAGCCCTATGCGCGGATCAACCCCTATGCCTTCGCCCCGGCGATCGCGCCGCACGTGGCCGCCGCCGAGGCCGGGGTGGAGATCGCGCTGGCGCCGATCCGCGACGCCTATCGGGCGCTGAGCGACGAGGCCGACTGGGTGGTGGTCGAGGGCGCCGGCGGCTGGCGCGTCCCGCTCGGCGACCGGCTGTCGATGCGCGACCTGCCGCGCGCGCTCGACCTGCCGGTGGTGCTGGTGGTCGGGGTCAAGCTCGGTTGCATCAACCACGCCCTGCTCACCCAGGACTCGATCCGCGCCAGCGGCTGCCCGCTCGTCGGCTGGGTCGCCAATCAGGTCGACCCGACCATGCCCGCCTCGGCGGCCAACCTCGACACCCTCACCCGCGCCATCGCCGCCCCCCGGCTCGGCGTGGTGCCCTGGCTCAACCAGTTCACCCCGGCCACCGTCGCCGCCCATCTCGACCCGACGCCGTTGTTGTGACGGAAGGGGCAAAGACCTTGAACCGCCAAGACGCCAAGCACGCGAAGTTTGCGTCGATTGAGTGACCCCTCCGTCCACCGTTTCACCGAAGAAGCGGTAAGCCCGAGGACGGGAAACCCGACATCGGCGCTCGATCAGCAGACGTTGAGGCATGCGTTGGGTTGTCACCGGCAACCCAACCTACGCGCTGAACAAAAAACCTTCGTGCCCCTTGGCGCGCTTCGCGCCTTGGTGGTCAATCTCCCCTCTCCACCGCAGCGCGCCTGGGCTATGCTGTGCGCCCGACGGCCCGGCCCGGTGCCGGGCATCCTGATGCCACTGACGACGAGCGTCCGATGATCGCACTCCATTCATCCCGTCACCGCGCCGCACTCGTGCTGGGCGCGGCCCTGTTGTGTCTGAGCGGTCTGGCGCGCGGTGCCGATCCGCTCGCCACCGTGCGCGGGCTGGAGCACGCCAGCCTGCTGCTGGTCGAGCCCGACGGCACCACCGCGATCGCCCAGGGCGCGACCACGCCACGGGTGCCGGCCTCGACGATGAAGCTGCTCACCGCCTATGCCGCGCTCGAAACCTGGGGGCGCGAGCATCGCTTCCACACCGATGTCCGCCTCGACGACGACGGCGTCCTCTGGGTCGTCGGGCACGGTGATCCCTATCTGGTCTCCGAGGAGCTGATGCGCATCGCCACCGCGCTGCGCGCGCGCGGCCTCACCCGCATCAACGGACTCGGGCTCGATACTCACGCGCTCGGCGCCGATACCGAGATCCCCGGGCGCTCGCGCACCAGCAACCCCTACGACGCCCCGCTGAGCGCGCTCGCGGCCAACTTCAACACCGTGAGCCTGATACGCGAGGCCGATGGCCGGCTGCGCAGCGGCGAACCACAGACGCCGCTGACCGCCACCGCGCAGGCGCTGGGCGCCGACCTGGGACCGGGTCGCCATCGCGTCAACCTGATCGACCGCGCCCGTGCCGAGCGTCACTTCGGCGAGTTGTTCGCGGCGCTGCTCGAACGCGCCGGTGTCAGCGTCACCGGGCCGATCCGTCAAGCGCGGGCGCCACGCGGTGCGCGGCTGGTCTATCGACACCACAACAGTCGCACCCTCGCCGAGATGATCGCGCCGATGCTCGAGTACTCGACCAACTTCATCGCCAACGGCTTGTTCATCATGCTCTCCGACCCCAAGGACAAGGGAGTGGCGGGGATGGCCGAGGCGCGGCGCGCAGTGACCCGGCTGGCGCGCGACCGGCTCGGCTGGCGCGACGCGGTGATCGACGACGGCGCCGGACTGTCGCGCGCCAACCGGTTGAGCGCGCGCCAGCTCGTCGAGTTGCTCGACGCCTTCACCCCCTATCGCGACCTGATGCCGCGCCAGGACGACGACCCCCGGGTGCTGGCCAAGACCGGCACCCTGACCGGGGTCAGCAGCTATGCCGGCTACGTCCGGCGCAATGGCGGCTGGGGGCGCTTCGCGCTGCTCGTCGAGCAGCCGGTCGATCGCAGCCTGCGCCAGCGGCTGGCCAGCGCGTTGGCGCGCTGAATCACGGGAGGTACAGGTGTTCGACCCCATCGTCCGTCACCGCGTCGTGCTGGTGGCGCTGGCCATGTTGCTGGCGCTCGGTGGTTGCGCCCTGCCCCAGAGCGCCGACCAGCGCCAGCTCGCCGTGCCCGAGTTCGCCGGTTTCCCGCACCGCAAGGCCGGCGCCGACTACCCCTCGCTGGCACCGCTGATGCGCGAGATCACCCCGGCGGTGGTCAACATCGCGGTCGATGCCGAGGTCTCGGCGCGTGCCCACCCCTTTCTCAGCGACCCGGAGTTCCGCGGTTTTCTCGAACGCTTCGGGCTGCCACTGCCCGAACCCGGCGAGATCGAGCGCCAACGCAACGTCGGCTCCGGGGTGATCGTCGACGCCGAGCGCGGCTATGTGATGACCAACGCCCATCTGCTGCAGGGCGCCACCAGCATCCGCGTCACCCTCAAGGACCGGCGCAGCTTCCGCGCCCGGCGCATCGCCGCCGACTCCGACACCGACATCGCCATCCTCAGGATCCCGCCGGTCGAGGTGCGCGCGCTGCGCTTCGCCGACTCCGACCGGCTCGAGGTCGGCGACTTCGTCATCGCCATCGGCAACCCCTTCGGTCTGGGCCAGACGGTGACCTCGGGGATCGTCAGCGCGGTCGGGCGCAGCGGCATCGCCGACAACCGCTTCGGCGAGCTGATCCAGACCGACGCCTCGATCAACCCCGGCAACTCCGGCGGCCCGCTGATCGACCTCAGCGGCGCCGTGGTCGGCATCAACACCGCCCTCATCGGCCCGGCCGGCGGCAACGTCGGCATCGGCTTCGCCGTCCCCGCCAACCGCGCTCGCGCCATCCTCGCGCGACTGCGCTAGAGGCAGCGCCGGGAGCCGCAATGGGTGAACCGCAAAGACTCGAAGGGCGCAAAGGGGTTGAAGCTTTCAGCTTGCAGCCTCCAGTCGCCAGTGGGCGCTGTCGGCCAGCTCCGCACGCGTTTCCGAGCGCCTCGCGGATGTTGCGTTGTACGCCATCCTGTCAGCGAGACGTGGCGGTGATGGTCGCGGTCGAAGTAGCACCAGCCGCCAGTGCATCTGTGCCCTCGATGACGGCCCTGCTGACCCCCAGCTGTAACGCGCTAGCGCTCGAGGACAGGCAGCCACTGGCCGCTGGTGGCTGATCGCTGGAGGCGATTCTCTTCTTTTCTTTGCGCGTCTTCGTGCCCTTCGAGTCTGTGCGGTTCGAATCAGCTTCCAGCGATCAGCATCCAGCCTCCTGTAGGGGAGCCTGGTGTGTATGGTCGGCGGTTGACGGGCAAGACAGTCTCTTTGCGGTTCAATCCACTGGTGGCTGAGGACTGACGGCTGGCGGCAGAAAGCTGATCGCCCTTTTCGCCTTCGCGTCCTTTGTGGCTTTGCGGTCAATCCACTGGCGGCTGGCGGCTGGCGGCTGGCGGCTGGCGGCTGGCGGCTGGCGGCTGGCGGCAGAAAGCTAATCGCCCTTTTCGCCTTCGCGCCCTTTGTGGCTTTGTGGTCAATCCACTGGCGGCTGGCGGCGATTTGCACTCACCGCCACCCTGTTCTAGAGTGCGCCCAGAGAGCCTCGCGTCATCGAAGGATCCCTGGGAGAGACCGATCGCGACGAACAACGCAACCGATCGGGTCGACCCGTCGCCGCGTCCACCACTCGGGCCTCGGCGGGGCGCCATCCCCTCGGTGGAGCGACCGGTCTCGGCCGGCGTCCCGTTCCTTCGATCGTCTCGCGTCTCCCGCAGACCGCAAGACGGCGCGATTCGTCCCCCTCCCAGCCCTCGACCCGAGACCTCCGTTCGCTCGCCTGCCGGACTGCCCCGGTCGGCGCAATGCACCCCAAACTCCGGGAGACCATCCCATGTCTGAAGCCAAGCTCGGCGATACCGTCAAGATCCACTACACCGGCACCCTCGAGGACGGCACCCAGTTCGACAGCTCGGTCGGACGCGAGCCGATCGAGTTCACCATCGGCGCTGGCGGCATCATCCCCGGCTTCGAGGAGGCCGTGAAGGGCATGAGCGTCGGTGAGAACAAGACCGTCACCATCCCCCCGGCCCAGGCCTACGGCGAGTACCGTCCCGAGATGACGCAGGAGGTGCCGCGCTCGGCCATCCCCGCCGACATCGACCTGCACGAGGGCATGGTGCTGCACGCCCAGGGTCCCGACGGTCAGCACGTCTCCTTCACCGTCAAGGCGTTCAACGACGAAGAGGTCACCATCGACGGTAACCACCCGCTCGCCGGCAAGGACCTCACCTTCGCCCTGGAGCTGGTCTCGATCTCCTGATCGCTGGCCGGGCCGCGCGCCCTGCGCGGTCAGGCCAAGGGAGCAGCCGCTCCCGGCCCGGTGCAGGGACGCACCACCGCTCCACCGACGCTTGCCCTCGACCGACCAGACACCGATACTCTTCCCCCAGGACGGTCAGCCGACGGCGACAGACGCGCCCCGTCCAACGACGCCTTATCCCGAACCCAGGCCGGCGCCCGCGACCTGCTCGAACGGCGGGACAGCCCAGGCCCACGCTCGCCCAGATCAGTAGCGGGGCAGATCGTCATGGACAATACCACCACCCCCGAGCCGGACATCCAGGCCCAGGCCACATCAACGGCGTCCGACCCCAGACCCGGCGCCGAAGACGTCGCCGCCCGGACCCGGATCAGCCAACAGGCCGCGCAGATCGCCAAGCTCGCCGTCGGCGTCGCCGAACAGCGGCGCGATCTCAAGCAGCTGCAGGACACGGTGCTGAACCGGCTCGGCGACATGGACGAGGATCGTCGTCTCACCACCGCCCAGCTCCAGCGCGCCCTGCTCAACCACCGCACCCTGCTCGACCGTCGGCTGCGGCATTGGCGCACCCTGGTGTTGGCGACCCTGGTCGTGCTGCTGATCGGCATCGCGCTCGCCCTCACCCTCGCCTACCGTCAGCTCGATGCCCAACGCCAGGCGCTCGCCGAGCATGTCGAGCGCATCGCCGCGATCCAGGGTCGTCCGAGCGGCACCCCTCAGTCCGACGCCCAGGTCCAGCGTGAACTCGATGCGCTCTCTGTCACCATCGAACAGCTCGCCCGCGAGCTGCGCGCCGCGCCCGAGCCGACGACGACCGCCGAGCCCGCGATCACTCCCCCGGCCCCGGCCCGCCCCTCGGCCTCGCTCACCGACAGCGTCGCGCTCAACGAGACGCAGCAGCCCCTGCGCGTGACCCGACAGAGCCTCCCCCCGGCCCCGGTCACGCCGAGCCTGCCGGCGGTCATCGAGACCGACGAGGCGACGACCCCGACGACCGTCGAGGCTGCGCCTCCCGAGCCCGAGCCGGAGACCCCGGCACCGTCAAGCGTCTCAGCGGAGCCCGAGACACAACCCGCCGAGCCCACGCCCGTCCAGACCGAGACGATCGCGCCAGCTCCCGCCGACGAGGCGGTGCCGGACGCCCCGACCGAGGCCGCAACAACCGAGACCACCGAGACGCCTGCCACCCAACCGGCGCTCGACGACAACGCCCCGATCATCACCCTCGACGCACCGAGCTACGCCATCCAACTGCTCGGCGCCTTCTCCCGCGACGGATTGGAAGCCTTCATCCGCGAACAGGACCTGCCCGATCGTCTCTATTGGCGCCAGGAGACCTACCAGGGCAAGCCCTGGTACGTGCTCATCCACAGCCTCTATCCCACCCGGGCCGAGGCCGTGACGGCACGGAAGGCGCTGCCGGAGGGGATTCGAGGGTTGGATATTTGGGTGAGGAGTTTGGGGGTTGGGGTAGAGGTTAGGGCTGTGGATGTGGGGGGGTAGGTTGGTTTCGCTCCGGACACTATCGCTTCGATTAGGTCTGTGCCAGCACGCCATCGAGCATCATCTGATCCCTCCCCCTGCAGACCAACGGCCTGGTCGAACGCTTCAACGTGCGCATTGTCGAGGTGCTGGCCACCACACGCGTCGACTTCGCCCGAGTCTGGAGCAGATCATCACTCGTCACGTCCAGGTCTATAACCAACACATCCCCCATAAAGCGCTCAGACATATCGCTCCCAATCAAGCACTCGAAGAGTGAGCGAAGAAACAGCCAGAGCTATTTAGCAAGCGGGCATATAACCTCCATGGACTGGAAAAATAAAAATACATGGAAAACCTAACAGCAATAATACTATTCGCCATTTCTTCTACACTAACACCCGGCCCTAATAATATTATAATAATGACATCCGGCATGAATTATGGAATAACGAGAAGCCTTCCACTGCTAGCTGGCATATGTGTTGGGTTTTCATCCATGCTTCTGCTCGTAGGACTAGGATTGGGCCGGATTTTTCACTTAAATCCAGAATTGTACTTAATTATAAAAATCATTGGCGTTAGCTACTTGCTGCACTTAGCATGGTTAATCGCCCGCTCAGGAGGGGACACAACCTTGAGCGATTCAAGCGAGCCTCTTTCATTCATTAAAGGCGCATTATTTCAACTTGTCAATGCGAAAGCCTGGATAGTATCCATAGGAGCAGTTGCGGCATTTACCAGCGGTGGAGCCACCTTCTACAACCAAACAATCATACTAGCTTCAACATTTTTTGCGGTATCCTTTCCCTGTGTAGGAGCGTGGCTATTTTTTGGCTCTAGCTTAAGAAAAGCTTTAAAAAATCCTGTTCGCCGCCAATTATTCAACTACACAATGGCCTGTCTATTAGTTATATCCTTAATACCTACAAATACTGTAATTACACATTGACCATAACCTCAACCAGCAAGCCACTTACTTACTTGTCAAGTCCCTTGAGATTGTAAACCCGCTTATTGAATAGCTCCGGCCGTTTCTGCGCCCACTCCTTGAGCGCTTGAATCGGAGTGATGTGCCCGAGCGCTTTCTGAGGGATATGCTGGTTGTAGACCTGGACGTAGCGGGTGAAGGTCTGTTCCAGACTCAGGGCGGAGTCGAAGCGTGTGGTGGCCAGCACCTCGGCGATGCGCCCGTTGAAGCGCTCGACCAGGCCGTTGGTCTGCGGGGTTCTGGGTTTGATCAGACGATGCTCGATGGCATGCTGGGCACAGAGCTGATCGAAGCGATGCAGTCCAAGGGTTGAAAAGGGTTGGAAAAGGTTGGAAAAGGTTGGAAAAGGTTGAAAAGGACACCGGTTGAAAAGGACACCCACTTAGTAAGTACCGTAAGGACACCCACTTACCGTTGACGCCCCCAAGGCGCTCTCCTACGCTTCTCCCAACACCTCCAGCGGAGATGCCCCATGACTCGTCCCCGCGCCGCGCTCGTCTCCTTGTCCGATACGCCTTGGTATC
>NZ_SMDC01000016.1 GCF_004343155.1 Marichromatium gracile
GTGCCGGCGCCGGCGACGACGATCTCGACCGGCCCCAGGGGGGCGCCCGCGGCATCGTAGAGCGCGCTGGTGTCGACCACCACCAGGGTCGGGCGGGCGTCGCTGCCACTGTCGTCGCCGAGGTCGATGGTCAGGCGCAGCGGGGCATCCCCCGCACCCCCCTCGCTCGGCCACACCGGGGTGACCTGCACCACCTCGACGCCGCCGCCCGCGGCGCGGGACTCCAGCGAATCGATCAGCGCCGCGCGTCCGGCCGCCTCCTCGGGGTCGGCTGCGGCGTCGTCGCCGCCGGTGAGGGTCTCGAGCGCGCTGCGCTCGGTGCTCACCCGGCTGGTGGCGATCAGCCCGAGCGACTCGGGCTTGCTCACCACCAGCCCGCCGATCGGGATGTCGACCTCGGGGGTGGTCGGATCGACGTCGGTGCGCTCGCCGGGGGCGCTCGGGTCGCTGACCACCACCGCGACGTCCTCGCCGGTGCGACTGTCGGTGGTGGTGCCGGTGGTCACCGGGGCGCCGTCGAGGGTGGTGTCGGTGAAGCTCTCGGTGGGGTTGAGCCCGGTGTCGATGCGACCGTTGTCGAGGATGGCGCCGTCCTCGCCGACGAAGAGATCGCCATCACCCTCATCGTCGCGGTCCGGGGTCGATCCACTGCCGCCCCCTCCGCTCGTCTCCCCATTGAGAAGCAGCAGCAGGTCGCCGTCGGAGTTGCCGACCAGGGCGTCGAGATCGCCGTCGGCGTCGAGATCGGCGAGGGCGGGCGAGATCTGTAAGCCCATATCGCTCAGCCCATATGGATTCATAACGGTAAAGTCGAAACTCGGGGCAGTCACACTGCCGATGTTCTCGAATAAGAAGATATCACCGTCAGAATTGCCGACGAGCAGTTCGAATAGATCATCGCCGTCGATGTCGGCCAGTGCTGGGTAGACCCACAGATCCATGAAAGGCAATGAAGGTGAATCAAAGGTGACGAAGTCCGGCTGGGTAGGGCTGCCCGTGTTCTGGAAGTACATGAATTTGCCATTGTAATAACTGACAAAGGCGTCGATGCGTCCATCGTCGTTGAGGTCAGTAAGGACTGGCGTGGCGAGGAGCATCCCAGTGGACGGTAAGTTGAATGGATTGGTGGTGGGTGGGGCGAAGGCGGCCTCGGATGCCGTGCCGGTGTTCTCGAAGAACAGGAGGTCGCCTCTCCAGTTCCCGACGACGAGATCGAGATCACCATCGCCGTCGAGGTCGGCCAGGCTCGGGGCAGTATAATTGTCGACATTACTCAGGCCGAAGGGATTGGTGCTCGCTGAGCTGAAGTCCGGGTTGCTGGCGCCGCCGGTGTTCTCGAAGAACAGGAGGTCGCCGGAGTCATTGCCGACGAAGACGTCAAGGTCGCCGTCGGCATCGATGTCGGCGAAGGTCGGGGAGGCAGAGGCGCCGACGTCGTCCAGTCCCAGTGGGTTGACCTGTGGGGGCTGGAAGGTCGGCTCCTCGGTCGGCAGGTCGTCGTCGGTGACGGCGATCTGGACGTTGTCGATCGCCGCCCCGTCGTAGCCGGAGTCGGTGCTGGTGACGGTGTGGCTGATGACGCCCCGGTGCGGACCCTCGCCGACGCTGTCGTCGACGGCGGTGACGGTGACCTGTTGCGGGGTGTCCCAGTCCTCCGGGGTGAAGGTGAGTGTCGTCTGATCGACCCCCACCTGATCGTTGGTGGTGTCGAGGGTGACGGTGACGTCGGCGCTGGGCTGGGTGTCGAGGACCAGGGTATAGGTGGCGGTGGCGCCGCCCTCGGTGACCTCGACCGAGGATTGGCTCAGTGTCACCCCGGGCGGGGTGCCGTTGCGGAACAGCAGCAGGTCACCGTCGGAGTTGCCGACCAGGGCGTCGAGATCGCCGTCGGCGTCGAGGTCTGCGAGGGCAGGTGAGCTATAGACGCCGACGTTGGTTAACCCGTATGGGTTGCTGACTGCGCTGGCGAATGCCGGTTCGCTCGTGCTGCCGGTGTTCTCGAACAGCCAGATGTCGCCGCTGTAGCCGCCGACGAGCAGGTCGAGCCGGCCATCACCGTCGATGTCGGCCAGGGTTGGCGTGGTGCTTCTGTCGACCGGGCTCAGGCCGAACGGTGAAGCAGAGGGGGCGGCGAAGTCCGGCTGTGTGGCGCTGCCCGTATTGTGGAAATAAAAGAGTTCACCAGAGTCGTTGCCGACGAAGGCATCGACGAGACCGTCGCCATCGAGATCGGCAAAGGCGAAATCATACGCTTGGCTGTTTTGTTCGAGTCCGAAGGCGGTCGTTTGCGCGTTGCCGAAGGCGGCGCTGGATGCCGTGCCGGTATTCTCGAAGAACAGGAGATCGCCGCCCAAGTTCCCGACGACGAGATCGAGATCACCATCGCCGTCGAGGTCGACCAGGCTCGGGCTTGCACCGTTGCCGACATCACTCAGACCGAAGGGATTGGTGATCGCTGAACTGAAGGCCGGATTGCTGGCGTCGCCGGTGTTCTCGAAGAACAGGATGCCGTTAACACCATTGCCATCACCACCGCCGTTGTTGACTGTCATGGTGGTGGTGGTGCCGACGAAGACGTCAAGGTCGCCGTCGGCATCGATGTCGGCGAAGGTCGGGGAGGCAAAGGCGCCGACGTCGTCCAGTCCCAGTGGGTTGACCTGTGGGGGCTGGAAGGTCGGCTCCTCGGTCGGCAGGTCGTCGTCGGTGACGGCGACCTGGACGTTGTCGATCGCCGCCCCGTCGTAGCCGGCGTCGGTGCTGGTGACGGTGTGGCTGATGACGCCCCGGTGCGGACCCTCGCCGACGCTGTCGTCGACGGCGGTGACGGTGACCTGTTGCGGGGTGTCCCAGTCCTCCGGGGTGAAGGTGAGCGTCGTCTGATCGACCCCCACCTGATCGTTGGTGGTGTCGAGGGTGACGGTGACGTCGGCGCTGGGCTGGGTGTCGAGGACCAGGGTATAGGTGGCGGTGGCACCGCCCTCGGTGACCTCGACCGAGGATTGGCTCAGGGTGACGCCGGGCAGGGGCTCGTTGCGGAACAGCAGCAGGTCACCGTCGGAGTTGCCGACCAGGGCGTCGAGATCGCCGTCGGCGTCGAGGTCGGCGAAGGCAGGTGAGCTATAGAGGCCGACGTCGGTCAACCCGTATGGGTTGCTGGCTGCGCTGGCGAATGCCGGTTCGCTCGTGCTGCCGGTGTTCTCGAACAGCCAGATGTCGCCGCTGTAGCCGCCGACGAGCAGGTCGAGCCGACCATCACCGTCAATGTCGGCCAAGGTTGGCTTGATGTAGCGGTCGACCGGGCTCAGGTCGAACGGTGAAGCAGAGGGGGCGGCGAAGTCCGGCTGGGTGGCGCTGCCCGTGTTGTGGAAATAGAAGAGTCCACCAGTGTGGTTGCCGACGAAGGCGTCGAGGCGCCCGTCGCCGTCGATGTCGGCGAAGGTGGGCGCCGCAGTATTCCCGATGTTCGTCAACTCGAATGGGTTGGTGGAGGGTGAGGCGAAGGCGGCATCGGATGCCGTGCCGGTGTTCTCGAAGAACACGAGGTCGCCTGCGTCGTTCCCGACGACAAGATCGAGATCACCATCGCCGTCGAGGTCGACCAGGCTCGGGGTTGCTTGGTCGCCGACATCACTCAGACCGAAGGGATTGGTGATCGCTGAACTGAAGGCTGGATTGCTGGCGTCGCCGGTGTTCTTGAAGAGCAGTAGATCGCCGTTGACATTGCCGACGAAGACGTCGAGGTCGCCGTCGGCATCGATGTCGGCGAAGATCGGGGAGGCAGAGGAGCCGACGTGGCCCAGTCCCAGTGGGAAGGTCTGTGGCGCGAGGAAGGTCGGCTCCTCGGTCGGCAGGTCGTCGTCGGTGACGGCGACCTGGACGTTGTCGATCGCCGCCCCGTCGTAGCCGGTGACGGTGTGGCTGATGACGCCCCGGTGCGGACCCTCGCCGACGCTGTCGTCGACGGCGGTGATGGTGACCTGTTGCGGGGTGTCCCAGTTCTCCGGGGTGAAGGTGAGCGTCGTTTGATCGACGCTCACCTGATCGTTGGTGGTGTCGAGGGCGACGGTGACGCCGGCGCTGGGCTGGGTGTCGAGGACCAGGGTATAGGTGGCGGTGGCACCGCCCTCGGTGACCTCGACCGAGGATTGGCTCAGTGTCACCCCGTGCGGGGTGCCGTTGCGGAACAGCAGCAGGTCACCATCGGAGTTACCGACCAGGGCGTCGAGATCGCCGTCGGCGTCGAGATCGGCGAGGGCGGGTGAGCTCAAGTCGCCGACGCTGGTTAACCCGTATGGGTTGCTGACTGCGCTGGCGAATGCCGGTTCGCTCGTGCTGCCGGTGTTCTCGAACAGCCAGATGTCGCCGCTGTAGCCGCCGACGAGCAGGTCGAGCCGACCATCACCGTCAATGTCGGCCAAGGTTGGCTTGATGTAGCGGTCGACCGGGCTCAGGTCGAACGGTGAAGCAGAGGGGGCGGCGAAGTCCGGCTGGGTGGCGCTGCCCGTGTTGTGGAAATACAAGAGTTCACCAATGTCGATGCCGACGAAGGCGTCGAGGCGCCCGTCGCTGTCGATGTCGGCGAAGGTGGGCGCGGCACCATACCCGGTTTTCGTCAACTTGAATGGGCCGGTGTTCGTCAACTTGAATTGGCCGGTGTTCGTCAACTTGAATGGGTTGGTGGTGGGTGAGGCGAAGGCGGCCTCGGATGCCGTGCCGGTGTTCTCGAAGAACACGAAATCGCCGTCCCAGTTCCCGACGACGAGATCGAGGTCACCATCGCCGTCGAGGTCGACCAGGCTCGGGGTTGCTTTGTCGCCGACATCACTCAGACCGAAGGGATTGGTGATCGCTGAACTGAAGGCTGGATTGCTGGCGTCGCCGGTGTTCGTGAAGAGCAGGAGTTCGCCGGAGTTGTTGCCGACAAAGACGTCGAGGTCGCCGTCGGCATCGATGTCGGCGAAGGTCGGGGAGGCATAGGTGCCGACGTTGTCCAGTCCCAACGGGTTGGTCTGTGGGGCGAGGAAGGTCGGCTCCTCGGTCGGCAGGTCGTCGTCGGTGACAGCGACCTGGACGTTGTCGATCGCCGCCCCGTCGTAGCCGGTGACGGTGTGGCTGATGACGCCCCGGTGCGGACCCTCGCCGACGCTGTCGTCGACGGCGGTGACGGTGACCTGTTGCGGGGTGTCCCAGTCCTCCGGGGTGAAGGTGAGCGTCGTCTGATCGACGCTCACCTGATCGTTGGTGGTGTCGAGGGTGACGGTGACGTCGGCGCTGGGCTGGGTGTCGAGGACCAGGGTATAGGTGGCGGTGGCACCGCCCTCGGTGACCTCGACCGAGGATTGGCTCAGGGTGACGCCGGGCAGGGGCTCGTTGCGGAACAGCAGCAGGTCACCGTCGGAGTTGCCGACCAGGGCGTCGAGATCGCCGTCGGCGTCGAGGTCGGCGAAGGCAGGTGAGCTATAGAGGCCGACGTCGGTCAACCCGTATGGGTTGCTGGCTGCGCTGGCGAATGCCGGTTCGCTCGTGCTGCCGGTGTTCTCGAACAGCCAGATGTCGCCGCTGTAGCCGCCGACGAGCAGGTCGAGCCGGCCATCACCGTCGATGTCGGCCAGGGTTGGCTTGGTGCTTCTGTCGACCGGGCTCAGGCCGAACGGTGAAGCAGAGGGGGCGGCGAAGTCCGGCTGGGTGGCGCTGCCCGTGTTGTGAAAATACAAGAGTTCACCATGCTCGTTGCCGACGAAGGCGTCGAGGTGTCCGTCGTCGTCGATGTCGGCTAAGGCAGGGGTGGCATTGCTCCCAGCAATCGTGAGGTTATATGGATTGGTGGCGGGGGAGGCGAAGGCGGCCTCGGATGCCGTGCCGGTGTTCTCGAAGAACAGGAGGTCGCCGCTCCAGTTCCCGACGACGAGATCGAGGTCACCATCGCCGTCGAGGTCGACCAGGCTCGGGGTTGCACCGTTGCCGACATTGCTCAGGCTGAAGGGGTTGGTGATCGCTGAGCTGAAGGCCGGGTTGCTGGCGTCGCCGGTGTTCGTGAAGAGCAGGAGTTCGCCCAAGTTATTGCCGACGAAGACGTCAAGGTCGCCGTCGGCATCGATGTCGGCGAAGGTCGGGGTGGCATAGCCACCGACGTTACTCAGTCCCAGTGGGTTGGTCTGCGAGGATGGGAAGTTGGGGGTCGACATCTCAGCTCCTTGTGAAAGCAGTGGCGATTGATACGCGCGTAATCAGGAATCGGTCGGTCGTCCGGTCGCGTGGCGTCGCGCGCTGGTTGGTCGCTTGACGGCCCGTCTCGGGACGTCGGGTCGGGGCATTGCCGTGCCGGTGACCTCGGTGCTCATGCCATGACAGCCCCATGACGTGATGACCGCGTGGTCCGGTGTCTCGATCGCCCGGGGGCGCTGGTCGGGTCATCCGTTCATCCCGGGTTCGCGCAGCGCTACCCCGAGCGTCCGGCGCAGATGGGCGAGCATTCGGGTGGCGACGCCGCGTCCGCGGTACTCGGGCAGCACGAACAGCGAGATCAGCTCGGCGTGATCGGACGGTGCTCGGCACTCGGCAACGGCCAGCCCGATCAGGGCGTCGCCGATCACCGCCGAGACCCCGACGATCTCGCCGTCCGGTGGCTGGGTGTGCCAGCGCTGATCGAGCCGCGGCCAGGTCAGCGCGGCATAGGGCGCGAGGTTGTCCGGGCTGAGGTGGTGGACCTGCTGGAAGCGGATCGCCGGGTCGTGCGCCGGTGCGCGCGGCAGGCCGGCGGTCGGTGGCGGGGCACCCTGTCCCGGCCGCTTGAGCGTCGGCTTGGTGACGACCAGCCCGGCGCTCCCGGGGAAGCTGACCAGGCGTTCGATGGTGTCGTCCTGCAGTCCGAGCGCCCGTGGTTGACGCGCCTCGGGGATGACCACCAGGTCGAAGAGTTCCTCGATCACGCTGTCGAAGCGCAACCACTCGAGCACCTGTCCGTGGACCAGGTCGATGACGGCCAGCCCGCACTGGGCGCGTCGACCGTCGGCGGCGAGCCGCTGCTCGAGTGCCAGCCCGCCGAAGCTGCGCTCGCGTAGTCGCGAGAGCCCGACCAGGGCGAAGTCGCCGTGGAAGGCGAGCCCGCGCGCGAAGCCGGGGCAGTCGGCCACCGGCTCGAAGCGCCCCTCGTCGAGGTATCCCAGCGCACCGTTGCCGGAGTCGAGCAGCCACAGCCGGTCGCGATACCAGCGCGGCGAGTGCGGCATCGACAGCCCGGTGGCCGCGACCGTGTTGCTCGGCAGGTGCAGCACGCAGCCGCCGTCGTGGCGGTGATGGCGCCAGCCGGCGGCAGTGTCGGTGCGGCTGCAGGCGGTCATCCAGGTCGGTGCGCCGTCCTGCAGGGCCAGGCCGTTGAGGTGGCAGCGGTCCTCGGCGGCCAGCCGGGTGATGAACGGCGGTTGCCACAGTGGGACGAAGCTGTGGTCCGGGTCGAGGGTGGCCAGACAGCTGAAGTCGGTGTTGACGAACAGCACCCGTCCCTCGCCGTCGATGACGAGGTCGTGGGCGTTGACGTCCCCGGTGATCCAGCACTGACGGGGGACGTAGAGCCGGTCGCCGCCCTCGTGACTCGCCCCCGGGGCGAGTCGGTTGTCGAGCTGCCAGATCTGGTAGCGACAGCCCATGGTCAGGGTGTCGTGCTGCCAGAACAGCCCCATCGGCTTGTCGAACAAGCGCTCGTGCAGCGCCAACCGCCCGGGCTCCGGTGTCCGCCCGACGAGGAACAGACGGTTGGTCTGATAGGTGGTGAAGGCGAGACTGACGCGCTGGCGCGCGAGCCAGTGCCAGAACCCGGGAGAGGCCTGGAGCCTGGGGCGTGGGTCGGTCATGGGGACGTCCGGGGGGCGGTGGCTGTGAGGCGGTAGTCGTGCCAGAGGGTGCGGTAGGTCTCTTCGAGCGCGGTGACGAACTCGGCCGGTCGGAACAGTGGCGCGGCGTCGCGGCCAGCGCTCAGGCGTCGTCCGAGCGCGGCGAGTCGCGCCGGATCGCGCCCGAGCGCGACGGCGCGCTCGACATAGTCAGCGGGCGTGTCGCAGACCAGCTCCGGCAGTCCCACGGCATGACACAGGCTCGCGCCCATGCGCGCGGCATAGTGCGTCCCCGGACAGGTGAGCACCGGCAGCCCGGCGGACAGTGCGCCGACGGCGGTGGCCCCGGCGTTGTAGGCCGGGGTGTCGAGGAAGAGATCGGCCAGGCGGTAGCGGGCGAGGTACTCGGCGTGTGGCCGCTTGGGGGCGAAGACCAGCCGTCGTGGATCGATGCCGGCGGCCGCGGCGGTGGCGCGCAAGCGCGCGTTGCTGCCGGTGCGCTCGCCGTCGAGCAGCCACAGCACACTGTCGGGCACCTGCGCGAGGATACGCATCCACAGCGTGAAGGTCTCGGGGGCGATCTTGTGGATGGCGTTGTGGCAGCAATAGACGACGCCGGACTGCGGCAGCCCGCACTCGGCCCGTCCCTCACCCGGCTCCCCGACCTCCAGCGGCGCACAGGCCCAGGCGTTGGGCAGGCGGATCACCTGCTCGCTGTAGTGTGCGCTGTGTGCTGGCGGGATCAGGTGGCGGTCGGCGATGAGATAGGGGACGAAGTCCGCCCCGAGGGTGCCGGGGTAGCCGAGGTACTGGATCTGGATCGGGGCGGGACGCAGGGCCAGGACCAGGGGGCGTGCATGGGTGGTGTAGCCGGCCAGGTCGATCAGCAGATGGATGCCGTCGGCGTGGATGCGTTGCGCGATGGCGAGCGAGGAGGCGCGTGAGAGATCGGTGTAGTGGTCACAGCCGGCGCGGATGCGCTCGGTCCAGACGTCTCGTCCGGGGACCAGGGCATAGGCGTGGATCTCGAACTCGGGACGGTGATGGTGCTCGAACAGCCCCGCCACCAGGGTGCCGACGGCATGACAGCGGAAATCCGGCGAGAGATAACCGATGCGCAGTCGCGCCGGATGCGGGTCGCTCGGAGGGGCGAAGGTGGTGCCCAGCGCTCTGGCCTGCCGTGCCAACCGGCGCGCGGCGCGCTCGGCGAGCGCCCGATACCAGTCGGGCGGCAGGTCGAGGGCGAGCGCGCTCAACAGCGGGGGTTCGTCGCCCGGCGTCTCGCCCGTCAGATAGCGCTCGGTGACCGCGCGCAGCCGTTCTCGGCGTGCCGCGCCGTCCTCCCAGTCGGCCTGACGACGCCGGATGGTCTCGAGCTGGTAGTGCAGCCGGACGTTGTCCGGCGCGGCCTCCAGGGCGCGCTCGTAGTCGGTGCGGGCGGCTTGCAGGTCACCGAGGGCCTCGTGCAGTTGGGCCAGGTTGTGTCGAGGCTGCTCGAAGTTCGGGTCGAGGCGCAGGGCGCGCCGGTAGCTCGCGCGGGCGAGGCGCAGATTGCCCCACTCCTGCAGCGCTGCCCCGAGGGCGTTGTAGCCCTGTGCCGAGGGCTTCAGTCGCAGTGACGTTCGATAGTGGTGCAGCGCGCGGGGCATGAACCCGTACCCGTGGTAGAGCTGACCGAGTTCGAGATGGGCCTCGGCGTGCTCGGGCGCGTGCCGCAATGTCTCGCGATAGGCCGCCTCGGCCGCCACGAACTCGCCCTGTGCGGCCAGGATCTTGGCCAGGTTGTAGTGGCCGAGATGAAGCGCTGGCTGCAGTTCGATGGCGTGTCGGTAGGCGGTGATGGCGCGTTCGGGGTCGCCCTGGAGCTGCCACAGTCCACCGAGGTTGCAGTGCAGGATCGCCTGCTCTGGGGCCTGCTCGATGGCCTGGGTGTAGCACGCCAGGGCCGCCTCGAGGTCTCCCGTGGACTGCAGGGTGTTGCCGAGATTGTTCAGTGCCGAGACATGACCGGGCTGCAGCTCGAGCACGGCGCGCAAGTGTGCGACGGCGGTGGTGGGGTCGCCGTGTCGACGGGCCCGGCGGGCTGCGTCGAGATGGGCCGATATCCGTTGGCGGTGTGTTGTCGACTGGGGGGGCGGTACGGGGGAGAGAACTGGGTTCTGACGGTCCATCTCAGCGCTTCAATCCTTAAATCCGAAGATGCCGGATGATTATAAAATATTTTTTGTTATAGATAATTTTTGTCGATTATCTGGCGCAGCCGTGGCTGCTTCTCTTGACGATCCTTAATCCAGGCTGGCTCCAGCGGCCGGGCACCCAGGTGGGGCGGTGTTCGGAAGGGGGGAGTGGTCGTCGGGGTGGCCGACACAGGGTCCGGGCTGGCTCCCGGTGCAGGAGGTGGTGTCGGCGATCACGTGCGCCGGGGGCTGGGGTGATCGCCGGGGCCTGTGTGGGGGCGGGGGTGTCAGCCGATCGGCTGACCGGCCTGGATCAGCTCGATCGGGTAGCCGTCGGGGTCCTCGACGAAGGCGATGATGGTGGTGCCGGCGTTCATCGGGCCGGCCTCGCGGAGGATCTTGCCGCCCTGCGCGCGGATGCGGGCGGTGGCGGCCTGGGCGTCCTCGACCTCGATGGCGATGTGGCCGTAGCCGTTGCCGAGGTCGTAGTGCTCGACGCCCCAGTTGTAGGTGAGTTCGAGCACGGTGTGGTCGGACTCGTCGCCGTAGCCGAGGAAGGCGAGGGTGAACTCGCCCTCGGGATAGTCCTTCTGGCGCAGCAGCCGCATGCCGAGGACCTGGGTGTAGAAGTCGATGGCGCGTTGCAGGTTGCCGGTGCGCAGCATGGTGTGCAGCAGTCGCATGGGGGTCTCCTCGGGGCCGCCCGGTGGCGGCCCGTCGATCGTTGGTGGTGGAAAGGGTCCCTGTCAGTGCTCGTCGATGCGCCCGAGGTCGAGCCCGTCGAGCTGTTCGAGCTCGGCGGCGCGGCGCTCGCCGTAGCCGAGCGCGCGGAAGTCCATGATCCCGTCCGGGGCGTGACAGTCGGCGCAGCCGTGGGCCTCGCGCTGGATGCCGTGGTTGACCATCAGGGTACCCATCTGGCGCATCCAGTGCGGTTCGACCTGGGGGCCGAGCCGGCCGGTCTCGTCGAGCGGGTAGTTCGCCGTCCAGCCATCGAGCACGCCGAAGTAGGCCATGAACTCGTCCATCATGTAGACCTTGAACGGGGTCTGGTACATGCGCTGGACGATGGGGTCGCGCAGCGCCTGCACAACCGCCGCGCGACTGTCGCCGGTGGCGTAGTAGGTGGCGTAGTCGAAGGGCAGGATCATGGCGCCGAAGGGACCCTGGTTGGCGGTGTCCTCGTACATCATCGCGTTGAACAGCTTGAACGGATAGATGCGGCTCTTGCCGCCTTCCATCACCGGGCGCAGGTTGCGCTCGATCATCGCGCGACGCTGCGCGAGCAGCTCGGGGGTGAGCTGGGAGAGCGGATCGGTGGCGGCGCGGACATAGGCCTCGACGTCGATCTCGGGATAGTCGGCCTTGAGCGCCTCGGCCCTGGCGCGCACCGCGGCGATGACCTCGGGGTCGTCGATGCGGGTGATCTGCGCCATCAGCGGGTCGTAGCTGCCGTCGCCATCGGGGTTGCTGCCGAGGGCGTTGGCGAGGAAGGTGCCGTTGCCGTTGAACCACAGATAGGTAAAGCCCTTGCCGGGCGCGCCAGAGCGGTAGATGTCGGTCGGCTCGTAGATGCCTTCCTCGGCGTTCCAGGTCGGGTGGACCCAATCGCGCAGCACCACGTTGTTGTCCTCGAGCGCGGTGATGTGACAGGTCTCGCAGGCGAGGCGGTCGATATGGCCGTTGAGCAGCGCCTTGTGCTCGGAGGCGTTGTGCGGCGCGCGGCTGTGACAGCCCTCGCAGGCGACCTCCTTGTCGGGCAGGTCGTTGGCGACCAGGTCGACGCCGAAGCGCCCGCGCGGGATCTTGTGGCCCTCGGGGACGTGGCAGTCGGTGCACTGGATGTCGGCGGCGGCGTGGACGTCGGCCTCGGGGCTGAACGGGTTGCCGCGCTTGGCGCCCTGGTGGAGCAGGCGCTGGTGACGCTCGCCGAGTGCCTGGGCGGCCTGGTTGGCGTGATAGGCGTCGCCGCCCATGTTGTGCTGGTGACAGCGCAGACAGTTGTCGCTGGTGACCGGGCCGACGGTGAGCGCGGCGCGCATGCTGCGGTCCTGGTTCCAGCGCAGGCCGTGCGCGTCCTCGATGACATAGCGCTGGTTCATGTCGTAGTCGGTGGCGTGACAGATCAGGCAGTCGATCCCGGCCTTGGCCTCGGTCGGGACGTCGCCGATCGGCATCATCTTCTCGGTGGCCGGCTGGTAGTTGCCGCCGATGTGACACTGGCCGCAGCCCTCGCTGCGCAGCACCACCTCGCCCTCGGCGTGCTCCGGGCGGCTCTCGATCAACGCCGCCCAGCCGGTCCAGGAGAAGCTGCCGGGGATGCCGCAGGCGCGGTTGATCTTGCCCACCGGGATCGGTCGTTCGCCGGGGGCGTTGACCTCGCGCCCGTCGTAGCCGTAGGTCGAGAAGCCGGGCGAGTCGCTCTGGAACTTGAAGTGCACCGAGTTGACCAGGTCGTCGAGGGTGTCGACCACCGAGGTGGTGCCGTCGCCGTGGGTGACCTCGATGGTGGCGTGACACTGCAGACAGGTCTTGGGACCCTCGTAGCGACGGATGCCGGCCTCGCGGAAGTACTTGATATGGCTCGGCTCGGTGGCGCGGACCACCGAGGGGGTGTTCATCAATATCTCGATGCGCACCTCGCGGGCGAACGCCGACTCGGCCTCGGCCTCGACCCGCTCGGCGGCGCGCGCGCGTCGCGCCTCCTCGGTCAGGTCGCGTGCCATGCGCTCGAACGCCTGGTCGGTGAGCGCACGCGAGCTGGCGTAGTCCAGCGGCGCGTTGATCTTGCCGACGTAGGCGTCGAACAGCACCGGATAGAGCAGCCGGTAGACGAGATAGAGCGCGAGCAGCGCCAGCGCCCCGGCGAGCAGGAGGCGCCTGCGTCTGGTCTGGAGTAGGGGTGCGAGTACGTGCTTCATGACGCGTGCCGATCGGTCTCTTGGGTGTCGTCGGAGGTGCCGTGCTCACCGGTGAGCATGGCGCGCAGATTGGCGGTGAGGCTGTCGCCGATGGTGATGATGTAGACGTGCACGAGCAGGAAGAGCACCAGCAGATAGCTGGTGAGCACATGGGTCATCGCCACCAGCCACAGGGTGCTGATGCCCAGCAGGGTCTCGGGCAGCAGCGGCGAGAGCAGGAAGCCCAGACCGCTGAGGATCAAGAGCGGCATCAGCAGGTACATGGCACCGAGATAGCTCAGTTGCTGGAGCACGTTGAACTTGGCCGCCGGCCCGGCGTGGAAGGGATGGGGCTCGTCGCGGAAGATGCCGTAGGCGTAGTAGCGCGCCTGCACCCAGAGATCCCGCACCAGTCCGCGCGGCCGGGGCAGATAGTGACGGCCGTTGTCGCTCTTGAGGTTGGCGAGGACGAAGGCGATCCAGCCGAGCGCGAGCAATGTCCCGGAGACGTTGTGGATCGCCACCGCCTGGTTGAAGCCGAGCAGCCAGTCGGTGCCGGCGTAGTGCATGCTCACGCCGCTGACCATCAGCGCCAGGAACAGCGCCGCGTTGTACCAGTGCCAGGCCCTCAGCCACAGTGGATAGAGTGGGGATGTGCTCATCGGTCGTTCTCCTTGCGGCGGCGGGCGAGGCGATAGCGGCCATAGCCGTGCAGCGCGATGACCAGCGCCACCAGCGCGAGGATGGCGAGGCTCAGGGCGTCGAGCAGCGGGCTGCGGCTCATGCCGACGATATAGGCGTCGTTACGCACCAGGCTCGTCAGCCAGCCGTGCTCGGCCCGGTCCTGGGCGAGGCGGTAGCGATAGAGCCCCTCGCGCAGTCGCGAGTCGCGGCTGTGACAGGCCACGCAGCGCTTGCTGCTGTCGGCGGCGGCGAGGATCTGGTGACTGGCCTGGGGGGTGGTCGGGGTGTGGCAGTCGATACAGCGCACCGCCGCCCAGTGGGCGTCGCGCTGCGGCAGCCAGGCGTGCGAGCCGCGTAGCGGGTCGGTCACCCGGTGGTGGCAGTCGAGACAGGTCTGGTTGTCGCGCCGCACGATGGCGCCGAGGTCGTCGCCGACCTGGGAGGCGCGGAAGGCGTGCGGATCGTGACAGCTGTGACAGTCGAACTGGCGCAGCTTGTGGTGATCGGAGCTGGCGTGGACGCTGGCGGCGAACTCCTCGGCGATGCGATCGAGCCGGTAGGTGGCGTCGGCCGGGTCGTCGGCGTGACACTCGACGCAGCCGAGCTGCTCGTCGGCGAGCTTGGCGCGGTGCGGATAGCGGCCATAGCCACGGGCGTGACAGTCGCTGCAGGCGAGTTCGGCGTGTACCGAGTGATCGAGCCGCTGTGGGTCGAGCGCGAGGCTGCGGATCTCGCCGCTGTCGGGCTCGCGATAGGCGAGGGTCGACATGGCGTGACAGCGCAGGCATTCATGATCGCGCGCGGTCTCGACGGCGCTCGCCACGGGGGCGAGCAGGCTCGTCACGAGCGCGAGCAGGGCGCCCGCCAGCCAGCGGGTTGGACGGGGACGTGAGCAATGATGGGTCATGATCTCTGTGTCGGTGGCGGACGGTGCGGGCGTCGGTCCGACGCCCCGTCGTTGCTGCCGCGATCGCGACGAGGTCGCGCCCGCGTTACCCGGGCGACGTGTCGGCGGTCCCGGTGACGAGGGATCGGGATGCGCCGCCGAGACTCAGCATGCCCAAACCCTCGCCCCCTTAGAAGGCGGATTCGTCGATTGGTTGCGACAGATCATCGTCGCTCGGTGGACGCGTGTGACGTCTCCTCGATGCGAAAGCGCGAGACCGTGTCGGCCAGACCCTCGGCCAGGCGCGCGAGATCGCCGCTGATCTGGGCCGCGTCGTGGGCACCGCTGCGCATCTGCGAGGCGCTGTCGGTGATGTTGCGCGCCTGGCCGTCGAGCTGGTTGGTCGCCGCCGATTGCTGGGTGACCGCGGTGGCGATCTCGCCGCTCTGGGCGCGGATGGTGTCGATCAGGTCGGCGATCTCGGCGAAGCGGGTGCTGGCGGCGAGGGTGCGCTCGACGGCCTGTTCGGCGCGCGCCTCGCTGGTGCTGACGCCCTGCGCCAGCTGCTGGGCGTCGGCGCGGACGCGCTCGAGGATGGTGCCGACCTCGGTGGTCGAGCGCTGGGTGCGGGTGGCCAGGGTGCGGACCTCGTTGGCGACGACGGCGAAGCCGCGCCCGGCCTCGCCGGCGCGCGCCGCCTCGATCGCGGCGTTGAGCGCAAGCAGGTTGGTCTGCTCGGCGATGGCGTGGATCACCGTCAACACCTGGTCGACGTCGCGGGTATCGGCGTCGAGCTGGCGCAACTGCTCGGCCATGCCCGCAACCTCGGTGGCAAGGTGCTCGACCGCCTGACGCGAGTCGGCGGAGATCTCGCGGCCATCGTTCGCTCGTTGCTGGGCGCGATCGGCAGCCTCGGTGGCGCGCTCGCTGCTTTCGGCGACCTGGGCGGTGCTGCTCGAGAGCTGACTGAGCGCTGCGGCGACCTGATCGGCCTCGCCGTGATGGGCGTCGGCGCGTTCGCTGATGCGCTGGGCGATCTCGGCGGTCTGGCGGGTGTGGTCGAGGGTGGTGGCGCTGGCCGTGGCGACCTCGCCGACCAGGGCGCGCATCTTCTCGGCAAAGCGGTTGAAGGCGTCGGCGAGCTGGTCGATCTCGCGCACCGGCGAGTGGGCGAGACGGCGGGTGAGGTCGCCCTCGCCCTCGCCGATGTCGCGCATCGCCGCGATCGCGCCGCGTAGCGGGTGCAGCACCGAGCGCAGGATGGCCACGCCGATGGCGAGCACCAGCAATACGGCCAGGAGGTTGATCGTCAGGGTGGTGCGGGCGATGTGCTGCATCTCCTGATCGCTGTCGGCGAACACCGCCTGCTGAGCCGCGGTGGTGCTCTGCTCCAGCGCCGCGAGGCTGTCGTGCATGGTCGCGGTGGCGGTGCGCTGCTCGGCAAGCGCCGCGCCCTGGGCCTGACGGGCCTGCAGCAGCGCCGCGCGCAGCGACAACAAGGAGTCCTGCTCGGCGCTGATGCGTCGGGCGAGGGCGTCGAGATCCTGCGCCAGCTCGGCGCCGAGCGAGGCGGTGTCGGCATCATCGAGCAGTGTGCGCAACTCATCGAGAGTGACCCGGAGACGCTCGAGTGCCGGGGCGAGGCGATTGTCATGCAGGCTCATCAGCGCCTGATGGCGCTCGGCGCTGCCGAGCAGGCCGGCAAGGGTGGCGAGCTGGGCGGTCTGGATCTGTAGCTCGCCGCCGAGTCGGGCGGCGCGCCGCACCCGGTCGTCGAGCAGCCGCTTGGCCGCCTCCCTGAGCGCCGCGTCATCGGCCGTCGGCGCGCGCAGCGCGCGGGTGAGCATGATCTGCGCGCTGGCGTTGCGGAAGGCCAGCTCCTCGACCAGCTCGGCGATGTGTGACTGCAATGCGGTAAAGGCCTGGTCGAGGTCGTTGCCGACGCCGGCGAGCTGTGCGCGCAGCCGGTGGATGCGCAGCATCTCGCCGGCGACCCGCTCATCGGCGTCGAGCAGGGTGGTCAGTGCCGTCTCGAGTGATTGCAGTGGCGCGTCCGCGTCGGTGGTGGCACGGCGCAGTGCCGAGATCCCGCGATCGAGCCGTTGCGCGATCGGGGCGCGTGGCGTGAGGGCCTCGAGTTGCTCGGCATCGCTGCTGGCGAGCACCTCGGTCTGGCGGGTGAGCAGCGCCTGCAGGGCGCCGAGGATGTTGCCCTGGTGGGTCTGGGCGCGCGAGAGCTCGACGAGCTGGGCACGACTGTCGCGCATTCCGGTATTGGCGAACAGGATGGCCCCACCCAGGATGGCCAGGGCCCCGACGCTGACGGCGAGCAATACGATCAGCAGGGTTCGGATCGAGGTGCGGGGTGGGCGCTGGTCGGTCATTCTTGCTCCTTGTGTCGACGAGCCGGCTAACTGGCTAACCGGCTAACTCTAGAGGATCGTCCAGATTCTCTCTGTGAACCATTGGATGTCTACGCCATCCGGTCCGCGATCAGGGGCAGGACCGGGGCGCATCGCACCCGCCCCGGTCGGGGCGGGCATCGCTCAACGACGGCGTTGCGTGCGTGAACCGCGCAGCGAGGTCACCCCGGCGATGATCACCGCCAGGGTGACGACGGCCACGATCAGGGTGGCGAGGGCGTTGATCTGCGGCGAGACGCCCATGCGCACGCTCGAGTAGACCACCATCGGCAGGGTGGTCGAGCCGGGGCCGGAGACGAAGCTGGCGATCACCAGATCATCGAGCGAGAGGGTGAAGGCGAGCAGCCAACCCGAGAGCAGCGCCGGGGCGATCAGCGGCAGGGTGATGCGCAGATAGACGGTGAGCGGACGCGCGCCGAGGTCCATCGCCGCCTCCTCCAGCGAGGCGTCCATCTGCGCCAGACGGGTGCGCACCACCACCGCGACATAGGCGGTGGAGAAGGTGATGTGGGCGATGGCGATGGTGGTGAAACCGCGCCCGTCGGGCCAGCCGAGGCCGTGCTGCATGGCCACGAACAGCAGCAGCATCGACAGACCGATGATGACATCGGGCATCACCAGCGGCGCGGTGAGCAGCAGCTCGAAGGCGTTGCGGCCGCGGAAGCGGCCGTGGCGCACCAGGGCGTTGGCCGCGAGGGTGCCGAGCACCACCGCCAGGGTGGCGTTGACCGCGGCGATGCGCACGCTCAGCCAGGCCGCCTCGAGCAGCTGCTGGTTGTGCAGCAGCTCGCGATACCACTTGATCGAGAAACCCGACCACACCGTCACCAGTCGCGACTCGTTGAAGGAGTAGACGATCAGCAACAGGATCGGCACGTAGAGGAAGGCGTAGCCGAAGGCGAGCAGGCTGAGCAGGGGCCAGCGACGGCGTCTCATGCGCTGTCCTCCATGCGCCGCTCGAGACGCTGCATCAGCACGAAGGGCACCACCAGCAGCCCCAGCAGCACGATCGCCAGGGCGGCGGCGAGCGGCCAGTCCTTATTACCGAAGAACTCGGTCCACAGCAGCTTGCCGACCATCAGCGTCTCCGGGCCGCCGAGCAGGTCGGGGATGACGAACTCGCCGACCACCGGGATGAACACCAGCATGCTGCCGGCGACGATGCCGGCGAGCGACAGCGGCAGGGTGACGCGCACGAAGGCGCGCAGCGGCCGGCAGCCGAGATCGGCGGCGGCCTCGAGCAGGGTCGGGTCGAGGCGCGAGAGATTGGCGTAGAGCGGCAGGATCATGAACGGCAGATAGGAGTAGACCACCCCGATATAGACCGCGGTCTGGGTGTGGAGGATGTTGAGCGGGGTGTCGATCACCCCGAGCGCGAGCAGCAGGTGGTTGAGCAGACCGTTGGTCTTGAGGATGCCGATCCAGGCATAGACCCGGATCAGAAACGAGGTCCAGAACGGCAGGATCACCAGCATCAGCAGCGGGATGCGCCAGCGCGGCGGCGCGGTGGCGATGGCATAGGCCATCGGATAGCCGATCAGCAGACAGAGCAGGGTGCAGACCAGCGCCACCCACAGCGAGTTGAGGAAGGCGGTCAGATAGATGCTGTCTTCCCACACCAGCATGAAGTTCTGCAGGTTGACCTGGATCTGCAGCACGCCCGATTCGAGCCACTCCCACAGCGGGGTGTAGGGCGGCTGGCCGAGCCGTGGCTCGGCGACGCTGATCTGCAGCACGATCAGCAGCGGCAGCAGGAAGAACACGCCGAGCCACAGATAGGGCAGGCCGATGTTGACGACGCGGCTGAGGCGCTGGCGGCGTGCGGGTGGGTTGTCTTGAGGTGCGGGCATCGCGGTGTGTCGGGGTGGTTCCTGAGCGGGTTGGGCCAGAGGCGCTGGCGTTGCTGGGGCCTCGGGGCGGTTTGGCGCAACGCCTGCACCCGCCCGGGCCGGTGCGGCGCGGGCGGGTGTGGTGCATGGCGCGGCGCGCGCTTCGGGCTATTCGGTCAGCACCACCGCGCTGGTCGGCGACCACTCGATGGCGACCTCCTGGTCCCAGGTCAGCACCTGCTCGGTGCGCGGCTGGGTGTTGGTCAGGGTCATCTCGACGCGTTGGCCCTCGACGCGCAGCCGATAGATGGAGACGTCGCCGAGATAGGCGATGTCCTCGACCACGCCGCGGAGCTGGTTGACGCCGTCCTCGCGATAGTCGAGACACAGTCGCATCTTCTCCGGTCGCACCGCCAGCGTCACCGGGGTACCGAGGGCGAGCGGGTGGAAGTTGCGCACCCGCATCGGTCGGCCCAGCCGGGTCTCGATCAGCAGCTGGTCGCCGTCGCTCTCGACCACCTTGCCCTCGAACTGGTTGATCGAGCCGATGAACTCGGCGACGAAGCGGCACGAGGGGTACTCGTAGATCGCCGTCGGGGTGTCGACCTGCATGATCTGACCCGCGTCCATCACCGCGATCCGGGTCGACATGGTCATCGCCTCTTCCTGATCGTGGGTGACGGTGATGAAGGTGATGCCGAGTCGCTCCTGGAGGTTGACCAGCTCGAACTGGGTGTTCTCGCGCAGGCGCTTGTCGAGCGCCCCGAGCGGTTCGTCGAGCAGCAGCAGCTTGGGGTGCTTGGCGAGGCTGCGCGCCAGCGCCACGCGCTGGCGCTGGCCGCCGGAGAGCTGCTCGGGCTTGCGCCGGCGCAGCTCGGCGATGCGCAGCAGTTCGAGCATCTCGTCGACCCGCTCGGCGCGCTCGCCGCGCCCGAGCCGCTCCTGCTTGAGCCCGAACTCGATGTTCTGCGCCACCGTCATGTGCGGAAACAGCGCGTAGGACTGGAACATCATGTTGACCGGGCGCGAGTAGGGCGGCACGTCGGTGACGTCAACCCCGTCGATATAGATCCGCCCCGCCGTCGGGTACTCGAGCCCGGCGAGCATCCGCAGCAGGGTCGACTTGCCGCACCCCGAGCTGCCGAGCAGCGAGAAGAACTCGCCCTTGAAGATGTCGAGGCTCAGGTCCTCGACGGCATGGTGCTCGCCGAAGCGCTTGCTGACCCGCTCGATGCGCACATAGGGCGTGGCCTTGGGGTCCTGCCAGGTGTCGAGGTTGCGGCGGTCGAGGGCGATGGGCATGGACGAGTTGCGCTCCGCCACGTCAGCGGTTGGCCTTGAGCCGGGTCCAGCGGCGGTTGAGGTCGCGGATCTCGCGATCGCTGCGCTGGTTGGGCACGAACAGCCGCGCCTTGACCTCGGCCGGCGGATAGATGCCCGGATCCTCGCGCAGCGCGGTCTCGACCAGCGGCGTGGCCGCGAGGTTGGGGTTGGCGTAGTAGACGTAGTCGGAGACGGCGGCGATCACCTCGGGCTGGAGCAGGTGGGCGATGAAGGCGTGCGCGGCCTCGGGGTTGGGCGCATCGCTCGGGATCGCCATCACGTCGGTCCACATCGCCGCGCCCTCGCGCGGGATGCGATAGATCACCTCGACCCCCTTGCCGGCCTCGTCGGCGCGTTCCTGGGCCTGCAGCACATCGCCCGAGTAGCCGTGGGCGATGCACAGGTCACCGTTGGCCAGGTCGCTGATGTACTGCGAGGAGTGGAAATAGCGGATATGGGGATAGACGCCCTTGATCAGCTCGGCGGCGGCGTCGAGATCGGCGCGTTCGAGACTGTTGGGGTCCTTGCCGAGATAGGCCAGCGCGGCGGAGAAGACCTCGGTCGGGTCGTCGAGCAGGGCGATGCCGCAACCGGCGAGCCTGGCGGCGATCTGCGGGTCGAAGACCAGCGCCCAGGTGTCGAGCGGGACCTGGTCGCCGAGGATCTCGCGGACCTTGGCACGATTGATCCCGAGCCCCGAGGTCCCCCACATGTAGGGGACGAGGTGGGCGTTGTCGGGATCGATCTCGGCGAGGCTGGCCATGATCTCGGGATCGAGTCGATCCAGTCCCGGCAGCTGCGACTTGTCGAGCGGCAGATAGAGCCCGGCGCGGATGTGGCGCGCGGCGAAGGGGCGCGCGGTGGGGAAGATCAGGTCGTAGCCGCTGCTGCCGGCGAGCAGCTTGGCCTCGAGGATCTCGTTGGCGTCGTAGAGATCGAGCACCGGGCGGATGCCGGTGCCGGCCTCGAAGGTCTCGAGGGTGTCCTCGGCGAAGTAGTCGTTCCAGTTGTAGAGATGGACCTGCTCCTCGGCGAGAGCGAGGGGCGCCACGGCCCAGAGCGACAGCGACAGGAGGAGGTTGGCGAGCTTACGCACGTGCGCGATCCCCATGGAAGAAGTGGTAGTGGTGGTGGAGGTTCGTTCGAGCGCGCAATCGTACTGCATTCGTGGGTCCGCTCGCATTACCCGAGTGGCGAATGGCGACGGGGTGGAGGCGCGCGCGCGAGGCCTCATAATGGTTGTCGGTTGATGAGATCAGTGGAGGGGCGGTTGACAGCGCACGACAGACAGCTCGATGAGCAGCGGTTTCGCATCGGTTCGGTCTCCCAGCTGACCGGGGTGCCGGCCGAGACCCTGCGGGTCTGGGAGCGACGTTACGCGGTGGCCAGCCCGGCGCGCACGCCCTCCGGGGTCCGTCTCTACAGCGCCGAGGACGTCGCACGCCTGACCCTGATCAAGCGTCTGGTCGATCGCGGCGATGCCATCGGCAGCGTGGCGCGGCTCGATCTCGGCCAGTTGCGCGGACGCCTGCAGGGGCCGGACCTGCTCGACCCGATGGCGAGCGTCCGCCCGCCGTGCCGGGTGATGGTGGTCGGCGCGGCGCTGGGCGAGCGGCTGCGCCTCGAGGGCGGGCTGCCCGAGGAGGTGGTGCTCGAGCGCGCCTTCGACACCGCCACGAGCTTCCTCGCCGACCCGCTGACGCTGTGTCCCGATGTCCTGGTGGTCGAGCAGCCGACGCTGCATCTCGATCAGCTCGACGACCTCCGGCGATTGCAGATGCATGCCGGGGCGGCGCGT
This sequence comes from Marichromatium gracile, assembly GCF_004343155.1. Classification (GTDB taxonomy): domain Bacteria; phylum Pseudomonadota; class Gammaproteobacteria; order Chromatiales; family Chromatiaceae; genus Marichromatium; species Marichromatium gracile. Next base: position 21,850 of record NZ_SMDC01000016.1, read on the forward strand.
ACCGTGGTGGTCTATGTGTTCTCCAGCAGCACCACGCTGAGCCGGCTCGAGGCGCTGGGGATGAGCGCGCGCCGCGCGCCGCTGACCACCGCCGAGCTGGCCCGTTGCTGTCTGTCGCTGCAGCCCGGGGTCGCGGCGGCCGGTCTCGATCCCGAACTGGGCTACGGACCGCCGCCGCGGCGCTATTCCGACTCGGAACTCATCGAGATCGCCGCCGCCTCGCATACCCGTTGCGAGTGTCCGCGTCATCTCGTCGACCTGATCCAGGCGCTGGCCGCCTTCGAGCGCTACGGCGCCGAGTGTGAGAGCCGCAGCAGCGATAACGCACTGCTCCACGCCGCCCTCTATCGCTCCACCGCGCATGCGCGCGCAATCCTCGAGAACACCCTGGCGCGCACGCTCTCGTTGCTCGCCGGCGGCGCCTGTGGTCAAGATAAGGACTGATCTGCGCCGCGGTTGCGGTTAAACTGACCGGCTTCCGTGCCACGCGGCCCGTCGCGTCCTCACGGGGGATTGCCGCGCGGGGCTTGCCGCCGCGCCGTGGGACGAGGCCTCGCTCCCGCCTGCGCCCGGGTCCGCCGGGCGCCCGCTGTCAACACCACTGGACCGTCTCGGACTCTAGCTATGATTTCGCTCCTGGACTATGGCGCCGGCAATGTCCGTAGCCTGCGCAACGCCATTCACGCACTCGGCTTCTCGCTCACCGAGATCGAACGCCCCGAGGACATCCTCAAGGCCGAACGCCTCATCTTTCCCGGCGTCGGCGCCTTCGGCGCGGCCATGGAGCGCCTGCACCGACTCGGCTATGTCGAGCCGCTGCGCGAATATCTCGCCGCCGGACGCCCCTATCTGGGGATCTGCATCGGTCTGCAGACCTTGTTCGAGGGCAGCGAGGAGTGTCCCGGGGTCGCCGGCCTGGGGCTGATCCCGGGGCAGGTGCGCCGCTTCGACGACAGCGAGCTGGCGGTACCGCACATGGGCTGGAACGATGTGCGCGTCGAGCGCGACTCGCCGCTGTTCGCCGACTATGCCGGCGAGAAGTTCTACTTCGTCCACTCCTTCCGCGCCGAGCAGAGCGCCGAGAACGCCGACTGGGTGCTGGCGAGCAGCGACTACGGCAGCCCCTTCGTCAGCGCCGTGCAGCGCGGTCAGGTCGGCGCGGTGCAGTTCCACCCGGAGAAGAGCGGGGCGGCGGGGTTGCGGTTGCTGCGCCGCTTCCTTGCCGGTGATGCGGTGCCCGAGACCCCGGCGGTGCGCGAGGCCGCGGCGGCGCCGACCAAGCTGGCGCGGCGCGTGATCGCCTGTCTCGACGTGCGTGCCAACGACGCCGGCGATCTGGTGGTGACCAAGGGCGATCAGTACGACGTGCGCGAGTCCGGCGCGGTGCGCAACCTCGGCAAGCCGGTGGAGCTGGCCGCGCGCTACTACGAGGAGGGCGCCGACGAGGTGACCTTCCTCAACATCACCGGTTTTCGCGACTTCCCGCTCGCCGACCAGCCGATGCTCGAGGTGCTCGAGCGCGCCTCGGAGCGGGTGTTCGTGCCGCTGACCATCGGCGGGGGCATCCGCGCCTTCTCCGACGCCGAGGGCACCCACTACTCGGCGCTCGACGTCGCCGACCGTTATTTCCGTGCCGGCGCCGACAAGGTCTCGATCGGCTCCGAGGCGGTGCACATCGTCGAGCAGGCGCTCGCGCGCGGCGGCGAGGGCGACGGCACCAGCGCCATCGAGCAGATCGCCGAGGTCTACGGCAATCAGGCGGTGGTGGTCTCGATCGATCCGCGCCGGGTCTATGTCGAGCGCCCCGAGGAGACCCGTCACCACACCGTCGAGACCGCCGAGCCCGGCCCCAACGGCGAGCGCTATTGCTGGTTCCAGTGCACCGTCAAGGGCGGGCGCGAGGGACGCGATATCGACGCCGTGGAGCTGGCGCGGGTGTGTGAGCGTCTCGGTGCCGGTGAGATCCTGCTCAACTCGATCGATCGCGACGGCACCGGCGCCGGATTCGACCTCGAGCTGGTCGGTGCGGTACGCTCGGCTGTTCGCATCCCCGTCATCGCCTCCAGCGGCGCCGGCTGTGTCGAGCACTTCGCCGAGGTGTTCGAGCGAACCGGGGCCGAGGCCGCGCTCGCGGCCGGCATCTTCCATCGTCGCGAGGTCCCGATCGAAGCGGTGAAGAGCTATCTGCGCGAGCGCGGGATCGAGACCCGGCTGCGTTGATCGGCAGGGTGCGCGCGTGGGCGTCGTCGCCAATGCGTGCACCCTGATGCGTGGCAGTTTGCGAATTGTCGTGGAGTGAGAATCGATTGCTGCAAGAATCTTTTCTTGCTTTACCTAATACTTACGATTTATATAATTACGAAAGTCAATAGATCATAATTTCGTAAACTCCCACAGGTTTTTCTGGCCGTGGCAACGCTCCGCTCTCTGGCACGGCCCCTGGTCTGTCGGCCAGGCAGCGTGATTGTCGCGCACCTCGGCGCATCCCGGGCGCCGAATTGTCCAGACCGCCTTTCGCCGGAATCTCAAGTAGTAATATGGCAACCATCCTGACCGCAGTAGGATTCATGGCCGCGCTCGGCCTCATGCTCGCCCTGATGTTGGTGGTGGCGAACAGACGCTTCTATGTCTACGAAGACCCTCGTATCGATCAAGTCGAGGATCTGCTCCCCAAGGCCAATTGCGGCGCCTGTGGTGAAGCGGGTTGTCGCACCTTCGCCGAGTTGCTCGTCAAGGGCGAGGTCGAACCCGGTAAGTGCACGGTCAACGCCAAGGACACCAACCAGATCATCGCCGACTTCCTCGGCGTCTCCCTGGGTAATACCGAGAAGCGTGTGGCAAGGCTCGCCTGCGCCGGCGGTGACCATGTCGCCTATATCCGTGCCTCCTACGGCGGCATCTCCTCGTGTCGCGCCGCGGCCCTGGTCGGCGGTGGCGGCAAGGGTTGCTCCTGGGGCTGTCTGGGGATGGGCGACTGTGTCGAGGTGTGCCAGTTCGGCGCGCTCTCGCTCGACGCCCATGGCCTGCCGGTGGTCGACGAGGACAAGTGCACCGCCTGCGGCGACTGCGTGAGCGTCTGCCCCAAGGACCTGTTCAGCATCCACCCGGTCAGCCACCGGCTGTGGGTCGCCTGCAAGAGCCTGGACGCCGGTGACGAGGTCGAGCACCAGTGCGAGGTCGCCTGTACCGCCTGTGGCCGCTGTGTCCAGGACTCTCCCGAAGGACTGATCGAGATCCGCGACAACCTCGCCGTGCTCGATTACGACAAGAACGCGCTCGCTTCCAAGGTGGCGATCGAGCGCTGTCCGACCGGGGCCATCGTCTGGCTCGAGCCGGGCGGCGCCGTCACCAAGGGGCGCGATGCCCGCAAGGTCGTACGCAAGGCAGCACTACCCATGGCTTGACGCGCGTACGGCCCGCGTCGCGCCGCATCGAGCTGCGGCCGACGCCCCGCCTCCAATAAAAAGATCCAGGCCGCTCGATTCGGAGCGCAAGAATTCTGATCCAAACCCGCTTTGCGCACAGGCGTCCCGACGCCGGCGTCTCGGTGGTTCAACAATAGAGAAGGCCCATGTTCGGAAAGAAAGACGATAAGCAGTACAAGTATCCTGGCACCCGTATGGCGATGGACGGCAATACTGCCGTAATCATGTGCGAGCGCGAGGCATCCGATGCCGCTGGTGCCTATCCGATCACCCCCTCGACCCAGATGGGCGAATTCTGGGCCGAAGAGGTCGCCAAGGGACACGTCAATGTCTCCGGGCAGCCGCTGATCTTCGTCGAGCCCGAGTCCGAGCACGCCGCCGCCGCGGTCACCGCCGGCATGTCGATGAGCGGCCTGCGCGCGGTCAACTTCTCCTCCGCTCAGGGTGTGGCCTTCATGCACGAGTCGCTGTATGCGGCCGTCGGCAAGCGTCTGCCCTATGTGCTCAACATCGGTGCGCGTGCCATCACCAAGGCCAGTCTCAACGTGCACTGTGCGCACGATGACTACCACTGCATCGACGACACCGGCTTCTTCCAGGTCTTTGCCAAGAACGCCCAGGAGGCCGCCGACCTCAACCTGATCGCGCGCAAGGTCGCCGAGCTCAGCCTGACCCCGGCCGCCGTCGGCCAGGACGGCTTCCTCACCACCCACCTGATCGAGCCGCTGCAGGTCCCCGAGCGCGCCCTGGTCGAGGAGTTCTGCGGTCGTCCCGACGACATCATCGAGTCGCCGACCCCGGCCCAGCGCCTCGCCTACGGCCCCACTCGCCGGCGCGTGCCGCTGGTGTGGGACGTCGACAACCCGGTCGCCTCGGGTACGGTGCAGAACCAGGACGCCTACATGCAGGCGGTCGCGGCGCAGCGCCCCTATTTCTTCGATCACATCGCCGAGATCACCGACCAGTGCATGGATGAGTTCTTCGAGCTCACCGGCCGGCGCTATCACCGCGCCATGGGCTACCGTCTCGAGGACGCCGACTACGTGCTGCTCGGTCAGGGCAGCATGGTCACCCAGGCCGAGGCGGTCGCCGACTATCTGCGCGAGACCCGCGATATCAAGGTCGGCGTGATCAACCTCACCATGTTCCGGCCCTTCCCGGGCGAGCTGATCGCCGCCCTGATCCAGGGCAAGAAGGGCGTTGCGGTGCTCGAGCGCACCGACCAGCCGCTCGCCGAGGACCTGCCGATCATGCGCGAGGTGCGCGCGGCGCTGGCCAAGTGTGTCGAGAACGGCATGGCCGAGAAGGGCGAGGCGCCGGCCTATGCCGACTACCCGAGCTATGGCCGCGGCGAGATGCCGCGTCTCTACTCCGCCAGCTACGGTCTCGGCTCGCGCGACCTGCAGCCCGAGGGGCTGATCGCCGCGGTCGAGAACATGGTGCCGGGCGGCGCCCAGCGCAAGTTCTTCTATCTCTCGGTCGACTTCGTGCGCGACCCGATCGATCCCAAGGACGAGATCCGCATCCAGAGCCTCAAGGACGCCTACCCGAACGTCGGCGATCTGGCGCTGCGCGGCAGCGAGAACCCCAACCTGCTGCCCAAGGGCGCGGTGACGGTGCGCATGCATTCGGTCGGTGGCTGGGGTGCCGTGACCACCGGCAAGAACCTCGCCATGACGCTCTACGAGCTGCTCGGCTACGACATCCGCGCCAACCCCAAGTACGGCTCGGAGAAGAAGGGTCAGCCGACCACCTACTTCCTCTCGGCCGCGCCCGAGCCGATCCGGCTCAACTGTGAGTACACCTACGTCGACGTGGTGCTCAGCCCCGACCCGAACGTGTTCACCCACTCCAACCCGCTCGCCGGTCTCGACCGCAAGGGCAGCTTCGTCATCCAGTCGAGCATGGAGGATCCGGAGCAGGTGTGGGCGAGCTTCCCGGCGTCGGCGCGCAAGTTCATCGTCGACAACGAGATCCGCGTCTTCTACATCGACGGCTTCAAGATCGCCCGCGAGGAGGCCTCCAACCCCGAGCTGCAGTTCCGCATGCAGGGTAATGCCTTCCAGGGTGCCTTCTTCGCCGCCTCGCCGCTGATGGAGCGCTCCGGGCTCGACGAGGCCGGGCTGTTTGCGGCCATCGAGGAGCAGCTGCGCGCCAAGTTCGGCGCCAAGGGCGAGCGCGTGGTGCAGGACAACCTGCGCATCGTGCGGCGCGGCTTCGACGAGATCGTCGAGATCGTCGACAAGCCGCTGGTCGCCGGCCAGCTGATGCCGCGCAAGGAGCCGGCGCTGCCGGTGATGCTCAAGGCCATGCCCGAGGGCGATGGCGGCATCAGCGACGTGCACCGCTTCTGGGAGCAGACCGGCTCCTTCTACGCCAGCGGTCAGGGCAACGACAACCTCGCCGACCCGCAGATGGCGCTGTCGCTGATGCCCGCGGCCAGCGGCGTCTATCGCGACATGACCCAGATCCGCTTCGAATACCCGAAGTTCATCCCCGAGAACTGCACCGCCTGCGGCAACTGCTTCACCGTGTGTCCCGACAGCGCGCTGCCGGGTCTGGTCAACAGCGTCTCCGACATCTTCTCGGCGGCGATCCTGCGCGTCGAGCGCAGCATGCCCACCCAGCACCTGCGTCGCGAGAGCCGCAACGTCGAGAAGCGTCTGCGTGCGCTGATCAACATCAACGGCGAGTCGGCCGATCTGCGTCAGCTGATGGATCAGGCGATCCTCGAGGTGCTCGCCGAGTTCTCCGGCGAGGAGAGCCAGAAGGCCGCGCTGGAGCAGGAGTTCGGGCTGCTGATGCAGGCGCTCGGCGACTACCAGTTCGCCGTCACCAAGCCCTACTGGAGCAACCGCGAGAAGCAGCAGAAGGGCAGCGGCGGGCTGTTCAGCATCACCGTCAACCCCTACACCTGTAAGGGCTGCATGGAGTGTATCGACGTCTGTAACGACGGCGCCCTGGTCGCCGAGCCGCAGACCGACGAGAGCATCCGGCAGATGCAGGCGCGCTGGGACATGTGGCTCGATCTGCCGACCACCGACCCGGACTTCATCCGCATCGATGACCTCGACGACAAGGTCGGCGCGCTCGAGACCCTGCTGCTCGACAAGACCAACTATCTGTCGATGGTCTCGGGCGACGGTTCGTGCATGGGCTGCGGCGAGAAGACCGCGCTGCACCTGTTCACCTCGACCGTCACCGCGCTGATGCAGCCGCGCGTCAAGCGTCACCTCGCCGAGCTCGACGACCTCATCAACCGTCTCGAGACCCATGTCCGGCTCAAGCTCGCCGAGAGCATGGACCTCAGCAACACCGCCGCCATCACCAAGGCGCTCGACGAGCACAAGGACAGCGACCTGACCCTCGGCGGCCTGACCTCCGAGCTCGATCAGAGCAGCGGCGCGCGTCCGGTCGACCCGGAGTGGCTGAAGTGGGTCACCGGCCTGCTCGACACCCTGCGTCAGCTCAAGGCGCAGTACACCGGCAACCAGCCGCGCGCCAACATGGGTATCGTCAACGCCACCGGCTGTAGTTCGGTGTGGGGCGCGACCTTCCCCTACAGCCCCTATCCCTTCCCCTGGGCCAACCACCTGTTCCAGGACTCGCCGTCGATGGCGCTGGGTCTGTTCGAGGGCCACATGCGCAAGATGGGCGAGGGCTTCAAGGCCATCCGCCAGGCGCGCATGGAGCTCGAGGGGCGCTACAACGCCGCCGATCCGGCCTGCGACCTGACCTACTTCGGCTGGAAGGACTTCAGCGACGAGGAGTGGCTGCTGTGCCCGCCGGTGGTCGCCGTCGGCGGTGACGGGGCGATGTACGACATCGGCTTCCAGAACCTCTCGCGCGCGCTGATGTCCGGCCACCCGGTCAAGATCATGGTGCTCGACACCCAGGTCTACTCCAACACCGGTGGTCAGGCCTGTACCTCGGGCTTCATCGGCCAGGTCGCGGACATGAGCCCCTACGGCAAGGCGTGGAAGGGCAAGACCGAGATCCGCAAGGAGATGGGTCTGATCGGCATGGCGCATCGCACCAGCTTCGTGCTCAACAGCTCGGCCTCGCACCTCACCCACCTGCTCGAGGGCTATATCGACGGTCTGAACTCGCGCCACCCGGCCCTGTTCAACGTCTACACCAGCTGTCAGCCCGAGCACGGCATCGGCGACGACATGTCCAACCGTCAGGGTCGCATGGCCGTCGAGTCGCGCGCCTACCCGCTGTTCCGCTACGACCCGGATGCCGGCTCGACCTTCGAGGAGTGCTGCTCGATCGAGGGCAACCCGCAGATCGAGCGCGACTGGATCAGCTGGAGCATCGACTACACCAACGAGGACGGCGAGCCGGCCAGCCTCGAGGTGCCGCTGACCTTCGCCGACTTCGCGCTCACCGAGGGCCGCTTCCGCAAGCACTTCCGCAAGGCGCCGCCGGAGACCTGGAACGACTCCATGGTGCCGCTGGCCGAGTTCCTCGAACTCGACGAGGACGATCGCGAGGGCCGCTTCCCCTACATCTGGGGCGTCGACGGCAAGAACCGCCTGATGCGCGTGCTGGTCTCGCAGGAGCTGGTGCTCAGCTGTGAGGAGCGCCAGCAGTTCTGGGCGCAGCTGCGCGGACTCTGCGGCGAGCTCAACCGTATCGACCTCGATCGGGTGCGCAACGAGGCCAAGGCCGACATGGCGCAGAAGCTCACCGCCAACCTGCTGGCCATGGCCGGCGGCGAGGCCGGTGGTATCAATGCGCTGATCGGCAACGGCAATGGCAACGGCGCCAATGGCCACGGCGCCAATGGTGCCAACGGTCATGGTCTCAACGGTGCCAATGGCGCCAACGGCAGCGCCGACTGGGAGCCGGTGTGGGTGGAGACGCCCGAGTGCACCGCCTGTGACGAGTGCATCAACATCAACCCGTCGATCTTCCGCTACAACGCCGAGCGCAAGGCCGAGATCGTCGATCCCAAGGCCGGTCCGTTCAAGGACATCGTCAAGGCCGCCGAGAAGTGCAGCGCCGCCTGCATCCACCCCGGCACCCCGTGGAACCCGTCCGAGCCCGGCGTCGACAAGCTGGTCAAGCGTGCGGAGAAGTTCCAGTAAGTCGGCCGCCCCTGGCTGCCCGGCGTCCTGACGCCGGGCCACGCTAGAGGAATGCGCACGCGGCGCCGCGTCAGGCGTCGCGTGCCCCCGTTCGCCAGACACCCCTCGGGTGTCGACCACACAGCAGTACTGACGCATGGCTCTATTCAGCATCTTTCCGCGCCGCAAGACCTTCGATCACGGGATCTATCCCGTCGAGCACAAGGAACTGACGGCGGACAAGCCGATTCGACGCATGCCGTTTGCCCCGGAGCTGGTGATCCCGCTGGAGCAGCACAAAGGCAAGCCGGCCATCCCGACCGTGCGAGTTGGTCAGGAGGTGGTGCGTGGCGAGCCGATCGCCGAGGCCGATGGTCATGTCTCGGTGCCGATGCATGCCCCGGCCACCGGGGTGATCCGTGACATCGCGCTGGCCCCCACCGCCGCCGGCCCCAAGGCCCCGGCGATCTATCTCAAGGTCTATCAGGCCGCCAGCCAGCGGGTGCTGTTCGACAGTGCCCCCGATCTGGCGGCGATGTCGCGCGCCGAGCTCGTCGCCGCCGTGCAGCAGGCCGGTCTGGTCGGGCTCGGTGGCGCCGCCTTCCCCAGTCACGTCAAGCTCGTGCCCCCCGAGGGGCGCACCATCGAGACGGTGCTGGTCAACGGTTGCGAGTGCGAGCCCTATCTCACCTGCGACCATCGCATCATGCTCGAGCAGACCGCGGCGCTGGTGCGCGGCATCCAGCTGGTGCTGCGCGCCACCGGCGCCGAGCGTGCCGTCATCGGCGTCGAGGACAACAAGCTCGATGCCGTCGAGCACCTGCGCCGCGAGATCCCCGCGGACCTGCCGATCACCGCCGAGGCGGTGCAGAGCAAGTACCCGCAGGGCGCCGAGCGCATGCTCATCAAGAGCCTGACCGGGCGCGAGGTGCCGGTCGGCGGGCTGCCGGCCGATGTCGGCGTGGCCGTCTACAACGTCGGCACCCTGGCGCAGATGGGCGACCTGCTGCCCAAGGGGCAGGGGTTGATCGAGCGCGTGGTCACGGTCAGTGGCCCCGGCGTCGAGCGCCCCGGCAACTTCATGGTGCCGGTCGGCACCCCGCTGCGCTTCCTGCTCGAGCAGGTCGGGCTCAAGGAGAGCTTCGGCGAGGTGATCCTCGGCGGGCCGATGATGGGCATGGCGGTGGCCTCGCTCGATGTACCGGTGACCAAGGCCGTCTCCGGGGTGGTGGTGCTCGAACGCGAGGACCTCGACCTGGCCGAGCGCAAGGTCTACCCCTGCATCAAGTGCGGTGCCTGTGTCGAGGCCTGCCCGATCTCGCTCAACCCCTCGGTACTGGGTGAGCTGGCGCAGGTGCGCGACTATGCGACGATGGCCGAGCACTATCATCTCGACCAGTGCTTCGAGTGTGGCTGTTGCGCCTATGTGTGTCCGTCGAACATCCCGCTGACCCAGTATTTCCGCATCGCCAAGGCGATCAACCGAGAGGATGAGCAGTAAGCCCGCCGGTCGCCTCGGCGCCGCGCACGCGGCGCGGCGCCGAGGCGTCGATCGGGCGATCCTCGCGCCCCAGGACCTCCGTTGCCCCGACCCCGGTCGGCGGCGTGCGGACCTCAGGATATTCCGGCGCCCCGGCGCCGTTGCGGTTTCGAAAATCTATGGCTAAAGGCATCGAAATAAGAACATCGCCGCACCTCAAGAAGGTGTTGACGGTTGATCAGATCATGCGCTCGGTGGTGCTCGCGCTGCTGCCGGTGAGCGCCTTCGCCGTTTATCAGTTCGGCCTCAGCGTGCTGCTGCTGCTGATCACCACCACGGTGGTCGCGGTGGCCACCGAGTGGCTGTTTGCGCGTCTCTCGGGGCAGGGCAACACCGTCTCCGACTGGTCGGCGGTGATCACCGGGCTGCTGCTCGGTCTCACCCTGCCGCCGGGCTTCCCGTTGTGGATGGCCGCGGTTGCCGCCTTCGTCGGCATCGCCCTCGGCAAGGCGCTGTTCGGCGGACTCGGCTACAACGTGATGAATCCGGCGCTGGTCGGGCGTGCCTTCGTGCAGGCCGCCTTTCCGGTGGCGATCACCACCTGGACCCCGGCCTTCGCCCCGGAGCGTTTCGCCGAGCTGATCCCCTCGACCCTGACCCTGCCGTTCATGCAGCCGGTGCCGATCGACGACTGGGTCGCCGGGCTCGGGCTCGACGCCTGGAGCGGGGCGACGCCGCTGGCGTTGCAGAAGTTCCAGCAGATCGAGCTGCCGCTCAGCGACGTGTTCTCCGGCACCATCGCCGGTTCCGCGGGCGAGACCTCGGCGATCCTGATCCTGGTCTGCGGGCTGTGGCTGGCGTGGCGGCGGATGCTCGACTGGCGCATCCCGGCCTCGGTGATGGCCGGCGCCGTGCTCACCGCGCTGCCCTTCTGGCTGCTCGATCCCACGCTCTATCCCTCGCCCTGGTTCGTGCTCTGCTCGGGCGGGTTGATGCTCGGCGCCTGGTTCATGGCCAGCGACATGGTCGCCTCGCCGGTGACCGCGCGCGGGGCCATCATCTACGGCCTGTTCATCGGCGTGCTGACGGTGATCATCCGGCTCTTTGGCGGCCTCGTCGAAGGGGTGATGTACGCCATCCTGCTCGCCAATGCCCTCGGTCCGCTGATCTCGGGCTGGACCCAGCCGCGCGTCTACGGCGCCGGCTCGCGGCCCAAGGCATGAATCGCCGGCTCCAACCTCTATCGGGCATTGACTCATGACGATCGAACAACAGATCCAAACCCCGGCGCCGAGCACCCCGGCCTGGGCGATGCTGCGCACCCTCGGCGGCATCGCCATGCTTTCCGGGTTGCTGGTGGTGCTGGTCTATCAGTTCACCCTGCCGATCATCGCCGAGAACCAGCGGCGGATGACCGAGAAGGCGGTGTTCCACGTCCTCGACGGTGCGGTGGCCAAGCGCGACTTCGTGCTCACCGCCGAGGATGCGCTGGTGCCGGCGGGCGAGGGCGCCGAGGGCGTCCATCTCTATGCCGGCTACGATGATGACGGCGCGCTGGTGGGCGTGGCCTTCCCGGGCGCCGCGCGCGGCTACCAGGACGTCATCCAGTTCCTCTTCGGCTACGACCCCGCCTGCCAGTGCGTGATCGGCAGCAAGGTGCTGAAGTCGACCGAGACCCCGGGGCTCGGCGACAAGATCTCCACCGACGCCGAGTATCTGAAGAACTTCGAGGCGCTCGATGCGCGGCTCGACGCCACCGGGACGGCGCTCGCCAACCCCATCGTCCCGGTCAAGCACGGCACCAAGACCCAACCCTGGCAGGTCGATGCCATCTCCGGCGCGACCATCACCTCCAACGCCATGGCGCGCGCGGTCAACGACGCCGCCCAGCGGGTGGTGCCGGTGCTGCAGCGCGAGCTGGCGCTCCTCTCCGAACCGAACCGTAGCGAGGGCCGATGAATGGCTGAACTGCCCAACCAACAAGAGAGCCTGTCGCTCGACACCTTCGTGCGCGGGCTGTGGGAAGAGAACCCGGTGTTCGTGATGCTGCTGGGCATGTGCCCGGTGCTGGCGGTGACCAACACCACGGTCAACGCCATCGCCATGGGCCTGGCCACCACCTTCGTGCTGGTGTGCTCGAGCCTGCTGGTGTCGCTGCTGCGCAACTGGATCCCCAAGCAGGTGCGCATCGCCAGCTACATCGTCATCATCGCCACCTTCGTCACCATCGTCGACTACGCCATCCAGGCCATCAGCCTCGAGCTCTATGCCGCGCTCGGCGCCTTCATCCAGCTGATCGTGGCCAACTGCGTGATCCTCGGTCGCGCCGAGGCCTACGCCTCCAAGCAACGCCTGCACACCACCCTGATCAACAGTCTCGGCATGGGCGCGGGCTTCACCCTGGCGCTGCTCAGCCTTGGCACGGTGCGCGAGGTCCTCGGCAGCGGCACCATCCTCGGCATCCCGCTGTTCGGTGCCGACTTCCAGCCCTGGGTGGTGATGATCCTGCCCCCGGGTGGCTTCTTCGTCCTCGGTGCCTGGCTGTTGTTGTTCAACTGGCTGCGGTTGCGCAAGGAGCGCAGACTGCAGGCCGCCGCCGCGGAGAGCGCATATGCACGCTGAACCCCTGTCGCTGATCTTCCTCAACGCCGCGGTCGTCAACAACTTCGTACTGGCGCTGTTTCTCGGCATCTGTCCCTTCCTCGGCGTCTCGGCGAAGAAGGAGACGGCCTGGAACATGGGCCTGGCGACCATGTTCGTGATGCTGGTGAGCTCGGCCGCGGCCTATGGCATCAACTGGGTGCTCGGCGAGCTGCAGCTCGAGTTCCTGCGCCTGATCTGCTACATCGCGGTGATCGCCTCGGCGGTGCAGCTGGTGGAGATGTTCGTCAAGCGTTTCAGCCCGGCGCTGTTCCGCTCGCTCGGCATCTTCCTGCCGCTGATCACCACCAACTGTGCGATCCTCGGTCTGGCGCTGTTCCAGACCGCCAAGGAGTACGACTTCGTGCAGAGCCTGGTCTATGCCGTCGGCGCCGGCACCGGCTTCACCCTGGCGCTGATGCTGATGGCCGGGCTGCGCGAGAAGCTCGCCCTGGCGCGGGTGCCCCGGGTCAGCGAGGGCGCGGCGATGAGCCTGATGCTCGCCGGGCTGCTCTCGCTCGCCTTCATGGGTTTCGCCGGGTTGGGTGGCAGCCATGGCTAGGCTGTTGCTGGTCCCGGTGATCATCTTCGTCGTGCTCGCCGGCTGGGTCGGGGTCCAGCAGCTGTACGCACGCTTCGCGCGGCGTCATCCGCAGCTCGGCCCCTACCGCCCCGAGGGCGGTGGCTGCTCCTGTGGTAGCGGTCACTGCGAGGTCGAGGTGGCCGTGCCCGGTCCCGTGCACGGCGAGTGCAACGCCGATCGCCACTGATCGGCGTCCCTCTCGCGGCCCCCAGGGGCCGCAGGACAGCGTTTAAGGAGCTGACATGAGTGAATCACAGGCCGCTGGCGGCCCGCAGACCGAGGCCCTGATCAAGGCCTCGCGGCGCATCACCCCGGAGGACACCGAGGAGGTCCGCCACCTCACCCTCGAGGTGCTCGATCCGGCCTTCCAGTTCGTCGAGGGCCAGAGCATCGGGGTGCTGGTGCCGGGTCCGCATCCCTTCGGCAACGCCGTGCACCTGCGTCGCTACTCGATCGCCAACGCCCGCCCCATGCCGCTCGACGAGGGGGTGGTGATCGAGCTGCTGGTGCGTCGTTGCTTCTATCTCGACGAGGTCAGCGGCGAGCGTTATCCGGGCATCGCCTCGAACTATCTGTGCGATGCCCAGCCCGGCGACAAGATCACCATCACCGGCCCCTATGCGAGCGCCTTCCGCATGCCGCTCGACAACCGGGCCAACCTGTTGATGATCGGTACCGGCACCGGGATCGCGCCCTTCCGCGCCTTCGCCCAGCACATCTACGAGCGTCGCGGCGACTGGAACGGTCAGGTGCGCCTGTTCTACGGCGGTCGCACCGGTCTCGACCTGATGTATGCCAACGACGAGACCTCGGATCTCGCCAACTACTACGACGAGAAGACCTTCAAGGCCTTCCGCGCGCTCGGCACCCGGCCGCTGATGCGCTCCTCCGAGGCGCTGGCGCAGGGGCTCGAGGCCCATGCCGAGGAGACCCTGCGGCTGATGCGTGAGCCCAACACCCAGGTGTTCATCTCCGGTCTGCGCAAGACCGCCGAGGCGTTCAACCGGGTGATGGCCGAGCAGGCCGGCGGCGAGGAGGCGTGGGAGACGCTCAAGCAGTCGCTGATCGACGATCAGCGCTGGTCCGAGCTCTTCTACGACTGAGGCCTGTCGTGGTCGGGGCGGGAGGCCCCGATCGACGACAGGCTTGAACCCGACCGCCGCGCTTGTCAGGCTGGCGGTCGGATCCAGCCCCATGTCGTCACCCGGCCAGGAGGCCGACGCCATGTCCGTCGTACCCCCCGTTCCGTCCACGCCTCATCATCTGTGGTCAGTGACGCGCCGTCTCTCGGCGTTGCTGTTGCTGGCGGCGCTGATCCCCTTCCTGCTGCGCTTCCCCGCCATCGCCCCCTGGTTGGCGCTGGGGCTGGCGCTCTACCTGCTGGTGCTGTTGCGCGACCCCGATGCCTGGCTGGTGGTGGTGCCGGTGGCGCTGCCGCTGCTCCAGCTCGCGCCCTGGAGCGGCTGGCTGTTCGTCGACGCCTTCGATGCGCTGCTGCTCTGCACCCTCGCCGCCGGACTGTGGCACGGTGGTGGCGGGGGCAGGGTGCGCCCGAGCGCCGGCGCCCGGTTGCTCCTGCTGCTGCTGATGGTGCTCGCCGCGATCGGCTGCTGGCGCGGGCTCGGTGGCGCCTGGCCGCAGCTCGATGCCAACGCGCTGGTCTCCTACTACAGCCCGCTCAACGCCCTGCGTCTGACCAAGGGGCTGGTCTGGGCGCTGCTGCTCTATCCGCTGTGGCTGGCCGCGCGCGGTCGCGATCCGGTACGCGCCGAGCGGCGCTTCATCGCCGGGGTGCTGATCGGGCTGCTCGGGGTCGCGCTGGTGGTGGTGTGGGAGCGCGGGGTGCTGCACCAGCTGATCTTCTTCGAGGGTCCCTATGCGCTGCTCGGCACCCTGCTCGACTTCTCCACCGCCTATCGCGTCACCGCGCTCTTCGCCGACATGCACGTCGGTGGCGGCGCGATCGACGGCTATCTCAGCCTCGCCTGGCCGTTCGCGGTGCTCGCCCTGCTGATGGCACGTTCGCGCTGGTGGGAGGGGCTGGCCGCCATCGTCCTGCTCGGCGCCTGTTATGCGATGGTGGTGACCTTCTCGCGTGGGGTCTATCTCGGGTTCCTGGCGGTGGTGGCGGCGGCCTTGCTGCTCGGCTACTGGCGCCAGCGTCGGGTGTTGTCGCGCGGGGCGGCGCTGCTCACCCTGGCGGCGCTGGCGGGCTCGGCGGCGATGGCGCTGTGGTCGTTCCGCTCCGGCGGCATGCTGGCGATGAGCTGCGCGCTGCTCGCCCTGGTGGTCGCGGCGCTGCCGGGCTGGCTCGCCGGTCTCGGGGTGTCCGTGCGCCGTCTCGACTGGCTGAGTGGTGCGGTGGTGCTGGCGCTGGCCGGGCTGGCCGCTCACGGCGCGGCGACCAGCAAGTGGACCAGCCTGCCGCTGCCGCTGGCAATGGCGATCGTCGTCGCCGGCGTGGCGCTGCTGGCGGTGATCGGCTGGCGGCTCGAACGCGACTGGGGCGCGCGGCTGGCGCCGCGCCATCGCATCCTCGCGATGATGCTCTGGTGCGTGGTCCTCGGGGCCTTCATCCCGAGTCTCTTCGGCAGTCGCATGGAGGCGCGCTTCGCCGAGGCCGGGAGCGATCTGCAGGCGCGGCTGACGCACTGGCAGGAGGCGCTCGCGGTCGTGCCGGCGGACTGGCCGGACCGGTTGCTCGGGATCGGCGCCGGGCGTTTCCCCGAGCGCTATCTGTGGACGCGGCGCGATCCCCAGGCGTTCGGTACCCTGGGGATCGGCAGCGAGGCGGGCAATCGTTATCTGCGTCTCTCCGGGGCGCGCGGCATGCGGCTCGGACAACGGGTGCGGCTGCGGCCGAATACCGCCTATCGGCTGCGCCTGACGGTGCGTACCGAGGCCCCCGAACTCAAGCTGCAGCTGCGTCTGTGTCACCGTCAGATGATCGCGCCGAGCGAGTGGAACCCACGCTGTGTCACCTTCTCCCCGATGGTGACCGACACCGAGGGCGCCTGGCGAGCGCTGGAGTTCGTCTTCGACAGCGCCAACCTCGGCTCCTTCGAGCAGGCACTGCGCGCACCGCTGCTGCTGACCCTCGCCAATCGCCGCGAGTACCGCCTGCTCGAGCAGCCGCAGACCCTGGTCGACATCGACGACGTCTCGTTGCAACGGCTCGAAGGCGGACGCGAACTGGTGCGCAACGGCGACTTCGGTGCGGGGATCGACCATTGGCTGAGCTATTCCGACTTCGACCACCAGCGTTGGCACACCGATAACCTCTGGGTCCATCTGCTGGTCGAGCGCGGCCTGCTCGGTCTCGCCGTGCTGCTGCTGTTGTTGCTCGTCGCCAGCCGAGGTCTGCTCGCCGGGCGGGTCGTCTCGCCGGCCTTCGGGATCACGGTCTGGCTGGCCCTGCTCGGCTTCCTTGCGGTGGGGACCTTCGGCACCCTGCTCGATGCCCCGAGGGTGGCGCTGCTGTTCTATCTGCTGGCCTTGATGGGACTGCCGCTGCAGGTCGAGACGCCGCCGTCACGTCGACGCAGCGTGGCTGTCGAGGGTTGATTCCGCTTGCCTCGGCGGGAGTCGAGCCTCTACCCTAGTTGGCCGAGTCCCACCGACTTGAGGAGTCGTGTTCGCTATGTCGATCGCCACGGAATATTTCGCCTTCCATCGGCAGTTGCAGGAACGCGGGGTGGTGTTCTCCTTCGCCGGTTATCTCTCCGAGGGGATCCTGTTCTCGCTGGGCGAGGCGCTCAAGCAGAAGATGAGTCTGGAGGATGCCGACTCGCGGGTGATCAAGCGGGTGTTCTCGATCTTCGTCGAGCAGGTGCAGAACATCATCCGCTACTCGGCCGAACGGGTCGAGGGCAACCTCGGCAAGCCGGTCGAACTCAGCTCGGGGATGGTCGTGGTCGGTCGCGAGCGCGACCGCTTCTTCGTCGTCTGCGGCAACATGGTGTGTCGTGACGAGGCCGCCGAGCTGCAACGCCGGCTCGAGCAACTCGCGTCGATGGACAAGGACTCGCTCAAGTCCTATTACCGCGAGCGGTTGCGCGCCCCGGTGGAGGACGATAGTCGGGGGGGCAACATCGGTCTGATCGAGATCGCGCGTCGTTCGACCGATCCGATCGAGTTCGGCTTCGTGGAAGTCACCGAGGATCGCTCCTTCTTCTGTCTTAAGGCCTATATCTGAGTGAAGGATGGAGACGTTGGAGACGCTGTATCGCGCACCGACCGAACGCTCGCCGCTGCTTGAGTTCGATTTCGCCAATCGCCGTCTGCGCATCGAGGGTGAGTCCTACCCCGAGGATGCTGCTGCTTTCTTCGGTCCGGTGATCCAGGCGCTCGACGCCTTTCTCGCCACCGACTCGACTCAGCCCCCCGCGCTGCTGGTCGAGCTGCGCATGTCCTACTTCAACAGCAGCAGCGCCAAGGCATTGATGAACATCTTCCAGCGCCTGGAGCGGGCCGCCGGCGCCGGGCGCGGGGTGCGCATCCGCTGGCACTACCATGTCGAGGACGACACCATGCAGGAATTCGGCGAGGACTTCAGCGAGGACTTCGAGCACGCCGTGTTCGAGCTCTGCGAATTCGATGATGACTGACCGGCACCGATCATGAGCGCCGATGAGCCCGAGGAAGAGTTCTCGCTCTATGCCCACGAGCAGGCGGTGATCCGTCAGGCCGAGGCGATGCTCGAGCGTCTCGACGAGGTCGCCGACGGGGTGCGCCAGCTCGCCCGCGCCTATCAGGACGGCTATCACGAGTCGCGTCGGCTGGTGCGCATCAGCGATCGCATGCAGCTCGACCTGCACGACGCCAACCGCACCCTGTCGCTGCAGGCGCGCGAGCTCAACACCCTCAACGCCACCCTGGTCAAGGAGATCGAGCGGCGCGAGCAGCTCGAGCAGGAGCTGCGCCGGATCGCCTCGGTCGACGAGCTGACCGGGCTGCACACCCGTCGTCACCTGCTCGAACTCGGCGAGCACGAGCTCAAGCGCATGGCCCGTCATCGGCGCGGTCTGTCGGTGCTGTTGCTCGACCTCGATCACTTCAAGCGGGTCAACGACGCCCACGGTCATGTCGCCGGCGACCGGGTGCTCGAGCACTTCGGCACCCTGTTTCGCAGCGCGCTGCGCGAGGATGACGTCCCCGGGCGTTTCGGCGGCGAGGAGTTCATGGCGGTGCTCCCGGAGATCCGCCTGGAGGCCGCCGCCGAGGTCGCCGAGCGGCTGCGCGTGCGGGTGGCCGAGGCCGAGACCCAGTGGAAAGGCGCGCGGCTGCGCGTGACCGTCAGTATCGGCGTCGCCGAGGTCGCCATCGACGAGTCGCTGGAACGGGCGATCGCGCGTGCCGACCGGGCGCTCTACGCGGCCAAGCGCAACGGTCGCAACCGCGTCGAGTTGGCCGAGGCCGAGTTGCCCGGTGCGACCGAGCAGGGCGTTCCAGACGCATGATCGCGCGGCTGGTCGCACTGCTGCTGATCCTGCTCCCGGGGGGCGCGCAGGCCGCCGGGGAGCGTTATGTGATCGGGGTCGAGAACATCGACTATCTGCCCTATCACGCCGCGCATACCGGACGCTTCGAGGGGTTCGCCCGCGAGCTGTTCGACGCCTTCGCCGCCGCCGCCGGGATCGAGTTCGACTACAAGCCGCTGCCGGTGCCACGGATGGTCGTCAGCCTGCTGCGCGACGAGGTCGATTTCATCTATCCCGACGACCCCGACTGGCGCAGTGCGGCGCGCAACGGTGAGCGTTTCCACTTCAGCACTCCGGTGGTCTCCTACACCGACGGCACCCTGGTACGCCCGGACCAGTTGGGTGCGGGCCCCGAACGGGTGCAGCGCCTCGGGATCGTCGTCGGTTTCACCCCCTGTGCCTGGCAGTCGCGCCTGGAGACCGGCGCGCCGGTGCTGCGCGAGAACGCCGGCTTTGCCGCGCTGCTCAATCAGCTGCACAGCGGCCGGATCGATGCCGCCTATGCCAATGTCGCGGTCGCCGCCGAGCAGTCGCGCCGGCTGTTCGGTCGCGCCGATGCCCTGGCCTTCGATCCCGGGCTGCCGCTGGCACAGGGTGAGTACCGTCTCTCCACCCGGGCGCACACCGGGTTGCTGGCGCGCTTCGACCGCTGGTTGGCGACCGAGTCGGCGCGGGTCGAGGCGATCAGACGCGCCCATGGTGTCGGCACCGTCGCCCTGGAGGCCCATTGAACACGTCCCTGCAACAGGGCGCAGCCCCGCCCGAAATCCCGTTCTGGCGCGGGCTGACCTTCCGCCAGGCGGCCGTCACCCTGGCGGTGGTGTTGCTGCTGGGGATGCTGGTGGGGCTGCTCGAGCTCTTCCTCGACTGGCGCGGGATGCGTGCCGATGTCGAGCGCGACCTGCGCGAGACCCTGACCCTGGTCGAGGGCTCGGCCTCCGAGGCGCTCTATCAGCTCCATCCCGAACTCGGTCGCCAGCTCGTCGACGGACTCTTCGCCCGCGCCTCGATGCGTCGCGCCGAGCTGCGCGACGACTTCGGTCGGGTGCTCGCAGAGCGGGTGCGCGAACCGACGGCAAGCGCGCTGGCCGAGGACTGGTCGTGGCTGTTCGCCGATGTCACCCGGATGCGTCTGACGCTCGACTACGGCTTTGCCGGGGCCGATGCGGAGCCGGTCGGGGTCCTCGAGGTCGAACTCTCGGCGGCGGTGTTGACCCAGCGCTTCCTCGCCCAGGCCGGTCGCGATGCGCTGCTCGGGCTGGCGCGCGCGCTGGTGATCTCGGCGCTGGTCGCGCTGCTCTTCTATCTGATGATCACCCGCCCGCTGGTGCGCCTGGCCGGGGCCATCGCGGCGGTCGACCCGACGCGTCCGGGGGCGTGGACGCCGCCGCACCTGCCCCATCATCGCGGCGACGAGCTCGGGTTGCTGCGCGCGCGTCTCGGTGAGCTGTTCGCCGCCTCGCAGCGGGGGCTCGATCAGCGCGATCGGGCACAGGCCGAGCTGACCGCGCTCACCCAAGAGCTCGAGGCGCGGGTGCGGTTGCGTACCCGGGAGCTCGAGCAGCAGCGCGATGCCCTCGAGCAGGCCTTCGCCGAGCTCGACGCCGCCCACCAGGAGCTGGGCAAGGCCAATCGCATGGTGCTCGAGAGCATCCAGTACGCGCGGCGCATCCAGACGGCGATGTTGCCCGACAAGGGCGCGCTGGGCGACGGGGTGCGCGAGATCCAGGTGTGCTGGGAGCCGCTGCACCTGGTCGGCGGCGACTGGTTCTGGCTCGAGCGGCTCGACGACGAGCGTTATCTGATCCTGATCGCCGACTGTACCGGGCATGGTGTGCCGGGGGCCTTCATCACCCTGGTGCTGGCCTCGGCGATGGCCGATATCCTGCGCGATCATGCCAGCGCCGACCCGGCGACCATCCTGTGCGCGATCGACGCCGTGGTGCGTACGCGACTGCGTCAGGATCATCCAGAGGCCGAGTCGGACGACGGTCTGGAGGCGGCGGTGGCGATCTGGGAGCCGGCGCGCGCCGAGCTGAGCTTCGCCGGCGCGGGTATCCCGCTGCTGTGCATGGATCCTGCCGGACGGGTGGAGACGATCCGCGGCGCGCGCGCGCACCTCGGCTATCGCAGTCTGCCAAGCCCAGGCGAGATCCCGGTGCACCGCATCGCGGTGGCGCCGGGGGCGCGCTTCTATCTGCTCACCGACGGCATCTCCGATCACATGGGCGGGCAGCCGCGGCGGCTGCTCGGTCGCCGCCGTCTGGCGGGTTGGCTGGAGCGCCACGCCGAACTCGGTCTGGCCGAGCAGCTCGCCGCCGTCGAGCAGCTGCTTGAGGACTATCGGGGCGACGAGCCGCGGCGCGATGACATGACCTTGATCGGCTTCCAGCCGCGCTGAGTCGGACGACCCGGTTCAGCGATCCGGTTCAGCGGATGATGTCGGTGATCCGCCACTCGCGCCCCTCGAGTTCGAGACGCACATGGGTCGGCGCCTTGCCGAGTTGGCCGATACGCACCAGGAAGCGGTCGTAGGACTCGAAGAAGGCGTAGTCGATGCCGGCGAGCAGATAGGGCGGGGTCTGCGAGGTGGCACGCCCGACCGCCTCGCGCAGCGTCTGCCGCGCCCAGGGCAGGGTGATGGCCTGTTCGAGCGCGGCGTCGCCGAGTTCGCCGACGTTCTGGCGCAGCCAGTGCATCACCCCGCCGGCCTCGCCCGCCGGCAGCATGCCTTCGACGCCCGCGGCGATCCGCGCCTTGTAGTTGGCGCGGATCGCCGGCAGGTCGACCAGGGCCGCCAGCTCGGTGGTGTCCTCCTGGTTGATGGCGTCGTCGAGCTGGT
Source organism: Marichromatium gracile (assembly GCF_004343155.1). Taxonomy (GTDB): domain Bacteria; phylum Pseudomonadota; class Gammaproteobacteria; order Chromatiales; family Chromatiaceae; genus Marichromatium; species Marichromatium gracile. The sequence goes on from NZ_SMDC01000016.1 coordinate 43,372, forward strand.
AGACGGCATAGTAGGGCCACAGCCCGTAGCCGAGCAGGGCGAGCAGGATCAGATAGCCGAGAAAACGCATCGTCGCTCCTTCATCAGGTCAGGGCGGGGAATCGATGGGGCATTCTAACCGCAAGCATCGTCCCGATATAATCACCCATCCGAGACCAGCCCGAGGTGACCGTGGACGACCCGACCCCCAATCCGAGCCTGCAACCCGACCCCGCGACCGCCGGGCTCCGTGTCTATCTGGTCGGTGGCGCGGTGCGCGACCGGCTGCTCGGGCGGGTGGTGCGCGAGCGCGACTACGTGGTGGTGGGCGCGCGCGCCGAGACCCTGCGCGCGCGCGGCTTCCAGCAGGTCGGCAAGGACTTCCCGGTGTTCCTGCATCCGCTCACCAAGGACGAGTACGCGCTCGCCCGCACCGAGCGCAAGACCGCCCCCGGCTATCACGGCTTCACCGTGCACGCCGATCCCGAGGTCACCCTCGAGCAGGACCTGTTGCGGCGTGATCTCACCGTCAACGCCCTGGCCGAGGACGCCGAGGGCGGCATCGTCGATCCCTATGGCGGGCTCGCCGATCTCGAGGCGCGGGTGCTGCGTCACGTCTCCCCGGCCTTCGCCGAGGACCCGGTGCGCATCCTCCGCCTGGCGCGCTTCGCCGCGCGCTTCGCCGACCTCGGCTTCACCGTCGCCGCCGAGACCCAGACGCTGATGCGCGAGATGGTCGCCGCCGGCGAGGTCGACGCCCTGGTCCCCGAGCGGGTGTGGCAGGAGCTCTCGCGCGCGCTCTGCGAGCCCCGGCCCTCGCGCTTCTTCGAGGTGTTGCGCGAGTGCGGCGCGCTGGCGCGGCTGCTGCCCGAGCTCGATCGGCTGTGGGGGGTGGCGCAGCCGCTCAAGTGGCACCCCGAGGTCGATACCGGGGTGCACGCGATGCTGGTGCTCGACATGGCCGCGCGGCTCTCGCCGCTGCTCGAGGTGCGCTTCGCCGCGCTCTGTCACGACCTCGGCAAGGGCACCACGCCGGCGGAGATCCTGCCCAGCCACCACGGTCACGAGGCGCGCAGCGTCGAGCTGCTCGAGGCGGTCTGCGACCGCTTCCGGGTGCCCAACCGCTGTCGCGAGCTGGCGCGCATCACCGCCGGGCAGCACGGGCTGGTGCACAAGGTCGAGGAGCTGCGCGACACCACGGTGCTCGATCTGCTCGAGCGCACCGATGCGCTGCGCCGGCCCGAGCGTTTCGAGCAGATGCTGATCGCCTGCGAGGCCGACTTCCGCGGTCGCACCGGCTATGCCGAGCGCGACTACCCGCAGGCGGCGTTGCTGCGCCGATTGCAGGCGGCGGTCGCCGCGCTCGACGTCGGTGCCATCGCCCGCGCCGCCCCCGAACCGCGGTTGATCGCCGGGCGCATCCGCGAGGCGCGACTGGCGGCGATCAGGACGGCGCGACAGGGGTGAGTCCCCTGGTTTGTCCTCGGCGCCGCCTTGGCGCATCATGATGGGTTTCCTTGCGTGTCGACCCCTGACGTATCGAGAATCATGAGCGAGACCATCAGCTATTCCGCCGAGGGCCTGGAGCAGCGCCCACTCAAGGCCTTCACCGAGAAGGCGTATCTGGACTATTCCATGTACGTCATCCTCGATCGCGCCTTGCCCCATGTCGGCGACGGTCTCAAGCCGGTACAGCGGCGCATCCTCTATGCGATGTCCGAGCTGGGGCTGTCGGCGACGGCCAAGTTCAAGAAGTCGGCGCGCACCGTCGGCGACGTGCTCGGCAAGTTCCACCCCCATGGCGACTCGGCCTGCTACGAGGCGATGGTGCTGATGGCGCAGTCCTTCACCTATCGCTATCCGCTGGTCGACGGCCAGGGCAACTGGGGCTCGCCCGACGATCCCAAGTCGTTCGCGGCGATGCGTTATACCGAGTCGCGTCTTGCGCCCTATGCCGAGGTGCTGCTCGACGAGGTGGGGCAGGGCACGGTCGACTGGCAGCCGAACTTCGACGGCACCCTGGAGGAGCCGCGTCTGCTGCCGGCGCGTCTGCCCAACCTGCTGCTCAACGGCGCCACCGGCATCGCCGTCGGCATGGCCACCGACATCCCGCCGCACAACCTCTGTGAGCTGGCGCGCGCCTGCACCCATCTGCTCGAGCACCCCGAGGCCGATGTCGACGCGCTGATGCGTTTCGTCCCCGCGCCCGACTATCCCACCGAGGCCGAGATCGTCACCCCCGCCGCCGACCTGCGCAAGCTCTACCACAGCGGTGGCGGCAGCGTGCGGCTGCGCGCCCGTTACGAGGTCGAGCGCGGCGACATCGTCATCACCGCGCTGCCGCACCTGGTCTCGGGCAGTCGCGTGCTCGAGCAGATCGCCCAGCAGTTCAATGCCAAGAAGCTGCCGATGATCGAGGACTTCCGCGACGAGTCCGATCACGAGTTCCCGACCCGGCTGGTGATCGTGCCGCGCTCCAACCGGGTCGATATCGCGCGGCTGATGTCGCACCTGTTCGCCACCACCGATCTCGAGCGCAGCTATCGCGTCAACATGAACATGATCGCGCTCGACGGTCGCCCGCGGGTGATGAACCTGCGCGAGATCCTCGTCGAGTGGCTCGCCTACCGCACCGAGACGGTCCGCCGCCGCCTCAACCACCGGCTCGACAAGGTGCTCGAGCGCCTGCATCTGCTCGACGGGCTGCTGATCGCCTTCCTCAACCTCGACGAGGTGATCGCCATCATCCGCACCGAGGACGAGCCCAAGGCGGTGCTGATGGCGCGCTTCGCGCTCACCGAGACCCAGGCCGACTACATCCTCAACACCCGACTGCGCCAGCTCGCGCGGCTCGAGGAGATGAAGATCCGCGCCGATCAGGAGACGCTGAGTGCCGAGCGCGATGAGTTGCGCGCCATCCTCGACGACCCCGCGGCGCTGCGCCGGCTGCTCGCCGCGGAGTTCGCCGCCGACGCCGAGCGCTACGGCGACGCGCGGCGCTCGCCGCTGGTCGAGCGCGCCGCGGCGCACGCCATCGACGAGACCGAGCTGGCGCCGAGCGAGCCGGTGACCGTGGTGCTCTCGGAGAAGGGCTGGGCGCGCGCGGCCAAGGGGCACGACGTCGATCCGGCCGGGTTCAACTATCGCTCGGGGGATCGCTTTCTCGCCGCGGCGCGCGCGCGCAGCAATCAGGCGGTGGCCTTCCTCGACTCGCGTGGGCGCAGCTACAGCCTGCAGGCCCACACCCTGCCTTCGGCACGCGGCCAGGGCGAGCCGCTCACCGGGCGTTTCGACCCGCCCTCGGGGGCGCGTTTCGTGGCGGTGCTGGCCGCCGTCGAGGGGCGCTATCTGCTCGCCTCGGATGCCGGTTACGGCTTCCTCGCCCGCGCCGCCGACCTGGTGGCCAAGCCCAAGGGCGGCAAGGCGGTGCTGACCTTGCCCAAGGGTGCCGAGGTGCTCGACCCGGTGGCGGTCCCGGCGGTCGAGGGCGCGCTGGTGGCGGTGGCCAGCAGCAGCGGTCATCTGCTGCTCTTCCCCCTCGAGGAGCTGCCGGAGATGAGCCGGGGCAAGGGCAACAAGCTGATCGCCATCCCCACTGCCCGCGCCGCCGCGCGCGAGGAGCTGATGGTGGCGATGGCGGTGGTCGCGCCCGATGGCGTGCTGCGGGTGCGCGCCGGCAAGCGCGAGCTGACGCTCAAGGCGCGTGATCTGGAGGCCTATCGCGGTGATCGCGGTCGTCGCGGTCGGTTGTTGCCGCGCGGCTTCCAGCGGGTCGAGGCGCTGAGCGCCGAGCGCTGATCGCACACGGGGTGCGGCGCACTCGCCGAGTGCGCCGGGGGCAGGGTGAGGCCCTGCCGGTGATGCGTCGCGTCGAGGCCGGTGGCAGGCAAAAGGAGGTGACGATGCTCGATGGAAACCGCTCGACGATCCTGCTCGTCGATGACTCGCCCGAGAACCTGGTGGTGCTCAGCGAGCTGCTGCAGCCGGAGTTCAGGGTGCGCGTGGCCATCTCCGGCGAGAAGGCGTTGCGCGTGGTCAGTCGCGCGCCGCTCCCCGATCTGGTGCTGCTCGATGTGATGATGCCGGACATGGACGGCTATGCGGTGTTCGAGCGGCTGCGCGCCGATCCGCTGACCGCCGACACCCCGGTGATCTTCGTCACCGCGATGGACAGCGACGAGGCCGAGACCCGCGGACTCGACGTCGGTGCGGTCGACTATATCGCCAAGCCGGTCAATCCGCGCATCCTGCTCGCCCGTGTCCGTACCCAGCTCGAACTCAAGCGCGCGCGTGATCTGTTGCGTGACCACAACGCCCAGCTCGAGCTGGAGATCAGGCGGCGGATGCGCGACAACGTGCTGACCGAGCAGGTCAGCATCCTCGCCCTGGCGCACCTGGCCGAGATCCGCGATCCCGAGACCGGTAACCATCTGCGCCGCACCCAGCGCTATGTCCACGCCCTGGCCAGGCAGCTACGCGAACACCCGCGTTTCGAGACCTTCCTCGCCGGGCGTACCATCGAGGAGCTGGCGCGCTCGGCACCGCTGCACGATATCGGCAAGGTCGGTATCCCCGATCACATCCTGCGCAAACCCGGTCGTCTGTCGGCCGATGAGTGGGAGGTGATGAAGACCCATGCCAAACTCGGCAGCCTCGCCATCGAGCAGGCCGAGCGCGATGCCGAGCGTCCGGTCGAGTTTCTCGCACTCGCCAAGGACATCGCCCACTATCATCATGAGAAGTGGGACGGCAGCGGTTATCCCGAGGGGCTCGCCGGGGATGCCATCCCGATCGCCGCGCGACTGATGGCGCTCGCCGATGTCTTCGACGCCTTGATCTCGCGCCGGGTCTACAAGGCGCCGATGGGATTTGCGGAGGCGCGCGACATCATCCTCGCCGGTCGGGGCACGCACTTCGACCCGGATGTCACCGATGCCTTCATGGCGCGCTTCGATGAGTTCTGCGAGATCGCCACGCGATTCGGCGAGATCGAGGCATGAGTCCGCGACAGTCGTGACGGCGGGTCAGTGATTCGCGGCGCCCGCTCCAGTGCAGCCCAATCAAGCATTCAGATGGAGGTGAAGGCGATGGCGCGATCATGGGATAGCGGCTCCGCAGCGGGTCATCACGCCAGGGCTTTCCGGGTGAACGCCCGTCGATGAAGACCGATCAGGGGCGCGCCACCGCCGGGGGGCAGGGACATGCCGGGCGCCGGTGGCCGATCGGATATGTCATCGTCGCCGGGTTGTGGGTGCTGTTCTCCGACCTGTTGCTGGTTGCGCTGGGTGGTGGGCCGCCCTGGCTGGTGATGGCGAGCGTGCTCTCCGGCGCCCTGCTGGTCGCCGCCAGCGCGCTGCTGTTGCTCGTCGCCGCGGACCGGGCGCTGGAACCGGCTCCACCGTCCAGGTTGCCGCGTGCGCAATGGCCGCCGGTGCTGTTGATGCTCACGGCGATCGTGTCGCTGGCGATCACCGGGGGCTGGTTCTCCTACGAGCACCAGCGCACGACACTCGCCGAGACCCTGCAGACCATCGCCGAGCTCAAGGTGCGCCAGGTCGAGCACTGGCTCGACGAGCGCCTCGGTGACGCGCGGATGATCCAGACCAGCCGGCTGTATGCCGGGCTCTATCGCGACTGGCGGGCCGGTGACGCCGCCGTGGGCGAGGTGTTGTGCGCACGGATCCTCGAGTATGCCCGTTTCAACAATTTCGGCGAGGCGCGCTTGGTCGGCCCCGAGGGTGATCAACTCTGTGGTGCCGGTGGTCCCGGGGCACCGCTGCCAGGGTTGCTCAGCGAGGCGGTGGCTCAGGCCGTCGCCGTGCGGCAGGTCGTGGTGCAGGGGCCCTATCGCGATGCCGGCGACCGTCTTCATGTCGACTTCCTGGTGCCGCTGCCGCTCGATCAGCAGGAGTCGCCGCCGGTGGCGGTGCTGCACAACGATCCCACCGAGAACCTCTATCCGCTGCTCTCCTTCTGGCCGCTGCCGAACTCCTCGGGCGAATCGCTGCTGTTTCGGCGCGAGGGCGATGCCGTGGTGTCGCTCAACGCCTTTCGCTATCGCCCGGACAGTGCCGCGCGGTCGCGGACCCCGCTGACTGCCGAGCGGGTGATCGCAGTGCAGGCGATGCTCGCCCCGGAATTGCTCGGCACCCTGGTCGAGGGGGTGGATTATCGCGGGGTGCCCTCGCTCGGCGTGGTGCTGTCGGTTCCCGGGGTGGACTGGTTCCTGGTCGCCAAGGTCGATCGTCGCGAGCTGTGGGCCGGGGTGGTGCGCGATGTGCGCTGGATCGTGCTGGCGGCGCTGCTGGCGGCGCTGATGGTCCTGGCCGGCGCGGCGCTGTTGCGCCAGCGTCAGCGCCTGCTCTATGCCGAGCGGCTGCGTCATTCGCACGACGAGCGGTTGCGCGCGCTGAACCTGCTCGGGGCGATCGCCGAGGCCTCGCCCGATGCCATCTTCGCCAAGGATCTCGAAGGGCGTTATCTGCTCTTCAATCGCGCCGCCACCACCCTGGTGGGATATCGCGCCGAAGAGGTGCTGGGTCAGGACGACCGGCTGCTGTTCCCGCCCGATCAGGCCGCTCAGGTCATGGCCAGGGACCATGACACCGTCGCCCGCGGGGTCAACACGACCTTTCTCGAACACCTGAGCTGCGCCGCCGGCGAGCGCATCATGCAGACCACCAAGGGGCCGCTGCGCAACGGGGATGGCGAGGTCATCGGGGTGTTCGGGATCGCGCGCGACATCACCGAGATCCACCGTGCCGAGCAGGCCCAGGCCGACGAGGCGCTGATGCGCAAGATCCTGATCGAGCAGTCGCGCGATGCGATCGTGATACTCGACCAGGACGGCGGTGTGCTCGAGGCCAACGAGAGCTTTGCCGGGATGCTCGGCTGTTCGCTCGAGGCGGCGCTGCAGCTGCGGCTCTGGGAGTGGGATCCGGACTGGTCGCGTGAGCGGACGCTGGAGGTGCTGCAGCGCTTCGAACTCGGCTCGGGCATCCTCGAGACCAAGTGGCGCCGCAGCGATGGCCAATGCATCGATGTCGAGGTCGCCTTCAATCAGATCGAGCATCGCGAGGTCCGGCTGGTGTTCTGTGTCTGTCGCGACATCACCGTACGCAAGCGTGCCCAGGAGGAGGTGACACGGCTCTCGCGGGTGATCGAGCAGACCCAGGAGAGCATCGTCATCACCGACCTCGAGGGTCGTATCGAGTTCGTCAACGACTCCTTCCTGCGGACCTCGGGCTACACCGAGGCGGAGGTGCTCGGCAAGAACCCGCGGCTGCTGCGCTCGGGCAAGACCTCGCACGAGACCTATGTCGAGCTGTGGCGGACGATCACCGGCGGGCGTTCGTGGAGCGGTGAGTTCGTCAATCGACGCAAGGACGGCGAGGAGTTCATCGAGTTCGCCATCATCAGCCCGATCCGCCAGCCCGACGGCCGCATCAGCCATTACGCGGCGATCAAGACCGATGTCACCGAGCGGCGCCATATCGAGCGCGAGCTCGCCGAGCACCGCGATCATCTCGAGGAGCTGGTGGCCGACCGGACGGTGGAACTCGAACGCGCGCGCGAGAGCGCCGAGGCGGCCACCCGTGCCAAGAGTGCCTTCCTCGCCAACATGAGCCACGAGATCCGCACCCCGATGAACGCCATCCTCGGGCTCACCTATCTGCTCCAGCGCGACGAGCTGGCTCCCTCGCAGAGCGAACGGCTCGACAAGATCAGCGGCGCGGCACGTCACCTGCTGTCGATCATCGACGACATCCTCGATCTCTCCAAGATCGAGGCCGGACGGATGGAGCTGCACCAGCTCGACTTCCCGCTGCTCGCGATCCTCGATCACGTACGCTCGCTGATCGCCGATCAGGCGCGGGTCAAGGGGCTGGCCGTGGAGATCGATTGCGACGATGTGCCGCACTGGCTGTACGGCGATCCGACGCGGCTGCGCCAGGCGCTGCTCAACTATGCCGCCAATGCCGTCAAGTTCACCGAGCACGGTCGCATCGCGCTGCGTGCGCGGCTGCTCGAGCAGCATGCCGATGAGGTACTGGTGCGTTTCGAGGTCAGTGATACCGGTATCGGCATTACGCCGGAGCAGCGCGTGCGCCTGTTCACCGCCTTCGAGCAGGCCGACGCCTCCACGACCCGTCGTCACGGTGGGACCGGGTTGGGGCTGGCGATCACCCGACGTCTGGCCGAGCTGATGGGCGGCGCGGTCGGGGTCGATAGTCAGCCCGGTCACGGTAGCACCTTCTGGTTCACCGCCCGGTTGCAGCGCGGGCGTGGCAAGGTGCCGCCGCAGCTCGATGTCGTCGCGCCGTCCCAGGAGGCGGAGCTGCGCGAGCGCTTCTCCGGGACCCGCTTGCTGCTGGTCGAGGACAATGTGGTCAATCGCGAGGTGGCGCTCGACCTGCTGCAGTCGGTCGGGCTCCGGGTCGATATCGCAAACAATGGCGCCGAGGCGGTGGCCAAGGTCGGGGTGGAACGTTATGCGCTGGTGTTGATGGATGTGCAGATGCCGGAGATGGACGGTCTGGAGGCGACCCGCCGGATCCGCGCCCTGGAGCTGGAGCAGCAGCCGGCGATCCTGGCGATGAGCGCCAATGTCTTCGACGAGGACCGGCAGCAGTGTCTGCGGGCCGGCATGAACGACTTCGTCGCCAAGCCGGTCGATCCCGACACCCTCTACGGCATCCTGCTCAAGTGGCTCTCGAATGGTGCGCCGTCCATCGAGTCGGCCCGCCCCCCGCTGCCCGAGATCGTGCCCGACGATACCGCGTTGGCCGCACGGCTGGCGGCGCTTCCGGGCATCGACGGGCTGCGCGGGTTGAGCGCGGTGCGCGGCCGCACCCAGTCCTACCTGCGGCTGTTGCGGCTCTTCCTGCGTGATCATGGCCGGGAGCCGGAGCGCATCGCCGAGGCCTTGGCCCGTGATCAGCTGGCTCACGCCCGTCAATTGGTGCATGCCTGCAAGGGTGCCGCCGCGACGGTGGCCGTCGATGCCGTGACCGAACCGCTGATCCGGCTGCTCCCGCTGATCGAGCGCGACAGCGAAAAGACGCGCCAGCGGCGTGCCGAGCTGCTGGTCGAACTCGAACGGGGGCTGCGCCTGGTCGAGCGTGGGCTGGATGAACTGGCGGCCGAAGGGCAGGATGAGCGCGTTGCGATCGATGATGCGGTTGACCCCGGTCACTTCACCTCGACCCTCGACGAACTCGAACGCCTGCTGCGTGAGGATGACGCCGCCGCGTTGCACTTGCTCGAGGAGGCCGAACCCTTGTTGCGTGCGGCGTTGGGGGATCGATTGCGCGCGCTCGCCCACGAGATCGAGCGCTTCGACTTCGATGCGGCCCTGGTGACGCTGGGTGCGGCGCGCGCTCGGATGACCCCGGGGGAGCGCTGAGTCTCGGGATGCGCCGGCGCCGGGCGGGGAGGGGGCTCGATGGAGGCTGACTCCAAGGGGGCAATGGGGCGGATGATTCAAATGGGCTTGACACGATCGGACTGAAGCCTTAAAGTTCCAGTCCTCGCCAGGGAGCGAAGGGCCAGGTCCCATCATCCCGACCCTCATGCCGAGGTGGCGGAATTGGTAGACGCGCATGGTTCAGGTCCATGTGGGCGAAAGCTCGTGGAGGTTCAAGTCCTCTCCTCGGCACCATATTCCAAGCTCATGTCCCAGTGACGTGACTGAAGCGAAAGAAGCAAACCGACCCAATGGTCGGTTTTTTCGTTTCTGCGTCCCGGCAAGGCGCTCCAGCGATCGCATTCATCGTCTCGGTGAGGCATGGTCGACGCGCGATCGGTATGATGGGCGCACCGTTGCGCCGCCGTCGGCGCGCATGTCCGATCATCCCGCCGTCACGGCCTCAGCGCTCTGGACCCATGACCCGTATCGACTTCTACACCCTTGCCGCGGACAGCAGCGGCGACCGCTTCATCTTCACCTGTCGCCTGCTCGAGCGCATCCGTGCCGAAGGGTTGCGCGTGCTGGTGTATTGTCCGGAGAGCGAGTGGGCGCGCCATCTCGACCGGCTGCTGTGGACCTTCCGCGAGGACGGTTTTCTGCCTCATGGGCTGGTCGGGCAGGTCGATGCCGAGTTCACCCCGGTGCTGATCGGCGCCGATCCGCGCCCGCCGGTGCCGACCGAGGTGCTGGTCAATCTTGCGCTGACGCCGCCGGACGACCTCTCGCCCTTCGCGCGGGTCTGCGAGCCGCTCGACCAGACGCCGAGCGTGCTCGAGGCGGGGCGGGCGCGCTATCGTCACTACCGCCAGCTCGGTCATCCGCTGGAGCATCATCAGGTGCGGCTCTGACGGGTTGCGGCGCGGCGCGACCCTGTGGTGGCGCGCGCAAAACCGTCGTCTCGATCGATCCTGGCGATGAGGCTCGGACAGCTCGCAAGCGAAGCGGCGACTTTTCGGCTAACATAGGGGTGCGACTCGATCGCTGCAGCGTCATTGGAATGACCCTGTGGTCGAGCGACTCGACGGATGCGATCGGGGAAGGGGGATCTCGGAGAGGAGATGGTGCCGAGGAGAGGACTTGAACCTCCACGAGCTTTCGCCCACATGGACCTGAACCATGCGCGTCTACCAATTCCGCCACCTCGGCATGAGGGTCGGGATGATGGGCCTTGGCCCGTCGCTCCCTGGCGAGGCGGCAAATAATAGTGAGACAAGCCGACCCTGTCAACGCTAAACTGGATTTTTTTCCGACAGACTGGATTCACGTGCCAAAAAGAAGACCCTCATCGACCGCGCGACACGCGGACCCGCATCGCCAGCGCGAGGCGAAGAAGTACGCAAACCCCATCCCCAGCCGCGAGTTCATCCTCAAACGCATGGAGGAAGCGGGCGCGCCGCAGTCCTTCGAGGAGCTTACCGGCGTGCTCGGGCTCGACGACGAGCAGGACCTGATCGCGCTCGAGCGCCGTCTCGGCGCCATGGTGCGCGACGGCCAGCTGGTGCGTAACCGCAACGACGCCTTCTGTCTGGTCAACAAGCGTGACCTGATCGCCGGACGGGTGATCGGCCATCCCGACGGGTTCGGCTTCCTGCGTCCCGACGCCGGTGGCGACGACCTCTATCTCTACAACAAGGAGATGCGCACGCTGTTCCACGGCGACCGCGCGGTGGTCCGGGTCAGCGGCCGGGATCGTCGCGGGCGGCTCGAGGGCGCGGTGGTCGAGATCCTCGAGCGCAACACCCGCTCGGTGGTGGGGCGGCTCTACAAGGAGAGCGGTGTCGGTTTCGTGATGCCCGACAACAAGCGTCTGGCCCACGACGTCATCATCCCCAGCGACCGCTATGCCGGCGCCGACCAGGGGCAGATCGTGGTCGCCGAGATCACCGACCAGCCGACCCGTCGCACTCAGCCGATCGGTCGTGTCGTCGAGGTGCTCGGCGACAACATGGCCGCCGGGATGGAGACCGACATCGCCATCCGTACCCACGACCTGCCGGTGGAGTGGCCGGTCGAGGTCGAGGCCGAGATCGCCGGGCTCTCCGCGGAGGTGCCGCAAGAGGCGAAGGCGGGGCGTGTCGACCTGCGCAAGCTGCCGCTGGTGACCATCGACGGGGCCGACGCGCGCGACTTCGACGACGCCGTCTACTGCCAGCGCACCCCCAAGGGCTGGAAGCTGCTGGTCTGTATCGCCGACGTCTCGAGCTATGTCCGCCCCGGCACCGCGCTCGACAAGGAGGCCTATGCCCGCGGCAACTCGGTCTATTTCCCCGACCGGGTGATCCCGATGCTCCCGGAGGTGCTCTCCAACGGGCTGTGCTCGCTCAACCCCCACGTCGATCGGCTGTGCATGACCGCCGAGCTCTATCTCAACGACGAGGGCAAGATGATCCGCAGCCGCTTCTACGAGGCGGTGATGCGCTCGCACGCGCGTCTGACCTACGACGAGGTCTGGGCGATGCTCGACGCCGGCGATGCCGAGCTCTGTGAGCAGCATGCCGAGGTGCTGCCCCATCTCCACGAGCTCTACCAGCTCTTCCTGGTGCTGCAGCGCTCGCGCGCCGAGCGCGGTGCGATCGACTTCGACACCACCGAGAGCAAGTTCGAGTTCAACGACCAGGGCCGCATCTCCGGCGTGGTCCCGGTGATCCGCAACGATGCCCATCGCATCATCGAGGAGTGCATGCTCGCGGCCAACGTCGCCGCCGCACGCTTCTTCGAGCGTCGCCGCATCCCGGCGATCTTCCGTATCCACGACACCCCCAGCGAGGAGAAGCTCAGCGACCTGCGCGAGTTCCTCGGTCAGCTCGGGCTGCGTCTGCCCGGCGGCGCCAAGCCGACTGCGGCCGACTACGCCGAGCTGCTCGACTACGTCAAGGATCGCCCCGATCGCCACCTGATCCAGACCGTGCTGCTGCGCTCGATGCAGCAGGCGATGTACAGCTCCGACAACGCCGGGCACTTCGGCCTCGCCTTCGACGCCTATACCCACTTCACCTCGCCGATCCGCCGTTACCCCGACCTCATCGTCCATCGCATCATCAAGCAGGTGCTGGCAGGCGCCACCGCGGCCGATCTCGACTACTCCAAGACCGAGCTGCAGCAGGCCGGCGAGCACTGCTCGGGCACCGAGCGGCGCGCCGACGAGGCCACCCGCGACGCCTCCGACTGGCTCAAGTGCGAGTTCATGCGCGACAAGCTCGGTCAGGAGTTCGACGGCACCATCACCAGCGTCAACTCCTTCGGCCTGTTCGTCGAGCTCGACGAGGTCCATATCGACGGTCTGGTGCACATCACCGCGCTCGACAACGACTTCTACCACTTCGATCCCATCGGGCACCGGCTCGACGGCGAGCGCACCGGCACCGTCTACCGGCTCGGCGATCGGCTGCGGGTGCAGCTCGCGGCGGTCAACCTCGACGATCGCAAGATCGACTTCGTGCTCGCCGAGTCGACGCGTCCCAAGCGCGCGCCCAAGCCCGGTGCCTCGCGCAACAGCCGCAAGCGCAACGGTCGCAGCCGCAAGCAGCGCGCCGAGGGTCAACCGCAGCAGCCGGTCGAGTCGGTCGAGCAGCCGGTCGTCGAACACTCGCCCGCGCCCGAGCTCGCCGCCGAGGAGACGCCGAAGCCGCGCAAGTCGCGCCGCAAGCCCAAGGGTGCGCGCCAACCCGCCGCGTCCGAGCAGACGCAGCAGGTGCAGCCGGAGCCCGCGGCCGAGCCCGCTCCCCAGGGTGAGCAGGGCGGGGATGCCCCCACGCCGGCGAAGAAGCGTCCGCGCAAGCGCAAGCCGAAGAAGACGACGCCCGAGTCCGTCGCCGCACCCGCGCAGCAGCCGGTGGCGCCGTCGGGTGATGAGGCCCCGAAGGCTGAGACCAAGGCGCGCAAGCCGCGCTCGCGCAACCGGCGCAAGCGCAACAAGAGCGGCAACGGTAACGGCAATGGCAACGGGGCCCCGCAGGCATGAAGGACTGTGCCGCAGTCGCCGGGATCCACAGCGCCCGCGCGGCGCTGAAGTTCGGCGCCGAGGGGGTCGGCGCGCTCTGGCTCGAACGCAGCCGGCGCGACCGTCGTCTCGGTGAGCTCGCCGAGCTGGCGCGCGCCGCCGGCGTCGAGGTCCGTCAGGTCGACCGCGACACCCTGGAGCGCGCCGCCGAGGGCGCCAACCACCAGGGCGCGGTGGCCTGGGTGCGGGTGCCCGCGGCGCGCGCCGAGGCCGACCTCGATCGTCTGCTCGATGCCCTCGAGGTGCCGCCGCTGCTGTTGTTGCTCGACGGCGTGCAGGACCCGCACAACCTCGGCGCCTGTCTGCGCAGCGCCGACGCCGTCGGCGTGCATGCGGTGGTCGCGCCCAAGGACAACGCCGTCGGGCTGACCCCGGTGGCGTGCAAGGTCGCCAGCGGTGCTGCCGAGACCGTGCCCTATGTCCAGGTCACCAACCTCGCACGCACCATGGACCGGCTCAAGGATCGCGGCATCTGGCTGATCGGCACCGCCGGCGAGACCGATGCCGAGCTCTATGGCGCCGATCTGCGCGGCCCGCTGGGGCTGGTGATGGGCCGCGAGGGCAGCGGGCTGCGCCGCCTCACCCGGGAGCGCTGCGACGCCCTGGTGCGGCTGCCGATGCTCGGTCAGGTCGAGAGCCTCAACGTCTCGGTCGCTGCCGGGGTCTGTCTTTACGAAGCGCTGCGCCAACGGCGCGGCTGAACCCATCGACGCGCCGCTCCGCCCCGTCACCCGTCCTCAGTCGGCGGGCTCCGGGGCGTAGGCGCGCAACAACACCTCCACCCCCTGCTCGATCCGGCGCGCCAGCGTCGCCGCGTCCGCGCGCGGACAGCCGCCGCTGAACAGCCCGGTGGTCTGCAACCCCTGCCACATCCCCAACAGCTGCTCGGCGGCCAGGGTGCAGTCGTGTGCCCGCAGATCGCCGCGGCGCACCGCCTCGGCGAGGATATCGGCGAGCTTGTCGCGGGTTGCCGTCGGACCCTCGCGATAGATCAGCGGTCCCAGCCAGGGCTGCTGGCTCGCCTGGCTCGCCACCATCCGGTGCATGGTGACGAAGTCCTCGCTGGAGAGGAACTCCATCAACACCCCGCCGAACTCGATCAGGGTGCGGCGCAGCCCCGGCGCGTCGGTCGGCAGCTGGTCGAGGATCGCGGTCATCTCCGCGCGCTGGGCGAGCACGGTGGCGCGGACCAGGCCCTGCAGGTCGCCGAAGTGGGCATAGACGGTGACCTTGGACACCCCGGCGGCGCGGGCGATGCCCTCGATGCTCAAGGCCTTGGTCGAGCCGGCGAAGAACAGCGCGCGGGTGGCGTCGATGATCGCCTGGTGCTTGGCGGGATCGGGTGGCCGACCGCGGCGTGGCGTGGTGGCGGCCTCTGGCTTGGTCGTGGTCTTTTGCATTTACTAAACGCTTTCGTACATTAATAATGGATAGGTCCCGTCACGGGGGCCGTCCAGACCATAACCGAATCCCGTTCAGCGACGAACGGGTGGAGTCCCGCGAGTGCGTTACCTGATCCTTCCGCTGGCGCTGCTGCTCGGCGCCTGTCAGCCCGAATCCTCCGGGAGCGAAGCCGTCGCCGAGGCCCCGCCCTGGGTGCTGGCGACCACCCTCGAACCCGCCGCGGGCACCGTCTGGCGACTCACCGGAAGCGTCCATGCCCGTCACGAGATCCCGTTGGCCTTTCGCATCGGCGGGGCGATCGTCGGCCGTGCGGTCGATGCCGGCGAGCGGGTCGAGGCCGGTGCTGCGCTCTTCACCCTCGATCCGGCCGATGTCGAACAGCAGCGGGTGGCGGCCGAGGCCACGGTGGCCAGCGCCCGCGCCGAGACCGAGAACGCCGAGCGCGAGCGTGAGCGTCTCGCCGACATGCTCGAGCGTCGCCTGGCCAGCCAGCAGGAGTACGATCGCGCCGAGACCGCTGCGCGTGCCGCGCGCGAGCGACTGGTGGCCGCCGAGGCGAGCCTCGAGCAGGCGCGCAACGCGGTCGGCTATGCCACCCTGCGCGCGCCCACCAGCGGCGTGCTGATCGCCGTCTCCGGTCAGCCGGGACAGGTGGTGGCCGCCGGCGAACAGATCGCGGTGCTCGCCGAGGACGGCGCGCGCGAGGCCGAGGTCGAGGTCCCCGAGGACCGGCTCGAGGCGCTGCCCGAGCACGCCGCAGCGCGACTGCTCGGCGTGAGCGCGGGCTTCGATGCCGAGTTGCGCGAACTGGCCGGGGCGGCCGACGCCGCCACCCGGACCTGGCGCGCCCGCTATCGGCTGATCGAGGGCGCCCCGGCGCCGCTCGGCGCTACCGTCACCCTGCGCTTCACCAGTCCGCTCGACGCTGCCGCGGGCCTGGTGGCGCGGGTGCCCCTGGGCGCCGTGCTCGAACGCGGTCGCGGCGCCCAGGTGTTCCGGATCGACGGCGAGCAGGTAGTGGCCGAGCCGGTGCGGGTGCTGGGGCTGTTCGACAGCGGGGTGGAGATCCACACCCGGCTCGCCCCCGGGACCCCGATCGTCGCACTCGGGGTCGATCGGCTCGAACCCGGTCAGCGGGTGCGGGTGCGGCCATGAGCGAGGGACGTTTCAACCTCTCCGCGCTCGCGGTGCGCGAGCGCTCCGTCACCCTGTTCTTCATCCTGCTCACCGCGCTGGTCGGGCTGATGGCCTTCCTCCAGCTCGGTCGCGCCGAGGACCCCGCCTTCACCGTGCGGGTGATGGTGGTCTCGGCGCAGTGGCCGGGGGCGAGTGCGCGACAGATGCAGGACCTGGTCGCCGAGCCGCTGGAGAAGCGCATCCAGGAGGTCGCCTACTTCTACAAGGTCGAGACCACCGCGCGCCCCGGGCGCGTCGACCTGCTCGTCGAGTTCCAGGACTACACCCCCTCGGAGGAAATCCCGGAGCTCTACTACCAGGTACGCAAGCGGATGCAGGACGCCGCCCCGAGCCTGCCCGCCGGGGTGCGCGGCCCCTTCGTCAACGACGAGTTCTCCGACGTCTACTTCGCCCTCTATGCGCTCGCGGCGCCGGGGCTCGAGCCGCGCCTGCTGGTGCGCGAGGCCGAGCGCGTGCGCGACCGTCTGGCGCGGGTCGAGGGGGTGCAGAAGGCGCGGCTGCTCGGCGAGCGTCCGCAGCGCTTCTTCGTCGAGTTCGATCACGCCCGGCTGGCCAACCTGCAGCTCACCCCGCAGGCGGTGATGGACGCGCTGCAGGCACAGAACCAGCTGCTGCCGGCCGGTTTCGTCGAGACCGAGGGGCCGCGTCTGGCGCTGCGCCTGGATGTCGGGCTGCGCGACCCGGAGGAGATCCGTCGCGTGCCGCTGCGCGTCGGTGGCCAGCTGGTCAGTCTCGGCGAGGTCGCCGAGGTGCGCCGCGGCTACGAGGACCCGCCCGAGTACCTGGTCCGCGCCGGTGGCGAGGACGCGGTGCTGCTCGGGGTGGTGATGCGGCGCGGCGAGAACGGGCTGGAGCTGGGCGCGCGGCTCGATGACTTCGTCGCGCGTCTGGAGGCGGAGCTGCCGCTCGGCATCACCCTGACCCGGCTGACCGACCAGGCCGACGCCATCGCCCACGCCGTCGACCTGTTCCAGATCAAGTTCCTGGTCGCCGTCGGGGTGGTGATGCTGGTGAGCTTCGTCGCCCTCGGCTGGCGCGCCGGACTGGTGGTCGGCATCGCCATCCCGCTGACCCTGGGGCTGACCTTCCTGCTGATGCTGATCCGCGGCATCGATCTCGACCGGGTCTCGCTCGGCGCGCTGATCATCGCCCTCGGGCTGCTGGTCGATGACGCCATCATCGCCATCGAGATGATGCTGGTGAAGATGGAGGCCGGCTGGGACCGATTGCGCGCCGCCGCCCACGCCTGGACGGTGACCGCCGCGCCGATGCTCAGCGGCACCCTGGTGACGGCGATCGGCTTCGTGCCGATCGGCTTCGCCCGCTCCGGGGTGGGGGAGTACGCCGGCAACATCTTCTGGGTGCTGGCCTTCGCGCTGCTCGTCTCCTGGCTGGTGGCGGTGACCTTCACCCCCTATCTGGGCTCGCTGCTGCTCGCCGACCCCAGGCCCGGCAAGGATCACGGCGAGGGCTACGACGGCCCGCTCTACCAGCGGCTACGCGCGCTGATCCGCCGCTGCGTGGGCCACAAGCGGCTGGTGGTCGGCTTCACCTTCGCGCTGCTGGCGCTGGCCGTCGCCGGGCTCGCCGGTCCGGTGCAGAAGCAGTTCTTCCCCAGCTCGGACCGCCCCGAGGTGCTGGTCGACATCTATCTCCCCGAGGGCAGCAGCATCGGCGCGACCGACGCGGTGACCCGTCGTGTCGAGTCGGTCCTGGCCGAGGCCCCGGGGATCGCCTCGGTGTCGAGCTATGTCGGCGCCGGCGCGCCGCGCTTCTTCCTCGCGCTCAACCCCGAGCTGCCCAACCCGGCCTTCGCCAAGCTGATCGTGGTGGCCGAGGACGTCGCCGCGCGCGATGCGCTGATCGCGCGGCTGGAGTCGCACATCGCCGCCGGCGACTTCCCCGAGGCGCGGGTGCGGGTGCACCGGCTGCTCTACGGCCCGCCGGTGATCTGGCCGGTGACCTTCCGCGTCGTCGGTCCCGACCCGTTGCAGCTGCGCGCCTTGGCCGACCGGGTGCGCGCCCTGGTCGCGTCCGATCCGCACACCCGCGGCGCCCATCTCGACTGGGACGAGCGGGTGCCGGTGGTGCGTCTCGCGCTCGACCCCGACCGGCTGCGACTGATCGGGCTGACCCCGCGCGAGATCGCCCAGCAGATGCAGTACGCGCTCACCGGCATCGTCGCCACCGAGATCCGCGAGGACATCCGCAACGTCTCGCTGGTGCTGCGCGGCAGCCAGGACCAGGCGGTGCGGGCCGAGGCGCTCGCCGACCTCACCCTGAAGACGCTCGACGGGCGCACCGTGCCGCTGGCCCAGGCCGGCAGCCTCAGCATCGGCTTCGAGGATCCGGTGCTCAAACGCTATAACCGCGAGCCCTTCATCGCGGTGCAGGCCGAGGTGAGCGGTGCCCAGCCGCCGGACGTCACCATGGCGATCTGGTCGCGACTGGCCGAGCTGCGCGCGACCCTGCCGCCGGGCTATCGCATCGACATCGGCGGCGCGGTCGAGCAGTCGGCCAAGGCCGACGCCTCGATCCAGCGGGTACAGCCGATCATGCTGGCGTTGCTGTTGATCGTGGTGATGCTGCAGATGCGCAGCTTCTCCGGCACCCTGATGGTGGTGGCGACCGCGCCGCTGGGGGTGATCGGCGCGACCCTGGCGCTGCTGGTCGGCGATCGTCCGTTCGGTTTCGTCGCCCTGCTGGGGATGCTCGGGCTGGCCGGTATCCTGATGCGCAACACCCTGATCCTCGCCCAGCAGATCGAGGTCAACCTCGCCGCGGGCATGGCCCGCGCCGACGCGCTGATCGAGGCCACGGTGCGCCGCACCCGACCGGTGGTGCTCACCGCCGTCGCCGCCATCCTCGCCTTCCTGCCGCTGGCCACCGACACCTTCTGGGGACCGCTGGCCTATGTGCTGATCGGCGGCATCCTGGTCGGCACCGCCATCACCCTGCTGTTCCTGCCGGCGCTCTACGCCCTCTGGTTCCGCGTGCGGCTGGAGGGGTGAGGGAGGTCGCCAGCGACCAGCCGTCAGTGGGTGCGGATCCGCGCCGCCTGTGGCCGCACGCCGACATCACACATCATTCACTTTGCGCGCTTCGCGGCTTTGCGGTTCAATCCTGGCCGCTGGCCGCTGGCCGCTGGCCGCTGGCCGCTGGCCGCTGGCCGCTGGCCGCTGGCCGCATTGCGTCCGTCCCGCGAGGGCGTAGAATCCCTCATCGATCCCAGTGATTTTCCCGCGCCGGCGTCCGCGTGACGCCGCCACCTCCCTGCCACCCCGACGTCTACGGCGTCGGGGTGGTGTTGTTGAAGCCTGACGGATACCGATCGCTATGACTGCACTGGAATGGTTGCTCATTCCGCTCCTCGCGCTCACCCTGGTGGTGTTGACGCTGTTCTCCGCCAATCTGGCGACCCTGAGTCTGGCGCGCCTGCTCGCGCCCCGGCGAGCGCTCGCCAGCGCCGCACTCGATCCCGAGCGACTGCCCGAGGTGCTGGTGCAGCTGCCGCTCTACAACGAGGGCGAACTGATCGGCCCGTTGCTCGAACACATGGCCGCGCTCGACTGGCCGCGCGAGCGGCTGCACGTACAGGTGCTCGATGACAGCACCGACGACTCGCTGGCGCTCAGCGAGCAGGCGGTGGCCCGCGCCCGTGCCGCCGGGCTGCGCGTCGAGCTGATCCACCGGCGCGAGCGCACCGCCTTCAAGGCCGGCGCCCTGGCCGCCGGACTGGAGTGCTCGGAGGCGCCGCTGGTGGCAATCTTCGACGCCGACTTCGCACCGCCGCCGGACTTCCTGCGTCGCACCGTGGCGGTGCTCGAGGCCGATCCGGGGCTGGCCTATGTGCAGACCCGCTGGGCGCACCGCAACCGTGACCACAGCCTGCTCACCCGGGTGCAGGCGCGGTTGCTCGATGCCCATTTCCGCGTCGAGCAGGAGGCGCGCTGGCGGCTCGGCCTGCCGGTGCCCTTCAACGGCACCGGCGGGGTGTGGCGTCGCGCGGCGATCGAGTCCGCCGGCGGTTGGCACGGCGACACCCTCACCGAGGACCTGGACCTGAGTCTGCGCGCGCACCTGCGCGGCTGGCGCTCGGCCTTCCTCGGCGCGCTGGAGGTGCCGGCGGTGCTGCCGACCTCGACGCGCGCCTGGCGCGCCCAGCAGTTTCGCTGGAGCAAGGGCTTCGCCCAGTGCTTCCTCAAGCTCGCCCCGATGGTCTGGTCGAGCCCGCGCCTGGCGCCGTGGCAGAAGCTGCTGATCGGTCTCGAGCTGGCCCAGCCGCTGGCCTTCCTGCTCGGCTCGCTGTGTCTGCTGATGGGGCTGCCGTTCATCGCCGGGGCGGCGGTCGGCGGAGCGCTGCTGGGCACGGTGGCGATCACCGCCTCGGTGCTCGGGCTGGTCGCGCCGGTCGGCTTCCTGCTGCTCGCCGGTCACGGGGGCGGGGTGCGGGAGACCGCGCGCGAGGTCGCCGGTGCCTTGGTGCTCACCAGCGGCTTGCTGCTCTCCAATGCCCGCGCCGGGGCCGAGGCGCTGCTCGGTCATCGCAGCGAGTTTGTCCGTACCCCAAAGCGTCGGGGTGGTCCCGGTGCGCGCCGCCGCCAGTGGCGCGGCGGTCTGCCGGAACTCGCCGCGGGGCTCGCGTTGCTCGGCTTCGTGCTGTTGCAGCAGCCCGTCGCGGTGATCTATCTGCTGGTGGTGATCGGGGGGCTGCTCGGGGTCGGCGCGCTGCAGCTGCGCGATGCGCTGCTGCTCGACCGACCCGGCGAGCCCGGCGCCTGAGTCGCGCCCCGGGCAACCGACGGTTGGGGCGCCACCCGGGGCGAAAATCGCGTCCCGGGTGGCGATTTTTGGGGCCTTGGTCAAGTATCATGTTCGGTCTTCGCTTGAAACCCGAACCATGAGCACATTGCCAATGCTGGTCCTCCGTGGCGCGCCCGCCCTTTCCGATCTCCGTCTACGCAAGCTCGCCGAGCGGCTGAGCGCGCATACCGCCCGTCCGCTGCGGGTCTATGCCGAATACGTTCATTTCGCCCAGCTCTCGCGCCCGCTGGACTGGTCCGAGCAGCAGGTGCTCGAACGCCTGCTGAGCTATGGCCCGAGCCTGCCCCAGCACGACCCCGAGGGCGGACTGGCGCTGGCGGTGCCGCGCCCCGGCACCATCTCGCCGTGGTCGACCAAGGCCACCGACATCGCCCACAACAGCGGGCTGGCGGCGGTCGAGCGCATCGAGCGCGGCATCGCCTACTACGTCACCCTGGAGGACGGCACGGTGCCCGAGGCGGCGCTGCTGGCGCGCGCCGCCGAGCTGCTCCACGACCGCATGACCCAGGTGGTGCTGGGCGCGCTGGAGGAGGCCGAGCAGCTGTTCGTGCGCGCCGAGGCGCGCGCACTGCGTCGCGTCGATCTGCTCGGCGGCGGGCGCGCGGCGCTGGTCGCGGCCAACACTGAGTTGGGGCTCGCGCTCTCCGAGGACGAGATCGACTATCTCGCCGAGAGCTTCGGCGCGCTCGGGCGCAACCCCAGCGACGTCGAGCTGATGATGTTCGCCCAGGCCAACTCCGAGCACTGTCGTCACAAGATCTTCAACGCCGACTGGACCATCGACGGCGAGGCGCAGCAGCGCTCGCTGTTTGCGATGATCCGCAACACCACCCAGTGCGCGCCCGAGGGCGTGCTCTCGGCCTACAGCGACAACGCGGCGGTGATCGAGGGCAGCATGGGGCAGCGCTTCCTCGCCGACCCCGACAGCGGCGTCTACGGCGCGCACGCCGAGCCGATCCACGTGCTGATGAAGGTCGAGACCCACAACCACCCGACCGCCATCGCCCCCGATCCCGGCGCGGCCACCGGCTCCGGCGGCGAGATCCGCGACGAGGGCGCCACCGGCCAGGGCTCCAAGCCCAAGGCCGGGCTGTGCGGCTTCTCGGTCTCCAACCTGCGCATCCCCGGCTTCGAGCAGCCCTGGGAGGTCGACCACGGCAAGCCCGGGCGCATCGTCTCGGCGCTCGACATCATGCTCGAGGGGCCGATCGGCGCGGCGGCCTTCAACAACGAGTTCGGCCGGCCCAATCTCGCCGGCTACTTCCGCACCTACGAGCAGACCGTCCCCGGTCTCGCCGAGGGCGAGGACGAGCTGCGCGGCTATCACAAGCCGATCATGATCGCCGGCGGGCTCGGCAACATCCGCGCCGAGCACGTCAACAAGCAGTCCTTCCCCGCCGGCACCCCGCTGATCGTGCTCGGCGGTCCGGCGATGCTGATCGGGCTCGGCGGCGGCGCGGCCTCGAGCATGGCCACCGGCGCCTCGGCCGAGGACCTGGACTTCGCCTCGGTGCAGCGCGCCAACCCCGAGATGCAACGCCGCTGTCAGGAGGTCATCGACCGCTGCTGGGCGCTCGGCGAGGACAACCCGATCCTCTTCATCCACGACGTCGGCGCCGGCGGGCTGTCCAACGCGCTGCCCGAGCTGGTGCACGACGGCGAGCGCGGCGGGCGCTTCGAGCTGCGCGAGGTGCCCAACGCCGATCCCGGCATGTCGCCGATGGAGATCTGGTGCAACGAGGCCCAGGAGCGCTACGTGCTGGCGGTCGACGCCGCGCGGCTCGAGCGCTTCCGCGCCATCTGCGAGCGTGAGCGCTGCCCCTACGCGGTGGTCGGCGAGGCGACCGCGTCCGAGGAACTCAAGCTCGGCGATCGTCAGCTCGACGACACCCCGATCGACATGCCGATGTCGCTGCTCTTCGGCAAGCCGCCGAAGATGCACCGCGAGGTCAGTCACGTCAGCCCGCGCCGCGCGCCGCTCGACACCGCCGCGATCACCCTCGACGAGGCCGTCGAGCGGGTGCTCGGTCTGCCCACGGTGGCCGACAAGAGCTTCCTCATCACCATCGGGGACCGCAGCATCACCGGTCAGGTGGCGCGCGATCAGATGGTCGGTCCCTGGCAGGTGCCGGTGGCCGACTGCGCGGTGACCCTGAGCGACTACCAGGGCTACACCGGTGAGGCGATGGCGATGGGCGAGCGCACCCCGCTGGCGCTGCTCGACGCCCCGGCCTCGGGGCGGATGGCCGTCGGCGAGGCGCTGACCAACATCGCCGCGGCCGACATCGCCCGTATCGGCGACATCAAGCTCTCGGCCAACTGGATGGCCGCGGCCGGTCATCCCGGCGAGGACGCGCGGCTCTACGACACGGTGCGCGCCGTGGGCCTGGAGCTGTGTCCGGCGCTCGGCATCGCCATCCCGGTCGGCAAGGACTCGATGAGCATGAAGACGGTGTGGCAGGGGCCCGAGGGCGAGCGGCGCGAGATGACCGCGCCGCTGTCGCTGATCGTCTCGGCCTTCGCCCCGGTGCGTGACGCGCGCACCACCCTGACCCCGCAGCTGCGCACCGACCTCGGCGACACCGAGCTGCTGCTCGTCGATCTCGGGCGGGGCGCCAACCGGCTCGGCGGCTCCTGTCTGGCGCAGGTCTACGGCCAGCTCGGCGAGGTCGCGCCCGATCTCGACGACCCGGCGCTGCTCAGCGGCTTCTTCGCCGCGATCCAGACGCTGCGCGCCCAGGGCCACCTGATCGCCTATCACGACCGCTCCGACGGCGGTCTGCTCGCCACCCTCGCCGAGATGGCCTTCGCCGGTCGTTGCGGGCTCGACATCGATCTCGCGCCGCTCGCCGTCGACGACCTGGCGGTGCTGTTCAACGAGGAGCTGGGCGCGGTGGTGCAGGTGCCGAGCGCGGCGCGCGCTGCGGTGCTGGCCGAGTTCGAGTCGGTTGGTCTGGGCGATTGCGTGACCCGTCTCGGCGCGCCCTCGGTCGATGGTCGGGTGCGCATCCGGCGCGGTGAGCAGACCCTGTTCGCTGCCACCCGTGCCGAGCTGCAGCGCACCTGGTCGGCGACCAGCCATCGCATGCAGACGCTGCGCGACGACCCGGAGTGCGCCGACGAGGCCTATGCGCGCATCGCCGATGCCGCCGATCCCGGGCTCAACGCCAGCCTCGGCTTCGACCCGGCCGAGGACCTCAGCGCGCCTTATATCGCCCGTGGCGCGCGCCCGCCGATGGCGATCCTGCGCGAGCAGGGCGTCAACGGTCAGGTGGAGATGGCCGCGGCCTTCCACGCCGCCGGGTTCGAGTGCGTCGACGTGCATCTCTCCGACGTCGTTGCCGGTCGCGCCGAGCTGAGCCGCTTCCGCGGTCTGGTCGCCTGCGGCGGCTTCTCCTACGGCGACGTGCTCGGCGCCGGCGAGGGCTGGGCCAAGACCATCCTCTTCAACGCCCGCGCCCGCGATCAGTTCCAGGCCTTCTTCGAGCGCACCGACACCTTCGCCCTGGGCGTGTGCAACGGCTGTCAGATGCTCTCCAACCTGCACGAGCTGATCCCCGGCGCCGGTCACTGGCCGCGCTTCGTGCGCAACCGCTCCGAGCAGTTCGAGGCGCGCACGCTGATGCTCGAGGTGGCCGACACCCGCTCGCTGCTGCTCGCCGGTATGGCCGGCTCGCGGATGCCGGTGGCGGTGGCCCACGGCGAGGGACGCGCCGAGTTCCGCGACGAGGCCCATCTCGCCGCGGCGCGCGCGGCGGTGGCGGTGCGCTATGTCGAGAACGACGGTCATGTCGCCGAGCAGTATCCGGCCAACCCCAACGGCTCGCCCGAGGGCATCGCCGGTCTGACCACCGACGACGGTCGGGTGACCATCATGATGCCGCACCCCGAGCGGGTCTTCCGCACCGTGCAGCACAGCTGGCACCCGGATGGCTGGGGCGCGGATGCGCCCTGGATGCGGCTGTTCCGCAACGCCCGGGTCTGGGTCGACTGATCCCCGCGATCGCGCCCGCGCCCGCCGCCGGCGGGCGCGGCGTATCATGGCGTCTGGATGACGCGGCGCGTCGGCGCGCCCGTCCATGTCTTCGCCCCTGTTCGATGGATCGGGGGGAGGGAAGCGGGAGACACGCCCCGGCCAATCGTCGGGCGCGTCTCCCTGGATCGTGATCACATTGAGGTGATGCCCCATGGAAGTCTCCAGACTGACCCTGTGCGCCCTGCTCGTCGCCACCGCGCTCGCGCCCCATGTTGCCAGCGCCGAAGACTGGCAGCGGATCGATGCCGCCGCGTCCTTCGTCGACACCGACGGGGTGTTTCGCACCCCCGCCTGCTCCGGCTCGCCGCGGCTGGAGGAGGGTGAGGTGGTGGCCACCGACACCGACTACGCCTTCTTCGTCCGCGACGGTGATCCCGCACGACTGCTGCTGTTCTTCGACGGCGGTGGCGCCTGCTGGGACGCCGGCACCTGTATCGACGCCGCGCTCGACGGCGACGTGCTCTATTACCCCGAGGTCGACGAGACCCCCGCGGAGCTGGCAGGCTTCGGCGGGGTGTTCGACATCGATCGCGACGACAACCCGTTGCGCGACCATCTCCAGGTCTATCTGCCGTACTGCACCGGCGACCTGCACCTGGGCGCGCGCGACACCAGCTATCCGCTGCCCGACGGCGGCGACTGGACCATCTATCATCGCGGGCACGACAACGTCATCGCGGTGCTCGAGTACCTCGCCGACTATTACGCCAACGAGGTCGGTGAGCCGCCCGAGGAGATCGTCCTGGTCGGCGCCAGCGCCGGCGGTTACGGCGTGCTCTACAACTATCCCGCGCTCGCCCGGCGCTTCCCCGGGGTCGAGCGGGTGCGAGTCCTGGTCGACTCCTCCAACGGGGTGATCTCCGAGGACCTGTTCGAGCGCGCGCTCGAGGCCGACGGGGTGTGGGGCGCGCAGGAGAACCTCGACCCCGAGATCGCCTCGGCCTTCGACGACGGCGCCGGCCAGCTGGTGCCGGGGCTGCTCAACACCCTCGGCTGGCAGTACCCGGACGCCCGTTTCGGTCAGTACACCCGCGCCTATGACGCCGTGCAGGTGCTCTTCTTCAACGTCTCCTCCAACCTCGGCAATCCCGAGCGCTGGTTCGATCCGGTCTATCTGCTGCTCTCCGGGCTGGAGTGGACCACCCGCGCGCGCGCCTCGATGTGGGGCACCGCCTTCACCACCTGGAACTATCGCTTCTACCTCGCCCAGGGGCAGACCCACATGGTCTCCTTCTACGACGACTTCTTCAGCGAGGACAGCGCCGGCGGTATCGAACTGGTCGACTGGTTCAGCGACATGATCGAACGCCGCTGGACCTTCGGCAGCGACTGGCGCAACGCCAGCTGCGTCCCCGCCTGTCTGCCGCCCGAGGGGCTGGATCTCTCCACGCTCTAGCCTGATTGTCCCCGGCGCCGCGAGGCGTCGGGGACGATCGGGTACATCTCTTGCCGTTCAGGGCGTTGCCGTCGTCTTGTCACAGGCCGCCGCGCGCTGGCGGCGCGTCTCCGCCGTGTCCTCGATCAGCACCGAGATGATCGCCAGCTTGCACGCCTCGGTCTCGACGGACTCGGGGTGGCTCCAGTCGATGCTGCTCCGGGTACTGGGCTGGTCGACAGTGGCTCGGACGTGCTGGGAGCGCGGTGTGGGTGTCGGGGCAGGCGCGGGCGCGACGAGCCGCTCCGGGGCGGTAACCGGCATGCGCCAGGGCTGGGTGAGCGACTGCCAGCCGAGTATCGTCAGCGCGAGGCCGATGAGTCCGAGCAGGGAGATGACGCGACGGCGCAGGCGTCCGGTCGTGCAGCCATGACGGGCGGTGAGCTGGTCGAGGTGCGCGCGACGGGTGCTTTTGTCGTCACGGGTGGCATCGAGCAGATCCTCCCAGGCGAGCTGTAGCGCGATGGGGGCACTCTGGCCGGCTGATGCGCCCAGGACCTCGGGCAGCTCGGCCAGCGTGGTCACGCCCGCCGGTCTCCCGCGGGCAAAGCTGGCGCGTCCACTGAACACCACCAGTCCGCGTGGTTGGTGTGCGTCACCGAGTCGTGCCCGGACCGCCTGCAGGTGGGCGTGGTTCTGGCGCAACGGATTTTGGAAATCATGCTGGTTGCGTCCGCAGCGCTGGGTCCAGCGCGCCTCGTGCGCGCGCCCGAGGATGTGGCAGCCGAAGTGCTTGGTCTCGATCACCCAGATCGTCTCGGCGGTGAGGGCGAGATGGTCGATCTGTGTCCAGCCGCCGCGCCCGTCCGCCAGCAGCCGGTCGTGACAGGTCGCCAGGCAGTGACGATCGAGCACGCGCGCCACCCGGCGCTCGCCGCTCCAGCCGCGCAGGCGGGGCCGAAGCGCGGCGAGCAGGCGGGGGAGCACGGTGGCGAGCAGTAACAGCCCCAGGAGCGTCGGGCCGACCTGGATGACCAGGGGCCGGAGCTGGGTGAAGAGCTGGTTGGCGATCTCCCCGATCAGGGGGCGGAGTCCGTCCATGGGTGCGGCCCTGTCCGTGTCGGTGAGGGCTGAGTCTACCCCGCCGCCGCTCCCTCAGGGCGTGACTGGGTGCGACATCCTGCAACGCCGCTCCAGCCGTCGGTCCTGGTGGTAGTCGAGCCCGAGGCGCAGCGCGATCTCGGCTGCTCGATGTCCAGGTTCACCGTGACCAGCCGTCCCGCGATCGCCACCCTAGGTAGCGCCGTGAGCGGTTCGAGTGGCGGCCGGTCGGAGAGCGTGCACAGGGCCACCGGCGCCGTGGCATCGCCGACCAGGTAGTCGCCCGGTAGCGGCGGCCAGCCGGGCAGCCTCGATACCGATTGCCGCCGACGTGCTCCCGCGCTGAATCGGTCACGCCCTCACTGGGGTGATGGCGGGCGGTGACGGCCAGGCGGTTGTCGCCATCGGTGCCTCGGGTCATCAGTTGCGCCAGCGCGTGCATGACACTGGATCGGTGGGCAGCCAAACTACGATGCCCAGCCCCCAGCCCCCAGCCCCCAGCCCCCAGCCCCCAGCCCCCAGCCCCCAGCCCCCAGTGGGGAGGATTGGCGCCCATAATGGCGCTAGAGGCTGATGTCTTGCGTCAACGGCGGGAGGAAGCGCGCCCAGTGGCGGCTGATAGCTTTTCCTTCGCGGTTCAATCTCCCCGGCCGGGCGCGTTCAGCCGGTATTGGAGACGGCTCGGAGGCTTGCCGGCAGGTGTTCGATCAAGTAGTCGATCAGGCTGCGCACCGAGGGCAGCATGCCGCGTGGGCTGTGATAGAGCAGATAGATGTGGTGCGTGGTGCCGGTCCACTGTGGCAGGATCTGCATCAGCGTGCCGGCTCGGATCGCCGTGGCGACGACGGGCTCGGGCAACAGCCCGATCCCGAGCCCGCGGCAGACGACCTCTTGCAGCAACCGCATGTCGTTGGTCTCGACGCGCGGGGAGAGTTGGAGCGTCATGCGCTGCCCCTTCGGTCCGGTGAGTCGCCAGCGTGTCTGGCCGTCGGTCGATTCCTCGGAGCGACAGATGACGTCGTGGGCCGATAGTTTCTCTGGTCCCGTGGGTTGTCCTCGCCGTTTGAGATAGACGGGACTGGCGACCAGGATACGGTGCGCGTCGGCCAGCGGCCGGGCCACCAGATCGAGCGCCTCGTCGATGCGGGCGCTTGGGCGCAGCGCCAGGTCGAAGCGTCCGTCGAACAGGTCGACCACGCGATCGGTGGCCTCCACCATCAGGTCAACCTTGGGGTACTCGGTCAGATAGTTCGCGAGGATAGGGGCCAGATAGCTCTCCGCCATCACCTGGGGACAGGTCAAGCGCACGGTGCCGGCGGGCTCGCGGCGCAGGTCGGCGACGCTCTCGTAGGCGCTCCGCGCGCCTTCCACCGCCGCCCGGCAGTGGGCGTAGAACCGTTCTCCGGCCTCGGTCAGCGCGATGCGCCGCGTCGAGCGGTGCAGCAGCCTCACCCCGAGGCGCGATTCCAGCGCCGCGATCCGTCGGCTCAGTCGGGTCTTCTCGACCCCGGTGGCGCGGGCGGCGGCGGAGAAGCCATGGTGCTCGACCACGGAGGTGAAATAGACCAGGTCGTTGAAGTCGTCCACGGCTGATTGGTGCTCTGGCGCAACAGTCTTTGGCGATCCCGCATCTTATCACCGGCCCGGCACGACAGTACCCTGGCTCCAGCGTCACCCGGCCCCAGGCCGCCCATCCGATGAGGTCCCCCCGATGACAGATCAGCCGCCCCTCGAACTCCTCGCCTTCACCGACCCGGTCTGTACCTGGTGCTGGGGGAGCGAGCCGGTGCTGCGTGCGCTGCGGATCGGTTATGGCGATCAGTTGCGTATCCGCCCGGTGATGGGCGGGCTGGTCGAGGACATCCGTACCTTTTACGACCGCGCCAACGCCATCGGCGGCGACCCCGAACAGGCCAACGCGGCGATCGCCGCGCACTGGCTGGAGGCCTCGGCGCGTCACGGCATGCCGGTACGGAGCGAGGGCTTCCGGCTGTTCGGCGCCGAGACGGTCTCGACCCATCCGCAGAACATCGCCTGCAAGGCCGCCGAGCTGACCGATCCGCGGCTGGCGCCGCGCTATCTGCGTCGTCTCCGCGAGGCATCGGCCGCCGAGGCGCGCGAGACCGGACGGCGTGAGGTGCTGATCGAGCTGGCCGACGAGGTCGGGCTCGATCTCGCGACCTTCATCGGGCGTCTGGAGGACGGCTCCGCCGAGCACGCCTTCCGCGCCGATCTGGCGCTGACCCGTCGAGCCGGGGTGCGCGGCTTCCCGAGCTTCCGGCTCGTCTTCGGCGAGCGCGCGCTGGCGCTGCACGGCTATCAGGGCTTGGCGAACATGCGCGCGGTGATCGAGAGCCTGAGCGAGGGCGCGCTGTGCTGGCGCGCGCCGCGCGGTGGCGCCGAGGGGCTGCTTGAACTCATCCACACCCTTGGGCGGATGGCCCCGGTCGAGTTGGCCACCATCCTCGAGCTGTCCGTACCGGAGCTGGAGCGCCATCTCGCCGTGCTGGAGGGTGCCGGATCGGTCCGGCGCGTGGTTGCGGGCAACGGCTGCTTCTGGGAGGCGGTCGGCGGCGCGGCCGGCTGTGATCCGGCCGCCGGACTCTGCGTCGCCTGACAGGGGGATCCTCACCGGTGGGGGGAGGTGGGGGCGGGGTGCGGACTGGCCCTGATGCTCGCTGCTGTCTCGACCGGGCCGGTTCGGCTCGCACGGGGTGGTGGTCTGCGCCGGTCAGGCCGTCGGTGTCTGCCGCGCCTCTCTGAACGAGGCCATGGCATCGAGCCGCGCGGCCATGTCCGCCTTGCGCGCGATCAGCTTGTCGGCGAGTTTCTGACTGCCGCCGCCCTCGTCGATGACCGCGCGGATGCGCGCGTCCGGGAGCCGTGTCACCACCGCGATGGCCGCCGCGATGGCCTCGGCCCGCATATCGCCGAAGAGCCTGACGGCGTGCGGGTTGCCGGCGTCATCGCGCAGCACGTCGAGCTCATCCACCCGGGTGCCGAAGGCCTTGCCCTTGGGGTCGCCGTGGGCGCGGAACGACAGCGCGCCGCCGAGGTCGAGCGTCAGCACCCGGTCGTCGACCACGCCCTGGTTGTCGCCGTCGAAGCCGGCGGCGTCCCAGTTGGCCGTCCAGGCGTGCACGCCGAACCAGCGTTGGGCCTGTCTGCGCTCGCGCTCGCTGAGGTGGGCCACGCAGCGCTTGTCGAGCTCGACCCATTCGGTTGCGACCTGATCGGTCCGCGTGGTGCGCACATAGGTCAGGGTCGGCGCCCCGGTCAGCGCGTAGAGGCGGGCTGCGAGCATCTCGTTGCGCGCGTGCATCGGCGACTCCAGCGTCTTGACGTAGTAACGCCGTCCGTCCGCGTCCTGGAAGAGACCCGCGGGGTTGGTGCCCAACTGGCCGCCGATGCGCTGCATGGCGTCGGTGTCCACGGGTGCTCTGGCGGAGATCATCGTGGCTCCTGGCTCAGTCGATGGGTCGGGTGCGGCGCACCAGGGCGAGTTGCGAGGAGGTTTCGATGGCGCCCTTGCGCGCGCCACGAACCTCGCGGATCGCCGTCTCGGGGTCCATGCCCAGCTCGACGAGCAGACGGGCGGCGATCATGCCCGCGCGGCCCAGCCCTCCCCGGCAGTGCACCAGCACGGCCTTGCCATCGCGGAGCCGCTGGCGGATCTCGGGGCCGTGGGTGAGCCACTGGGTCTCGAAGGCCGGGCTCGGCACCGAGTAGTCGGCAATCGGCAGGTGACGCCAGTCGATGCCCCGGCGCCGCACCGCCTCGCCCAGCTCGGGCACCTTGAGCGTCACCAGCTCGGCGGGCTCGACCAGCGTCAGCACCAGGGCCGCGCCCCAGGCGACGATGACGTCGAGATCGGCGGCGAGGTCGCGTCGCCAGGCGCCGGTGTGGGCGAAGGGGTCCTGCTTGCCCGGGCAGAAGGTGATCCCGATCCGGCCGTGCGACGGGCTCGCTCGGACCTCGGCGATCTGCAAGGGATGCGTCTGGCTGGTCCGGGCCGCTGACATAACACCACTCGATGTGGGGTGAAGGACATGGGCATGGGAGTTTAGCAAAGCGTCGGGGCGGACTCCTCCCGCGGTCGCGTGCCGCGATGGCGGCGCTCCCGCTGGGGCGGCGGGCGGCGCGTCCGCTCCTGGTGGAGCGAGCGCACCAGTCATGGGTTGATTGGTGCATCAGTGCAACAGTCCTTGGCGATTCTGCCGTCTTATCAGAGCAGGGGAGTCGGGATAGGCTGATCCCAGGTTCGAGGTCCCCTGGCCGGTCCCTGGCGTGCGGTCGTTGCCGGGGGAGGGCAGGGTCTCCATCCTCGCCATAGGTCCCGGAGATCGGCGCGGGCAACCGGCCGATCCCGTGACAGCGACGAAACGTTTAGAGAGTGTTCCTGATGACCGTTTCCACCCAGCAGAGGCTCGAGATGCTGCGCACCATGCTCCTGGCGCGGCGTTTCGAGGAAACCCTGACCGAGCTGTGCCAGCAGCCCGACAAGATCCACGGCATGATGATCCTGGCGACGGGGCAGGAGGCGGTCGGCTCGGGGGCCTGCGCCGCGCTGTCGCCGGCGGATGTCATCGTCACCAATCATCGCAGTCATCACCACCTGCTCGCTCGCGGCGCCGACCCGAAGGCGCTGATGGCCGAGATCTTCGGTCGGCGCACCGGTTGCAACAAGGGCAAGAGCGGCACGCTGCATCTGGCGGTGCCCGAGGTCAACGCGCTCTGCACCACCACGGTGGTTGGCGGCGGCTTCCCCATCGCCACCGGGCTGGGCTTTGCCCAGCAGTATCGTGGTGACGAGGCGGTGACGCTGTGCTTCTTCGGCGATGGGGCGACCAGCGAGGGCTCCTTCCACGAGGCGCTCAACCTCGCCGGGCTCTGGCGCCTGCCGGTGGTCTTCGTGTGCGAGAACAACCGCTATGCCGCCGCGCAGGGCTATGACGAGCACACCCCGATCGAGTCGCTGGCGACCCGCGCCGATGCCTACGGCATGCCGGGCGAGCAGGTCGACGGCAACGATGCGCCGGCGGTGTTCGAGGCCACCCGGCGCGCCCGCGAGCGCGCTCTGGCCGGCGCGGGACCGACGCTGATCGAGTGCATGACCTACCGCTGGCGCGGTCACGGCGAGGGTGACCCACAGCGCTACCAGCCCGCCGAGGAGATCGCCGCCTGGAAGGCGCGCTGTCCCATCGAGCGGTTGAGCGAGACGCTGCGCGCACACGGCGAGCTGTCCGATGCCGAGCTCGATGACCTGCGCGCGAGCACCGCCGCCGCCGTCGCCGAGGCGGTGCGCTTTGCCGAGGAGAGCCCGTGGCCCGAGCCGCACGAGGCGCTCGACGATGTCTGGGTCGCGTGAGGGGGAGATGACGATGCAAACACTCGGAATGGGCCAGGCGGTCAATCAGGCGCTGCGCGAGGAGATGGCGCGCGATTCACGGATCTTCCTCGCCGGCGAGGGCATCGGGGTCGGCATCCACGACAGCCCGATGATGCCGACCGCGGGGCTGCTCGAGGCCTTCGGTCCCGGGCGGGTGAAGGACACCCCGGTCTCGGAGGCGGCGATCGCCGGGCTCGCGGTCGGTGCCGCCGCCGGTGGGCTGCGCCCGGTGGTGGAGGTGATGTTCAACCCCTTCTTCACCCTGGCCTCGGACATGATCATCAACCACGCCGCCAAGCTGCGCTATCTCTCCGGCGGCAAGACCCGCTTCCCGCTGGTGGTGCGGATCAAGAGCGGGGCCGGTTTCGGCGCCGGTTGCCAGCACTCGCATAACCTCGAGGCCTGGGTCGCACACTGTCCGGGGCTGAAGGTGGTGATGCCCGCCACCCCGGCCGACGCCAAGGGGCTGTTGAAGTCCGCCATCCGCGACGACAACCCGGTCATCTTCATTGAGGACATGGGGCTCTACTTCGCCCCGGACGCGGTGCCGGAGGACGATTACACCATCCCCATCGGCAAGGCCGACATCAAGCGCGCCGGCACCGATGTCACCGTCGTCACCTGGTCGAAGATGCTCGGTGTCGCCATGCAGGCGGCCGAACGGCTGGCCGGCGAGGGCGTCGATGTCGAGGTCGTCGACCTGCGAACCCTGACCCCATTGGACAGCGAGACCATCCTCGCCTCGGTACGCAAGACCGGACGTCTGGTGGTGCTGCACGAAGCGACCCGCACCGGCGGTTTCGCCGGCGAGATCGCCGCCGTGGTCATGGAGCAGGCCTTCGCCGACCTCAAGGCCCCGCTGCGCCGGGTCACCGGCCCGGACATCCCGGTCCCGGCCAGCCCGCCGCTGGAGCAGTTCTACATCCCCGACGCGGGGCAGGTGGTCGCGGCGATCCGCGAGATCGTCTGACCCCGACCCCGGAGGCGCTCCGTCGTCTCCGGGTGTCGTTCGCTCCCGAGCATGGGTGCCCGTATACGCATGCGCCGCGCCGTCGACGACCGAGATCGTCGACGGCGCGGCGCTTCGTCCTGCTGCCTCAGTCCTGCCACTTCTGGATCTCGATGATGTTGCCTTCGGGGTCCTTGGCGTAGACCAGATGGATGGCGCCGAGGCCACCGACATCGCCATGGACGGTCTCGCCGACGGTTGATCCGCCGTGATCGAGCACCTTCTGCAGACAGGCGTCGACATCGTCGACGGCGAAGGCGATGTGGCCGAAGCCGAAGGTGTTGATGGCCTTCCTCGCCTGCGTGTCCTGTTGATCGTATTGGAAGATCTCCAGTGTCGGACCGGTGTCGTCGAAGCCCGGCAGCAGGAGGTGGATCCCCCGTATGTGAACGGAGTCAATGGCCGTCAGGCGGTCGAGCCAGTCGCCCGCCAGATCGCGTTCGGGTGGTTTTGGCGTGCAGCCGAAGACGTTGGTGTAGAAGGTCGCGAGCCGCTTCCAGTCCTGGGCGACGATGTTGGTGTGGCTGAAGGAGATACGCATGTCTCGTCGGCGGCTCCGGTGAGGAATGGCTGGGTTCGTGGGCGGGCGCGTCCATGACGGCCCAAGCCCTGAGCTTTCTTGCCCGGGGCGTCGCTGTCAACAGACGAGAGCGCGATGACGCGCCCTGCGCCGTTCAGGTCCACGGCTCCAGCCGCCAGCCCTCGGCGCCGCCGACCAGGCGTCCAGCGCGTCCAGAAAGGCGTCGTCGTGGGAGACCACCTCCAGCGCTCCCTGGTCGTCGCGCAACAGCTGCTCCAGCGCGAGCAGCGAGGGCCGGTCGAGATGGTTGCTCGGCTCGTCGAGGGTCGGCAAGTCCGCCGCCGAGAGCATGGCGCCGATCAGCGCGATGCGTATCGACCCGCCGTCGCCGCTGAGGGGCGCCGGCGTGGGTTCAGCGTGTCCGAACCTTGAAGGTCGCGATCAGCTGCTCGAGTTGGGCGGCTTGCTCGGTGAGGGTGTGCGCGGCCATCGAGGACTGTTCTGCGCTGTTGCTGTTGTGATTGATGACCTCGTCGATCTGCGAGATGGCATCGCTCAACTGCTCGACTCCGCTGGCCTGTTCGTTGGCCGCGAGTGCGATATCCCCCACCAGAGAGGATGTCTCGGAGGAGCCGGAGACGATCGTCTGCAGGGCGCTGGCGGTCTCATCGGTGAGCTCCAGACCCTTGGTGGTGCGAGTCGCCGTGCTTTGGATCAGTTGGGCGGTCTGCTGGGCGGCCTCGGCGCTGCGCGCCGCCAGCTGACGCACCTCGTCGGCGACCACCGCGAAGCCGCGACCGTGCTCACCGGCGCGTGCCGCCTCGATGGCCGCGTTCAGGGCGAGCAGGTTGGTTTGGGCTGCGATCTCTTCGATCACCTGGGTAATCTTGGTGATGTCCTGACCCGATTGCTCGATTTGCTGCATCGCAGTGCGCAGCTCTTCCATCAGCCGGTCTCCGTCGCGCGCCGACGCTTCGGCATTCTTCGAGAGGGCGTTTGCGCGCTCCGCCTTGTCGGCGCTTTGACGAATCTGGTCTGCCATCTGGCCGATGGTGGCGCTGATCTGGGTGACAGAGGCGGCCGATTGAGTGGCGCCGCTGGCGAAATCCTGGCTCAGGCCCGATACCGTCTGTGCCTTTTCGGTGATCAGTGAAGCGCCGGATTGTACTTGGGACACCAGGTTGTTGAGGTTATCGACCATACGCTTGAGGGCGATGCCGAGCTGATCCTGCTCGGATGCCAGTGCGACATCCAGGTCAAGGTTGCCGCGCGAGATCTGCTCGGCGAGTTCGGCACGGTCCTGCAGGCTATCGGCCATGGTGTCGAGGCTGCGGGCAAGCTGCCCGATCTCGTCCTGTGAGGTATGGGTAAGACGTTGCGAGAGGTCCCCGGTCTGGATGGCATGGGCGAGCCCCGCTGCGCGGCGGATCGGCCCGGCGATCGAGCGCGCAGCGAACCAAAGCACGGCCATCGCCAGCAGTGCGACCAGGACGCTGACGAGGACCTGCATCAGGGTGCCGCGCTGTCCCTGGGTGGCCATGTCGTCTCGCAGGGCATAGGCCTTGGCAAGGACCAGGCGGGCGTCGACGCTGAGCATGACCGACCAGGTGGTCCCGGTGCGGCCGAGCTTGATCGGGAAGAAGACCTCGATCATCCCGCTCTCATCGTCGACGCGTGCGAGCGCCTTCTCCTGCTTGATGATCTCGAGGCTTTGCTGCCAGCCCTGGGGATCGATCGCCTTGAGGGGCTGTCCGATGTGCTCGGGATGCGCGCTGGCGGCGATCACCAGCCCTTGCTCGCTGACGATGGCGACGTCACCTTCGCCATCGTAGATGTTCTGGGAGATCTGCCGGCTGATGCGCTGGACGAAATCGAGGTCATAGTCGGTGCCGGCCACGCCCTGAAATCGGCCATTGACCATGATCGGTACCGAGAGCGTCGCCAGCCAGACCTGCTTGCCCTGCACGACATAGGGCAGGGGAGCGAGGATGCTTTCCCGCCCCGTCCGCTTCGGGTTGATGTACCAGCCGCCCTTCATCACGCCGTTTGGGTGGCGTTCCTCGGAGTCGTACTCGACCAGCGCCTGGACGTCGATCTTGCCGCTGGGGTCGCGTGTCCAGTAGGGGGTGAAGCGGCCGGTCTGATCGTTGTTGCCATCGCCTGTGCCACGGAATGCGGCATCACGACCGTCGATGGTGTTGGGCTCCCAGCAGGAGTAGGTGCCGTTGAATTCGGGGTTTTCCTCCAGAACCTTCAAAAGGATGGCGTTGACGTGACTGCGTTCGAGGTCGAGGTCGGCGCCGGACTGGGCTACGGCGAAGACGTTGGCCATGGTCCTGGCGGTGTCGAGGGCGGTGTCGAACTTGGCCCGAATGTCGCCTGCGTATTTTCCGGCGAGGATTTCGAGTTCTTCGAGTGCCGCTGCCTCGGCCTGGGATTCGACGCGTTCGGAGACGAGGCTCTGGGTGGAGTGGGAAGAGTAGACCCCGTAGCCGACGAGGATACCGGCGGTGGCAAGCAAGCAGAGTCCACCGATGAGTGCGATCTTCTGCTGAATCGATTTGACGACCATCTTCCCTCCATATGCATGGATATATCGGGGGTATCCTGCGTCGACTACCAAGATCTGTGCATGGGTCGGGCGGCGGCGGTTTTCAACGCTTTGTGTTGTTGCTCGCTCCTTGTCGCGCCGACTCGCGGAGGGGCGTATCGGTTGGCAGGGCTGCATGCCTTCCGTGAGCGTCGGGCGCGGTCGAGTCGCTCCAACCAGGGGGGGGTCGTGATCGAAGGCGAGGGCCCGGGATGGCTGAATCGGCGAAGAGTTCTCTGGACAAGGGGGCGGCCCTCGCCAGCACGGAACCCCCTCGCTATGCGCTCAGCGCTCACGCTGAGTGATTGGCTCAACGCGCTGGCGGTCCGCTGAAACGAGGAAGCTCGTCCAGGTTCTGACGGGTCCAAGCCGCCTGGTTCTCCACATAAATCTTCGCGTCCGGGCGTCTGCCGACGACTGAGTCCAGACAGCCTGCTGGTACGACAAGCGGGGCGTCAGGTGTCGATCGTGTCGGCAGTGCCGATCCGCAGTGTATGCAGAAGCTCTTTTCGTGCAGGGTGTTGGGCAACTGGAAGGTCTTGACGTGCGCCTTGCCTTCGATCCAATGAAGCCGCGCGGATTGTGAGAACAGATTGGCGGCGTGAGCCGACCCCGTGTCCTTTTGGCAATACGTGCAATAGCACAGATAGAAGCTGTCGAAATCACCCTCGATCTCGAAGCGGACTCGACCACACAGACATGATCCGTGGTGTCTTCCTTTCATTGAATGCTGCATGCGTGTTGCTCCTGTCGTGGCGGAGAGAAGAGCAACCGGGCTCTTCTCTGACCTCGAAGATAGCGACACTCCCGCCGCGCGGCGAGCGCCGTCAGCCGCTCTGGCGCGCCGATCGCGGCGCCAAACCCCTTGAGCAGGAAACCGGCGTGCTCGACGAAACGCTCCGGCGCGATACCGAGTCGGGAGAGGATGTCGGGCAGATCCGCCGGGATCGCCCCGCGCTTGCGTGGATGCAGGGCACGGCCGAGCGAGTCGACCAGGGTCAGGTAGCCGTCGAAGGTAAAGGGGATCGTTGCGGGGACCTCGGCGGGGTTACCGAAGGGCAGTAGTGGGGCAGCGGGCAGGCGATCGAGGACGGTCTCCCAGAGGTGGGTGCTGCGGGCCTCTGGCGAGCTGTCGGCGTGATCGGTCACGGCTGGTGAGGGCGGGTGCGTGGCTGGCGGGGTGTCATCCGTCTCGGACGTCGCGGTCTCCTGGGCAGCACGCGCGCGTTGCGAGCCGGGATGGACGTCTGGCGGTGCTCGTCTTGCCGTATCGGGTGACAGCGCCACGACGAGATGCCGCCCGTTCGCCGCGCCATCATCGCCCGCCCGCAAGGCCGCAATCCGTGCCGCAATCCCGGTATGCGCACTCTCCTCCGGTGTCTCCGCGATCCCCGCCCGAATCGGGTTGAGATCGACATAGGCCATCACCGCCAACAGCGCCGTCTCATCGAGGATCGCCTGCGAGCGAAAGCGCCCCTCCCAGAACCGCCCGCGCACCCCGTCCTCCCGATTCGCCGCCCGCGCGATCGACTCGTTGAGCACCCGCATGAACCAGGAGAGATCCGCCAGCCGCGCCCGATAGGTCGCGACCAACCCCGCGACCACCTCCAGCTCCGCCTCGGTCATCCCCGCCCGCGTCGCAGGCGACAGAAACCGCTCCACCACCACTGGCCCCCGGAACAGACACCGCCAGCGTCGCAACACCTCGGTATCCGACCACCCC
>NZ_SMDC01000017.1 GCF_004343155.1 Marichromatium gracile
GGAAACTCGCCCACATCTGCTTCGGCGTGTTCAAGAACCGTCGTCCCTACCAGCCCGATTACGCTTCTGCGGCTTGACGGGAAAGACGGTATCTTGGCGGTTCAATCTTCTGGCCGCTGGCCGCTGGCCGCTGGCCGCGCATCATCCCCGCGACGGCCGTCCGCTCATGCTAGGATTTCGCCGCCGGGCGGGGGTCGTCCGGGGCGGCGGTCCGGCCTGGTCCGCGCGCGGCTTGATTTGAGGCAGGCAGTCGAGACGATCATATCTATGGAATCCATCCCAGCGCGCCCCGGTGCCGCGACCGCGCCGGGCGACATCCGTCGTGTCGCCACCGCGATCCGGCGACGGGTGCTCGAACACACCCTCGAGAACAACGGCGGCTATCTCAGCCAGGCCTGTTCCTCGGCCGAGATCCTCGCCACCCTCTATCTCGGGGTGATGCGGCTCGGGCCGAGCACGGCCCCGCCCACCCCGCGGCCCTTCGCCGGGGTGCCCGGTGCGGACAATCCGCACGCCTTCACCGGCGCCGACTACAACGGCGCGCCCGCGCCCGAGCTCGATCGCTTCATCTTCTCCCCGGTGCACTATGCGCTGGTGCTCTACTCGCTGTTGATCGAACTCGGTCGACTGGGGCCGGATGCGCTCGATGCGTTCAACCGCGACGGCAGCACCGTCGAGCTGATCGGTGCCGAGCACTCGCCGGGTCACGAGGTCACCGCCGGGTCGCTGGGTCAGGCGTTGAGTCAGGCCGGCGGGATCGCGCTGGCGCGTCGGCTGCGCGGCGACACCGGTCGGGTGTGGGTGTTCATGTCCGACGGCGAGTTCCAGGAGGGACAGACCTGGGAGGCCTTCGCCGCGCTGGCGCATCACCGGCTCGGCAACATCGGGGTCTATGTCGACGCCAACGCCCAGCAGTGCGACGGCCCGATGGACACGGTGATGACCACCGAGCCGCTGGCCGCGCGGCTGCGCGCCTTCGGCGCCGAGGTGCGCGAGGTCGACGGTCACGACCCCGTGGCGCTGGCCGAGGCCGGGGAGGGGGTCGGGGAGGACGGCGTCCCGCGGGTGGTGATCGCCCGCACCGATCCCTGTCGCGGCATCGACCGGTTGCGCGAGCGCTGGCCCAAGCTCCACTACGTGCGCTTCAAGAACGAGGCGGAGTTCAATCTGTATCGCGGCCTGCTCGCGGGCCTGTCCGAGGGGGATGCCTGATGGAGATCGTGCAGCGGCCGCACCGCGACAACCTGGTGCGCTGGGCCGAGCAGCGGCCCGAGGTGCTGGTGCTCTCGGCCGACCTGACCAGCTCGTGCGAGGCCGACGGCTTCCGCGACGCCTATCCCGAGCGCTTCTTCTCGATGGGCATGGCCGAGCAGAACATGATGGGCTTCGCCGCCGGGTTGGCGCGCGAGGGCTTCTTCCCCTATGTCCACACCTTCGCGGTCTTCGTCTCGCGCCGCCCCTTCGACCAGGTGGCGATGTCGATCGCCTACCCGAATCTGCCGGTGCGACTGATCGGCTTCCTGCCGGGGATCACCACCCCGGGCGGCGTCACCCACCAGGCGGTCGACGACATCGGGCTGATGCGTCTGCTGCCGAACATGACGGTGCTCGAGTGCGGGGACGCCACCGAGGTCGAGCAGGTGCTCGACCTCGCCCAGGCGGTGCCGGGGCCGGTCTATGTGCGCATGCTGCGCGGCGAGGTGCCGCGGCTGTTCGACCCCGCCGAGCCGATGGTGCTGGGGCGGGCGCGGCTGCTCGGCGAGGGCGAGGACCTGATCGTGCTCTCCTCCGGGATCTGCACCGAGGAGGCGCTGCGCGCCACCGGCGCGTTGCGCGCCCACGGGCTCTCGGTCGGTCATCTGCACGTCTCCACCCTCAAGCCGTTCGACGACCCCCGGGTGCGCGCGGCGCTCGCCAGCGCCCGGCTCGGGGTCATCACCCTGGAGAACCACAGCATCGTCGGCGGGCTCGGCTCGGCGGTGGCCGAGCTCATGGCCGAGCGCGGCATCGGCGCCCGGCTGATCCGTCTCGGGCTGCGCGACACCTATGCCCACGGCGCCAGTCGTCAGTACCTGATGCGCGAGTACGGGCTCGACGCCATGGCCCTGGTGCGCGCCGCCGAGCGGCTGGTCGGTGAGCCGCTGGGCATCGACGAGGACGCACTCGCCGCGGTGCGCCTGGAGACCATGGGGCGCGCCGAGCGGACCGAGGACCTCTGAGGTCGTGGCGCCCGTGCTCGAGACCGCGCGGCTGCGGCTGCGTCAGTGGCACGGGCGCGACCTCGCCCCCTTCGCCGCGCTCAACGCCGATCCCCGGGTGATGGCCTGGCTGCCGCGTCCGCTCAGTCGCGCCGAGAGCGCGGCCATGGCGGCGCGCTGCCGGCGCTTGATCGCCGTCCAGGGCTGGGGCTTCTGGGCCGTGGAGACGCGCGCCGAGGGTGCTTTTCTCGGGCTCGTCGGGCTGCATCGCTGTGGCGTCGAGCTGCCTTTCGCACCCGCCGTCGAGATCGGCTGGCGTCTGGCCCGTCACGCCTGGGGCCAGGGCTATGCCGGCGAGGCGGCGCGCGCGGCGCTGGGCTTCGGCTTCACGCGTCTCGGGCTCGACGAGATCGTCGCCTTCACCAGTCTCCACAACCAGCGCTCGCTGGCGCTGATGGCGCGTCTCGGCATGCGCGCCGATCCCCAACCCTTCGAGCACCCGGCGCTGCCGCCGGGACACCGCCTGCGCGCGCACCGGCTGTGTCGTCTGGCGCGCGCCGACTGGCGCGACACGGCGGCGTCCGACCCGGCGCGCGACCATCGGGGCGGGATCGGCTAGTCTATGGCCCTCGATCGTCACCGGACCCCATCGTCATGCAGGACAGCACCCGGCTCGCGCTGAGCGGCGAGCGACTGACCGCCACCTATCACCTGCGTGCGAGCGCCGCCGAGGCCGAGGCGCGCGCGCGGGCGATCTGCGTCGAGCAGACCGTCGAGTTCCCCCCCGAGCTGATCGCCGAGACCGCGATCCATGATCAGGTCATCGGTGAGGTGCGCGCGCTGCGCCCGCTCGCGCCGGGGCGCTTCGAGCTGGTGGTGGCCTATCCGGTGGAAGCGGCGGGGGCCGAGCTGACCCAGCTGATCAATCTGCTGTTCGGCAACATCAGCATCCAGCCTGGGGTGCGGCTGGTCGATCTCGAGTTGCCGCCGGGGCTCGCCGCCGGTTATCGCGGTCCGCGCTTCGGGCGCGAGGGGCTGCGTGCCTGTTGCGGCGATCCGGCGCGCCCGCTGCTCTGCACCGCGCTCAAGCCGATGGGGCGCTCGCCCGCCGAGCTGGCCGAGCTGGCCTACCGGCTGGCGCGCGGCGGCATCGACCTGATCAAGGACGACCACGGGCTCACCGATCAGTCCTTCTGTCGCTTCGAGCCCCGGGTGCGGCTGTGCGCCGAGGCGGTGGCCCGCGCCAACCGCGAGTGCGGCGGTCACACCCGCTATCTGCCCAATGTCACCGCCCCGGCCGGCGAGCTGAGGGCGCGCGCGCAGCTGGCGCGTGCGGTCGGTGCCGGCGGGTTGCTGGTCTGTCCCGGGCTGGTCGGGTTCGATGCCATGCGCGCGCTGGCCGATGACGACACCCTGGGGCTGCCGATCCTCGCCCATCCCGCCTTCCAGGGCGCGCACTGCGCCAACCCCGACGGCGGGCTCGCCCACGGCGTGCTCTATGGCCTGTTCAACCGGCTGGCCGGGGCCGATGCGACCATCTTCCCGAGCTGGGGCGGGCGTTTCGCCTATACCGCGGAGGAATGTCGTGCGCTGGTCGCCGGTGCCAGCCGTCCCTTCGCCGGGCTGCGCCCGATCCTCCCGGTCCCGGCCGGCGGGATGCGGCTCGATCGGGTCGGCGAACTACTCGAATTCTATGGTCGCGACGCCATTCTCTTGATCGGGGGCGATCTGCATCGCGGAGACCTGAGCGCCAACTGCGCCAGGTTCGTCGCCGCCGCGACGGCCTGAGGCCGGTGCCGGGGACGGGCACGACGACCATGCACGAGGGAACGGAGACCCACCGCCGTCCGCTCCGTTGTCGTCATCCGGCGTGCGCCCCTGCGCATGCCCTGCCCGGAGGTGATTGCCCGTGATACGCTGGTTCCCGAGCCGGTCGACTCGAACACATCCGCTGCTCGGTCGGCGCGCCCTGGTCTTCGCCCTGGCCAGCGCCCTCTGTCTGACGCTGGCGCTGGGCATCGTCTACGGGCGCGAACCGGTCTATCGCGCCACCGCTTCGGTGCTCACGGTCAAGCCCAAGGCGGTCGATGCACCGAGCGCTACCGCCGATCCCGAACACGTGATGATCCAGCGTCGGCTGCTGCTCGGCGAGTCGCTGCTCGGTCGGCTCGCCATCGATCTGGCCGAGGCCGGGCTGGCGGTCGATGTGGCGGCGCTGCGCACGCGGCTCGCCGTCGAGCCGATCCCCGAGACCAACCTGCTCGAACTGCGCGCCGAGGGCGGTGACCCGGAGCGTCTGGCGGCGATCGTCAATCACTGGGTGCGGGCCTACGAACGGCTGCGCGCCGAGCAGGTCTCGGCCAGCGCCGGGCGCACCACCACCGAGCTCGAAGAGGAACAGGCGCGGCTGGAGCGGCGCATCGAGTCGGCGCGCGCCGAACTCGAGACCTTCGCCGCCGAGCACGACATCGTCGGCATCGAGCGCGCCGAGAGTCGCGCGCTCGCCGAGCTCGAGGATCTCAACGACGCACTCGGCAAGGCGCGCAACCGCGAGGTCGAGGCACTCGCCCGGCTGCGTGCGCTCGACGAGGCGGTGGCGCGCGGCGAGCGACTGATCCCGCGCGAGCAGCAGAACGACATCGCCCGGCTGCAACGCTATGTCGAGCGTGGCCGCGAGCGGCTCGATCAGCTCTATGCCCGCTACACCCAGGCCTATATCGATCGCGATCCGGCGTTGCGCGATCTGCCCGGCGAGCAGGCCGCGCTCGAGCAGTCGTTGGAGCGTGCGCTGCTGGTCGCGCGCATCACTGTCCGCGACGAGGCCCGTCAGGAGCTGGATGCGGCACGCGAGACCGTCGCCCTGCTCGAGGACGATCTCGATCGTCAGCAGCGCGCGGTGCAGACCTTCTCGCGCCACTTCGCCACCTTCGAGGGGCTGCGCGAGGGACTCGACGGGCTCGAGACGCGTTTTGCCGAGAACGCCCAGCGACTCGCCGAGATCGCGCTGCGCGACTTCGAGCAGTATCCGCCGATCCAGGTGGTCGAGTGGGCCTATGCGCCGAGCGCGCCGATTCGCCCCGACTATGCCCGCGATCTGCCGATCGCACTCGCCGCCGCGCTCCTCGCCGCGCTCTTCCTGACCTGGCTGACCGACTATCTCGGCGAGCGCTCCACGGCGCCGCGGGTCTCCTATCTCGGGGTGCGCATCGAGCGTGGCGAGGACGGTGACGGGGTGCGCCTGGTCGAATCCGCAGCGCCGGCGCCCGAGGACGGTGCCGGGCAGTCGGCGACGCTCGAGGCGCCGCGCGCGCGCGCGGCGGTGATCGACCTGCCGCGGTTGCCACGGCTGCTCGATCCGGCCGAGATCGAGCTGCTGTTGCGTGATGTCGATACCGAGGTGCGTGGTCACTGCGCGCTCTTGCTCTCGGGGGTCACCCCGGCGGAGCTGATGCTGCTCGATCGCGACTGCTTCGACCCGGTCGCGGGCACGCTCTCGGTGCCGGGCGCG
The DNA here is from genome assembly GCF_004343155.1 of Marichromatium gracile. Taxonomy (GTDB): domain Bacteria; phylum Pseudomonadota; class Gammaproteobacteria; order Chromatiales; family Chromatiaceae; genus Marichromatium; species Marichromatium gracile. The sequence continues at coordinate 5,707 of NZ_SMDC01000017.1, forward strand.
GGGCGGCGCGAGCTGGCGCTCGCGCCCGGGGCCTGGGGCCGGCTCGAACCGCTGCTCGATGGTCTGAGACGCGGTATCGGGCCACTCGCCGCCGAGCGACTCGACCGTGCGCTGGGCAAGGCCGCCGGGGCCTCGATGTTGCCTGAGCGGCGTGGGGTCGACGCCCAGGCGCTGTGGCACAGTTATCTGGTGTATCTGGCGCACCAGGGCGCCGATTTCGAGTGGTTGCAGCGTCGGGTCGGTCCGCTGGCCCCGGAGCTGCGCTCGGCGTTGCGCAAGTTCATGGTGGCCGGTGAGCGCGGCGAGGGGATCGACTGGGTCCATCCGGTCTTGCGTGACTGACAATCGATGGAGGGTTGGAGATGGCACTGAGGATCAAGAGTCACTGGTCGGACCCGGACCGTGCGCGCTCGCTCGACGAGGTCGCCGGCGCGCTGGCCTTCATCGCCTGGCGCATCGCCCTCGATCGCGCGATCAACCTGCACTGCGAGCGCTTCGTCTATCGCGACGACGCCCAGCGTCTGGCGGTGATCGAGGAGTATCTGGTGTTCCTCATCCAGATCGCCGATCGGCTCGCCCATGCCCGTCTCGACGAGGACCGGCGGCGCGACCTGATCACCGGGTTCGCGCGTCGGGTCTTCGATCACGTCCAGGACAACGCCACCGACCTGCTCGGGCCGGGGGCGCACGGCGCGGCCTTCATCGAGCGGCTCAACGCCCGCTCCGGGGAGTATGCCGAGTACGGCTTCACCGACGAGGGACCGAGCTATGCGCTGCTGCGGCACCTCGGCTTCGAGATCCAGCGCCTGATGGGCGAGGGGCAGGAGAATCGCTGGGTGATCGATCAGGTGATGGACCAGGACGGCTGGGAGGCTTACCGCCGCTTCGATCGCGCCTTCGCTGACCTGTTCGAGTCCGACCCCGTCTGATCCGCTCCGGCGTCGCGCTCGCGGCGCGCCAGCGCCATGCCGCCGAGGATCAGCGCCAGGGCGAGCAGGTGGCGGGAGGCGAGCGGCTCGCCGAGCAGTCCCACCCCCACCCCCAGCGCCCACAGCGGGATCAGATAGTTGAGCTGGGAGACGAAGGCCGCGCCGGCGCGCTTGACCAGTCGCATGTAGAGGATCGCTGCGAGCGCGGTCGAACCGCCGCCGAGGGCGAGCAGTGCCAGCAGGTGGCGCTCCTCGGGGTGGATTGCGGTCGGTGTCGCCGGCAGTGCGAGCAGTGTCGGCAGCAACATCAGGGTCGCCAGGGTGGTGGTTGCCGCGGCGCTGTAGAGGGCGTCGCTCGGAGGCCGCAGTCGCGTCAGGATGGCGGCCACGGCATAGCTGCAGACGCCGAGCAGGATCACTCCCATCGCCGGCAGTCGCGCCGGGTCGACATCGCCCCAGGCCGCCGGTCCAATGAGCACCACGATCCCACAGAAGCCGACGAGGAAGCCGCCGGCGCGGTGTCGGGTGATGCGCTCGCCGGGTACGAGATAGTGCGCCATGCCGAGGGTGGCCAGCGGCATCGTCGCCATCAGGATGCCGGCCTGGGCGCTGGCGATCGTCTGCTGTCCCCAGGTCACCAGCGAATAGGGCAGGGCGTTGCCGAACAGCGCGATCAGCACATAGGCGCCCCACAGCCGTGCGCTGTGCGCCGGACGGCGGGCGAACAGCAGCGCCGCCGGGAGCAGCAGGGCGCAGGCGATCAGCAGCCGGGCGGCGACCACCAGCTGAACCGGCAGCGCCTCGACGCCGATCCCGGTGAGCGCGAAGGCCGAGCCCCAGAGTGCGGTGAGCGCGAGGAGCAGCAGCCAGTCGGTCGGGCGGTGGTGCATGGGGCAGGAGCCTGGGCGGTTCGATCAAGGGGGGCGGTATGTCATGGTGCGGGCTCGGGCGCGCGTCGCCCCATTTCGGGGCCGATGGGGCACGGGCGATGCTCGCAATCGCTGATCCGGGTCATTGTCGGAGCGTGCAAATCCATTGCAACGGTTGTGGTTGGGGGTTTTGCCCTTGCTTTTCGCCGGTCCCGGCATCATGATCCACGGCACTGCCGCAGTCCATCGCACCGCGTCCGTTCTCCTCCCCGGAGAAGCTCCTGAGACGCCATCACAGTCGATGCGGTAGCCCTCATAGCGAATCCACTCGGTCGCCGACATCGCGGTCTGTATCTTCCGCCTGGACCGAGTCTTGGGAGAAGATCAAGTATGTCCATTAAGATAGGCGGCGACACTCTCGCGCTCGATGCCGATATTCGTCGTCAGATTGAATCCGAGGCCAAGAAGCTCGAGGATCGCTTCACCGATGAGCGGATCGAGACGCAGGCCACCATCCAGGAGGAGTTCGACCGGTTGCACGGTCATCGCGTGCGCTGTGAACTCCGCATCAAACTCGCGCAGGGTCGCCAGTTGGTGGTGCGCGATGCCAGCAAGACCGCCGTCGAGGCGATCACCGGGGTGTTCGGCGCGGCGCGGCGCAGCGTGCGTCGGGTGCGCTGGCAGGGTGTGCTCGAGCGGACACCGGCCGGTCAGTCCGGCGAGCACGCCACCGAGATGGCTGGTCACTGAACCGGCCTCGTGCCGGGATGAGCGCCGCCATCCCGGCCGCTCCCGCCACCCCGCCCGGGCTTCGCTCTGTCCCTCACCGTCCCCACATCCTTCGCCATGGGCGGACGCGGGTATGCGTATCCGGCGTCCGCGTCGACTTCGAGCGATCGTCGTGCGCGGTGGTCGCGACCGTAGAACAGGAGTTACTCGAACATGAAGGTTGCAATCATTGGCGGGACCGGCTTCGTCGGTGCCCATCTGATCGATCATCTGCTCGCCGCCGGTCATGTGCCCCGGCTGCTGGTGCGCCCGGGCAGCGAGTCCAAGGTCGAGCGTGGCGTCGAGTGCGAGCTGGTGCCCGGCACCGTGGCCGAGCGCGGCGCGCTCGATGCCTGCGTGCGCGGCGCCGATGCGGTGATCTATCTGATCGGCATCCTGCGCGAGTTCCCGGCGCGCGGCATCACCTTCGAGGCGCTGCAGCATCAGGGCGTGGTCGACACCATCGCCGCGGCCCAGGCCGCCGGCGTGGGTCGCTTCCTGCTCATGAGCGCCAATGGGGTGCGACCCGATGGGACTGCCTACCAACGCACCAAGTTCGCCGCCGAGGAGGCACTCAAGACCTCGGGGCTGGCCTGGACCATCTTCCGCCCCTCGGTGATCTTCGGCGACCCGCGCGGGCGCATGGAGTTCTGCTCGCAGCTCAACAAGGACATCATCGCCGCGCCGATCCCGGCGCCGCTGTTCTACGACGGGCTGCTGCCGCAGCAGGCCGGGGCCTTCGAGCTGGCGCCGGTGCATATCGACGATGTCGCCCGCGCCTTCACCCTGGCGCTCGGCGAGCCGCGCACCGAGTCCCAGACCTACAGCCTGTGTGGCCCGCAGCGGCTGAGCTGGAAGGCGATCCTCGGCACCATCGCCGCGGCCGTCGGCAAGCAGAAGGCGATGGTGCCGGCGCCGGTGTTCGCGGTCCGGGCGATGGCCGGGCTGTTCGATCGCTATCCCTGGTTCCCGATCAGTCGCGACCAGATCCAGATGCTGCTCGAGAGCAACGTCTGCAGCGAGAACGACAGCTTCGCCCGGCTCGGTCTGACCCCGACCCCGTTCAACGTCGATCAGCTCGGCTATCTCAACGGCTGACCCGGCTCAGCGCCTGATCGCCAGCACCAGGTCCATGACGTTGGTGCCGGTGGGGCCGGTGCGCAGCAGCTCGCCGGTGGCGGCGAACAGGCTGCCGGCGTCGGCGCCGGCGAGATGCTCGGCGGGGTCGAGTCCGAGCCGACGTGCCCGCGTGCAGCTCGCCCCGTCGATCAGCGCCCCGGCGTCCTCGGTGGGCCCGTCGCTGCCGTCGCTGCCGGCGCTGAGCAGGGTGACGTCGTCGCGGTCGTCGAGGGCGATGGCCGCGGCCAGCGCGAGGTGCTGGTTGCGACCGCCGCGTCCGGGGCGGGGCGGTAGCCTGACCGTGGTCTCGCCGCTCCACAGATAGAGCCCCGGCGTGGTCGTGGCGGCGAGCCGGGTGGCCAGGCGCTGACCGGCGACGGCGGCCTCTCCGGTGAGCGGCTGGGGGTGCGGCCAGGTGGCGAGTCCCTGCGCACGGGCGTGTGCGAGCGCGGCGGCGCGGGCGTGGGCGGCGGTGGCCACCAACTCGATCTCCGGGCCGGGGCCGAGGCCGGGGCCGGTGGGCGCGGGGCGCGCGGCCAGTCCGTGGCGGACCAGCCGGTCGAGCCAGTCGGGCAGTCCGTGCAGCCCGGTGCAGCGGGCTGCCAGCTCCGGTTCGGGCACCAAGAGCCCGGAGCCGATCACCCCGGGGTCGTCGCCGGGGACGTCGGAGATCGCCAGCACCCGGGGTGTGCACCCCGCCGGGCAGGCGGCGAGCAGTCCGCCGGCCTTGATCCGCGACAGCGCCTTGCGCACCAGATTCATCGTCGCGATCGGTTGGCCGCTGGCGAGCAGCCAGTCGTTGACCCGCACCAGGGTGTCGAGATCGACCCCGGCGACCGGTACCTCGACCAGGCTCGAGGCCCCGCCGGAGATCAGCAAGAGTGGCTCGACCCCGGCGGGCAACGCGGCGAGCCGCGCGATCAGCGCGCGCCCGGCATCGAGGCTGCCGGCATCGGGCAGCGGGTGGCCGCCGCAACGGCAATCGAGTCGGGGGAAGTCGGCCGGGTCGACATGGCCCGCCTTGGTGATCAGCAGGCCGCCGGTGATCCTCTCCTCGCCGAGGGCGTCAAAGGCGCCTCGGGCCATGGCGGCCGCGGCCTTGCCGATGGCGAACAGCTCGACCGGGTGAGGCGGCGCGCGCGCCTCCAGTGCGCGGGTGACCGCCCGGGTGCCGCCGACGGCTGCGATCGCCGCCATGAAGCAGTCGATGAGCAGGCGCCGCTCGTCGGTCATTCCCGGGATCAGCCCTTGCGGGTGACCTGATCGCGCAGATAGACGGGGATGGCCAGCTCCGGCACCACCTCGTGACCGAGCCGGTGCTCGGCCTCGGCGAGCACCGCCAGGTCACGCGCCTCGCAGACCCCTTCCTCGAGCACCCCGGCGAGTGCCGTGCCGATCTGCGGGCGCAGCCGTTCCGCATAGGCCGCCCAGCCGGGACCGACCCCGTACCAACCCTCGCCCTCGGGTGCTGGCACCGCTTCGGGGGCACAGACGCGCTCGCTGCCGCGCGCCTCGGCCAGCCCGGCTTCGTTGATCTCGAAGGCCCCCCAGTAGACCTCGTCCATGCGCGCATCGAGCGCCACCAGCAGCCGGGTGTGACCGCTGCGACGGTAGGCGCCCTGGGCGATCGCCGCCAGGGTCGAGACCGGGATCACCGGCTGGTCGACGCCGAAGGCCACGCCCTGGATCACCGAGGCTGCGATCCGCACCCCGGTGAAGGACCCCGGCCCGCGCGCGAAGGCGAGCGCGTCGAGATCGGTGAGCCGCAGCCCGGCCTCGTCGACGAGCTGCTGCATCATCGGCAGGATGAGTTCGGCGTGGCGTCTGGGAGCGGTCTCGAGGCGCTGGGTCAGGGTCCCGTCCTGCAACAGGGCGGCTGAACAGGTCTCACCTGAGGTGTCGATCGCGAGGAGCTTCATGATGGTGGGATTACCGGGGTGATCGATGGTGCCCGTCGAGGACGGGCGATGACGCCGGGGCCGGGGCCCCGGCGGGCCGGGGCGGGCGGGATCAGGCGAAGTCGCGCAGCACCGCCTGGGTTTGCTCCGTGGTCAGGCGCGGGCCGAGGCTGGTGACCAGTCGCGCCGAGGCCGCCGAGGCCAGATCGCCGGCGCGCTGATGATCCCAGCCCTGGCTGAGACCATAGAGGAAGGCACCGGCGAACATGTCGCCGGCGCCGACGGTGTCGACCGCCTTGACCGGCACCGGAGCGATCTCGAGCATCTGTGCGCCGTCCCACACCAGCGCGCCCTGCGGGCCGCGGGTGATGGCGAAGCTGCGGCTGAGGGTCTTGAGATAGGTGATGGCGTCGCCGAGGTCCTCGCTGCCGGCCATGCCCATGGCCTCGAACTCGTTGGCGAACAGCAGGTCGACGCCCGAGCCGATCATCTCCAGCAGGCCGTCCTTGAAGAACTTCACCATGTTGGGGTCGGAGAGCGAGAAGGCGGTCTTGACGCCGGCCTCGTCGGCGATGCGCTTGGCCGCCTTGGCCGCCTCGCGGGCGCTGTCGGAGGTGACCAGATAGCCCTCGGTGTAGAACCAGCCCGAGTCGCGCAGCGCCTCCTCGACCAGTTCGTTGGTCGACAGCCCCTGGCTGATGCCGAGGAAGGTACACATGGTGCGATCGCTGTCGGGGGTGACCAGCACCACGCAGCGACCGGTGTCGCCGGCCTCCTTCTTGGTGTGGAGGTTGGTGTCGATACCGCCCTCGACCAGGTCCTGCATGTAGAAGTGCCCGAGTTCGTCGTCGGCGACCTTGCAGGAATAGAAACCGCTGCCGCCGAACTGACCGACCGCGATCACGGAGTTGGCCGCCGACCCGCCCGAGCCGCGCTGATGGTGACGCTCACGGAGGTGGTCCATGATCGCTGCCTGCTGCTGCTCGTCGACCAGGGTCATCACGCCCTTGTCGATGCCGAGGATGCCGAGGTCGTTGGGGTCGACCTCGAACTCCATGTCGACGAGTGCGTTACCGATCCCATAGATGTCGTACTTGGCCATAGTGTCTCCGTGCTCCTGAAGTCGAGGGGGCACATTGTACAGATGTCGCTCGGGGGTGCAGGGCGGCGATGTGCTCAGTCGCGACCGGCGCGGTCGACGCGTCCGCCCTTGCAGCCAGCCGCGCGCGGCGGTGCGGCGCGCAGCAGTGCGTCGAGTCCGCGTCCGGCCTCGATCGGCCCCTTGAGGGCGAGGCGCAGCTCGCTGATCAGGCCGTCGTGACAGACCAGCTGCACCCGCTCGCCCGCGCCCTTGCTGAAGGCCCTGTCGAAGGCCGCGCGTACCTCGCTCGCGCGCAGGTGCTGGCCGATGCGCGAGACGAAGAGGTCGCGGACCGGCGAAGCGTTGAGCGCGGCCAGGAGTCGCAGCGAGTCGGCGAAATAGCCCTCGGGGTCGTCGCCGTAGCAGCTGCCGTGCTTGACCCACTCGTGACGGTGCAGGGCCGAGCGCGTGCCCGGCATCACCCGGTCGAGTTCGCGTCGGGTGTCGGGCGCGAGTGCGAGCGCCGGCAGACGCTGCCAGTCGCCGTCGCGCGACAGCGCCCGTGCCTTCGCCGGGACATCGCAATAGACGTTGTCGCGCGGTTGCGGCCATAGTCCGTGGAGCGAGAAGGCGCGGGCATCGAAGCGTTGCGGGGTCTGGTCGCGGCACTCCGGTGCGCGGCCACGGCGCTCGCAGAAGGCCGGCTGCCAGCTCACCGCGAGCAGATAGCGCGGTTCGCCGGTTGGGGCGGGCGGCGTGGCCGTGTCGGCGACCTCGACCAGCCGACCGCAGTCGTGCGCCACCCAACGCTGGGACGGCTCGACGCCCTGCAGACGCAGCAGATAGTGGCTGGGCTGGTCGGGGCGGTTGGCACCGACCACCGGGTAGCGCGCGCCCGGGTCGAGATGGATCGCCCCCGGGTTGGCGTCGTGACGGATGGCGACGGTGGCCGGGCAGGCGCGTTCGGCGATCAGGGTCGCCGAGAGCGGCGCGGCGCGCAGCGGCGCGAGCGCGCCGAGCGCGAGCAGCAGCGCCGCCGTCGCGCGCCATGTCGGCAGCGGTCTGATCGATGGGGTTCGGGTCATACGGTCACGTCCTCGCTGGCGCGGGCCCGGCGCGTGCCGGGCCGATCAATGTGGGTGCGGGTGCGCGGGCGAGGGCAGCTGACGGTATTCCGAGCAGCGTCGTGGCGTCGGCACGCCCTTGCCGGGGTTGAGCAGTCCCGCTGGGTCGAAGGCCGATTTTACCGCGTGGAACTGGGCCAGTTCGCGGGCGCTGAACTGTACGCACATCTGTCCGAGCTTCTCCACCCCGACCCCGTGCTCGCCGGTGATGGTGCCGCCGACCTCGACGCACAGCTCGAGCAGACGGGCGCCGAGCGCCTCGGTGCGTTCGAGTTCGCCGGGACGGTTGGCGTCGAACAGGATCAATGGGTGCAGGTTGCCGTCGCCGGCGTGGAACACGTTGGCCACCGCCAGGTCGTGCTCGGCGGCCAGCTCGGCGGTGCGGCGCAGCACCTCGGGCAGGGCGCGGCGTGGGATGGTGCCGTCCATGCAGTAGTAGTCGGGGGAGATCCGACCGACGGCGGGGAAGGCCGACTTGCGCCCCTGCCAGAAGCGCGCGCGTTCGGCCTCATCGCGCGAGACCCGCACCTCGGTGGCGCCGGCGCGCGCGAGCAGGGTCTCGACCGCCTCGACCTGGGCGGCGACCTCGGCCTCGGTGCCGTCGAGCTCGCAGAGCAGGATGGCGGCGGCCTCGACCGGGTAGCCGGCACCGATGAAGTCCTCGGCGGCGCGGATCGCCGGGCCGTCCATCATCTCCAGCCCCGCCGGGAGGATGCCGGCGGCGATGATCTCGCCCACCGCCGCGCCGGCCCGACCGACGTCGTCGAAGGCGGCGAGCAGCGCGCGCGCCAGCGGCGGGCGGGGCAGCAGCCGTACCGTCACCTCGACGGTGATCCCGAGCATCCCCTCGGAGCCGATATAGAGCGCGAGCAGGTCGTAGCCGGGGCCGTCGAGCGCCTCGCCGCCGAGTTCGATCAGCTCGCCCTCGGCGCTGACCAGCTTGAGCGCGAGCACGTTGTGCACCGTCAGGCCGTATTTCAGACAGTGCACCCCGCCCGAGTTCTCGGCGACGTTGCCGCCGATGGTGCAGGCGATCTGGCTGGAGGGGTCGGGGGCGTAGTAGAGCCCGTGGGCGGCGGCCGCCTCGCTGATGGCGAGGTTGCGCACCCCGGGCTGGACCCGCGCCAGCCGCGCCTCGGGGTCGAGTGCGAGGATGCGGTCGAGCCGCGCCAGGCTGAGCACGATGCCCTCGCCGCAGGGCAGGGCGCCGCCCGAGAGTCCGGTCCCGGCGCCGCGCGCGACCACCGGCACCCGACGCTGATGACACAGCCGCATCACTTGCTGCACCTCGGCGACATCGCGCGGCAGGACCACCAGCAGTGGCGTCTGGCGATAGACCGAGAGTCCGTCGCACTCGTAGGGGCGCACCTCCTCCTCGCGTGCGAGTACCGCCTCGGCGGGGAGGAAGGTGCGCAGCGCGCGCGCCAGTTCGGCACGGCTGGCGCACAGCTCGGGGTCGTCGAACGGACGTCCGGGTGGCTGGATCCGACTCATCGGCGGTCTCCTCGGCGCTGGTGTGATGGTGCGCCGTCGGTCGGGACGAACGACGGCATTTGAGCATCGGGTGCGCTTCGCGCTAGAATCGCCTCCCCCAGCACCCTTCTTGGGTGCCGGCACCCCTACCTCAAGGCTGGCGTAGCTCAGTTGGCAGAGCAACTGATTTGTAATCAGTAGGTCGTCGGTTCGAATCCGTCCGCCAGCTCCATTAAATCAATAACTTAGCACTGCATCCCGCCATCGACTACTTTGATGTGTGACGGAAAATGTGCCCCTTGATCGCGCGACTCGATCCGCGCTGCGTACTCGGCGAGATGCTCTGGAGCTAGGTGCGCATAGCGGCGCACCATCTCGAAGCTCGACCAGCCTCCCATCTCTTGGAGTGCGTGAAGCGGCGTCCCAGCCTGGACGTGCCAGCTCGCCCACGTGTGCCGGAGATCGTGCCAACGAAAGTCTGCAATCCCCGCCCGCTTGAGCGCTTTGTACCACGCGGCACTATTTGCCTCAGCGATCGGCTCCCAGCGCACACCGCCGCCCTTAACTCTGCGCTGATAGCAGAAGACACGCGTCGCGTGGCGACCGATCCAGCGACGCAACACCTGGACCGCGTCCGAGTTAAGCGAAACGCCGATGGCGCGCCGAGCCTTGGCCTGATCGGCGTGAATCCAGGCGACTCGGCGCGCCAGATCAACTTGACTCCACTCGAGCCCGGTGACGTTACTGGCTCGCAGCCCTGTCGCCAGAGTGAATCGCGCCATATCCGCCAGATGCTCCGGGAGCTCATCGATCAATCGGTCGGCCTCCTCGTGCGTCAGCCAGCGGATGCGCTGCTTGGGCTCTGGAAGCAGGCTGATTGCCGGCGCTCGGTCGATCCAGCGCCACTTGCGTTCCGCGCGTCGCAGGATCGCGCGCAGCACGGCCAGGGTTCGGTTGACGGTCGCATTGCTGACACCCGAGCCTTTGCGCCCCTTGATGACCTCATCCACGCGATCGATGTCGATCTCGTCCAGCATGACGTCGCCAAGGTGTGTGTCGAGCCAGCGCAAATGCATCAAGTCATCCCCGTGGCTGGCTTTGTGGCTGGTTTCGTCGATCCAACGCACCACGGCCTCCTGCCAGCTTTTGCGCGGCTTCTCGCCCAGCTTCGATTGCTGCCATAAGTCACGCTTCAGCTTCGCTTCATACCCTTCCGCGTCTTTGCGGTCGGATGTTCCAGTAGACTGGCGTATCTCTCGGCCGTCCGGCGTGGTGAACCTGCACCACCAGCGGCTGCTGTTCTTCCTGCGGTAGAGCATCTCTCACTCCTCGGCTCCGCCGCTCGCGCTGCACGGTCAGCATAGTGACCGCGCAGCCAGTCGGCCAGATCATCGTCGATGAACACCCAGTGCTTCCCTGGCTTCGCGCTCGGGATCTCGCCAGCGACAGCGCGCCGGCGCAGCGTCTCTGGGTGCATCCGCAGGAACTCTGCGGCCTCGTGCAGGTCGAGCGTCCTCATCGCGACCACTCCAGGCTGCGCCACTCATGCCGCCCCGCTCGCACAGTTACCGACCGCACCCCGGGCCGCCGCGCCCGCCGCCGGCCAATCCAGCGCGCGACAGTATGGCGATCGGCGTCGACCGCATCGGCGGCGGCGCTGATGCTTGCGCCGTGCTCGACCAGGTCGCGGGCGCGACGGCGAGCGGTTTCAGGGTGTGGTGTGCTCATACCGCCATCTCCATTTGCACGTCGCGCCTCGGCCCGTACTGATACTCCAGACGCACTCCTCGCAGCGCCTCGACTGCACTGGCTCTCTGGAGCCAGATCGATTTCAGTCTCCCGTCACCCCCTAGATCCTCGCCCATGGCGAGCTGCGCGCGCGTTATGTGGATACCGGCGTGGACGAGGCATTCCATAGCGGCCTCGATCTCGAGGATGGCTGGATCATTGTCTGGCACGATAGGGCCGTCCTTGCCCCAGCTCATCGTCGCGCGACCTCTTGCGCCAAGACCTCGTGATCGCCGCAGATCTCGACTGGACCGACGATGCCGGCGCGCTCCATTTCATCCATCAGTCGCGCTGCGCGGTTGCGGTCGATCTCGAGTTCGTGCCCTAGCTCGAAGGCTGAGATGTAGCGGGTCTTTGTGACGATCTGCACCGCCTCGTCGAGCAGTGGGTCGGTGGCCTCGGAGTCTCCGGCGCGCACCTCGCCGAACCCGAACACCGTCTCAAGCCGCGCGAGCAGGTTGCGCATCTGCAGCGCGAACAGCGCGAACTCGGCCTCAAAGCGTGCCGCCGGGTCCTCGATCTCGTCGTCGAGGGTGTCGAGCAGCCCCTCGGTCATGCGCAGCCGCTTCAGAGACAGGTCGTCGGCGAGGGTGAAGCTGAAGCGCTCGTCCCAGGTCAGCGCAAGCTTGACCGCGCGCTTGCCGGTGCGCAGGTGGGCGAGCGCCTCGTCGCTGGTGGGGTCGCCGCCGCTGATCCGCACCACGTCGGCCTCGTCGCTGGGGTCGCGCAGCTCGCAGGCGTCACCGGCGACGAAGTCGGCCGGGGCGCTGTCCTCGAGCAGCCAGCGCGAGAGCACCTCGGCGGGGTGCTCGCCCGGCGCCGGCAGCAGCGCCGACAGGCCGCCCAGGGTCTCGCGCAGCAGCGAGACGACATCCTCGGCCTGCTTCTCGGTGGCCGCGTCGATCACCATCCAGCCGCTCTTGGTATCGATATAGGCGAGGGTGTGGCGCGAGCGGGTGAAGGCGCGCGGCAGCATCTCGTCGACGATCTGCTCGCGCAGACGGCGCCGCTCGGTGCGACCGACCTCACGCGACTCGCCGGCCTCGATCTCGCCGATACGCTCCTCCAGCGCCTCCTTCACCGCCGCCGTCGGCAGCAGACGCTCCTGCTTGCGCGCGCAGATCAGCAGGCAGCCCTCGAGGGGATGGACCAGCGCGCCGCCGTCTTCGCCGAGCGGCGCGCTCCAGCCCATGGTCGCGGTCTCCAGCGGACCACAGGGGCGGAACCTGCGCCCGTCGAGCTGGGCCTCGAGTTCCTGGCCGTCGATGCGGACGGGCTGTTCGAGGCGATAGAGTCTGGCGTTCTTGAACATGATTGGCTCCTTGCCCGGCTCGGCGCCGGGCACGCTGATGAGTGGGGTCAGGTCCGCGCCGCGCGCGCCTCCAGGTACGCGCACCGCTCGTTTGCTGCGCGCCTGATCTGGTCGCCTCGCGCGACGCTAGGGTTGATGTCGCGCGACAGATCAACCCACTCATCGACCGTATCGGAGTCCTCCGCGGCGGAGATGCCGGCCAGGATGCGGTCGATGGTGAGCGGCGGCGCGCCCGGTTGGTCCTGGGTCTGAGCCTGGCCGATCTCATCGGATGGCGGATTGGTGGTCAGGTCGCCCTCATCCATCAGCTCCCGCTCGATCCGCTCGACCAGCGCCGGGTCGACACCGCGCTTGCGCCGCCACGCCCCGTCGGCCGTGCGAGCTCGGCTCGACGAGTGGATGCGCTCATCCCACGGGATGCCGCGGGCGTCGACGCCACTATCTCCGTCGTCGAGGTTGTCGTCGGGCTCCTGCGGCGCCTGCTCGGGAGCGGTGACCGATGCGGCATTGCTCGGCGACGAAGCCGCGTCAGCGCTGGTGCTGGGGTGGTGACCGGCGGCCTGTCCGGGGTCGCCCACCTCCGGGCTCTGGGGCGCAACCGATGGCTGCTGGCTGCCAATGCTCTGAAATGAGCGAGGCGCCCGCTCATCGTCGCGCCGATTGAAAAAATCAGAAGCGCTGGCCGTACCAGTCTTGATCGAGTTGTAGACGCTGGCCAGATCGGCGAGATCATCCGACAGCACCTTATCGAGCGACTTCCCGAGATAGGTGGACAGGTGCGCTTCAGTGACTCCAAACCCCTTGAACGCGGTGATCATCTTGCGCACGCGGTCAGAGATCGGCTCGGCGCTGTTGCCGGCGAGCGTTTGCCGGCAGCGCTCCACGGCCGCGTCGACCAGATCCGGGGGCAGAATGGCCAGAATGCGGGCGCGAAGGCGACGGCCGCCCTGGTTGGCGGTTAGCTCGTAGATGTCGCGCTCGTCGGACAGCGCCTTGCCGCCGCCCTTGGTGTCGCGGATGTGGCGGACGGTGAATTTCTGGCTGGAACAGGTGTTGGTCTCCAGATCCCAGCAATAGGCTTCCATCTCCGACACGCCGCCCTTGCGCGACAGCTCGCGGATGCCGTAGTCCAGGTTCCCCCAGCAGCGGGCCAGTTCTTCAGCAAGCCGGATCGACGGGCCGCGCACGGTCTGACCGCCGCGAGGGAACGCATACTCGGCGCTGGAGGCCAAACTCGGGCGCGAGCAGGACTCCATGACGCGATCGAAGGCGCGGGCTTGGTCGCGCGGAAAGCGCTTGGCGATGATCAGCTTCCCCTGGGCCTCCGCGATGGCGCGCTCTGACTCGATCGTGACGGTGCCAGCGTTGGTGTGCTCTGGCATGTGAGCGCGCGCAAACGGGTTGGCCGGCGCAGCTGGCTGGTGGGTGGTGGCGTTTGCGAGTTCAGTGGTCATGTCGGATCCTCAGTTGTAACGGGCGGGTACGGATAGCTTCTGGACGCCGGGCCAATCGCCGGTGCGCTCACAGGAGGCGATCATGGCGAGATCGGCGCGGTACTCGGCTCGGGCACGCTCAATGGCGTCGCGGTCCAGCTCGAAGACCCTGACCGGGTAGCGCCCCATCTCTCGGCGCTTGCCGACAACCAAGAAAAGGAAGGCGTCGAGGGGCTCACCGGTCACCTCGGCGAGGCCGTCGGAGTAGAACGCCTCCTGGACGTCGTAGCGGTAGTCGCGTACGGACCAATGGAATTTGCTGATGTCGTCAGTGGTCTTGACGTCGGCGACGACCCGGTACATGGGCGCCCACCAGTCTGGGCGGCACCGGCACAGCAGCCCGGTCTCGACGTCACGCCAGTACACCGAGCGCTCAGCCACCCCGGAGCGCAACTGCAACAGTGCGGCAGCCTCAGGGTGTGCCAGCACGGACTGGCGCATCTCCTCCAGGGTCTCGCGCTCCTCCAGCGTCAGCGCGATACGCCCGTCGAGCTGGGCCTCGAACTCGGCCCAGCGCGCCTTGTCTGCGTTCGAGCGCCGCCCGCAATCCGGCCCGACCGCATAGCGCTGGTCGAACTCGGTCGGTTCGAGCAGTAGGGTATGGATCGCGCTGCCCGCGTGAGCCGCGCCGCTGTATGAGCGCGGCGCCTGCCGCGCCCACTGCAGCAGTGCCGGCGCCTGGTGCGCGAGATCGAGCTGGCTCTTCGAGATACCGGGCCCGGAGTGGTAAGCCTCGTTCGGGATGTCGTAGACACCGGTGGCCTCATTGGCAGCGATCGCTACCGCACTCACGCCCCACCTCCCGCCACCATCACGACCAGCGGCAGTGCACCCACCAGCGTCGCGGCGACGCCAATACCCAACGCCCGATCAGCCCGGGCGAGCAGCTCCATCAGATCAGGCCGCATCACGCACCTCCCGCCCCGTCACATCAGGGATATCAGCCAGCAGTCGAGCGCACAGCTCGGTCACGCCCTGCAGTGCGGCAGCGCAGTGATAGACGCAGTCCTCGTCGAGGGCGCCGGCGGGTGCGACCTGGCGGGCGCGGTGCAGACCGATGGCGATGTCGAGCGCCGAGACGACCTCGTCGCGCAGCGCAGGGATCGGCCAGCTCGACCGCGCGAACTCGTCGCCAGCCTCGCTGCAGCCAGCCCGGTCGAGACACGCCTCGGCGTCATCCTCGAACCCATGCCCGGCGATCATCCGCCGGAGATCATCGATAGCCATCTCTCAGGCCCTCCACGTGAGCCGCACGCCGGAGACGCGGGCGGCATGGTCGTTGGTTTCGCGCAGCCGCAGCCGCCGCGGATCAGGGGCGCGATCGACGCGCACCATCGGGCTGCCCGCATGCGCCGTGGCTGCGATGACGCGGCAGCCGCAGCGAGCAGCGAGCCCGCAGAGCGCGATGGCGGTATAGGCGTCGCTCCGAGCGCTCATGACGTGAGCCTCCATGTGATGAGAGCGATGGCTACCTGCAGGGCGATCGAGACGCCGAGCAGGAGCGTCCAGGTGGAGATCAGGCGCAGACGGGTCATGCCGCCGCCTCCAGCGAGCGCTCTACCGCGGCGCCAATTTGCTCGCGAGCGCTCTTGAGCGAGGCCAGCGCCTCGGAGAGGTGCAAGGGCGCCTGGTCGTCGCCCTCCTCGGCCATGACAACCATTGCGACGCGGATGCGGCGTTCGGCCTGGTCGACGACATCGAGGCAGAAATCGCGCTGAGAGTCGTAGCGGTCGCTCATGCCGCATCCCCTCCCGGCCGCCCCGGGCGCGACGGCGGCCAGCGACGCGCCGGGCGGCGCAGCGGCAGGACGTTGTGACCGGCGGCCTGCGACCGAGTGCGCGGCAGTGGCGGGAGCGCAGCGCGCTCGGCGTCACTCAGCGTGCGATCGACGGCGACGATGCCGCCTGCGCCGTCCTGGCGGACGTCGGCGCAGACCTCGCGCAGCCACGCAGCGATCTCGGCGGCGGAGCGCTGGTCTGCGACATGGATCGTGATCGTGTGCATGGCTATCTCCGGTTCCTCTTGGCGAGTGCCCGCTGCCGGGCGATCTCGCACTGGCGCTCGTTGGGGAGGTTGACCCGCTCGCGCTCGGCGCGGCGGTGCGCCTTGGCGCGGGCCATCGTCGGGGTGAGGCGTGGTGCTCCGGCGAGGCTCATGCCGCGGCCCTCCGCTCCAGCGGCAGGCCGCCCTGCCGCGAGGCATACCGCCGCTCGACCCGCTGATGCACCTCGGCGCGCAGCGCTTGCCTCAACGCATCAACATCTCGGGCGAGCTGAGCCAGCTTGGTGTCGTCGAGGTTGCGGTGGTCCTTGATCAGTACCTGGACCGCGTCGACGGCCTCGGCCAGCTCGACGGCGGCGCAGTTCGGGCACTCACGCGTCTCGGTCTGCCAGTGGCGCTCCCAGACGTGGCCGCAGAAACCACAGACGGCAGCGAAGACGCCGTCTCCGAGATGCCAGAAGGCGTGATCGGTGCCAGCCGCGTAGCACGGGCCTTCAGCGCCAGGGAAGCGAGCCAGCAGCTCTTCTTCGGTGCTGATCTTGGCGAGCTGGTCGGACTTGTGGTCGTGCTCGGCGTAGGGGTTGTCGTCGGGGTGCATGGTGGTCTCCCTCGGTTGGCTGCTTGGGGCGGCTGTTGAGAGTGAAGATAGCTTTTGCTAAATATTGAGTCAATAGCAAAAGCTAAATTCTTGAAATCGCGCTTCTTGGTCTATCCAAGAAATTGACGCTGACGGCGCAGTGGGTAGACTCCACACCATGAAAAGCGCCGAAGTGATCAAGCGGCTGCAGGCCGACGGGTGGGAGCTGGTGAGGGTGAAGGGCTCCCACCACCAGTTTCGCCGCCCCGGTCAGGCTGGGCTGGTGACGGTGCCCGATCTGGCGGGCTGCTTCTCGGCGGGCGAGTCGCTCGACGCGGCCATCGAGGCTGCGCGGGAGGCGATCGACGCCCATGTCGAGCTATTGATGGAGGAGGGGGCCGATATCCCGAGCACGCGCCCCCTGGCCGAGCACCAGGCAAACCCCGATCTGGCCGGGGCGGTGTGGGCGTTTGTCGATGTGCCGGTGGAGCGCTATTTCGGCCCGGCGGAGAAGATCAACATCACGGTGCCGCGCAGGCTGCTGCGCAGCATCGACGCTCACGCCAAGGCACGGCATCTGAGCCGCTCGGCGTTTCTTGCGCAGGCGGCGCGGGAGGCGATGGGGCGGGGGTAAGGCTAGAGGCTACATCAAGCCTTCAAGCTATGAGCGACAACGACTTGCCGCCCTCTCCCTTTCGGGGGAACGCCAATCTCGTCGAGTGCCGAGTTGAACCGGGCTGAGAAGGCCTGTCGCTCATCTTGCATGACCAAGAGATGACCTTACCCGGCTGCTCGGCGATTCTCGAGAAGCTCCTTCAAGAGCCGGTCGTAGTACGATTTTTTCTCACCAAGATCATGCACAAGCTGGTCGATCTCGCTTTGAGGGAAGCCCTCCAGCAGCCTGATGATCGCCTGATATTTCGCCGGCAGTTCCGATAGTCGCGGATCGTCTCCCGGGTCGTTCGCGGGGGTTGCTGGTGGTTGCTCGTGTCGCGGCTGCTCCTCCATCTCTCCGCGCCCATATAGCAGCCACTCCTGGCGTATGTGCAGATAGCTGCACACCCGAACAAGGTTCTCCCCCTTCAGGTTCTTGATGCCGCCATGCAACCAGCCGTGCACCGTTGGCGGTTTCACGTCGACGGCGCGTGAGAGCTCTGCCGGCGACTTTTCGCGCGCAGTCAGGGCGTCTCGGAGGCGCTCATTCCAAGTCGTTTTCATGTAGGGAAGCCCAGGGCCTCAAGAAAGACTACACCCCACCCGCACGCCACACCACCCGCCCGATCACATGCACCTGCCCGTTCTGATCCTTCGGCGGGATGATCTCCTCGGGGTAGCGACCGGCGTTATCCGAGCGCAGGATCAGTGAACCGTCGTAGCGCCGGAACAGCCGCTTGACGCGCAGCTCGTGGCCATAGCGGATCGCGTAGACCTGCCCATCTCGGATGTCGTCACCGGCCGTGTCGATGTCGATCAGCAGCACGTCGCCGTCGCAGATGCTCGGCTCCATGCTGTCGCCCTTGGCGTAGACCACCACCGCGTTGCTCGGGCGCACCCCGGTCTGGCGTGCCCAGTCGGAGGTGAAGGCCAGCGGCGGCGCTTCCTCTTCCTCGAACACCAGGTTGCCGTTGCCCGCCGAGAAGGCGACGCGGCGGCGCGGGATCAACACGTACTGCCCCTCGGGCAGGTCCGCCGGGTCGTCCCAGACGACGATCGGGTGGATGACCGTGCCTGTTATGGCTGCGGTCAGGCCAGGGAGCTCGCAGCGGGGCAAGTCGGCGGTGCTGGTCGTGTCGCAGGCCTCAGCGGCCTGATGTCGCTCATCGAGCCAGCCGCGGTTGCAGTTGAGTCGAGCCTCAATCTTGCGTGCGGTACGTTCACCAATGCCTCGCTTCCCCGTCAGCATCTGGTTGATGTAGGCGGGTGCGAGGTCGGCTTTTTCTGCGAGCGCACGCTGAGAGCCGGCCGCGCTAACCAGTCGCTTCAGGTTCTGCTGGCGAACTTCTGTGATGTTTTCGTGCATATGCACGACGTTAGCAATAGCTAACTGTCTAGCAAATGAGCATCTGCTATTGTCGTGACGTTTAGCATATGCTATATGTTGCGGCATGAGACTCCTTGACTACTACAAATCGCTGTCAACGCCTGAGCGAGAGGCATTTGCAGGACGGATCGGGACAAGCTTGGCGTACCTCACGCAACTGGCCTACGGGCATCGGCGTCCAGGTGGCCGGCTTACGTTAGCGATTCTCCAAGAAGCTCATGGGGCCATTGATCCCTCACCCGACAGCTTCGGCCCTCCACGCTCTCAGACACCCCGCGCCGCCTAACCCACCAAGGAGATAGACATGACCTCAGCCCTTGCCGTGCTCCACGCGAGCAACCCAGCTCGCGAACTGCATGCGTGCCTTGGCATCGACGTTCAGGCCCCGAGCGGCACACCAGGCCGGAAAGGTCTTCGGGTCGATGTAGGCCCGTTCGATGCGGTGTCCCTCAGCCGTGAGCTTGTCGTGGATGCGTTGGGCCGCCTGATGCCACTCCTCGTAGGTCTCCGGCAGCTTGTGCCCGTCGACGAAGAGTTGACGGCAGCGGTCGTAGTCCTCGGGCCGGAACCAAGCGATTCCGGTAGCGGCGAGCTGTGATTCAGTCACGGAGGTCTCCTGTGAACGCAAGTGTGTGTGGTAACCGCGAGCCTAGCATGGGGATCTCCGCCTTTTCCGCGCCGGGCGCTCTTTCGGCTGATGGTGCGCCCGGCAGGCGATCGCTTCCACGTGATCCAAGGAGTCAGTCCCATGCACGACCCCGTTGAAACCGCCATCTCCGAGATGGCGGGCGGTTACAAGCCCGGCGGCTATGTCGGGCTCGCGAAGGCCATCGACCGCAACCCCGGCACATTTTTCAACCAGTTCACATTCCAGGAGCGCAACCAGCCGGGCATCAACACGCTGCGCGCCGCCATGCGGGTGACCGGCAACCACGGCCCGCTGCATGCGCTGTGTCATGAGTTCGGCTATGGGCTGATCGCGCTCGGCGAGTACCAGGATTGCTCGGATACGGACCTGATCGACTGCCTGACGGCGCTGGGCGCCGCCCGCGGCGAGGTGGATGCCGAGGTGCATCGGGCCAACGCGGACCGGCGCATCACGCGCGAGGAGGCGCTGCGCGTGCGCGCCCGTGCGATGGAGGCGATCCGCGCGAATCTGGAGCTGCTGTCGCGGTTGGATGCCCTGGCCGAGGCCGAAACTCAGGCCGAGGAGCGACGGGCGCTGCGCGCCGTAGGAGGCGCGTGATGGACCGGACGATCGACGCCGAGCTACTGCGCCTCGCCGAGCATGCCCGCGCCGTGGCGCGACATGCCGGGGCGCGATGGCGTGCGCTGGAGTATCGGGGCGACTGGTGCAGAGCTGTCGAGATGCGGCGAGCTGAGGCGCGGCTGATCGAGATTGGCGATTGGTGCGCGCAGCAGACGCGAGGAGGGGCGCATGCCGATCACAGCGTTCAATGACGCAGAGGACGAGGCGTTGCGCAGGCTCCCGTGGCGCGCGCGCATCGTCTACCTGCAGGGGATTCGGCGGTATATGGACTACTCGACAGGGTGGTCCGGCAAGCGCCGGGTGCTGAGCTACCAGTTCTTCATCGAGCTGCTGGATTGCGGGGAGCGCACGACTGCGCCGGACCCCAAGGTCAGCAAGGACGCGCTCCGAGCCATTTTCCGCATGCTCGAGCGCGTCGGTCTGGTCGAGTGGCCGCGCGGTACAAGCCAGCAGCGCGGCGTCGTTTTTCGGTGTCTCTTGGCGGATACGGATCAGTCTGCCCAAAACAAAGACGCACCCAAGACGCACCCAAGACGCACCCAGCAAGACGCACCCAGCAAAGCCAGCAACCACGCGGCATCCGGCGAGTCGAGCGCACCCAAGGCGCACCCAGCGCGCGCCCAGCAAGACGCACCACCTCCGGTATCCGGTAATCCGGTTAAGAGAGAAGCTAACGCTTCTCCCCCTCCGTGTGACGAGCCATCGCGCTTCGACGAATTCTGGGACGCCTGGCCCGCCGCCACCGGCCGCAAGCGCGACAAGCACAAGGCACGCCTGGCTTGGAAGCGCCACAAGCTCGACCGCATGGCCGACATGATCATCGACGACGTGCGTCGTCGAGCCATCGAGGATCAGCAGTGGCTGCGGGGCTACGCGCCGTTGCCGACGACCTACATCAACGGACATCGCTGGGAGGATGAGTTCGATGCACCAACCGACCGCAGCAACAAACCCCGGACAGCAGCGGAGCAGCGAGAGGCAGCCGCTGCAGAGATCTGGGAGAACCTCGAGCGCCACGGCCGGCCGCAACCCGCCTCCTGGCACGACCCAGCCCCCACAGACGACCCCGGCTCGCGAGACGCGATCGAGCACATGCCCTGGCACTGAGCCGGAGATGGAGCGCCAGATATTGGACGGGCTGTTCGCGTTATTCGCTGTTTGCTGGCCCAAGGACTGGCTGGATCGCGTGACGCTTGCTGGCGGCGTTGAGCGACTTGCGAGCGAGTGGGGCAAAGGCCTTGCAGGCATCGGCCTCGAGCAGTTCAAGCGCGGCGTCAGCTACGCCCGGAGGCACTACGACTACGCACCCTCAATCGCCAAATTCCGCCGCGCATGCCTCGGCCTCGAGGATGGTCAGGGCGGCTCGAACGCAGAACAGCGAGCCCGGGACGCGCTGATGGCTCGCCAGCGCGCCGAGCAGGCCGCCCTGCCCAACGGCACGTGGGCCGAGCGGCGCGAGCGAGGGCGGCAGCATCTGGCAGGGCTGCGAGCGGCGCTCGGTGGCGACCAGCGCCAAGACGCGCCCTCGGATGACGAGATCGCAGACCGTGAGCGGCGGCGCGCCGAGCAGCTCGCGGCACTCAAGGCGCGCGAGGCCGAGCGGCCCGTACAGCCTCGGCGCGCACCGGTGTTCGGGTCGCGCGTCGACTCGGATGCCGTCCCGCTTGGAGACCTGGTCGCCGAGGCCAAGCGCAGATCACAGGAGCAAGAGGCAGCATGAACGTTTGCACTTTCACGGGGCGCCTGGTCGCTGACGCTGAATCGCGCACAACCCCGTCGGGGACTGAGTTGGTCCGGTTTCGGGTGGCCAGCGATATCGGCTGGGGCGATCGCCGCCAGACGCACTGGCTGGACTGCGTGCTGTTCGGCTCGCGCGGCAAAGCGCTGCTGCAGCACCTGGCGAAAGGGTTGCAGGTGACGGTATCCGGCGAGCTGGAGCCGCCGCGGCAGTACCAGGGGCGAGACGGGGAGCCGCGCATAGCGCAGGGCCTCGTCGTCAGGGACATCGACCTCCAGGGCGGCGCAGGAGGCCGCCAGAGCGCCCAGGGCGGGCAAGGTCGTGGCGGCGCCCCGAGCCCCGGTAATCACCCTGCAGGCGGTGCGGACTATGACAATGACCCCCCATTCTGAGCGCGAAGACGCCCCGGCGCTCACCTGTTGGAGCTGCGCCCACTGCCGCGCCGAACGCTGCGAGCGCGGGATCTACGGCTGGCCCGCTCGGCGACTCGCCGCCTGCCCGGCGGGGTGCTATGAGCCGGGGAGTGACGAGGCTGATCGGCGGGAGGGTGGCGATGATTGAGGTCAGGCTGCCGTATCCGCCGGGCGCCAATCGACTGTGGCGCGTCGCTAGGGGGAGGGTGATCGCCACGGATGCAGCGAAGAATTGGAAGCGTGAAACGGCGCTGCGCGCCAAGGTCGCCGGGGTGCGACCGACGAAGCAAGCCGTCGCGGTCGAGATGATCCTGCATCCGAGGCTCACCACGAAGGGGGTGGCAAGCCGGGCTCGGCTCGATGTCGACGCGCCCATCAAGGTCGCGCTCGATGCCCTGCAGGGCATCGCCTATGCCGATGATCGCCAGGTGTTATCGGTGTCGTCGCGCATCGGGTCACCCGTCCGCGATGGCGGTCTCACGATACGGATCAGCGCAGCATGAGGAGGCATTGGATGGATCTCGCCGACACGCTGGAGGGCGTAGCACTCCAGACCCTGGCGCCGCTGCTCGAGCGCGAGCAGGCGCTGCTCGCCGCCGAGCAGATCGCCGCGGCACTACTCGATCGGTATCGAGGCTCTCAGGTCTACGTGGGGTCTGCCGCGGCGATCGAGCGCCGACGCCGAGATCGGGCGATCGCCGACGAGTACGACGGGACTGTCGCCAGCGCTCGCGCCCTGGCGCGGCGGTACGACATCCATGAGATGTCCGTCTACCGCATCGTCGCGCGCGCCAAGGGGCGGGAGCGGGCGGATCGGCGGGCGCGCTAACCCGGATTAACTGACGCGCGCGCGGTGGACGGCGATGCTGAAGGCGTCAACAACCAACCGGAGACGATCGATGGAATCGAAGCCGTGGTGGCAGTCCCGCGCCGTGATCGGCGCCCTCATGGTGGTGCTCGCTCAGATCGCGAGCGCCGCCGGCATCACCATCGACAGTGCCGCGCTGACCGACGCCGCGCTCGAACTCATCAGCCTGGCCGGCGCCGGCGTGGCGATCTGGGGGCGGGTGCGCGCACGCGTGCCGCTGCGGCTGCGCTGATGGCCAGCGGATTCCGCTTCTCCAAGCGCTCCGAGCGCGCCCTCGCCGGTGTCCATGACGAACTGGTGCGGGTGGCGCGCCGCGCGCTCGAGCTGACCGAGGTCGACTTCGTCGTCACCGAGGGGCGACGCACCGAGGCGCGGCAGCGCGCGTTGGTCGCCGCCGGGGCCTCGCGCACCCTGCGCTCGCGTCACCTCAGCGGGCACGCGCTCGATGTCGCCGCCTGGGTCGATGGCGGCGTGCGCTGGGACTGGCCGCTCTATCCGCGCATCGCCGCGGCCTTCAAGGCCGCCGCCGCCGAGCTGGGGGTGGCGATCCGCTGGGGTGGCGACTGGACGTCGTTTCGTGACGGCCCGCACTTCGAGCTGGATCGGGCGGTGTATCCGTGACTGCATCGCTGGAGCATCAGGTCAGCGAGCTGCGGCTGCGCGTCGAGCGCGTCGAGGTCGAGGCGCGCGAGCTGCGTGATGGGCTGACGACGCTCTCCAAGGAGCATGCCATCACCCGCGAGTCGGTGCGCATCTTCACCGAGCTCGTCGACGATGTGCGCGCAGAGCTTGGCGCGACGCGCGCCGATGTTCATCAGGTCCAGCTCGCGTTGCAGCAGCACATGGTCGACGAGGCGCGTGATCGGAGGAGGCAGTTTTCAGCCCAGGTTGCAGCTATCGCTGGGACGACGGGCACGTTGGCTGTGCTGCTGTGGGAAGTGACGCGCAGCGGGGTGTGAGCGGGCGATGCCAAGACTGACGGCAGACCAGTGGGAGAGTGTGCGCGCAGATCGTGAGGCGGGCGCGAGCTTTGGTGAGCTCGCTGCGCGCCACGGCGTAAGCAAGGCCGCAATCGTCAAGCGCGCCAAGAAGGAGTCGTGGGGGGACGGCACGGACGTCGGCGAGGTGGTGCGCCGCAAGGTGACCGAGAAGGTGACCGGCGTGGTGACCGTCGGTGACCCGCAAAAAAAGGCCGCCGCCCTGGATGCCGCGGCGGATCGTGCTGCCGCTGTCGTGCGTCGCCAGCAAGACGACTGGGACGCGCACCGAGAGCGCTTCGGCTCCGTCCCGGTCGACTTTGATGCGGGCAAGCTCGCCAAGATCAGCGCCGAGATGCTGGCGATCAGACAGAAGGGCGAGCGCGCAGCATGGGGGCTGGAGGAATCAGAGAAACCAAAAGACCGTGCCTCCCCGGTCGTCTTCTACCTCCCAGACAATGACCGCTGACACCATCATCCGTCCGCAGCCCGGCCCACAGGAGCAGTTCCTGTCGAGCCCGGCGGATATCGTCATCTACGGGGGCAGCGCCGGCGGCGGCAAGACGTTCGCTTTGCTGCTCGAGGGGATGCGCCATAGCGGGTTGGCCGAGTTTGGTGCCGTCATCTTCCGTCGCGAGTCGACGCAGATCACCAACGAGGGTGGACTCTGGGATAGCGCCATGCAGCTCTACCCTCAGGCCGGTGCTCGCCCGTTCAAGTCGCCCAAGCTCGGGTTCGCGTTCCCGGCCGGCGCGCGGGTGACCTTCGGGCATCTCAATCAGGAGGCTGACGTCCTGAACTGGCAGGGCGCCCAGATTCCGCTGATCTGCTTCGATGAGCTGACCCACTTCTCGCGCGCCCAGTTCTTCTACATGCTTAGCCGCAACCGCTCGACCTGCGGCGTGCGCCCCTACGTTCGCGCCACCACGAACCCGGATGCCGACTCCTGGGTTGCCGAGTTCATTGGCTGGTGGATCGACGACGAGAGCGGCCTCCCCATCCCGGAGCGCGCCGGCGCGCTGCGCTACTTCGTCCGCGTTGACGACGCGGTGCACTGGGCTGACTCGCGCGAGGCGCTGGCACAGGCGCACGGCGTGAGCCCTGAGGACGCCAAGAGTGTGACATTCATCCCGGCCAGCGTGTTCGACAACCAGGCACTGCTCGAGCGCGACCCGGGGTATCTGGCCAACCTGAAGGCACTGGGGCGCGTTGAGCGTGCGCGCCTGCTTGAGGGTAACTGGCGCGTGCGCCCCGCCGCCGGGCTCTATTTCCCTCGCCACGCCGTCACCCTGCTGGATGTTGCGCCGACCGACATCGTTGAGCGGGTGCGCAGTTGGGATCTGGCGGGGACTGAGCCGACGCAGGACAGCCCCAGCCCCGACGCAACAGCTGGCGTATTGATGGGGCTGCAGAAAAACGGGCGCTACGTTGTGTTGGACGTGGCGCATCTGCGCGCTCGCGCGCACCGCGTGCGCCAGACGCTATCTGCCGTTGCTCAGCAGGACGGGCATGCCACGAAAATAACTATCCCACAAGACCCCGGGCAGGCCGGGAAAGACCAAGCCGCCTCGATTATCGCTGGGCTGGCCGGGTACTCGGTATCCGCTCGCCGCCCTAGCAGCGACAAAATCACCCGTGCCGAGCCTCTTTCAGCGCAATGGCAGGCTGGGAATGTCGACGTATTGCGCGGCCCATGGGCGGAGGCGTTCTTGGCAGAGATGGAGTCGTTCCCCGTCGGCCACGATGACCAGGTCGATGCTGCCGCTGACGCTTTCGCTGCGCTTGCGCGCGGCGTGACCGACTACTCGCTCGCTCGCAGCGCCGGCCAGCGCGCCGCGCACCACCTTGATGATGCCGCGCCCACTCTCACCGCCGCCGGCTGGGGCACGGTTGCCGGCGCATCGAAGGCCTACGGACTCTGATCATGACGCATCGCCTCCACTCCAGCGGTCTGCTGCTCCCCGCCGACTTCGCCGAGCCAGCCCCCGATCTGCGTGAGATCGCCAGCACGCGCGATGGGCGCGATATCACTCGCGGCTATGTCACGCCGATGGCTCAGCTCGCTCCCCAAGACACCATTCTGCAGGCGCGCGGCGGCGGAGACTGGGCGATCTACCAGCAGGTCAAGAGCGACCCCCAGGTCGGCGCCACACTGCAGCAGCGCCGCCTCGCCGTCACCAAGACCGAGTGGGAGGTGACCCCGGGCGGCACGCGCCGCATCGATCAGCGGGCTGCCGAGCTGCTCAAGCAGACGCTCGACCGCATCCGCTGGGACGCCGTGACCGCCGCGATGCACTGGGGCGTGTTCTACGGCTGGGCGGTCGCCGAGTGTCTGTGGTCGCGCGAGGGTGAGCGCGTGGTCCTCGATGCCGTGCGCGTGCGCGACCGCACTCGTTTCGTCTTCGATGGAGCGGGGCGGCTGCGACTCAAGACGCTGGCGAACGCCGAGGGTGAGATCCTCCCTGAGCGCAAGTTCTGGACGTTCGCCACTGGCGCCGATCATGACGACGAGCCCTATGGTCTCGGGCTCGCCCACTGGCTCTACTGGCCGGTCCTTTTCAAGCGCGCCAACATCAAGTTCTGGTTGATCGCCGCCGAGAAGTTCGGCAGCCCGACCGCGCTCGGTGTCTTTCCGCCCGGCGCCACGGCGACTGAGCAACAGAAGCTCCTGACCACCCTCCAGGCCATCCAGACCGACGCCGGGGTCATCCTGCCCGAGGGCATGACGATC
Source organism: Marichromatium gracile (assembly GCF_004343155.1). Classification (GTDB taxonomy): domain Bacteria; phylum Pseudomonadota; class Gammaproteobacteria; order Chromatiales; family Chromatiaceae; genus Marichromatium; species Marichromatium gracile. The sequence continues at coordinate 32,177 of NZ_SMDC01000017.1, forward strand.
GATCTACTGGAGACCAAGCGCACCGGCGGCGCCGACTATGCCGCGCTCTGCGACTACATGGATGCCGCCATCGCCAAGCTGACCCTGGGGCAGGTGATGACCAGCGAGGCTGTCGGCGGACAGTACAAGGCCGAGGTGCAAGACGGCGTCAAGGATGACCTCGTCAAGAGCGACGCGGACCTGCTGTGCGACAGCTTCAATCGCGGCCCGGTGCGCTGGCTCGTCGACTTCAACTACCCCGGCGCCGCCTACCCCAAGGTCTGGCGCCGGGTTGACGACGACAACGACATCCCGCCCGACGCCCTCAATGCGTACGCTATGGGTGTTGAGCGCCTGGCCAGGCTCATGCCCATTCCCGCTCGACACATCTACGAGATCACCAAGATCCCCGAGCCGAGCGGCGAGGAGGCGCTGCTCACCCCGCCGACGGCACCGACCCAGGCGGGCGGGCTCCAGTCTGGGTCGCTCGATGCCGATCCACCAGCCTTCGCCGAGAGTGATGGTGAGGGCGCCCAGGCTCTCATCGATGCCGAGGGCGAGCGCGACCCGGGTTGGGGGCAGGTGATGGATGAGCTGCTCGCGCCGCTCTTCTCGGCGCTCGCCGAGGGGCAAGCGCCTGAGCAGATCCTCGCGCGCATGGACGAGTGGTATCCAGCCATGGATGACGGTGCGCTCGTCGATCTACTGACCCGCGCCATTGCCGCCGCCGAGGCGAGCGGCCGCCTGGAGGTCGGGGGGCGGGCATGAGCGCAGAGCTCGCCGCGCTCTTCCAGCTCCCACCGGAGCAAGCAGCGCGCTATCTGGAGGCGAAAGGTTACGCGCTCACCTGGGACTGGTGGGAGATGGTGCGCGGGGCGCATGCTCGCGCCGTCACCGTGGCCAAGGTCGCGCGACTCGACATCCTTCAGGATATCCGCTCCGCCGTCGAGACTGCGCTCCAGGAGGGGCGCACGGAGCGTTGGTTTCGAGGCGAGCTCGAAGAGGTGCTCCGCAAGAAAGGATGGTGGGGGCAGCAGCTCGACGCCGACGGTCGCCCGTATCAGGCCGGCAGCCCTCGTCGGCTCCAGACCATCTATCGCACCAACCTTCAGAGCGCTTACATGGCCGGACGTCAGCGCCAGTTCGACATCGAGCGCGACCGTGCGCCCTATGTGCAGTATCTGGCCGTGCGCAACAGTAGCACCCGGCCAGCGCACGCCGCGCTGCACGGCAAGGTCTTCCGTCTCGACGACCCAGCGTGGGACGTCGTCGCGCCGCCCAACGGATTCAATTGCCGCTGCCGCGCGCGCAATCTCAGTCAGCGTGAACTCGATGCGCGCGGCCTCAAGGTCGAGGGTGACGCCCGCATCGAGGCGCGCCAAGCACCTGATGCGCCGCCGGGTCTGGATCTGCGGCGCGGCGTCTCCGTGCCGGACCCCGAGGGCGGCCGTCGCACCCTATGGGTCGACTCGGGGTGGGATGCCAACCCGGGGCGATCGGCCCCCTGGGTCGACATCGAACTCTGGAGTCGGGTGCGCGCCACGCTACCTGATGAGCTGGCCGCTCAAGCGTTGCGTGAGCACGCGCTGCACCCGGCCCGGCTCGCAGCCTACGACGACTGGGTCGATGCCCGCCTCGCGCAGGGCGGCGCGCGCGGCTTGGAGTGGGTCATCGGGTATCTGGGCGCAGCGGATGTCGCGGCACTGACCGAGCGTGGCGGGGTGGTGGCCAACGGCAGTATCGTGCTCGGCGATCGCCTACTGGTCGGCCCCAAGGCGCGGCGGCATGAGTCAGCCGGCAACGCGCTGTCTGCCGACGAGTGGAAGGCCGTGCCGCGACTACTCGCTGAACCCGAGGCGGTGTTGTACGACACCATCAACAAGACGCTGCTCTACGTGCTGCCAAGCCAAGACGGGCGCAAGGCCAAGGTCGTCATCGAAGGCGGGCGGATCGAGCGCAAGCGTGCGGCCTATGAGTCGGTGCGCACGGCGTTCAAGGTGCAGGCTAGTGACCTGCGCAGCAGGCAGTACGAGGTGCTGCGCGGGTCGCTATAGAGGGGTGGACGAGTGGGAGGCCTGCCGTCCCTCCATCCGGCGACCGCGACCGCGGCCCCCGCGCCAGCGCGCAGAAAGTTTCTGGCGTCACTCGTCCCCGACGGAGTATAGCCCATGCCAAATTTCACGATCGAGGTGCAAGACCGTCCGTTGCGTGAGGCGCTCGACCGACTGACCCGTCGCCTCGAGGATGCATCCCCAGCGATGGAGGACATCGCTCGCGCGCTCCAGAACCACGCCGAGGACGCATTCCAAGCCGAGCGCTCCCCCTTCGGCGAGCCCTGGCGGGACCTCAAGCCCGCCACCAAGGCGCGCCGCGCGCGGCGTGGGCACTGGCCGGGCGCCATTCTGAGCGATACCGGGGGGCTGGCCGGCAGCATCAGCCGCCGCGCCGGCGCGAATTTCGCCGAGGTCGGAGCCGGCAAGGAGTACGCCGCCATCCATCAGTTCGGCGGGCGCGCCGGCATGCCCCCTGGCCCGGCCGCTGTCCCCGCGCGCCCCTTCCTGCCCATCGACCAAGCCGGCGATCTGCCGGAATCCCTCAAGCGCGAGGTGCTCGACATCCTCGACGAGTACCTGCGCTAACCCAAATTAACTGACCTGACGCGTGCGCGTGACCACACTCGGCCACATGAACGCTATCGACATCTTCAGCGCCGGCGCGCACACCGCGATGAGTGGGGTCAAGTTGTCCTTCTCCGAGGCCGACCTCGAGGCCACCGTCAGCGCCTACGATCCAGCCCTCCACGAAGCGCCCATCGTCGTCGGCCATCCCAAGCACGATGCCCCGGCCTACGGCTGGGTCCGCACCCTGGTGCGCGATGGGGCCACCCTGCGCGCCGTCCCCGACCAGATCGATCCGGCCTTCGCCGAGCTGGTCGCCGCCGGGCGCTACAAGAAGATCTCCGCCTCCTTCTACCACCCCGACGCTGAGGCCAACCCGGCGCCCGGCACCTACTACCTGCGCCATGTCGGCTTCCTTGGTGCGCAGCCGCCAGCAGTCAAGGGGTTGCGCGATGCCCAGTTCGGCGAGGAAGAGGCGGGCGTGGTGACGCTCGAGTTCGCCGACCCCCACCCCCCAGAGGAGCCCATGGACAAGCCATCCAACACCCCGCCCAAGCGCGAACCCCTCAAGCCGGACGCCGTCGACTTCGCCGAGCGCGAGGCTGCGCTGGCGGCTCGCCAAGCCAAACTCGACGCCCGCGAGAAGGCCTTGGCCGAGCAGGAAGCCTCCGCCCGCCGTCGCGCTCATGTCGAGTTCGCCGAGCGCCTCATCACCGAGGGTCGACTACTCCCCAAGGACCGCGACGGCTTGATCGAATTTCTCGCCGCCCAACCTGCCGAGACCGCGATCGAGTTCGGCGAGGGTGATAGCGCCTTCAAGGGTGCCGCGCTCGATTGGCTCACAGGCTTCCTCTCCACCCTCCCGCAGCAGGTCGACTTTGCCGAGCGTGCCGCGCCCGAGCAGGGGTCGCCGTCCAGCAAGGGCCGCTTTGCCGCGCCCGCCGAGGCCCAGGTCGACCCCGAGCGTCTCGCGCTGCACGGCCGGGCGCTGGCCTACCAGGAGGCCCACCCTGGCGTGTCCTACGCCGACGCCGTCCTGACTGTTCAAGGAGCCTGACATGCAACGCTTCCCCCTCTTCACCCGCACCCTAACGGCCGTCGGTACCGTCAACCCGCACCGCTTCGCTCGTGCCGACGGCGCCCAGGCCGGAGCCGGCGACATCCCGCTCGGCATCACGCCGCCGGATATCCAGGAGGTCTATGCCGTCACGCTGCTCGGCGACGAGATCCTCGAGGCCGGCGAGGCGTTCAGCGCCGGCGAGCTGCTCGCCCCGGACGCCGAGGGCCGCGGTATCCGCGCCTCGACCGGTTACGCGCTGGCGATGGATGACGCCACCGCTGCTGGCGACCTGGTGCCCGTGATGCTGCTCCAGCCGGGCAGTGTGCGCCCGGTCTACTACGACAGCGACGGCGCCATCGCCCCCACGGGCGTCGCCCTCATCACCGGCGGCACCGGTATCGGTGGCCTCACGCTCGCCGCGCCGCAGCCAGGACAGCAGGTCACCATCCGCGTCGACACCCTGGAGGGCGGAAGCGTGGTGCTGACCCTTGCCGAGGGCGCCACCTTCGACGATCTGACCAGCAACACCGCAACCTTCGACGCCATCGGTGAGGAGCTGGTCCTGCGCACCCTCGATGATGTGACCTGGAAGGTCATCAAGAACACCGGCGCCGTCGCTCTGAGCGCGGTCTGATCAGGAGCCCCTCCATGCCTCTCAACACCCAGAACGCCCGCATCGTCGATCCGGTCCTGACCAACCATGTGCGCGGCTACAAGAACCCCGATGTGCAACGCATCGGCTCGGTGCTCTTCCCGCGCGCCCCGATCGCCAAGCGCGGCGCCAAGATCGTGCGCTTCGGCAAGGAGAGCTTCCGCCGCCACGCCACCGAGCGCGCGCCTGGAGACCGCATCCGCCGCGTGCGGGTCGGCTACACCAGCGACTCGGTCAATCTCTTCCAGCACGCGCTGGCCGGCGAGGTGCCGCGCGAGCTGCTGCAGGAGGCTGAAGGCGTGCCGTCTGTCAATCTTCAGATGCGTGCCATGGCGCTCCCCGCAGAGGTCATCGAGCGCGAGAAGGAGATCAAGGCCGCCACCATCGCCTCCAACCCCGCGAGCTACGCCGCCTCCAACCACTCCGCTCTGACCGGTGTCTCGCGCTGGAACGGCTCCTCGGCGGCGATCAGCGCCGATGCTGACGCCGCCCAGGACATGATCCGCTCCAAGACCGGGCGTCGCGCCAACGTGCTCGCGGTCGGTCCCGCCGTGGCGCGCCGACTGCGCCGCAGCGAGGCGATCATCAGCAACTTCTTCACCGGCAACACCCGCCCGGATCGCGTCACCGACGCCCAGATCGCCGAGTTCTTCGGCGTCGCCCGCTTCGTCGAGGGGACCGATACCGTGGTGGAGGGCAAGGATGCCGATGGCGGCGACTTCAAGGATATCTGGGGCAACGTCGCCATCCTGGCCTATGTGCCAACGGTCACCGGCGATGGTGACATCGAGGTGCCGAGCTATGGCTACGAGTACTACCTGCAGGGTCACCCGATGGTCGAGCCGGGGCGCTGGGACGCCGACACCAAGACCTGGGTCTATGACGTCATCGACGAGTATCAGCACGTCCTCACTGCGATGGACGCGGGATTCCTGTTCTCCAACGTGATGGACCTGAAGACGCCGTAACCCTCGCGCCGCCATGACCATCACGCCGCTCGACCTCGCGCGCATTCACGGCATCCATGGCCTGGCGCAGATCACCGCGCCGCCAGGGTTTGCGCCGCCGCCTGACGACCTGCTCCTCGCCACCCTGCGCGGCGAGGATCGCGCGGGCTGGACGCCTGAGGAGCAGGCAGCGGCCGACGCCGCGGCGGCGACCATCCAGGCCGCGGTCGATACCGCCAACGCCATGATCGGGCGCGTGAGCGCCGGGCGCGTACTCAGTGAGGACGAATCGCGCCTGCTGGCCGCCTACGCCACGGACATCGCCCGTTACCGCCTCTACGACGAAGGCGTGCTGGCCGACGACGATCCGGTCAATCGTCGTGCCGAGGCCGCCGTTCGCTTCCTCGAGCGCGTCGGTGCCGGCACCGAAACTCTTGGTGTCGCGCCGCTTGGCGGTGCTGGTGCGCCTGTCGCTTGGGCGCCTGAGCGGCAGTTCAGGCACGACACCCTGAAGGACTACTGATGCCCTCGCTGCTCGCCCTCGGCCCCGAGATCGTCGAGCGCCTCGCCGCACACCTCCCCGCGACCGTGCAGGTTCTGGAGGGGCGTAGCGCCGAGGACTTCGCGCGGTCCACCCAGATCGCCCCCGCGGTCTACGTCATCTACGACGGTGGCGCCATTGCCCAGTCGCGCCCTGACGCCCGTGCCGCGCGCATCACCCAGCGCTGGCTGTGCGTGTGCGTGGCGCGCAACCTCCGCGAGCTGGCCAGCGGTGCCGCCGCGCTGAATGACGCCGGCGCGCTCGCCGATGGCGTGCTCGAGGCGCTGATGGGTTGGCAGCCTGAGGGCACCAGCCAGCCGCTGACGCTCACCGATCTGCCAACCCCGCGATACGACACCGGCTACCAGATGGTGCCGCTTGCGTTCACCACTGAACTCGTCCGCAAGACGACCGCCGCTTAACGGAGACCCCTCATGCCCATCACCACCCAAGCCTACCGACCCACCCTCAACGCCGGCCAGGTCTACCTGCGCCTGGCCGGCAGCGACGCCCCGCTCAAGGCCATCGGCAACGTCTCGGCGCTCGACCTGGAGATCAGCGAGGACGAGAAGACCCTCACCGACTACACCCAGCCCGGCGGCGGGCAGTGGGCCTCGGTCTCGCGCATCACCGGCATCAACGCCAAGATGACCCTCCACGACCTCGACCCCGACAACCTCGCCCGCGCCGTCTACGGCACCACCAACGCCGTCACCGGGGCAAGCGTCACCGGTGAGGCCCACACCGCCCACCCCGGCGGGCTGATCCGGCTCGCCCACCCGGGGCCTGCCGAGGTCACCGTCACCTCCGACCCCGCCGGCACCACCTATGTCGCCGGCGCCGACTACGAAGTCCGCCCCGAAGGCATCCTGATCCTCGACGGCGCCATCGCCGACGGTACCGCCATCCTCGTCGACTACACCCACGCCGGCTACAACGCCATCGAGGCGCTCGCCGGCGGCAGCGCGGTCTACGAGCTGTCCTTCGGTGGCCTCAACGAGGCCAACTCCAACAGCCCGGTGGTGCTCGACATCTTCCGCCTCAAGATCGGCGCGGCCACCAACCTCTCCATGCTCGGCGACGACTTCGCCGCCCTCGAGGTCACCGGCAAGGTACTGCTCGACCCGACCAAGACCGGTGCCGGCGTCTCGAAGTACTTCAAGATGCAGATGGTCTGACACCCCTGATGCGCCTCACCCGGCTCGATACCGGCGCCGCGCTCGACCTCCCGGATGATCTCTACTGGGAGGACGAGCACGCCCGCACCGGCGTGCGCCAAAGCATCACCCCCAGCCTCACCGGTGCGGCCCTGATCCAGGTCGCCACCCTGCAATATCGCGCCCTCACCCTCCGCCCCTGGGCCGAGGACGCCGCCTGGATCGACCGCGCCCAGCTCGACACCCTCAGCGCCTGGGCCGCACTCCCCGACCTCGAGATGACGCTTGAGCGCCACGGCCACGCCCACCAAGTCCGGTGGCGCTACGACAGTGACGGACGCGCCATCCTCGCCGAGCCCGTGCTCTATGCCGCGGATCAGACGCCGTACTGGCGGGTGAGCTTGATGCTGTTGGTGGTGTAGGTGAGGGCGCCTATGCCGTCGCCTCCAACGCCCCCAGCAACACCCGGCGCTCGACCGCATCCAGCAGCGCCCGCAGCGCCTGCCGATCGCCCGAGGCGCGCACCTGCTCACCATCCGCCCCCAGCAGCGTCGTCACCAACTCCACGGCCAGCGGCAGCTCCAGCGCCGCGGCCTGATGCAGCCACCGCATCCCCTCGGCCTGATCGGGCGCGCCACCCTCGCCGAGCAACAGATCGCGGCCCAGCCAGCACATCGCATCAGCGTGCCCGGCACGCGCCGCCAGCCGGAACCAGTCACGAGCCGCCTTGGGTCGCTCACGCTCGAGCAGCCAGACGCCCAGATCACACTGCGCCTCGGGCTCGCCCGCGTCGGCGGCGAGCACCAGCGCCTCCTCGTCGCTGTCGAGCTGCGCCCCGCACAACGCCAGCGCCTCACCGAGATCGAGTCGCGCCTTACCGCTGCCGGACTCTTCGACGGGGTGCAGTCGCCCGTCCTTGATGTAGCGCCACAGCGTGCGCCGGGTCAGGCCCGTGATCGTAGCGGCCGTGTTGAGGTAGATTAGCGGCATGAGGGGTCTCCCAGTGGCAATATTCAACCGTACCGCCCCAGTATGGCCACTGACCGCGCGACAGAGCCAGTGCGCGCCCCTGTCACACCGCCGGGGTGTGACATGACCCCGCCTGTCACACCTTGCGGGTGTGACACAACCCTCCCTGTCACACCCCGGAGGTGTGACACGACACCCCAGCAGCCGTCGGGCGACACAGAATCAACCGCTTACCGAAGCCCACAACCCCTGGCCCGGAACTTGATACCCTGAAGCCAGGACCGGCGCCGCCATGTCGGCCCCGCCTCGACGAGACAGGCTCAGTTCACCCCAACCGGAGAACCACTCCATGAAGAAGCAAATGCAAGCCGGTTTCACCCTGATCGAACTCATGATCGTGGTGGCTATCATTGGTATTCTGGCGGCAGTTTCATTGCCGGCGTATCAGGACTACACGACGCGAGCGAAAATCAGTGAAGCGCTGATAATGGCGGCACCGGCAAAACTGGCAGTTTCCGAGACGGCCTCGTCTCTGGGTGGGCTCGACCAAGTTACAGCGGCAAATAGCGGTTATACGTTCCCGGGCGCAACAGACTACGTAAGCGACATTGCTATCACCGATGCTACCGGGGTAGTAACCGTAACAAGCACGGTTACAAATGCCGCCGGCGGTATCACGCTGACACCTACGGATGTTGCGGGTGGTCAGCTGACATGGGTTTGTGCATCTGCAGATATCGACGCTAAATTCTTGCCGGCGAATTGCCGTTAATCGACCTCCACCAAAAAAACCGCCCTCCGGGGCGGTTTTCTGTTTCCCGCCCCAACCACCCAGTCATTACCCCCCCTCCTGCATCGCCGAGGCCAGGACCGACCTCACCCGCTGGATCATCGGCGCCGGGCTGCTCCAGACCACCGTCATCATCGGGGTGCTGCTCAAGGTCGCCGGGCTGGTCTGACGGCGCAGCCGCTTGACATCCTCCCGCAGACTCTCCTATGCTTTCCGCCAGAGGCGTGAGAACCTCTTCTGTGCGGACACCGCACCCGTCAGACATGCGGTATTTTTGTTTGTGCGCCCGCGCCAGATTTCGCTGGCCGGGAGTGCGCAGCCATACAAGACCGGTTCGTCCGGAAAAGCTGCGCGCGGTCTCACAGAGCCGTCTCACCCTCCTGGCCGCCCTTCGGGGCTTCCCGTTACGTGAGAGTAAATCTGTGGAGGTCGTCATGACCAACCCCATCGTCTCCATCAACTCCGTTGAGATTCACCCGATCGTCATCCGCGATCAGCGCGTGTTGACGTTCACCCAGGTCGACGAGGTTCACGGCCGCCCTAAAGGGACTGCGCGCCGCAACTTCACCGAGAACAAATCGCGCCTGATCGAAGGGCAGGATTTCTTCGTCATCACGCGCGAATCCTCAATGGACGAAATTCGTGCATTGGGAAATATCCCGCCGAAGGGCATCACCGTCGTCACCGAGTCCGGCTACCTGCTACTGGTCAAGAGCTTCACCGACGATCTGGCGTGGCAGATCCAGCGCGAACTGGTCAACGCCTACTTCCGCGTGAACCCCGAGCGCACCGTGGGTGAGCGGTATGACACCATCATCCCCTCCGAGCAGCAAACCCTCTCCGAACTCGCTCAACGCAAGGTCGCCCACCTCGCGCCCGCACTCCAAGGCAAGGGCCTGGCCGAGATCTGGTCGCGGCTGCACAACAAGTTCCGCATCGCCAAGTACAGCCAGCTGCCACGGACCCGGCTCGCCGACGCCATCGTGTACATGGCCAGCATGGAACTGCGCGGCGTCCCCAACGCCGAGCACACGCCCCGGCGCCCCGCCTCCGAGCCGCTGACCAACAACGACATGGCCAACCTGCGGCGGGTGATCTGGCTCATCAGCCATCGCTTCCACTACGAGCAGGCGTGGACCCAGGGCGTGTGGTACGCGCTGCGCGATGCGACCGGGGTGCCCTCGCCCAACCGCTTCACGGTGGACAACCTCCCGGTGCTCACCCAAGAGATGCGGCGCATCCTGCAGGCCGTCGAACCGCTGGTCCAGATGCGCAACGAGGCCGAGTTGGAGGTGCTGCGCCGCGTGGTGCGCCGGCGCGAACAGGCCGAGCCGCTGATCGAGGACTGGCGCGCACGCCTGATGCGATCGGCCAAGGAGGATCGCGGCGAGATCGCACACACGCTCTCGGGCTGGATGGAGCGCGACCTCGAAGAGCTGGCGGCGCGCGCCCAGGCCGGACGGGACTATCCCGAGGTCGCCGAACCGACCGAGCAGCGCCGGCACTGAGGATCACGGCCTGATGTAACCCCCGCCGCGGCGCCACGATGGCGCCGCGCGCCTCTGCGCGCTTCCCCCTTGAGGTTGCGCTCTGACCAAGCCCGCACAGCTCGCCGCCACCGTCAATCGGGCGCTCCAGACAGGTAAACGGGTGGCCGAATGCGCTAGACTACCGTCAGTCTTCGGCGTCCGATCCGCCCCGTCGTCACCCATACTTACCTGGACAGTTCTTCCTTATGAATCAGCAGCAAAGCCTCTTCCATTTTGACGATGGCCGCCTTGCGTTCGACGATCTCGGCCACGAGAACGGCTTTCGCTACTGGTGGGCGAGCGATCTGCGTCATGCGTTGGGTTACGAGAGCGAGCCCCCGTTCCACAAAGCCCTGAATCGCGCGATGTCGACTTGCGCGGCGCTCAATATCAACATCATCGAGAACTTCGTTCAGCAAGAGCGGGAGATCGACGGGCGCCGTGTCGCTGACTACCGCTTGTCGCGCTTTGCCTGTTACCTGGTCGCCATGAACGCGGACCCGCGTAAGCCGCAAGTGGCCAGCGCCCAGGCCTACTTTGCAACGCTGGCCGAGGCCTTCGCTCGCTATGTCGAGGAAGCCGAAGACGTTGAGCGGGTGCTGATCCGTGACGATGTCAGCGAGCGTGAGAAGCTACTGCATGGCGCCGCGAAGCGCGCTGGCGTGGATAACTACGCGTACTTCCAGAGCGCCGGTTATCGCGGCCTCTACAACATGAACCTCAAGAAGCTGCGAGCCCTGAAAGGCGTGCCCGGTAAGCGCTCCCCATTGGATTTCATGGGCAAGACCGAACTCGCCGCCAACCTGTTTCGCATCACCCAGACCGAGGAGAAGCTCAAGGCCGATGGCATCCAGGGGCAGCGCAACGCCGAACGAACCGCTGAAAGTGTCGGGCGCAAGGTGCGCCAGACGATGATCGAAATTTCCGGCACGCCCCCTGAGCGACTCCCCTCGAAAGCGGACATCAACGAAGTCAGGAAGTCCCTGAAATCAACCCACAGGGACCTCAAGAAGCTCGACAAGCCGCGCTGAGGAAAGTCCAGGAGGCGCCGCATGCAAGTTCGCGTCAGGTCATATCGCAAGATCCGCGCGGCGGGGTCTGTCATGGAGATCTGGCCGGTGGGCAACTACACCGAGTACATGCCCAAGGGTACGTCTCAGCAGCGCATAGAGCAGTACTGGCAGAACGTGGGGAGCCAGCTTCGCTGGTCCACCCCGGGCCGACCAGGAACCCGAGTAAATCTGCCCAGCTCACCACGGCGCATCCCCCCCCCGCTAACCCGTTTTCACTGACAGGTGCCCGTCTGGCAGCGATGCTGCCAGCATGGCAGACGATCTCAAACTCAAACTCCGCATCGACGCCGACAGCAGCGAGGCCGAGGCCGCGCTCGATGGCGTCAAGTCCTCACTCGGTGGTGTTGGCGACGCCGCCCGTCAGGCCGACGCAGACGCCGCCTCGCCGCTGGAAACGCTCGGCGGCGAGGCGGCGTCTGCGGCTGAGCGCGGCCTGGATCGCGTCGGCGCTGCGGGTGGGCGAGCGGGGAAGCAGGCAGGTGACGGTCTGGATCGCATTGCCGACGAGGCTAGAGACGCCACTGACGCTACCAACGGGGCTGGCGCCGCCCTTGGTGGCTTGGCCAAGGCGGCGGCTGGAATCGCTGCCGGCGCTGTCACTTTAGACGCCATCAAGGACCTGGCTACCACGCTACTCGACGCCGGCATGCGCGCCCAGGACCTGCGCAGCGATCTCGCCTTCGCCGCCGGAGGCGTCGAAGAGGCTGACGAGGTCATGCGGGCGCTCAGGGTCACCGCTGACGACCTGGGGGTGCGCGCCGACGAGCTGGCCCAGGCTTGGATTCGCCTCAAGAACCTCGGCCTCGACCCCTCGCGGGAGGCATTGGAAGCCTACGCCAACGTCGCTGCCGGCAACTCGGGCAAGTCCATCATGGACTTCATCGAGGCCGTGGCCGACGCCTCCGTGGGGGAGTTCGAGCGCCTCAAGGAGTTCGGCATCAAGGCGACCGTCGAGGGCGAACGCGTCGCACTGTCCTTCAAGGGCACGACGGTCGAGATCGAGAACGACGCCAAGGCCATCCAGGACGCCCTGCGCAAGATCGGCGAGACCGAGTTCGCCGGCGCGCTGGAGGCGCGCGCGGGCAACGCGAGCACGGCACTGGACGCGCTTAACGAGTCCGTGGGCCGATTGACCGCAAGCCTTGCCGAGGACTCCGGGCTGCTCGGGCGAACCACCAGCTTGGCCGGGGCGCTCACCGAGCTGGCCAACGCGATCGAGGCGCCCAACCAGCGCGCCGAGCAGATGTCCAGCACCCTGGGGGTGATGGATACCGCACTCAAGGTAGCCAGCAACCCCGTCGGCGCGTTGATCGGCCAGCTTGACAGCATGGGGGTCAACGCTGAGGGCGCGACAAAGGCCATAGCTTGGCTGGTGCGCGACGCCAAGGGTCTCGAGGAGGCGGCTGGGGAAAGCACCGACGCGCTCAAAGAGCACGGCGATGCCGTAGACGGCAACACTGACGCCCTGATGAGCGCCGAGGATGTCGCCAAGGCATACGCCAAGGCGCTCAGCGATCTGGCTGCCGAGCGTCAGCTCGAACTCGCCGCCGCCGAGCGCGCCACCGAGCAACTCCAATCCGAGATCGACCTGCGCGTCGATCACCTCCAGCACCTCGCCGACGAGGCCCGCGCCCGCGGCGATGAGACTGAGGCGCTGCGCCTGGAGGCGCAGGCGCGCGACACGGCAATCAATGGCATCGGTCAGCTGATCGCAGCCAAGGAACGGGAGCTGGCCGCAGCGCGCGCCTCAGCGACTGCCCGGCTCGACGACGCCGAGGCCGCCGGCATGGAGGCGCAACAGATCGCCGCGCTCAAGGGTGACCTCGACGCCGGCATCGAGGCGCGCCTGCGCGAGATCGAGACGATGCGCGAGGAGATGCGCCATCGTCAGATGCTCAACGACATCAACAACAACGTCACCGACACCACCCGCAACCTCTCCGACAGCCAGCGCGACCTCGGCAATAGCGCCAAGGATGCAAGCGACGGTGTGCAGCGGGTCGTCGGGTCGAGCAACGACCTCAACATCGCCTTTCTGAACAGTCGCGAGCAGATCCGCAACGCCATCGCTGATCTGCGCGGCTACTCCTCGGCGGCGGCTGATGCCGTCGAGGAGATCGTCAGCGGCCTCGATCGCTGGGACAACAAGATCCGTGCGATCCAGGCGCTGGAGGCGAGCGACTTCGTCGGCGACGGCGCGGTGGACGAGGCCTCGGCGCGCATCGCCCAGCTCGAGGCCGAGCTGGAAGCGACCGGCGCCACGGCTGATGCGCTCGCCGAGCGCGTCGACATGGCCTTCAACTATCTGCGCGACACCGATGCCGTGGTGCTCGCGATCACCCAGCTCAAGCAGGAGGTCATCGAGGCTGAGATCGCCGCCGAACGTCTGGCGCAGCGCGGCGAGCGGCTGCAGACCGAGTTCAGCAAGCTCGGCGAGGCGCTCGACGCCGGCTCGATCGGCCTGAGCGAGTATGCCGATAAGCTCGACCGCCTGATCGATGCCAACCAGCGCCTCGGCGAGGAGGAGTTGGAGCCGTTGCGCGCGGCGCTCGACGATGCGCGGCGCAAGATGGCCGACTTCACCGAGGAGGCCCAGGCCGGTTTGCGCGACCTGCAGGCCGAGTGGGCCGAGCTCAACGGCCAGCAGCTCGAGGCGCTGCTCCTCGAGCAGGAGGCGCAGCGCCTCGAGATCGAGATGGCGCTCGCCGAGGCCAAGCGCGACGGCAACACCGAGGCGATCCGCGCGCTCGAAGACCAGCTCGACATGCTTGAGCAGATCCAGGCCGTCGAGCGCGAGCGCGCCGCCGAGGCCGAGGCCCAGGCCGCGATCGAGGCGGCGGAGGCCGAGGCCGAGGAGGCCGCGCGGCGCGCCGCGCTGAGCGATGCCGATCGCGCCCATGAAGACAGCATCGCCACGCTCGAGGCGCGGCTGCTCGAGGCGGTGCGCGCCCAGGACCAGGCGCTCGAGGACGCCCTGGCCGCGCAGATCGCCGCCGAGCGACAGCGCCACGAGACGACCATGGCCAACCTCGAGGCCGAGTCTGCGGCGCGCACCAGCACCGATGCAGCGAGCACCACTGGCACGACCTCGAGGGCCACGGGGAGCGCGGCGAGCGCGAGCCGTGCGATCGACGTGCGCGTCAGCGTCAACGGCCAGTCGAGCCGCACCATCACCGTGGCCGATGAGGCCAGCGCCGATGCGCTCGAATCCATCCTGTCATCCCTTGAGTCCGCCGCCGCTGTGGCGATCTGACCCGCGAGCCCAACCGACATGCCCATCCAAGAAGAGAACATCGTCTTCGTCGAGAGCCAGGTGATGGACGACGTCCCCGAGGGCGGCGGCGCCGCCACCGGGCGCGAGATCGTCGACGGCGCGCTCAACAACGTCTTCGAGGACATCTCCGATCTCGACCGCGCCTACGGCCGCTTCAACCTGAGGAAGCTCGCGCTGGCGGTGCGCAGCCTCGACACCAGCCTCTACGGCGGCGCCAAGCTCGCCCTCACCGCGCTGCCGCGCGACCCCGCCGTCGGCTACACCCTGTTTCGCACCGCCGACCCCTTCGATACCCGCACCCAGGCCGCCGATCGCGTCCAGGCCTATCTCTACAAGGGGCCGATGTGGCCGGGCGTGCTCTACGACGACCACATCGCCGGGATGCGCGCCATCCGCATCATCCAGCGCGTCGACACCACGCTGCCGCCGATCGGCAAGACCCTGTCGCTGATCCACCACGAGGGCGCGGCCGATGCCGTCGAGCAATACGTGCGGGTGACCGACGTCGAGACCGTCGAGACCACCTTCACCGACGCCAACGGCGACTACACCCGCTGGGTCGTCACCCTGACCCTCAAGGACGCGCTGCGCCACGACTTCGCCGGCCACACCCCGCGCCGCGACGACCTCTACGACTACGACCAGGGCGCGCGGCTGCGCGACACCACGGTGGCCGACGCCGCGCGCTACAGCGGCGCCCAGCCGCTGGCCGAGCCCGCCCAGTCGGGGGACCTGCGGGTGCGCGCGGCGAGCCTCTACAGCCAGCTCGTCCCGGCCAGCCAGACCGAGACGCCGCTGCCCGATCAGCGTCTGGCCGACTCGCTGACCCTGCACGTCGATGCCGGCGGCGGTCACGCGGTCGAGGTCGCGCAACCGGCGCACACCCGCTCGCGCCCGGTCACCGCCGAGAACCGCCGCCTCAACTGGATCGAGACCCTGTCGCCGCCGCCGGCGCCGGGCACGCTGCGCGTCGCCTTCATGGCCCAGGGGGTGTGGTATGAGCTGGCCGAGGACGGCGCCGGCACCCTCGGCGGCACCGACCCCAGCCTCGGCGCCGGCACCTATACCGCCGCCACCGCCACCGCGGCGGTCACCCTGGGGGCGCTGCCCGATGCCGGCTCGCAGCTGATCTGGACCTGGGCGAGCCCGGTGCACTACAGCATCCGCGCCGGGGCCGGCGCGACGGTCGACCCCCGGGGCGCGTTGCTCGAACGCCAACTGCCCGAGGCCGAGCGGCCCTATGTCCCCGGCTCGCTGCGCGTCGACTATGTGCGCGCCGCCGCCCCCCTCACCCTGAGCGCCGCCCCCGACGGCAGCATCACCGGCGCTGGCGTCAGCGGCAGCATCGATCGCGCCGGGCGGCTGCGGCTGTTCTTCACCGAGCTGCCCGACCCCGAGACCGAACTCACCCTGCGCTGGGACTACCTGCTCCCCGAGGACGCCCAGCTCGATCCGGTGCAGCTCGAGCGGAGCGCGCCGGTCACCGCCGCCCAGACCTTCGACTTCGGCCAGGCGCTCACCCCCGGCGGGGTGTCGCTGGTGGTGCCCTTCATCGCCCCGGATGCCACCACCGTGGTCGAGATCACCCTCTACGACGACGGCGACGGCGCGCTGGTCTCGGGCGATGCGACCCTGGTCGGCGACCCGCCGACGGCGGTCAGCGGCCAGACCCTCGGCAGCGTCGACTATGCCACCGGCCTGTGCACCATCGACGGCACCCTCGCGGTGCCGGAACAGGTCTATGTCACGACCACCTCGGAGGGGTGAGACATGCGCATGACCGAGATTCGCACCGGCGGCACTCCGACCTGCGGCAACGATGAGCGCTACTACCCCGGCATCGGCTGTCTGGGGCCGAGCGATTACGAGTTGCCCGCCACGCCCACCACCGGCGAGTGGGTCACCCAGCAGGCCATCTACACTCCAGCCCTCGGCCAGCCGATCCGCGGCACCGCCGTGCTCACCGGGGCGGCGACCACCGACGCCGCGAGCGAGACCCTGACCCTCACCGACGGCGTGCTCGGGGTCGATCTCACCCGCTCGCTGTCAGCGCCGATCGTGCCCGGCTCGGTGCGGCTGCTCCTTGGCGGCTGGCTCTATCGCGACCGCGGCGACGGCAAGCTTTATGATGACGCCGGCGCGGCGATCGCCGACCTCGACTATGCCGCCGGCCGGGTCGCGTTGCGCCGCTGGCCGGGCGGGGCGAGCGTGCCGCCCGCGGTCGAGAGCTGCCTCACCAGCTACGGCCAGTGGGGGCAGATTGCCGCGAGCTTCCGCACCGCGACCGCGCCCTTGAAGCCCGAGGCGCTGCAGGTGGTCGCCACCACCCTCGACGGCACCCAGCTGATCGCCACCGCGGATGCCGACGGGCGCATCCAGGGCGAGGGTATCGAGGGCCGGGTCGACTATGCCGTCGGCGTCGCCGCCGTGCACTTCGGTACCCGCGATGCCGAAGACGCCTGGCAGCCGCTGGCGGTCGACCCCACCACCCTGCGCTACAACGCCGTCGCCTACAGCTACCTGCCGCTGGATGCCGACATCCTCGGCATCGACGGTACCCGGCTGCCCGCCGATGGCCGGGTGCCGATCTACCGCCCCGGCGATCTGGTGATGATCCTCCACGCCGCCGAGACCGCCCTCAGCCCCAGCGCCGGGGTCGCCGCCGCAATCGGTCGCACCCGGCTCGCCTGGGTGCGGGTGACCGACGCCACGGGCGCGGTGATCGAAGGCGATCGCTACCAGCTCGACCGCGCCTCCGGGCAGATCATGTTCCCCGACCTCGCCGGCCTCACCCTGCCGCTCACCGTGCGCCACACCGTCGGCGACCTGCGCCAGATCACCGATGCCCAGATCAGCGGCTGGCTCGCGCTCTCGCGCCCGCTCACCCACGACTACCCGGCCGGGGAGACCATCGTCGCCGGCTGCCTGATCATCGGCGATCGTCGCGCCCGGGTCTCGGCGACCTGGGATCAGGCGAGCTGGAGCGGGGCGTGGGCCGACGCCCCCAGCGGCAGCGCCGCCACCGCCACCCTCAACCTGATCGACCACCCCATCCAGGTCACCAACGAGGGCTGCGACACCGACCGCTGGGTGCTGCGCTGCACCAACGCGGCCAGCGACCAATGGGAGCTGATCTCGGAAAACCGCGGGCTCGTCTGGCAGGGCGTCTACGCCCCCGGCGGCGAAGACATCGCGCCGATCAACCCGCGCACCCGGATCGACCTCGGCGGCGGCGCCTACAGCGCCGGCACCCCCTACATGACCATCCCCGCCGCGGCCAACGGCGGCGGCTGGAGCACCGGCAACGTGGTGCGCATCGACACCGTCGGCGCCATCGCCGAGTTCTGGGTCGCGCGCTCGATCCAGCAATCCGACGAGCCTGCCGACCCCGCCGCCGCCGATGGCTGCGAGATCCATGCGCTCGGCAACATCGACCGACCCTGAGGTGAGGGATGACTGACTACTTCCTGGCCGTCGGCTCGAGCGACGACACCCTGCGGACCCTGGAGGGGCCGACGTTCGATGTGGCGACGACGCGGTTTGCCTCGGGTGGGGATGTCAATGCGGTGGCGTTTTCGCCGGATGGTCGGTATTTGGCGGTAGGGCATCACAGTTCTCCCTATCTCACCGTCATGCGTACAGCTGATTGGGCTGTTGTACAGGTGCCATCGATCTCTGGTAGGGGGAAGGGTGTCGCCTGGAGTCCGGACGGGGCCTACCTGGCCGTGGCGCACATGTACTCACCGCACTTGACTGTGATCAGTGCGGTCGACTGGGAGGTGGCGGCCGCGCCAGCTGTTGCTGGCAATGCGATGGATTGTGCTTGGAGTCCGGACGGGGCCTATCTGGCCGTGGCTCATCTCCAGGGCGATAACCTGACGGTCATCAATGCTGCTGATTGGTCTGTCGTGCCGGGTCCGTCGGCGCCAGGTTATGGGCGCGGTGTCGCCTGGAGTCCGGACGGGGCCTACCTGGCCGTGGCGCATGATGGGTCGCCTAATATTCAAATCCTCCGTGCCGCCGACTGGCTTCCAATATCTGGGGCGCTTGGATCTGTTGCCCCTGTAATGGATTGCGCCTGGAGTCCGGACGGGGCCTACCTGGCCGTGGCGCACAACAGTAATCCGCGCTTGATTGTGCTCAGCGTGGCGGACTGGTCGACAGTATCGACTCCTTCTATACCGTACACGACGAACAGTGTCGCCTGGAGTCCGGATGGAGCCTATTTGGCCGCAGCGCACCTTGGCGCGCCATACTTGACGGTCATCAATGCTGCTGATTGGTCTGTCGTGCCGGGTACCGCGACAGTGGGCGCTCCGGGGACCGCGACAGCCTGGCTCCCCGACATCAACCGCCCGACCCGTCACGGCATCCTCTACGACCACGACGGCAACCCCCTGAGCCTCCCGGTGCAGCTGTTGCGCCGTCCGGCCTGGGCGCGCTCGCAGGTCGTCACCCCGGACCCGGTCTCGGGGGCGTTCACGGTGCGCGGCTTCGCCCCCGGCGACTACCACCTGCTGATCCCCGACACCCGCCCCGGGGCGACCGACGATCGCCTGCTGCGCATCACCCTCGACGAGGCCACCGGCGCGCTCGCGCCGCTGGCGGTCCACATGCCCTACGCCGGGGCGCTCGCCACGATCAACGGCAACGCCACCAAGGCCATCGGCGGCGCTGCCGTCGATGACGTGATCGTGCGCGCCTGGGGCAGCCACGGGCACGTCATCGACGTGGTGCCCGCGCCCAGCGGCGACTGGTCGGCCGAGGTGCCGCCGGGGACCTACGACATCACCTACCGCAGCGCCGGTTGTCAGCCGGTCTGTCACGGCCCCTACACCATCGCCGCGCCGGAGGAGCAGGGCTGATGAACCTCGGCACCCAGCACCAGGCCGCGCGCGAGGCCGCCGCCCGCCTGCCGGTGCTCGAGGCCGGGCTGGCCCTGCTCGCCGGCGGCGCGGTCGGGGCGCGGCTCGTGCTCTACGGTGCGCCGCTCCCCACCATCCCCGGCGAGACCCCGTCCGAGGCTACCGCCCTGGTCGAGATCCCGCTGGCGACGGGCATCGGCGCGGTCGACCCCGCGACCCACCAGCTCCGCCTCGACACCCCGCTCGAGGCACCGATCACCGGCGCCGACCCCGCGACCGGCACCGCCGCGGCCTGGGCGCGAATCTATGACGGCCACGGCGACTGGTGGGCCGACTGCACGGTGAGCGCCACCGGTGACGGCGGCGAGGTGCAACTCGACAGCCCGATGCTGTACCAGGGCGCGTCCGTGCGCGTCACCTCGGCGGTCTTCCAGGGCTGAGCCATGAGTGCTCCGACGAGCGGCTACAACGTGTCGAGCGGCCCCGTCCCGGGGATGAGGATCCCCAATCCGCTCCCGCTCGATGACGACGGCCATGCGCGCCCGTTTACGGTCGAGCACTGGTACCGCTTGCACGCACTGCCCAGTAACGCGGGCGTGCTGGGGACGCTCATTCCTGGCGAGCGGTTCGACTCGCTCGGCATCAACCTATATTTCCGCACCGCTGCCGGGGCCGGCCTACGGCTGGGGATCGGCGCCTCCGACATCCGCGTCGGCACACCAGTGATCGGCGCCTGGACCCATCTCGCCTGGGTGTACGACGGCGCGCTCGCCGAGATCTGGCAGGATGGCGTCCTGGTCGGCTCCGGGGCCGTGACCAACATGGATCTGCGCGCGGCGGCCCCCTTCTGGCACGCCCAGTACAACACCCTGGACTGGCCTCGGGCCGACTGCGAGATCGCCAGGCTACGCTTCTGGGAGCGGGCGCTGACCGGCCCCGAGATCACCACCGCGCGGCAGGCCGAGCATCTGCCGTTCGGCACCCCGGGGCTGCTCGCCGAGTATCGGCTCGACACCCGGCATCCGCTGGAGCCGCCCAGCGTCCACGCGGTCCCGGCCCAACTCCTCGGCAACACCGAGCAGACCGCGACGCGTGTCAGCGGCATCATCACCGATCAACAGGGCGCGCCCGCCGCGCGGACCGTGCGACTCTATCATCGGCAGAGCGGCACGCTGCTCGCCGAGACACGATCGAGCGCCACCGACGGCGCCTACCTGCTCACCACCACCGTGCCGGGCGAGGTCGATCGTCTGGTGCTCTCCGACGACGACGGCGGTCCGGCCGATCCGGTACTCCCCGATCTGGTCGATCGCCTGATCCCGGGGTGAGCGACGTGCGCCTGCCGCCGGACGCCGCCGACGCCTCCTGGCAAGGGCGCGCGGCGCTGCCGCGTCTACCGGCGGATGCCGCCGACGGGGCATGGCGCGAGGAGGGCATCGGTTACGCGGCGCTGTACGCCGCGCTGCCCGCACCGACGGCGGGGCTGACTTTGACGCTGACGGCGCGCATCTATCAGCGTGTCCGTCCTGGAGATCCCGCGCCGTCGCTCGATCGAGCCGTCGTGCTCGCCTGTGGCGCGCCGCCACCAGCACTGGTCGAGACAGCCCTGCAATCAGTCGTGGTGCTGGGGCGGTCCTATGGCTCGCCGCCTCTTGCCGCCACCGTGCTCGACTCGATCTGCCGCCCGGTCATCGACCCGAGCGATGTCGAGGCCGTACTCCAGGCCGCGCTGCCCGCGCCGAGCGCCGGTCTGTCGCTCACCGCTGCGCTCCGGGCACGGGTCATCGAGGATGCGACCCTCGTCGCCGCCTTGCCCGCGCCGACGGCGGGGCTGACGCTCGGTGCCGCGCTCGTCGTCGAGCTGGATCTGGCCCTCCCTGCCGCCACCGGACCCAGCGCCGAGGCCCTGGCACGCGACCAGCGCACCACCGCTCGCGGTTGGCGGCTCATCGGCACCGAGATGCGCGCGACCCGCCACGCGGCGGCGCTCGGCCACCGGCAGGCACAAGCGTACCCAGGACCGGCGCTCGGGCTACTTCACACCGAGACCCGACGGCTGCGCCGGGTCGCCCAGGTCCCGCATGCCGAGGCGCGCCCGATCCGCGCCGCGCGTACCGCGCCCCATGCCGAGACCCGGCGGCTGCGGCGCGCGACCCGGGCGGTGCACACCGAGGCCGTCCCGATCCAGGCCGCCGCCCGAGCGGGGCATCGCGATCGAGAGCGCACCCGCGACTGGCTGCGGCTCGATCAGCAGGACGCGCGCCCGATCAGCGTCCGCCTCGATGTCGGGCACCACGCCGCGTGGCGCGTCGAGACACCGCTCGGCACCCCACACACCGAGGCGATGTGGCCGCTCCCCGGGCGCTGGACGCCGTGCTACATGCCAGCGGTACTGCTGCGCACCCGGACGCCCTGTGGCGCGACCCCGCCGCTCGGCACTGATGTCGAGCTACCCGGCTGCTGCGACTGGCGACCGCGCCCGCCCTGGGTGCCCGAGCCGCCGACCGCGACCCGCATCGTCCCCATCCGGAGGCTCTATATCGTGAGAAACACCGTCACCCTGACCCTGCTCGACGGCACCGAGATCCCCGCCGCGTCGCTGCGCCTCGCGCTCGAGGCCGACGCCTGGACGTGGAGCTGGTCGGCGCGGGTGCCGGGTGCAGCGCTCGCGCGGCTCCAGGCCGAGCCCGAGGCGCCCGCCGTCGAGCTGATCGCCACCGTCAACGCCCACCCGATCCGGCTGCGTCTCGACAGCATCGCCCGCTCGCGGAGCTTCGGCTCCAACTGGCTCGACCTCGGCGGGCGTGGCCGCGCCGCCGTGCTCGGCGCGCCAACCGCCGCGCCGCGCGCGCGCACCAACACCGAGTCGCGCAGCGCCCGCCAACTGCTCGACGCGGCGCTCACCGACAACGGCGTGCCGATCGGCTGGACGCTCGACTGGCAACTGGAGGACTGGACCGTCCCGGCCGGCGCCTGGAGCCACACCGGCACCTTCATCGAGGCCGCCGCGCGCATCGCCGAGGCCGGCGGCGGCTATGTCCAGGGCCACGACACCGAGCCGGTGCTGCGCCTGCTGCCCTGGTATCCGCGCCCGCCCTGGGCCTGGGCCGAGACCACCCCCGACATCGCGCTGCCCGAGGACGCCTGCCACACCGAGCGCATCGAGTGGATCGCGCGCCCGGACTACGACGCGGTGTGGATCACCGGCGGCGAGGGCGGTCGGCGCGACCGCGTGCGCCGCGCCGGGCGCGCCGGCGACACCCAGGCCCCGACCTGCGTCGATGCGCTCGCCACCGATGTCGTCATGACCCGCCAGCGCGGCCTGCGCCTGCTCGCCGACACCGGCCGCCAGGCCCACATCACCCTGCGCGCCCCGGTCCACCCCGAGACCGGCATCATCCACCCCGGCCAGCTCATCCGCTACACCGAGGGCGGCACCACCCGCCTCGGGCTCTCGCGCGCGGTCGAACTCGACTGCCGCCTGCCCGAGGTGTGGCAATCCATCCGCATCGAGAGCCACCCGACATGAACACCTGGAACGCCTACCGCCGCCTGCTCCAGCTCCTCCCCGAGCCGCCCACCGACGTCGGCACCATCACCGCCACCAGCAGCGACGGCTGCACCGTCACCCTGCTCAGCGGCGAGCAGGCCCAGGTACGGGGAAGGGGGAGCATCGGCGATCCGGTCTACATCAAGGATGGGGTGATCCAGGGGCCGGCGCCGGTGTTGCAGACGGTGGAGATTGAGGTGTAGGGGAGGGTCGATCGCTCTCCGACTATCGACACAGCGACTCACACGGGACACCATCTCGGTCTCTGTCGAGGCGGCTCAAGCCGCTCGCGCGTTAGCGCTGGCCGGGCGGCGTAAAGGTGTGCCGGAAAATGTGCGGGCGCGAGACAGGAGAGGGTACCGCAGAGGCAGGGCTGGACAGGAAATGGCGCAGCGCGAGCGCGTAACCTGTTGAAATTTAAAGTTATGACGATCGCAGTTCTGATTTGTAATCAGTAGGTCGTCGGTTCGAATCCGTCCGCCAGCTCCATTAATTTCAGTGTCTTATGATCTTTTCGCGGTATCTCGCGTAAGGGTTGTCGTTGGGGTTCCCCTGTTTTTTCCTCCCCCAAGGGGTTGGTCTCATGCGACCGCTTGGTCGCGGCGCTGGCTCGCCTCCCACTGTTGCATGAACTCGACGGGGGACCGATAGCTGAGTGTCGAGTGCAGTCGCTTGCGATTGCAGAAGACCTCGATGTACTCGAAGGCCGTGACGCGCATTGCCTGGCGGGTCGGAAAGCGCTCGCCGAAGACGCGCTCGCGCTTGAAGCTGTTGAACCAGCTCTCGGTCGGGGCGTTGTCCCAGCAGTTGCCGCGCCGGCTCATCGAGCAACGCATGGCGTAGCGACGCAGGCGTTGCTGGAAGGCGTGGCTGGCGTACTGGCTACCCCGGTCGGAGTGGTGCAGCAGCCCCGGTGGCGGCCGGCGCCGGGCATAGGCCATGCCGAGGGCACTGATGACCAGCTCGGCATCCATGCGTGCGCGCATCGACCAGCCGACGACCTCGCGGTTGAACAGGTCGAGGACGACGGCCAGATAGAGCCAGCCCTCATCGGTCCAGAGATCGGTGATATCGGCGCTCCATACCTGATTCGGGGCGCTGGGCCGGAAGTCCCGGGCGAGCAGATTCTCGGCGACGGGAAGACGGTGGCTCGAGTCGGTCGTGACGCGATAGCGACGCCGATGACGGCCGCGCAGGCCGTGCTCGCGCATCAGCCGCTCCACGCGCGCCTTGCTTGCGCTCAGGCCGCGGGCGCGCAGCGCTCGCACCATCCGTGGACTGCCGTAGGCGCCACCGCTCTCGGCGTGGATGGCCTGCAGCAGCAGCGTCAGCTGCGCGTCACTCAGCCCCTGGCGCTGGCCGCCGCGATGCGCATCGATCCAGGCGGACTTCACAGCGCATCCTTCGCGAAGTACGCCGTCGCTTTTCGCAGGATCGTGTTCTCCTCGCGAATCTCGGCAACCTCGGCGCGCAACCGCGATAGCTCCATCTCCTCGGGCGTCACCGCCTTGCCCGCGCTCGACTCCAGCTTCCCCGCCTCGCTGCGCCGCACCCAGTTGCGCACCGTCTGCTCCACCAGGCCCATCTCGCGCGCCACCGAGGCGATACTGCGCCCCGACTGCACCCGCTTGACCGCCTGCTCCTTGAACTCCAGCGTGTATACCCGCTTCGGGATCTTCTGCATCGTGCTCTCTAAGCGTTGATCGTCAGTCTACTTCAATCCTTGGGGGACGAAATTCGGGGGGAACCTCACCCGGGCTATGGACTGTTGCGCGGGCTGTGGCTTCGTGAATCAAAAGCTCAAGCACCTAGCGGGCTCGGAACAAGGGATAGCTTCGGCGGAGAATATGATCAAACGGGATGTGTCTCTTTATTCGTCAACGTCGCACTGAGCGAATAATCTCATTCTTTCATTTTTTCGGAGACGAGATATTCTTTTTAATTGTAATTTTCGGATATTAAATTGGATTAATGTATATGCTTTTGCGCCAGATTCCAATCTTTCCATAAATTGTCAGTTATTGATCTTTCGTTTAAATGCCACCATTGATGCCCCATTATGTTTTTCGCAATTAATGGAAGGCATTTAGCGATTCGGTCTGGCAGTGTATCAGGAGTGTTTAGCTTCATTTCCTTATGCCACCGAATATACTCGGGAAAACTCAAAAGTGGCTGAAAGATCGTGCCATCTGCACTTTGGTTGAATTTGGACAGTGCGGAGAGAAGCGATCTAGGGGAGGCATGCTCGTCGATCGGAGAAATCAGTTGTGGGTGGCCCGGATGCTCTTTTGTCAAAATCCAAGACAGCTTGATGCGAGGCCAATACCGCGGTTCCACGCGTATCAGAATCTCCATGACCGTCCACAATGACGGTGGCCGGTAGAGTCCACGTTGATAAAGCCAGTCGCAAAGCGTGCCGCGTTTTACATGGCACGGAAGCAATACTACGGAGTCCGCGCCCGCATCTAATGCCGTGCGCGTAGAATCGATCGCATCCTCAATCCATTCCATCGTCGTCAGGAAAGGGGCGCCAACAAATAGGTTGGCATAGACCTCGGCACCTGCCGCTCGCGCGACGTCTATAGCTCGGTGAACATGCCTCGTCAGAAAATTCTTGTGTAGACACCAGTTCCGAACAAAGTCATTCATGGTCTCAATGCCGAGTTCGAGACCGAAGATCTTTCCTTCGAGAAGATCGACACATTCTTTGACGTCAGCGAATCGCACGCACAGCGGATGGCTTTCCGAAATGATGATCTGCGTCGGCGTCCGCGCTAACAGGCGATATATTTGGCGGCGCACATCAACGGGAACGTCGCGCGGATCCAGCACGTCGAAGGAACTAACCCATAACCTGCTGGGCAGCCTTTCGAATGAGGCCAGCGCAAGAGCAACTGCGCCTACCATCTGATCGTCAGTGGGCGGAAGTGGTACCCCATAATTGCACATGCTACATGTTCCAATCACGCTCCAAGAGCATCCGTGCGAAGGGAACCAGATCTCGCCGAAGTCGTCGTCGATAAGTTGATACCAAGCAGCTGGAGGAACAAACGGGACGTTATCCTGGCGAATCCTGCGATTGACCGAATGAAAGAAGCTGGCCACAGCCTCCCGTCCGCTTGTCATTGCGTGACACCCTGTTGAGTTCCGATGATCTGTGGTGAAACGTCGAGAGAGTCCAGCAGTTCACTACGTATGGAGGGCCATCGAGCTGCAAAAATCTCTTCGCCGATGCGGTCGTATGCGGCTTGGGCGCGCTGTTTCCGGTTCATGCCTGGAAGAGTTTGCAGTCCTTCTCGCCATCTTTCTTTGCATGGGCAGTCTATCCTGACCAGCGATTCGATATATGCGTAGTCGTTGGTTTCAGAGAATCCGTACAACTGCCCGATTACAGCATCGCGGCACTGTGGGCAAGTGGTCGGTGACTCGGTAATGTTGAAGGCCCCGTAATCCGTGAACCAGGCGATTTCTCCGCGTGTGGCGGCGGTATCTTTTCCAAGTAGCCACAACACTTCGATCAGAGACCATAGGGAGGGTGGACTGTAAAAGCCATGATCATGCAGCCAAGCCACCTGGGTCCAACGCTTAACATGGCAGGGGAACAGGCAGAATTCCTTAGCTCCGGCACCGAGTGCCCACCGGACGCTGGCGACGGCGTCGTCAATGGCCTCCCGTTCGTGCAGGAAGGGGGCACCAACTAACACATTGGCCACGCCCGTAACGCCGTGCACATGCAGTATCTGCATTGCCGCCACGAAAGAGGCGGGATCAAGCGCTTTGTTGAGCGCGTAGCGGGATACCCAGGGATCGGCTGATTCCAGCCCGCAATAGACCTTGAGGCAGCGGTCGGGAAGCGCCGCCCGGCAGGCGCACAGAGCGTCTTCCGTCACCGTTTCCGCACGGGTTTCAAAAGCGATGGCGGGATAGCCCGTCTCCGCGACCGCGGCCAGAATGCCCGCCCGTGCCTCGACCGGAACCTCCCATGGGTCGAGGAAGCTTCCGGAGGGCGAGATTAGCAGGCAGCTCAATCCGGCTGGAAGCTCGGCTAACCCTTGCCGCACGCCGTCGACGATGCTCTTGGCATCGACCGAGGGACCTGAGCTATAGTCGCACATGGTGCACCCGCCCTGAGCATCATGCCGACAGCCGCGCGTATGGAAGAAGAGCGCCGCTTCGTCCTTGCCGAAGCGCTTTCCGGCTCGGATGAAGAATCTTTGGCTCTCCCAAAAGTGCTCGCGCCTTTTTTTCATGCGCCTGCCAAGCTTAGCTATTACGTCTGACGCGTCCATCTGCCGCTCTTCCTCTATGAATTCGCCCCGCATCGCCGTAACCGGTTCAAGTAATTTTTACGTCCCGTGCGATCATATTCCCCGTCGAAGTTATTATTTAATTCCGAACCCGCGAGGTGCTTGAGCTTTTGATTCAGGAAGCCACCGCCCGCGCAACAGTCCACAGCCCGGGAGTCTGATCGTCGATGGAGATCCGTTTGCACAAGAATGCCCGCACCACCCCGGCGATTCGTCGTGAGCTGCAGGCCTCAACGTTGCCGACCAAGGTCTTGGCCGCGCAGTACAACCTCTCACCCCTGGCGGTGCGCAAGTGGCGTCGGCGCGATGGCGTTGAGGACGCCTCGCACCGCCCGCACCGACTATCGACGATGCGCTCACCGGCGCAGGAAGCCCTCGTGGTGGCGCTGCGTGAGACGCTGTTGCTGCCGCTCGATGACCTGTTGGTGGTGCCCCGTGAGTTCATCCACCCTAAGGCCTTGCACTCGGCGCTCGATCATTGCTTGCGCCGCCACGGCGTCTCCAACCTCAAGACCCTGATCCAACAGGAGGCCGACGCCGCGAAGCGCCCGGTCAAGTCGTTCAAGGACTACGAACCGGGGCCGGACAGCATCGCTTCGATCAGGTCTGTGCCCAGCACGCCATCGAGCATCGTCTGATCAAACCCCGAACACCGCAGACCAACGGTCTGGTCGAGCGCTTCAACGGACGCATCGCCGAGGTGCTGGCCACCACACGCTTCGACTCCGCCCTGAGTCTGGAGCAGACTATCACTCGCTATGTCCAGGTCTACAACCAGCACATCCTCCAGAAAGCGCTCGGGCACATCGCCCCGATTCAAGTGCTCAAGGAGTGGGCGCAGAAACGACCAGAGCTGTTCAATAAGCGGGTTTTTACAATCTCAGGGGACTTGACACTTAGAGGCTCTATCAAAAAGCTCTACGCCCACTCCAAGGCACTCCAGCAAATGAGTGCGAGTCCCAGGAAGAGAAACGCCTCGTGAATATCGGCCCTGCGCTCAAAGCGCACCCGCAGTCGACGGAACTGATGCAACCACGCCAGCGAGCGTTCGACGACCCAGCGGGTCGTTCCCAGGCCGCTGCCGTGTGGAGTGTTGCGTCGCGCGAGCTGCGGTTGGATGTTGCGCG
>NZ_SMDC01000018.1 GCF_004343155.1 Marichromatium gracile
CGGCAAGGTCCAGGCCTTCAGTCGCAATCGAGCTGCCTCAATCTCGCGCGGTGGGAGCTAACCACCACGGGGTGGCAAGATACAAGCCGCAAAGGGCGCGAAGGAGAGAAGAGCCTCCAGCGATCAGCCTCCAGTCGCCAGTGGTCGCCTGTCTTCGGAAACGCACGCCAACCGGTGGCCGACAGTGAATGGAGCGTGGCGCTATCGTCGAGGCCGCCCTTCCACTGGCGGCTGGCCGCTGATCGCTGGCAGCTTGAATCCCTTCGCGCCCTTCGCGGCTTTGCGGTTCAAACTTCCTGGCGACTGGCGGCTGGCGGCTGGCGACTGGCGGCTGATATCGCTCGCCCATGCCCTGGCGGTTCGATCCGGCTGGCGACTGGCGATCCCCTGAGGCTATGATTGCGCGGTTTGTCGGCTGCCCAGCGGAATCGCCATGCGCGTCTTGATGATCTCGGATGTCTATTTTCCCCGCGTCACCGGTGTCTCGACCTCGATCCAGACCTTTGCGCGCGAATTCGTCGATCAGGGGCACGCGGTCACCCTGATCGCCCCCGAATACGCACAACCAGGGGACGACGACGAGCCCTTCGAGATCCTGCGCATCCCTTCGCGCTATCTGCCGATCGACCCCGAGGATCGGATCCTGCGCCCACGCAAGCTGCGGCGTCATCACGACCACCTGGCCGCGGCCGGGTTCGACCTGGTGCACATCCAGACCCCCTTCCTCGCCCACTATCTCGGGCTCGGGCTGGCGCGACGGCTCGGCGTGCCGGTGATCGAGAGCTATCACACCTTCTTCGAGCAGTATCTGCACCACTACGTGCCCTGGCTGCCCTCGGCATGGATGCGCTGGGCCGCGCGTCGCTTCTCCGCCGCCCAGTGCAACGACGTCGACGCCATCGCCGTACCCTCGCGGGCGATGCTCGAGGTGCTCGAGCGCTATGGCGTGCACACCCCGGCGCGGGTGATCCCCACCGGGATCGAGCTCGGCCAGTTCAGTCGCGGCGATGGCGCGCGTTTTCGCGCACGTCACGGCATCGCCGCCGATCGTCCGGTGCTGGTTCACGTCAGCCGTCTGGCCTTCGAGAAGAACATCGACTTCGTGCTGCGCGTGCTGGCACGGATCAAGACACGCATCCCCGAGGTGTTGCTGGTGGTGGTCGGCGAGGGTCCGGCGCGCGCCGAACTCGAGGCCCAGGCACGCGAGCTGGGGCTGGCCGAGAACACCCTGTTCACCGGCTATCTCGACCGCGACGGCAGCCTCGAGGACTGCTATCGCGCCGGTGAGGCCTTCGTCTTCGCCTCGCGCACCGAGACCCAGGGGCTGGTGCTGCTCGAGGCGATGGCGCTCGGCGTCCCCGTGGTCTCGACCGCGGTGATGGGAACGGCGGAGGTGCTCGCCGGGGCCGACGACAAGGGCGCGCTGATCGTCCCGGAGGACGAGCAGATCTTCGCCGATCAGGCGGCACGGATCCTCAGCGACACCGGGTTGCGCACGCGTCTGGCGCGCGGCGCCGAGGCACACGCCCAGTCGTGGTCGGCGCCGGCGCTGGCCGAGCGGATGCTGGGGTTCTATGCGGAGGTCTGCGGGGGCGGTTGCGACGGACGTGGGCAACAATCGTCCGACATGGCGGGGCGTGGGACGCCCGAGGGGCAGTTCGGCGGCTGAGGTCAGGCCATCACGTCGATCAGGCTGCCGATCATCTCGTCACCGGCCGCGACCACCTTGCTCGAGGCCTCGACCTGACGCAGGTTCTGCGTCTGCTCGACCAGCGGTTCGGTCAGCTCGCGGGTCGAGCCCTGACCATTGAGGGTCTGCGCGCTGGCGATCTCGGCGGCGTTCTGACGCACCCCCTCGGTGCCGACACGGATCCCCTGCAGCCCTTGGTTGATACCTGAGATCATCTCGTCCTCCGTTCTCGGCCTGTTCGATCCGGACGACTATCGCGCCGCCCTGCCCGCCCCGGAAAACCGGGCCTCACCAGTCACCATAGCCGAGGCGAACGATGCACGGGGGCCGGTCTGTGCATTGTGCACATCAGTTCTCGATTCCGGCGGCACGGGCACGCAGGGTCTCGGCGCGGGCCGCGCCGAGATAGCGCTCGATCAGCGCGCGCACCAGATAGATCACCGGGGTGAGCGCCACCGCGACCACGAACTTGTAGAGATAGTTGACCGTGCCCACCGCCAGGAACAGCTCCAGCGACCAACGCTGCGGCCCGAGCACGAAGGCGATGTAGAGCACCACGAAGCTGTCGATGAGCTGCGAGACCAGGGTCGAGCCGGTGGCCCGCGCCCACACCCAGCGCGGCCCGGTGGCGCGACGGATGCGGTGAAAGATCGTCACGTCGATCAGCTGACCGATCAGGAAGGCGATCACCGAACCGGCGATGATCCACATCCCCTGGCCGAAGATCACCGCAAAGGCCGCCTGCATGTCCGGCACCCCGCGCGCGGACTGGATGCCCACCCACCACTCGGCCGGGGCGAGCAGGATCGCCAGATAGGCGAAGACGAAGGTGTAGAGGATCAGCGCGACGGTGAGATAGGAGAGCAGCCGCACCCCGCGCCGACCGAAATACTCGTTGATGATGTCGGTCATCACGAACACCACCGGCCACAGCAGCACCCCGGCGGTGAAGTTGAGCGAGCCGCTCTGGCCGAACAGCTCCCAGTCGAGCGGCGCGATCCCCAGGGTCGGCTCCAGGGCGAAGATCTTCACCCCGAGCAGCTCGGCGATCAGCGCATTGCAGACGAAGAAGCCGCCGAGGACGACGAACAGCTTGGTCGATCGGTCGAAGGTCATGGGCGGGTTCCTCCCTGCGGGGCACACCACCCGCCCATGTCGGTCAGGACTTGGGCAGGGTCACCCCGCGTTGGCCCTGATACTTGCCGCCACGGTCCCTGTAGGAGGTCTCGCAGACCTCGTCGGACTCCAGGAAGAGGATCTGCGCCACACCCTCGTTGGCATAGATCTTCGCCGGCAGCGGCGTGGTGTTGGAGAACTCGAGCGTCACATGGCCCTCCCACTCGGGTTCGAGCGGGGTGACGTTGACGATGATCCCACAGCGCGCATAGGTGCTCTTGCCCAGACAGATGGTGAGCACGTTGCGGGGGATCTTGAAGTATTCCACCGTCCGCGCCAACGCAAAGGAGTTCGGCGGGATGATGCAGACATCGGACTTGAGGTCGACGAAGCTGTTGGAGTCGAACGCCTTGGGATCGACCACCGCCGAGTTGATGTTGGTGAAGATCTTGAACTCGTCGGCGCAACGGACGTCATAGCCGTAGCTCGAGGTCCCGTAGGAGATCATGCGCCCCCCCTCGCCCTCGCGCACCTGCCCGGGCTCGAAGGGATCGATCATCCCGTGCTCGACGGCCATGCGCCGAATCCAGCGATCTGATTTGATGGCCATCGCGGCATCCTCGTACGTGAAAAAACCGGTTACTTTAACCTGTTAGCGCACGTCAAGGAAGCATGGATAGAACCGCGAAGACGCGAAGAACACAAAGCAAGCGAATGGCCAGCGGCCAGCTGCCAGTGGAGGGACTGACCTCGACGATAGCGTCCCCCATTCACTGCCGGCTATCGGTTGGCGTGCGCTTCCGGCCAACACTCGAAGACAGGCAGCCACTGGCGGCTGGAGGCTGATCGCTGGAGGCTGCTTCGAACCGCAAAGCACGCAAAGGGGTTCAAGCTGCCAGCCATCAGCGGCCAGCCGCCAGTGGATGAACTGGCCTCAACGATAGCGCCACTCTCCATTCGCTGTCAGCGACCGGTTGGCGTGCGTTTCCGACCAACACTCGAAGACAGGCAGCCACTGGCGGCTGGAGGCTGATCACTGGAGGCTGCTTCGAACCGCAAAGCCGCAAAGCACGCAAAGGGGTTCAAGCTGCCAGCCATCAGCGGCCAGCTGCCAGTGGAGGGACTGACCTCGACGATAGCGTCCCCCATTCACTGCCGGCTATCGGTTGGCGTGCGCTTCCGGCCAACACTCGAAGACAGGCAGCCACTGGCGGCTGGAGGCTGATCGCTGGAGGCTCTTCCCTTCTTCGCGCTCTTGTATCTTTGCGGTTCAACCGTTCCGACTGGCAGCTGGTCGCTGACCGCTGGCGACCCTCGAGCCTCAGTTGTTCTCGATCACGATGCGCGGGAACTTGGCCGCATAGTCCTTTGCCTGCAGCGAGAGCTTGGCGGCGGTCTTGCGGGCGATCTCGCGATAGATCTCGGCCGAGCGCGACTCGGGGGCAGCGACCACTGTCGGCTTGCCGCCATCGGCCTGCTCGCGGATGGCGATGTCGAGCGGCAGCGCACCGAGCAGGTCGACGCCGTACTGCTCGGACATCGCCTGCCCGCCGCCCTCGCCGAAGATGTGCTCCTCATGACCGCACTTGGAGCAGATATGCATGCTCATGTTCTCGACGATACCGAGCACCGGCACCTCGACCTTCTGGAACATCTTCAGCCCCTTGCGCGCATCAAGGAGGGCGATGTCCTGCGGCGTGGTGACGATCAGCGCGCCCGAGACCGGCACCTTCTGCGCCAGGGTCAGCTGGGTGTCGCCGGTGCCCGGCGGCAGGTCGATCACCAGATAGTCGAGCGCCGACCAGTTGGTGTCCTTGAGCAGCTGCTCGAGGGCCTGGGTGACCATCGGGCCACGCCAGATCATCGGCGTCTCCTCGTCGATCAGAAAACCGATCGACATCGCCTGCAGACCATAGCGCTGCATCGGCTCCAGGGTGTTGCCGTCGCGCGACTCGGGCTGACCGGTGATGCCGAGCATGCGCGGCTGCGAGGGACCGTAGATGTCGGCATCGAGCAGCCCGACCTTGGCGCCCTCGGCGGCGAGCGCCAGCGCCAGGTTGACCGCGGTGGTCGACTTGCCGACACCGCCCTTGCCCGAGGCCACGGCGATGATGTTCTTGACGTTGTCGATCGGCTTGAGCGACTTCTGCACCGCGTGCGCCTTGATCTCGGTGACGACCTCGACCTCGGCCTGCTCGACCCCGGGCAACGCGGCGACGCGCTCGCGCACCGCCTCGGCGATCTGCGCGCGCACCCCGTCGGCGGGGAAACCGAGCGAGATGGCGATGCCGACCCGCCCCCCGTCGATGGTGATGTCACGCACGGCTTGGGCGGTCACCAGATCTTGGCCCAGGTGCGGCTCCTGGTAGGACTTGATGGCGTTCTCGATGGCTTCTCTGGTGGGTTCGGACATGCGGTACTCCGTGTGAGGACAGGTCCGCGCGCCGGAGGATGCGGGGCGGGCGCGCGGAGGATCCGTCGGCGACGACGCCGCGCGGGCTTGACGCCAGTGTTGGTATCAGAAAGCGCTAATTCAAGCGCAAAGCCGCGCGGCGGGGCAAGGGGATCCATCAGCTGCCAGCCTCCAGCCTCCAGCCTCCAGCCTCCAGTGGGGAAGCTTGGCATCGGCGGGCGGCGGCTGGTGGCTGATTGCGAGCTGCCAGCGCCCAGCGCTCAGCGCTCAGCCTCCAGTGGGGAAGCTTGGCGCCGATGGCTGACGACTGGTGGCTGATGGCTGACGGCTGATTGCAAGCTTCCAGCCCCCAGCTCTCAGCCTCCAGTGGGAAAACTTGGCGCCGGCGGCTGACAGCTGGTGACTGGTGACTGGCGGCTGACGGCTGACGGCTGACGGCTGACGACTGACGGCTGACGGCTGACGACTGACGACTGACGACTGACGACTGACGGCTGATTGCAAGCTTCCAGCCCCCAGCTCTCAGCCTCCAGTGGGAAAACTTGGCGCCGGCGGCTGACGGCCGGCGGCTGACAGCTGGTGACTGGTGACTGGCGGCTGGTCGCTGGAAGCTGACCGCCGACGCCACCATGGCCGCTATCGCGCCAGTCGTGGAATAATAGCGGGCATTCACCCCCCGTTCCCGAATCATCCGAGCCCATTCATGAGCACGACCCGCGACATCCTGATCACCAGCGCCCTCCCCTATGCCAACGGCCCGATCCATCTCGGGCATCTGGTGGAGTACATCCAGACCGACATCTGGGCGCGCTTTCAGAAGATGCGCGGGCACAATTGCTGGTACGTCTGCGCCGACGACGCCCACGGCACCCCGATCATGCTGCGCGCACGCCAGGAGGGGATCGAGCCCGAGGCGCTGATCGCGCGCATCAGCGCCGAGCACCAGGCCGACTTCGCCGCCTTCCGCGTCGGCTTCGACAACTATCACTCGACCCACTCCGAGGAGAACCGGCACTACGCCGGGCTGATCTACGCCCGCAACCGCGACGCCGGCCATATCGAGCGGCGCACCATCACCCAGGCCTATGACCCGGTCGAGCAGATGTTCCTGCCCGATCGCTTCATCAAGGGCGAGTGTCCCAAGTGCGGCGCCGCCGACCAGTACGGCGACAACTGCGAGGCCTGCGGCGCGAGCTACTCGCCCAACGAGCTGAAGAACCCGCGCTCGGCCGTCTCTGGCGCGGTGCCCGAGCAGCGCGAGTCCGATCACTACTTCTTCAAGCTCGGCGACTTCGAGGAGATGCTCAAGGGCTGGACCCGTGGCGGCGGGCTGCAGACCCAGGTGGCCAACAAGCTCGACGAGTGGTTCGAGGCCGGGCTGCAGTCCTGGGACATCTCGCGCGACGCCCCCTACTTCGGCTTCGAGATCCCCGATCATCCGGGCAAGTTCTTCTACGTCTGGCTCGACGCCCCGATCGGCTACATGGCCAGCTTCCGGAACCTCTGCGACCGGCTCGGCGCCAGCCAGCCCGGGCTCGACTTCGAACGCTTCTGGGGCAGCGACTCCGAGGCCGAGCTCTATCACTTCATCGGCAAGGACATCGTCTACTTCCACGCCCTGTTCTGGCCGGCGATGCTCCACGGCGCCGGGTTCCGCACCCCCGACGCGGTGTTCGCCCACGGCTTCCTCACCGTCGACGGACAGAAGATGTCGAAGTCGCGCGGCACCTTCATCAAGGCGCGCACCTATCTCGACCATCTCGACCCCGAGTATCTGCGCTACTACTTCGCCGCCAAGCTCGGCGCCGGGGTCGACGACATCGACCTCAACCTCGAGGACTTCACCGCGCGGGTCAACGCCGATCTGGTCGGCAAGGTGGTCAACATCGCCAGCCGTTGCGCCGGTTTCATCACCAAGCGCTTCGACGGCAGGCTCGCCGACACCCTGGCCGCGCCCGAGCTGTTTGCCGAGTTCGCCGCCGCCGGCGAGCGCATCGCCGCCGCCTACGAGGGGCGCGAATACGCCCGCGCGGTGCGCGAGATCATGGCCCTGGCCGATCGCGCCAACCAGTACATCGACGAGCAGGCGCCCTGGGTGGTCGCCAAGCAGGACGGGCGCGAGCAGGAGCTGCACGGCATCTGCTCGATGGGGATCAACCTGTTCCGGCTGCTGATCGGCTATCTGCGCCCGATCCTGCCCGGCACCGCCGCCGACGCCGAGGCCTTCCTCCAGGTCGAGCCGCTGACCTGGTCGGTGCTCGCAACCCCCCTGCTCGGCCATGAGATCGCCCGCTTCAAGCCGTTGATGCAGCGCATCGAGCCGGCCCAGGTCGAGGCCATGATCGAGGCATCGAAGGAGGATCTGGCGGCCACCGCGCAACAGCAACCGGCGCCGGCCAACCCGCACCTCGAGGCCGATCCGATCGCCGAGACCATCGACTTCGAGACCTTCGCCAAACTCGACCTGCGCATCGCCCGCATCGCCGCGGCCGAGCAGGTCGAGGGCGCGAAGAAGCTGCTGCGCCTGACCCTCGATCTCGGTGGCGAGACCCGCAACGTCTTCGCCGGCATCCGCGCCGCCTACGACCCGGCCGATCTCGAGGGCCGGCTGACGGTGATGGTCGCCAACCTCGCCCCGCGCAAGATGCGCTTCGGCGTCTCCGAGGGCATGGTGCTCGCCGCCGGCCCCGGCGGCAGCGACCTCTTCATCCTCTCGCCAGACAGCGGCGCCGAGCCGGGGATGCGGGTGAAGTGATCGCGGGCCGGGACCGCGCCCCGGTGTGATCGGGAACCTGCGGGCGCCACCGGTTGACGAATGCGGTGGAGTCCACCCGCGCCAATCCCCACAATCCACGCGGTGACAGCCCGAACCCGAGGGGTTCAGACTGGATGCAGCACCCCGCATCCCGGCCGGGGCCGTGCACTCGGCCACGGCGGTTGTCGCGGTTCATGCGGGCGCGTATTCTTAGAGAATTTCGCCCGCCTCGTCGGTGCCTCTCGCGCGCGAGCGCGTCATCGACCCCGAGTCTCAATTCCGATACGAAGACGGCATGACTGAATACGCGCTCATCCTGGTCGGGACGGTCCTGGTCAACAACTTCGTTCTGGTCAAGTTCCTTGGCCTGTGCCCCTTCATGGGGGTGTCGAAGAAGCTCGAGACGGCCGCCGGCATGGGTCTGGCCACCACCTTCGTGCTGACCCTCTCCTCGATCAGCTCCTGGCTGGTCAACGAGTATCTGCTGGTGCCGCTCGGCATCGAGTATCTGCGCACCATCGCCTTCATCCTGGTGATCGCCGTGGTGGTGCAGTTCACCGAGACGGTGATGCACAAGACCAGCCCGGTGCTCTATCAGGTGCTCGGGATCTTCCTGCCGTTGATCACCACCAACTGCGCCGTGCTCGGCGTCGCGCTGCTCAACCTGCAGGCCGATCACACCCTGGTCGAGGCCACCCTCTACGGCTTCGGCGCCGCGCTCGGCTTCTCGCTGGTGCTGACCCTGTTCGCGGCGATCCGCGAGCGGGTGGCCGTCGCCGACGTCCCCGAACCCTTCCAGGGCAGCGCCATCGCCCTGGTCACCGCCGGCCTGATGTCGCTCGCCTTCATGGGCTTCGCCGGCCTGGTCGCGAACTGATTTGAACGCCCGAGAGCCATGCTGACCGCCATCCTCGCCTTCGCCGCACTCTCCGCCGTGTTCGGGCTGCTGCTCGGCTACTCGGCGATCCGCTTCCACATCGAGGGCGACCCGATCGCCGACCAGATCGACGCCCTGCTGCCGCAGACCCAGTGCGGCCAGTGCGGCCACCCCGGTTGCCGTCCCTATGCCGAGGCCGTCGCCCGCGGCGAGGACGACATCAACAAGTGCACCCCGGGCGGCGAGGCCACCGTACAGGCGCTGGCCGATCTGCTCGGTCGCGACCCGGTGGCGCTCGACGCCGAGGAGAAGCTGCCGGCGGTCGCCCACATCGACCCGCAGAACTGCATCGGCTGCACCAAGTGCCTGCAGGCCTGCCCGGTCGACGCCATCGTCGGCGCGGCCAAGCAGCTCCATGCCGTGCTCGACGAGGCCTGCACCGGCTGCGAGCTGTGCCTCGCGCCCTGCCCGGTCGACTGCATCAGCATGGTGCCGGTGGCCACCGATATCCGCTCCTGGCGCTGGCCCTATCCGCAGCAACAGGACGACTCCCGGCGCGCGGCCGCCTGATCCACGAGGAGCCGACATGGCAGCCAACCCCGTACCCTCCAGCGAGCGTCGTCTGTGGACCTTCCACGGCGGCATCCACATCGCCGACGAGAAGGCGTTGTCGAACGCCAGCGAGATCGCCGTCGCGCCCGTCCCGAAGCAGCTGGTGATCCCGCTGCAGCAGCACATCGGCGCCTCGGCGCGGGTGCTCGTCGCAGTCGGCGATCGCGTCCTCAAGGGCCAGTGCATCGCCGCCGCCGATGGCTATGTCAGCGCCCCGGTGCACGCCTCGAGTTCGGGCACCGTGATCGCCATCGAGGAGCGACCGGTGCCGCACCCCTCGGGACTCTCGGCGCTCTGCGCGGTGATCGAGACCGATGGCGAGGATGCCTGGGCCGAATTGCCCGAACCCATGACCCACTATGCCCAGCTCGATCCGGCCGAGGTGCGCGAGCGCATCCGCTGGGCCGGCGTGGTGGGCATGGGCGGGGCCTCCTTCCCCACCGGGGTCAAGCTCAACCCCGGTCCGGACCGGCGCATCGACACCCTGGTGATCAACGGCGCCGAGTGCGAGCCCTACATCACCTGCGATGATCGCCTGATGCGCGAGCGCGCCAGCCGCATCCTCGAGGGGGTGCGGATCATGCGCCACCTGCTCGGCGGCCCCGAGGTGCTGATCGGCATCGAGGACAACAAGCCCGAGGCGATCGCGGCGATGCGCTTCGCCCTCGGCGAGAGCGACCTGCGTGCCAGCGCCGAGGTGGTGGCCATCCCCACGCTCTACCCGAGCGGCGGCGAGAAGCAGCTCATCCGCATCCTCACCGGTAAGGAGGTGCCGAGCCACGGCATCCCGGCGCAGATCGGCATCGTCTGCCAGAACGTCGGCACCGCGCACGCGGTGGCCGAGGCGGTGCTCGACGGACGCCCGCTGATCTCGCGCGTGGTCACCGTCACCGGGCGCGCGATCACCGCGCCGCGCAATCTCGAGGCGCGCATCGGCACCCCGGCGACCGACCTCATCGCCTGCTGCGACGGTTATCGCGAACAGCCGCGCAAGCTCGTCTGTGGCGGCCCGATGATGGGCTTCGAGCTGGGAGAGCAAGGGGTTCCGGTGACCAAGCCGGTCAACTGTCTGCTCGCGCTCACCGCCGCCGAGGCCCCGGATCCCGGCCCGGCGCTGGCCTGCATCCGCTGCGGGCGCTGCGCCGACGCCTGCCCGGCCAACCTGCTGCCCCAGCAGCTCTACTGGTTCGCCCGCGCCAAGGACTTCGACCACGCCCAGGACTACAACCTGTTCGACTGCATCGAGTGCGGCTGCTGCGCCCAGGTCTGTCCCAGCCACATCCCGCTGGTGCAGTACTACCGCTATGCCAAGACCGAGGTGTGGGCGCGCGAGCAGGAAAAGCGCAAGGCCGAGGAGGCACGCCAGCGCCACGAGGCCAAGCAGGCTCGTCTCGAGCGCCAGGAGCGCGAACGTCAGGCGCGGATGCGTCAGAAGAAGGAGGCGCTCGCCGCCAAGGCCAAGGCCGAGAGCGGCACCAGCAGCGAGGCCAAGCAGGCGGCGATCGCCGCGGCGCGCGCCCGCGCCGCAGCCAAGCAGCAAGGCGCCAGCGAACCGACCGACGGCGCCTGAGCGCCGCCGACGGCGCCCCACCGATCCCGCAACCCCTTTCGAGCTTCGTGAATCCGCATGACTAGCACACTGATCTCCTCCCCCCACGTCCCTCGGGTCAACCGGGTCGATCGCGTCATGCTCCAGGTGCTGCTCGCGCTGGTGCCCGGGGTGCTGGCGATGACCTGGTTCTTCGGCTGGGGCGTGCTCGTCAACGTCACCCTCGCGGTCGGTTTCGCGGTGATCGCCGAGGCGCTGGTGCTGCTGCTGCGCCGTCGTCCGGTGCTGCCGGCGCTGGGCGATCTCAGCGCGGTGGTCACCGCGGTGCTGTTCGCCATCTCGGTGCCGCCGACCCTGCCCTGGTGGATGACGCTGCTGGGGATGTTGTTCGCCATCGTGCTGGTCAAGCAGCTCTACGGCGGGCTCGGCTACAACCCCTTCAACCCGGCCATGGCCGCCTATGTCTTCCTGCTGGTCTCCTACCCGGTGGCGATGACCAGCTGGCTCGCCCCCGAACTGCTCTCGGGGATCGACCTGTCGTTCGGCGACTCGCTGGCGATGATCCTCCATCAGGTGCTGCCCGCCGGGGTCGACTGGGACGCGGTGACCGCCGCGACCCCGCTCGACGAGATGCGCACCCAGCTCGACGAGCAGCTGACCATCGCCGAGATCCGTGACCAGAGCGCGCTCTGGGGCGTGTTCGGCGGTCGTGGCTGGGAGTGGGTCAACGCCGCCTTTCTGCTTGGCGGTGCCTATCTGCTGTGGCGTCGCACCATCACCTGGCACATCCCGGTGTCGATGCTCGCCGGGCTGCTCTCGCTGGCCACCCTGTTCTGGCTGATCGATCCGCAGACCCACCCCTTCCCGGCCTTCCATCTGTTCAGCGGCGCGGCCATCCTCGGCGCCTTCTTCATCGCCACCGACCCGGTCACCGCCACCACCACCCGCCGCGGCCAGCTGATCTATGGCGCCTGCATCGGCGCCACGGTGTTCGTGATCCGCACCTGGGGCGGCTACCCCGATGCGGTCGCCTTCGCGGTGCTGTTGATGAACATCGCCGCCCCCACCATCGACTACTACACCCAGCCACGCGTCTTCGGACACGGTAGAGAACGCGCCCGATGAAGATCAGACCTATCCTGCTCGCCGCCTTCGTACTCAGCGCCTTCGCGGTCAGTGGTGTCGCCCTGGTGGTGATCACCCAGGCGGTCATGGACGATCGCATTGCCGAGAACCAGCGCCAGGCCATGGAGCGCAAGCTCGCGGCCATCCTCCCCGCCGGTCGCGCCGACAACGACCCGCTCACCGACACCATCGAGGTCAGCGCCCGCGAACTGCTCGGCGCCGACACCACCCGCGTCTACCGGGTGCGCCAAGGTGACGAGCCGGTCGCGGTGATCCTCGAACCGGTGGTCCCCGACGGCTATGCCGGCCCCATCCGCCTGCTGGTCTCGGTGCTCACCGACGGCACCGTCGGCGGTGTACGGGTGCTCTCGCACCACGAGACCCCCGGGCTCGGCGACAAGATCGAGGAGGCCAAGTCCGACTGGGTCTACGGCTTTGCCGGCACCTCGCTCGGCGACCCGCCGATCGAGCGCTGGGGGGTGAAACGCGATGGCGGCGACTTCGACCAGTTCACCGGCGCCACCATCACCCCGCGCGCCATCGTCAAGGCGGTCAAGAACACCCTGATCTATGTCGATCAGCAGGGCGCACGTCTCTATCAGGAGGCATCCTCCCAGCCCCAGACCGCGAACCGATCCGTCACCGCAACCGACCAGGAGGCCTCCTGATGGCGAAGGACCAGGGCTATCTGCCGCTCGTCACCGAGGGCCTGTGGCACAACAACCAGGCGTTGGTCGCCCTGCTCGGGCTGTGCCCGTTGCTGGCGACCACCACCAGCGCGACCAATGGTCTCGGCATGGGGCTGGCGACCACCGCGGTACTGGTGCTCTCCAACGTCACCATCTCGCTGATCCGCAATCTGGTGCGCCCCGAGGTACGACTGCCGGTGTTCGTGCTGGTGATCGCCTCCTTCGTCACCGCCGTCGAGCTGACCATCCAGGCGCACTTCTACGAGCTCTATCTGGTGCTCGGGTTGTTCATCCCGCTGATCGTCACCAACTGCGCGATCATCGGCCGCGCCGAGGCCTTCGCCTCGAAAAACCGCGTCGACCGCGCCCTGGTCGACGGTCTGGCGATGGGAGTGGGCTTCACCCTGGTGCTGATGGCGCTCGGCGCGCTGCGCGAGCTTGCCGGTCAAGGCACCCTCTTCTACCAGGCCCACCTGTTGCTCGGCGAGGCGGCGCGCGGGCTCACCATGACCCTCGGCGACGACTTCCAGGGCGCGCTGATCGCCATCCTGCCGCCCGGTGCCTTCATCGGTCTGGGGCTGCTGATCGCGCTCAAGAACCTGATCGACAAGTGGGCGAGTCTGTTTGCCCGCTGGCGCGCCCGGCACACGGCGCCGGCAGCGGCCGAACCGAGTCTGGGCTGAAGCGGCGCACGGCCCGATTGCCAAAGCGCGGCATAGCCCCCATAGTATTCAGGGGAATAGGATCCATCCGTTCCCCGGGTGCCGGTCTGCTCCGGCACCGCAACGATGCAGGGAGGCATCGTCCAGACGGCCCATCAGGGTCGGCTATCACGATGGACCGACGGGGCAAGGTCCCCGTTCAGCGTTGCGGCGAGGGCCTCCGGCCATCGATCGCCGCCAGCCATGCAACCATTGAGTGAACGATCGCGCGCGGGATCCTAAGGATTCCGCACTCAGCACCTTGGGAAGCGACGTCTCCGGCCGTCTCGGCCAGTACCGTCGCCGCCGGGGCCCGCGCCATGCGGCCCCGGCTCGATCAGACTCAAGGCGCACCTATTCTCGGGGCAGGGTGAAATTCCCGACCGGCGGTGACTCCGCAACAGCGGAC
Source organism: Marichromatium gracile (assembly GCF_004343155.1). GTDB lineage: Bacteria > Pseudomonadota > Gammaproteobacteria > Chromatiales > Chromatiaceae > Marichromatium > Marichromatium gracile. The sequence continues at coordinate 13,937 of NZ_SMDC01000018.1, forward strand.
AGCCCGCGAGCGCCTGCCGTGACACGGCAGGGTCAGCAGACCCGGTGAGACTCCGGGGCCGACGGTTAGAGTCCGGATGACAGAGGATAGGGTCGCGACCCGGTCCGTCCCCTCGCGGGGGCGCGACCGCGCTGTGCCCGCTCCCCTTCACTGCCCTGATTCAGATCACTCGAACGTCGTTTCAGCGAGCCATGAATCAGATTCAAGCCTTTCCCCTACTCAACCGTTTCGGTGATCCCGAAACGCGTGTCGCCAACGCCATCGCCGCCCTGCGCGCAGGCTCCGGCGTCCTGCTCGTCGACGACGAAGACCGCGAGAACGAGGGCGACCTCATCTTCCCGGCCGAGACCATCGAGCCGGCACAGATGGCGCTGCTCATCCGCGAGTGCAGCGGCATCGTCTGTCTCTGTCTCGAGGAGGCGCGGCTGCGCCAGCTCGAGCTGCCGATGATGGTCGAGGACAACACCAGTCGTAACGGCACCGCCTTCACCGTCACCATCGAGGCCCGCGAGGGCGTGACCACCGGCGTGTCGGCGGCCGATCGCGTCACCACCATCCGTACCGCGATCGCCCCGAACGCCCGCCCCGAGGACCTCGCGCGTCCCGGTCATGTGTTCCCGCTGCGCGCCCGACCCGGCGGCGTGCTGGCGAGACGCGGTCACACCGAGGGCACCGTCGACCTGATGCGTCTGGCCGGCTTCACCCCCGCCGGCGTGCTCTGCGAGCTGACCAACCCCGACGGCACCATGGCACGACTGCCGGAGATCGTCGACTTCGCACTGCGTCACCAGATGCCGGTGCTGACCATCGAGGATCTGGTCGCCTACCGTCAGCGCACCGAATCGGCTCCATCGATCGACCAGCTGGATGCCGCACTGGCCCGCGAGTCGGCCTGACCCCTCTCCGTCGCGGCGCCCCCACGCCGCGACTGCTCCAACCCCACCGTACGATCGAGACCGCCCCGCAACACCGGGGCGGGTCTTTGACAATCGCCATCTTGCCAATGTATAAACGAAAACGATTTGCGTTTGTGCATTCTCCGCGCATCGAACGCCGATCATGCTTTGCTTTGCGCCTTTCCGTTCGTGATTGTTTCTCAGGGGAAATAACAAGATGTCAGTTCGTACACTCTCGGCCGCGGTCGCACTCGCGATCGCCGGTCAGGTCCCGGCCTATGCCGATACGCTCGAGCAGCGGGTCGCGCGCCTGGAGCAGCAGAATCAGGCCCAGGCGAAACTGATCGCCGAGCAGCAGGCCGCCCTTGAGGGTACACCCGAGCGGGTCAAGAAACTCGAGACCGCACTCGAGGAGCGACGCACGGAACAGAACTGGGGGACCGGCTGGTTCCAGCGCATCGAGATCGCCGGCCTGATCGAGGTCGAGGCCAACCACACCAGCCCCTATGTCGGCAGCGACGAGAGCGACATCGTGCTGGCGACCTTCGAGCTCGGCATCTCGGCACAGGTCAACGACTGGGTCGAGGCCAATGCCTCGCTGCTCTACGAGGAGGATGACACCGATCTCGAGGTCGACAACGCCTATATCACCATTGCCAACCTCGAGCACAGCCCGCTGTTTCTCACCGCCGGTCAGTTCTACGTGCCCTTCGGCGCCTACGAGACCAACCTGGTCTCCGATCCGCTGACCCTGGAGATCGGCGAGGCGCGCGAGACCGCGCTCCAGGTCGGCTTCGTCCACGGCGACTTCAACGGCAGCGTCTACGCCTTCAACGGCGACCGCAAGATCGATGGCGAGAACGAGATCGGCAGCTGGGGCGCCAACCTCGGCTTCGCCCAGTCCTTCGATGACCGCGCCTGGAGCCTCGGCCTCGGCTACATCAGCGACCTCGGCGACTCCGACACCCTGCAGGACACCATCGCCGACAATCGCGCCGGGCTGGTGGATGCCAGTGAGCGTACCGGCGGCTGGACCGCCAATGCCTCGGCCACCTTCGGTCCCTTCAACCTGATCGGTGAGTACCTCGCCGCCACCGAGGAGTTCGAGGTCGACAGCCTGAGCTTCGAGGGCGAGGGTGCCAAGCCCAGCGCCTGGAACATCGAGGCCGGCTATACCTTCGAGGTGATGGGCAAGGAGGTGGTCGCCGCCGCGGCCTATCAGGGCACCACCGAGGCCGTCGCGCTGGAGCTGCCCGAGGAGCGCTGGCTGGTCGGCGTCTCGGTCGGCGTGCTCGACAACACCGCCGTGTCGCTGGAATGGTCGCACGACACCGACTACGATCGTGCCGAGGGCGGCACCGGCGAGTCCGGCAACACCATCCTGGCCAAGCTCGCCGTCGAGTTCTGAGCCAGGACGAAGACCGCACCGCCTCGCCGTCGGGGGGCGGCGGGCGCGGCGCGGGACCCGGGGCTGGTCGAGCCGGTCCCGACGATGGCAACCCGCAGGAGTCGCCCCCGAGATGCACATCCATACCCTCGAACGCTGGCAACACCACCACGACTTCGCGGTCCACAACGACCGTGGCGAGCGCAACACCTATTACGTGTTGCTGCTGACCGCCGTGGTGATGGTGATCGAGATCCTCGCCGGCACCGTCTATGGCTCGATGGCCCTGCTCGCCGACGGCTGGCACATGGGCACCCATGTCGCCGCCTTCCTCATCGCCATCCTCGCCTATCGCTATGCCGCGCGGCACGCCCACGACCCCGCTCACAGCTTCGGCACCGGCAAGGTCAACGTGCTCGGCGGCTTCGCCAGCGCCATCGCACTCGGCACCGTGGCGCTGATGATGCTGATCGAGTCGGTGCAACGACTGGTCGACCCGCAGACCATCCACTTCAACGAGTCGATCCTGGTCGCCCTGCTCGGGCTCGCGGTCAACCTCGCCAGCGCCCTGCTGCTCAAGGACGCGCACCACCATCATCACGGTCATGACCACGGCCACCATCACGATCACGACGACCATGGCCACGACCACAACCTGCGCGCGGCCTATGTACACGTCATCGCCGATGCCATGACCTCGCTGCTGGCGATCGCCGCGCTGCTCGCCGGCAAGCTGCTCGGCTGGCACTGGCTCGACCCGGTGATGGGCATGGTCGGCGCCATCATCATTGCCGTCTGGGCCTATGGACTGCTGCGCGAGAGCGCACCGATCCTGATCGACGCAAGCATCGAGGCACCCTACCGCGAGGCGATCCGCGCAGCGATCGAGGCCGATGCCGACAATCGCGTCGCCGACATCCATGTCTGGCGGATCGGCGCCAATCACTATGCCGCCATCCTCTCGCTGGTGACCCACGAGCCACGACCGGTGGAGCACTACAAGCGCCTGCTCGCCGACTTCGACCGCATCGCCCACCTCACCATCGAGGTCAACGCCTGCGCCGGACCCTCCTGCCTGACACAGCGCTGACGAGAGCCCCACGCGGCCGACGCGCGCGACGCTGGAACTCGACGACGATCGCCACAACCTGAGATCCAGAGTCACCCACATTCACGCGCCGCGCCGCCCCGCCCGAGACGGCGCACTCCGGTCGCGGCGCAATCAGATCGAGGCACCCCATGGACGCAGACGTCATCGTCATCGGCGCCGGACTCTCCGGTCTCGCCTGCGCCATCCATCTTCGCAAGGCCGGGATCGAGCCCCTGGTGCTCGAGGCCGGCGACCAGGTCGGTGGCCGCGTCGCCACCGAGCGCCGCGACGGCTTCCTGCTCGACCGCGGCTTCCAGGTCCTGCAGACCTGGTACCCCGAGGCCCGGCGCATGCTCGACTATCAGGCTCTCGACCTGCGCCCCTTCTATCCAGGCGCATTGAGCTGGTTCGACGGTCGGCTGCACCGCGTCAGCGATATCTGGCGACGCCCGCTGCGCCTGCCCCAGATGCTCGTCTCGCCGGTCGGCACCGCCGCCGACAAGTTACGGCTGCTGCGACTCCGTCACCAGGCACTCGCCGGCGATCTCGCCGCACTCTACGCCCGCCCCGAGACCAGCGCTGCGGCGCGACTCGAGGCACTCGGCTTCTCGCCACGGATCCGCGAGCGCTTCTTCCTGCCGTTCTTCTCCGGGGTCTTCTTCGACCCGGAGCTCGCGGTCTCGAGCCGGGCCTTCGAGTTCGTCTTTCGCGCCTTTGCGCTCGGCGACACCGCGCTACCCGCGGGGGGGATGGCACAGATCCCACGCCAGCTCGCCACCCGGCTGCCGAACGGGACCATCCGACTCGGCAGCCGGGTCGAGCGGATCGAGCGCGATCGCGTACTGCTCGAATCGGGACAGCGACTACGCGCCCGCGCCGTGGTGATCGCCACCGACGTCAACGCCGCCGCGCATCTGCTCGACGAGCCCCAGCGCCCGATGCGCGCCACCACCTGCTTCCACTTCGCCGCGCCGCAGCCACCGCTCGAGGGCAACGCGCTGGTGATCAATGGCAGCGGCCACGGGGTGGTCAACAGCCTGCTGTGCCCGAGCAACCTCTCCGAGCACTATGCCCCGCCCGAACGCGCCCTGGTGACGGTCAACTGTCTCGGTGCGACCCATAACCCGGACACCCTGGAGACACAGATCAGACAGGAGCTGGCGGACTGGTTCGGAGAGGCCGTCGGCGGCTGGGAGCGACTCGCGGTCCATCGCATCCCTCAAGCGTTGCCGCTCCAGCAGCCACCGGTACAGTCGCTGCGAACGGCCCCGCAACGGGGCGAGCGAGTCTGGGTGTGCGGAGAGATGGCGGGGCCGACCTCGATCCACTGGGCGCTGAGCAGTGGCCGGCTCGCCGCCGAGGCGGTGGTCGGCAGCGTCCGGCCGCGCGCGGTGCGTCAGCACGTCTGAACGCCCACGCCGCTCACTCGAACAGCAAACGGTTGTCGGTACCGGCGCAGCCGGCCATCTCGGCATAGAGACGCTCGGCCTGGGTCCAGTCGAGCGCAGGGAAGACCGCCCGCGCCTCGGCGAGCTTGTCGCGCAGCGCCGTATCGCTCTTGTCGGCGACCGCTGCGGCATGGGCACCGATGCCCTCCTCGCGGATGAACAGACAGGCATCCATCAGATCGGCGAGCTTGACGATGAAGGCCAGCGGCGTGTGGCGCAACGCCTGCTTGCGCGCGATCACCTCAGGGGCGATCTCGCGCTCGATCCGTTCCAGCGGATCGGCGCGACCGGCGACCTCGGCCACGCGACGCTTCAGCGGCGAGGGCATATCACCCATCAACAACTCCGGGGCATCGTGGAGCAAGGCATATTCCAGGGCCTGCAGCCGCACCTCGGGGCCGGGGTCCTCGGGCATCACCCGCGAGAGCAGCTCGCGGGTGATCATCGCGACCAGATAGTGGTGCTCGGCAAGCGTCTGGTTGCGCGCGCAGCGTACCGAGTGCCAGCGGGTGACATGACCGGAGCGGGCGATGTCACGCATGTTGAGCTTGAGGTCCTGCATCACGGCCATCCATCGGAAAGGGGGCATCCCATGCTGACCGAGTCGAGCGACCGGCGCAACGGCGTCAGAAACCGGTGACCGCGGCCTCGATCCCCTGGGTCCACCCCAGGCCCATCAAGGACACCAACACCATACCCGCGGCCATTGAACCACCCAGGAACGCACGCATCTCTTATCTCTCCTTCGGGGACTGCCCCCATGACGTTCGACCGATTCTCTCCCCGTCGACGACGGGCGGGATGCCGCCGCGAATCGCGGCGGCTATCCATATCAATAGAGATAACGTCTCTCATTCTTTTTTCAATGAGCGCGGCATCCGGCACGACCGGGTCGCGGCCGGACAGGAGCCGACGGTACGGCTACAATGTGCCGATCACCGCGCCACGGCGCGCTCCAGACCCAACGATGCAACGCTACTACTTCACCCTCGACATCCCGGCCAGCGAGTATCTGCGCTACTACAGCGGCGCTGCGGCACGGGTACTGGTCAAGGTCCACGACGGTCGCACCCTGTCACTGCCGGCGGTGAACCTGCGTCGCTTCGTCACCAACGCGGGGATTCGAGGCGCCTTCTGTCTCACCGTCGACGACGATCAGCGCTTCGTCTCCCTCGAACGCCAGGACCGCGCCACGCCCGGCGTGCGCGCCTGAACCGCCGCCGTCCAGATCCAGCCCTTCCCGGGCATGTCAGAACATCAGGTTTCCCCCATGAACACGAATTTCTCCGACTATCCGCTCGATCCCTCGCTGCTGCGTGGCATCGAGCAGGCAGGCTATGCGCAGCCGACCCCGGTCCAGGAGGCGGTGCTCGAGCCCGCCCTCGATGGTCGCGACCTGATGGTGTGCGCCGCCACCGGCTCGGGCAAGACCGCCGCCTTCCTGCTGCCGATGATGCAGCACATGCTCGAGACCCCCAAGGCCGACGGCGGCACCCGGGCGCTGATCCTGGTACCGACCCGCGAGCTGGCGCGTCAGGTACGCGAGCACTTCATGCGCATCGGCGGTCACACCCGCCTCGGCGTCGACGTCATCACCGGCGGTGACTCGCGCGCCCACCAGATCGCGTCCCTGCGCAGGAACCCGGAGTTCCTGATCGCGACCCCGGGACGGTTTCGCGAGATGCTCGAGCACAATCGCACCGAGCTCGACGATCTCGAGTTCCTGGTGCTCGACGAGGCCGACCGGATGCTCGAGATGGGTTTCGTCGAGGACGTCGTGACCATCATCCAGAACAGCAACCCGGAGCGTCAGTCGCTGCTGTTCTCCGCCACCCTGGAGCGACGCGGACTGGAGCGGATCACCGCAATCCTGCTCGACGACCCGCTGCGATTGACCCTCGACGCGGTCCGCGAGGCCCATCCCGACATCCGTCACCAGTGCCTGCTCAGCGACGAGGTCGCGCACAAGCGCGAGCAGCTGCGCTGGCTACTCGCCAACGAGACCTTCGAGAAGGCGCTGGTGTTCGTCAACAGCCGCGACCTGGCCACCGAGCTCGGCGGCTGGCTCGGCGCCCAGGGTGAGCGCGTCGCCGTGCTCCACGGCGAGCTTGAGCAGCGCGAGCGCAACCGGGTGATGGGACTGCTCCACCAGGGCAAGGTGCGGGTGCTGGTGGCCACCGATCTGGCCGCGCGCGGGATCGACGTCCCCGGGGTGGAGCGGGTGTTCAACCTCGAGGTCCCACGCAACGGCGAGGACTATCTGCATCGCACTGGGCGCACCGGACGTGCCGGTGAGCAGGGCGTCGCCGTGAACCTGGTCGGCCCGACCGAATGGAACCGCATGGAGAGCATCAGCCGCTTCCTCGGACTCGCGCTCGAGTGGCGCGCGATCGACGGGCTGGAGGCACGGTTCAAGGGACCGGCGGCGAAGAAACGGCGCAAGACCCCGGCCAGCCGGGTCAAGGCCAAGAAGACAACGGCACGCGCCGCCACCAAGGACAAGGACAAGCAGCGTCACCGCGACCGCAAGAACATCGGCAAGCGCCGCGCCCCCTCGGGCAAGGCCGTCGAGGCCGGTCACGCCCCACTGAGCCGCAAACGCCGCGACGAGGGCGGGACGGAGGAGCGCTGAGTCGAACCCGGCGCGCCCTCAGCCGGCGACCCCGAGGGCACGCTGAAGCTGAGCGGTGACCTCGGGGGTCAGGCCGGTGCGCGCGGCCAGGCCGTCGAGATAGGCGCGCTCCTCCGGGGTATCGACCTCGATCGCCAGCAGCGAGGCGGCATAGACCTCGGCGGCCGTCTCCCGGTCCGGGATCTCGGCGGCGAAGGCGTCGAGGTCGAGCGGGCGCACCAGTTCATCGGCGAGCCATTGACGCACCTGCGCCTCGAGTCCGCTCGCCGCGGCCTGGTCGACGATCCGCTGCATCTCGTCGACCCCGATCTGACCGTCGGACTTCGCGGCATTGATCATCGCCCGCACCAGCAACCGCGCCTTGTCGTCACGCGCGGCATCAGCCCGCACCGGCTCGGGCAGCGCCGCTGGTGGTACCGGCACCGGGGCAGCGCCCTGCCCCTCGGCGCTGGCGTTGGTCAGCGCCTTGTAGGCCACCCCGGCGAGCATCGCCAGGGCACCGCCGGTGAGCGCACCACGCACGGCATCGCCACCGCCACCGAGCACCGAGCCGAGCGCAGCCCCCAGCCCACCGGCTTGGAGCGGGTTGTCGGCAGCCTGACCGAGCACCCCGCGCGCACCATCGAGCAGCGCGCTCAGACCACCCCCGCCACCCTCGCCGGGCGTGGTGGAGAGCTGCCCCAGCCCCTGGCTGAGACGCTGCGCTCCACTGCCGGAGAGGTTGTTCTGTAACAGTGAACCGAGTAGATCACCGAAGCCTGCCATGCCTTGACTCCCACCGAGTTGGGCGCGACGCACGCCGCGCACGGATGCCATCACTCTAGCACCTGGAACGCGTCGCACCGTCACCCCGGCATGATGAATGGCCCGACCGGATCACCGGGAACCAGCCCCAGGGCACCATCGGCGCGCCCCTGATTGACCGCGATCTCGACCAGCCCGAGCGCATTCTCGTACCAGAAGGCCTCACCCGGCTCGACCGCACAGAAGGTTCGCGCCCAGGGCAACAGACGCTCGCCGACACGCAGGGATTGCGCATGGCCGACCGGTCGCAGACCGGTCATCAGGTTGCCATAGTGGTCGGCATAGAGGACCCGATCGAGCGTCTTCGGCCAGTCATGCCCCACGGGTCGATCGAGCCGGGTGGCGCCGACGTCCTCGCCCCGACACAGTCGCGCGGCCACCGGCAGGAACCAGTCACGCCCATGGAAGGTCGCGCTGCGCCGCGACGGCAGCCAGCCGATTCGCCAGCACTGCCCCGCTCCGGCCATCAGGTGCGGCGCGAGCAGACCATTATCGGGGGCAACGAACCAGTCCTCGCCGACGCGCGCGATGACACCGTCACGCGCCCCACCGACGCCGGGATCGACCACGCAGAGATAAAGGGTACGCGGGGGCATGTCGCGCGCTAGCGCCGGCAGCAGATAAGCAGCGAGATCGGGACGGAAGGGTGGCAGGTCGTGGACCAGGTCGATCACCGCATGATCGGGCAGGCTGGCGTCGAGTGCGGCCTGCATCTGCCCGAGATAGGGACCAGCACCGAAATCGGTGACTAGGGCGATGCGTTCGATGACCGGAACTTCCATCAGGATGGACCTCGTGCAGCACATTCGAGACGAAAAAAAACCGGGCAAATGCCCGGTTTTTTTCATGCGGCAACGCCGGAGACGTCGGAACTCAGTCCTCGTCCTCGACCTCGGTCTGCACCGGACGGTCGACCAGCTCGACGTAGGCCATGGGGGCCGCGTCGCTGGAGCGATAACCACACTTGAGGATGCGCAGGTAGCCGCCGGGACGACCCTGGTAACGCGGACCGAGCTCGGCGAACAGCTTGCCGACGGCGTCCTTGTCGCGCAGACGCGCAAAGGCCTGACGGCGCGCATGCACCGAGTCTTCCTTCGCCAGGGTGATCAGCGGCTCGGCGACCCGACGCAGCTCTTTGGCCTTGGGCACGGTCGTCTTGATCAGCTCGTGCTCGAACAGCGAGGCCGCCATATTGCGAAACATCGCCTCGCGGTGCGAGCTGGTGCGATTCAGATGCCTTCCGGCTTTGCGGTGACGCATGATCCTTTTCCCGAATATCTTGTGATCGAGTGTTGTGTTCTAGAACCTGAGAGCGCTCAGCGGACGCTCAGTTCGGCGATGTTTTCAGGCGGCCAGTTCTCGAGCCGCATCCCCAGCGAGAGACCGCGCGTTGCAAGCACGTCCTTGATCTCCGTGAGCGACTTCTTGCCGAGATTCGGGGTCTTGAGCAGCTCCACCTCGGTACGCTGGATCAGATCGCCGATCAGGTAGATGTTCTCGGCCTTCAGGCAGTTCGCCGAACGCACCGTCAGCTCCAGGTCGTCGACCGGGCGCAGCAGGATCGGGTCGTAGGGCGACTCATCGCGCTGCTCGACGGACTGGCTGTCCGCGGCACCCGTGCCCTCGAGCACGACGAAGCTCGAGAGCTGGTCGCGCAGGATGGTCGCGGCGCGCTGGATCGACTCCTTGGGATCGATCGTGCCGTTGGTCTCCAGGTCGATCACCAGACGATCGAGATCGGTGCGCTGCTCGACACGAGCCGACTGCACCTCGATCGCGACACGACGCACCGGGCTGTAGGAGGCGTCGAGCGGCAGCTTGCCGATCGGACGATCCTCGCCCTCTTCGCCCTCGCGCGCGGTGGCCGGCTCGTAGCCACGACCACGACGCACGGTCAGGGTCATGCTCAGCTCACCCTCGGTGAGGTTGGCGATCACCAACTCGGGGTTGGCGATGGTGGCCGAGTGATCGAGCTCGATGTCGGCGGCGGTCACCGGACCGGGGCCGGACTTGCTCAGGGTGAAGGTCGCCTCGTCCTTGCCGTCGAGCGAGATCGCAAGCTGCTTGAGGTTGAGCAGGATCTCGAGGACGTCTTCCTGCACGCCCTCCATGGTGGTGTACTCATGGAGGACGCCCTGGATCTCGACCTCGGTGACGGCATAGCCATCCATCGAGGAGAGCAGGATGCGCCGCAGCGCATTACCCAGGGTGTGCCCGAAACCACGCTCCAGGGGCTCTAGAGAAACCTTGGCGTGGTTCGGGCTGCCATCGACCAGGTCGACCTTGACGATGCGTGGTTTCAGAAATTCGCCAATAGCGTCAGTCATTAGTGCCCCTCTGGAAGCGCCTTACTTGGAGTACAGCTCGACGATCAGCGATTCATTGATGTCCGCCGGCAGATCGGAACGATCGGGAACACGCTTGAAGACGCCTTTCATGGCCTTGGTGTCGACTTCGACCCAGTCGGAGAAGCCGTACTGCTCGGCCAGCGACAGCGCGTTCTGCACGCGCACCTGCTTGCGAGCGGCTTCACGGACCTCGATCTCGTCATCGACGCCGACCTGGAAGGAGGCGATGTTGACGATACGGCCGTTGACCAGGATGGCCTTGTGGCTGACCAGCTGACGTGCCTCGGCGCGGGTGGCGCCAAAGCCCATGCGATAGACGACGTTGTCGAGACGACGCTCGAGCAGCTGGAGCAGGTTCTCACCGGTTGCACCCTTGGTGCCGGCGGCCTTCTTGTAGTAGTTACGGAACTGCTTCTCGAGCACGCCGTAGATACGACGCACCTTCTGCTTCTCACGCAGCTGCAGACCATAGTCGGAGAGGCGCCGACGACGGTCGGTGGTCTGTCCGGGCTGCTTCTCGAGGTTGCACTTGGTGTCCAGAGCGCGCGCGCGGCTCTTCAAGGAGAGATCGGTCCCCTCGCGACGCGCCAGCTTGCAGGTTGGGCCTGTGTAACGTGCCATGTCTCTTCCTGTTGATCTGTCAGACGCGCCGCTTCTTGGGCGGACGGCAGCCGTTGTGCGGGATCGGGGTCACATCGGTGATGCTGGTGATCTTGAAACCCGCGTTGTTGAGTGCGCGCACGGCGGACTCACGACCCGGCCCCGGCCCCTTGACGTTCACGTCCAGGTTGCGCAGGCCATATTCCTTGGCGGCCTGACCGGCACGATCGGCGGCAACCTGAGCCGCGAAGGGCGTGCTCTTGCGCGAACCGCGGAAGCCTGAACCACCGGCGGTGGCCCAGGCCAAGGCGTTGCCCTGACGATCGGTGATCGTGATGATGGTGTTATTGAAGGAGGCGTGGACGTGCGCAATGCCGTCTGCAACCTGCTTCTTGACCTTTTTCTTGGTGCTGCGAATCGGTTTAGCCATTCGACGTAATCCAGCTAATCTGCTGCGCCTGAGCGCTTAGCGTTTGATCGGACGACGCGGCCCCTTGCGGGTCCGTGCGTTGGTGCGCGTGCGCTGACCACGCAGGGGCAGGCCGCGACGGTGACGGATGCCGCGGTTGCAGCCGAGGTCCATCAGGCGCTTGATGTTCATCGACACTTCACGACGCAGATCGCCCTCGACGGAGAACTTGGCGACCTCGCCACGCAGCTTCTCGACCTCTTCCTCGGTGAGGCTCTGGATCTTGGTGTCACGCGGAATGCCTGCCGCGTCGCAGATCTCGCCCGCGCGGGTGCGGCCGATGCCGTAGATCGCGGTCAACGCGATCACGGCGTGCTTTTTGTCGGGAATGTTGACGCCGGCGATACGGGCCATAGCTACGAACCCCTCAGTCCTAAATGCTCAGCGGGTAAACCGCGCAGTATAACAAATTGCTTACTGTAGTCAACGGGATCCCGTCAACCCTGGCGCTGCTTGTGACGGGGGTCGGAACAGATGACCCGCACCGTTCCATTCCGCTTGATCACCTTGCAGTTTCTGCACAACTTCTTGACCGATGCACGCACTTTCATTCTTGTCTCCTAAGAGTCGGGGCCTTCTTCAGCGCAACATGCCGGCGCCGGGTGACTTCAGGTTGGCCTTCTTCATCAGGCCCTCATACTGATGCGACATCAGGTGAGCCTGAATCTGCGCCATGAAGTCCATGACCACGACCACTACGATTAACAGTGAGGTGCCGCCAAAATAGAACGGCACGTTGTAACCCACGATCAGGAACTCAGGCAGCAAGCAGACAGCGGTGATGTAGATCGCGCCTGCTGCCGTCAACCGGGTCATGACGGTATCGATATAGCGCGCCGTCTGCTCCCCCGGACGGATCCCCGGAATGAAAGCCCCAGAGCGCTTGAGGTTGTCGGCCGTCTCCTTCGCATTGAACACCAGCGCGGTGTAGAAGAAGCAGAAGAAGATGATCGCCGTCGCGTAAAAGAGCACGTAGACCGGCTCACCGGGCGAGAGCTTCGCGGTGATATCGGCCAGCCAACGCAAATCCTCGTTGCTGCCGAACCACTGTCCCAGCGTCCCCGGGAAGAGGATGATGCTGGAGGCGAAGATCGGCGGGATGACGCCGGCCATGTTGAGCTTGAGCGGCAGGTGCGTGCTCTGCGCCTGCATCATTCGCCGCCCCTGCTGGCGACGCGCATAGTTGACGGTGATCCGTCGCTGCCCGCGCTCGACGAACACCACGAAGGCGGTGACCGCCAGCGCCAGGGCAAACAGCGCAAGGACCGCCAGCGAGTTCATTTCGCCGGTGCGCGCCAGCTCCAGGGTGCCGCCGAGCGCCGAGGGCAGACCGGCGACGATACCCGCGAAGATGATCAGCGAGATCCCGTTGCCGATGCCGCGCTCGGTGATCTGCTCACCCAGCCACATCAGGAACATGGTTCCGGTCACCAGCGACACGGTCGCGGTGAACACGAACCCGGCACCAGCGTGAGAGACCAGCGCCGAGCCGCCGGCAGTCTGCCCCTGCAGCGCCATCGAGATACCGACGGCCTGGAAGGTCGCGAGCACCACGGTGCCGTAGCGGGTGTACTGGGTGATCTTGCGCCGCCCCGACTCCCCTTCCTTCTTCAGCTGCTCGAGCTTCGGCAGTACCGCCGTCATCAGCTGCATGATGATGGAGGCGGAGATGTAAGGCATGATGCCCAGCGCGAACAGACTGGCGCGCTCCAGGGCGCCTCCCGAGAACATGTTGAACATGTCCAGGATCGACCCCTGGTTCTGGTCGAACAGGATGGCCAAGGCCTCGGGGTTGACGCCCGGGACCGGGATGAAGGTACCGATACGATAGACGAGCAGCGCGCCGAGCACGAACAACAGGCGCTGACGCAATTCCGTCAACCGCCCCATGCCGCCGAGCGCACTTCCCATGGATCCGACGTTCTTGGCCATCTGCTACGCGCCTTCCCGATTAGTCCTCGACCTTGCCGCCCGCCGCTTCGATCGCCGCGCGTGCGCCCTTGGTCACGCCCAGGCCACGTACGGTGACAGCCCGCGAGATCTCGCCCGAGGCGATGACCTTGACCGACTTGATGCGGTTGTTCAGTACCCCGGCCGCGACCAGCGCGGCGAGGTCGACAGTGTCGCCCTCGATCAGGGCCAGCTCGTTCAAGCGCACCTCGGCCTGGACCAGTGCCTTGCGCGACCGGAAACCGACCTTCGGCAGACGACGCTGCAGCGGCATCTGACCGCCTTCGAAACCGACCTTGTGGAAACCGCCGGAACGCGACTTCTGACCCTTGTGGCCGCGGCCACAGGTCTTGCCGAGTCCGCTGCCGATCCCGCGACCGACGCGCTTGGCGGCCTTGCGGCTACCCTCATCGGGCTTCAGCTCATTGAGTCGCATCTCAAGACTCCTCCACGACCTTAACCATGTAGGACACGGTGTTGACCATGCCGCGGGTGCAAGGGGTGTCCTCGACCTCGACGACCTGGTGCATGCGCCGCAGGCCGAGGCCGCGGACGCAGGCCTGGTGACGCTCGAGGCGTCCGTGGACGCTGCGCACCAGCTTGACCTTCATCATCTTCTTGTCAGCCATCGCTTACCCCAGAATCTCTTCGACGGTCTTGCCGCGCTTGGCAGCGACGAGCTCGGCGTCGTTCATCTTGCGCAGGCCTTCGATGGTCGCCTGGACGACGTTGATCGGGTTGTTGGTGCCGATGCACTTGGCCAGCACGTTCTGCACCCCGAGCACCTCGAAGACGGCACGCATCGCGCCGCCGGCGATGATACCGGTACCCTCGGAGGCCGGCTGCATGAACACGCGGGCCGCGCCGTGACGCCCCTGCAGCGGGTACTGCAGCGTGGTGCCATTGAGCTTGACGTCGATCATGTTCTTGCGGGCATTCTCCATCGCCTTCTGGATCGCCACCGGCACCTCACGTGCCTTGCCGCGACCGAAGCCGACCCGACCCTTGCCGTCGCCGACCACGGTCAGCGCCGCAAAGCCGAACTGACGTCCGCCCTTGACCACCTTGGCGACCCGATTGACGGTCACCAGCTTTTCCAGAAGCTCGTCGCCTTCTGTCTTTGGATTGAAGTTCGCCATGGTCGAGTCCTTAGAATTTCAGTCCGTGTTCACGGGCGGCATCGGCGAGCGCCTTGACACGGCCGTGATAGCGGAAGCCGGAACGATCGAAGGCGACCGATTCCACACCAGCGGAGCGCGCGCGCTCGGCGATCGCCTGGCCGATGACGGCCGCGGCTGCGACGTTGCCCTTGTGGCCCTCGAGCGCCTGACGCAGGTCCTTGTCGAGGGTCGAGGCGCTGGCCACGACCTTGTCGCCCTCGGGGGCGATGACCTGGGCGTAGATGTGCCGGGGCGTACGGTGCACGCACAGACGGAAGACACTGAGCTCCCGGATCTTGGCACGAGCCCGCGCCGCGCGGCGCAGACGAGCTTGTTTCTTATCCATTGCCTAGACCCCTTATTTCTTCTTGGCTTCCTTACGCAGGACGTTCTCGTCCGCGTAACGCACGCCCTTGCCCTTGTAGGGTTCCGGCGGACGGAACCCACGGATCTTCGCCGCGACCTGGCCGACCTGCTGCTTGTCGGCACCGCTGACGACGATCTCGGTCTGACTCGGGGTCTCGATGGTGATGCCCTCAGGCACCGGAAAATCGATCGGGTGCGAGAAGCCGAGATTGAGGTTGAGCACACTGCCCTTGGCCTGGGCGCGATAACCCACGCCGACCAGGGTCAGCTTGCGGCTGAAGCCGGTGCCACAACCCACAACCATGTTGTTGATCAGCGCCCGGGTGGTGCCGGCCATCGCCCAGTCCTTCTCATGCCCTTCGGCACGAGCGACCAGCAGCTGACCGTTTTCCTCACAGACGCGGACCGCCGGATGCACGGTCCACTCCATCGAACCCTTGGGACCGGAGACCTTGACGTCCTGGCCCTGGAGCTCGACTTTAACCCCATTGGGGATAGCGACCGGCGCTTTTGCAACGCGAGACATAGTTCCGACCTCCCTTAGGCGACGTAGGCGATGATCTCGCCGCCGTGACCCGACTTGCGGGCCTCGCGGTCGGTCATCAGACCCTTGGAGGTGGAGACGATCGCAACACCGAGACCGGCCCAGACCTGGGGCAGCTCGTCCTTGCTGCGATAGATGCGCAGACCGGGGCGCGAAACGCGCTTGAGGTACTCGATCACGGGCTTGCCGCGATAGTACTTGAGCCTGAGAACCAGCTGGGGCTTGCCCTCGTTCTCTTCGACCTGCGCGTCGGCGATGTAGCCCTCTTCCTTCAGCAGGTTCGCGATCGCGATCTTCTGCTTGGAGGACGGCATCATGATGGTGAACTTGCCGCGCTGCTGGCCGTTACGGATACGCGTCAGCATATCCGCAATCGGATCCGACATACTCATTGGCTTCTCCTCGGGTCAATCCATCGTTGCCGATGTGATACCCATTGGGGGGACTTGGTTTTCAGGATGCTCGGGCCGGAAGGCCCGAGGGGGGAATTCTACCAGCTTGCCTTGACGACGCCAGGGACATCGCCACGCATCACCGCCTCGCGCAGCTTGTTGCGCGAGAGACCGAACTTGCGATACACGGCATGCGGACGGCCACTGACGCGGCAGCGACGCTGCTGACGCGAGGGGCTGGCGTCGCGCGGGAGCTTCTGCAGCTTCAGCACGGCTTCGTCGATCTGCTCGGGAGTCGCGTTACGGTCGTTGATCACCGCCTTGAGCTCGGCGCGCTTGGCGCTGAACTGGGCTGCGACCTGGGCGCGCTTGCGATCACGCGCGATCATGCTCTTTTTCGCCATGGTCTCTACCTCAGGTACGGAAGGGGAAGTTGAACGCCTCGAGCAGAGCCCGTCCTTCTTCGTCCGTCCGAGCCGACGTGGTGATGGTGATGTCGAGCCCGCGCAGTGCATCGATCTTGTCGTAATCGATCTCGGGGAACATGATCTGCTCGCGCACGCCCATCGAGTAGTTGCCACGACCGTCGAACGCCTTCGGGCTGAGCCCACGGAAGTCGCGGATACGCGGGATGGAGACGCTGATCAGGCGATCGAGGAACTCGTACATGCGCTCGCGACGCAGGGTCACCTTGCAGCCGATCGGCCAGCCTTCGCGGATCTTGAAGCCTGCGACCGACTTGCGGGCGTAGGTGACGATCGGCTGCTGACCGGCGATGGCACGCATGTCGGCGACGGCGTTATCCATGACCTTCTTGTCGGCCACGGCCTCGCCAACGCCCATGTTCAGCGTGATCTTTTCGATGCGCGGCACCTGCATCACGCTCTTGAAGCCGAAACGCTCCTTGAGCTGACCGACGATGCGCTGTTCGTATTCTGTCTGTAGTCTGGTGGACATCTCGCTTCCTTCGGTCAGACGTCGACGACTTCGCCGTTCGACTTGAACACGCGAACCTTGCGACCGTCTTCCAGGATCTTGAAACCGACGCGGTCCGGCCCGCCCTTCTGCGGGTTGTAGAGCGCCACGTTCGAGACGTGCATCGGCATCGGCTTGTCGACGATACCACCAGGCTCGCCGGCCTGCGGGTTCGGCTTCTGGTGCTTGCGCGCGATGTTCACGTTCTCAACGATGACGTGCTCAGCGTCGACGACGCGCAGCACAGTACCACGTTTACCCTTGTCTTTGCCGGTAATGACGGTGACGTCATCACCCTTCTTGATCTTTTGCATGCCGTCGTCTCCTTACAGCACTTCGGGCGCCAGCGAGATGATCTTCATGAAGCGCTCGCCACGCAGTTCACGCGTGACAGGGCCGAAGATGCGGGTGCCGATGGGCTGGAGCTGGTTGTTCAGTAGCACGGCGGCATTGCCGTCGAAGCGGATCAGGGAGCCGTCGGGACGACGCACGCCCTTGCGGGTGCGAACGACAACGGCGTTGAACACGTCGCCCTTCTTGACCTTGCCGCGCGGGATTGCGTCCTTGACCGTGACCTTGATGACATCGCCGATGCCCGCGTAGCGCCGATGCGATCCGCCAAGCACTTTGATGCATTGCACGCTCCGGGCGCCGCTGTTGTCAGCGACGCTGAGATTGGTCTGCATCTGAATCATGTTGTTTACCTACGCCTATTGCTGATTCCGGGCTAAACCGGCTGCTGAGCGAATCGCGAGACGGACGAGCGACAAAACGAGCGAACGTCCGGGACATTGTCGAAGCGCGTCGCCTCAGCGCGCCTTTTCGATGACCTCGAGCAGACGCCACGTCTTGGTCTTGGAGAGCGGCCGGCACTGCTCGACACGGACGAGATCACCCTGGTTACAGATGTTCTCTTCATCGTGGGCATGAATCTTGGTCGAACGACGCATGAACTTGCCATAGAGCGGATGCTTGACGCGACGCTCGATGAGCACCGTCACGGTCTTGTCCATCGCGCTGCTGATGACGCGCCCTTCCTGGATGCGGTTGCTGTTGTTCTCGTCGCTCATGCTTGCTTGCCCGCCATTTCCGCCATCACCGTCTTGATCCGGGCGATATCCCGGCGCACGGCCTTCATCTGCGAGGGTTTGGACAGCTGACCGGTGCCCTGCTGCATGCGCAGGTTGAACTGCTCGCGCAACAGGTCCATCAACCGCGCCTGCAGCTCGTCGAGGCTGCTCTGTCGGAGTTCGTTAGCCTTCATCACAGGATCGTCCGCTTCTCAAAGGTGGTCTGCACGGGCAGCTTGGCAGCGGCGAGCTTGAAGGCCTCACGTGCCAGCTCTTCGCTGACGCCCTCGATTTCGTAGAGCACCCGGCCGGGCTGGATCGGCGCGACCCAGTACTCGACGTTACCCTTACCTTTACCCATTCGAACCTCGAGAGGCTTCTTGGAGATCGGCTTGTCAGGGAAGACGCGAATCCACAGCTTACCGCCACGCTTGACGCGACGGGTGATGGTACGACGGGCCGCCTCGATCTGACGCGCGGTCACCCGGCCACGACTCACGGCCTTGAGACCGAACTCGCCGAAGCTGACCTGGTTGCCGCTCTGAGCGAGACCACGGTTGCGGCCCTTGTGTTGCTTTCGGAACTTGGTGCGTTTCGGTTGCAGCATGACTTAACCCTTTCTTCCGGCGCTCTTGGATGCCGGCTCCTCAGGGACCTGGTCGCCGAACACCTCGCCCTTGAAGATCCACACCTTGACGCCGATGACGCCATAGGTGGTGCGCGCCTCGGCGAAGCCGTAATCGATGTCGGCACGCAGAGTGTGCAGCGGCACACGACCCTCACGGGCCCACTCGCTGCGGGCGATCTCGGCGCCGTTCAAACGGCCCGCGACGTTGACCTTGATGCCCTCGGCACCCAGACGCATGGTGTTCTGCAGCGCACGCTTCATCGCGCGACGGAACATGATGCGACGCTCGAGCTGCTGGGCAATACCCTCGGCAACGAGCTGGGCGTCGAGCTCAGGCTTGCGGATCTCCTCGATGCTGATGTGCACCGGGATCCCCATCATCTTCGAGACCTGCACGCGCAGCTTGTCGATGTCCTCACCCTTCTTACCGATCACCACGCCAGGACGCGCGGTGTGGATGGTGATGTGGGCGTTCTTCGCCGGACGATCGATCTGGATGCGGCTCACCGATGCCTTTGCAAGCTTCTTGCGCAGGAAATCGCGCACCTGCAGGTCGGTGTTGAGCAGGTCGGCATAGTCTTTCGAACTTGCATACCACTTGGAAGTCCAGTCCTTGACGATGCCAAGTCGGATGCCGTTCGGATTAACTTTCTGTCCCATACTGGTCCCCTGAAATTCCTTACGCTTCCGACACCGTCAAGCTGATATGGCTGGTACGCTTCATGATGCGGTTGGCGCGGCCCTTGGCTCGCGCGCGAATCCGCTTCATGGTCGGACCCTCGTTGACCTGGATCGCAGCGACCTTCAGCTCGTCGATGTCAGCGCCTTCATTGTGTTCGGCGTTGGCGATCGCGGACTCCAGGACCTTCTTGATGATCTCGGCGCCCTTCTTGTTGCTGAAGGCCAGGGTGTTCAGGGCCTCCTCGACGCGCTGACCGCGGATCAGATCGGCGACCAGCCGGGCCTTCTGGGCAGAGACCCGTGCGTATTTCAATGTTGCTTCGGCTCGCATTGCGGGTCTCCGACTAGCGCTTCTTCGCCTTGCGATCGGCGGCGTGCCCACGGAAGGTGCGCGTCAGCGCAAACTCGCCGAGCTTGTGGCCGATCATGTTTTCATTGACGAGCACCGGCACGTGCTGACGCCCGTTATGGACTGCGATGGTCAGCCCAACCATTTCCGGCAACACCATGGAGCGACGCGACCAGGTCTTGATAGGCCGTTTACTGTTCTGGGCGACCGCTTCTTCCACCTTCTTGATCAGGTGGTGGTCCACAAAGGGTCCTTTTCGAATCGAACGTGGCACTTGCTCAACCTCGCCTTATTTACTTGCGGCCGCGACGACGCACAATCATGCCATCGGTCCGCTTATTCTTGCGCGTTTTATGGCCCTTAGTCGGCACACCCCAGGGGGTGACCGGGTGACGACCACCGGAAGTCCGGCCTTCACCACCGCCGTGCGGGTGGTCGACCGGGTTCATGACGACACCACGCACCGTGGGACGCACGCCACGCCAGCGGGTCGCGCCGGCCTTGCCGAGCTTCCGCAGGCTGTTCTCGGAGTTGCCGACCTCACCGATCACCGCGCGGCAATCAGCATGCACCTTGCGCATCTCACCGGAGCGCAGACGCACGGTGGCCATCGCGCCTTCACGCGCGACGAGTTGGGCCGATGCACCGGCCGAACGGGCGATCTGGGCGCCCTTGCCCGGACGCATCTCGATGCAGTGCACCAAGGTACCGACCGGGATATTGCGCAGCGGCATGCAGTTGCCGACGCTGATCGGAGCGGCCTCACCGGCCTGCACACGATCGCCTGCGCTCAGCCCCTTCGGGGCGATGATGTAGGCACGCTCACCATCGGCGTACTTCAGCAGCGCCAGGTGAGCCGTGCGGTTCGGGTCGTACTCGAGCCGCTCGACCACGGCCGGTACGCCTTCCTTGTTACGCTTGAAATCAACAACACGGTAACGCTGCTTGTGACCGCCACCCTGGTGGCGCACGGTGATGCGTCCGAAGTTGTTGCGTCCGCCGTTCTTCGTCTTTTTCTCGATCAGAGGCGCGTAGGGGGCGCCCTTGTGCAGTTCGGGGGACTGCACCTTCACGACAAAGCGGCGCCCGGCGGACGTCGGTTTGGTCTTTACGATTGCCATCTTGGTCTATCCGTTGCTGTCCGCCGCTGCGCTCACGCGCCGCCGCCGAAATCGATATCCTGACCAGCTTCCAGGCGCACATAGGCCTTGCGCCAGTCCTGACGCTTGCCCAGGCGCTGACCGAAACGCTTGGTCTTACCCTTGACGTTGAGGATCTGCACGCTGTCGACCTTGACCTCGAACAGCAGCTCGACGGCCTGGCTCACCTCACGCTTGGTCGCGTCGGTCGCGACCCGGAACACGACCTGGCCGGACTCGGCGGCACGGGTCGACTTCTCGGAGACGATCGGCGCGAGCAGCACCTTCATCAGACGCTCTTTGTTCATGCCAGGCGCTCCTCGAGTTTCTTGATTGCCGCTTCGGTCGCGAGCACGTTCTCGAAGGCGATCATGCTCACCGGATCGACCTCCTGAGCCGCCATCACGTCAACACCGTTGAGGTTGCGCGCGGCCAGGAACAGGTTCGGGTCGAGACCGTCGGTGAGAATCAGCACGTCCTTCAGGCCCTGGCCCTCGAGCAGTGCGATCAGCTCCTTGGTCTTGGGCGCCTCGAGCGCGAGCTCGGAGACCACCACCAGACGCTCGGTGCGCACCAGCTCGGAGAGGATCGAGCGCACGGCACCGCGATACATCTTGCGGTTGACCTTCTGGCTGTAGTCGCGCGGCTGCGCGGCGAAGGTCACGCCACCGGAGCGCCACAGCGGGCTGCGGCTGGTACCGGCACGGGCACGCCCGGTGCCCTTCTGACGCCAGGGCTTGGCCCCGCCGCCGGAGACGGCAGAACGGTTCTTCTGGGCCTTGGTGCCGGCGCGCGCGCCGGCCAGGTAGGCGGTGACCACCTGGTGAATCAGACCGGGCTTGAAGTCGGCCCCGAAAACGGTGTCCGAGACCTGCACGCTGGCACCGCCGTTGTCATTTCGAATGGCGAGTTCCATGGACTTAACCCTTGTTCTTCTGCTTCACGGACGGCAGCACGACCACGCGACCACCAGCCGGACCGGGCACGCCGCCACGGACCAACAGCAGGTTGCGCTCGGCATCGACACGCACCACCTCGAGACCCTGCTGGCAACGGTTGGCGGCACCGAGGTGACCGGCCATCTTCTTGCCCTTGAACACACGGCCCGGGGTCTGGTTCTGACCGATGGAACCCGGCGCGCGGTGCGACAGCGAGTTGCCGTGGGTCGCATCCTGACCACGGAAGTGGTGGCGGCGGATGGTGCCGGCGAAGCCGCGACCCTTGGTCACGCCACGCACGTCGACCTTCTGGCCGGCCTCGAACATGGAGACCGAGATCTCCTGACCGACTTCGATGTCGGCACCTTCTTCGCCCTCGAGACGGAACTCGCGCAACACCTCACCGGCCTCGATACCGGCCTTGGCGAAGTGCCCAGCCATCGGCTTGGTCACGCGCGAGGCGCGACGCGATCCGAAGGCAACCTGGATGGCGCGGTAGCCATCGGTCTCGGCGGACTTGACTTGGCTCACACGGTTGGGCTGGACCTCGATCACGGTGACCGGGATGCTCTCCCCGTCCTCGTTGAACAGCCGGGTCATGCCAGCCTTACGCCCGATAACTCCGATCGTCATCGTTTCGTCCTCAGCTCAGCTTGATCTGGACGTCGACGCCCGCGGCCAGATCCAATTTCATCAGCGCATCGACCGTCTTGTCGGTCGGATCGACGATGTCCATCAGGCGCTTGTGGGTGCGCAGCTCGTACTGGTCACGCGCGTCCTTGTTGACGTGCGGGGAGACCAGGACCGTGAAGCGCTCCTTCTTGGAAGGCAGCGGAACCGGACCACGAACCTGAGCGCCGGTACGCTTGGCGGTATCGACGATCTCGCGTGCGGACTGATCGATCAGACGATGATCGAACGCCTTCAGTCGAATACGAATTCTTTGGCTGCTCATATCCTTACTCGATGATCTTGGAGACCACGCCGGCGCCGACGGTACGACCACCCTCGCGAACAGCGAAGCGCAGGCCCTCTTCCATCGCGATCGGCGCGATCAGCTGGACGGTCATCTTGACGTTGTCGCCAGGCATGACCATCTCGATGCCCTCGGGCAGCTCGCAGGCACCAGTCACGTCGGTGGTGCGGAAGTAGAACTGCGGACGATAGCCGTTGAAGAAGGGGGTGTGACGACCGCCCTCTTCCTTGCTCAGCACGTACACCTCGGCCTCGAAGTTGGTGTGCGGGGTGATGCTGCCGGGCTTGGCCAGCACCTGACCACGCTCGACGTCCTCACGCTTGGTGCCGCGCAGCAGCACGCCGACGTTGTCACCGGCCTCGCCCTGGTCGAGCAGCTTGCGGAACATCTCCACGCCGGTGCAGGTGGTCTTGGTGGTGTCCTTGATGCCGACGATCTCGACCTCTTCACCGACCTTGATCACGCCACGCTCGACACGACCGGTCACCACGGTGCCGCGACCCGAGATCGAGAACACGTCCTCGATCGGCATCAGGAAGGCGCCGTCGACGGCACGCTCGGGCTCGGGGATGTAGCTGTCGAGCGCCTCGACCAGCTTGTCGATGGACGGACCACCGATCTCCGAGGTGTCGCCCTCGAGGGCGAGCTTGGCCGAACCGGTCACGATCGGGGTGTCATCACCCGGGAAGTCGTAGCT
>NZ_SMDC01000019.1 GCF_004343155.1 Marichromatium gracile
TCGCGCCGATCGCGATGGAAGAGGGCCTGCGCTTCGCTGTTCGCGAGGGTGGTCGTACCGTCGGCGCCGGCGTGGTCTCCAAGATCATCGAGTAATTGCTCGATCTCCGGTCACGCACCCGCCGGGTGCGTGACTCGGAAAACCTAGTTTCTAGGCCAGTAGCTCAATTGGCAGAGCAGCGGTCTCCAAAACCGCAGGTTGGGGGTTCGAGTCCCTCCTGGCCTGCCATACAACTCATCGCTTAGGCGACACGCGAATCCATGAATTCACGCGCAGAAGCCCGTGGCGCCAGCTTGGATACACTCAAGCTGGTCGCCGCTGCTTTTTTGTTGGTCGGCGGTATCGTTGCCTTCTACCTCCTCAAGCCCCTCTCGACCCTGTTGGCGGTCGTCGGTCTGCTGATCATCTCGGGTGTCGCGGCGTTCGCAGTCTTCAAGACCGAGCGTGGTCGTACCCTGTGGCAGTTCGCAGGTGATGCGCGCATGGAGGTCCGCAAGGTCGTCTGGCCTTCGCGGCAGGAAACCATTCAGACCACGCTGGTGGTCATCGTCATGGTCCTGATCGTCGGTATCGTCCTCTGGCTGTTCGATATGATGCTGATGGGAATCCTGCGTTTCCTGACCGGTCAAGGGGGCTGAAGATGGCACAGCGGTGGTACGTCATCCACGCTTACTCGGGGTTCGAGGGGCAAGTCAAGCGTTCTCTTGAGGATCGCATCAAGCGTGCCGGTCTCGAGGACCTGTTCGGGATGATCCTGGTCCCGACCGAAGAGGTCGTCGAGGTGCGCGGCGGTCAGCAGCGCAAGAGTGAGCGTAAGTTCTTCCCGGGTTACGTCCTGGTCAACATGGAGTTGACCGACGAGACCTGGCACCTCGTCAAGAGCGTTCCCAAGGTCATGGGCTTCATCGGTGGAACCGGTGATCGTCCTGCACCCATTCCCGAATCCCAGGCCCAGGCCATCCTGCAACGCCTTGAGGAAGGTGGCGAGAAGCCGCGTCCGAAGGTGATCTACGAGCCGGGAGAGGTCGTGCGCGTGATCGATGGACCATTCACCGACTTCAACGGTGTGGTCGAGGATGTCGATTACGAAAAGAGCCGGGTCAAGGTCTCGGTGCTGATCTTCGGTCGCGCCACTCCAGTCGATCTCGAGTTCTCTCAAGTCGAAAAGGGTTGATCGCATCCCGCATCGTCATCTCCGGCGATGCGGCGCATCCCGGTCGTTGCTGCATTGGTGACGACCTTCGTACAAGCCCCCGCCCGGGGGTCTGACATGGGGAGCCAAGGTCTCATAACCCCTGGCGCTTGCACCCATTTGGAGAATCATTGTGGCAAAAAAGATCACAGCCTACATCAAGCTGCAGGTCAAGGCCGGTGAGGCCAACCCGAGCCCGCCGGTCGGCCCGGCACTCGGTCAGCACGGCGTCAACATCATGGAGTTCTGCAAGGCGTTCAACGCTAAGACGCAGGACGTCGAGAAGGGTCTGCCGATCCCGGTGGTCATCACCGTTTACTCCGATCGCAGCTTCACCTTCATCACCAAGACGCCGCCTGCGGCCATCCTGCTGAAGAAGGCAGCTGGCATCAGCAAGGGCAGCGCGACGCCCAACACCGCCAAGGTCGGCGTGGTGACCCGCGAGCAGCTCGAGCAGATCGCGACCACCAAGATGGCGGACCTGACCGCCGCCGACATGGACGCCGCCGTGCGCACCATCGCCGGTAGCGCCCGCGCCATGGGTCTCGACGTCGAGGGGGTGAACTGATGGCCAAGCTGACCAAGCGTATGCGCGCGATCCGTGAGCGGGTCGAGGCAGGCAAGCTCTATGCGCCCGAAGAGGCCTTCGAGCTGCTCAAGGAACTCTCCCAGGTGAAGTTCTCCGAGAGCGTCGACGTTGCCGTCAATCTCGGTGTCGATCCGCGTAAGTCGGATCAGGTCGTGCGTGGTTCCACCGTGCTGCCCAACGGCACCGGCAAGACCGTGCGTGTGGCCGTGTTCACCCAGGGCGCCAACGCCGAGGCCGCCAAGGAAGCCGGTGCCGACAAGGTCGGTTTCGAGGATCTGGCCGAAGAGGTCAAGGCCGGCAACCTGGACTTCGACGTGGTCATCGCCTCCCCGGATGCGATGCGCATCGTCGGCCAGCTCGGTAAGGTGCTCGGCCCCCGCGGCCTGATGCCGAACCCGAAGGTCGGCACCGTGACCGCCGACGTCGCCGAGGCCGTGCGCAATGCCAAGGCCGGTCAGGTGCGCTATCGCACCGACAAGGCGGGCATCATCCACTGCCCGATCGGCAAGGCCGACTTCGAGCCGGCGCAGCTGCGCGAGAACCTCGAGGCGCTGTTGACCAACCTGGTCAAGGCCAAGCCGGCAAGCGCCAAGGGCGTCTACATGCAGCAGGTGACGGTCTCCACCACCATGGGGCCGGGCCTGACCGTCGACCACTCGGGCCTGATCTGAGTGCGACGTCCCCGGGCCTGGCGCCCGGGGCGCGAAGGCAACGCCTTCGTGGTTCGAACATCTTTGGGGCCCCGATCTCACGGTCGGGGACCGTCAAAGACCGCAGGTGTCTTCCTCGGCGCATCGGAGTGTGCGCATGGATGACTCAATGGGGGGTGTCCCGCCTGCGCAGACGGTGCTCCAGAATCAAGTCAATGACTGATGACGGTGCACGCTCTCTGTATGTCGTGGAGTCGCAGGATGCACATCCATGGCATGCGCCCCGGATGAACCGGGGTTTATATAGTCAGGAGGTGACGAAGTGGCGCTGAATTTCGCCCAGAAAGAAGCGATCGTCGCCGAAGTCGCGGAAGTCGCCAAGAGCGCTTACTCGGCCATCGGTGCCGAGTACCGGGGCTTGACCGTCGATCAGCTGACCCAGCTGCGCGTGGAAGCACGCAAGGCCGGCGTCTATGTTCGCGTGGTCAAGAATACCCTGGCGCGTCGCGCGCTGGAAGGCACGGACTTCGCGTGCATGCAGGAGGGTCTCACCGGCCCGCTGATCCTTGCATTCTCGCAGGAAGATCCGGGCTCGGCCGCACGTGTCGCCGAGGCCTTCGCCAAGGACCATGACAAGTTCCAGGTGCGTCTCATCGCCCTGGGCGGCAAGCTGCTGCCTGCCTCGGAGCTCGGTAATCTCGCGAAGATGCCGACCTACGATCAGGCCGTCAGCATGCTCATGGCTACCATGAAGGCTCCGGTGCAGAAGCTCGCAGCGACCATCAACGAGGTGCCGGGCAAGCTCGTGCGCACCGTTGCCGCGATTCGCGATGCCAAGGAAGCCGCCTGATAGGCGCTTCCGATCCCGAACCAGTTCGATCAACAGTATTCATCCCTAGGAGATCCCCATGGCCGTTTCGAAAGACGAGATCCTCGAAGCGATTGGCAACATGACCGTGCTCGAGGTCGTGGAGCTGATCGAAGCGATGGAAGAGAAGTTCGGCGTGACCGCCGCTGCCGCCGTTGCCGCTGCTCCGGCCGCCGCTGGTGGCGATGCTGCCGCCGCTGAAGAGAAGACCGAGTTCGACGTCGTGCTCGCCTCGTTCGGCTCCAACAAGGTTGCCGTCATCAAGGCTGTCCGCGGCCTCACCGGTCTTGGCCTGAAGGAAGCGAAGGAGGCCGTCGAAGGCGCTCCGACCACCCTGAAGGAAGGCGTTTCGAAGGACGAGGCCGAAGAGGCCAAGAAGCAGCTCGAAGAGGCTGGCGCAAGCGTCGAAATCAAGTAAGGGCGCATTGCCTCGCCACGTCTTCGGCGGAGCGTTCGGGCTGGCGGCGACGAGCCGCCGGCCTTTTCCCGTTGGGGCCGAACAACCCCGCGGCGTCTCGCATCGAGGCTCCGACGCCGAGGTTGGCGCTAGATCCCCGATCGGCTGCGCGGCTGATCCTCGCCGACCGCAACCTGCACCAGAGTCCATGCCCCGTTAGGGACCATAGTAAGCACCTCGAGGGAAGGCATAATGGCCTATTCGTTCACCGAAAAAAAGCGCATCCGCAAAGACTTCGGCAAGCGTCCCAGCATCCTGGACGTGCCGTTCCTGCTGGCCACACAGATCAACTCCTATCGCGAGTTCCTGCAGGCCGATACCTCCGAGCGGGGGCGGCGGGACGTCGGATTGCACGCCGCCTTCAAGTCCGTTTTCCCGATCGAGAGCTATTCCGGCAATGCCGTCCTCGAATATGTGAAGTATCGGCTCGGCGAGCCGGTCTTCGATGAGCGTGAGTGCCATCTGCGCGGCGCCACCTTCGCCGCGCCGCTGCGCGTACTGCTGCGTCTGGTAATCTACGACAAGGATGCCCCGGCGGGCTCCAAGGTCGTCAAGGACGTTCGCGAGCAAGAGGTCTACATGGGCGAGCTGCCGCTCATGACCGAGACCGGCACCTTCATCATCAATGGCACCGAGCGTGTCATCGTCTCGCAGCTGCACCGTTCGCCCGGTGTCTTCTTCGACCACGACAAGGGCAAGACCCACTCCTCGGGCAAGCTGCTGTTCTCCGCGCGCGTCATCCCCTATCGTGGCTCCTGGCTCGACTTCGAGTTCGATCCCAAGGACAACGTCTTCGTGCGTATCGACCGTCGCCGCAAGCTGCCGGCGACGGTGCTGCTGCGCGCGCTCGGTTACACCGTCGAGGAGATCCTCGAGCGGTTCTTCGAGACCGATACCTTCCATCTCGCCAAGCGCCAGATCTCCTTCGATCTGGTCCCCGAGCGGCTGCGCGGCGAGACCGTGAGCTTCGACGTCAAGATCGGCGACGAGGTGCTGGTCGAGTCCGGTCGCCGCGTCACCGCGCGCCACATCCGCGAGCTGCAGAAGGCCGGCGTCGAGCAGCTGGAGGTGCCGATCGACTTCCTGCTCGGGCGCATCCTTGCGCGTGACCAGATCGATACCGACACCGGTGAGGTGCTGGCCGAGGCCAACAGCATCATTACCCCGGAGATGCTGCAGACCCTGTTCGAGAAGGGCATCGAGCGCATCGAGACCCTGTTCGTCAACGATCTCGACCAGGGGCCCTACATCTCCGAGACCCTGCGCATCGACAACACCACCAGTGATCTCGACGCCCAGATCGAGATCTACCGGATGATGCGCCCGGGCGAGCCGCCGACCAAGGAGGCCGCCCAGAACCTGTTCCACAACCTGTTCTTCACCCCGGATCGCTACGACCTCTCGGCCGTTGGCCGGATGAAGTTCAATCGCCGCCTCGGTCGCGAGAACGAGGAAGGCCCGGGCGTGGTCTACGACGGTCATTATTTCCGTGATCGCACCGATGCCTTCTCCCAGGATCTGCTGGCCAAGTACGGCGACAGCTCCGACATCATCGACGCGCTCCGGGTGCTGGTCGAACTGCGCAACGGTCGCGGTGCGGTCGACGACATCGACCATCTCGGCAACCGTCGTATCCGCTGCGTCGGCGAGATGGCCGAGAACCAGTTCCGCGTCGGTCTGGTGCGTGTCGAGCGCGCGGTCAAGGAGCGTCTCTCGCTGGCCGAGTCCGAGGGGCTGATGCCGCAGGAGCTGATCAACGCCAAGCCGGTCTCGGCGGCGATCAAGGAGTTCTTCGGCTCCAGTCAGCTCTCGCAGTTCATGGACCAGAACAACCCGCTCTCCGAGGTCACCCACAAGCGTCGTGTCTCGGCGCTCGGTCCGGGCGGTCTGGCCCGCGAGCGTGCCGGCTTCGAGGTGCGCGACGTGCACCCGACCCACTATGGTCGCGTCTGCCCGATCGAGACCCCTGAAGGCCCGAACATCGGTCTGATCAACTCGCTCGCGGTCTATGCCCGCACCAACGCCTACGGCTTCCTCGAGACCCCCTATCGGCGGGTCGAGGACGGCCGCGTCACCGACGAGATCCACTATCTCTCGGCGATCGAGGAGGGCAACTACGTCATCGCCCAGGCCAACGCCGCGCTCGATGAAGAGAGTCGCCTGACCGATGCCCTGGTCTCCTGCCGTCACGCCAACGAGTTCACCATGAAGGCACCCGAAGAGGTGAACTACATGGACGTCTCGCCGCGTCAGGTGGTGTCGGTGGCCGCGTCGCTGATCCCCTTCCTCGAGCACGACGACGCCAACCGTGCACTGATGGGCTCGAACATGCAGCGTCAGGCGGTGCCGACGCTGCGTGCCGAGAAGCCGCTGGTCGGCACCGGCATCGAGCGTGTGGTGGCCAAGGACTCCGGGGTCTGTGTGGTGGCGCGTCGCGGCGGTGTGATCGAGTCGGTCGACGCCGCGCGCATCGTGGTGCGGGTCAACGACGACGAGGCCGTGCCCGGCGTGCCTGGTGTCGACATCTACAACCTCACCAAGTACACCCGTTCCAACCAGAACACCTGCATCAACCAGCGTCCGCTGGTACGTCCGAACGATGTGGTGACGCGTGGCGACGTGCTCGCCGACGGGCCCTCGACCGACATGGGCGAGCTCGCCCTCGGTCAGAACCTGCGCGTGGCCTTCATGCCCTGGAACGGCTACAACTTCGAGGACTCCATCCTCATCTCCGAGCGGGTGGTGCAGGAGGATCGCTTCACCAGCATCCACATCGAGGAGCTCTCCTGTCTGGCGCGCGATACCAAGCTCGGCCCGGAGGAGATCACCAGCGATATCCCCAATGTCGGTGAGGCGGCGCTCTCCAAGCTCGACGAGTCGGGCATCGTCTATGTCGGCGCCGAGGTGCGCGACGGCGACATCCTGGTCGGCAAGGTCACGCCCAAGGGCGAGACCCAGCTCACCCCCGAGGAGAAGCTGCTGCGCGCGATCTTCGGCGAGAAGGCATCGGACGTGAAGGACACCTCGCTGCGTCTGCCCTCGGGCATGAACGGCACCGTGGTCGACGTCCAGGTGTTCACCCGCGACGGGGTGGAGAAGGACAAGCGTGCCCAGCAGATCGAGGAGATGGAACTCGACCGCGTGCGCAAGGACTTCGCCGACCAGCAGCGGATCATGGAGAACGACACCTTCCACCGTGTCGAGCGCATGCTCGTCGGCAAGGTCGCCGACGGTGGCCCCGGGGGTCTGCGTCCTGGCGCCGAGATCACCAGCGACTACCTGCAGGATCTGGTGTCGCGTGGCTCGCGTGATCTCTGGTTCGAGATCCGCATGCAGGACGAGGACATCGCCACCCAGCTCGAGGCGGTCGCCGCCCAGGTCAAGCAGCAGCGCGACGAGTTCCGCGAGCGCTACGAGACCAAGAAGCGCAAGATCGCCAGCGGCGACGACCTCGCCCCCGGTGTGCTCAAGATGGTCAAGGTCTACGTGGCGGTGAAGCGGCGCATCCAGCCGGGTGACAAGATGGCCGGCCGTCACGGTAACAAGGGTGTCATCTCCAAGGTGGTGCCGGTCGAGGACATGCCGTTCTCGGCCGACGGCGAGCCGGTCGACATCGTGCTCAACCCGCTCGGCGTGCCTTCGCGCATGAACGTCGGTCAGGTGCTCGAGACCCATCTCGGCTGGGCCGCCAACGGCCTCGGCGTGAAGATCGGCAAGATGCTCCAGGCCCAGGCCAAGATCGCCGAGCTGCGCGAGCTGCTCGACAAGATCTACAACACCAGTGGCAAGCGCGAGTCGCTCGACGAGTTCAGCGATGACGAGATCCTCGAACTCGCCCGCAACCTCACCCGGGGTGTGCCGCTGGCCACGCCGGTGTTCGACGGCGCCACCGAGGACGAGATCAAGGCCATGCTGCGTCTGGCCGATCGTGACAACACCGCGCAGGGCGTGCCCAGTGGTCAGACCATCCTGTTCGATGGCCGCTCCGGTGAGCAGTTCGAGCGTCCGGTCACCGTCGGCTACATGTACATGATCAAGCTCAACCACCTGGTCGACGACAAGATGCACGCCCGTTCCACCGGTCCCTACAGTCTGGTCACCCAGCAGCCGCTCGGCGGCAAGGCCCAGTTCGGTGGTCAGCGCTTCGGTGAGATGGAGGTCTGGGCATTGGAGGCCTATGGTGCCGCCTACACCCTGCAGGAGATGCTCACGGTGAAGTCGGACGACGTCAACGGTCGGACCAAGATGTACAAGAACATCGTCGACGGAGACCATCGCATGGAGGCGGGCATGCCCGAGTCGTTCAACGTGCTGGTCAAGGAGATCCGCTCGCTCGCGATCAACGTCGAGTTGCAGCAGGACTAACCGAGCCATTAAGCCGCGGGACGCATTCCCCCCGAGTGGGGGAGTGCGTCCTTTCAATGATCTGGCGACCGTGCGGTTCGTGCCTCACCGCACCCTACGCACCACGCACGCGACGCATGTGGGGCTAGCGCTTAGCCGGTTATCGCAGGCAGGAGATTAAGGTCTTGAAAGATCTACTGAAAATCATCAAGCAACAGGGCCAGGCACTCGAATTCGACGCGATCAAGATCGGACTTGCCTCCCCCGAGATGATCCGTTCCTGGTCCTTCGGCGAGGTCAAGAAGCCCGAGACCATCAACTATCGCACCTTCAAGCCGGAGCGCGACGGGCTGTTCTGCGCCAAGATCTTCGGCCCGATCACCGACTACGAGTGCATCTGCGGCAAGTACAAGCGCCTCAAGCACCGTGGCGTGGTCTGCGAGAAGTGTGGCGTCGAGGTGACCCTGGCCAAGGTGCGCCGCGAGCGCATGGGCCACATCGATCTGGCCAGCCCGGTGGCGCACATCTGGTTCCTCAAGTCGCTGCCCTCGCGCATCGGCCTGCTGCTCGACATGACGTTGCGCGACATCGAGCGCATCCTCTACTTCGAGTCCTTCGTGGTCATCGATCCGGGCCTGGTGCAGGATCTCGAACGCGGCCAGCTGCTCAACGACGAGCAGTATCTCGACGCCCTCGAGGCGCACGGTGACGAGTTCGACGCGCGCATGGGCGCCGAGGCCGTCTACGAGCTGCTGCGCACCATCGACATGGCCGCCGAAGTGCGGCGGATGCGCGAGGAGATCGAGAGCACCAACTCCGAGACCAAGATCAAGAAGCTCTCCAAGCGTCTCAAGCTGCTCGAGTCGCTGCTCGAATCGGGCAACCGTGCCGAGTGGATGATCCTCACCGTGCTGCCGGTGCTGCCCCCGGAGCTGCGCCCGCTGGTGCCGCTCGACGGTGGCCGCTTCGCGACCTCGGATCTCAACGATCTCTATCGTCGCGTCATCAACCGCAACAACCGCCTCAAGCGTCTGCTCGATCTGGTCGCGCCCGACATCATCGTGCGCAACGAGAAGCGCATGCTCCAGGAGTCGGTCGACGCGCTGCTCGACAACGGTCGTCGCGGTCGTGCCATCACCGGCACCAACAAGCGCCCGCTGAAGTCGCTCGCCGACATGATCAAGGGCAAGCAGGGCCGCTTCCGCCAGAACCTGCTCGGTAAGCGTGTCGACTACTCCGGCCGTTCGGTCATCGTCGTCGGCCCCTATCTCAAGCTGCACCAGTGCGGTCTGCCCAAGCGCATGGCCCTGGAGCTGTTCAAGCCGTTCATCTTCAGCAAGCTGCAGTTGCGCGGGCTGGCCGCCACCATCAAGGCCGCCAAGAAGATGGTCGAGCGCGGCACCCCCGAGGTGTGGGACATCCTCGAGGAGGTCATCCGCGAGCACCCGGTGATGCTCAACCGCGCCCCGACCCTGCACCGTCTCGGCATCCAGGCCTTCGAGCCGGTGCTGATCGAGGGCAAGGCGATCCAGCTCCACCCGCTGGTCTGTACCGCCTTCAACGCCGACTTCGACGGCGACCAGATGGCCGTGCACGTGCCGCTCTCGCTCGAGGCTCAGCTCGAGGCGCGGGCGTTGATGATGGCCTCGAACAACATCCTCTCGCCGGCCAACGGCGAGCCGATCATCGTGCCCTCGCAGGACGTGGTGCTCGGGCTCTACTACATGACCCGTGAGCGCATCGGCGCCAAGGGCGAGGGCAGCCTGTTTGCCGACATCGACGAGGCGCGTCGCGCCTACGAGACCGGGCAGGCAGACCTCCACGCGCGCTGTCGGGTACGCATCCACGAGGTGATCCAGGACCAGGACGGCAATCGTCGCGAGCAGACCTCGATCAAGGAGACCACCCTGGGCCGCGCCCTGGTGTTCGCCATCGTCCCCACCGGGCTGCCCTTCGACCTGGTCGATCGGCCGATGGGCAAGAAGCAGATCTCGCGTCTGATCAACGTCTGCTATCGCCGTCTCGGTCTCAAGGACACCGTGGTCTTCGCCGACCAGATCATGTATCTGGGCTTCCGCATGGCCACCCGCGCCGGTGCCTCGATCGGTCTCGAGGACATGGAGGTGCCGGAGGAGAAGACGGAAATCCTGGCCGGCGCCGAGAAGGAGGTCAAGGAGATCCAGGACCAGTATTCCTCGGGTCTGGTCACCAACGGCGAGCGCTACAACAAGGTCGTCGACATCTGGTCGCACACCAACGACCGGGTCGCCAAGTCGATGATGAGCAAGCTCGGTGGCTCGGTCGCGGAGACCCGTCCGGCCTATGAGGCGCTGCGCTTCCTCGGTGAGTACCGCCAGGCGGTCTACGAGCTGGTGGCCGACGATGCCGGGCAGCATCTGGCCGCGCGCCGGCTGTTCGACCGGCTGCAGGGTGCGGCCGCCGAACTCGGTGCTCGTCTCGAGTCCGGTGAACTCGATGCCAAGTCCTTCGTCGGCGAGTTCGATGCACTGCTCAGCGGTGCGCGCGCCGAACTCGACGCCTTCGGCGATCTCGATCAGGTCGACTCGGTCGAGGTGCGGGGTCGGGTCAAGAGCGCCCTGGCCGCGCTCGATCAGCGTCTGGCCGAGCAGCGTCGTCAGGACTCGTTCAACTCGATCTTCATGATGGCCGACTCCGGCGCACGTGGCTCGGCGGCGCAGATCCGTCAGCTCGCCGGTATGCGTGGTCTGATGGCCAAGCCGGACGGCTCGATCATCGAGACCCCGATCACCGCGAACTTCCGCGAGGGTCTGAACGTCATCCAGTACTTCATCTCGACCCACGGCGCGCGTAAGGGTCTGGCCGATACCGCGCTGAAGACCGCCAACTCGGGTTACCTGACCCGTCGTCTGGTCGACGTCGCCCAGGACATGGTGGTGCTCGAGCAGGACTGCGGCACCGATCAGGGCCTGCTGATGGCCCCGATCATCGAGGGCGGCGACGTGGTCGAGCCGCTGCGCGAGCGCATCCTCGGTCGTGTCGCAGCGGTCGACGTCTACCGCCCGGGGACCGACGAGCTGGTCTGCCCCGCGGGTACCCTGCTCGACGAGCGCTGGGTCGAGCGCTTCGAGGAGAAGGGCATCGACCAGGTGCGGGTGCGCTCTCCGATCACCTGTGAGTCGCGCCTCGGCGTCTGCGCCCAGTGCTATGGTCGCGACCTGGCGCGTGGCCATCGGGTCAACATCGGCGAGGCCGTCGGCGTCATCGCGGCGCAGTCGATCGGTGAGCCGGGTACCCAGCTCACCATGCGCACCTTCCACATCGGTGGTGCGGCCTCGCGTGCGGCGGCGGTCAACAGCATCGACATCAAGAACGGCGGTTCGGTGCGACTGCACAACATCAAGACCGTCGAGCACCACTCGGGCAACCTGGTGGCGGTGTCGCGCTCCGGCGAGCTGACCGTGGTCGACGAGCGCGGCATGGAGAAGGAGCGCTACAAGGTGCCTTATGGCGCCACCCTGGGCGTGGCCGACGGCCAGCAGGTCAACCCCGGTGACGTGGTCGCGACCTGGGACCCGCACACCCACCCGGTCATCACCGAGGTGGCCGGTAAGCTCGCCTTCGCCGACTTCATCGAGGGCGTGACGGTGCAGGCCCAGACTGATGATGTCACCGGTCTGACCTCGCGCGTGGTCATCGATCCCAAGCAGCGTCCGGCTACCGGCAAGGACCTGCGCCCGATGGTCAAGCTGCTCGACGAGCAGGGCAACGAGCTCAACATCGCGGGTACCGACCTGCCGGCGCGCTACTTCCTGCCCTCGGGCGCGATCGTCAGCGTCGACGACGGCGCCATGGTCGGGGTCGGCGACGTGCTTGCGCGTATCCCGCAGGAGTCGAGTAAGACGCGTGACATCACCGGTGGTCTGCCGCGCGTGGCCGACCTGTTCGAGGCGCGCAAGCCGAAGGAGCCGGCATTGCTCGCCGAGGCCAGCGGGACCATCGGCTTCGGCAAGGACACCAAGGGCAAGCAGCGCCTGATCATCACCACCGATGACGGTGAGACGGTCGAGGAGCTGATCCCGAAGTGGCGTAACGTCAACGTGTTCGAGGGCGAGCGTGTCGAGCGTGGCGAGGTGATCGCCGACGGCGAACTGGCGCTGCACGACATCCTGCGTCTGAAGGGCGTGACCGCGCTGGCCGAGTATCTGGTCAAGGAGATCCAGGACGTCTACCGGCTGCAGGGCGTGAAGATCAACGACAAGCACATCGAGGTGATCGTTCGCCAGATGCTGCGCAAGGTCGAGATCACCGCCCCGGGCGACACCCGTCTGCTGCGTGGCGAGCAGGTGGAGTACACCGCCGTGCTCGACGAGAACAAGCGGATGATGGCCGAGGACAAGCAGCCGGCGCTCTTCGAGCCGCTGCTGCTGGGTATCACCAAGGCCTCGCTCGCCACCGAGTCGTTCATCTCGGCGGCCTCCTTCCAGGAGACCACCCGAGTGCTGACCGAAGCGGCGGTGCGTGGTTCGGTCGACCACCTCGCCGGCCTCAAGGAGAACGTCATCGTCGGTCGTCTGATCCCCGCCGGCACCGGCCTGTCGTCGCATCTCGAGCGCCGACGTCAGCGTCAACTCGACCTGCAGGCCGCTGGCGGCAAGGTCGAGATGGATGCGGAGGAGTTGGAAGAGGCACTGAAGAAGGCGCTCAATACCTCCGCGGCCGACTGATCCGCGGCATGCCGAAAGGCGTTTCATTCCAAGAAAGATCGGGCAGTTAGGGAGGTTGACACGTTTAGGGTCACTCCCTATACTGCTCTGTCTCAGCTAGCCAGCCAAAGGGTTGGCTGGCCTTATTTTCTTGGTCCGGTTCCTTGGTCTGGGCAAATCTGCCCGGTCCCCGAGTCAATCGATCGAATCCGTGCGGACGTACTGGCTGCAATGCGGCCTGCTGCCGTGCAGGCGTCGTTTGACTCCCTGAATTTGGCGCGAGGGCGCCCCTGGAGACTGATTGCATGGCAACGATCAACCAACTCGTGCGGAAGCCCCGCAAGCGGAACGTGGCGAAGAGCAATGTGCCGGCCCTCGAGGCTTGTCCGCAGCGTCGTGGTGTCTGCACCCGTGTGTACACCACCACCCCGAAGAAGCCGAACTCCGCACTGCGTAAGGTTGCACGTGTGCGTCTGACCAACGGCTACGAGGTGGCTTCCTACATCGGTGGTGAAGGCCACAACCTGCAGGAGCACTCGGTGGTGCTGATCCGCGGTGGTCGTGTCAAGGACTTGCCGGGTGTTCGTTACCACACCGTGCGCGGCACGCTGGATACCTCGGGTGTCGAGAAGCGGCGTCAGGGTCGTTCCAAGTACGGCGCCAAGCGCCCGAAGAGCTGAGTCAGTATCCAATTTAGGTCGGAGTAGATCATGCCGAGAAGACGCGTTGCCGCACGTCGCCAGATCCTGCCGGATCCCAAGCACGGAAGCGAGCTGTTGACCAAGTTCATCAACATGATGATGGAAGACGGGAAGAAGTCCGTCGCCGAGCGCATCATTTACAACGCGCTCGACCAGATCGCCGAGAAGAAGGGCGCCGAGCCCATCGAGCTGCTCGAGCAGGCGATGGAGAATGTTCGCCCCGCGGTCGAGGTCAAGTCCCGCCGCGTCGGTGGTGCGACCTATCAGGTGCCGGTCGAGGTGCGTCCCACCCGTCGTAACTCGCTGGCAATGCGTTGGCTGATCGATGCTGCGCGCAAGCGCTCCGAGAAGTCCATGGCGCAGCGTCTGGCCGGTGAACTGATGGACGCCGCCGAGTCGCGTGGTTCTGCGGTCAAGAAGAAAGAAGACACGCACCGCATGGCCGAGGCCAACAAGGCCTTCTCGCACTACCGCTGGTAGTTTCGCAAAGCATTTTTTGATCAATCAGGGCGGATTCAGTCGTGGCACGTAGCACCCCAATCGAGCGGTATCGCAACCTTGGCATCATGGCGCATATCGATGCCGGGAAGACCACCACCACAGAGCGCATCCTGTTCTACACCGGGATCTCTCACAAGATTGGTGAGGTGCATGATGGTGCCGCCACCATGGACTGGATGGAGCAGGAGCAGGAGCGTGGTATCACCATCACCTCCGCGGCGACCACCTGCTTCTGGTCCGGCATGGACCGTGACCGCCCTGAGCATCGCGTCAACATCATCGACACCCCCGGGCACGTCGACTTCACCATCGAAGTCGAGCGTTCGCTGCGTGTGCTCGATGGTGCCTGCGCCGTGTTCTGTGCCGTCGGTGGCGTCGAGCCCCAGTCCGAGACCGTGTGGCGCCAGGCCGACAAGTACGGCGTGCCGCGTCTCGCCTTCGTCAACAAGATGGACCGCATGGGCGCGAACTTCCTGCGCGTCGTCGGCCAGGTGAAGGATCGTCTCGGCGCCAACCCGGTGCCGATCCAGATCCCGATCGGTGCCGAGGAAGGCTTCCAGGGCGTCGTCGATCTGGTGCGCATGAAGGCGATCTACTGGGACGAAGCCAGCCGCGGCATGGAGTACGAGGCCCGCGACATCCCCGAGGATCTGGTCGAGCTCTGCGACGAGTGGCGCGAGAAGATGGTCGAGGCTGCGGCCGAGGCCAACGAAGAGCTGATGGATAAGTACCTCGAGGGCGAAGCGCTCAGCGAGGACGAGATCAAGGCCGCACTGCGCACGCGTACCCTGAACAACGAGATCGTGCCGATGATGTGCGGCTCGGCGTTCAAGAACAAGGGTGTGCAGGCGATGCTCGACGCCGTGCTCGACTACATGCCTTCGCCGGTCGACGTGCCCGCCATCCGCGGCATCCTCGACGACAAAGACGAGAGTGAGGCGACCCGCGAGTCGAACGACGACGCGCCCTTCGCCGCGCTGGCGTTCAAGATCGCGACCGACCCCTTCGTCGGTACCCTGACCTTCTTCCGCGTCTACTCGGGCGTCATCAAGTCCGGTGACACCGTGTTCAACCCGGTCAAGAGCAAGAAGGAGCGTGTCGGCCGTATCCTGCAGATGCACGCCAACGACCGCCAGGAGATCAAGGAAGTCCGCGCCGGCGACATCGCCGCGGCGGTCGGTCTGAAGGACGTCACCACCGGTGACACCCTGTGCGATCTCGATCAGGTCATCACCCTGGAGCGCATGGAGTTCCCCGAGCCAGTGATCTCGGTCGCGGTCGAGCCCAAGACCAAGACCGACCAGGAGAAGATGGGTCTCGCGCTGCAGAAGCTGGCGCAGGAAGATCCTTCGTTCCGTGTCCACACCGACGAGGAGTCGGGTCAGACCATCATCTCCGGCATGGGTGAGCTGCACCTGGAGATCATCGTCGACCGCATGCGTCGCGAGTTCAAGGTCGAGGCCAACGTCGGCGCGCCTCAGGTCAGCTACCGCGAGACCATCCGCGCCACCGTCGAGCAGGAGACCAAGTTCGCCCGTCAGTCCGGTGGTCGCGGTCAGTTCGGTCACGTGCACATCCGCATCGAGCCGCAGGAGGCCGGTGCCGGTTACGAGTTCGTCAACGCCATCGTCGGTGGTGTGGTACCGAAGGAATACATCCCTTCGGTCGACAAAGGTATCCAGGAGGCCATGAAGAACGGCATCATCGCCGGCTTCCCCATGGTCGACGTCAAGGTCACCCTTTACGACGGTTCCTACCACGAGGTCGACTCGAGCGAGATGGCGTTCAAGATCGCCGGCTCGATGGCCATCAAGGAAGGTGCCGCCAAGGCCAAGCCGGTGCTGCTCGAGCCGATCATGAAGGTCGAGGTGGTGACCCCCGAGGAGAACATGGGCGACGTCATGGGCGACCTGAACAGCCGTCGCGGCATGATTCAGGGGATGGAGGATGCGCCTTCCGGCAAGGTCATCCGTGCCGAGGTCCCGCTGTCCGAGATGTTCGGTTACGCAACCGATCTGCGCTCGGCGACCCAGGGTCGTGCGACCTACAGCATGGAGTTCTCCAAGTACAACGAGGTGCCCGCCAGCATTGCCGAAGCGGTCTCCAAGAAATAGTAACGATTGTTAAGGGTAGAGCGGGATGTCCAAAGAAAAATTCGAACGTAGCAAGCCGCACGTCAACGTTGGCACCATCGGCCACGTCGACCACGGCAAGACCACGCTGACGGCTGCGATCACCACGCACCAGGCGCGCAAGTTCGGTGGTGAGGGTCGTGCCTACGACCAGATCGACAACGCCCCGGAAGAGCGTGAGCGTGGTATCACCATCGCCACCGCGCACGTCGAGTACGAGTCCGATACGCGTCA
>NZ_SMDC01000020.1 GCF_004343155.1 Marichromatium gracile
TCCCGCACTGCTCGGGGACGACGCTGATGGAGTCGCTCCATATGGGCGTGCCCTTCGTGACCCTGGCCGAGCGCCCGAGCGTGGGTCGGATCGGGACGACGGTACTCAGCGGGATGGGGCGCCCGGAGTGGATCGCCACGGACGAGGCGGGGTATGTCGAGCGGGCGGTGGCGCTGGCTGCGGACTTGGAGGCGCTGGCGCGGATCCGCGCCGGGCTGCGCGCGGAGCTGGAGGCGAGCCCCTGGCGCGACGAGCAGGGGCTGGTGGCGCGGATCGAGACGGCCTTCCGCTCGATGTGGCGGCGCTGGTGTCTGGCCTGAAGAGCCCCCTGCTGTCCTATGAGTCGTCGTGTACGCCGCTTCTGGGACAAATGATGGCTCGAGTTGTGTGGGGGCTCTCCTGTGACCTGGTTCACGATTGTTTCCTTGGCAGATTTCAGCTTTCTGCGATTGGACCGTTATTCATGCCTGAGGCAGACGGAGCGAGGACATCCTCGCTGGACAGCCTGCTCGCGGGCCGGGGCCGAGGGTTGTGAAAACAGAATTAAAGCGATCGCCATGCCCGGCCGTTAACTTCAACGAAGCACAGTTCGATATTGACGGCAGACCGCTGTTGCTGAACAGCCCGCCGGTTCGAGACCAACAGGAGAGCAGCCATGGCAATGGTCATCAATTCCAACATCATGTCGCTGAACGCACAGCAGAATCTGTCGAAGTCCCAGGCCGAACAGAGCCAGGCGATGGAGCGACTGAGCAGCGGTCTGCGCATCAACTCCGCCAAGGACGACGCCGCCGGTTCGGCAATCGTCAGCCGTCTGACCTCGCAGGTGCGTGGTCTCGACCAAGCCGTGCGTAACGCCAACGACGGTATCTCCCTGGTGCAGACCGCCGAGGGCGCGCTCAACGAGAGCAGCAACATCCTCCAGCGGATGCGCGAGCTGTCGGTACAGTCGGCCAACGGCACCTACACCAGCGGCAACCGCTCGACGCTCAACAACGAGGTCCAGCAGCTCGTCCAGGAGCTCGACCGTATCTCCACCAGCACCAACTTCAACGGCCTGAACCTGATGGACGGGTCGCTCGGTGAGGTCAACCTGCAGATCGGTCCCGATGGCGGGCAGACGATCAGTGTGAACATCGGTCAGATCGACGCCGACTCGCTCGGCGTGGCTGAATCCGCTGGTGTTGGCTCCTTCAGCCGGACCGGCAGTGGTGCTGGCGTGGCCAGTGCCGCTTTTGCTACATCGACTACCGCTGTCAAGGGGCTCGGAACCGGTGACTTGGTGATCAACGGTATCTCGATCGGTGGTGCAACCGCTGCAGCGGACACGGCTTCGGCTGAAGCCAAGAGCGCGAGCGCGATCGCTACCGCAGCGGCGATCAACGAGAAGAGCGACCAGACAGGCGTCACCGCGATCGTCGGCGACACACAGCTCGGTGGCACCGCGATGACCGCCGGCACGGCCAGCGGTGCGATCACCCTCAATGGTGTCTCGATCACCCTCAACACTACGGCCGATGCCGCGACCACACGCTCCTCGATCGTCGAGGCGATCAACCTGAAGTCCGAACAGACTGGTGTCACTGCAATCGATACGGGGACAGACAATGGTGGCATTACGCTACTCGCCGAAGACGGGCGCAATATCGCACTGCACAATACCTCGGGTGATCTGACTGCAGCCAATACCGGTTTGGGCCTGGCTGGTGCTTCCAACAATGGCTCGATCACTACCGGCACGGTGACCCTGGTCTCCGAGGGCAGCGAGCCGATCAAGATCGAGTCGGGCGCGACTGGTAAGGCCGCCGATGCCGGCTTCATGGAGGGCGACTATACCGGCACCCAGACCCAGGTGTCGTCGAACCTCAATGACACTACTTTTGCGATGACTGCTGGTAACGTGTTCATCAACGGCGTCTCCGTGGGGCCGTCCTACGCGACCGACGACACCGCATCCTCGGCAGGCAATGCCTACAGCGCCATCTCCAAGGCCGCGGCCGTCAACCTGGTCTCCGACCAGACCGGCGTGACCGCGACGGTGAACCAGAACCGGGCCGACAACTCGACGGCACAGGCAACCGCTTCCGCGGCGGTTTCGGGGACCATCAACGGTGTCAGCATCACCGGCTTCACCACCCTGGCGGGTGCCTCGAACACGAGTGCCAACCGTCAGTCCCTGGTGAGTGCGATCAACGCCATCTCCGATCAGACCGGCGTGACCGCGGTCGACACCGGCGAGGACGGCACCGCCAACGGTGGCGGTGTGCAGCTGGTCGCCGAGGATGGTCGGAACATCATCGCCAACCTGGCCAACGGCGCCAACGCCGGCTTCAACACGGGTGCCAGCACCTACGTCGGCGAGTTCACCCTGCACTCGGACAAGGAGATCGAGGTCGGTCGCGGTACCGATACTAACCTGAGCTACTCCGGGCTGGGGGTCGGTAACTTCGGTGGCGGCGAGGATGGTCAGGCGCTCTCGAGCATCGACATCTCGACGGTCGAGGGAGCCAACAAGGCGCTGACGGCAATCGACAACGCCCTCGAGCGGGTCGACGACGTGCGCTCCGACCTCGGTGCGGTGAACAACCGGCT
Source organism: Marichromatium gracile (assembly GCF_004343155.1). Lineage (GTDB taxonomy): Bacteria > Pseudomonadota > Gammaproteobacteria > Chromatiales > Chromatiaceae > Marichromatium > Marichromatium gracile. The sequence goes on from NZ_SMDC01000020.1 coordinate 2,593, forward strand.
GGACTTCACTATCAGCAACCTGAGCAGCATCTCGCAGAACGCCTCGGCCTCGCGGTCGCGAATCCAGGATGCCGACTTCGCGGCGGAGACCGCGGCACTGTCCCGGGCCCAGGTGCTGCAGCAGGCAGGTACGGCGATGCTGGCCCAGGCCAACTCGGCGCCGCAGCAGGTCCTCTCGCTGCTGCAGTAACCGCCGGTCCCGGCCGCTAGGAAACGGGTCGCCCCCTGACCGGGGGGCGACCCGGTCGAGCCGAGGGAGGCAAGACCGATGGCCAGTGAATCCTATACTCTAAGCAATATCACTCCGATCCAGCAGCCCTCACCGGCGCCGTCGCGCTCCGAGCGCGACACCGGAACGAGCGCCGCGGAGCGGCAATCCAACGAACGGCTCGAGCGCGCCCCCGGCGCGCTCGCGACCGAACAGCAGACGCGGGCGCGAGCCCAGGATCCCACCGGCGCAGAGACCTCTGCCGAGCGTGAGGAGGCCTCCAGGGAGCAGCTCGATCAGGCCGTCGAGCGACTCAACGAGATGTTTGGCGGCTCGCGCCGGATGCTCAACTTCGAACTCGACAAAGAGGCCGATCGCACCGTGATCCGAGTCGTGGATGCCGAGACCGAGGAGTTGATCCGGCAGATCCCCAGCGAGGAGACCCTGAAGTTCGCGCAGTATGTCGAGGGGTTGGCGGGGCTGATCTTCAACGACCAGGCGTGAGCGTGTGAGGAGCGACGAACATGGCCGACAACATCATTTCCAGTCTGGGGGCCGGTTCGGGGATCGATATCACCAGCCTGGTCTCACAGCTCGTCGAGGTCGAGCGCGCTCCGGTCGAGCAGCGCATCTCCTCGCGCGAGGAGCGGCTGCAGGCCGAGATCTCGGGCTATGGCAAGCTCAGCAGCGCGCTCAGCGAATTGCAGGACAGTCTCGGCTCGCTGGCGGGCAACGACCTGTTCAACGCCCGCTCGGTCGCCATCCCCGACACCAATGTCATCACCGCCAACAGCGTTGCCGTCGGTGCCCAGACCGGTAGCTACCAGATCGAGGTCGAGGACATCGCCCGCGCCCAGTCGTTGACCATGGGCGCTCAGAGCGAGCGCGACAGCGCGCTCGGCAAGTCGGGCGAGCTGACCGTGCGCTTCGGTGAATGGACCTATGACGGCAGCGATGCGCCCTCGAGCTTCACCGCCAACGACGAGCGCGAGGCGCTGACCGTCAGTATCGATGCGAGCGACTCGCTCGACGCCATCGCCGCCAAGATCAACGAGCAGAACAGCGGCATCCAGGCCTCGGTACTCAAGGTCGACGACCAGTACCAGCTGATGCTGACCGCCCCCTCGGGCGCGGCCAACGCGCTGGAGATCAGCGGCGATGACGCCAGCCTCGACGACTTCGCCTTCAACGCCGCCAACCATGCCAATGTCACCGAGGTCCAGCAGGGCAGTGATGCGCTGCTGCGCATCAACGGCTTGCAGGTCTCGCGCGAGAGCAACGACATCGATGATGTCATCGAGGGCTTCAACTTCACCCTCAACAAGGCGAGTCCCGGCGAGTCGCTGACCTTCTCGATCAGCGAGGACAAGAGTCTCGCCGAGCAGGCCGTGCGCGACTTCGTCGATGCCTACAACAACTTCCAGACGACCGCCCAGGGCCTGATCGGCTATGCCCGTGACGACGCCGGCGAGCTGGTGCGCGACGAGAACGGCGCGCTGTCGCGTGGCGACCTTGCCAGCGACGGCACGGCGCGCGCCATGATTGATCGTCTGCGCAAACTCGTCGGCGGCGAGGTACAGGGACTCGAGGGCGGCTTCACCGCGCTGACCAACCTGGGGATCCGCACCGAACGCGATGGGTCGCTGTCGATCGCGAAAGACGAGTTCGGCAAGGAAGCCGAGTTCAGCGCAGCCTTCAGCAACAACTTCCAGCTGGTGGAGGACCTCTTCGCGCTGAAGACGGCCTCGATGAACAGCGCCGTCTCGGTCAACCTGGGCTCCTTCGCCGGGCGGGTCGATGCCGGCAGCTTCGAGGTCGAGATCACCCAGGACCCGACCCGCGGCGAGCTGCTCGCCGATGCCATCACCCAGGCCGATTTCGACGGCGCCACCGAGACCTTCACCACCGCGCTCGACACCTCCGGCGGTGGCTACAGCTTCAAGGTGGCGGTCGACGGTATCGAGTCCGGAACGATCGCCCTCAGCGGCACCTACGACTCCACCGAGCAGCTGCGCAGCGATCTGCAGTCGCTGATCAACAGCGACGAGAGACTCAAGGCGACCGGCACCAAGGTCGATGTGCTCTACGACGACGCCACCGACAGCTTCAGCTTCGTCTCCCGCGAGTACGGCTCGGTCTCCACGGTGGCCTTCACCGAGGCCAGTGCGTCGATGGCCGATCTCGGTGTGCACACCGGCTTGACCGGGACCGCCGGGATCGATGTCGCCGGCACCATCAATGGCGTGGAGGGCTTCGGTGCCGGCAATCAGTTGCTGCCCGCGCTCGATTCGCCCGCCTACGGTCTGAACTTCAGCGTGGCCGCCGGTGCGAGCAGCCAGGGCGCCTTCGATATCTCCTTCTCGCGCGGTTTCGCCGGCGAACTGAGCCGGCTGGTCGATGGGTTCCTCAGCAGCTCCGGGACGATCGAGATGCGCAAGGAGAACATCCAGGATCAACTGACCGAGCTCGGGGAAGAGCGCGAGACACTCGATCGACGCATGGAGGGTGTCGAGGCCAGGCTGCTGTCGCAGTTCATCGCAATGGAGTCCATCGTCAGTACCTTCCAGTCCACTGGCAGCCAGCTCGAGGGGCTTGTCGACCGCTTGCCCAATACGGCGCAGAACTGACGGTGAGAAAAGATTGCATGGTCAGGTTAAAGAAAACAGCAGGGGTGCCGTTATCCATGGTGTCAGCTAAGCAGACCTTTGGCGAAGGTCTGCAACGGGAGTCAGACCCTTTAGGGTGGCACCCGCGACGCGACCGGGAGGCAGGGGAAGCCGTACCGGGCAGGCATCTACGATTGCTGCGTCCTGCTGCAGGGAACCGGGGAGACAGTGATGATTGAATCGACCCAAGCTCCAGCAGGCGTGATGATCCGCTCACAGCCGACGCATCCGCAGGATGAGGTCGGGACGGCGGCTCGCGGTGACCGTCAACAGGCGGCAAAGGCCAGTGAGCAGAAGGCGTCGTCGGGTGGTGTGGAGACCGTGACGGGCGGCAACCCGCTGGAGGAACAGCAGCGGACCGGCCAGGCCGAGGCGCAACGCCAACCGGCAGAGGGGGAGGAAAAGAGTTCGACCCTGATGCTCGAGCAGGTGGTCGAGTCGATCAACGACTACCTGCAGGCGAACCAGCGTGCGCTGGAATTCAGCCTCGACGATGGCTCCGGTCAGGTCGTGGTCACGGTGAAGGATGCCGAGCGCAACGAAGTGATTCGCCAGATACCGCCGGAACATGCCTTGAAGCTGATGGCGCAGATGCGCGATGGCACCGGCATCAGCGGCATCGGGTTGACCGAAGAGGCCTGATCCGATTCGCTGATCACTCTCTAAAAATTGCAACTATTCGTCGGGAGTGGCCGATACCATGTATGCGATGCGTAAGGAACTCAACCAGTACCGTCAGGCTGGACCTTTGGCAGAGGTTGCGGTTGCCAGTCCGCATCGTCTGATCCAGATGCTGTTCGAGGGCGCGATCGAGCGGATCGCCGTGGCCCGCGGCGCGATGACGCACGGCAATCTGCAGACCAAGGGCGAACAGCTGAGCAAGGCGATCAACATCATCGAGTCGTTGCGCGCCGCTCTCGATCAAGACAAGGGCGGCGAGCTGGCCGAGAACCTTGATGCCCTCTACAGCTACATGTCGCGTCGCCTGCTCGAGGGCAACGCGCGCAACGAACCCGAGGCGCTCGACGAGGTTTCGGGTCTGCTCCGCACCATCAAGTCGGGTTGGGACGAAATCCCCGAGCGTCTCGGCCAGTAATAACGCCTTGCCGGATTTCAGGACGCTCGTTCGCTTCCCCGGTGCGGCGGGCGTCCTTTCCGGACCTTCCCCATATCGATAGAAGACACGCTTGCGGTGCCCATGCGCGCCGGCGAGAACGGGTGTCGATTTTTCGACGAATCCGCGTCAGGGCATCCGGATGCGCTGCGGTCAATGGGCGTCAAGATTTTGTCTTGCTGCTTGAGGTCTATTAGGTGGTTTGCTTTAGTTGTTGTTTTTCAAGGCGATTATTTTGTGGCGTGATTTTCGCTAGCTACTAGACAAACAACGATTACAGGGGCGCGCCACCGTGAGTTCGATCAGTCAAGCCGATACGCCGCATCTCACCCTTGTCTCCTCGTCCGAGACGGTCACCCAGCCGGAGCCGAAGAGTGTCGATCCGGTCGCATTCCTGCAGGCGATCACCGCCTCGCTCGACCTCGATCGGGTGCTGACGATACTCAACCGCTTCCTCTTCGATCTGGTCTGTCACAGCGGCTGGGAATATCTCAATGCCGCCGAGGGGCTGGCCTTCGAGGGCGGACAGCCGGACCGTCACCGCCTGGAATATGACCTCTCCCTGGGGGGGGGCGAGATGGGCCGGCTGGTGCTGATGCGCGGACGACGGTTCTCGGAGCTCGAGCAGGAGCGGATCGAGGCGCTGCTCGGGCTCGCCGCCCCGGCGTTGAAGAATGCCCTGGCCTATCAGACCGTGCTCACCCAGCTCGAGTCCGACCCGCTCACCGGGCTGGGCAACCGGATCGCACTGTTTCGTGAAGGGGCGCATTGGTTGGCCGATGCGGTGCGCCAGTCGCGACCGCTGTCGATGCTGGTGCTCGATCTCGACGGCTTCAAGCGTATCAATGACCAGTTCGGTCATCCCGAGGGGGATCGGCTGCTCCAGGCCGTGGCCAAGGGGCTGCGTTCGGCGACACGTGCCTCCGACCTGTGCGTGCGCATGGGGGGCGACGAGTTCGTGATCCTGCTCCCGGGGACCGACCTGACGCATGCCATGGAGTGTGCCGAGCGCGTCCGCCTGGCCATCGAGCACTGCTCGTCCGAGACCGCCGAGGGGGTGCGTGTCGGGGTCTGTGCCAGTATCGGTGTGGCGACCCACCGCCCGGGGATGGATCTCGACCAACTCTACACCCAGGCCGACGAGGCCCTCTATGCCGCCAAACGTGCCGGTCGCAATCGCACCCTGGCGGGGGCGGGGTGCGGTTGCGCGATGGTGCGTGAGACCACTCAGCAGCAGCTGCCGCTGTGTTGATTCGCCGCTTCGGGGCGCGGTTGCGTTGACCGTGCGGGGAAATAGCGAAAGGGATCAGCGTTTTGTGCTGTAAATTGGCTGAATGACACACACCTGAGATGTGTCACAATAAGCGGCCAGTCTTCCCGACCCGGAGCGTGCATGCTGGACAAGATCTCACTCAAGACCAAGCTACTCGTCGGCTTCCTGCTGGTGGCAGCAATCGTCCTGACCATCGGACTCAGGGCCATCCAGGGTGAGCACACCATGCGGACCGATGTGGTGCGCATCGGTCAGGTGCGACTGCCAGCGATCATCGCGCTCAATCATCTCAACTATCAGCGGGTGCAGATCCGTGGCCAGTCGCTGGAGGCGCAGATGCACGCCGACTGGACAGAGGGCACGCGCAAGCTGCTCGAGCAGGTGCTGCGCCAGCGCGAGGCCTCCTGGCGTGAGGTCGAGACGGTCCTCGAGCGCTACGCCGCGCTCGAGAAGACCGAGGACGAGGTTGCCATCTTTGCCGCCTTCAACGCCGAGTACGATGCCTGGCGGGCGATCTACCGCAAGCTCGACACGCTGATGCGGCGGATGCTCGAGGCGCCACAGCGTCAAGGTGTCGACGCGCAGGCGGTCTATGACGAGGTGCGCGACGCGTACATGCATCAGGTCCAGGAGATGATCCCGATCTCCGACCGGCTCGGTGCCATGGTCGAGTCCATGGTGATGATCAACAACCGCTTCGCCAACGATGCCGTCACCGAGGCGATCGATGCCTCGGAGCATACCGTGATGGTGAGCTCTATCCTGATGAGCATCGGGCTGGTGCTGTCGATCGCTCTCGGGCTGTTCATCACCCGCGACGTGCTGCGCCGTCTCGGTGGTGAGCCGGCCTATGCGCTCGCCGTCGTCAACCAGGTCGCCGAGGGCGATCTCGGTGCCCGCATCACCCTGCGCAAGGGCGATACCACCAGCCTCCTCGCCGCCTTCTCGGTGATGGTCGAGAACATGCGTCGCCTGCTGCGCGAGGTCGCCTCGGTGGGCAATCAGGTGGCGACCTCCGCCGAGGAGCTGTCGGCCGCCAGCGCCCAGGCGCGCGAGCAGATCGCCCGCCAGCAGACCGAGACCGGGCAGGTGGCCGCGGCGATCAACCAGATGACCACCACCGTCGAGCAGGTCGCGCGTCATGCCGGCGAGGCCGCCGATGCAGCGCGCGCGACCAACCGCGAGGCCGATACCGGCGGCGAGGTGGTCGAGCAGGCGATCGCCGCGGTCGAGGCCATGGCCCAGGAGCTCGAATCCTCGGCCCAGGTGGTCGGTCGACTCTCCCAGGACAGTCGCGAGATCGGCGATGTCCTCGATGTCATTCGCGGCGTCGCCGAGCAGACCAACCTGCTTGCGCTCAACGCCGCGATCGAGGCGGCGCGTGCCGGCGAGGCCGGGCGCGGCTTCGCGGTGGTCGCCGACGAGGTGCGCACCCTCGCCAATCGCACCCAGCGCTCCACCGAGGACATCCAGCAGAAGATCGAGCGGGTGCAGAGCGGCGCCAACGGCGCCGTCGAGGTGATGGACAAGGGGCGCGCGATGGCCCAGCAGACCGTCGAGCAGGCACGCCGCGCCGGTGAGTCGTTGCGCACCATCAACGGCTCGATCACCACCATCAACGACATGAACACCCAGATCGCCAGCGCCGCCGAGCAACAGGCGACCGTGGCCGAGGAGATCAACCGCAACGTCCACACCATCTCCGACGTGGTCGAGGAGAGCGCCACCGGATCGACGCAGGTCGCGGCGGCAAGCACCGAGCTGGCGCGACTCGCCGCGCAGCTCCAGGAACGGCTGGAGCGCTTCAAGCTGTGAGCGGGGCGATGCGCAATCCGCCGGCGACCGACATCGGGCGCGCCGGGGTGGTGCTGCGTGGCGCGGCGATGGGGGTGGCCGAGATCATCCCCGGGGTCTCTGGCGGCACCATCGCCTTCGTCAGCGGGATCTACGAACGGTTGATCGAGGCGATCCGGGCCGTCGGTCCGGGACTGATCGGGGTTGCTCGCCGCGAAGGGGTGGCGGGTGTATGGCGGGCGATCGACGGCAACTTCTTGACGCTCCTGCTCGCCGGCATGGTCGTCGGCCTGCTCACCGGGCTGTTCACCGTCTCCTGGCTGCTCGAGCACCATCCGCCGCTGGTGTGGGGATTCTTCTTCGGCCTGATCCTCGCCTCCATCCTGCACATGGCCCGACGCATCGAGCGCTGGGATGCCACCGGGCTGGGGTTGCTCGTGCTCGGCGCGGCGTTCGCCTACGCGCTCACCGTGCTCACCCCGGCGCAGGGCTCGGAGGCGCTGTGGTTCGTCTTCTGCTGCGGCGTCATCGCCATCTCGGCGCTGATCCTGCCGGGGATCTCGGGGAGCTTCATGCTGCTCCTGCTCGGCATGTACCAGTTCATCATTCACGACACCCTCAAGGGGCTGCTGGTCGACTACAGTCCCGAGCGGCTGCTGGTGCTCGGGGTGTTCGCGCTCGGCTGCGTGGTCGGGCTGATGACCCTCTCTCGACTGCTCTCCTGGACCTTCCATCGTTTCCACGCCCAGACCCTGGCGCTGCTCACCGGCTTTCTCGTCGGCTCGCTCAACAAGATCTACCCCTGGCGCAACCCGGTCGACTGGCTGCGCGGCGCCGATGGCCAGGTGGTGTTGAGCGCCGACGGTCTCACCCCGCACAAGATCATCGCCGAGAGCAACGTCCTCCCCGGCGCCTACCACGGCGACCCGCTGCTGATCGGCACCCTCGTCGCCTGTCTCCTCGGCATCCTCTCCGTGCTCGCCTTCGAGCGCCTCGCCGAGCGGGGTTCCGCGGGAGGAGGGTGAACCGCCAAGGCCCGAAGGACGCGAAGGAAAGAAGACTTCGGTTGCAGTCTTTTGCGACCAGTCAGCCGTTGTCTTCGACCACGCGTGATTCGGGCTGGCCATCGAAAGCCCTCGATCGACTTTGCGTGCTTGGCGTCTTTGCGGTTTGAACCAGCCTCCAGCCTCCAGCCTCCAGCCTCCAGCCTCCAGCCTCCAGCCTCCAGCCTCCAGCCTCCAGCCTCCAGCCTCCAGCCTCCAGCCTCCAG
>NZ_SMDC01000021.1 GCF_004343155.1 Marichromatium gracile
CGGCGTCGTCGCCGCCGGTGAGGGTCTCGAGCGCGCTGCGCTCGGTGCTCACCCGGCTGGTGGCGATCAGCCCGAGCGACTCGGGCTTGCTCACCTTCACGCCCCCGACCGGGATGTCGACCTCCGGGCTGCTCGGGTCGACGTCGGTGCGCTCGCCCGGGGCGCTCGGGTCGCTGACCACCACCGCGACGCTCTCGCCGGTGCGACTGTCGGTGGTGGTGCCGGTGGTCACCGGGGCGCCGTCGAGGGTGGTGTCGGTGAAGTCCGTGGTGGGGTTGAGCCCGGTGTCGACCCCGCCGCCGTCGATCACCGAGCCATCGTCGCCGCTGAACAGGTCATCGCCCGTCTCCGGGGTCGAACCGCCGCCGCCACCGCCACTGCTGACGGCGGCGACGGTGATCGGGTTGGCGGTGAGATCGGCAATGGTCACCGCCGCCGCCGCGCCGCTGGCCCAGTCCTCGGCGGCGGCGAGGTTGTAGACGGTGGTATCGGCGGCCTGGGTGCCGGCCTGATCGAGCAGGGCGTCGACCGCGCTCTTGTCGGTGCCGCCGAGGGTGGCGCTGAAGCGGGTGGCCGAATCGATCTCGACATCGGTGGTGGTGGTGAGGGTATGGGTTGCGCCGCCGGCGCCGGTGACGGTCAGCTGCGACAGATCGATGTCGTTGGCCGCACCCGCCGCGCTCGGCAACCCTGTTGCGGTGACCACCAGGAGGCCGCTGGCCGGGTCGTAGGTGGCGCTGGTGATGGTCGGCGCCGGGACATTGGCCACGGTGACGGGGTTGGCGGTGAGGTCGGCATCGGTCACCGCCGCCGCCGCGCCGGCGGCCCAGTCCTCGGCGGCGGCGAGGTTGTAGGTCGTGCCCCCGGTCGCGCTGGTGCCGTCCTGGTTGAGCAGCGGCCCGACCCCGGCGCGGTCGGTGGCGCTCAGCGTCAGCGTGAAGCCGGTCGCCGAGGTCAGCTCCACGTCGGCGGTGTCGGTGAGGGTATAGGTCGCGCCGCCCTCGCCGACGAGCGTGAGCCGGGAGGCGTCGATGTCGTTGGCCGCCCCGCCGCGGGCGAGCAGCCCGCTGCCGGTGACCACCAGCGTGCCGTTGCTCGCGTCATAGGTCGCCGAGGTCAGCGTCGGGATCGGTACATTGCTGACGGTGAGGCCGTTGCCGGTGGCATCACTGCTGTCGCCGGCGCTCACCGCGGTGTTCCAGTCATCGGCGGCGGCGAGGTTGTAGGTCGTGCCTCCGGTCGACGTGGTGCCGTCGCTGTTGAGCAGCGGCCCGACCCCGGCGCGATCGGTGGCGCTCAGCGTCAGGGTGAACTGGGTGGCCGAGGTGCGCTCGACGTCTGTGGTGTCGGTCAGGGTATAGCCCGCCCCGCCCGCGCCGGTGAGGGTGAAGGCGCTGGCGTCGATGTCCGCGCCGCCGCCGTTGGCCTGGATATTGGTGGCGGTGACCACCAGGGTGCCGGTGGCGGCGTCATAGGTGGCGCTGGTGAGCTTGGGGGCCACGGCCACGGTGATCGCGTTGCCGGTGGTATCGCTGATGTCGGCGCCGGGGTCGGCGCCGGTGAGCCAGTCGTCGGCGGCGGCGAGATTGTAGGTGGTGCCGAAGCTCGAGCTGGTGCCGAGCTGGTCGAGCAGGGCGTCGACCGCGGTGCGATCGGCCCCCGAGAGGGTGACGGAGAACTGGGTGGCCGAGTCGAGTTCGATATCGGTGGCGGTGTTCAGGGTGTGGCTTGCGGCGTTGCCGCCGGTGATCGTCAGCGTCGAGAGATCGACGTCGTTGGCCGCGCCGCTGGCGGCCACGAAGTTGCTCCCGGTGACCGTCAACACCCCGGTGTCGGCGTCGTAGCCCGCCGCGGTGATGGTGGGGACGGTGTCGATCACGAGCGCCTTGTTGGCGCCGAGCGAATTGGCCGCCCCAGGCGAGGGCAGGGTGAGCGCGGCCGGGTTCCCGGCGCCATCGTTGATCGTCGCGCCGTTGAGGGCTAACGCCGTGGTTGCGACATAGTCGAGGTCGGCGCTGGTGTCGCCGGCCTGGATCGTATAGGCGAAGCTCAGGGTCGTGGTGCCCGAACCCCCGCTGTAGTCGACTGTGCGATCACTCGCCCCGGTCTCGAGGGTCAGTTGTGGCGTGCCGGTGACGGTCACCGCCTCGCTGAACTGGACCTGCACGGTGATCGTCTCGCCGATGCCATAGGTGCCGTTGGCCGTCGTCGCCGAGACGGCGCTGACCGTCGGGGCCTGGTTGTCGAGCGTGGCGTTGGAGGTGTCGGCGATGATGGTGGTGTTGCCAGCGTCATCGGTGACCGTCACCGAGGCGTTGCGATTGGCCGCCTCGATCGTGCCGGGGGTGACGGTATAGCTCGCCGTCCAGGTGCCGCTGCTCTCGCTTGCAGCCACTGCCGCACCGCCACCGAAGGCGCTGAAGTCCACCGTCACCTCGGCGAGGGTGTCGGCATTGTTGTCGCCCGAGGCGGTATCGTCCCAGGTGACGGTGACCGTGTCGCCGGTGACGAAGGCCCCACCGGTGCCGCTCGCGCCGGAGAGGCTGATGTTGGCGTCGGTGACGACGGGGCTGTCGTTGTCGAGCGTGGCGTTGGTGGTGTCGGCGGTGGTGGTGGCGTTGCCGGCATCATCGGTGGCGGTCACCGAGACGTTGCGACCGGTAGTATCGAGACTGCCGCCGCCATCTTCGGTGATGGTGTAGGTCGCCGTCCAGGTGTCGCCGCTGTTGCTCGCGGCCACCGTCGTGCCGCCGCCGAAGGCGCTGAAGTCGGCGCTGACGCTGGCGATGTCGGCATTGTTGTCGCCCGAGGCGGTATTGTCCCAGGTGGCGGTGAGGGTGTCGCCGACCTTGTAGGCCCCGGCGGTACCGCTGGCCCCGCTGATCGAGAGGTTGGCGTCAGTCACCGTGGGGGCGAGACGATCGACGCTGTGTGTGGTGCCCGAGGTATAAGCGGTGGCCACATTGGTGGCGTCATCGACGATATCGGTCGCCCCCTTGAGGTCGAGGCGCAGCGTGCCGTCACCGGCGATGGTATCGACGGTCACCGTGTAGCTGGTGCCGGAACCGGCAACCCCGCTGATCGTGCCCGAGGCGTTGCCGGTGGTGGTGAGCTGGAAGTTGTCGGCGCTGACGTTGCTCACCGATTCGTCGAAGGTGACGCTGAAGTCGACTGAGGCGGCGTTGGCCGCCGGCGCGCCGGCGGGGGCGTTGCTGGTGATCGCGGGCGCGACGTCGTCGGTGACGTTGATGGTGACATCGACGTCGGATGGTGTCGTGCCATCGGTGGCGCGGATGCCCAAGGTGTAGCTGGAGGTGACGCTGGCGTCGAGCTGGCTGGTGTCGTTGACGCTGATCGCGCCGGTCGAGGCGTCGATGGCGAAGGCGCTGCCGGTGTTTCCGGACTGGATGGAGAAGGTGACGCCGTCGTCGTCGCCGGTGGTGGCGACCGTGCCCACCGCCGAGCTGTTGGCGGCGGACTCGTTGGCGCCGAAGTTTTGCCCGCCGGTGATGGAGGGGGCCACATCGTTGACCGTAATGGTCAAATCAGTGTCGACGGTCCCGCTGCCGTCGTTGGCCCGGATGGTCAGGGTGTAGGACGGTGTGGTTTCAAAATCCAGATCGTCGGCGTCGTTGACGGTGACGGCACCGGTGCTGGAATCGATCGCGAAGGCCGAATTGCCGTCGCCATCCTTGTTCCCGTTGCCGGCGGTGATGGAATAGGTGATCCCGGCATCCGCTCCGCCGCTGTCGCCGTCGTTGGCCTCGATGTCGCCGTCAGCCAGCACCTGCGTACCGTTGGTGGCGGTCTCGGAAACACTGCCGTCATTATCGACGGTGAAGACCGGATCGTTGGAGGGTGACTGAACGTTGGCTAGGACCAAGTTATCAATTTCGGCGTTCTCAATGCTTCCGTCCTGGGCAACAATGTAAAGCTTGCTGATGCCCGTGAAGCCGGTCAGCGTGGCGTCCTGGCTATTTCCGTTTGAAATGGCGCCTGTTTTGTAATAGTCGCCTGCTTTATCGGATGTTATGATGAAAATTTCGGAATGGACACCATAGTTCGTCAGGTTTATGCTTGAAATATCGAACGTTTCTCCTCCCTGAAAATACAGCGTTGCCTTGGTCTCTGTCGCTCTGTTTGCACCGATGTTTCCGTATCCGTCGCCACCGTAAACATAAATGTACGTGCTCTCGCTTGCGCCATCGAGCACCAAGGTATAGTTGCCCCCGGTGAGGGTGTAGGTGGCGTTTTCGTTGGCATCGCCGCTCCCGTACGCGCCGCTGGTCGGCGCGCTGTCGAACGTGATGGTCCCGCTGTACGCTAGCACACCGTCGAAGCCCTCCACCCCCGTCGCCGCCCAAGGCGTTGCGTCGATGGTGCCGCGGGTGACCTCCAGGTCCCAGTCGCCGCCCAGGGCGTCGGCGCCGGTCGCATCGTCGGAGGCGGCCACGTCGGCGCCGGTTAAGATCGACAGATCGCCCAGGAACGCGCGACCGGCGCCGTCGGCGCCCACCTCGCAGCCATAGAGCAGCAAATCCCCGTCCTCGGAGATTGCGCTGGAGATGATCCCCAAGGCATCCAAATGCTCGTCCAGGCTGTCGCTGCTCAGCACGTCATCGCCGAGATATACCTGCCCACTCGCCCCGTGCGAGAGGATGTGCAGTGCCTCGATTCCACTGCGTCCCTCCAACGCCTCGGCCAGTTCCTCGATCCCATCGCCGTTCCCGGAGAGCAGAATGACCTCCAGCCCGGCCTCTTCGGCGGCGAATTGCAGGCTTTGATAATCCGGGACCTGAGTATCGATGACGGCGATTTGCTGGGAGTCGGTCATGGCGGCGGCATCTCTGATCTGCGGCAGGGTGTCCGTGGAGGGGGCTCAACGGGCGCTGAACGGGTTGGGCGGTTTAGGCCAGTGCTTCCGTGCCGGTCTCGGGGTCATCGCTGCGCTGGGCGACGATGACATTGGCCTGGCTGCCGTTGACGGTGCGCCAGAAGTCCATGCCCTGGCACTTCTTGAACAGATCGGGCGGCAGGAGGGTGCGTCTGGGCTGGAACTCGACCTTGGGGCGGATACGGTGCAGCCCGTCGACGCCGAGCGCCTCGTCGAAATCGGCGGCATCGTATTCCACCCGGTCGAAGTCGTGGCCCTCGTACCAGGGCTCGCCGATGAACTGATAGATCAGCGGCAGCACCCTGGCTGGGGCGCGCGCCAACAATTCGTAGTCGACGATCAGCAGGGAGGCGGCCTGCTCGCCGTAGAAGGCCTCCTTGAGTCCGCTCCAGGCACGACCAACCAGGGCGTCGTGGTGCATCAACGTCTCCACCCGGCTGTAGACGGTGCCCTGGTTCTGGGGGCCGAACAGTCGGGTGAAGTGATAGGGGTTTTTGCGTACCTGTCGCTCCAGGCTATCCATCACCCAAGAGACGTCACGCACGCAGGCGATGACCTTGGATTCTGGAAAGAGCGCGGCGAGCAATGGCATGCGCGCCGTCCAGCCACGGTTGGTGTCGAAGATCAGTGGGCGCTCGGTCAGGCCGTCGTAGTAGCTGGAGAAGAGCGCGCGAAGGATGTGCTCGCGTTGCCCGGGCTGAAGGGTCAGGGCGACCTCGGAGCCCGGGCTCATGATCTGCATGGCGCCGTTGACCAGGGCGCCGAGCCCGCTGGTCATCGAGGCATGGATGCGGGGGTTCTGGCGCAGCAGGGCAGCGAGCAGTGTGCTGCCGGCGCGCGGCAGCCCGGAGATGAAATGAAAGGTCTGGGAGCCATCGTGCATGGATCGAACCTTTGTCGCAGATCACTGATGGACAGGCGGCCGGCCGACGCCAGGACTCAGGTCAGGGCCGTGGATCCAGAGTCATCGGCCCCCGGTGTCCGGCACCAGACTCCCGACCTTTCAACATTGCGTCTGGCTGTTTCGATTCCGCCTTCTCCCTGGGCGCGGAGACCGTGCTCGGCCCTGATCGCCTGCACTCGATCCGATGCTGAAGCGTAAGCGTATTCAAAACCTTAGACTGCGGTCTATGTCAATTTTTTGGGGATGATACCCAGTCGAATCCTTATCGTCGGTCGGGTTGCGTTGTCGGTGCAGATCGCGCTTTCTCCATGATCGCGTGGCAGCGATCGTGTATCTCTGAAATCAAGCTGAGGGCATCCCCTTATACCTTCAAGAATCCGGGCTGCCATGTGTACTCAGGCGAGCAGCAGCTCGGTGTCGGCAACGGTGCCGAGTCGCCCTTCGGCCGCGCCCCAGAGGACGAAGTGCGAGGCGGCGTCGAGCCCGGCGGCGGCGACGTCGGGGTTGTCCGCGAGATAGGCGCCGGTGTCGAACCAGGGGCCGGGGGCGCGGTCCTCGTCGGCGCCGTAGCACCAGTAGTGCTCGACGGCCGAGGCGAAGGTGCCGTCGGCGACGGCGGCGGCGACGTCGGGGTTGTCGGCGAGGTAGTCCTCGGCGTCCCAGAGCGCGTGCGGTGCGCGCCCCTCGGCCATGCCCCAGCCGAGGAAGTGGGACTCGGCGCTGACCATGGTGCCGGCGGCGATGGCGGCGGCGACGTCCGGGTTCTCGGCGAGGTAGAAAGTCGCGTCGAAGGCGGTGTCGGCGGTGAGGGTGAGGTCCCGGGCGCCGTTGCCCAGGTAATGGACGATGCCCGAGGCGATCTCGCCGTTGTCGACGGCGGCGCTGACCTCGGGGTTGGCGGTCAGGTAGGCGTTCTCGTCCCAGCTGGCGTTGGGCGCGCGGCCCTCGGCCGCGCCCCAGGTGAGGAAGTGCGTCTCGGCGTCGGCGATGGTGCCGCTGGCGACGGCGGCGGCGACATCCGGGTTGGCGGCGAGATAGAAGGCGGCGTCGAAAGTGGCGTCGATGCCGAGCCCGGGGTGGCGGGCGGAGGAGAAGGTCTGCACCAGGGTGATGGCGCCATCGGCGGTGCTGACCAGCAGCTCGACATCGGCGCCGAGGGTATCGGTGCCGCTGGCGCTGACCAGGGTGGCCGAGCCGTCGGCCGCGCGCGTCAGCGTCAGCTCGGTCATGCTGCCGGCGACCTCGGCGGTGTCGGCGCCAAAGCCGCCAGCAAGCTGGTCGTTGCCGCTGCCGCCGACGAGGATATCGGCGCCGAGTCCGCCGTCGAGC
>NZ_SMDC01000022.1 GCF_004343155.1 Marichromatium gracile
GCCCACATCTGTTTCGGCGTGTTCAAGAACCGTCGTCCCTACCAGCCCGATTACGCTTCCGCGGCTTGACGGGAAAGACGGTATCTTTGCGGTTCGAGCCAGCCTCCAGCGATCAGCATCCAGCCTCCAGTCGGGGAGACTGGTGTGCATGATCGGCGGTTGACGGGAAAGACAGTATCTTAGCGGTTCAAGCATCCCCGGCCGTGCGCCGAACCTTGCCAGTCATGCGCGTCGGCCCTCCCCACTGGCGGCTGTCAGCTGGTGGCTGGAAGCTGCCCCGCGGTTCAAACATCCCGGCCGCACACCGGCCTCAGCCACCAGCCACCAGTCGCCAGTCACTGAGCGTCGGCGCTCTCCGCTGGGGGCTGTCAGCTGGCGGCTGGTGGCTGAAAGCTGCTCCGCGGTTCAAGCATCGCCGGCCGCGCGCCGGATCCGCCGACGCCTCGCCGCGGCCTCGCGCAGCAGGGCGAGGGCGCGGTAGCCGCCGTGGACGAGCTTGCTGTAGGGGATGAGCAGGAAGAAGGCGATCACGGTGGCGAGGTGGAGCGCGAGCAGTACGCCCATCGCGGCGGTGGCACGCCAGCCGAGCAGCGCCAGACCGCTGAGTGCGACGGCGGCGAGCAGTGCGAGCAGCGCGGCGTCGGCGCCACGGCTCGCGCTGGTGCTCGGTGTCGGATCGGCGCGCAGGGTGAGCCAGGCCAGACCGAGGGTGGCGACCGTCATCGCCAGTCCGCCGAGGGTGCCGAGTACCACCGGCAGGCTCCACCAGGGGTAGGGCGCCTGCAGCCCGAGCAGATGGTGGTAGACGGTGGCGATCGTGGTCGCGGCGAGACAGCCGAGCAGCCCGAGCAGCAGGGTGTGGTGCAGCCGACGGCGCCAGTGCGAGGGGCGGTCGTCGAGGTCGTTGCAACCGGGACCGCCGCCGCGCAGGTTGCGCAGGGTGACGAGGTCGGCGAGCGCGCCGCGCCAGTCGCGCCAGCCCGGTGGCGGCTCGCCGGCGCTCGCGCCCTCGCGCCACACCCGGCGCAGCGACACGGCGACGGCCAGCAGCGACCAACCGAGCGGCAGCGCCGCGAGCAGGCTCATCCAGCCCCAGGGGATCACGGCATAGAAGGCACCGGGGCCCTGGTGCGCGGCGAACAGTACCGCATGCGGCACCAGCGTGAGCACCGCGCCGAGTACCAGCACGATGGTCGCCAGCGCCACCAGCAGCGCGCTCGCCGGGGCATGGACCAGCAGCCGCGCCAGCGGGCGCGGCCAGGCGTGGCGCACATAGGCGTGGTGGCGCAGCGCGGTCAGCGCCCGGGGGACGTTGACCGCGAAGGGGTGCGGCGGCGCGTACTGGCAGGCATAGAGACAGTTGCGACAGTGGTGACAGAGGTGGGCGAGGTGTTCGAGGTCGGTGTCGGTCAGCGCCGGGCGCAGCCGCGCCGACTCGAAGACGTCGCAGAAGCCGTTACAGTAGCCGCAGGCGTTGCAGATGGCGAGCACGCGCCGCGTCTCGGCGCGGGGGTCAGTTGAGGACATGGTTCGCCGCCTCCTCGCCGGCGATGCGCCCGAACACCATGCCGATGGCGAGCGCGAGTCCGGAGACATAGCCGCGCGGGATCAGGTTGGGTTGCATCGCGACCCCGGCGGCGAACAGGTTGGTGGCGACCCCGCCGCGCGTCAGCCGCACCCGGGTGTCGGGGGCGACGGCGAGGCCCTGGTAGCCGAAGGTGATGCCCGGGCGCATCGGGTAGGCGGCGAAGGGCGGGGTGTCGAGCACCCGCGCATGGCCGCTCTTGGGCGGCTCCAGCCCCTCGGTGTGGCCGTCCTCCGGGGTCTCGCCCGGGCGCACGGCGGCGTTGTAGGCGGCGAGGGTGGCAACGAGCGCCGCCGGGTCGAGTCCGAGGCGCACGGCCAGCGCCTCCGGGGTCGGGGCCGTGATCGGTGGGTAGAGCGAGGGTGGGGCGCTCTGCCACGCCGGGGTGTCGAGCACCAGATAGGCGACCTGGTCGGGACAGTCGATCAGCCGTTGGCCCCAGCGGGCGTAGCGGGTCGAGGCGGTGTCGCCGCCCTCGTCGAGAAAGCGTCGGCAGGCGCTGTCGACGACGATCCCGGCGGGCATGCAGCGCACCCGGGTGACGATGCCGCCGTCATCGACCGGCGAGCGCCCGTCGATCGCGACCAGGTGGGCGCGTCCCGGGTCGCCGATCGGCTCGGCGCCCTGTTCGAGCAGGCGCAGCAGCGCTCGGCCCTCGGAGTAGGGGGTGCCGCGATTGAGGATGCCGGCAGCGCGCGCCCCCCAGTGCCGGGCGAGCCAGTCGCGGTTGGCGTGGGGGCCGCCGCTGCAGAGGATCAACGCACCGGGGGCGAGGTGCAGGGTCGCGCCGTGCGGGTCGCGCACGCCGACCCGCCCGACCCGCTCGCCGTCCAGGCCCGGGTCCTCGAGCGCGTACTGGTAGTGGATGGTGACGCCGAGCCGTTCGGCCTCGGCATAGAGCGCGTTGATCATCGCGGTGCCGCCGCCGAGCAGGAAGGCGGTCTTGCGCGAGGGCGGCAGCACCCCGCCGGCACGCGGCTGCAGCGCCACCCCGCAGCCGCCGAGCCACGCGGGCAGGTCGGCCGAGCGCTCGACCAGCCGCCGGGCGAGCTGCGGGTCGGCCCCGCCTTCGGTCACCCCTTGCAGGTCGGCGAGGAAGGTCGCAGCCGGATAGGGACCGCTCGACAGCGCGTTGGCGGTGTCGTGGGCATAGCGGAAGTTGCGCGCATGACGGGTGTTGCCGCCGCGTCGTGCGCGGGGCGCCTGTTCGAGCAGGGTCACCCGGGCGCCGGCGCGGCGTGCGCTGATCGCCGCGCACAGCGCCGCGGTGCCGCCACCGGCGACGAGGACGTCCGGGGTCGGGTCGGGGGTCATCGCTGCTGGGGACGGGTGGTGGGGCAGGGCCGCTCTAGCGGGCCGGGCGCGGGTGGTTTGACAAGGGGTGACATGGGTTACAAGAATACTCGGCTTTGGCCTTGACCATACGAGAGGACCGCGCCCCATGCAACCGACCCCATCCCTGATCCGCGCACGCGTCGCATCGCGCAGGAGCCGAGCCCATGGGTAAGGTGTGGTTCGTCGGCGCCGGACCGGGCGCGCCCGACCTGATCACGGTGCGCGGTACCCGGCTGCTGGCCGAGGCCGATGCCATCCTCTACACCGGCTCGCTGGTGGCCGAGACCGCGCTGCAGTGGGCCTCGCCGGAGTGCGAGATCGCCGACTCCAAGTCGATGGACCTGGCGCAGGTCACCGAGTGGCTGCTCGATCGCGCCGCGCGGTGCCAGACGGTGGTGCGTCTGCAGACCGGCGACCCGACCCTCTACGGCGTGGTCGCCGAGCTGGCGCGCCCGCTCGACGCCGCCGGGGTCGAGGTCGGCATCGTCCCCGGGGTGTCCTCGGCGATGGCCTCGGCGGCGGCCGCCGGCGAGTGCCTGACCCTGCCCGAGGTCACCCAGACGGTGATCTTCACCCGCGTCTCCGAGCGTACCAAGATGCCCGAGCGCGAGCACTTCGCCGGGCTCGCCGCGCACGGCTGCACCCTCTGCATCTTCCTCTCGATCGAGCGCATCGAGTCGATCGCCCAGACCCTGGAGGAGGCCGGTTGGGCTGCCGATGCGCCGGTGGTGGTGGTGCACAAGGCGACCTGGCCGGGCGAGGAGCTGGTGCTGCGCGGCACCATCGCCGACATCGCCGCGCGTTGCCGCGAGGCCAAGGTCGAGCGTCAGGCGCTGATCCTGGTCAGCCCCGCGCTCGGCGCCCGCCAGCACGCCCCGCGTGCCACCTCCAAGCTCTACGACGCCAGCTTCCCGCGCCGCTTCCGCCCGGCGCGCGAGGATTGACAGTGAACCGCAAAGGCGCAAAGGACGCGAAGCAGAGAAGCGCGTGATGGGCTTCCTGGCGGGGGCAGTCGACAGTGTGGCGGTTCATCCTTCCGATGACTGTCTCGCGATGCAGGCGTCCACTGGCGGCTGAGGGCTGATTGTTTACCCGGTAACCAAGGTCACTTCGCGCGTCCCTTGATTGCAGGGGGCGCGGTCGAACCATCCTCGGCCATCGCCGCTGTTCATCGGCCTTTTTCGCCAAGCATGTCGCGCCTTATCCGGCCCGTCCGGCTCATCTTTGCGCCCTTCGCGGCTTTGCGGTTCAATCCCGCTGGCCGCCGAAGACCTTTCCTCGCCCCCACGATTCAGCCACTCTCAGGTCCCGCCCATGTTGCTCGAAGAGACCGATCGTTATCAGCTCCATCGTCGGGGCCGCTATCTGTACGCCGCGCTGGCGCGACCGCACCGGGTGCTCAGTACCTGCCGGATCAACGGCGGGCTGCGCGAGGATCTGAGCCATGTGGCCAATCACCAGGGCTGCGAGGGCGTGGCGCACGATCCGCGCGGGGCCACCGCGGTCGACGAGGGGCCGGGTGGCTATCATGTGCGCGCCTGCGAGGATGCCGGGTTGCCGCCGTCGCGCACCGCGCTGATGGCCACCGCCGCCAACATGCAGTGCGCGGTGCTCGGGCGCGCCGCCGAGGGCGATCTGGCGGTGACCGTGGCCGCCACCGCCGGGGTGCTCGGTAACGCCACCCGTGCCGGGGATCGCGCCGGTTGGGTGGAGTGCGAGGAGGGCTGTCGGGCACGCGGTGCCGCGTCCGAGACCGCGCCACCCGAGCGTGGCGCCGGTACCATCATCACCCTGGTGTTCATCAATCAGCCCTGTACGCCCGCCTGTCTGGTGCGCGCCGCGACCCTGGTGACCGAGGGCAAGAGCGCGGCGGTGCTCGATCTACGTGTGCCCAGCCTGCAATCGAGCGCGCTGGCCACCGGCACCGGCACCGATCAGCTCGCCATCGCCGCGCCGCTGGCGCGCGAGGGCGAATGGGAGCGGCAGTGGGCCGGCGGGCACAACCTGCTCGGCGAGCTGCTCGGGCACGCCACCCATCAGGCGGTGACCCGCTCGCTGCTGTTGCAAAACGGGCTCTGTCCCGAGCTGCGGCGCAACCTCTGCGGCGCGCTCGGGCGTCACGGCTGCGACGAGCAGGCGCTGTGCCGCGCCGCCGAGCGCTGGCTGTCGGCCGAGCTTGCCGAGGTCTTCGCCCGTAACCTGCAGGCGCTGGTGCACGACCCGCTGAGCGCGGCGGCGGCCTTCGCCCTGGCCGAGGTGCTGGATCTGGCCCGCGACGGGGTGTTGCACGCCGAGATCGCCCGCGAGGCGGTGCTCAACCAGGCCGCGCAGCTCGGCGCGGCGGTGGCGGTGTGTCCGGATGCCTTCGTGGCGCTGCGCGAGCGTCTGCTCGCCGAACCGGGGCTTGCGCCCGCCGAGCTGGCGGCACTGGCGGTGGTCGAGGGGTTTGCGCGCAAATGGAACTGACCTCTTCCGTCGCGCTGGTCCTCGGCGCCTGTCTGCTCGATGCCTTGCTCGGTGATCCGGTCTATCGTCTCCACCCGGTCCGGCTGATCGGCGCCTGGATCCAGACCTGCGAGCGCGTGCTCTTCGCGCGCGGGCTCGATGGCTATCTCGGGGGCGTGCTGCACTGGCTGCTGGTGGTCAGCGGCGCGCTCGGGGTGTGGTGGGTCGGCCATCTCGGGTTCGCTGCGCTGCACCCGGCGCTGGCCTTCGGCTGGGATCTGTTCATCGCCTACAGCCTGCTCTGTACCCGCGACCTGCTCGGTCAGGGGCTGCGGGTGCTGCGCGCGCTCGATGATCTGCCGGCGGCGCGACGGCACATGGTGATGCTGGTCGGGCGCGACACCGACCGGCTCGATCGCGCCGGGATCGTCCGCGCCACCATCGAGAGCCTGTCGGAGAATCTCACCGACGGCGTGCTCACCCCGCTGTGGGCCTTGTGTCTGTTCGGGGTGCCGGGGCTGGTGGTGGTCAAGGCGATCTCCACGCTCGATTCGATGATCGGTTACAAGAACGATCGCTATTGTCGCTTCGGCTGGGCCGGGGCGCGTTCGGATGATGTGGTGCACTGGCTGCCGGCGCGTCTCTCGGTGCCGCTGATCGCGCTCGCCGCCGCGCTGTTGCGCGGCCATCCCCGGCTGGTGTGGCCGGCGTTGCGCTATCGCACGCTGCTGCCGAGCCCGAACTCGGGTTGGAGCGAGGCGGCCTGCGCCGGGGCGCTGCGGGTGCGGTTGCTCGGTCCGGTGTGGTACGGCGGCGTGCTGATGGGCGAGGCCTACATCGGCGATCCCGACTGGCCCGCCGACCTCGACGGCGCCGACCTGCGCCGCGCGCTGCGGCTGATCCTGGTCGCCGCGCTGCTGGCGCTGGGGTTCGGGTTGATGGTGGTCGCGAGCTGATAGCGCATCAGCCGCCAGCCGCCAGCCGCCAGCCGCCAGCCGCCAGCCGCCAGCCGCCAGCGGATTGAACCGCAAAGATACCGTCTTTCCCGTCAAGCCGCAGAAGCGTAATCGGGCTGGTAGGGACGACGGTTCTTGAACACGCCGAAGCAGATGT
>NZ_SMDC01000023.1:0-2500 GCF_004343155.1 Marichromatium gracile
AGTGCCCAGGGAGACCTCATCTTGGGAGGGGCTTCCCGCTTAGATGCTTTCAGCGGTTATCCCGTCCGTACATAGCTACCCGGCAATGCCACTGGCGTGACAACCGGAACACCAGGGGTACGTCCACTCCGGTCCTCTCGTACTAGGAGCAGCTTCCCTCAAGTCTCCAACGCCCACGGCAGATAGGGACCGAACTGTCTCACGACGTTCTAAACCCAGCTCGCGTACCACTTTAAATGGCGAACAGCCATACCCTTGGGACCGACTTCAGCCCCAGGATGTGATGAGCCGACATCGAGGTGCCAAACACCGCCGTCGATATGAACTCTTGGGCGGTATCAGCCTGTTATCCCCGGAGTACCTTTTATCCGTTGAGCGATGGCCCTTCCATACAGAACCACCGGATCACTAAGACCTACTTTCGTACCTGCTCGACGTGTCTGTCTCGCAGTCAAGCACCCTTATGCCTTTGCACTCATTGCGCGATTTCCGACCGCGCTGAGGGTACCTTCGTGCTCCTCCGTTACGCTTTGGGAGGAGACCGCCCCAGTCAAACTACCCACCATGCACTGTCCCTGATCCGGATCACGGACCGAGGTTAGAACTCCGAACATACCAGGGTGGTATTTCAAGGTTGGCTCCACAGCAGCTGGCGCCACTGTTTCAAAGCCTCCCACCTATCCTACACAAGTAGGTTCAAAGTCCAGTGCAAAGCTATAGTAAAGGTTCACGGGGTCTTTCCGTCTAGCCGCGGGTACTCGGCATCTTGACCGAGATTTCAATTTCACTGAGTCCCTGGTGGAGACAGTGCCGCCATCGTTACGCCATTCGTGCAGGTCGGAACTTACCCGACAAGGAATTTCGCTACCTTAGGACCGTTATAGTTACGGCCGCCGTTTACCGGGGCTTCGATCAAGAGCTTCTCCGAAGATAACCCCATCACTTAACCTTCCGGCACCGGGCAGGCGTCACACCCTATACGTCCTCTTACGAGTTTGCAGAGTGCTGTGTTTTTAATAAACAGTCGCAGCGGCCTGGTCACTGCAACCCTCTTCGGCTCCACGAGCAAGTCGCTTCACCTACCAAGGGCGTACCTTCTCCCGAAGTTACGGTACCATTTTGCCTAGTTCCTTCACCAGGGTTCTCTCAAGCGCCTTGGGATTCTCACCCTGCCCACCTGTGTCGGTTTGGGGTACGGTCATCTGTAACCTGAAGCTTAGAGACTTTTCCTGGAAGCTTGGCATCAATCACTTCGTTCCCGTGGGAACTCGTCATCACGTCTCAGGATTGTGTCCCCGGATTTGCCTAAGGACACTCCCTACTCGCTTGGACCGGCACTACCATCGGCCGGCTGACCTAGCCTTCTCCGTCATCCCATCGCAGTTACAGCTGGTGCAGGAATATTAACCTGCTTCCCATCGACTACGCCTTTCGGCCTCGCCTTAGGGGCCGACTCACCCTGCGCCGATGAACGTTGCGCAGGAAACCTTGGGCTTTCGGCGAGGGAGACTCTCACTCCCTTTGTCGTTACTCATGTCAGCATTCGCACTTCTGATATCTCCAGCATGCCTGACAGCACACCTTCGCAGACTTACAGAACGCTCCCCTACCATGCGTTTACACGCATCCGCAGCTTCGGTACATGGCTTGAGCCCCGTTACATCTTCCGCGCAGGCCGACTCGACCAGTGAGCTATTACGCTTTCTTTAAAGGGTGGCTGCTTCTAAGCCAACCTCCTGGCTGTCTGGGCCTTCCCACATCGTTTCCCACTGAGCCATGATTTAGGGACCTTAGCTGGCGGTCTGGGTTGTTTCCCTCTCGACGACGGACGTTAGCACCCGCCGTCTGTCTCCCGTGGTCAAACTTGCTGGTATTCGGAGTTTGCATCGGTTTGGTAAGCCGGGATGGCCCCCTAGCCGAAACAGTGCTCTACCCCCAGCAGTCATCCACGAGGCGCTACCTAAATAGCTTTCGGGGAGAACCAGCTATCTCCGAGCTTGATTAGCCTTTCACTCCGACCCACAGCTCATCCGAATCTTTTTCAACAGATCCCGGTTCGGGCCTCCAGCGCGTGTTACCGCGCCTTCACCCTGGCCATGGGTAGATCGCCCGGTTTCGGGTCTACTCCCAGCGACTAAGACGCCCATTTAAGACTCGCTTTCGCTACGCCTCCCCTATTCGGTTAAGCTTGCCACTGAGAAGTAAGTCGCTGACCCATTATACAAAAGGTACGCAGTCACTCCCGAAGGAGCTCCCACTGCTTGTACGCAGACGGTTTCAGGTTCTATTTCACTCCCCTCAACGGGGTTCTTTTCGCCTTTCCCTCACGGTACTGGTTCACTATCGGTCGGTAGGGAGTATTTAGCCTTGGAGGATGGTCCCCCCATCTTCAGACAGGATGTCACGTGTCCCGCCTTACTCGTCATCACTGAAATCTTGTTTTCGTGTACGGGGCTATCACCCTGTATCGCGCGACTTTCCAGACGCTTCCACTAACGCG
>NZ_SMDC01000024.1 GCF_004343155.1 Marichromatium gracile
GCCTCTTCTGGGAGTTCGTAACGTCTCGACATCTGGCCTCTTCTCCTGCAAGAACGAGGTCAGTGTATCAAGCAGGGTTTTCGTACAAAACGTAAGCAACCGCTGCACCTCATCCGGACGCCGCTCGCCCAAGGTTTCGGCCAGCTGCCAACCGTTCTTGCGTGGCACTGTCGTCAGCAGCCCTTGCAGATAACCCCGCGCTCGGGCGCGCGGCTCAGGACGACGAAAACACGCCGCCAGGCGTTGATGGATCGCGCCCAGTTCCGTCTCCCAGCCAGAGACCTCGCTGTACTTCATGTTGTTTGAAAACAAAGCCGTTGAGTCTACATATCACAACACAAAAAATGTGCGGCTGTAGTAGTAGTAGCGCCTCGGCAAGCGGAAGCCGGGTTTCCGCCGTCGACCGGCCGGTCATCGGGGAGCAAACCGGCAAGCAAGGGACAGATGCCGATGCCATTCGCCGGCATCGGTGACCGCCACCGCTATCTCTGGCCTGGCCGAGGGCGCCGGGAGGCTTTGGATCTGCTCGTAGTTGTCCGCGGCATCAGGAACGATGGCGACGACAATCTGGTCGTGATTCCCGGTGGCGATATGTGCGGCCACAGCCACGGCGGCCCCTGCGGTGATCCCGATGGAGCAGGGTTCCCGTTCGGCAACCGCCAAGCAGGTTTGGATCGCAGTTTCATCGTCGACTTTGCTGAAGCCATCGACGTAATGGGCATGTCGGAGCAGAAGCGGAGACGGTCTATGCAGCCCAGCCCCCGCGGACAAGTAGCTGCCCGGACGACCTCCGAAGATGGTCGACCCCGCGGGCTCGACCGCTATCATCCTGATGTCCGGGCGGTGCGCTTTCAGCGCCCGTGCAATGCCCAAAAGGGTTCCGCTCGTGCCGACGGGGGCCACGACCACATCTACCCGCCCGTCCAGCGCCCGAAGGATTTCCGGTCCGGTCGTCTCTTCGTGTGCCAGCATTCCGGCTTCGTTGGCGTACTGGTTGAGCCACAGCCAGCCGGGTTGGCGGCCCAGACGTTCGGCTTCAGCAATGCGGGCAGACCGATGGTCAGGATGCACGCCACGCTCGACGATGCGCACCTCCGCTCCGCACGCTCGCAGCCTGTCGACCTTGCGTTCCAGCACCGTAGGATCGACCAGGCAAGTCACACCCACCCCGATGTCCGGCACCAGTGCCGCAAGCGCCAGGCCCAGATTTCCCGATGTCGATTCGACAATCCGACACCCCGGCTCGATTTGGCCTCGTCGGATCATGTCCGACAGCAGATAGTATGCGGTCCTGGCCTTGATGCTCCCGGTGGCGTTGAACTGCTCGAGTTTAAGGGCAAGCTGACCTTGCGGGCAGAAATCGCGCGCCCAGTGCAGGGGGGTTCCTCCGATGCCGTAGTCACGCATGTCCCGCAGGCGTCTCATCAGTCGTGCCTTTGCTACGTGTCAAGTCCCCTGAGATTTTATACCCGCTTATTGAATAACTCAGGCCGTTTCTGTGCCCACTCCTTGAGCGCTTGGATCGAGGCGATGTGCCTGAGCGCTTTCTGGAGGATGTGCTGGTTGCAGACCTGGACGTAGCGGGAGATGGTCTGCTCCAGACTCAGGGCGGAGTCGAAGCGTGTGGTGGCCAGTGAGGTTCGCCTGTTTTTTCGCCTCCCAAGGGGTTGGTCTCATGCGACCGTCTGGTCGCGGCGCTGTCTCGCCCTCCCACTGTTGCATGAACTCGACGGGAGAACGATAGCCGAGTGTCGAGTGCAGTCTCGGCACCCATGCGTATGCACATCGACCAGCCGACGACCTCGCGGTTGAACAGGTCGAGGACGACGGCCAGATAGAACCAGCCCTCATCGGTTCAGAGATCGGTGATATCGGCGATCCATACCTGATTCGGGGCGCTGGGCCGGAAGTCCCGGGCGAGCAGATTCTCGGCGACGGGAAGACGGTGGCTCGAGTCGGTCGTGACGCGATCGCGACGCCGATGACGGCCGCGTAGGCCGTGCGCACGCATCAGCCGCTCCACACGCGCCTTGCTCGCGCTCAGGCCACGGGCGCGCAGCGCCCGCACCATCCGCGGACTGCCGTAGGTGCCACCGGTCTCGGCGTGGATGGCCTGCAGCAGTAACGTCAGCTGTGCGTCACTCAGCCCTTGGCGCTGGCCGCCGCGCTGCCCAGGCCCGATAGCCGCTCACACTCACGCCCAGCAGCGCGCACAGCCGACGTAGGCCGCACGCGCCGCGATGCGCATCGATCCAGGCGTGCTTCACAGCGCATCCTTCGCAAAGTACGCCGTCGCTTTTCGCAGGATCGTGTTCTCCTCGCGAAGCTCGGCAACCTCGGCGCGCAGCCGCGACAGCTCCATCTCCTCGGGCGTCACCGCCTTGCCCGCGCTCGACTCCAGCTTCCCCGCCTCGCTGCGCCGCACCCAGTTGCGTACCGTCTGCTCCACCAAACCCATCTCGCGCGCCACCGAGGTGATACTGCGCCCCGACTGCACCCGCTTGACCGCCTGCTCCTTGAACTCCAGCGTGTATACCCGCTTCGGGATCTTCTGCATCGTGCCATCCAAGCGTTGATCGTCAGTCTACTTCAATCCTTGGGGGACGAAATTCGGGGGGAACCTCAGGATGCAACATGTAAGGGGATGGGTTGAACCCTACTTCGGACAATATGAAGTATAAAATGACCAAGGACCTTGCCAATATAGGGGTATCCGCATGAAGGCGCTAGGCATACATATGTATTTGACGCCGTCGTGCAACCTGAGCTGCACGCACTGCTATTATGAGGCGCTCAAGCTAGGCGAATCTCCCGGATCGATTCTGTCGACAGACGATTGCATTTCCATCATTTCGTGGCTGTGCCAGTGCTTTGACGCCGACCTTCACCTCGAAGGCGGTGAGCTGTTCCTGCGGCCCGACATTGACGACATACTGGCCGCGCTCTCTCCGGCTGCTCTCAAGGCCCTGACGCTCACCACCAGCGGTACCGTGCCGATCAAGGTTCGGCCGGACATCCTGCGCGCGCTGGGCGAACTGCGCATCTCGATCGAAGGACATACGGATGAGTTACAGAGCGTTCTGCGTCCGACCAAGCTCACCCCCGTGTTCCGCGCCATGGCGAGGCTGTCAGCGGACGGGGTTCCCTTCACGGTGCGGACGACCCTTCACCGCGCCAACGCCGGCCATCTCCGGGAGATGATCGAAACCTTCGCCGGGCGCGGCGCCAGGCTCATCAGCCTGTTCGAATTCCAGGCGGTCGGCCGGGGAGCGGCCGAGATGGGGCATATATTGGAGGACTCCACCTTCGACGCGATGCTGGAAGAATTGGCCACAAACGGTACTAGTCCCCAAGTCGATTTGAAGTTCAGTCTCAGCCCCCGCCGGATCCCGATGGCAATGAAGCGTCGGGCTGAGTTGGAGGTCCGAGGCTTCCGGTACGTGAATCTACAGGGCATTCCCAATCTCACCATCAACAGTAACGGCGACATCGGCGTCAGCCCTTGGAAGGTGACCGCCCGGCAGGTCTACGATCGGTTCACGACTGTCTTCGAGCCGGACTTCCGTGCGAAGGTCGCGCAGCGTATCGCAGACCAAGCTACCGCCCCCCCCTGTCCACACACCAGCGGATTGCTGCTTCGCTACGTCGCGCCTGGTGCGTAGCTGTCACGTCCCGCGAGATCATGTTCCCCGTCGAAGCTATCCTTTGTTCCGAGCCCGCGAGGTGCTTGAGCTTCTGATTCACGAAACCACCGCTCGCGCAACTGTCCACAGCCCGGGAGCCTTATCGTCGATGGAGATCCGTTTGCACAAAAATGCCGGCACCACCCCGGCGATTCGTCTTGAGCTGCAGGCCTCGACGTTGCCGACCAAAGTCTTGGCTGCGCAGTACAACCTCTCGCCCCTGACGGTGCGGGTAATGCCCTGACCGATAGGTTTCGATAAAATCAGAATCTCTTTCTTTAAGAGGCTCTAACACAAAGCCGTTCGCATTGTCAGAGGCGTCGAGATCATGCACACATTGACGGAGGATAGCCATGGCCAAGCCGTTGCTGCCCGATGACCTGTGGGCCGAAATCGAACCCTTGCTGCCGGCGCCCAAGCCGCGC
>NZ_SMDC01000025.1 GCF_004343155.1 Marichromatium gracile
CGATCGGCTTGCGGCCAGGGTAGCGATATCGGCGCGGCTTGGGCGCCGGCAGCAAGGGTTCGATTTCGGCCCACAGGTCATCGGGCAGCAACGGCGGTAGTGCCCTGACCGTAGGTTTCGATAAGATCAGAATCTCTTGCTTTAAGGGTGAAGAAGATATATCTGACATGCCCGCAGTGTCACTTCAACCATGTGACCAAAAATGGATTCAACCGGTTGAAAAGGCGGTTGTGCAAGTGTCAAAATTGTGGCAGCCAGTTCGTTCTCCATCCTGCCAAGGGGCCGGTTTCTCAGGAAACCCGCGAACTGATCGATCGGTTGCTGTTGGATAAAATCTCCCTGGCCGGAATTGCCCGTGCGGTGAAGGTCTCCGAGGCTTGGCTGCAGAACTACGTGAATGAGAAGTACAAGAAGGTTCCTCGTCAGGTCGCGCTAAAAAAACACCACATCCTACGAGTGATCCTGGAGTGTGACGAGCTGTGGTCTTTTGTCGGAAAACGCCTGAACAAACAATGGATCTGGCTCGCCATGGATCGCCTGCCCCGGCGTGTCGTCGGGGTCCATGTTGGCGATCGTACGGAGCGCTCCGCACAGGCTCTGTGGGATTCCATCCCAGCGCAATATCAGGCTTCCGCTCCCGCCTACACAGATTTCTGGAGCGCCTATGCGCGGATCATCCCTGCACACCGACATTACCCCAGTGCGAAGTCCCAAGGGGAAACTAACCACATCGAACGGTTCAACGGTACACTCCGGCAGCGTATTTCCCGCTTGGTGAGAAAGTCGCTCGTGTTCTCGAAGAACCAGGAAAACCATAAGGGTGCACTCTGGATCTTCATTCATCACTAAAACGCCACGATGTGCGTGTGATTTATTGTGGGTGAGTCGAAAACACCGAACGATTCAAAATCCTATCGGTTAGGGCGCTGCCGCAACGGCTTGGCCATGGCTATCCTCCGTCAATGTGTGCGTGATCTCGACGCCTCTGACAACGCGAACGGCTTTGTGTTAGAGCCTCTTAATGGTTCGGAAAAGCATCTATGGATATCGTGATCTCCGGTGCGTGCGAGAATAATCTCAAAAATGTTGATGTCAGAATCCCGAGAAATAAGTTTGTCGTTGTTACGGGCGTGTCTGGTTCCGGGAAATCTTCATTGGTATTCGATACTTTGTTCGCGGCAGCGCAAAGCGAACTGCTAAATTCCATTAATGCCTATGCGCGTCAAGCAATGCGGAGTGTCAGTCCGCCACAGGTCAACGAGATCAAAGGGCTATCCCCGGCAATTGCCATAGACCAAAAGCCGCTGGCGCGTAATCCCAGATCAACGGTTGGGACGGTTACAGACATATATTCATTTATTAGACTTATTTTTTCGCGAGTTGGAACTCCAGCTCTATCGGCAGGCGAATTCTCATTCAACACGCCGAAAGGTGCATGCGAGTCGTGTTCTGGCCTAGGCGTTAGTCTTGAGGTCGAAAAATCCCTGCTACTCGATATGAACAAGTCGCTGCAGCAGGGGGCAATCCGCCATCGCACATGGAAGGTCGGCGGCCGTTATTGGAATATTGTCGCTGCTGTAGGCATGTTCGATATGAACAAGCCTTTACAGTATTTTTCTGACGACGAGATGGAAAAATTATTGTTTCATCCTCCTCTGGAATACAGTAATCATGATCCCGGATACGTCCAGACCTTCACTTATGAAGGGATCATCAGTCGCCTGATGAAACGGGCGTCAGACAGCCGAGGCGGCAAGGAATACGACGCACAGTTCTTCGTCAATGCACCCTGCCATCAATGCGGAGGGTCCAGACTGAACGCTGCCGCGCGGGCTGTGAGGGTCTGCGGCTATAGCGTCGTCGATTTGCTCAACATGGAAGTGCGGCGACTTAGACCTCTGCTGGACGGTCTCGAGGGGGTGGTCGCCCAACGGATCGTCAGCGCAGTGACCGGACGGCTGGAGCATCTAGAGCAGGTGGGTGTCGGCTATCTCACAATGAACCGCTCTATCGACACTCTGTCCGGCGGTGAGGCGCAGCGGGTCAAGCTTGCCCGTCAACTCGGCAGTGCGTTCCGCGAGATCATATACGTTCTTGATGAACCATCCGCCGGGCTGCACCCGGCAGACAGCGAAAGGCTGGTGACATTGCTGCGCTCACTGGCGGCGAAGCAGAACTCGGTGGTGGTGGTCGAGCACGATCTGGCAATCATTCGTAAGGCCGACGTCATCGTCGACGTCGGTCCCCACGCCGGATCTTATGGCGGAAAAGTCCTTAAAGCTGGCACGCCGGAAGAAATCGCCGAAACCGACAGCCCGACCGGATTGGCTCTGTCGGGAAGGCACACGATACCCTTACCGAAATGCCGCCGCAAGTGCACCAAGGCGCTGGAGGTTCGGCAGGCCAGCCTTAACAATCTCAAGGGCGTCAGCGCACATTTCTACAAGAGTGCGCTCAACTGCATCACGGGGGTCTCCGGATCGGGCAAGAGTTCTCTCATCAAGGAACTGCTGCGCCAAATACCTGATGCAATCGTCATCGACCAATCGCCGATCGGTAGCTCGTCGCGCTCGGTGGTCGTCACCTATGTTGACGCCTTCGACGACATGCGGGCCGAGTTCGCCCGGGCGACGGGCATGCCACCGTCGCTCTTCGCGTTCAACAGCGAGGGCGCCTGCCCCGTCTGCGAGGGATTAGGATACACGCGTCTGGACATGCATTTCTTGGGCGACTTAAAGGAAGTGTGCGAGGCGTGCAATGGCCGAAGGTTCAACGAGAAGACCCTCAGCTATCGCTATGCCGGCCATACCATCGCAGATGTCCTCGACCTGACGGTAGAGCAGGCACAGGATGTTTTCCGCTCGCCTGAGGTCCGCAAACGCTTCCAGATTCTGCTGGAAGTGGGCGTCGGCTACCTGCGCCTCGGGCAGAGCCTGACCGAGCTGTCAGGGGGAGAGCGCCAGCGCATCAAGATCGCCCAGCGCCTCAGCCGAAAAGGGTACACCTACGTCCTCGACGAGCCGACCCGCGGGCTACACCCCGTGGATGTGGGCATGTTGGTCCGCATTCTTGACCGGTTGGTCGATGCCGGGAACACTGTGGTGGTTGTTGAGCACGACCTCGACCTCGTCAAGTGTGCGGACTGGATCGTCGATCTCGGCCCCGGCGGTGGCACGGAAGGCGGCACCATCGTTGCCGAAGGCACGCCTGAGGAGGTCGCCGCCAACAGGAATTCAGTGTCTGGCAAATATCTGGCAGAGGCTCTGGGCATGGCAGCCCGGTGAGCAGCTACGTTTTGTACGAAAAGTAATGCCTGAGGCATCTGCGGATGCAAGCAAGCGTGAACATTGCCGAGAAGCTGGTCGCCAACTTGTCGTAACGGGTGGCGATGCGTCGACAGGACTTGAACCAGCCGAACAGCCGCTCGATGACGTTGCGCTTGCGATAGCTGGGCTTCTTGAGTGTCCGAGGGCGGCCAGGCTTGGGTTTGCGCA
Organism: Marichromatium gracile; assembly: GCF_004343155.1. Classification (GTDB taxonomy): domain Bacteria; phylum Pseudomonadota; class Gammaproteobacteria; order Chromatiales; family Chromatiaceae; genus Marichromatium; species Marichromatium gracile. Next base: position 3,495 of record NZ_SMDC01000025.1, read on the forward strand.
CGCCCTTGC
>NZ_SMDC01000026.1 GCF_004343155.1 Marichromatium gracile
TCGATCGCGGTCAGCCCCGTGGTGTACCCATAGCCCAGCCAGGAGACCGACACCGGCGCCGGCTTGCGCGCGAACACCCCCAGCCGGTTGCCCGCGGTGTGACCGGCCAGATCCACCAGGATGTCGATACCGTCGGCGCGGATGCGCTCGGCCAGTTCGGCATCGCTCAATCCACGTGTCGGTATCCACGCATCGACCAGCCCCTGGTAACGCGCCGTCTGCGCATCCTCACGCGTCAGCTCGGCGTAGGCGTAGAGCTCGAAGTCGAGCCGGTTGCGATGCATCAGCAAGGGTTCGAGCACGTGACGCGCGGAGTGCAGGCGCAAGTCCGGCGAGACATAGCCCAGTCGCAACCGACGCTCGGGATCGCGGTCATTGGTATGCCCGGACCAGTGCGCCCGTGCCGGCTCACCGTGACGACGATCAAACTCGCGGTAGTCGGCGAAGATCGCCTCGGCCGAGAGCTCCGAATGATAGTTGAGCGTGAACAACAGTTTGCTGTGGAGTTCCGCGTCCTGAGGTTTTTTCGACAGCGCCTCGCGATAGGTTGTGGCGGCCTCTTCCACCCGCCCCAGCTGCAGGAGGACATTACCCAGGTTGGCAAGCATCTCGGCCTGTCCGGGCCTGAGGGCGACGGCGCGGCGCTGGTACTCCAACGCCTCGTCGAGACGTCCCAGCTCGGCCAAGGCGTTGCCGAGATTGGTCAGGGTCTCGGGATGATCGGGGTCGATCTCCAGGGCGCACCCATAGTCGGCCAGCGCCTCATCCGTGCGCCCGAGCTGGCGCAGCGCCGAGCCACGGTTGTTGTAGCTCTTCAGATGCTGGGGATTGATCGCCAGAACCGTACCGAAATAGCCGATCGCCTCTTCCGGTTGCCCGATCGTCTGCAGCAGACTGGCGAGGTTGTAGAGCGCGGCGACGGAATCGGGAGAGCCCTTGGCCGCATGCGCATAGGCGAGCCCCGCGTCTTCGAGCCGCCCGACCTGTTCGAGCGCGACCCCCAGGGTGTTGAGGATCTGCGGGTCCTGGTCGTCGCGTCGCAGCGCCTCCTCGAGCACCGGCACCGCCTCCTCGCCCCGCGAGCACTGCGCCAGCATCGCCCCCAGCATCTTCCAGCCGAAGGCATCCCAAGGCCTGCGCTCGGTCCAGTCACGGGCGAGCCGCTCGACCTCGTCGAAGCGATGCTGCTCGAACAGCGCGATCAGCGCGTCCTCGTCGCTCGGCGCCGGGGTCGCCAACATGCGCTGCAGCATCTCCCGCAGCCCTAGTGCCGCCTCGCTGTCCAGACCGCAGTCGATGGCCCGCTCGATCACCGCCAGCCCTTCCTGCGGACGCTGGGCCAGCATCAAGGCCTGGGCATAGGACTCCCAGTGATGGCCGTTCTCGGGCGCAAGCTCCAGGGCCCGCAGCAGGAAGCCGAGCCCGGCGTCGAGCTGTCCGCGCTCGATCACCAACACCCCGAGCCCGTGGTGCGCGGCGGCCTCGGCTGGCGCCGAGTCGAGACACGCCCGATACAGCGACTCGGCCTCGTCCAGCCTGCCCGCGGCATGATGGGCGCGGGCCAGTTTGAGCGATTCGTCGTTGGTGACCATGGATAGGACCCCTTTTCCTGTCCTGTATAGATTGCAGCCGATCGAAGAAGGATTGTCAGCGTATCCTCGCCAGCCACAACAGTAGCCAATAAATTGACGCATCCCGCAGCGAGCGCTATTCAGAGAATGCCGAACCGCACCACAGCCACCGATCCTCGGGCGAACATGCAGCGACGACCTGTCGCGCCCACGCCGCGAAGCGACGGCGCCCGACCCGGCCGACCGAAAGGTCTCTCGCATCGCGCTCGGTCTCGTTCGGTCGGGAGCACCCACGGGGTTGCAGCTTAAGCAATTAACGCGCCAAGCTCCCCGTCACTGCTTCATCTCGTCCGGTCTGCGGTGCCAGAGCCAGGCATGGCGACTCACATGAGCTGTCACCACCCGATCATTCATATGGCTGCCAAGCGTTCAGCTCAGGCACCAGCCTCGCCACATCGCGCGGAAGGCCGCCTCGATCCGCGCCACCAGGCCCTGCTCGTCGCGCCAGGGGCTCGCCTCCAGCTCCGCGCGCAGCCCGGCGCGGATCCGCGCCAGTGCCTCCAGGTCCACGGCCAGCGCCACCGCCCGCTCGACATACCCCGCCTCGTCCGTGGCGATCCACTCCGGGCGCCCCATCCCGCTGAGTACCGTCGCCCCGATCCGACCCACGCTCGGGCGCTCGGCCAGGGTCACGAAGGGCACGCCCATATGGAGCGACTCCATCAGCGTCGTCCCCGAGCAGTGCGGGA
>NZ_SMDC01000027.1 GCF_004343155.1 Marichromatium gracile
TGGGCGCGCCAGTGCACTCGCGCCGGTTCGCCGTGACGACGGTTGTAGTCGCGATAGGCCGCGTAGATCGACTCGGCCGGAAGATCCGGATGGTAATTGAGGGTGAAGAGCAGATTGGACTCGGCCTGGATCAGGCTGGGGTTGAGCGCGTGGGCACGCTTGAAACCAGCGAAGGCCTCGTCCAATCGTCCCAGGTCCTTGAGAACGCTGGCACGATTGTTGTATGCGTTTGCGTCCTCGTCATCGAGGGCCACCGCCTGCTCCAAACAATGCAGCGCTTCATGCAGACGGCCCATCTCCTGGAGCAGGATCCCCAGATTGTTCAGCGCCTCGATGCTTCGCGGGTTCAGCGCCAGTGCACGACGATAGCTGCGCTCGGCCGCCTCGAACCGCCCCAGCGCCTGCAGCACCAGCCCACGATTGCCATGGGCCTCGACCATCTCCGGCAGCCGTTCGAGCGCGCGATCGAAGCACTCGAGCGCCTCCTGGTAATGACTCAGATCACCCAGGGTGACGCCGAGGTTGAGGAGCAGATCGGCATCGTCCGGACGCAGACGCAATGCCTCGCGATGGCACGCCAGCGCCGCCTCCGCCCGGCCCAGCACCTTGAGCGCCAGCCCCTGATTGCTCAGCGCCTCGACGAACCCGGGTTCGAGTTCGAGCGCCCGGGCATGGGCGCGCAGCGCCTCCTCGGGACGACCGAGTTCACGCAACAGTAGACCACGGTTGTCCTGGGCCCTGGCATAGTCGGGGGCGAGCGCGAGGGCATGATCACAGCACTGCAAAGCAGACTCTCGCTCTCCTTGGTCACGCAGAGTCATGGCCAGGTTGTTCCAGACCTCCGCACTGTCCGGCGCGAGCGCGAGCGCCTGCCGATAGTGGTCCGCCGCCGCAGCATAGCGCCCGAGGCGATGACAGGCGTGCCCCAGGCTGTTGAGCAGCTCCGGGTCATCGGGGGTGAGTCGCTGCGCCCGTTCGAGCGCCGCCATGCCCTCGCGAAACTCCCCACGTCGCACCAGCAGGGTGCCCAGCACCTTCCAACCCAAGGGGTCATCATGCACGCTCAGCTCGCGCGCATGCCCTTCGGCCTCGACAAGGTTCCTCGCGCGCACGGCATCGAACAGAGGCCGTGGATCGGGCGCGGAGCATCGCCGCACCGGCTCAGCGATCTCGGTCTGCGGCGGCGCGCACGATCGAGTACGGCCGGTAGATGCGCGCTCACCGCGTAGACGTTCAAGCGCCTCCCGCGCCTCGGCGGCCTCGGGGTCGAGTGCGAGCAGCGCACGATAGACGGCCTCTGCGACATCCAAGCGACCCGCCCGATGGTGTGCAGCAGCGGTCTGGAGCAGACGAGCTCTATCCTCCGGCACCGTTACGCCTGCTCACACCAGCGCTGCCACATCGCGCGGAAGGCCGCCTCAATCCGCGCCACCAGCCCCTGTTCGTCGCGCCAGGGGCTCGCCTCCAGCTCCGCGCGCAGCCCGGCGCGGATCCGCGCCAGTGCCTCCAAGTCCGCAGCCAGCGCCACCGCCCGCTCGACATACCCCGCCTCGTCCGTGGCGATCCACTCCGGGCGCCCCATCCCGCTGAGTACCGT
>NZ_SMDC01000028.1 GCF_004343155.1 Marichromatium gracile
TGGCGCGGATCCGCGCCGGGCTGCGCGCGGAGCTGGAGGCGAGCCCCTGGCGCGACGAGCAGGGGCTGGTGGCGCGGATCGAGACGGCCTTCCGCGCGATGTGGCGGCGCTGGTGTACGCATGCCGCGTCCTGACGTGGAACAGGGGCGTGGCGGGGACGAGGTCGATGCCCTCTACGAGACCGCCCTGGCGCACCAGCGCGCGGGTCGAGACCAAGTAGCCGAGCCTTTGTATCTGGCGCTGCTCGCCCTCGCGCCGCGGCATCGCGATGCGCACCTCCAGCTGGCGCGACTGCGTCTGGGGCGTGGCGACGCCGACATGGCCATCACCGGGTTACGCCAGCTGCTCGAGTCGTCTGCAGATGATGCGGCGGCGCTGCACTTGTTGGCTCAGGCGCAGCAAGCCTTGGGGCACGTCGACAATGCCGCTGGGCTCGATAGTCCCGGTGCGCCGATCGGCTCCAGCGGCGGAGGTGTTCAGAACACTGACATCGGTCGCGACTGGGAGGCGGGGCTCGCGCTTTTCCAGCGGGGGCGTTTCGTCGAGGCCAGGGCGCGATTCGTCGCGGCCCTGCGCGCGGCGCCGGACTCCGAGCACCTGCTCAACGCGCTCGGCAATGTCGCGCGGGCGCTCGGCGAGCTTGACGCTGCGGAGGAGTACTATCGTCGCGCACTGATCCGTTGCCCGCACGAGCCGATCTTTCTCAACAACCTCGGTCTGGTGCTGTGCGATCGTGGCGATCATGGCGCGGCGCACGCGCACTTCATGCGCGCGCTGCGCGCGCGCCCTGACTATGCCGGGGCATGGATCAATGTCGGGCTGAACCTGCAGCGCGAGGACCGTCTCGACGAGGCCGAGCGGTGTTACCGGCGCGCGCTCGAGCTGGTCCCGAACCTTGCACAGGGGTATGCCAACCTCGGCGCGCTGATGGCGTTGCGGGGGCGCGAGCAAGAGGCCGAGGCCCTGTTGCGCCACGCGCTGGTGCTGGCCCCGGGGCTAGCCGAGGCGCACGACGACCTCGGTCTGGTGTTGAGTACGCTCGGACGGGACGAGGCGGCGATCGCTTGCTTTCAGATCGCGCTGCGGCTGCAGCCACAGTATGCACAGACCTATAGCGACCTAGGCAATGCCCAGGCGCGACTCGGCCGTCTCGACGAGGCTCTGATCAACCTGGAGCGTGCCTGTGCGCTCGCCCCCCGGGATGCGGCCCTGCACAGCAATCGCGCAAACGTGCTCAAGGATCTCGGGCGGCTCGACGAGGCCATCGCCGCCTTCGAGCAGGCGCGTGCACTCGATCTCGACCTGATCCAGGCCGAGTCCGGTCTGCTCTTCACCCTCAACTACCATCCGGATCTTCCGGCCGAGTCGATCTACGCGGCCTATCGCGACTACAACCGTCGTCACGGCGAACCGGCGCGAGT
>NZ_SMDC01000029.1 GCF_004343155.1 Marichromatium gracile
AAGCCCAGCTATCGCAAGCGCAACGTCATCGAGCGGCTGTTCGGCTGGCTCAAGTCCTGTCGACGCATCGCCACCCGTTACGACAAGTTGGCGACTAGGCGACTAGCTTCTCGGCAATGTTCACGCTTGCTTGCATCCGTAGATGCATCAGGCATTACTTTTCGTACAAAACGTAACATGGCACGCTGGGACGCCGAGGCGGCGCGCGAAGTGCTACGCGCCTACGTCGTCGAGGCGCTGGGCGACGCCGAGGCGGTGCTGATCGTCGATGAGACCGGTTTCTTGAAGAAGGGCACGCACTCGGTGGGGGTGCAGCGCCAGTACAGCGGCACGGCGGGCCGGGTCGAGAACAGTCAAGTCGGGGTGTTCCTGTGTTATGCCTGCCGGCACGGTGCGGCTTTCATCGATCGGGCGCTGTACCTGCCCAAGTGTTGGGTGAATGACCCGGCACGCTGCGCCGAGGCCGGTGTCCCGGAGCAGGCACGCCGCTTCCAGACCAAACCAGCCCTGGCGCGTACGATGCTCGAGCGCGCGCTCGATGCGGGGGTGCCTTGTGGCTGGGTGACGGGCGATGCCGTCTACGGCAAGGATCGCAAGCCGCGCCTGTGGCTCGAGGCGTGCCAACAGCCCTTCGTGCTCGCCGTGGCGGGCAATGAACCGGTGTGGTTCGATGGCCCGCAGACCCATCGTGTCGCGGCACTGGCCAAGGCGCTGCCAGAGACGGCCTGGCAACGCCACGCCGTCGGCGCCGGGAGCAAGGGCGCGCGCACCTTCGAGTGGGCCTGGGTGCCGCTGTGGCGCCTGCAGCTCAGCGCCGAGGAGCGCACCTGGGGGCATTGGCTGGTGGTGCGGCGCAACTGCAACCGCCCCGAGGAGCGGGCCTACTACATCGCCTTCGCGCCCCGCGCTGAGGCCACGCTCGAGCGCCTGGCCAAGGTCGCCGGGCAGCGCTGGGCGATCGAGGTCGGCTTCGAGCTGGCCAAGCAGCAGTGCGGGCTCGACGAGTATGAGGTGCGCCGCTGGCCGGCTTGGCATCGCCATATCACCCTTGCGCTGCTGGCCCATGCCTGCCTCGTCGTGCTGCAACGGCGGGCGAAAAAGGGGGCGCTGTCGCCGGGCGGATCGCACTGACCGCCCCTGAGATCCGGCGCCTGCTCGAGGCGCTGTTGTGGCGCGAACGCGCCCCGCCGGATGCCGTCATCGCCTGGTCGGATTGGCGACGACGACATCAGGCGCGGGCCAGGGTCTGTCATTATCGAGCGCGAGGGGCTGGGCCGCCGTAAAGATATGCGGCTGTAGTAGTAGAGGCTCTATCAAAAAGCCCTACGCCCACTCCAAGGCACTCCAGCAAATGAGTGCGAGTCCCAGGAAGAGAAACGCCTCGTGAATATCGGCCCTGCGCTCAAAGCGCACCCGCA
>NZ_SMDC01000030.1 GCF_004343155.1 Marichromatium gracile
CGCGCCGGTTCGCCGTGACGACGGTTGTAGTCGCGATAGGCCGCGTAGATCGACTCGGCCGGAAGATCCGGATGGTAGTTGAGGGTGAAGAGACGAGTCGATTCGATAACCGGAAGGTTCCTGCCACCTGTCAGCGCACGATTGAAGCAACTCAATGCTGCATCGTGCCGCCCAAGATCCTGAAGCGCTGCCCCCATGTTGTTGAGCGCCTCGAAATAGTCGGGATTGATCGCCAGCGCCTGGCGATAACAATCCAGCGCCTCGTCGAGACGACCGAGCTCCTTGTACACCACGCCGAGATTACTATGCGCCTCGGCTAGCTGGGGCTGGAGCATGATCGCATGGCTATAGCATTGCTCTGCCTCCGCGAAGCGCTCTTGCAGCCTGAAGAGCATGCCTTGGGTGTTATGCGCCGATGCATAATCGGGTGCGAGTATCAGGGCGCGCTCCACACAACCACGCGCCTGATTGAGAAAGCCCAAGTCGAGCAAGGCGTTGGCCAGGGTATTCAGCGTCTCGGCGTGGTCTGGGGTACGGGCGAGCGCGCGCCACAACCCATCCAGCGCAGCCTGAGACTCACCGCGCTTATAGTGCACTGTTCCCAGGGCACGCCAGGCGAAGGCATCATCCGGATAGTGCTCGGTGAGAGCGCGAGCGCGGGAGAGTGCTTTGTCGAGCCGGTCAGAACGCTCCAGCAGCCCGGCGATGCGCTGCTGTTCGACGAGCGGGACGCGACCTTCGCCAAGGGTCGCAGCCGGCGGCGGTTCCACCGCCGACTCGGGGGCAGGCGCCGCACGGCATTGCGCATCGGCGAGCGCCGTGCGGTATTGTGCCTTATCCGGGTCCAACAACCGCGCCTTGCGCAGGCATGCGACCCCGCCGTCCAAATCACCACGTTCGACCAAGATCGATCCCAGCTCGTACCAGGCGGTAGAGTGCTCCGGGGCGAGTGCGAGCAAGGCTCGAAAGAGCGGTTCAGCAACTCGCTCATTCCCAGCGAGACGTTCTCGCATAGCGGTATCATAGAGTCCTTGATGATCGGTCAAGCAGGCCTCCTGAAGGCAGCAATGGGGACGAAGCTAGGCGCCATCTTCACCTGTCGATGCAGTCTTGGCCAGACTTACCCCGAGCGTCGCTACACCAGCGCCGCCACATCGCGCGAAAGGCCGTCTCGATCCGCGCCACCAGGCCCTGCTCGTCGCGCCAGGGGCTCGCCTCCAGCTCCGCGCGCAGCCCGGCGCGGATCCGCGCCAGTGCCTCCAGGT